>JAPPGH010000029.1:40394-147493 GCA_026914155.1 Candidatus Palauibacter rhopaloidicola | reverse complement strand
CCAAGTCCAGAGACGAGGAGGGGAAGCTCCTTCTCGACTCGAATCCGCTGAGGGGTCTCAGGACGCCCAAGGAGAAGAACCCCGCTAGGGTCGTTCTCTCCGAGGAGGAGTACCGGGCGATGCTCGGGGTGTCCCGGCAGGTGGACTGGCGGTTCCACGTCGCGTTCGTTCTCGCCCACGAGACCGGGCACCGGATCGGGGCCATCCGCAACCTGAGGTGGTCAGACATCGACTTCGAGGGCCGCGAGGTGCGGTGGCGGGCGGAACACGAGAAGACGGGCTACGAGCACGTCACGCCGATGACGGACGAAGCGGTGGCGGTGTTGGAGGAGGCGCGGGAAGCGAACCCCGGTAGCGGGGAGAAGCTGATCCTGCCCGCCTCGAAGGATCCCTCGGCTAGCATCGGCAGGGGACGGACCGGCGTTTGGTGGCGCAAGGCGGAGCGGCTCGCGGGACTGGAGCCGAAGGCGCGGCGGGGCTGGCACTCGCTGAGGCGGAAGTTTGCCAGCGACCTGATGGACCTGCCGCTCAAGGTGCTGTGCGAGTTGGGCGGCTGGAAGGAAGCCCAGACGGTTTTGCGCTGCTATCAGCAGGCCGACGCGGTACAGCTTAGGAAGGCTCTGGACAGCCGCCCGAGGGTCCGCGCCTGACCCGAAACGAATCGGCGGGAGTCAATCAGCGGGAATCCGCCCGCCGAATCCCGTAAGCTGCACGATCACAACGACATGTGAATCCGAATGCTCATGTCGCGTAGGCATTCTCGTCGAACGACGGATAGTGCGACGCGTCTCCGCGTGCGAATGCCCTTCGGCTTCGGTCACTGGTGACTGAGTTCCTCGATGTCCACGGCAGACGGCGGAAGCATCGAGTGACCTGCGAACCCGGGGTAACCCGGATAACCGGGGTAACCCGGAAAACCGGGATAGCCGGGGTAGCCGCGATACCGGTGCGTCAGCACCCTGTGGAGCCGGTCACCCGGAAAGATGGTCCCGAGGTACCCGCCTTCGACATCGACCACGTGGCCGTCCTCCCAAGGCAGCCACCCGACCCACTTTCCGGCGGTGTCGAAGACGTACTTGCCTCGCCTAAAAGCGATCCACCGCCCCGAGGAGTCGTAGAGGTATTGGACGGTCGGTTCTGCCGACCGCTCTCCAAGTCTCCTTCTCCGACTCCGACGCGCTGGCGCCATTGCTTCCACTCCTTGGTCTCCACGCCCTATCCACGGATGATGCTCCCCTACTACGCGCGAGGGCCGAGACGTTTCGCGGGTTTCCGGGTGCCCTTCCCGTTTCGCGGATTCGTCTCGGCCCTCAACCCTCCAACCGGTTTGGAGGCTGCGGCGTCAAGCAGAACGATGGACCGTCGAGCTCATCTCCGTAAACTTTTAACGCCCTTGGTCCGACTCCGGCGTGGGGTGACGCTCGCTCTCCACGAGCATCGTAGTGGCAAGCTCAAGCAGTTCGACCGCTTGATCCCGGGAGACCGCAGGGTAGTCCTCGAGGAAATCGTCGAGCCCGTCGCCCGCTTCGAGATGTTCCATCAGTATCCGCACCGGAACCCTTGCGCCGGAGAACACGGGAGTCCCGCCCAGGATGTCGGGGTTCCTGTCGACCAGCTCACCCATCCTGCTTGTCCGAGCGCCGCTCGATGTCCCTCATCGCTTCGGCGTCATCCTCCCGCTGCTGTGAGGCAATGTTCTCCTCAGTGGTGCCGTCCAGCACCGCGTAATCGACCCTCCCCTTGGGCAGGCTTTCAGGATCGTCCAGATCAATCGTGATGCGCGTCGTGCTCATGTTTCCGACCTTCCTTCCCATGCTTCCTGCATCTGGTTGCGATACACCATGCTAGCGGGTTGTGCGCCCGTCCGCCCAAGGACGGTGAGGCAGTGGGTGTCGGCGTGGTAGGTTACGATTGAAGGGAAGGAGGATGATCATGAACGACGCAGACGGCGGGTCCGTGCGCTCGATGCTCCACCCTCCGCACCTGGGCGAGCTGATCCGCGAGAGCATGGGGAAAGGGCAATGACGGCGAGGTTGCGTTGGTTGCGGCGGATTGCGGACGGGCTGGTTCGGCAGAAGCAGCCGCAGGTCGAGGCGTGGACCTGCACGCCGTCGGCCGGCCACCCTGGCGAGACCGTGAAGGACGGATGCGGGACACGGCATCGGACACGCGCGGCGGCGGAGCGCTGCGCCCAACGCTTGACGCGGCGCATGCGGCGGCCCGTCCCCGGATTCCGGCGCGGGGCGCGGGACGCGATCCTCCCGGCCGTCCCGGTGCGCATCGACCCCCATAACGGGCGACGCCTTCCGCCCTCAACGCACGCCCAGTCGGAGGCAGAGACTAGGGACGAGACGGTGGACGCCCTCGCGGCTATCGGGCGGCGCACGCGGCAGCAGCGGACGTGCGGGGAGTGCGGCCATGTCCGAGACGGGGCGCTGGGGGGACGGTGTCCGGCCTGCGGGGCCGCCCTGCGCGGATTCGGGGTGGACCCCCTATGAGGGCGTGCCGGTCGAAACCGGAGAGCGACGATCCACGTCGGTAGATGACTTCCCGCGGCCGTCCGGCACATCGGGGATAGGTACGGCGGGGACGCCTCCCGCATCTGGGCCAACGGGAGCAGCGGCGCGGCCGTGGCCAGACGGTTCCTGGCCTTCGACGGTGTTGGCCCGAAGCTCGCCAACATGGCCGTGAACATCCTGATTCGCGACTTCCGCCCGGAGTGCCTAACGGGAGGTGGTCGTCACCTCCGTGCCGGGGACGTTTCAGTTGCGCCTAGCCCTTCACGACGGCCTCCGGGTTCCCCATACGGCAGGTCGCGCCGCACGCGGTCGATGGCATTAATGTAGCCCCTCCAGTAGGTGGTGGATGGCGAACTCGCCCCGTTCTCCTCGGCCACATGGTGCATCTCGCTCAGCTCGTCGCCGAACCGGCGCACCGAGGCCATGCACCCGGCGGCCGCGACGATTACACACAGCGCGTCAATCTGTCCACGCTGGAAATCCGGGTCTTCGTGTGCCTCCAAGAGCCGCTTTAGGTCGTCTTGCGGGTTGCTCAATTTCCTCTCCTGCCAGTTTCGGTTCGTCAAATCGTAGAAACCCCGCCGGGCGACGCCTTGCGGGGGACACGCCAAGGATTGTATCGTGTCGCGCAACACAATACAACACCTCCGCTCGGGAGACTTCGTTATGCCCGGAGATGCACGAGCAGCGACGCACCCTGGATCCTTCATCAAGAAGCACGTCATACCTGCCGGCATGTCGGTGAGCGAAGCCGCCAAACGATTGGGAATCGGGCGACCTGCCTTGTCGAATTTTCTGAATGGGAACTCTTCGCTGTCGCCCGAGATGGCCATCCGCTTGGAACGGGCCTTCGGGACGGACCGAGATGAGCTCCTCCAACATCAGGCGGATTTCGATCGCCAGAGCCAAGTCGGGGGAGAAGAAGACATCGCGGTGCACCCCTACGTGCCGCCGTTCCTCCAGATCCGATCACGACAAATCGACGCATGGGCGGACCAAATTGAGACTCGCCACCTGCTCCCCGTGCTGCTGAGGCTACTCATCGTCTCGACGCACGATGGTCTGAGCCGGCTCACCTTTCCGGGGCATGACGACGGACAGCGGCACGGATGGGATGGTCTCGTAGAGGCCGACTCGGCTACTCCGTGGATTCCCAGTGGGCCTTCGTTTTGGGAGTTCGGAACGAGTCGACGCCCCAGCGAGAAGGCAAGCCGAGACTACCGAAATGCGCTGCGGCGCTCCATGCCATTCGCGGATCGTGGGAAGAGCACGTTCGTATTCGTCACGCCGCGCAGGTGGGACGACGCTACGGATTGGGCCGCCGCGAGACAGCTCGAGGGCCATTGGAAGGCGGTGAGGGCGCTCGATGCTAGCGACCTTGAGACGTGGTTGACTCAGTCGGTCCCGGCTCAGATATGGCTTGCCGAGCAACTTGCGATCGACTCGGGTGGCGTTGAGACTCTAGAGCGTTTCTGGCACCGTTGGTCGTCAGCGAGCAGTCCGAAGCTCACGTCGAAGGTCTTCGGCCCCTCACTGGAAGCATATCGCCAGCAGATCGAGAATTGGCTAGGGAGAAAACCGGAACGGCCGTTCGTAATCTCTGCTGATTCGAAGGATGAAGCCATCGCTTTTGTAGCGTGCATGTTTCGCGAGCTGGCCGACGAGTCATCGGGCAACGCGAACGTCACGCGGTCGACCAACTTGGCCGCGGTATTCGACTCGCCTTCCACGCTGCGTGAACTGGCTGCATCGCGTACACCGTTCCTCCCGGTCGTCCATAGCGAGGAGTGCGAACGAGAGCTCGCGCCCGTTCATGACCGCCTGCACAGCGTCACCGTCCGTCCGCGTAACGCGGTTCGGTCGGACCCGGACATCGCGCTGGACCTTCTCAACCACGAAGCGTTTGAGGAAGCGCTTGATTCAATGGGCATCGACCGTGACAGCGCGCGAAGACTCGAGCGCGAATCCGGGCGGTCACCCACCATCCTTCGCCGCCGCCTGTCCGAAGTAGACTCCATCAGGAAACCTGCCTGGGCGGAAGAAGAGACTAGAGCAAGAGCCCTGATACCGCTGACGTTCGCGGGGGCGTGGAACGGCGAGTCCCAGGCTGATCAGAGAGTAGTCGCAGAGCTTGCCAACCGGTCGTACGAGGTGGTGGAAAAAGACATCGCCGGGATGTTGCTGCTCGACGACAGCCCCGTGTGGGCGGTTGGGCAGCATCGCGGCGTCGCCTCGAAGATCGACGCGCTGTTTGCAATCAGCAAACACGTTACCAGTGCGGATCTGACAGGGTTCTTGGCGCTGGCCCGATATGTCCTTGCAGAGATTGATCCGGCTGTTCATCTACCGGAGGATCAGCGATGGACGGCGGGACTCTACGGTAAGGTACGCGACCATTCGGCAGCTCTGCGCAGCGGGATCTGTGAGACGCTGGTCATCTTGGCGGTCCACGGCAACCACCTGTTTCTGAACCGGTCCGGCGTGGATGTGGAAGGCGAGGTGTCGTCCCTGATCCGCAACCTGTTGACGCCGCTGACCCTTAAGAAGCTTCTGTCTCACGACGGCGACCTCCCCCGATATGCCGAAGCTGCACCAGAGTATTTCCTCCGGTTGATCGAGGACGACTTGCGAGGCGATTCCCCGGTCGTCTTGGGCCTGCTCAAGCCTGCGGACGCGGGTTTTTTTAGCGGTTGCCCCCGAACCGGGCTGCTGTGGGCCCTGGAATCGTTGGCATGGAAACACCTGGCACGTGTTAGCGCGATATTCGCCGAGTTGGCGAGAACCGCGATCGATGACAACTGGATGCAGAAGCCCATTAACAGCCTCAAGGCCATCTACCGCTCATGGATACCTCAGACTGCCGCTTCGCTAGAAGACAGGAAGAAGGGGATCGCGACTCTAGTTGACCGATTCCCCGATGTTGCGTGGCAGGTATGCATGGATCAGCTGTCTGATGGAAGAGTTCAAATCGGACTTCCCAGCTATCGCCCCCGTTGGCGTAGCGACGCGACGGGTGCCGGCAGGGGCGTCACACAGCTGGAATTGTCAGAGTTCACGCGCCATGTGCTTGATATTGTGCATGTTTGGCCAAGTGTCGGCCAGCGTCAGTTGGACGACCTCGTCCAACGTGCGGCGCGGTTGCCCGAAAGCGATCAGGCCAAAGTGTGGGATCGCATCATCGATTGGGGACGTACCCAGGGCGATGACCACTCGAAGGCTGGGCTTCGCGAGGAAATCCGTCGATTGTACCTGACGAATCGTGGACAGGTGAAGAACCTCGATCCAGAAACGATCGAGAACGCGCGCCGGACATTCACGAGCCTGGAGCCGGAGCGTTTGGTCATCCGGCACCGGTGGCTCTTCGCCAAACATTGGATTGAGCCTTCGGCCGAGGACGTTAGCGACCCAGACGCATCCCATTCGATTCGTCAGCAGATCATCCAGAAACAGCGAGCCGTTGCGATCACGGAGATTTGGGAAACGCTTGGTGCGGAGGGGGTGATCTCGTTTCTCGCTGAAGCGGCCGCGTGCGATATCGTAGGGAGCTTGTTGGCACGGGTGATTCCGGACGAAGCAAGGGTTGATTTCTTCAACCGGTGCTGGGACGCCCCCGACGAGCAAGCGAGTGGTGTAGACGCCTGTATGCAGGGGTTCTTGCAGGCCCTGTCGGACGACGAAGGCAGGTTGCTCTTGAAGGCCGTGATTGAGGGCGGTGATCTGACTTCAATCGCGCGGTTGCTCCGGTGCGCACCGTTTCGCAGAGATACGTGGCAGCTAGTCGAGGCGGCTGGCCAGCCGGTCGAGGACTCGTACTGGGAAAGCGTGACGCCACCGTGGGCGCAGTACAGTGAGTCGGAGTTGACGTACCTCATCGATCGTCTCGTCCAAGCAAAGCGGCCCCGCAGCGCCTTCTGGGTGGCGAAGCGAGATTGGTCGCTTGTCGAGACATCTCGTCTCAGACGCCTCCTTTACGAAATAGCCACCGAACAACCTGGACCGACCGACCAATACCGGGTTGACGCATATGACATCGCTGAAGCTTTGAAGGCCCTCGACGAGCGCGCCGGAGTCAATCGCGAAGACCTGGCGATGCTGGAGTTCATGTATCTCAAGGCACTCGACCACCGCGACTACGATTTCCCCAACTTGGAGAACCAGGTCGCAGCCTCGCCGGAGCTCTACTTCCGAGCTCTAACTCTGGCGTTTCGGCGCCGCCACCGCGGCCAAGATCCACCGGATTGGCGAATCGACGATCCCAAGCGTGCTTCGGCTGCTGCCTCCCAGGCCCTCAAGCTGCTGTTTCGAGTCAAGCGTCTGCCGGGAACCGACGAGGCTGGCGCGGTGGACCAGATCGCGCTTCGGGCATGGGTAGCGGAAGTGCGCCGACTTTGCGAGGAGCACGACCGCGTTGTCATTGGTGATCAGATGATTGGCCAACTCCTCGCGCGGGTCGATCCTGTTCCTGAAGATGGACCCTGGCCTAGAGCCGAGGTCTGCGACGTGCTCGAGCAGACGGCGACAAAGGACATTGGAGTGGGGTTCTGCATCGGGACCCACAACGCCCGAGGCGGTCATGCCTGGGGAGATCATGGTGAGCCGGAACGGCAACTTGCGGCGAGATTCCAAGAGCTGGCGAATGAGCGGGCCTTCGATCATCCGTTCGTTGCAAGCCTTCTTGAGGACATCGCGGCCGGATACCGCCAGGATGCTAGGTGGCACGACGCGGAAGGAGAACTCCGCAAGAGACTGGAGTAGAGTACGCGAAGGTAGGGTGACCGCCCCCTACTCCCGGACCGTTGCCCTCCACTCATCTCGACGCGGGACCAGCCGTATCCGCCAGTCGAGCGATCAGTCGCGCCCGGGACCTGACCGCGCCGAACGCGTCATACCGCCCACCCTGTCGAGCGAACCTCCGCCTGTTCGAGGACCGTGCGCGTCTCTCTCTCTTGCTTGTCGGGCGGGGAGCCATGCTTCCGCAAGGATGCGCTTGACCGGTTGCCGCAGATTGACCCGGACGTCCTCTCGGGGGTCGACTTCATCGGAATAGGTACCCCGCCGTTCCGGCAACTCGAAGACGCTGTCGCGCCAAGGTCGGTAGCGGGGCGATGACCCGCCGATCAGCCCGGCCCCCTTCACGCAAGAGCCGATAGGTCACGCACGATGCGGAGGTGTCCATATCGCCGGGTCAAGACGACGTCATCGCCTTCGTGGCGAACGACCCAAGGCCCGAACCCATGGATGAGTCGATGATGGTTCGCACAGATGACGCAGAGATTCCTAGGACTGTGGTCCACCACCTTGGCGACCTCCTCGATGTGATGAACCTCAAGGACGGAGAATGCCGCCGCCTCATCATCCCACTCGGCTGCGGTGTTCTGAGCAGCGTGACAGCCCTCAACTTGGCACCGAGCCCCCATTAAGCCTAGGACCAGTTGTCGCAGCCCGGGCGGGCGCGTCAACCGCTCGTATGCTTCTCTTCTGTCCGATCGACTGCTCAGCGCATCAATCTGCTCCAAAATGCCATCCAGATCCCTGCCCGTCAGCTTTCCCTGGGTCGCGCGTTGCCTGTCGACACCATAGCGTTCTGCCTCCGCACCTACCGGTTCAGGTTCGAAGAGGCGCCAGTGCCGCCCGACCGCACTGATCAACACCTGTTCGCTAGACTCGGCGGGGACCCGCGATTGAATGAACTGGCGAACGCGCTGACCCGCGACGTACGGGTTCGCCGGATGTCGATGGAATCGGCCTGGGATCACTCGGCCATCAAAGAGTTCTACCGTTAGGTCCACGTCCTCGTCGGGTAGTCTCGGTAGCTGCGACGGACGGAACCTTATGATCGTTCCCGTATGGTTCATGAGCCAACACGGTTCGAGGCTCACTCTGACCCCATTCCGGCGAGATATCGTACGACCTGAGAAACCTCGGCTTCAGACAGGCCATACAGGTGTTCCACCAACTGATCCACCTCTCGGTCCAACCCCTGAATCCGGCGGCTCAGTACCTTCCGATCATGAGCCGTCTCTGTCGTGGCAACGCAGGCGTGAAGGGCGATCAAGCGCTGCACATGATCCACCAGAAGGTCATGAATCTCCTTGTCGCGTTCAGATCCTGGGTCTATGGCTTTGATCGGCAGCGACCGGAGTGAGCGCACCTTTACTTGCGGAAAGGCCTTCTGAGCCGATTCCCTTACCGCAACGCTGTACACGTACCGCATCAAGCGAGAATTCAAGATGGCAACCACGAAGCGTACGTCGCGCCCATCGTCAGGTGGGTACAACGCGAGCAGCGTATTTCGGAAATACTCGGCGTGCCGCCGCGGCCCAACGATCGGGCGACTCGCTGTCTGGCGAATCACGAAACGTGCGTTTCGGTATCGATCGATCGATCCGATCCGGAAGTACTCACCGCTGGAACGCTCGTAGCCAAGCCTGAGAACCTTTGCGGGACGACGGCACAGGTATCTCGCGACCTGCTTCCCCTCCAGCACGGGCACCGAGTCCGGCGGTGCCTCAGCGAGTGGTAACACCAGCTTCTTGGCACAGTTGCCAGTATGCACTCCCGGATCCGCGAAGCAATGGTCGAGAGGCTTGGCCTGAACACGCAGCTTCTCGATGAGGTCCGAATGCCGCGACGGAGGAATCCAAGCTCTGCCGGACCGAATCTGACAGTCGCTGCTTAGCCCATCCGCAGTCCGTATCTCCGTGGTCCCGCAGTGGGCTTTGTCGGTGACAACAGTCAGCGCTGGAGTCACCACACCCGGGAAGACGTTCTCTCCCCAGTAGCGCACGGCTACGAGCGATGAGACGCCTGTAACGGAATCACGGATTGATTCATACCCTGCAAGATGTCCGACTTGGTCGGGGACGATCAGGCCAACCATTCGCTCCGCCAAGGCATGCGCCTTGACGATGAAGAACCCGTGACTGGTCTGCCAACCGGACCCCGGGTAGTGTCGCGCGTAGTACTCGCGCTCGTCCGCGGCCAAGGAGATCGCCTGCCTTCCCGAGAATGACAGGTATGGCGGGTTGCCGATAACCGCACTGAACCCGCCAGCGTCCAACACCTCCCTGAACTCCTCTTCCCAATCAAACGCGTTGATGCGGTACAACTCATCCTCGTCGAAAAGTGCCGCCTGTCGTCCAGAGTAGAAGTCATTGCCAATCAATGCGTTGCCACACTTGATATTGCTAGCAAGGTCGGGTAACGCTCTCTCGCGGAACAGCGTCAGTTGCTTCTCCAGCGTCTCCGCAGATTCGCCCTCAAGCACCTTGAGCAGCAACGAGAGTTTGGTGACTTCCACAGCCTGCGAGTCTACGTCAACGCCATAAACGCTGTTGGTGAGGATGCGCTTGCGCTCCGCCGTCGTTAGCCGCCACTCGCCTCGCGGCCCTTGGTATACCTTGGGGTGTCGTCCCCGCGAGTGCTTGGCGACGCCGTCGTCATGGTAACGCTCTAGGTGCCAGTCTAGCAGTGCTTGGTAGGCTCGGATCAAGAAGGACCCCGAGCCGCAGGCTGGATCGAGGACCTTCAACGAAGCCGCTTTCTTGGGCGTGCGCGCCTCTTCCAAAAGAGTACCCACGGTGCGTTGAACCAAGTAGTCCACAACATGTGTGGGCGTATAATATACACCACCAGATTTCCGAACCTCCCGCTTCTCTTCTACTTTCGCCCGATGGCCGGGAGTCAACCGAATTACTTTTCCTAAGAACTGCTCGTATACCTGGCCAAGGATGTCAGCAGAAAAGACTGAGAATTCGAATGGGCTATCCGGGTAGTAGAGATGCGATATGATGTTCTTGAGAATCCCGTCGTCGATGGTGAGACGCAGCGTCTGAGTATCCGGCTCGGCACGACCCGGTTCTTCCTGAAAGTGAAACAAGCCCGAGTTGTACCGGGCATCGGCCTCGACAAAGAGCGAGGCAAGTTGCCGATACACGTTGCCGCCGCTTGTCAGGTCACGTAACTGGCCATAGGGCTCGATTCCTCGGTCCTCGCAGATGCGAAGGAAGACGACCCGGTCGATCGTCCTCTGGACGGCCGTATTGAGGAGGCGCAACCCCAGATCAGGATTCCGAAGCGCGAGGTTCTTCGCTAGCGCCTCGCGCCAGGCTTCGATTTCTTGAAGGAAGGACTCATCGACTTCAGTGGTGCCTCGTTTTGCCTTCTTCGAGTCAGCGTACTTGTCAAACGAACCGCGGAAGATCGCTTGACGAGAAAAGATCTCGGCGATCTCGTGCCAACGACTCATGTAGTCGGGATAACGCAGGTACATGACCCGAGCCGTCGCGGCCCCATCGGTCTTGAATGGCCGGATGCGGGTGTCGTATACGGAGAACTCTTGGAAGTCCGTTAGAATGGAGAGAGGGAGCTTCGCGGACCAGGCATATCTTCGGAGTTGAAACGCCGGTCGGGGATCGTGCGCGAGGTCCCAGTGCGGTGCCTTTGTCTCGACGAAGAACTTGCGGACGCCTCCAACGCGGAATGCGTAATCCGGAGCCTTGGTCCGACCACGGATCTTGATTGCGTCTTCATGGACGACCTCCTTGTACGCCTCTGCGTATCCCTTTGAGTTGCTTACATCCCAGTCGAGCAACTCGAACAACGGGTCGACGAATTCGCGGCGAAGCTGTGTCTCATTGTACTTACTGGACGTATAGGAATCCGAGTTGGTCTCGAATCGCGCCACGAGGTGGCTCAGACCCTCAGGCGCGGTCACGGCGCGGGGCTTTCGAGCGGTACACACGAGCGACCATCCATGAACGCGGGCGACGTCGCGGGCAAGCGACCACTAGCAGCTTGGGCGGGATCGGAGTGACGCTCGCTGCCACAACTCGAATCACGCTGATGAGGGAACGTCTGGCTGTGCTCGGTGGGAGCCCGCGAGGGGACTGTCGGTCCGTTGATTGGGCCTCGCATACCGCAAGACGCACTGGAGATCCGCATGTGAAGTAGTCTTGGGAAGCCGACTCCCCACACGGCATGGAGGGGTTGGCGAACTTCCCCCTCTCGCTCAACGGAGGCTTGCCGGCGGGAATCGTAGTTGCTGTGGGTCACGGTTCGGGGAGGCTGGTCGTAACAGGGCGGAGCCGGCAGGTGCCACAATGGAGCGAAGTCCCGACGGAGGTCAAGGGCGAACGACGAGAAGCCGCGCGTCCACGGATAGGGCCGACGAGGGACGCCGCTCCTTCGAACCCCTGAAGACCCGCGCTCGGGTGAAGTTCGCGGTCGGGGCGTTGCCCTGTTCCCGCCGTGGACCGTGATCGTCGTCAACAGAACCTCCCCATCTGCCACTCCCGCACTGCCCATGCGCGCCGCTCCGCGTCCACCAGCCCCCTTCGATGGGCCTCGTGCGCACGGCGCTCGATCTCCCGGGCGCGCTCGCCGTGTGCCTTGCCCAGCTCGGCCCGCTCGTCCCTGTGATACTGGAGGCGGTCGCGGTGTTGGGGGAGGCGCGGAAGGCGAACCCCCCGAGTGGGGAGAAGCGGTCTCTCGCGGCTTCCGGTCCAGCCTCTCGATCAGGTACTCGACGCGCTCCCGGGCGTGACGACGAGGTTCCCCTGCCGCGTCCGTCGGCCCGGGAGTGCCGGGTTGGAGGAACAGGAGCAGCGTGGTGGCGTCAATCACCACCATTTTGTTCCGGTCCTTGTCGGATGCGTTCCAGATCCCGGTAATCGTCTTCGGTCCAGTCTCCGGCTACCGCCCGAAGTTCCCGGAGAGCTTCGGAAACCTTCGTACTCTCGATCGGCTCGAGGGCGTCGATGTTGAAGCGCTGCACGTTCCAGCGCCCTTCGTTATCGCGCAGCCAGGAACCCTTTCCCATCAAGCGGACGGGCTCGAAGAGATGATGCGCTAGTAGCTTCGCGACGTCCCTGCTCGCACTGCATCCGGCGATGGGTTCGCCGTCGGACTCGATGAGGATGGGAATCCTGTCGCCGGTTCCGCCCACTCGAATGACGATACCGGAGATTCGCCCCGGCTCGCGCACCAGCGGGTAGGGGTCCTCCGCGTCATCTGCACCCGGAAACTCGAGGACTTCGTGACCGCCGTCCTGTTCTTCCAACACGGCACGAGCCCGGTCCTCGCGCAGATAGCCGTCCAGACTCCGATAGGCTTCCTGGGCATCGCGCGGCGCTTCGCCACGGCCAACGGCTTGCAAACGAGTACGGACCTTCCGCACGGCCGCTGGCTCGATCTCATGCACGAGCGCGGTGCTACCCTCCTCAATGCCCACCAGGTGGACGCCGTTTCGGTCTCCGAGGATGTCCGCGAGCTTCGCCAAATACTGGGCGAGACGCACCATCGGTAGCGTACGCGGCGTGAACGCGTCGATCGTGAACCGATACTCCGCGCGCTCGCGGGTCGGCTGTTTTTCGTCGCGTTCCGGCGTTTCGGGGTTCACGCTCGCCTCGTGTTCGCACGTTACGTTTGCTGGGGACACTGCTGCATCGGGTCAGAGTATACGAAAAAGACGAAGAGCGGGTCCAGAAAAACCGGCATGTGGATCCGTGGCCGCTGGTGCGGCCGACGGGTGGGCATTCAACTGCCGCTGGTTGACCGGGCCGGGGCGCCCGGATTTCGCTACGACCGCCTTCGGCGGCCCGCGTAATCTCGGGGGGCGGCGGGATAGCCCGGGCGGGCGGAACAGTACGCCCATCTCGGTTGCCTGGGTAATTTAGTCGGGGCGCCCGGATTTGAACCGGGGACCTCTGCGTCCCGAACGCAGCGCTCTACCGGACTGAGCCACGCCCCGAGGGGTACTGCGGACCGCGCGTTGGGCGCGGGGGCCGGGCTCGCGCGCGAGCCGGCTGCGAAGAAGCGGGTGACCGGATTCGAACCGGCGACCTCAACCTTGGCAAGGTTGCGCTCTACCAACTGAGCTACACCCGCGTGTCCCTGCTTCCTCTCCCTCCAGAGCCTCCGGCCTGCCGGCTGTCGGTGGAGGGGTCCTTTCAGAGCCACCGGTCGGATTTGAACCGACGACCGCCGCATTACGAATGCGGTGCTCTACCCCTGAGCTACGGTGGCGAGCCGTCGGCCGCTACCCGGGGGGCCCTGGCGAGAAGGCTCGCCGGGGCTGCGGGGGTGGACGGCGACGGGGAGTGGAGCCGGCGGGATTTGAACCCGCGACCTCTTGAGTGCGATTCAAGCGCTCTCCCAAACTGAGCTACGGCCCCTCGCTCGACACTCTTTTTGGTACGGGGCTGACGGGATTTGAACCCGCGACCTCCGGTGTGACAGACCGGCACTCTAACCAGACTGAGCTACAGCCCCCTGCAGCGGCGTTTCGATGGGGCCTACTGGACTCGAACCAGTGACCTCTACGATGTCAACGTAGCGCTCTAGCCATCTGAGCTAAGGCCCCTCCGAAAGACACGACGAGCGGGCCCCGGGTGGGAGCCCGCTCGGACGGACATATGCTAAAGGAACGGCCCGAATCGGTCAACCTCGGCGGGCGCCGGATGGGCGGTTCCCGGCGACGGTTGCATCCACCGGAGCGGGGTTTACCTTGTTCGCGACCCGGGCTTCCGCCGGCGGAGGCTGACGGGCGACTCACATCGTCGATTCCCGCTCAGAGAGGCGGATGAAGATAAGCTCTCGCGCGGTCGCGGGCGTCCTTGCCGCGGCCCTCGGCGCCACCGCGCTGGCGCTGTACCGGCCTTCAACCGGCGAACTCGAGCTCGCGGTCGCGAGCCTCGATCCGTCCGCCTTCCTTCACGTCCAGGAGAGCGCGGATCCGCAGGCCGCGGGCGAGGGCGAGACGGCCGACGCGGCGCTCCAGTACGCGGATGAGCAGGATCTCGCGACGATGCCCGCCCAGTGGCGCGCGATCTACGATCACGAGAACGCGAGCCGCGGACCGGAGCAGCCCATCCCGTTCAACCACCGCTTCCACGTCACGGACCTCCAGATCGACTGCATGTACTGCCATGTGGGGACGGAGCGGTCGGTGTCGGGCGTAGTGCCGTCGCTCGAGGTGTGCATGGGGTGCCACCGCATCGCGGGCACGGGGCTGCCGCCGGTCGAGGAGTTGCGTCAGTACGAAGCGCGTGGCGAGCCGATCGAGTGGGAGTGGGTGTACAAGCTGCCGGAGTTCGTGCAGTTCAGTCACAAGGCCCACGTGCGGAACCTGGAGTGCCAGGACTGCCATGGGCCGGTCGAGGAGATGGACCGGGTCTACCAGTGGGCGCCGCTCACGATGGGCTGGTGCCTCGAGTGCCACCGGCGGCCACCGTTCGACGGCGATGTCTCGACCGACCATACGCTGGCGCGCGATAACCCGCCGCCACGGGCGCCGGCGCCCCGTCAGCCGGAAGGGTTCTACCCGAGGGACATCGACACGGACTACGGCCGGACCCGGGCTCCCACGGATTGCGCGGCATGTCACTACTGAACGGGGGCAACGGCGGTTGCGGCTGCAGCGGGAGTTGCTCGGGTGAGGCCGCCCCCGCAGCCGACGCCTTGAACGGCGCCGCGGCAAACGGGACGGGGACCTCCCGGCGCCGCTTCCTCAAGGTGCTCGGGACTTCCGGGGCCGGGGCGGCGACGCTGGCGGCGTGCGGCCCGCCGAACTTCGGGGACAAGCTCATCCCCAGCCTCGTCGAGGAAGAGGGGATCACGCCGGGCGTTTCCGACACCTACACGACGGTGCTGGCGGACGCGGGACCGGAACCGGTCCCCGTCCATGCGCAGGTGCGCGACGGGCGTGTCCTCGGCCTGAGCCCCAACGATCGGTTCGGCGGAGGCACGAACGGCCTTTCCTCGCTCACGCACTCGACGCTGCAGGACCTCTACGATCCGGATCGCCTGAGCCAGCCGATCCAGCGCAATCCGTCCACGGAGGAAGGGGCGCCTCCCTTCCAGTACGCGAACTGGGAGGACGCGACCGCCGCGCTCACGAATGCGGTGCGTGTCGGCGGCGCGGTGCTCCTAACCGGGCGGGTGACGGGCACGACGGGCCGCTTCATCGCTGAGTGGGCCCGTGTGATGGGGGTCGAACACATCGCCTGGGAGCCGTTCTCGAACCAGGCGCTGGCGGGCGGAACCGCGGACGTGAGCGGCGGCGCGGGCATGCCGCGCTTCGACCTCTCCTCGGCCGACCGGATCGCCTGTTTCGGCGCGGATTTCCTGGGCACCTGGCTCGCCCCGACGCAGATGTCGGCGGGTTTCGCGGCGGCGCGGGACATCGAGGCCCACCACCACGCGAAGTTCACGTTCGTCGGCCCGCGCCTTTCCCTGACGGGCGCCAACGCGGACGAATGGATCGAAGCGCGAGCCGGGACCGAGGGCGCCGTGGCGCTCGCCGTGGCCGGCGTCGTCGCGGCGGCGCGGGGCGTCGCGCTTCCGGCCGGAATGACCGCCGTGTCGCCGGAGTCCGTCGCGGACGCCGCGGGGGTTTCCGCCGACGCGATCCGCGCGCTCGGAGAGGAATTGGCCGCCGCGGAGAACGCGGTCGCGGTCCCGCCCGGGCTCGAGTCGCAGGGAGCCGCCGCGCGGCAGGCGCACCAGGCGGTCGCGGCGCTCAACGAAGTGCTGGGGGCCGTGGGTACCCGGGTCTTCCCGGGGGGCGGCGCGCCCGAGGGCACATCGGCGAGCTTCGCGGACATGCAGGCGTTGATGGGGCGCATGCGGGCCGGGCAGGTGCGGACGCTCATCGTGTCCGGGTGCAATCCGGCCTACGCGCTCCCCGCCGCCGCGGGGTTCGGCGAGGCGCTGGCCAACGTGGCGAACACCGTCGCCATCACGCCGCACCTCGACGAGACGGCGTCGGCCTGCGGCTGGGTGCTCCCGTGCCACCACGCGCTCGAGTCGTGGTGCGACGCGGACCTGGCGGACGGCGCGATGGCGCTCGGACAGCCCCTCATGCACCCGGTGTTCGATACGCGCCAGCGCGAGGACCTGCTGCTGGACGTCGCAAACGCGGCGGGACAGGGCGCCGCGTTCAGCGGGACGGACTACGCGACCGTGCTGCGGAGCACCTGGACCGAGCGGCTCGGCGGCGACGCGGCGTGGCTCGACGCGCTCCGGCGCGGTGGCGCCTCGGCGGCGGCATGGGCGGGCGACGCAGGCGAAGAATCCGGCGCGGACTCCGGCGCGGAGGCTGCGCCCGCGGGCGGCGGTGACGGTTTCGCTCCGCCGCAGCCGCCCTCCGGCACGCAGCTCGTCGTCTACCCGACGGCCCAGTTCTACGATGGCCGGGGCGCGAACCGGTCGTGGATGCAGGAACAACCCGACGCGATCACCAAGGTCGTGTGGAACTCGTGGGTGGAGATGCACCCCGACATGGCCGACGAACTCGGCGTGGAGCGCGGCGACATCGTCCGCGTCGAATCCGCCGACGGCGCTATCGAGGCCCCGGTCTACGTCTACCGCGGCATCCGCCCGGATACGGTCGCGATCCCCCTCGGACAGGGACACACGGCATACGGCCGCTACGCGCGCGACCGCGGCGTGAACCCGCTGGACCTCCTGGCGGCGAACGCGGACCCCGGCTCCGGCGCGCTGGCCTACGCCGGGACGGCGGTCACCGTCACGCCCACCGGGGAAACCGCTCGGCTCGTCGTCACGCAGGGCTCCACCGACGACCACGACCGGGAAATCGTCCACGCCATGAACGTGGAGGACGCGCTGCACGAGATCGAGGCGCACGAGATCGACCTCGTCGAGATGGTCGAGGCCGCGTGGGACTCCGATCCGAACAGCCCGTACCGCTGGGGCATGAACATCGACCTCAACGCCTGCACCGGCTGCGGCGCCTGCGTCACCTCCTGCTACTCCGAGAACAACATCCCCACCGTGGGCGAGGAGCAGGCCGCGCTGCGGCGGGAGATGTCGTGGATGCGGATCCACCGCTTCGAGGAGGAGACGGAAGACGGCGGGTTCCAGACGGTGCAGCAGCCGATGCTCTGCCAGCACTGCGGCGACGCGCCGTGCGAGCCAGTGTGCCCGGTCTACGCGACGTACCACAGCCCGGAGGGGCTCAACGTTCAGGTCTACAACCGCTGCGTCGGCACGCGGTACTGCGCGAACAACTGCCCCTACAAGGTCCGGCGCTTCAACTGGTTCAACCACGACGCGCGCGGCCGCGGCGACGGGGGGGCCTTCGCCTGGCCGCTGAACCTCCAGCTCAACCCGGACATCACGGTCCGGGAGGTGGGGGTGATGGAGAAGTGCACGATGTGCGTGCACCGGATCAACAAGGCCAAGATCGACGCGAAGGAGGAGGGGCGGACGGTGCGGGACGGCGAGGTGATGACGGCCTGCCAGGCCAGCTGCCCGTCGAACGCGATCACCTTCGGCAACCTCAAGGATCCGGAGAGCGAGGTCTCCCGCAAGGCGAAGAGCGCCCGCGGCTACCACGCGCTCGGTGAACTCGGCGTGCGCCCCGCCATCACCTACCTCGAGGACGTCACGCACCGGCACATGGCGGCCGGCGGGCACGGTGAACCGGCAGCGGCCGGGGAAGGCGAAGAGGCGCACTGATGGCGACCGCCGAGGCGAAGGTGCCCGCCACCCCGACGCTGGCCGACGCGAACCGCGACATCACGCGGCCCATCACGATGCCCGAGAAGCGCTTCTATCTCGTGCTCGGGGTCGCGGCGGCGGGTCTCGCCCTCATGTTCGGGGCCTGGTTCTACCAGATCGGGGCCGGCATCGGCGTCGCGGGCATCACGCACCCGGTGTTCTGGGGCGTGTACATCACGACCTTCGTCTTCTGGGTCGGGATCGCCCACTCCGGGACGCTGATCTCGGCGATCCTCTACCTCTTCCGCTCCGGCTGGCGCACGACGATCAACCGGACCGCGGAGGCGATGACGATCTTCGCGGTGATGACGGCGGGGCTCTTCCCCCTCATCCACCTGGGTCGCGTCTGGTACTTCTACTACCTGATGCCGTATCCGTCGCAGCGGCAGATCTGGCCGGACTTCCGGTCGCCGCTCGTGATGGACGTGTTCGCGGTCTCGACGTACCTCATCATCTCGGCGCTGTTCTGGTACACCGGCCTCATCCCCGATTTCGCGATCCTGCGCGACCGGGCCAAGGGCTGGATGTACAAGATCTACGGCGCGTTCTCGCTCGGGTGGCAAGGGACGGTGAGCGAGTGGCGGCACTACCGCCGCATCTACCTCTACATGGCGGGGATCGCGACGCCGCTGGTCCTGTCGGTGCACTCCGTGGTTTCGTGGGACTTCGCCCTCTCGATCGTGCCGGGGTGGCACTCGACGATCTTCGCCCCGTACTTCGTGGCCGGGGCGATCTTCAGCGGGGTCGCCCTCGTGATCACGATCATGATCCCGCTGCGGTGGGCGTTCGGGCTCGAGGCATACATCACCGAGAACCACTTCGAGAACATGGCGAAGCTGGTTCTCCTCACGTCGCTCATCGTCGGCTTCTCGTACGGGACGGAGTTCTTCCTCGCCTACTACTCGGCGGACCCGATCGAGATCGAGAGCTTCCGCTGGCGGGCGATGGGGGCCTACGCTCTGCCCTTCTGGGTCATGGTGTTCTGCAACGTGGTCGTGCCGCAGGCGCTGTGGTTCAAAAAGGTCCGCACGAGCCTGCCGGCGCTGTTCGCGCTCACGATCTTCGTCAACATCGGGATGTGGTACGAGCGGTTCGTCATCATCGTGACGTCGCTCGCCCACGAGTACGAGCCGGGCGGATGGGGCCTGTACACGCCGAGTTGGGTGGAGATGTCGATTCTCGTCGGCAGCTTCTGCTGGTTCTTCTTCTGGTTCCTGCTCTTCTCGCGCAGCCTGCCGGTGATCTCGATCGCCGAGGTGAAGGAACATCTCGCGCACGAGCACTCGCACGCGGACGATGGGGACGACGGGGATGGCCATGAGTAGCGGCGTCCTCGGGCAGTACGACACGCTGCACGGCACGCTCGACGCCATCGCGCGGCTGCGGGAGGCGGGACACCGCGACATCGAGGTCTTCTCGCCGATTCCGTCGCCGGAGATCGAGGAGGCGATGGACATCCACTCCTCGCCGGTGCGCGTGTGGGCGCTGACGGGCGCGATCACCGGGTGCACGCTGGGCGTGCTGCTCACGGCCGGCACGTCGCTGGCCTACCCGCTCGTCACGCAGGGCAAGCCGCTCGTGTCGCTGCCGCCGTTCGTGGTGTTCATGTTCGAACTCACGGTACTGCTCACGGGGATCTTCGGGCTCGTCGCCCTGCTCGTGCACACGAAGCGGCCGGTGGTCAACCTCGACCCGGCGTATCGAACCTCCTTCTCGGTCGACCGCTGGGGCATCTTCGTCCCGGTCAACGGCGAGGGGCACGCCGCCGCCGAGGCGCTGGTGCGGGAGACCGCCGCGGTGGACGTGGAGGTGCAGGGATGACCGCCCGCGCCGCCGCGACCGTGGTCCTCGCCGCCTTCGCGCTGGGCGGCTGCGACGACCAGATCAAGCATCTAGATCAGCGGACCCCGTTCTTCAACACGATGTCCTGGCAGCCCTCGCTGGAGGCCTACGAGGAGCGGGCGCGGCTGCCGGTGCCCGGCACCATGCCGATCGACGGCGAGCGCACGTACGACCTGCTGGCGGCCGACACCATGCTGGTCAGCCCGATCTCCGGCACCGAGGCCGACCTCGCCCGCGGGGCGGAACTGTACAGCCAGTTCTGCACCGTCTGTCACGGCGTGACGGGGGCGGGCGACGGCTCCGTGGTGGGGCAGAACCGGATTCCGGACATCCCGCTCCTCAACATCCGGGGCGAACTCACGCGCGGATACACGGACGGCTACATCTGGGGCATGATCGGGAACGGACGCGGGTTGATGCCGCCCTACCGGCGCATCCCGGCCATGGACCGCTGGTACCTGGTCGCGTACGTGCGGCAACTGCAGGCCGAGGCGATGGCCGAGGAAGCGGCGGCGGCCGAGGCTGCGGCGGCTGAGGCGGCAGCGGCCGAAGCGGCGGCGGAGTCCGAAACGGGCGAGGTCCGCGGAACGGGAGGAGGCCCGTGAGCGGCGGCGGCGACCGTCCGGCGCTCACGACGGGAGAGGCGCTGCAGACGATCAGCGGGCGCATCCCGACGGTGTGGCTGGCGGTATGGCTGGCCGCGGTCGCGGTCGGGGCCGTGGGCTTTGCGACCACGGTCGGTGGTGACGCGCAGCGCGCCTGGATGAGCGTGTGGTCGAACTTCCTCTTCTGGACGGCGATCTCGATGGCGGGCATCGTGTTCGGGGCCGTCCTCCAGGTCGCGAAGGGGCACTGGGGCAAGAGCTTCCGCCGGCTGGCCGAGGCGGCGGGCGCCTTCCTCCCCATCTCCTTCGCCCTCTTCTTCGTACTCCGGCTGGGCGCCGAACACGTCTTCCCGTGGATCGGGCCGGTGGAAACATCGCACCTGAACCGCGACTGGCTGACGCTCGAGGGCGTCTTCATGCGGAACGGGGTGTTGCTGGCGGTGCTCTATCTGCTCGGCTTCGTGTGGCTCTTCTACTCGATCCGGGCCGACGCGCCGCTGGTCGCCGCGGAGAGCCGGGGCTGGCGCAAGGCCGTCGTTTCCCTCTTCGCCCGGGGCTGGCGCGGAGACGACGTGGAGGTCGAGCGCTGCCGGAGCCGCATCGGGCGGCTGTCCGCCGTGCTGATCCTGAGCTGGGCCGTCATCTTCTCGCTCCTGTCGTTCGATTTCGGGATGTCGCTCACGCCGGGCTTCATGAGCATGGTGTGGGGGCCGTACTACTTCATCGGCGGCTGGCTCGGCATGCTCGCGCTCGTCGCGGTCATGGCCCACCGCTACAACGGGCGGTCCGACGGGATCCGGCTGTGGGGCAAGTACGACTTCCACGATCTCGGCAAGCTGACGTTCGCCTTCGTGGCGTTCTGGACCTACCTCTGGTTCGCCCAGTATCTCGTGATCTGGTACGGCAACATTCCGCGAGAGACGAACTTCTTCATGCCGCGCTCGACGGGCGGCTTCGGGCGCATGTTCTGGCTCCAGATGGTGCTCATCTTCGCCCTCCCTTTCCCCTTCCTCCTGGGACGGAGCCCGAAGATGAGTTCGCGCTGGCTGGCGTTCGTCGGGCTGCTGATCCTGATCGGGTTCTGGGTCGAGCGCTGGAACATGGTGGCGCCGTCGATCTGGCACGGGGAGGGACTGCCGCTCGGCGTGCCGGAAGCGATGATTTCGATCGGTTTCGTCGGCCTTTTTGCCCTCGCGTACGGCGCCTATTCGACGACCTTCCCGAAGGTTCCGATGCGCGAGACGATCGCACTGGGGAGTCCCGGCCGCGGCCCGTAGGCGGCCGCCGATCGGGGTCGACGAAGGTAAGGGGTGCCCCGGGCGGCCTCCGGCCTCTATTTTCAAACGCTGGCTGTATGACGTGACGGTGCGGACCCTGCCGATGTGGCGTGGCCTCGTGCCGCGAAGTTCTTGACCGAGGCGGTTTGGATGGAGCTTTCCGACAACTACGAGCAGTTGCTGCAGCGAACGACCGCGACGGTCGAGAAGTACCGCGAGGGGGCCGAGGAGCTGAGGGTGAAGCTCCGCGAGGCCCGCGCCGGCCGAAAGGTTCAGATCATGGCCATGATCGACCGGCTGGAGCGCAAGTACGACGGCGCGAAGACGCGCCTCGAGGAGCTTTCGGATTCCGAGGAAGACGGCAACAGCCAGGCCCTCGGCGTCCTCCACCAGAAGGTGGTCTCCGAACTCTCGGACATGAAGCGGACGATCCAGACCCGCATCCGCTGACCCCGTCTTCTTGAGTCGCTCCGATGTGCAAGATCGATGGCGAAGCGGCCGACGGCAGTTCCGATTCCGAGTCGCCGAGTTGCCTCGAACTCGCGGGAGATCGCGCCGGTTGCTTCGATAGCGGCCGTTCCGATGCGGCGACGGACCCGCGCTTGCTCGAAGAGGCCATACTCCTCGACGCCCGGGCATCGGCCTCCGCAGTCAAGCCCGCGGGGGATGACTAGGTCGGATCCGTTCCGGTGTCCGGCAGCGGGACGCCTAACACACTGCCCTCGATCCTGGCAACCGCCATGCGCGTCCGAGTCAACTCTGCGGCGACACCGTCGATCCGGCCCCCGAGTTCCGTTCGCACACCCTTGATCTCGCTCCGAAGCTCGTCGCGAACACCCTTGAGGTCGCCTCGAAGCTCCTCGCGCAGGCCCTTGATGCTACCCTGAAGTTCCCCGCGCAGATCCTTAATCTCGCCCTTGAGCTCCCCGCGCAGGCCCTCGAGTCTCTCTCCGTGCTTGCGCGTAAGGCGGCCCAGCGTCACGCCCACACCGATGATTGCCACCATTATGGTGACGAGTCCGATCATCACGTCCAGCCCCATCGTCCAACGGCTCCCGTTGAAGGTTCCGCGCACTAGCGGCGCACCGGCCGCAGCGATCTGCACGAACCTCCACGTCCCGATCAACGTGCGATCAAACGGCGAGCACCTCAAGCCGAACGAGGTCCGGAGTCAGCTTCTCTCCGGGTGCAGCCCTGGTTCTCTGACCGAGGTCGGGGCAACGGGTGTGCGGAAGGCGTTAGCCGCCGAACCCGATCCGCGCGTCCCTCATCTCGTCGCGGACACCCGTGATCTCCTTCCTGAGCTCGTTACGCAGCTCATGGCGCACATTCCTGATCTCCGCCCGGACCTCTGCGCACGCGCTCGCGATCTTGGTGTCAGTCCGAATCTCCTCGCCAACCGCGCGGATGACACAAGCTAACCAGATGCCTCCGCCGACGACCGTTACGAATATGACGGCAAGTCCGATGATCACGCCCAATTCCTTTCTCTGACAGCTCCCGTTGCAGGTTCCTTGCGCCGCAGCCAACGGCCCGGAGCACGACGCCGATGCACCTCCACCTCGATTAACGTGTGATCCCCTCGTAACCGCTTCAAGTCGGGCTAGGCGCGCAACTTGCAGTTGCGGGTTGGTCGACCTGCCTCTTGGTCGGCGGGATCTCCCGGAGGCCCGTCGCTTGACATTCTGGAAGTAAACTCCGTAACACGGTTCGCCGTCTCGTTCGTGGCCCGATTGTCCATCGCGGCCCCCTGTTGGCTAACCGGAACCCAGGGGATCCCCATGCGAAAGCCTGTGAGCAGCCATGTTGGACCCGACAAGCGCACGACGGTCGTTTGTAACGATGGCTCGACTTGGCGGTGGGACAGCTCTCGCGAAGCATGGAAGGAGTCGGATCCAATCCCTGGCACGATACGGACCGGTGAATTCATCCGAACACCCGTCAGCAGCCATGTGGCTGCCGATAAGCGCAACATGGTTCTCTGCGACGATGGCTCCGCCTGGAAGTGGTGCCCCGACAACGAGGAGTGGTATGAGTTTACGGCTCCGATTCCGGGAACCGTACACTACACGAAAGATCGCGATTCGAACGATGAAATCGAGTAGCTGTAGCGTGCTCGGCTCCAGATCTCCGCAGTACGCGGCTCTAGCCTAGCATCGCTGGCGAATCGGGCGGTCCCCATCGGGCTTGAGGACTTGGCGGGGACGCCTGTCAGTCGGCGCGGCGGTAGAAGAAGTAGCTCTCGAGCAGTTGCATTCGGTTCTTGTAAACGTCCTTGTCCGTTCCCGTGCCGTCGATGACCTCCACGTAGTAGCGGCAACCTCGCGGGCCCCAAGTTTCGGTCCTGCCCGCACCCAAGCGGTACAACGGCAGGGCCATGCTGGAGAACCCCGCGGGAGTGAGTTCGGAGTCCTCGACCGCATTCGCCAAGGCCCTCGCATCGGGATCATCCGTCCATCGCCCCGGAGGAGCGATAACGGTCACTCGATAACCGAGGTCTGTAAGCGTCACTCGAAAGATGTACTCGGGGCGGCCGTTCGTGGACCAACACGGAGGTTACCGCGGTCGTGGCCTCGCTCCTCGATTTGGTACTTCTCTCGGAGGTGATCGAGCGTCGGAAAGGGATGGGAGTCAAGCATGTCACTCTCCGGCTACGTGGGTCCGGGCGCTGGACGCCTCTTCAATCCAAACGCAGGGCGGCGCGGAGGAGGCGGCGCTGGCGGCGGACGTGCTTGCCGAAGTAGCCCTCCGCCGGACTCGCGCGCTCGGGGCGGCCGATGTAGACGGGCTCGCGGCCGATGAGTTCTCGCAGGTGCGGTCGCATGTATGTCCACGCCCCCATGTTCTCGGGTTCCTCCTGAACCCAGCAGACTTCCGCCGTTTGAGGATACGACGCAAGGGCGGCTCCGAGTTCCAGGGCCGGGAAGGGATAGGGCTGTTCGACGCGCAGGATCGGGATGTCGTGCGCGGGGGGAGCCTCCGCCAGCAGGTCGAAGTAGACCTTTCCGCTGCACACGATGACCCGGCTCACGCGGGACGGGTCGGCGCGGAAGTCGGGGTCCGGGAGCACGGGGCGGAAGGCGCTTCCGGTGAGGTCGCCGATCGAGGAGCGGGCACGCGGGTGGCGCAGCAGGCTCTTCGGCGTCATCACGATCAGGGGGCGGCACGTCGCACGCAGCGCCTGCCAGCGCAGCGCGTGGAAGTACTGCGCGGGCGTCGTGCAGTTCACGACGCGGATGTTGCCTTCGGCGGCGAGTTGCAGGAAACGCTCCAGCCGCGCGCTCGAGTGCTCCGGGCCCTGGCCTTCGTAGCCGTGCGGGAGGAGCAGGACGAGCCGCGACTCCAGGCCCCACTTCGTGCGGCCCGAGACGATGAACTGGTCGATGATCGCCTGCCCGACGTTGGCGAAGTCGCCGAACTGCGCTTCCCACATGACGAGCGCGTTGGCGGCGATCGTCGAGAAGCCGTACTCGAAGCCGAGCGTGGCGATCTCGGACAGGGGGCTGTTCGCGATGCGGAAGGCCGCCTGCCCGTCTTCGAGGTGGGCCATGGGCGTGTGCGGACGCCCGTCTTCGGCGTCGTGCAGCACGAGGTGGCGGTGGCTGAACGTGCCACGCTCGGTGTCCTCGCCGGTGAGGCGCACCGGGACACCCTCCGTGAGCAGGCCCGCCAGCGCGAGCGACTCGGCGTGCCCCCAGTCGATCCCCTCGTCCAGCGCGGCGCGACGGCGTTCCAGCTGTCGGCCGAGCTTGTGGAAGGGCTTGAAGTCGTCGGGCCAGCGGTGAATCGCCTCGTTGAGGTCCCGCAGCCGCGCCTCCGGAATGCCGGTCGGCCGCGCCGGCTCCGCCGGGTCCAGCAGACGCTTCGGGTCTGGGGCCGCTCCGGTCTGTGCGTCCGCCTCCTTGTGGGCGGCGATCGCCCCCCTGGCCGCCTCGAGTTCCGCGTCCACATCCTCGACCAAGGCGTCGGTCTCTTCGCGGGAGAGAAGCCCGCGCTCGATAACGACTTCCGCGAACTGCGCGCGCACCCGCGGGTGCGAGGCGATCCGCTCGTACATCATGGGCTGGGTGTACGAGGGTTCATCCCCTTCGTTGTGCCCGTAGCGCCGGTAGCCCACGAGGTCGATGACCAGGTCCTCCCCGAACTCGAACCGGTAGTCGACGGCGAGGCGCACCGCGGCCATGCACGCCTCGGGGTCGTCCGCGTTCACGTGCACGACAGGGAGCCGGAAGCCGAGCGCCAGGTCGCTCGCGTACCGGGTCGAGCGGCTGTCGCCGGGCAGGGTGGTGAAGCCCAGCTGGTTGTTCGTGATGATGTGAATCGTGCCGCCCGTCTCGTAGGCGTGCAGCCGGCACAGGTTCAGCGTCTCCGCCACGACGCCCTGCCCCGCGAAGGATGCGTCGCCGTGGATGAGGATGGGGAGGATGGCGGATGAGTCGAAGGCTTCGCCGCTGAAGCGCGCGGCCCGGGCCATGCCGAGGACGACGGGGTTCACGTGCTCGAGGTGGCTCGGGTTGGGGGCGAGCCGCACGTCCAGTTGGACGTCGTCCTCCGCGACCCGCGACCGGCCTCCGACGTGGTACTTGACGTCGCCGGATCCGTGCTCCGGGAGCGCGGTCATGATGCCGCGCGCGGCCTGTTCCTCGAATTCGGCCACGATCGACTCGTAGGACAGCCCCATGACGTGGGCCAGCACGTTCAGCCGCCCGCGGTGCGCCATTCCCACGAACACCTGCCGCGCCCCGCGCCGGCCCGCGCTTCCGATGATCCCCCGCATCATGGGCACGAGCATGTCGAGTCCCTCGACGGAGAACCGCTTCTTCCCCAGGTAGGTGCGGTGCAGGAAGGTCTCGAGCCCCTCCACGCGGGTCAGCCACTCGAGGCACGCCTTCGCCCGCACCCGGCTCATGAGCAGCCGGTGGCGGTGCGATTCGATGTAGTCCACGAGCCAGTCGCGCTGGGCCGGGTTCTCCATCTGGTCGAGTTCGTAGCCGATCGGGCCGCAGTAGATCTCTTCCAGGCGGTCCACGACTTCGGCCGCGTTGTCGCCGAGGTGCTTGAGCCAGACGGCGGAAGCGGGCACGCGCGCGAGTTCTTCGCGGCGGATGCCGTGATACTCCGGTTCAAGCACGGGGTGCCTCGGAGGCTCGGAGCCGAGCGGATCGATGCGCGCCCCCAGGTGGCCGTACGCGCGGTAGTCCTCGACGAGCGCGCCGGCGATAGCGGCGAGCCGAAGGTCCTCCGTCGCCACGACCTCCGCCTCGGCAGGCGTGGGTGCGGGCGTGGGAAGCGCTTTGACGACCGGCTCGGCGGGCGTGGGTGCGGGTGGGCGAGGCGCTTCGACGACCACTCCGGCCGATGGATCCCAACCCGCCAGCGGCGGCGGGATCACGCCCCGGTCGCGCAGCGCCCGTTCGACCAGCCCCTCGGCGTATCCCGCGTTGTAGCCGTCCGCGACCCAGCCGCGGCCGTCGGGTGAGCCGCTTCCGTCGTCGCTCATCGCGTCGTCGCTCGCCTAGTGGTGTCCGTGGCCATGGCCGTGGCCGTGTTCGACGTTCTCGGCGCCCGTCGCGCCCGAAAGACTGCGGTGCACGGTGTCGAGCCAGCGTTCCGTCGAGATGAACCCGGCGCCCCAGTCGGCCCACTCCTCGGCGACGCCCTCGCTCTGAATCTGTTCGCTGCTCAGCCCCGCATCGATCTTGCCGCGGACCATGGCGATCGTCTCGGTGATCATGCGGTGGTACGTCCGGAGGTCGTCCACGGTGGAGAGCGGGCCGTGCCCGGGGATGATCTGGATGTCCGCCGGCACGTTGTCCAGCACCTGCGAGATCCCGCTCGCGAGCCCTTCCACGTTCCCGCCGTTGTCGATGTCGACGAACGGGAAGCGGCCGGCGAAGAAGTCGTCTCCCATGTGGAGGACGTTCGAGCCCGTGAAATGGATGAGCGCGTCCCCGTCGGTGTGTCCGTGCGGGATGTGGAACGCCCGGATCTCCTCGCCGTTGAAATGGAGGGAGAGGGCGTCGTCGAAGGTGACGACGGGCAGGGCCACGTCGGGCGATCCGCCCGCCTGGAGCCTCGTGCGCACGTTGGTGTGCGCGACGATCGTGGAGGCCTCCCCGAACTCGGCGTTCCCGCCCGTGTGATCGCCGTGGAAGTGGGTGTTGATGAGGAACTGCGGCTGCGCCGCCTCCTCAGATTGTCCCACTTCCCGAAGTGCGTCGCGGATCTTGTCCGCCAGAGGCGCGAACTGGTCGTCCACCATCACGACACCGTCCGGGCCCGAGGACACGCCGATGTTGCCGCCGCTTCCCACCAGCATCCAGACGCTGCCGGCGACGTGCGTCGCCTCGATCTGGACGGCCGAGAAGTCACGCTGCGCGAAGACGGGGGCGGAGAAGAGGCCCGTGCAGAGGGCCGCGAGGAACAGCGATCGAACTTTCATGGAAAGGAAACTCCTGAATACGGGCGCAGTGTAGCGCCGAACGCGTACCGCCGGGCGCGTACCGCCGGGCGCCCGAAGATGGGGCAGGGCTCGGGTCAATGCCACCTTTGGCCGCCTCCGGCCCGGGCGACCTGCCAGGCGCCGGAACTCTTGACCGCCCGGGGATGCCCGAACCACACTGCGCAAAATGCGCAGCTATGTCGTTTTTCTCCTGCTCTTTTCGGTCAAGGTCGCGGCGAAGGCGCTCTGCCGGGTCCGGCTGGAGTGGCTCCACGAAGCCGACGATCCCTGGTCCGGTCTGCGCGTGCTCGCCCTGCTCAACCACACGAGTCTCTTCGAGCCGGTCTTCCTCGCCGCAGTGCCCGGCCGCGTGCTATGGCAACTCGCGACGCACGGTGTCATACCGCTCGCGGACAAGACCGCGGCTCGACCGATCCTCGGCCGACTCTTCCTGCTCTTCGCCAAACACGTGGTGCCGGTGACGCGCGAGAAGGATGACACGTGGGAGGAAGTGCTGCGGCAGGTCCGGGATCCGGAGGCCGTGCTCCTCATCCTGCCGGAAGGGCGGATGCTGCGCCGCACGGGGCTGGATGTTCAGGGGAATCCAATGACGATCCGCGGGGGCATCGCGGACATCCTCCGGGCGATGCCGGACGGCCGGCTGTTCATCGCGTACAGCGGCGGGCTTCATCACATCCAGGCCCCCGGGGAACGCTTCCCGCGACCCTTCCGGAGCGCCTGGCTGGGCGCCGAGGTCGTGGATATCGAGGAATACCGCGGAGAATTGGGCGGCTCGGAGTGCCCGGAGACCTTCAAGGTGGCCGTGATCGAGGACCTGACGCGCCGGCGCGACGCGTACTGCTACCGCACCGGATGAAGCCGGACGAGCGTCCCGTCAGTTGAAGCGGACGCGCCTCCAGTTCTCCTCGCGGTCGAAGGTCCACGCATCCCCGTCGATCACGACGAACGAGATGCGGCGCGCGTTCCGGATGTCGGCGGCGGGGTTCGCCTCCAGGACGATGAAGTCGGCGCGCTTCCCGATCTCGATCGTCCCCCGCTCGTGCAGTTGGCCGAGCTCGATGGCCCCGTTCCTCGTAGCCATGCCGAGGACTTCGAGAGGGGGGATGCCGGCCTCCGCGAGCAACTGCATCTCACGGTGGAACCCCTCTCCCCACGGAGTCGTGCGCGGAGCATCGGATCCCACGAGCAGGCGGACTCCTTGGCCGTGGAAGGTCCGGACCAGTGCCTCGGCCTTGGGCCAGACCGCCTCGAGCGCCCTCCGCTCGTCGTTGGAGAGCGGCGCGCAGGTGATGGCGGCCGCCGGGCAGTCGAGGGAGGCGAACGCGCTGGCGAGCATCGGAAGGAGGGCCGAGTCGTTCGAGAGGAGCGCGGTGACGGCACGGTCGACGTCGGGCCCCTGCGGCTCCAGCCGCTCCAGCCACGGGATCTGGGCCGGGACCTGCCCCGCCTCCGCGAGCGCCTCGAAGGGGCCGCGCTCGCTCTCCGGAAGCAGTTCGGCGTCGCTGGAGACCAGTGGACCCGCGACGGCGGACCCGGCACGGAGCGCCAGCAGCCAGCCGCCAGCCCGGCGATCGGCCCACAGGGGCACCTCCGCGCGGCGCGCCGCCCGCGCGATCCCGACCAGCCAGGATGGAGGCACGCCGGAGGCGACGGACACGAAGCCGGCCCCATCCGCAGCCTGCCGCGCCACCTCCGCGACGGCGGCGGCTTCCGATTCCACCGCCGCGCCGGGCGTCGCGCTCCCGGCATCGAGGACGGGACCGCCGACGTAGACGGCGGGAACGGGATCGTCGCCGAAGCCTCCACGGCCTCGCTCCTCGAAGGCGGCCAGGGATGTGGCGCCGTCGCGCACTCCCGTGATCCCGGCGGCCAGCAGCGCGCGCAGTTCTTCCGTGGTTTGGGGCGAGGCGTGCGCATCGATGAACCCGGGCATGAGGTATGAGCCCGAGAGGTCCACGACGACGGTGCCTTGCGGGGCGGCCACGGAGCCCTGGGCGCCGATGTCCTGGATTCGGCCGCCCCACACGAGGACCGACGAGGAAGGTCGGGGCGGCCCGCCGCGGCCGTCGATCACCGTCACATTGGTGAACAACTCCGACTGCGGCGTGATGAACGTGTCCTGTCCCGCACCCGCCAGTCCGCCGGGGAGAATTGCCCCCGCCAGTATCACGGAAACCGCGAGCAGTCGCCGGCGCCCCGGCATCTGCGAGCGGCGCAAATCAGGCCCCATCCGCCTGTGGTCCATCCGCGGACCGGATGAAGAGTTCCCGCTTCGGGTAGGGGATCTCCACGCCGGCCTCCGCGAAAGCGCGGAGCGCCCTCTCGCTGATGTCGTCCGCGATGCGCCGTCGCGCCCTCGCCTCCACGATCCAGACGCGCAGTTGGAGGTTGACCTCGGACGGGCCGAAGCTCCGGGCGATGACGATCGGCGCGGGATCGTCCTTGACCCCTTCGACGCCCAGGGCGATGTCCACCAGCAGCGACTTAGCCCGCTCGATGTCCGATTCGTATGCGACCGAGAAGGGGATTCGGAGCCGGATGTCCTGGCCGGACATGGTGTAGTTGACGATGTCGCGCAGCATGAGCTGACTGTTCGGGACGACGATGACGAGATTGTCGGGATTGCGGATCTTCGTAGCCCGGAGCCCGATCTCGATCACGTCGCCCCAGGACCCTGTCTCATTGGGCGCGGTCCACAGTTCGATCCGGTCCCCGACCTGGAAGGGGCGATCGACGATGAGGAGCACGCCCGCGATCACGTTGGAGAGCGTGTCCTTGGCGGCGAGCGACAGGGCGAGACCCATGACGCCGGCGCCGGCGAGGAGAGGCGCGATGTTGATGCCCAGCTCCGCGAGCGCGAGGACGATGCCGAGGGCGATGACCGCGAAGCGAATCGCCTTGTTGATCATGGGGAGCGCCGTCTTGTCGAGCGGTGTCGAGGTGCGGGAGACGACCTCCGTCTCGATCGCGGTCAGGAGGTCTCCGACGAACCGGCTCAAGGGGAAGAAGAGGACGCCGATCCAGATCGCATAGACCCATTGGGCCACGGTGGGCAGGGCCCAGATGTCGAGCAGACGCCAGACGGCCAACGCCCCGCTCGACAGCAGAAGAACCTGGCGGAGCAACCGCACGGCCAGGTCGTCGAGCTGCGTCTCGGTCCGGGTCACCCAGTGTTTCTGTGCCCGGCCCAGCACCATCAGCGCCACGAGGTAGACGAGGCCGGCGACCGCGATGACGATCAGGCTGGGCAGCCAGCGCGGAGCCGTGAAGGCGACCACCTCGGCCCACAGTTGTGACAGTCTCTCCATCGTGCCTCGCCTCTCTCAAGCTCTGTCCGCCACCCGCGGGGCCATCGCACCCGCGTTGCACCTGCACCCCGCGCGCGGCCGCCGCACGATGCCGCGCGGAATCGTATCGTAACGGTACCGTAGCAGCCTCCCCGCGGATAACTTGGGGGATGGAGCGGCAGGAATCGAACCGGGAGCGGTGATGTTGAACGGAAAGTTCGGAGATGCGAGTGTCGGAGCGGCCTTCCTCGGGTTGGCGATGCTCGTCAACGCGTGCGCGCCGGAAGCGGCTGGGGAGAGCGGGCGCACGGCGGCCGCGGCCTCGTCGACGGCCGCGGTCTCGTCGACGGCGATGGTCGATGCGGCGTTGGCCGCGACCATCGCGGAAACGCCGACGATCAAGGTCTACAAGTCTCCCACCTGCGGGTGCTGCTCCCTCTGGGTGGACCACATGCGGGAGGCGGGGTTCGAACTCGACGTCCTCGACATGGATGACGCGGACCTGATCCGCGTGAAGCTCGACGCGGGAGTACCGCTGCGGATGCAGACATGCCACACGGCTCTCGTGGGCGACTACGTGTTCGAGGGGCACATTCCGGCCGACGTCATCGCCCGGTTCCTCGCCGAGAAGCCCCCCGCGAGCGGGCTCGCGGTGCCCGGCATGCCGATCGGCTCCCCGGGCATGGAGTTCCGGGACCGCGTCGACCCCTACGACGTGATCCGGTTCGACGCCGCAGGCAACACGTCGGTCTACGAGAGCCGCTGACGCCGTAACCCCGCCGCTCCCGGCACATCACGGACGCAGTCCGAATGGCTTCGTTCATCGCCGCGCTGCTGGCGCCGGTCGCCGGAGTCCTCCTCTACATCTGGCTGCACAATCGCCCCCGCACGATCCGTGCGATCGATTCCGCCGTCGTGTGGATCCTTCTGGCGCTAGTCGCCTATCAGGTCCTCCCACACGCCTTGACCGAGCGTGACATCGCGCCCCTGATCGCGGTCCTATTTGGAGTCGGCATCCTCTATCTCATCGAGAAGATCTCCCGTTCGCTGGCGCGGCACACGGACGACTTCGCCATCGTCCTGGGCGTGTTATCGATGGCGGTGCATGCGCTGCTGGAGGGCGGCGCGCTGACGCCGGCCGCGGCGAGTGCTCCGCTTGCCGCCGCCGTCATCCTGCATCGGGTCGCCGTGGGGCTACTGATCTGGTGGCTGATCGAGCCTCGGCACGGCGTCGGCCTGGCCATGGCGGGGGTCGGGGCGATCCTCGTGGCGACGGCGATCGGGTTCGCGGCGGGCACGGAGATACTCCCGGACGGGCACGCCGCCATCGAACTCTACCAGGCTTTCGTCGCGGGGTCGCTGCTTCACGTCGTGTTCCACCAGGGGCGCCGCGACCACCGACACGACTGAGCAGGGCATGGCCTGCCAGGCCCGCCGGCCAGCCGGGCCGGCTCACCGCCTCGGCGTCGTACGCCACGGACTTCCTCGTCGCCACCCTCGGATCGGGTATCCGCAGGAAGCCTCAGGCGCCGTGCCCGCGAGGAAAAGTTCGGGTTGGCCGCGACATCCCCACCCGGCGCGCAGACCGGTCCGGGGCTCGACCTCGACCCATTCCACGCCGTCCGGGAATCGGAAGTCGGATCCGCCGTCCCGTCCGAGGACCCGGATGAGAAAATCCGTGAAGATCGGCTGGGCGGCACGCGACCCGGACAGGCCCAGGCGCGTTCCGTCGTCGAAGCCCACCCAGACGCCGACGGCCAGTTCCGGCGTGTAGCCGACGAACCAGGCATCGCGCGAGCCGTTCGTGGTCCCGGACTTCGCCGCGATGGGGCCCCTGTATCCGGCCGCGCGCACGCCGCTCCCGGTACCGCGCTCCACCACCCCGCGCAGAGCGGACGTCAGGAGGTACGCCTCCGCCGGGCTGATTACGGCCTCACGGCGAAGCTCGGCCGGTCGGATGGCCTCGCCCTCTCGACCCAGGACCGCACGGGCGGCGCGCGGAGGCGCCCGTCTCCCCTCCGCCGCCAGCACCGCATAGGCCGCCGTCAGCTCGAGGAGCGTCACCTCCGAGGCGCCGAGCGCCAGGCTCGGATAGGGCGCCAGAGGACTCCCGACACCCAGCCGTTGCGCGGTCTCGACGATCCGCTCCGGACCGACAGCGAGTCCCAGGCGGGCGAACGGCACGTTGCGCGACCCCTCAAGCGCCTCGCGTAGCCTTACGGGCCCCAGGAACTCGCGGTCCGCGTTGGAGGGACGCCACATGCCCGCCGGCGTCTCGAGCGCCAGCGGCTCGTCCCGCAGCGTGGAGGCCAGGGTGAACGGGGCGTCCGCCCGCGGATCGAGCGCGGCCAGCGCCACGATCGGCTTGAAGGCGCTTCCCGGCTGACGCAGCGCGTCCGCGGCGCGGTTGAACTGCGACGTGCCGTAGGCGCGTCCTCCGACCATCGCCAGGATGTCGCCGCTCCGCGGGTCGAGGGCCACGAGCGCCGCCTGCAGAGGCCCCGCCTGCTCCGTGAGGCGGGGTCGGATGCGCTCGAGCGTGCGGATTCCCTCCGACACGGCCAGCTCCGCCGCTCGCTGTATCTCCGGCTCCAGCGACGACACGACGGTGAGGCCCGAGCCATCCAGACTCAGCGGCCGTGCTCCGGACCCCAGCTCTCGCCGCAGGAAGTCCAGGTACCAGCGAGCGTCGGCGCGCCGCTCCCGCGGAGAGCTGAGCGTCAGACGCGTTTCGAGTTCGGCGTCCAGCCGGTCCGCGTCGATGTGACCGAGCGCGTGCATCTGCCGCAGGACCATGTCCCGCCGGGCCCGGGCGCGCTCCGGGTGCCGGTGCGGCGCGTACATGCTGGGACCTCGAATGATCCCCACGAGCATCGCGGACTGCCCCAGCGTCAATTGGGAGACGTCCCGGTCGAAGAAGAACGGCGCCGCTCGGCCGAACCCGTGAATCGCCACGCCTCGATCCTGCCCGAGGTAGATGTGGTTCACATACGCTTCGAGGAGACGCCGCTTGGAGTACCGCCTCTCCAGGGCCACGGCGATGGCCGCCTCGCGGACCTTCCGGAGCAGCGTACGGTCCGTCGACAGGAAGAGCGTGCGCGCGAGCTGCTGGGTGAGGGTGCTGCCGCCTTCGGCGATCCGCCCCTGGCGCAGGTTCGAGAGCATGGCGCCGGCGATACGGCGGGGATCCAGCGCGCCGTGTTCATGGAAGCGGCGATCCTCCACGGTGAGGAGGGCGTCGATCAGATAATCGGGCACTTCCTCGAGTCGTACCGGGATGCGGTCGCGGCCGTGCTCGCCGGGCACGGCGCCGATGACCTCGGGATCCAGGATGAGCGTCTCGAGGTTCCGCCCGTCCGCGTCCCGAATCGATGTCACCCGACCCGCGCCGGCATATCCGCGGAACCGGACGCGCACCAACCCGCCGGGATCCATGTAACCGCCCAGACGCAGCGCCCGCCGGCCCAGCCTCAGTTCTCCGCCGCGCCACGCGAACTCCCCGCGGTCGGGCGTGCGCTTCGAAACGGAGCGATAACCGGCTCGCGTCAGGTGGCTTGCGACGTGCCGGGGCTCCATGCGGTCACCGGGACGCAGGACCAGCGGCCGAGCGACGACGCGGGTCGGGGAGACCGCATCGATCGCTTCGAAGTCGCGCACGACCTTCGCCTCGAAGCCCAGATACCCCAGCCAGCCCGCCGCGACGACGCCGGCCAGGATCCCCAGCCTCCGCCAGATCCGTCTCCTGCCTTTCCTGCCTCTCTTGCGCTTCACATCGTCTAGGACGTTCCGGGTGGGAAAAAGGTTCCCGCGTCAGCCCGCAGCCCGCAGGTGCGTCCCGAAGGTGTCCAGATCGATGTTCGAGCCGGAGAGGACGAGGCCGACCCGACGGCCTTCCAGCCTCTCCCGTAGTGGCCCGCACGCGGCGGCCAGCGGAGCGGCGGAGGCGGGCTCGGTGACCAGCTTCGCGTCGACGAACAACGCTTTCAGGGCAGAGCGGATCGCGTCGTCTTCGACGAGCACGACGTCATCCACGTAGTGCCGCACGAGTCCGAAGGTGTACGGCGCCGCATGGGGGGCGCCCAAGCTGTCTGCGATCGTGTCGATGCGGTCGAGCGCCACCGGCTCGCCCGCATCGAGGCTGCGCCGCATGGAGTCGGCGCCGACGGGCTCCACCCCGTAGACCCTGCACGCGGGCGCAAGCTGTTTCACGACGCTCGCCGTGCCGGAGATGAGACCTCCACCCCCGATCGGGACGACGAGCGCCTCTAGGTCGGGAAGCTGTTCCGCGACCTCGAGACCCACGGTCGACGCGCCGAAAACCGTCTTCCCCCCCTCGAACGGGTGGATCTCGAGCCGACCCTCCTCCCGGGCGATCTCCTCCATGCGTGCGAATCCGCTCGCCCCGTCGTCCGCGAACTCGATCTGCGCTCCGAAGTTCCGGCAGCGGGTGACGCGGGCCGGGTTGGCGGATGACAGCATGACGACCTTCGCGCTCGTGCCGGCGGCCCGAGCGGCGTAGGCCACGGAGATGGCATGGTTCCCGGCGCTCACGGCCGTGACGCCTCGCCGCAGCGTCTCCGCGTCCGCGCGGAGGACGTTGTTCAGGGCGCCCCGGACCTTGTAGGAACCGGTACGCTGGAAGAGTTCCAGCTTGAGAAAGAGTTCGACTCCCGCGGGCAGGGAGGCGATGCCGCGATCGGGAATCCAGCGTCTCACCGGCGTCCGTTCGATCCAGGGCGCGACGCGCGCTCGGGTCTCCCGGCTCTGCGTCGGCGTCGGGGGCCTGGGGCTGGGGGCGGGGGCGGGGGATTCGGTCATGGGTTGCCGGAGTTGAGGTGGAACGGGGTCGGGGCCGGCGCCGGCCGAGGCCGCCGGGCCGTGTCGGGTCGCCGACTTGACAAGCTAACGGTGCGATGCGATCCTCCGCGCCCATGACGAACACCCATCCGTTTTTCGGCCATTATTACTACCACCGCGTGCGCGGAGGCCGGTGATCGTCTAGCTGTAACCTGAACACAGACTGCGAACGATCGATGCCGGCCCGGGGTGGCCGGCTTTTTTTGTCGCTGCCCTCCCGCCCGGCGTCGGCCTTCCGAGCCGACGACATGAACCACAACATGAACCACAAAACGACGAGACTCGCCCTGCCCAAGGGGCGGATGCAGTCCGGCGTACTCGAACTGCTGACCGCCGCCGGCGTACGGGTCGATCTCGGGGAGCGCCGTTACCGCCCGGTTATCTCGATCCCCGGTTTCGGCGCCAAACTGCTCAAGCCGCAGAACGTCGTGGAGATGCTGCATGCGGGATCCCGCGATGTGGGATTCGCGGGGGCCGACTGGGTAGCGGAACTGAACGGGTCGCTGGTTGAACTTCTGGACACGGGACTCGACCCCGTGCGCGTCGTGGCGGCCGCTCCGACGCGGATCGCCGGGGCGGGACTGCGGGCCGCCGGCCGCCGCCTCACGGTAGCGTCCGAATACACGCGGCTCTCCTCGCGCTGGATCGAAGATCGGGGACTCGACGCGACACTCGTGCGGTCGTACGGCGCGACGGAGGTGTTCCCGCCGGAGGACGCCGACGTCATCGTCGACAACACCGCGACGGGCGCGACGCTCGACGCCAACGGGCTCGAGATCGTCGACGAACTCATGACCTCATCGACCCGCCTCTACGCGAACCCGCGGGCGCTCGAGGACCCGCGGCACCGCGAGCGCATCGAGAACCTGGTCGTCGTGCTGAAGTCGGTCGTGGAAGCCCGGCAGCGGGTCATGCTGGAAGTCAACGTGGACGCGGCGCGGCTGGATGGCCTGGTGGCCGTGCTGCCCTGCATGCGCAGGCCGACGGTGTCGCGTCTGCACGGCGAAGAAGGCTACGCCATCCGGGTCGCGGTGCTGCGCGAAGCCCTCCCGGGCCTGATCCCGCGCGTGAAGGCGCGGGGCGGAACCGATCTCGTCGTGACGACGCCGGGACAGATCGTCGCATGAGCGGGACGGCGGTGGCCGCACGACCGGGCGAACGGCTCCGGCTCGATCACAACGAGCGCCTGTTCCCGGCGCCGGAACTCGTGCGTCTCCTCTCGCAGGTGCCGGCGAGTGCCCTGACGCGGTACCCGGAGGCGACCGGCCTGGAGGCGTCCGTCGGCGAAGCCTTGGGTCTGGAAGCCGACCGCGTCCTGGTTACGGCGGGAGCGGATGACGCGATCGACCGCGTGTGCCGCCGCTGGCTCGCCGGCGGACGGGAGATGATCACCGTGACCCCCACGTTCGAGATGTTCCCGGCCTTCGCGGCGCTCGCGGGCGGCCAGGTGCGTTCCGTACGCACGCTCGACGACCCCGCTCCTCTCGGACCGATACTCGACCGGCTCGGAGAACGGACGGGGCTGGTCGCCGTGATCTCGCCGCACAACCCCACGGGAATGGTGGCCCCGGTCGAGCGGATCCTGGCCATCGCCGACCGCCTGCCGGCGAACGCCGCGCTGCTCGCGGATCTCGCCTACGTCGAGTTCGCCGACCGCGACCCGACACGGGAACTGCTGCAGCGCGACAACGTCCTGGTCGTACGGACGCTCTCCAAGGCGTGGGGCCTCGCGGGGCTTCGCACGGGTTTCGTGCTGGGCGCTCCCGGGGCGATCGCGGACCTCCGCGCCGGCGGTGCGCCCTTCCCTCTTGCGGGCCCCTCCATCTGGTTGGCGGAGCAAGCGCTGGCGGTGGGCGACGGGGTCACCGCGACGTACGTCGCCGCCGTCCGCCGCGAGCGCGAGAGGCTCGTGTCGGCACTGCGCGCGTTGGGGGCGGAGCCCTTCGAGTCGCAGGCGAACTTCGTGCTCGCCTCCACCGACCGGGCGGCCGCCCTGCACCGCGGCTTTCGCCAACGGGGCGTCGCCATCCGACGCTTTCCGAACCTGCCGGACCTGGTCCGGATCACGCTTCCGGGGGACGAGGCGACGTTCCGCCACCTCCTCCGTGTGCTCGACTCGACCGTTGGACCCATCTCGTGAAGGGGATTGCCATGAACGCCACCTCCGGAGAGAGTCGCTCCGCCACCGCCCGCGTGGGAGAACGGTCCCGGCGCACCCTCGAGACCCGCATCGAAGCCCGGCTGGACCTGGACCGCCGGGGACGCAGCCGCGTCGATACGGGGCTCGCGTTTCTCGATCACATGATCGGCGCCGCGGTCTTTCACGGCGGCATGACGCTGGATCTGCGCGCGCAGGGCGACCTCGACATCGATGACCACCACACGGTGGAAGACTGCGGACTCGTATTCGGTTCGGTCATCCGGGACGCGCTCGGGGACCGGCGGGGGATTCGCCGCTTCGGGTACGCCTACGCGCCTCTCGACGAGGCGCTCGCCCGGGCGGTCGTGGACCTCTCCGGGCGTCCCTTCGCCAGCGTGGATCTGGGCCTCCGGCGCGAGATGCTGGGGACGGTCGCGACCGAGAATCTCCCCCATTTCTTCACCTCGCTCGCGACGGCGGGAGGCCTGACGCTCCACCTGGATGTCATCCGCGGCGACAACGACCACCATCGCGCGGAGGCCGCCTTCAAGGCGTTCGGTCTCGCCCTCGCCGAGGCGGTCGCGGAGCGCGCGGCGGCCGGAGTCCCGAGCACGAAGGGAGTGCTCGAATCGGGCGACCTGCCCGGAGCGGGCGTGGAAGAGGACTCGGGGGCCGGGGCTCTCGAGACGGTGTCCCGATGAGCGCCGCGCGGATGGCGACGGGTCCGGAAGATGTGGGGATCGTTCCGACGGGCGTGGCCAACCTCGAGGCGGTGGCGGCCGCTTTCCGGCGCCTGGGGAGAACCCCGCGGCTGCTGGATTCCGCCACGGGAATATCGAGCGCCGCTTACGTCGTCCTCCCCGGCGTGGGGTCTTTCGCGGGAGGCATGGCGGAGCTTCGCCGGCGTGGCTGGGCGGAGGCCGTCCGCGGGCGCGTGGAGGAGGGACGGCCGACGCTCGCCATCTGTCTCGGGCTCCAGCTCCTGTGCGAGGAGAGCGAGGAGGCTCCGGGCACCGCCGGACTCGGCTGCGTACCGGGCCGCGTGGTCCGGCTGGCGGAGAGCTGCCGTATTCCCCAGTTGGGCTGGAACCGCGTCGCGGCCCCGGGCGGGACCACGTTCCTGCGGTCATCCGTCGTCTACTTCGCCAACTCCTACGGGCTCGAGGCGGGTCCCGCGGGCTGGACCGCCGCGATGGGGCGGCACGGAAGCCGCTTCGTGGCGGGGCTGGAGCGCGGCGGGGTCCTCGCCTGCCAGTTCCACCCCGAGCTGTCGGGGAAGGTCGGCGCCGGTCTCCTGAAACGCTGGCTTGAAGAATCGCCGGGCGCGGCGGCCGCTTTCGAACCCCGCGCACAACGGCCCACGCTCGCGGCGGCATGCTGAACGTTCGGGTGATTCCTTGCCTGGACGTGAGGGACGGAAGGGTCGTGAAGGGCGTCCGTTTCGACAACCTGGCCGATCAGGGCGACCCCGCCCGGCTCGCGCGGCGCTACGAGCGCGAAGGGGCGGACGAACTCGTGATCCTCGATGTCTCGGCCACGGCGGAGGGAAGAGTGGCCCGGTTCGAAACGGTGGGCCGCGTTCGTGACGAGATCTCGATTCCGCTGACGGTGGGCGGCGGCGTGCGGACGGCGGAGGACGCGGGCGCCCTGCTGGAGGCGGGGGCGGACCGGGTGGCGGTGAACACGGCGGCGGTCGAGCGGCCGGAACTCCTGTCGGAGATCGCGACCCGGTTCGGGGCCCAGTGCGCGGTCCTGGCTCTCGACGGCGGCGCGACGTCGGATGGGGCGTGTTCGAGCGGCTTCGAGGTTCTGACGCACTCGGGAAGCCGACGCACGGGCCTCGATGCCGCGCAGTGGAGCCGCCGCGCCGCGGAACTGGGCGCGGGCGAGATCCTCCTCACGAGCTTCGACCGCGACGGGACGCGGAGCGGCTACGACCTGGCGCTGATCGGCGTCATCCGCGAGGCCGTGCCCGTGCCGATCGTGGCTTCGGGCGGGGGAGCCCACGCGGGTCACATGTGCGCGGCGGTCGAAGCCGGCGCCGACGCGGTCCTGGCGGCGTCGATCTTCCACCAGGGCGACTGGTCGATCGGCCGACTCAAGGACCGGCTGCAGCAGCTCGGGGTCGCGGTGCGCCGATGATCATCCCATCCATCGATCTCATGGGCGGCCGGGCCGTGCAGCTTCGGCAGGGCGCGACGCTCGAAATCGATGCCGGCGACCCGCGGCCTCTCGCCGAGAGGTTCGCGGTCGCGGGGGAAGTCGCGATCATCGATCTCGACGCGGCGCTCGGCCGCGGAGACAACGCCGCCCTGATCCGTGAACTGCTTCGGCTCGCGCCGTGCCGGGTGGGCGGCGGTATTCGGTCCCGCGAGGCGGCGCTCGACTGGCTCGACGCGGGTGCGCGGCGCGTGATCCTGGGCACGGCCGCAACGCCCGAGGTGCTGGGCGGACTTCCCGCGGAACGCGTGATCGCGGCGCTCGACGCGCGCGATGGCGAGGTCGTCGTGGAGGGCTGGCGGCGCGGGACGGGCCGCGACGTCCTCGGGCGCATGGAGGAACTCGACGGCCTCGCGGACGGTTATCTGGTCACCTTCGTCGAGGTCGAAGGCACGCTGGAGGGGATTCCGCTGGATCGCGTATCCGCCCTCGTCGCGGCCGCGGGATCCGCGCGCGTGACGGTGGCGGGCGGCGTCCGCGAGGTGTCGGAGATCGCGGCGCTGGACCGAATGGGCGCGGATGCGCAGGTGGGGATGGCGATCTACAGCGGGCGCATGGATCTGGCCGATGCCATCTCGGCTCCGCTGAAGTCCGACCGGGCCGACGGGTTGTGGGCGACGCTCGTCGAGGACACGGCCGGGCGCGCGCTCGGGCTCGCCTGGTCGAGCGCGGAGAGCCTGCGCGTGGCCGTCAGGGAACGGCGCGGCGTCTACCAGAGCCGTTCCCGGGGGCTCTGGAGGAAGGGCGAGACATCCGGCGCCACGCAGGAACTCGTGCGCGTGGCCGCGGACTGCGACCGCGACACGCTGCGCTTCACGGTGCGGCAGCACGGGACCGGCTTCTGTCACACGGGCGCCGCGACCTGTTTTGACGCCGCGCCGACCCGGAGGTCGGCCGCGCTGCCGTCCGTGTCGGGCATGGATCTGTCCGACCTCGAGACCCGCCTCCGCGGGCGGCTCGCCGACCCGGAGCCGGGCTCGCTCACCGCGCGACTCGCCGGGGATCCCGAACTGCTGCGGGGGAAACTCGTCGAGGAAGCGCATGAACTGGCGGAAGCCGGCTCGAGGACGGAAGCGGTGGCGGAGTTCGCGGACCTGTACTACTTCGCCCTCACGCGGCTCGTGAAGGCCGGCGGCTCTCTCGACGACGTACGCCTCGAACTCGAGCGGCGCGCGCTCAGGGTGCGCCGCCGGGTCCCGAGGCCGCCGGGAGGGCCGACCGGGCGGGTGGCTTCGGCGCCCGCCGCGGCGGCGGGCGCGATCCTGCCGCCGATCGGCCTCGGGGAGGCCGTGCGGGCGGTGCGCCGGCCGGCGCTCGATCCGGCGGCCCTCGAGGTCGCGCGGACGATCCTGAACGATGTCGAGCGGCGCGGAGAGCCGGCGCTCCGCGAGCACGCCGAGCGGCTCGGCGACCTCGAGCCGGGCGACGATCTGTTCCTCGACCGGTCGGCGCTCAGGCGCGCGACAGAGGCGCTGCAGGCCGACGACCGCGAGTTGCTGCGCCGCGTGGCAGACCGGATCCGCGCGTTCGCGGAAGCCCAGCGGGCATCCGCGACCGACCTCGACACGCCGGTCGCGGCCGGTCGCGGCGGCCATCGGCTCGTGCCCGTCGGAGCGGCCGGCTGCTACGCCCCGGGCGGCCGCTTTCCCCTCCCGTCCTCGGTGCTCATGACCGCCATCCCGGCGAAAGTGGCGGGGGTGGACGGCGTGTGGGCCGCGTCGCCGCGGCCGACCGCGGCGGTCCAGACCGCGGCGTTCATCGCCGGCGCGGACGGCCTGCTGGCCATCGGGGGCGCGCAGGCGATCGGCGCGCTCGCCTTCGGAGTCGGCGGCGTCTCGCGCTGCGAGAAGATCGTGGGGCCGGGCAACCGGTTCGTCACCGCGGCCAAGCGCCTCCTCTACGGCCGGGTCGGCCTCGACACCATCGCCGGCCCATCAGAGCTGCTCGTCGTCGCCTCGCCGGATGCGGCGCCGTCCCGCGTCGCGGCCGACCTGCTCGCCCAGGCCGAGCACGACCCCGACGCCGTCCCGCTGCTGTGCGCCTTCGACGAAGCGACCGTCGAGGCCGTCCGCGAAGCGGCCGAGCGGCAGTTGGCCGCGCTGCCGACCGCACCGATCGCGCGCCAGGCCCTGGCGGCCGGCGGCGCCCTCCTCGCGGCCAGCCCCGACGAGGCCGCCGCCATCTGCGACGCGGTGTCGCCGGAGCACCTGCACCTGCATGGCGCACTGGCCGAGTCGCTCGCGCCCGGCGTCCACCGCTACGGATCGCTCTTCCTGGGGGCGGCCACGCCCGAGGCGGCCGGCGACTACGGAGCGGGACCGAACCACACGCTTCCCACATCGGGCGCGGCGGCGTTCGACGCGGGACTCTCGGTGTTCTCGTTCCTGCGGCGACCGACGTGGCTGTCGCTGTCGGCCGAAGATGACGCCTACGAGGACCTGATGCGCGACACCGCCGCGCTCGCCCGACTGGAGGGACTGGAAGCGCACGCGCTTTCGGCGGAACTCCGGCTTACGGCAGCGGCGCGGGAGGGTCCCGGTCGGAGGGTCCGCGCCTCGTGAGGTGGTCGAGGGCACGGTCCACGGCGTCCTTCGTCGAGGCCGTGATCCCACCCCTCTCGTACTCCTGCACGGCCAGCCGCTCCAGACGGTCGACGAGCGCATCGACGCCGGGCCGCGGGGACGACGTCAGGGCGCGGACGTGGTCCGTGGCGCCGAACAGGTTGATCCAGTACTCCGTCCGGCGTCCCCACTCCAGCAGCGCGTAGAACTGCCGGCCCGCCCGGGGCCCGACTCCGAGCACGTCGAGCAGGGCGACGAAGAGCGAAATCGGCAGCAGCAAGGCGTCCCTCAGTCCATCGAGGACCAGCTTCAGCTGAAAGACGGCCACGTCGCGCATGAGCGTCCAGCGCGAGGGAACGATTTCGGGATGCAGGGTTGCTCTGGCCGGGAACTCGTTCATCGTGTCTCTCGATCCGTCTCTCGATCCGTCTCTCGATTTCCTCGATCTGCGAAATAAACGCCGCGGCTTCGGGTAACCCTCGCGAGGCAAACAGTCACCACAGGTTCACGCAGGTGCCCGCGACCATGGGAGCCATCATTGAACAGCTCGGAGGCAACCGACCGGATGCTCGTTCTTCGCGCGCAGCGCGGCGAGCGTGCGGCCTTCGGCGAACTCGTCACACGATACATGCAACGTGCCTACTATACCGCGCTCGGCCTCGTCGGGAACCACGACGATGCCCTGGACCTCTCTCAGGAGGCCTTCGCCAGGGCGTTCCGCGCGCGCGCCAGGATCGACCCCGAACGTCCCTTCTTCCCCTGGCTGTACCAGATCATCCGACGACTCTGTTTCAACCATACGCGGGATCAGCGGCTGCACCGCCTGAAACTCGAGACGGCGGGCAGCTGGCTTTCGGACACGACGATGGGGCGGCGCCCGCTCAGCCCGGACCAGGCGGTGATGCGATCCGAACTGCGCGAACAGGTCGGCGCGGCCATCGAACGCCTGCCCGAGCGGGAACGGGAGACGCTCGTCCTGCGCGAGTTTGAGGAACTGCGTTACCGGGAGATCGCCGAGCTGCTGGGAATCCCCATCGGCACGGTGATGTCGCGCCTCTATCGGGCGCGGCGGTCTCTCGCGCGCGAGATGGAGACGGCGGGAACGCGCCCCGACCAGGGGGGAGGTGCGGGCGATGAATGAGAGAAACGTGCACCCGCCCGGCGACGAGCGGGTGCGGCAGTTGATGATGGCCGAACTGGACCGGGAGATTTCGGGAGAGGGACGGCGCGAACTCGAGTCCGCGCTCGAAGAGAACCCGGGTCTTCGCGACGAACTGGCGTCGTACCAGCGCCTGAAGGAGGTCACCGACACCATGACTCCGCTGAAGCCGCCGGAGGAAACCTGGGACAGCTACTGGGAACACGTCTATCGCCGGCTCGAACGCGGCATCGGCTGGGTCCTGGTTTCGCTGGGAACGATCATCGTGGGGACGTGGGCGCTGTGGACCGCCGTCAGCGAGGTGATTCGGGACACGACGCTGCCCGCGTACATTCGCTGGAGCATGCTCGCGCTGGTCGCGGGCTTCGTGATCCTGTTCGTCTCCGTGGCGCGCGAGCGCCTGTTCATGCAGAAGAAAGACCCCTACAAGGACGTGGTCCGATGATCATCACCTCCCGAAACGACCTCGCCGGATACCGGATCGTCGAGGAATTCGGCCTCGTCCGCGGCAGCACGATCCGGGCGCGCCACCTGGGCCGCGACATTCTCGCCGGCCTGAAGACCATCGTGGGCGGCGAGATCCAGGAGTACACGAAGATGATGGCCGAAGCGCGGGAACAGGCGGTCGATCGGATGGAGGCCGAGGCGGCGGCGGCCGGCGCGAACGCGATCCTCTGCGTCCGCTTCTCCACCTCCTACATCCTGGGAGGGACCGCCGAAATCGTGGTCTACGGCTCCGCCGTCGAGGTCGAGGAGGCCTGACCGTGGTCCCGGGAATGCTCGTCGCGGCCGGGTGCGTGCTGGCCTCTCCGGCGCTGGCGCAGGAGCCGGATGCGGACACTGAGGGCCGAGCCGGCGGTGTCGAAGGAAGGTGGGTGGGATCCGTCGTGCTCCCCACGGGTGAGTTGCCCTTCTCGGTCACCTTCGAGCGCGCGGATGGCGTGCTCTCCGCCACGATGGACATCCAGGGAGCGATGGATCTTCCTCTCACCGCCGTGTCCCACGAGAACGACCGCGTGCACTTCGAACTCGAAACCCCGATCGGTCTCGCCGCGTGGGACGGAGCCCTCACGGGTGACACCATCGACGGTGACACCATCGAGGGCGAATTCACCCAGGGCGTCGTGACCGCCACGTTCTCCGTGTCGCGGGACGATCTTCCGGAAGCGGAGGCGGAAGAGCCGCCCCCGTACCGGGAGGAAGAGGTCTCGTTCGAGAACGGCGACGTACACCTCGAGGGCACGCTGACGCTGCCGGAGGGGCCGGGACCGTTCCCGGGCGTCGTCCTGATCACGGGGTCGGGGCCCCAGGACCGGGATGAGGTCGTGGCCGGGTTCGCCGTCTTCCGCCTCCTCTCCGATCACCTCACCCGGCAGGGCATTGCCGTCCTGCGCTACGACGACCGCGGGGTCGGCGGCTCGACGGGCAGCGTCTCCGGCTCCACCTCGTCCGACTTCGCGGGGGACGCGCTGGCGGGGCTCGCGCGGCTCTCGGAGCACCCCGACGTCGATCCCGCGCGCGTCGGACTCGTGGGACACAGCGAGGGAGCCATCGTGGCGCCGATCGCGGCCTCGCGCTCGGACGCCGTCCGCTTCACCGTGCTGCTGGCCGGTTCGACCGTGCCCGGCACCGAGATCCTGTACGAGCAGTCCGCCGCCATTCAGCGCGCGAGCGGCGTGCCCGAGGACCGCATCGAGTGGAATACCGACTTCCAGCGCCGTCTGTTCGCGGCCCTTGAGGCGGGTGAAGGCCTCGAGGCGTATCGGGAGGAGCTGGGGGCCGCCATCCGCGAGGGCATCGAGACCCTGCCCGAAGCGCAGCGCGCGGCGATCTCCGACGTGGACGCCTACGTGCAGGGCCAGATCGACGCGCAGATCGACCGCGTCGAGACGCCCTGGTTCCGCTACTTTCTCACGTACGATCCGACCGAAGGTCTGCGGGGCGCGCGGGTGCCGGTGCTCGCACTCTTCGGCGGGCTCGACCTGCAGGTGCTCCCCGACCAGAACCGCCCGCCGCTGGAGGAGGCGCTGGCCGGGAACCCGGACGTGACGGTCGAGGTGCTCCCGCGCGCCAATCACCTCTTCCAGGCCGCGACGACGGGATCCCCGGCCGAGTACGCGCTGCTCGAGAAGCGTTTCGTCGACGGCTTCCTCGACACGATCTCCGACTGGATCCTCGCCCGCTTCGGCGGCTGACGGTTCGGAGTTACTGCTGTCGCAACCCGTTCACCCGCCGGGCCAAAGGGCGGCCCGCTGCCGGAAGACGGACGGGTTGGCGAGCCAATCCGCGAAGCCTGTGCGGCGTTCGTCGGTCAGCCAGTCGATTCGGGCATCGATGCAGGCCAACAGATCGCGGTCCTCCGCATCCAGCGTGAACCCTCCGAACTCGACGAGAGAGTCCCGGGCGGCCACGACGAACGCTCCGCCTGAGGTGTGCGCGGCCTCGCCGCCACGGATCTCCCCGCTGGCCACGGCGTCGATGCGTCCGTCGCGCAGGGCGTCGAACAATTCCGTCTCGCCCGACTCCCGGCCGAGGTACACCACCTCGGGCATGTCGTCGGATGGGGGGTGAATGCGGGTCCGGCCCTGCAGGACGGGCGATGCCATGGCGGGCGTGATCGTATACGTGCCCGTACCGTCCGCCACGACGGTGCCGGCGGGCGTCTCCACGCGCGTCCCCGCTCGAAGCACGCCGGAACCGTCCACGATTCCCGTGATCCGGAGCAGCCGCGCCTCTCCCGTCGTCCCCGGAAGAACGCCCACGCGCACCGCGCTCGTGAGCGCGTCGTAGGAAGAGAGCCGCGCGGCGTCCTCGCTTCGTACGAGCAGCGACTGGCGGAACGTGATGTGGCCGGACGTGAACGCCACCGCCGGCGTGCCGGCATCGTCGACCGTCCGCGACTCGAGAATCGTGATGCCGCCGCCGGCCATGTCGAAATCGGACGTCGCGGGCAGGAGCCAGATTCCGGGCCAGTCGGCAATCGGGCGGCGTACGAATGAGAGCCCCGTGCCGGGCATGGCTTCGAGCGCGCTGAGGAGGTCGGCCTCGTATCCCATGTGCAGACTGAACCCGGGAGAGTTCGGGTCCTCGTCCGCGCTGTAGCTGACGGGCGGATAGAAGGCGTAGAACGCCACCGTGAGCGGAGCGTCGCCGCACGCCGCCGACGGCTGCGGCTCCACGGTGTCCCCGCAGCCCGCACCGGCGAGAGCGAGCCCGGCCAGAAGCGGCCGCTTCGCTATTGGCACCGTCGCCTTGAACTTCACCTGAATACGCCTCCCAGCGCTCGGGCCTTCGGCGAGACCGCGTTTTCGACATGCGTTCGAAGAGGGTATTCTTCGAGAGCAGGCTCCCGCCAGAGACCGACATCCCGTACCCCTGGCGGCCGACGACGACGAGCGCCGGAGAGGTCCGATTCGAGGAGACTCAGCCGCCATGTATGCACCATATGCCCGCACTATCACCGGACTCATCGTCTCCATCCTCTTTCTCATGGCCATCGTCGGGGGTGCCCCGGCTGGGGCGGCGGCCCAGGCGCCGGGTGACGACGTGCGGCGCCTCGCCGAACACCCCGCGGTGCGGAGCGCCTTCAGGATCATCGAGGAACTCGAACCGAGGACGATCCGCGAACTCATCGAACTCACGGAAGTTCCGGCGCCCCCCTTCATGGAAGACGAGCGCGGGCGGGTCTACGCGGAGTGGCTCCGTGAGGCCGGGGCCGACTCCGTGTTCATCGACGAGGAGGGCAACGCAATCGGGATCCGTTACGGCCGGGGCGGCGCGCGGGGAAGGACGCCGGAGGGGGAACGGCGGACGGTGGCGCTGTCGGGACACCTGGACACGGTATTCCCGGCGGACGTCGACGTGACGGTCACGCAGCGCGGGGACACGCTCTTCGCCCCCGGCATCGGCGACGACACGCGCGGCCTCATCGCGGTCCTCACCGTGCTGCGGGCGCTCGAGGCCGCCGGCATCGAGACCGAGGCGGACGTTCAGTTCATCGGGACGGTCGGAGAGGAAGGGCTCGGCGACCTGCGCGGGATGAAGTACCTGTTTCGCGAGGGCGCGGACCCCATCCACACCTGGATCGACATCGACGGCACGGGACTGGGCCGGATCGTGAACAAGGGGCTCGGCTCCCATCGTTTCCGCGTGACGTTCCGGGGCCCCGGCGGGCACTCCTGGGGCGCTTTCGGGCTGGCCAGCCCCGCCCATGCGCTGGGCCGCGGGATCCGTCATTTCCAGGATGTGGCCGACACCCTCACGCGATCGGGCCCGCGCACGAGCTACAACGTGGGGCGGCTCGGTGGCGGCACCTCGGTCAACGCGATTCCGTTCGAGGCCTGGATGGAAGTGGACATGCGCTCGGAGAGCGAGGAGAGCCTCGCGCGCATCGACGCCGCCTTCCGGGATGCGATGCGCCGGGCGCTGGCGGAGGAGAACGCCCTGCGCCGGGCGGGGCCCGAGATCGAACTCGAACTGGACCAGATCGGAGACCGTCCCTCCGGAGAGGTCGCCGACGACCATCCCCTTGTCGAGCGGGCGATCGCGGTCATGCCCCTGTTCGGGGCGGTGCCCGCGCTGACCCGTTCGTCGACGGACTCGAACATCCCGATCTCCCTCGGCGTCCCCGCGGTGACGATCGGGAGCGGGGGAATCGGGAGCGGGGCCCACTCGCCCGGCGAATGGTGGATCAACCGTGACGGCCACCTCGGGATCCAGGCGAACCTCCTCCTGCTGGTGAGCGAGGCGGGCCTGGCCGAGCCCATCCCCTGAAGACTCTACTCCGCTGAAGACTCCAAGGGCCGGGTTCGGCCTCCATACGGCGGCGGCGGTCGTCGTCGCCAACATGATCGGGACCGGCGTCTTCACGAGCCTCGGGTTTCAGCTCGAGTCTCTGAGATCCGGCTTCGCGCTGCTGATGCTGTGGGTCGTGGGCGGGGTCGCGGCCGTGTGCGGCGCCCTCACCTACGCCGAACTGGGATCGACGATCCGGCGCTCGGGCGGCGAATACACCTTCCTCTCGCACATCTACCATCCCGCCGCCGGCTTCGTATCGGGCTGGATCTCGGCCACGATCGGGTTCGCCGCCCCCACGGCGCTGGCCGCGATCACGTTCGGGACCTACCTCTCGTCCGTCTTTCCGGCGCTGCCCGCCCGGTGGCTCGCGGTCGGGCTCGTCCTGCTGCTCTCGATCGTCCATGGCCGCACGCACCGCACCTCGGGCGGCTTTCAGCGCTGGTCGACGACGGCCAAGGTGGCATTGATCCTCGCCTTCGTCGCGGCCGGGCTGTCCCTCGTCGCGAACCCCCGGGACGTCGGCGTGCGCCCCTCGGCGGAGGGCGTCTCGAGTGTGTTCTCCGCCGGGTTCGCCGTGTCGCTCATCTTCGTGTCGTACTCGTATTCGGGCTGGAACGCGGCGACGTACGTGACGGGCGAACTCCGCGACCCGCGGCGGACGCTCCCCCGCGCGCTGGCGACCGGAACACTGCTCGTGATGCTGCTCTACGTCGGACTCAACTACGTCTTCCTGCGCGCCGCTCCCATCGAGGAAATGGTGGGACGGCTCGAGGTGGGTTACATCGCGGCAGGGTACATCTTCGGGCCGGTCGGGGCCGACCTGATGGGGATCACGCTCGCGCTCCTCCTCGTCTCCACCGTGAGCGCCATGGTGCTTGCGGGTCCGCGCGTCCTCCACGCGATCGGCGAGGACTACCCCACGTTTCGGTTCCTGAGTTCGATCAACGCGCGCGGGACGCCGGGCGTGGCCATCTTCACCCAGGCCGCGATCAGCCTCCTCTTCATCCTCACGGAATCGTTCGAGACGATCCTCGTCTTCTCGGGCTTCACGATGGGCCTCAACACGTTCCTGGCGGCGGGCGGCGTCTTCCTCCTGCGCCGGCGGCAGGCGTCGGACCGGGACTCGGACCGGAGCGCGGACGGGCGGGGACACGAAGTCGACGGGGACGGGGACGGGGACGGCGGATCCGAGGCGGACGCGCCGTACCGGGCCTGGGGCTATCCGGTGACGCCCCTCGTCTTCCTCGCGGTGACGGGCTGGACGCTCGCCTACATCCTGCGCGACCGACCGCTCGAAGCGGGGCTGGGACTGGGGCTCATCGCGGTCGGCCTCGCCATCTACGCCGTCACGCGGGCGCGTGATCGACGGACCCGCGCTTGACCGCGCGCGCCGCTTCCGACGTGTCCACCGGCTCCGCCGGGTCCACCGCTTCCACCAGAGATCTGCTGCTGGCGTTCGCCGCGGTGTACCTGGTGTGGGGGTCGACCTACCTGGCGATTCGCTTCGGCGTCGAGACGATCCCGCCGTTCTTCCTCGGGGGCATGCGTTTCTTCGCGGCCGGTGTGGTTCTCGCCGTCGTGTCCCGCCGTCGGGGCGCGCCGATGCCGAAGCCTTCCGAATGGAGGGCCGCCACCATCTCGGGCGTGTTCATGGTCGTGGGCGGCAACGGACTCGTGTGCTGGGCGGCGCAGTACGTGCCTTCGGGGCTCACGGCCCTGCTCGTGGCCACCGTGCCGCTGTGGCTGGTCGCGATCGCGCGCCTGGGACCGAACCGCGAGGCGACGAGCCCTCTGGAGGTCGCCGGGCTCGTCCTGGGCCTGGGCGGCGTCGTGCTCCTCGTGAGCAGCTCCGGGGCGGACATCGGGATCCGCGGGGCGAGCGCGAACCAGGTGGTGGCGGGGGCCCTCGTCGTCGTGGGGGCGTCGATCAGCTGGGCCATCGGCTCCATGTACAACCGGCGGGCCGCGCTGCCGCAGCCGCCGCTTTACGGCACGGCGCTGACGATGGCCGCCGGGGGCCTGATCCTCGTGCTGATCGGACTGGTGACGGGAGAGTTTGGCCGCCTGTCGCTCGGCGACGTGTCGCTGCGGTCGTGGCTGTCGCTGATCTACCTGGCCGCCATGGGGTCGATCGTGGCCTTCTCGGCCTACATGTGGCTCCTGCGCAACGTCCGGCCCGCGGCGGCGGGGACGTACGCGTACGTCAATCCGGTCGTGGCGCTGTTTCTGGGCTGGTGGCTGGCGGATGAGGCGTTCACGCTGCCGATGCTGGCGGGCACGGTGATCATCGTGGCGGGCGTCGTGCTGGTGCAGCGTGGGCGGGCGCCGAAGGGCGGCCCGAGGCCGGCGACCGTGCGGGCGCCGGCCTCGAGGTAGCCGCCCCGCGCGGTCAGAGGGAGAGCGGAGGCCGGCGCCGCTGCTGAAGTTCGGCCAGGTATTCCCGGTACTTCTCCATCTGCTCGTCGCTCAACACTTCGGTCAGCAGGGTTTCCGTCTCCTGCTGGAGTTCCTGCATGGCCTGCATCATCGCGCTCCGGTCCCCTGAGCCCCGCATGCCCTGGAGACGCTCGCGGCGGCTCTCCGCCTGGGTCTCGAGGATCTCGCGGACCATCACGACCTGTTCCTCGTCCAGGGTGAGCCGCTCCGTAAGGGCCGTCATCTGGTCGTCGAGGCTCATGCCGAAGCCGCGCGCTCCCCGCTGAGCCTGTGCCTCCAGCGGCGCCGCGGCGGCGAGTGTGACCATTACAAGAGCGAATGCCCCGATCATTTTTCTCATCGATATCCTCCGTTTCCCGCGTTCCATTCTGCCTGTTCCTTGCCCGTTCCCAGCCCGTTCCCGGCCCGCTCCGCGGCCTGTTCCCCTGCCGTGCTCCCCTGCCCACTTCCCCCTGCTTCAGGCGCGGGTTCCTCATTGGGAACGACACGGAGCCCGTGGGAAACGTTATGGCCCTTGCGCCGGACGCTTCGGATGCGCTCAGCTACGAAGTCGCGACGAGACAATCGACCGCCGCAGCAAGGCAATGGGGGTTCGCATGAAGGTTCTGTCGGGGATTCGTCATCGATTCCGGATCCGTGCGGCGGCGGGCGGCATCCTGCTGGTCTCCGCGTACGTTGCCGGGTGCGGGGAACTACGCCCCGTGGCCGAGGACGACGAGGCGGCTCACGAACGCTCGCACATCGCGGGCATGGCCGCGCACCACATCTGCTCGGGCGTCTTCGTCGTGGGCCGGGACTACGAGCGTTCCGTCGAGGAGGTCGTGGCGCAGGACATCCGGCGCTTCGAACTTTTCAACTGGCAGGACGATTTCGAGTACGACATGAATTTCGAGACGCGCACCGCCTCCGTATCGGGCGCGGACTTCGGTACCCGTTCCGCCGAGTACAACGGGGACCAGGGATGCACGATCCTGCCGGTCGACCTCGACGATGTGATTTTCGAACCGCAGGTGGTCGAGCGGCTCAGCCCGGACCCGGCGGCGACTGCATGGCCGACCGGCGATGTCGGCGCGTACCACGACCCAGCGCCTCCGGAGGTCGACATGGCGGCGCTCGAGGCGGCTCTCGACTGGACGATGGCCCAGACCGAGCACAACACGCGCGCGCTCGTCGTCATCTACGCGGGGAAGATCCTCGGGGAGCGCTACGCGCCCGGCTTCACGCGCAACACGCCACAGATTTCGTGGTCCCAGGGGAAGAGCATCGCGAGCGCTCTCGTCGGCGCGGCGATCCAGGCCGGTCACCTCGACGCCGGACTCGACGACCCGGTGCCCGTGCCCGAATGGCACGGGGAGGGCGATCCGCGCCGGGAGATCCGCGTCCGGGACATTCTGAACATGAGTTCGGGGCTCGATTTCCTGAACCTCGGCCTGACGGACTCGCTGTCGTGGACGCATACGAACGAACACTTCCGGATCTACTTCGAGGGGATCGACGTGTTCGAGCACGCGATCGACCAGCCGATGGACACGCTTCCGGGCGCCGTCTTCCGCTACCGGAACTCCGACCCGCTGACGGCCAACCACATCGTGCGGGAGGCAATCGAGGCGCGCGGCGAGGACTGGCTCACCTACCCCCAGCGCATCCTGTTCGACCGGATCGGGGCTCGGAACTACGTCCTCGAGACCGACGCCTGGGGCAACTTCATCATCTCCGGATACGACTACGGGAGCGCGTGGGACTGGGCGAGGTTCGGCCTCCTCCACCTGTGGGACGGTGTGTGGCCGACGCCCGAGGGCGGGCCCGACCGCATCCTCCCGGAGGGTTGGGTGGAGTTCGTCAGCACCCCCGCACCTGGCGATGAGGCGCTGGAATACGGCGGGCTGTTCTGGCTCAATCGCGGCGGCTCTCTTCCGCGCGCGCCGGAGGACGCCTACTGGGCGGCAGGATTCATGGGACAGTACACGGCCATCATCCCGTCCTACGACCTCGTGATCGTTCGGCTCGGGCCGAGCCCCGGAAACACCGGTGCATACCTGTCCGACATCATCGGAGAGGTGACGGCGGCGATCGACCGCTAGCCTGAGCCCGCGTCGTCTAATGGAGGGTCGCATGAGCGCTCGCACTGAGAGTCGTCGCCCTGCCGGGCTTTGGGTGGCCACGGGCGTCGCCCTGCTGGCGGCGGGCTGTGCGCCGGAGTCGGTGGGATCCGGGGAAGCGGTGGAAGACGAGGCCCACATCCGCGGGCACGTCGCCGGGCGGGTGGCGCACCACCTCTGTGCCGGCGTCTTCGTCGTGGGCCGCGACTACGAGCGGACGGTGGAGGAGGTCGTGGCGCAGGATCTCGAGCCCTTCGATGAGTGGCGGGACGATTTCCGGTACGGCGTGGACTTCGAGACGCGCACGGCTTCCGTCACGGGAGACGGGTTCGGCACGCGCTCCGCCGAATACAACGGAGACCAGGGCTGCACGATCCTGCCCATCGGATTCGAGGACGTGGTCTTCGAGCCGACGGTCGTCGAGCGGCGGACGGCGGAGCCCGAGATGACCGCCTGGCCCACCGGCAATGCGGACGCGCACCACGACCTGCCTCCCGCGGAGGTCGACATGGTCGCGCTCGATGCCGCGCTCGATTGGGCGATGGCCCAGCGCGAGCACCATACACGCGCGCTGGTGGTCGTCTATGCCGGGAAGATTCTCGGCGAGCGCTACGCCGGCGGCTTCGGGCGCAACACGCCGCAGATCTCCTGGTCCCAGGGCAAGAGCATTGCGGCCGCTCTCATGGGCGCGGCGATGCAGGCCGGCCATCTCGATGTGGAGCTGGACGATCCGGCGCCCGTACCGGAATGGCAGGGAGAGGACGATCCGCGCCGGGAGATCCGCATCCGCGACCTCCTGAACATGAGTTCGGGGCTCGACTTCCTGAACCTGGGCTCCGATGACGAGCGCTCCAGGACGCACGCCAACGAGCACGGCCGAATCTACTTCGAGGGCATCGATGTGTTCGAGCACGCCATCGACCAGCCGATGGACACCCTGCCGGGCGCCATCTTCCGCTACCGGAACTCGGATCCCCTCACCGTGGCGCGCATCGTGCGGCAGGCCGTCGAGGCGCGCGGGGACGACTGGCTGACCTATCCCCAGCGCATCCTGTTCGACCGCATCGGGGCGAGGGACTACGTCCTTGAGACGGATGCGTGGGGGAACTTCATCATCACCGGCTACGACTACGGAAGCGCGTGGGACTGGGCGAGGTTCGGTCTCCTCCACCTGTGGGACGGCGTGTGGCCGACGCCGGATGGCGGGTCCGACCGCATCCTCCCGGAGGGGTGGGTGGACTTCGTGAGCACGCCCGCTCCCGGCGCGGAACTCCTCAACTACGGGGGACTGTTCTGGGTCAATCTCGGCGGGTCGCATCCGGGCGCCCCGGAGGACGCGTACTGGGCGCTCGGGGCCATGGGACAGTACACCGCCATCATCCCGTCGCGGGATCTGGTGATCGTCCGGCTGGGACCGAGCCCCGGCGACTACAGCGCGTACATGTCCGACATCATGGGCCAGGTGATCGCGGCGATCGACCGATAGCCCGCGTCCGCTAGTTGGGAATCAGCCGCACGATACGCCCGTTGCGGTCGTGCACGGTGATCGGTCCCCTGAGGATGTCGTCGCCGTACTCGAACACTCGCCGCGGATCGTATCTGCGCGCCGCGTCGGGCGCGGGAAGGGTGTACGGCGCCGCCTCGTCAACGTCCACGGTATAGCCGAGATCGGCCAGCGACTGGATGGTGATCTTGCTCAGGGGCTCGTCCACGCCCAGCGTGTTCAGAGGCGACATGAGTTCTCCCCCCAGCAGGGCTTCGCCATCCCGGCAGTCGCTTTCCGGCAGATCCTCGGTCCAGTAGGACTCTCTCCAGTGGCCATCGGCCGATCCCCGTCCCAAGCAGTTTTCGACGGGGACCTTCCCGCCGTCCGTGTACGCGTCGCCGCCCGCTTCGTTGAAGGCCGCGGTGGCCAGCGGGCCCGTGAAGTGCGCGTCCTTGCCCGGCTCGTGCGACCAGCCGAACAGGACCCAGGTGAGGGTGGGGTTCTTCAGCAGATCGTGTCGTCTCCAGGCCGTACCGATGCCGAGCGTGTGCCCGATTTCGTGAAGTATGAGTTCGTCCAGGTCGCCTTCCTCCTCGACCCATGCGAGGTCCGCTTCGTCGAACTGCATGGCCCCCATCCAGGGCAGCCCGGACTCGCTGTGCACCCGACAATACCCTGCGGAACCCAGTGTCCTCCCGCGCCCGTCGATTGCCTTCACGGACACGACGAGAAGCAGGTCGTCCACGCTGTCGACGCGGCGATCCGACGTGAGGTCCCAGCAGCCTGTGGGCGTGGTGGATGAGACCGGCATGTCCGGAAGTTCGGTATCCGCGAGGACCGCCATCCATTTTTCGGCCGCATCCCGAAACGCGGCCGCGTTGGTTTCGGACATCGGCGTGATGGAGATCAGGTCGATGTTGTACGAGCCCGTGTCCGAGTTCATGACGGCCACGGTGAAGGACGACTCGGCCTCGAGGCCGTCCGGGTCGCTGGCGGTCACGGTCAGGGTCGCCGTTCCCCGCGCCCCGGCGGTGATCGTCAGCATGCTGCCCGACGCAGACGTGGTGACGACGCCGGCCGACGAGGTCGCTCCGGTGTAGGCGATGGCGTCCCCGTCCGGGTCGCTGAAGTACGAAGACACGTCGATCGTGGCGGACTCGCCGGCGGACAGGAACTGCACCGGGATGCTGCCCTCAAGCGCCGGAGGCCGGTTGTCCTGCCGAGCCGTCACGGTCACCGCGATATCCTGCCGGGCCGAGGCCCCGTCGGCGTCGCTCGCGGTGACGCGCACGCTCGTCGTTCCGGCGCTCTGCCCGGAGATGGTCACCTGGCTGCCCAGCCTGGACGCCGTGGCCACGGCGGTGGCCGAACTCGTCACCGCGTAGGTCAGCGCATCGCCGTCCGGGTCGGTGAAGTACGGCGAAACATCGAGCGTGATGGCTTCGCCGGCCGCGACCGTCTGCGCCGGGATCGTGCCGCTCGCTTGCGGGGACCGGTTGCCCTGCGTCACCTGGACGCTGACTCCCTGGTTCACGGACGCGCCGTGCGGATCGCTCGCCGTTACGGTCACGGTCGCCGTGCCCGGGCTCGCCGCTGCGATCGTGACCACGCGACCGGAGACGGAAGCCGTGGCGACCGACGCGTCCGAGGTCGCCGCCGCGTACGTCAACGGATCGTCGTCGGCGTCGCGGAAGTAGGACGTCACGTCGACAGGGGCCGAGTTGCCGGTTTCGAGGTTCTGCGCCGGGATTCCGCCGACGGCCTCCGGCGCCCGGTTGGTCGCCCTCACGGTCACGTCGGCGCGCTGCCGAGCTTCGAGGCCGCCGGGATCGCGAGCCGTGATCGTCACGACCGCGGTCCCGGCCGCCACGCCGGTAATCGTCACCGTGCTGCCCGATACGGCGACGCTCGCCACTGCGGCGTCCGATGTCGCCACGGTGTACGACAGCGCATCTTCGTCCCGGTCCCGGAACCGGGAGGAGGCGTCGATCATCGTCGACGAATTGGCGACGATGGTCGTGGCCGGAATCGTCCCCGTCGCCTCCGGCGCGCTGTTGCGCACCGTCACGTCGAACGCCTGCGTGGCTTCGAGCCCGCCGAGATCGCGGGCCGTGATCGTGACGGTGGCAGTCCCGCGCGCCGCGCCCGTCACCGTCACGCGGCTGCCGGAGACGGCCGCCGTGGCCACGCCCGTCCGTGACACGGCGGCCGCGTAGGTCAGCGCATCGGCGTCCGGATCGTTGAAGTACGAGGACAGCTGTATGGTGGCGGACTCGTCGGCGTTCAGCGTCTGGTCCGAGATCGTGCCCTCCGCCACCGGGGGCTGGTTGTCGGGCCGTGCGACGGTGACGGAAACGGTCTCCGAGGCGGTCAGGCCGCCCGGATCGGTGGCCGTCGCGGTCACCGTCGCGTTTCCGGAGGCCACGGCCCGGATCGTCAACGTGTTGCCGATCACGCCGGCGGTCGCGACGGCGGTGTTGTTCGATGATCCCGCGAACCTGAGGACATCGCCGTCCGGGTCCGTGAAATGGGACGAGAGATCCAGCGTCGACGTCCCCCCAACCGTCAGCCGCTGCGCCGGAACCGCGCTCGCGGACGGCGGACGGTTGGCGCGGGCCTGCACCGTGACCGCGACATCCTGCGAAGCGGTCAGACCGCCCTGGTCGCGGGCGGTCACCGTGACGGTGGTCGCACCCGAGGCCACGGGCCGAATCGTCAACGAACTGCCGACCACGCTCGCGGTCGCGACGTGGGTATCGTTCGAAGAACCGCGGTAGGTCAGCCGGTCTCCATCGGGATCCGTGAAGTACGATGACAGGTCAAGGTTCGCCGTCCCGTCCGCCGCGACGACCTGCGCCGGAATGGCACGACCCGTGGGCGCCCGGTTGGGCACGGTCACGCGGATCCGCTGCCTGGCGGACAGGCCGCCGGGATCCCGCGCGGTGACGGTGATCGTGGCCGTCCCGCCCGCGATGCCCCTGATCGTCACGCGGCTGCCCGACATGATGGCGGTGGCCACGGACGCATTGGAACTGGTAGCTGCATAGGTCAGCGCGTCGCCATCGGGGTCGCTGAAGTGGGTCGAAACATCCACTGTCACCGAACTTCCGCCGTCGACCGTCTGCGCGTCGATCGCCCCCACGGCGGTCGGGGCCCGGTTGCCCTGCCGCGACTGGACCGTCACGCCGACTTCCTGCTCGGCGGTGAGGCCGTCCGGGTCGCTTGCCGTCACCGTAACGGTCGCCGAGCCCTCCGCGACCGCCTCGATGGTGACCCTGCTGCCGGAGACGGTCACGGTGGCCACGCTCGCGTCCGAAGTCGCCGCCGCGTAGGTCAGCCGATCCCGGTCCGGGTCGCTGAAGTAGCTGAACGTCAGGAACCAGTAGTTCTCGCCCGGTTCGAGCGTCTGATCGGGAATCGCAGCCGTCGATTCCGGCGGCCGATTCGGCTGGATGACCTCGACGCGGGTGCGCTGCGTGGCTTCCTCCCCCGCGGGATCGCGGGCCGTGACCGTGATGAACGTGCTCCCGTCCTCCAGTCCCTCCACCGTCATGACCGTGCCCGATACGGTCGCGGACGCCACGCGGTCGAAGAACACCTCCGCCGTGTAGGTCAGCGGGTCCCCGTCCGCGTCCGTGAAGTAGGGGTGGAGATCGACGGAGAACGTCTCGCCGACGTTCAGCGTCCGGTCCGGAATCGTATCGGTGTCGTCGGGGCCGCTGTTGGGTACGGTCACGCCGAACGACTGCCGCGCCTCCAGCCCGCCGGGATCGCGGGCCACGACCGTGATGCGCGCCGTGCCCCGGGCGACCCCGGTGATCACTGCCCTCCGGTCCGAGATCGAGACCGTGGCCACCGCCGGATTCGACGTCTCGGCCAGGTAGATCAGCGCATCCCGGTCCGGGTCGTCGAAATGGAACCCCAGGAAGACGGTCTCGGTGTCGCCCACCTCCACGGTTTCGTCCCCGATCGCCCTCGTGGCCTCCGGGGGCCGGTTCGGCTGGATGACGGTCAGAGACGTCCGCTGGCTCTCCTCCAGGCCGTCGGGATCGCGCGCCGTGACGGTGATGGAGGTGCGTCCGCCCTCGAGCCCCTCCAGCGTCATGAGGCTGCCCGACACCGTGACGCGAACCCGATCCTTCCAGAACGGTTCGGCCGCATAGGACAGCGGATCTCCGTCCGGGTCCGAGAAGTAGTCGGAGAGTTCCACGTTCGTCGTCTCCCCGACATCCACCGTGTCCCGCGGGATGTCGGCGACCGCCACGGGAGCGCTGTTGGGAACCGTGACCGTGAAGGACTGCCGGGCCTCCAGTCCTCCGGGATCCCGTGCCGTCACAGTGATCTCCGCGGTCCCCCTCGCGACGCCCTCGACCCTCACGCTGCTGCCCGAAGCCGTCGCGGTGGCGACCGCTTCAGCCGACGTCACCGCGGTGTAGGTCAGCCGGTCGCGGTCGGGATCCTCGAAATGGAAGAACATGGACACGCGAGACGTGCGCCCCGCGGCCACCGTCACGTCGGGGATGGCGTCGGCGATCTCGGGGGGACGGTTGGGCTGGCGCACCCTGATGCGCGGCCGCTGCGACGCTTCGAGGCCTTCCGGATCGCGCGCCGTGATCGTCACGGAGGTCGTCCCCTCGCTCAGCCCCTCGATCGTGAGGACGCTGCCCGACACGGCGGTCGCGGCCACGGGCTCGAAGAACGGCTCGGCCGTGTATACGAGCGCGTCGCCGTCCGGATCCTCGAAGTACTGCGACAGATCCACCGTGGCCGTGTCGCCGACATCGAGCGTATCTCCCGGAACGGTGGCCGTCTCCCGGGGCGCGTTGTTCGGCACGGTTACGTTGAAGCGCTGGTTGGCTTCGAGACCCTGCGGATCCCGCGCCGTCACCACGACCTCCGCCGTGCCGCGGGCGACGCCCGCCACCGTCGCGCGGCTGCCGTCGACCGTGACCGTCGCGACGTCCGCGTCCGAGGTCGTCGCCGCGTACGTCAGCGGATCCCGATCGTCAAAATAGGCCCCCAGATACACGCTTCTTGTCCCGGCGGCGGCGACGGTCAGATCGGGAATCGTGCCCCGCGGCTCGGGCGCCCGATTGGGCAGGCGAACCGTCAGGCGGGTCCGCTGCGTCGCCTCGCTCCCGCCCGGATCGCTCGCGGTGACCGTGATGGAAGTGCTCCCCTCCGCCACCGCTTCCACCGTCATCGCGCTCCCGGTCACGGAGACTCGGGCCACACGGTCGTAGAAGGCGGTCGCCGCATAGGTCAGCGCGTCCCCATCCGGATCGGAGAAGTACGCGGAGAGTTCCACCGTGCCCGTCTCCCCCACGTCGAGGGTGTCTTCCGGGATCTCGCCGACGGCGGCGGGAGGACCGTTCGCGACGTTGACGCCGAACGAAAGCGTCGCGGGGAGGTCCCCGGGATCTCGCGCCGTCAGATCCACCGTGGCGCGACCCTCGGACACGCCCGTGACCGAGAGGACGCTGCCGGACACGGAGACGGCGGTCACGTCCGGGTGGGAGGTGCGGCCCGAGTAGATGAGCCGGTCGCCGTCCGGATCGTAGAAGTAGGACAACACGTTGAAGGTGATCGTCACGCCTGCGGGCAGCGTCACGTCGGCAAACGGCAGCGTCCCTTCGGGCGGCCGGTTCGACCCCTCCGAGATCGTGACATCGACGTTCTGCGAGGCGGTCAGTCCTGCCGGGTCGCGCGCCGCCACCGTCACCGTCGCGCTCCCTGCGGCGACACCCGTGATGGTCAACGTCGAGCCCGATATCGATGCCGTCGCCACCGAGACGTCCGAACTTTCCGCCGCGTAGGAGAGCGCGTCCCCGTCCGGATCGGCGAAGGACGACGATATGTCGAACGTCACGTCGCTTCCGGCCGCCAACCCCACCGGCGGGATCGAGCGAACCGCCTCTGGAGCCCGGTTCCCCCGCTCCACCGCGACGCCGACGTTCTGGACGGCGGTCAGACCCGCCGGATCGCGCGCCGTCACGGTGACGGTCGCGCTGCCCAGAGCGATGCCCGCGATCGTCAGCCTCGAACCCGACACCAACGCCGTAGCTACCGAGGCGTCGGAACTTTCGGCCGTGTAACTCAGCGGGTCGCCGTCCGGATCGCTGAAATACGACGACAACTCAAACGCGACGTCGGCTCCGGCCGCCAGCCCCACCGGCGGGATCGATCCGACGGGCTCGGGTGCCCGGTTGGGCGCCGGGAGTGGTACCGGGTCCAGCGGGCCACTACCCCCACCGCCGCCGTCGCCGCAGGCCGCGGCCCACACCACGAGAAGCGCGGCCGCGCCCCAGGCGGAACGCCGGCGGGAGCTTCGGCCGCGCATGATCGTGCGGGTCGGCGCGGGCACGCCCCCTTCCTCGCCGCGCGCCACCGATCTACCCGCGGCTATAGCTCGCCCTCAAAGGCGGAGACGGATGCCGAAGACCGCTGCGGGGCGGCCTCTGTCCAGCTTCAGGTCGAGGATCGGGCTGACCCCCGCGGCCGCGCCGCCGACCCGGACATCTTCCCATCGCTCGGGCCCTCTCAGCAACGATCCGACGGCCATGCCCAGCAGCCCTTCGGCGGTGCCCAACACCGCGCCATAGGCCACCAGGAGACGGAGAGGTGTTCTCGCGCATCCGCCCGTATCTGTGCCCCCCGTAATAGCGTCGCAGGTCGCAACGATAGCCAGGCCTCATCCCAGCGTGACCGTCACAAACGTGCCTCCGCCCCCGTACAGGAGGCCCTCCTTCCAGCGCGACGTGGCACCGAGGCTGCGTTCCAGCCGGAGGATGTCGGCGTGGGCGAAGGAGCCGGATCCGCCTCCAGCCATGCTGAGGTCGAAACCATCGCTTCTCACCGCCACGATCTGGCCGACCACCTGGCTGGCATCGGTCGTCACGCGAACGCGGTCACCGGCCTCCTGGGCGAACAGAGGCTGCATACCGACCAGGAGCCCGATGGTCACGAGGAGTATCGCCCTGCATCGCGTCATGCATACCATTGTTTCGGTCCTTCGGGACTGGCGTTGTCCGGCACGAACCGTCGGGACCTTGCCGGCGACCGTTCATAGTATGTGCGGAGCGACCCCGTTGAACATCACCTGTTTTGGGGAGGCCCCGATCCGCCCGTTCGCGAGGGCTCGAAAGAGGTATCGTGCAGCCCGCCGACTTTCGCCATCGTAGTGTGCAGGTCCGTTCCCGCGAAATCTGCGGGGAGTCATTCAGTTCCTGTCGCCAGGAGGCGTCCGTGTACTCCTTGACCCGTTTCCGAAAGCTCCTTCCCGTCGTTCTCCTTTTTCTCGGTCCTGCCTTCGCCGTGGCACAGGACTCCGGGGATTCACTCCCCTCGATCGAGGACAGGACGGCCTCGATGCGGGCCATCGACGGCTTCATCCCCATGTACTGGGAGGCCTCGAGCGGCAAGCTGTGGCTCGAGATCTCGCGCTGGGACACGGACATCCTTCACATGACGGGGCTCGCCTCGGGGCTGGGGTCGAACGACATCGGTCTCGACCGCGGCGCGCTCTCGGGCTCCCGCCTCGTGCGCTTCCACCGGGTGGGGCCGAAGGTGCTGATGATCCAGCCGAACCTCGACTTCCGGGCGAGCAGCACGAACCCGAGCGAGGTGCAGGCGGTGACGGACGCCTTCGCCCCCTCCACGCTGTGGGGCTTCACGGCGGCGGCGGAGACGGACGGGCGCGTGCTCGTCGACGCGACGGACTTCGTCGTCCGGGACATGATCAACTGGGCGCAGCGGCTGCGGCCGGGGACATACCGGTTCGACGCGGGCCGGAGCGCCGTGCACCTGCCGATGACGATGGGGTTCCCGGAGAACACCGAGATCGAGGCATCCCTCACCTTCGTCCGCCAGCCGGGCGGCGGGGGCGGCGGCTTCGGCGGATTCGGAGGCGGCGGCGGGGCGTTCGAAGGCGTCGCGAACGTGGCCTCGACCGGCGAGGCGGCCACGATCCGCCTCCATCACTCCTTCGTGCAACTGCCGGAGTTGGGGGAGTACACGCCCAGGGCCTTCGATCCCCGGTCCGGCTACGGAGCCATGAGCTTCGCGGACTACTCGGCGCCGCTGGGAGAGGATATGCAGCAGCGGTTCATCCGGCGCCACCGGCTCGAGAAGCGGGACCCGTCGGCGGCCATGAGCGAGCCGGTCGAGCCCATCGTCTACTACCTGGACCCGGGGGCGCCGGAGCCGATCCGGACGGCGCTGCTCGAGGGGGCGCGGTGGTGGAACCAGGCGTTCGAGGCGGCGGGCTTCCGGGACGCGTACCGGGTGGAGATGCTCCCGGACGGCGTGAGTTCGCACGACGTGCGGTACAACGTGATCAACTGGGTGCACCGCTCGACGCGGGGCTGGAGCACGGGCGGCTCCGTCACCGACCCCCGCACGGGCGAGATCCTCAAGGGGGTGGTGACGCTGGGCTCGCTCCGGTGGCGGCAGGACTACCTGATCGCCGAGGGTCTCCTCTCGCCCTATGCCAACGGGGACGAAGCGCCGGCGGACCTGGCGGAGTGGGCGCTGGCGAGGATCCGGCAGCTCTCGGCGCACGAAGTGGGACACACGCTCGGCCTCGTCCACAACTACTACGACAGCCGGCTCGGCCGGATCTCGGTCATGGACTATCCCCATCCGCTCGTGACGCTGGGCGACGCCGGACAGCTCGACTATTCCGAGGTCTATGACGTGGACATTGGAGAGTGGGACAAGGTCGCGATCGTGTACGGGTACTCCGAATTCCCGGAGGGAGCGGACGAAGCCGCCGAGCTGCAGCGGATCCTCGACGAAGCCTGGGACGAGGACGTCATCCTGTTCACGAACCAGGACATCAACATCCACGCGCGCGCCGACCAGTGGTCGAACGGGGTGGACGCGGCGGCGGAACTCGAGCGGATGATGGACGTGCGGCGGCACTCGCTGGACCGCTTCGGCGAGGGCGCGATCCGCGCCGGGCGGCCGATCGTGACGGTCGAGGAGGCGCTGGTCCCGCTGTACATGCACCACCGCTACCAGGTGGACGCGGCCGCCTCGCTGCTCGGAGGGCTGGAGTACGTCTACGCCTTCCGCGGGGATGGGCGGACGCCGGTGAAGCGCGTCGCCGGCGAGGCGCAGCGGGCGGCGCTGGGCGCGCTGGCCCGGACGATGCGGCCGGCGGAGTTGGAGATCCCTGCCGGTGTGCTTGAATTGCTGCCGCCTCGGCCGCCGGGCTTCGGGCGCTCGCGCGAGACGTTTCCGCGCTACACCGGGCCGGCCTTCGATGCCGTCACGCCGGCGGTGGTGGCGACGGACCACACCGTGTCACGCGTCCTCGAACCGTCGCGGGCGGCGCGGCTCGTGCAGCAGCACGCGCTCGACCCGAGCCTGCCCGGCCTGAAGGAAGTGCTGACAACGCTGGTCGACGCCGTGCGCCCGGAGCCGAACGAGACGCCGTACCGCACCGAACTCCGCCTGGCCGCGTTCCGCGTGGTCGTGGATCGGATCATGGCCCTCGCGGACCAGGCGTCCATGCCGCACGTGCGCGCCATCGCGACGCGAAGCCTGACGGACATGCGGGCCGAGATGGTCGCGAACCCGCCGCCGGAGCGGGACGCCGCCTTCGCCGCGATGGTCGCCCGCGACATCGAGCGCTTCCTCGAGAAGCCCTCGGCGCCCTACGAGATGCCGGGGACGCCGAACGCGCCGCCGGGCGCGCCGATCGGGGAACCGGCGATGGACTGGCTGGCGCGCGACGCCTGGACCGCCGCCGGCCCCGCCGGCTGGGCGACGGGGTGGCTCGGGACTTCGCCGGCCTGTTCGGCTGATCGCCAGAACTTCTGACTCGGACATTCCCGCGGGAACGTGGTGAGGCTCAGCTGTAGCCGATGGCGAGGGCGATCACGAGGGCGACCGCTCCGAGCGCCATCAGCATGAGGTAGCGCGGGATCACGAAGCGCAGCCACGACTCGTAGCGGACGCCGCTCGCGGCCAGGATCGCCATCAGGGCGCCGTTGGTGGGCGTGATCAATTCGCACAGCCCCGCCCCGTACTGGTAGGCGAGGATCGTGATCTGCCGCGAGAGCCCGAGCAGGTCCGAGAGCGGTACGAGGACGGGCAGCGTCAGCACGGCCTGGCCGCTCACGCTGGGCACGGCGAAGTGCAGCACGCCCTGCGCGGCCGACATGCCGATGGCCGAGAGCGCGAGCGGCAGATCCGCGAGCGGGACGAACAGTCCGCGCACGATGGTGTCGATGATCCGCGCGTCATCCATGACCACGTAGATCGCGTTGGCGAAGCCGATAAGCAGCGCGGCGTATCCCATCGACCGGAAGCCTTCGGCGTAGGCATGGGCCGTCCCGGTCACGCCGAGCCGGCCTATGATCCCCACCACGACGCCCATGATGAAGAAGAGGGCCGACATGTGGTCGAACTCCCACTCCCACCGGAGCAGTCCCCACACGAGGACGACGAAGGTCGAGGCGACGATCGCGAAGATGGTTACGTCCCTCCAGCCGAGTGCCCCATCCGGCTCCGAGACGTCCGTCGTCTCCTCTGCCTCGGGCCCCGCACGGGTACGCGCGGCATACCGCATCGTCCACCAGATCCAGAGACCGAGGGCGATGGCCAGGAACGCGAGACGGAACGCCCAGCCGGAGAGCAGCGCCACGTCGGACACCTTCTGGGCGATCTGGACCTGGAACGGGTTGATGGGGCTGAAGGCCGACCCCACGAAGGCGGAGCCCGCGCTGACGGCCACCCCCACCATCGGAGAGTAGCCGAGCCGCTTGGTGAGCAGCATGAGCGCGGGCACGAGGGGGATGATCTCCTCCTGCATGTTCTCCGTCACGCCGCCCGCCGCAAAGGCGAGACAGACGACCGGGATCGCGAGGATCTCGCGGCCCTCGAGCCCCCGGACGAGCCAGGTCACGCCGCGCCGGAGCGCCCCCGTCGCATCGAACACGGCGAACGCCCCGCCGATGAGAAAGATGAGGAACACGACATCGGCGCGGTCCGCCATCCCCCGCGGGATCGCAACGATCGCCTCGAAGGCGCCGATCCGGTTGGCTTCCACCTCGTGGAAGGTTCCGGGCACCACCACGCTGCGCCCCGTCACCGGATCGTCCCGCCGGTCGTACTCCCCCGCCGGCAGCACGTACGACAGCGCCGCAGCCGCCAGGATGGCGACCGTGAGCAGCGTCAGCGGATGCGGAAACCGCAGCCTTCGCACCCGTTGCCTCAGGCGCTCGCGAAACGTCCGTGATGTGGCCATGAATGCTGAAGGTGCCTGCTACCCTCCCGATCTGACAGTCCGAGGTACTGGTCGGCGTCCGGTTTCGCACGCGGCGCTGTTCCGGCTCGCAGCGGGGACGATCCGGCACGCCCTGGTTTTGGGGGAACGAGGTTGCCGGTCCCCTGCGTCCCTGCCCTCAGTGCGAACGCGTACAGCTCGGGACGCGCGAGCCGTCGATCAGAAGGGACAGACCTCCCGGGTCGGCCGCATACCGGCCGCGCTCTCAAGGCGGAGGCGGAGCACGTAGCTCAAGCCCAGCGCGTCGCGGGCGATTCCGTGGATCACGCCTCCCGCGCCGAAATCGATGGGATCCACCGCTTCGCCTCCAAACCGGACGGTTGCGATTCCCTCTGACGAGGAAACCTCGCCGCGGTACCGGCCGCAATTGTCGAACAGATCCCATACGCGATGGTCGCCCGGGTTATCGGGGTCGTCCGGAAAACGCAGCACCCAGAGCCAGCCCTCCGGCGACACGCTCAGACCCGCAATCAGGGGCTCGAACTCGGACTCGTCCGAGTCGTCGGGCGGAGGCTGGGGCGCGTTGCCCAGTTCGATCGTACGAACGGTGTCGCCGACGAATGTAATCTCGTGAAAGCGGTATGCCGCTCTGTTCGCCGCCCACACCGTTTCACCGCCCGCGAACGCCCACGCGCGCCGCGGAATCGAGACCCTCACGATGCCGCCAAACGTGATGTTGCCCCCGCTCTCGCTTCTGCTTTGCATCGTGTTGGTGGTGATGCGGCTGTCGAGCAGCACGGAGTCCCGGGGCACGAAGGGGCTCGGATGCTCCGGGTACACCGGGAGGCGCACGCCGTAGGTTCGGCTGTGGGAGGTGGTCTCGTCCCCCGACCGCGTCCGGTCGCTGACGCGTACCTCCTGGTAGACGAAGCCCTGGTCGTCCGCGGCGACGATCTTGCTCCGGGGCGGGAGTTGGCCGCCTACGAGGAAACCTCCGGCGCGGCTGAGTTCGTTCCCGAGGGAATCGAAACTCAGCTGTTGTCGGCCATCGCCGATCCAGAGCCGGTTCGGCGGCTGGAACACAAGCGCCTGGCCGGAGGCCCAGTCCCGGTAGCGCACCTCGCCGGGCCCCTCGCCTCCGCGGGCCATGTTTCGCAGATGCCGGCCGTCGCGGTCGAAGACGCGAACCTCTTTCGAGCCGACATCCAGGACGTAGATGTTGCCTGGCTCGTCCACGGCGACATCGTGCACATCGCCGAAGACCTCGGGTCCGGTGCCATCGGCCTGGCCGAGCCGGAGTTCCTCGACCAGGCGCCATTCCTCGGGCCCCCCTCCCCGCGGCGGGGCGGAGTTGCGCACGAGGATGCGACCCCCCTCGAGGGTCTCGACCGTCACCTCCTGCGGGGCGCGTGGCGCCTCCATGCCGAGAGCGGGCGCGGGGCCCGCTGCCGTCAGCAGGATCGCCGCCGTGGCTCGCGTCACCCGGCGGACTCCCGGCCGGCTCCTCACCCTCTCGAGCCGCGCTCGCTGGAGACGCCGCCCTGTTCGGAGACCGGCTTGCCGATGAGTTCGAGGCCAAGGTCGCGTCCCTTCACGACGGCCGGGACGCCCTCCTCCATCCAGCGCGGGGCCGGGGCGTCGATCAGGTAGTAATCGAAGAACTGCTGCATGCGGATCGCCCAGTCCTCCTGGTTCGCCTGACGCCCGAGCCCGTGTCCCTCGCCGTTGTAGTTCAGCATGAACACCGGCAGTTCCAGCCGGCGCATGGCGACGAACATCTCGATCCCCTGGTACCACGGCACCGCGCCGTCCTCGTCGTTGTGGAGCATGAGGAGCGGCGTCCGGATCTTGTCGGCGAAGAAGACGGGCGAGTTGTGGATGTAGCGGTCGCGCTCGTCCCACAGCGTCCCGCCGATCCGGCTCTGCGTGCGCTCGTACTGGAACATGCGGCTCATCCCGCTCTGCCAGCGGATGCCGCCGTATGCGCTCGTCATGTTCGACACGGGCGCCCCCGCCTCGGCCGCGGCGAAGACGTTCGTCTTCGTGATCATGTAGGCGATCTGGTATCCGCCCCACGAGTGGCCCTGCACGCCGACGCGGTCCGGATCGATGAACCCCTGCGCGATGAGCGCCTGCACGCCGGGCACGACGGCGTCGAGCGCGCTCTCGCCCGGATAGCCGATCTCGTACGGGATGTCGGGGACGAACACGACGTAGCCGCGGCTCGCGTAGAAGGAGAAGCGGACCGACGCCCGGTTCGGCAGCGGCGGCTGGTAGCTGTGCAGCCCGTCGGACATGCGCTCGTAGAAGTAGACCATGAGCGGATACTGCTGCGAGGCGTCGAAGCCGTCCGGCTTGATCAGGATGCCGTCGAGCGGCGTGCGGTCGTTCGACATCCAGTGGACGAGTTCGGCGCTCCCCCAGCGGTACTCCGCCTGCTGCGGGTTCGCGTCGCTCACCTTGCGCGCGTTCCCGAAGTCGGCGTCGCCGACCCACAGGTCGGGGAACTCGACGAACGTCTGGCGCGTCCACACGTAGCGCTCGGCGTCCTCCGCCTTCGTCGGCGCCGCGTAGCGCACGTCGTCCATGACCAGTTCCTCCACCCGGCCCGCCTCGTCCGTCCGGCCGCGCGCGAATCCGGACGCCTTCGTGCCCATGTCGAACACGGAGAAGAGGACCTCGCCCTCCTCGATGCCCTCGCCCGCGCCGCCGCCGCCGAAGCCGAACCCGAAGAAGTTGCCGCCTCCGCCCTCGGCCACGCGCTGCACCCGGTAGCGGAGGTCGGTCTCCCTTCCCTGCGTGAGACGCACGGCGGCCTCGTCGCCGCTCGGGTCGACGCGCCACACGTCGTTGCGGTCGTACACGAGCATGGCGGCGTCTTCTTCGACCCACGTCGCGCCGCCGTAGGGGGGCGGTCCCTGCGGGTGATCGTCGAGTTCGTTGTAGAAGGCGACCGGAAGACTCCCGGTCAGGCTGCGCGCAGGCCCGGAGCCGTCCATCGGCGCGGCCTTCCAGTCCCGGTCCGTCTCATCCCACCAGTACGCGTACGTCCCATCCGGTGAGAGGCTGGCGCCCCCGAAGCCGCGCACCGCCTCCACGATCGTGCGGCGTTCGCCGGTCAGCACATCCACCGCGTAGGCATCTTCGTAGCGCCCGTCCCAAGAGATCTTCTGGCGGTGGGGCACGTCGGTCGTGGCGAGGACGTAGTCGCTCATGCCGGTCTCGGGGCGCGACACGTCGGGGATGCTCGCGGTGCCCAACTGCACGACGGCGTCCCGGCCCTCGTGCGCCACCGCCAGGTACGACCGGTTGCGCTCGCGGTTCGCCTGCACGAGCTGCATCGGCTGCAGGTACGGGTCGCGCCAGTTCCAGATGTCGAGCGTCACGCGGTCCGCGTCGAGGATCTCCTCGTCGGGCTCAGGCTCGGGACGCGGCGCCGTGCCGAAGAAGAGACGATCCCCGTCCTCGCTGAAGGAGACGGACCCGTTCTCGCTGATCCACCAGCCGGCGGGCACGCCGGCCGTCTCGTGGTCCGCGACCTTCTCCGCCGCCACGCCATCGGACCGGTAGAGCGCGAAGGACGGCTGATCCATCTCCCATTCGTCCGCGTTGCTGAGGAAGGCGAGGCGCTCCCCCGATTCGTCGAAGGCGACCTGCTCGTAGTGGCCCTCTCCGGCCAGCACCTCCACGCTCTCGCCGCTCGCCGGATTCACCAGATGGATCCCGTCCCCGCCCTCGTCCTCGGTCGAGGCTACGTACGCGAGCCCGTTCCCCGCGTCCGCGACCGTGTAGGAGACGACATCGGCGAAGCTGTGCTCCTCACCCGTGTCGAGATTCAGGAGGACGAGCGGTGTCCCGTCTTCCTTCTCGTGCCGCTTCTCGTACTCGGCGGAGCGCTCCTCCTCTTCCTCTTCTTCGCCTTCTTCCTCCTCCTCGGCGGCTTCCTCGGCCTCCTCCTCAGCCTCGGCCTCTTCTTCCTCCTCTTCGTCCTCCGCATTCTCGGACAGGAGATAGGCGACGAAGGCGCCCCCGTCCTCCGGGACCCGGAAGGAATCGATGGGGCCGGCGCGCCGGACTCCGCCGTCATCTCCGGCGCCGTCCGCGAACGCTTCGGCCAAGTTCACGACGGCGAGCGAGTCGCCGGGCAGATCGTTCCCCCGCGTTCCCTCGAGGCGAAGCGAGTCGACCACGGCCTTCACCGGCGGCACGCGGAAGGCGAGGTGCCGGGAGTCGCGCGTGAAGGAGGGCGAGCGACCCCGGAAGCGGCGCTCCGCCGAGCCGTCGCTGCGCGTGATCACGAGCGTGGGGTCGCCGTCCCAGGGCGTCAGGATGTAGGCGAGCCAGGCGCCGTCCGCCGAGATCGTGCGGCCACCGATGGAGTTCCAGCGGTACGTGTCCTCGTGATCCAGCCCCGGCTTGACCTGTTGGGCGGCCAGCGCGGCGGGCGCGAGGAGAAAGGCGGCCGCGAGTACGAACCGGCGGCGGAGACGGACGTGGGGACGGGATGAATCAGAGACCGCATGCATCCGACGCTCCTGTTTCGGAAGTTGCGTGAGTTATCGGGGCTTTCATGAGTTCAACGCTTGAAGTAGACCGGTTCGGTCGGCAGTGCGTCGACGTCGACGATCCTGCCGGCGGCCATGACGACCGACTGTTTCCGGATGTTCGCGATATCGGCGAGCGGATCGGCGTCGAGCACGAGGAGGTCGGCGAGCTTGCCGGCTTCGATCGTGCCGAACTCGTCGAGCGCCCCCGCCGCGATGGCGCCGTTGCGGGTGGCGGCGACGATCGCCTCGCCCGGCGTCATCCCGAGTTCCACGAGACCCTCGATGGCGAGGATCGTCCCGATGCCGGGCTCCTGCCAGATGGGCTTGGGCGTGCGTCCGTACTCCGGCGCCACGCCCGCATAGTTGTCCGTGCCGAGCGTGGTGATGCACCCGCCGTCGATCAGCTTCCGGGCGTTCAGGCGGCGCATCTCCGTCCCGTACCCCAACGCCCGCTGCTCGCGGCGAATCTGGTAGCTCGTCTTCTCCCGCTCCACGGGACGCCGCAGCCGCCCCCACTCGCGCGCCTGGGCTCCCTCCGCTTCGCGGGCCAGGCGTTCCTCGGCCGCCGCCCGGTTCGCCAGGTGGTGCTCCCAGGCGGGACCGGTGATCGTGTTCACGAGCATCGAGCACACGATGCCGCGGTCCACGATCTGCTGGACGAGCGCGTCCGACATCTCGCGGTTCGCGAGCACCTCGGGGTGCTGGATGAGATCGATCCCCGCCTCGACGGAGAGCCGCAGCCCCTCCGGATTCGTGGAGTGAGTCTCCGCGAGCAGGCCCCGCGCGTGCGTCTCCTCGACGATCACGCGCTGGGCCTCCGGCGAGAACCCGATCAGCGTGGGGAACGCCCAGTGACTCGTCCCCCCGTACTTGAGGAAGTCCACCCCCTTGTCGAGGTACTCGCGGATCCTCACGCGCAGTTCCTCGGGATACAGATCCATCAAATCTTCGCCCGCGTCCTGGGCGATGTGGTCGGAGAACTGTTCCTCGTAGAGCGAGAGGTCGTCCTCCGGAATGAGGGCGAAGGTGATCGAATAGGGCCCGCCCCAGCCGACGATGTTGCCGGCGACCTGGAGCCGCGGCCCGATGGCCTTGCCCGAGGCGATGGCGTCCTGCACCTGCTGGAGTTCGGGGAGCGCGCCGTAGCTGTCGCGGAGGTGGGTCACGCCGAACTTCAGGTGCATCTGCGCGGCCTCGAGCGTGAGTTCGGGCCCCATCAACCGGTAGAAGACGGAACTTTCCTTCCGGTCCTTGTTGCCCCCGCCGTACAGAGAGATGTGTACGTTCGTGTCGACGAAGCCGGGCGTGACGAACTTGCCGGCGCCGTCGATGACGCGAGCGCCGTCCGGCACGTCGACCTCCGCGCGCGGACCGGCGGCGGCGATGCGGTCCCCTTCCACGACAACGGTCGCATCGGTGAGAGGCGGGCCGCCGTTCCCGTCGATGAGGGTTGCGCCGACGATCGCGGTGGCCTGACCCAGGAGCGGCCCGCCGCCCGGGACGAGGACGGCGAGGGAGGCCAGCGCGGCGGCGACGGAGAGGACGCGGCGGGGGGCGCGGAACATGCGGGAACCTCCTCGTTTCAGCAGAGCTTGGGTAAGTTGAGACTAACAGCTTGCTCGGCTCGCGAGTAGCCGCCCGCTCCGGGGGGGTCGGCATCGGTTGGCAGGGCGGGACAGTCCGCGTTAGGCTGTCGCATCCTGCCCATCCCGGACTCCGCCAGGGAATGGCGCGGCGTCGATGGGCAGGCTGACGACGAACGATGACACACGACTGACTACAGGCGAGAGATAATGGCGACGATCACCACGAGATTCCCCCTCAGACACGTCGAGCGTTCACGGCTCGAATCCGTCGACTTCGATAACCTTCCGTTCGGCTCGATCTGGTCGGACCACATGTTCGTGGCCGACAACATCGACGGCGAATGGACGGACGCGGAGATCCGGCCCTACGGCCCGATGCCGATCTACCCGAGCTCGAAGGGACTCCAGTACGCCGTCTCGATGTTCGAGGGGTTCAAGGCGCACATGACCCCGGAGGGCGACCTTGCGGTCTTCCGGCCGGACATGAACCAGAAGCGGTTCAACCGCACGGCGGCCCGGTTCGTGATGCCGGAACTCCCGAGGGACCTGTTCTTCGACGCGATGCGGGAACTGCTCGACGTGGACCGCGGCTGGCTGCCCCGGGCCGATCAGGGCGCGCTCTACATCCGCCCCAGCTACTTCAGCACGGACCCGACGCTCAGCGTGGTGTCGGGGCGCTCCTTCCGGTACGTCCTGATGACGGCGCCCGTCGGGCTCTACTTCACCGGATCGGAAACGGTCAGCCTCGTGGCCACGCGCAAGTTCGTGCGGGCGTTCAAGGGCGGCACCGGCGGCCACAAGCCCGCCGCCAACTACGGACCCACGATGCTCGCCTCCCAGCAGGCGCAGGCGCAGGGGTACGACAACGTGATCTGGCTCGACGGCCACGAGGGCCGGTACGTCGAGGAGTGCGGGGTCATGAACATGTGGTTCGTCATCGACGGGACCGCGATCACGCCTCCGCTCGAGGGGACGATCCTGCCGGGCGTCACGCGCGACTCCCTGATCCGGCTGTGCGCGGACTTCGGCATCCCGTGCGAGGAGCGCCGCATCTCCGTGGACGAACTCCTGGAAGCACACGTCGCCGGCACGCTGAACGAAGCGTTCGGCTCGGGCACGGCCGCCACGGTCCAGCCCATCGACCGCCTCGGCCTCGACGGGACGGACGTTCTGCTTCCGCAGCGGCCCGACTCCCTCGCGTCGCGGCTCAAGGCGGAACTCCACGGCATACAGACCGGGCGGATCGAAGATCGCCACGGTTGGCTGTGGCGACCCTAGCGAAGGTGTGGTAAGCGTGTCTTCGGATCCCCCGTTCAAGACCACCCTCGGGATCAGACCCGCGTCCCGCACGGACTTCATCGACGTGCGCGCGAGGCTGGCCGAGGAGTTCGGAGCCGAGTTCGCCCGGTATCCGAAGGCGCTCTACGTCTCCCACCATACGACGGCGGGATACCTGGATCAGCGGCTGGCGCAGCGGCTCGACTACGACCGGAAACGGCTGCGGGAGTACATCAAGGTCTTCCACGAGATCTTCCCGCCCAACGCGGGATACGAGCACGATGAACTCGAGTTGCGGACCGAACTGTCCGAGGAACAGAAGGCGACGGAGCCGGAGAACGCGGACTCGCACCTGACGTTCATCGGTGCCGGGCTCCAGAGCGCCACCTCGTACGACAACGAAGAGGATCGACCCGTCTGGTTCGTCGATCTCGATGGCGTCCACAGGGGCGGGACACGCAATCGAAGGACGACGGTCGTGGGATACGACTCGGAGGAAGTCGTGGCCCAGACGCAGTTGAGCGTCGAAGCGTCGCCGCGAGCCGTCGATGCCATCGACCTCCGGGAGCCGGGGGCCGGTTTCGTGGATCGGCTTCAGGACTTGGTCGAGGAGCACGGGGTCTCGTTCGGGCGGCTCGATGTCTCGCTCGCGCCGCGGGAAACCAACGCCAGCCTGACGGTCAACGAGTTCGAGCCCCTGTTGATGACGCGCGACCTTCGCGGCGCGCTCCTCAGCCCCCTGCGATTCATGGCCGATCAGGGCCGGGAGATCCTGCGAACGCCGTTGTCGATTCCGGGAAAGGCGCTACGGTTGCCGGGGAAGGCGCTGCGGCTGTCGGGGAGAGCGCTCAACGTCGCCAGGATGGGCACGACCGTGCTGCGAACCTCTCCCGGACCTGTCATCGACACCGCCACGGTGGAGGCCGTTCACATCATGAATCGGGTCCTGGAGAGGATCGGCGTGGACGAGTCCGTGATCGCGCGCGTGCTGAACCGGGCGCTGGCGCTCCCGGTGCGCCGCTTCCAGGGCCTCAGGCGGGAGATCAGCCTGCCCGTGATCGACCGTGACGGGGACGGAAACGGCGAGATCCCGTGGGGAACCTACCAGAGCCCCATCCTGATCCAGTGGCGAGCCCCGGCGGAAACGACCCGAGACCTCGACGTGAAGCTCGTCCGCTTCGCCTAGCAGCCCGCGGCAGCCTGCGGCAAAATCCCGGGCCACAACCCCGGAACCCCGGCGACCGTATCAGGCCGGGCCAGCGGCGGGGTCCTGAAGGGGGATTCCGAACACCTTGCCCTCGAGGCGTGCCACGCGATCGGTCTGTCGGCCCTCTACCGCGCGGAGTTCGGTGCGCACCCCCGCGATTTCGCCCCGAAGCTCGTCGCGCACTTCCGCGATTTCGCCCCGAAGCTCGTCGCGCACACCGCGTATCTCGCCCCGAAGCTCGTCGCGGACGCTGTGTATCTCGCTTCGAAGTCCGTCGCGCACGCTGGCTATCTCAGCTCGGAGTTCGTCGCGTACGCTGGCTATCTCAGCTCGGAGTTCGTCGCGCACGCCGTGCATCTCACCCCGAAGCCGTTCCTCAAGGCCCTTCATCTCGCCGCGCAGCCCTTCCCCGAGTTCCTTCATCTCGCCGCGCAGCCCCTCCTCGAGGCCCTTCATCTCGCCGCGCATTTCCTTCATCTCGCCGCTGAGCTTGCGGATGGCGGCGTGGGCGAAAGCGCCGACCGCTGCGCCCACGCTGATGATGGTCAGCATCAGGGTGATGATTCCGGCCACGTCCAATCCCATCTTCAGGGCTCCCGTCGAGGTTTCCGTGCGGCGGCGACGCGACGGTCGCGTGCCGTTTCAGCACCAACCTCCGGGCAGCGATCAATGTGGGATCAAGCGGGCGTCGCCTCAACCGGAAAGTGTGCGACGCCGGGGTTCAGGCGACGGCGATCAGACGAGGGATCGCCCTTGTGAGCCGTCTACGGCGATGCAGGCGCCGGTGATCAGGCTGGCGCGCTCGGAGGCCAGGAACGTCACGACGTCGGCCACCTCGTCGGCCCGCCCGAACCGTCCCAGCGGGAGGTTCGCCTCGACGAACTTCCGCATCCCTTCCGGGTCCGACTTCACGCGCTTGTCCCAGCTCCCGCCGGGGAACTGGATGGAGCCGGGCGCGACGCAGTTCACGCGGATGCCGTCCTTGGCGAGTTCGAGCGCCATGATCCCGGCGGCCGAGATCAGCGCCGTCTTCGTCGTGTTGTAGATCGACAGCCCCGGGCCGCCCTTCTCGCGCCCGAAGACCGACGACACGAAGACGATCGACCCCCCATCCGCCGCCCGCATGTGGGGGATCGCCAGCCGGCTGGCCCGGAAGCCCGACAGAACGTTGAGCTGGAGGATGTCCAGCCAGTCCTGGTCGCTCGTCTCCTCGAACTTCCCGCGCCGGTTGCCCCCGACGTTATTCACGAGCACGTCCAGCGCCCCGTAACGGTCGACCGCCGCCTCGACGAGCTGCGCCGCTCCACCCTCCTCGGCGATATCGCAGGCCACGGTAAGAACGTCGGCCACACCATCGGCGCGCAGCGACTCGGCCGCTGCTTCGAGTGGATCGCGGTTGCGCGCGCACAGCGCCAGCCGCGCGCCCTCCGCCCCGAGCGCCCGTGCGATGTAGAGACCGATCCCCCGGCTCCCGCCGGTCACGACCGCAACTTTCCCCTTCAGTTTCAGATCCATGCGCGAGACTCTACCGGGCGTCCCGTCCCTCCGCCAGCCTGTCTGATTCCATGGCGATGTCGGTGGGGAGCACCATGCGTATCCCCGATCTTCCATCCCGACCGCCGGAGCCTGTCCTCGCGCTAACGCACGAACATGACCGGGCGCGTCGGGAGGGCATCGACGTCGACCACCTTTCCTTCCTTCATCACCATCGATTGCCGGCGGATGTTGCGGATGTCGTCCAGGGGGTTGGCGTCCAGGAGGACGAGATCCGCGAACTTGCCGACCTCGATCGTGCCGAAGTCTTCGAGGCTGCGGGCGGCGAGGGCGCCGTTGCGGGTGCCGGCGACGATGGCTTCCGACGGGGTCATGCCGAGTTCAACGAGGCCTTCGATGGCCATCAGCGTGCCGATGCCGGGTTCCTGCCAGATCGGCTTGGGCTCGCGCAGGAACTGGATGTCGGCGGCGGGGAAGTTGTCCGTGCCGAGCGTGACGATGCAGCCGGCGTCGATGAGGCTCTTCGCGTTCTGGCGGCGCATGGCGTTCCCGTGTCCGAGGGCGTTGCGCTCCCGGCGCAGTTCGAACGACGTCTTCTCCCGTTCGACGGGCCGGCGCAGACGCCCCCATTCGGCGGACTGCCCCTCGTTGGCGAGGCGTTGCTCGGCGGCCGCGACATCCGTCAGGTGCTGCTCCCACGCCGCTCCCGTGATCGTGTTCACGAGCATCGAGCAGATCACGCCGCGCTCGCGGATCTGCGTCAGCAACGCCTCCGAGTAGGGACGGCCGGCCAGGACTTCCGGGTGCTGGATGAGGTCGATGCCGGCTTCGACGGCGAGCCGCAGGCTTTCCGGGTTGGTCGCGTGCGTCTCGGCGGCGAGTCCGCGCCTGTGGGTCTCCTCCACGATCACGCGCTGCGCCTCGGGAGAGAAGCCGATCATGGTCGGATAGGACCAGTGGCTGCTTCCCCCGTACTTCACGAAGTCCACGCCCTTGTCGAGGTAGTCGTTGATCGCGACGCGGAGTTCCTCGGGGTACATGTCCATGAGGTTCTCGCCGGCCCCCTGCGCGAGGTGGTCGGAGAACTGTTCCTCCCACAGCGACAGATCCGAATCGGCGATCAGGGAGAAGGTGACGGAGAAAGCGCCGCCCCAGCCGACGATGTTGCCGGCGACCTGCATCCGCGGGCCGACTTCGCGTCCCTCGGCGATGGCGTCGCGCACCTCGATGAGTTGCGGGAGCTGGCCGTAGCTGTCCCGGACGTGCGTCACGCCGTGCTTGAGGTGCATCTGCGCGGCCTCGAGGGCGATCTCCGCCCCGCGCTCCCAGTAGAAGACCGCGTTCTCCTTCCGGTGCTTCCCGAAACCGGCGCCGTAGAGGCTCGTGTGGACGTTGGTGTCAACGAAGCCGGGGGTGAGGAACTTCCCCGCCCCGTCGATGACCCGCGCCCCATCGGGCACCGCGGTCGAAGCACTCGGCCCGATGGCGGCGATTCGGGCGCCCTCTACCACAACGGTGGCATCCGGCAGGGGTTCGCCCCCGTTCCCGTCGATGACCGTAGCCCCGACGATGGCAATCGTTTCTTGAGCGGAGAGACTCGGTGGAACCAGCCACGTCGCTGTGGCAGCTGCGACGACCAGGGCCAGAGCGTGTCGAGGCAACATGGGAACATCCTCCGTTATGAGGCGACTGCCTTCTCCAGGAAGCGATCATACCTCTTCGCAAGAGAACTGAGATCGGGGTAGTCTGAGGATTTGGGCGGGAGAATGATCGGTCGACCGTGTAGTTCCTGAATTGCATACCTCAACGTCGGGCCATCGCGCTCGTCGAGAACGTCTGGTCGGACCTCGATGATGTGGAGCGGTTGCGCGCGAACTCCCGACTGTTGGCGGGTGTCTGGGCGCACGCCGAGGAAAAACCGGTCAAACGCGGCATGGTGGAGGCGGCACAGGGCCAACCCGTTGTTCACCGTCGGCTCGCCGCCTTCAGCGTCAGGATCGATGTGTGCGGCGTCGAGCAACTCGTCGCGCCGGAGGCGGCACAGGGCGCACTGATGGCGGTAAGCCGCGAGCACTCGCTCACGAAACGCGCGCTGGTGCAGACGGCGCCGCGTGAGCACGGTCACATACTCGCGGCGCAAAGCGGGGTCTTCTCGGACACGCTCCGGTGACCCGACGAGATTCGTGTGGACCACATCATCTACGGCCACTGAGAACGTGCTGGACTCACGCTCGTCGTGCACCACGAATACGGGCCATACGGGCATGTACTTTCCGGGAATCAGACCATGGAAATACACCAAGGGCAGACGGTGCGACATGACTGATCGCAGACCGACGTTGTCGGGATGCTCGGGACCGTCTCGGCGGTACTGGTATCGGAGAAGGTTGTCCGAACCGAAGACGTCGTGATACGGCCCCTTGGGAGCTGTTGTAATTGAGAGTGGCACATCCATCACTGCGGGCTTGAAGATGCCCTTTGGGCCGATCACATGCACTTGACGCCCACCAACGGTGAACCCTTCGCGCAGCAGAGCCAGAGGCAGCACCTCCCCGTGAATCGAGCATTGGCTTGCAAGCCAGTCGAAGGCTGCTGTCCGCACGCGCCGGTCGAATTCGCGGTCGAATCCCGCAGCGCCAGCTAGCGTCGAGGGGTCCCCATAGTTCATGCGGCAGATTAGAGACGTTTCTTGGAACGCGTCAAACCCCGGTGACCCATCGAGCAAGTGGCGCACACGCACGGGAGGTGCGGGGAGGCGACGCTCGGGTGCAGGTTGAGGGCGGACGCGGAACTGCTTCTACGAGGTGTCGATGAAATACGCCCTGTCGCTGCTGCTGGTCTCATCGCTCGCGTTGGGTTCGTTCCACGACGGGTTTCGCCAAACTCCGGAACCGGGCGGGGTCGGGCCCGAGCGGTCCCGGGGGCCGTCTTCGGAACGGGCGGCGATGGACACGTATCCGAAGAATCCGGCCATCGATGCGCTCAACTACGCGTTTGCGCTCGCGCTGAGCGACGAGACGGACATGATCTCGGGCGAGGCGACGATCGATCTCCGTTTCCTGGAAGCGGGCATCGACGAGGTGCGGCTGGACTTGATCGAGCTGAAGGCCGATGGCAACGGCATGCGGGTTCTGGCCGTCACCGGGGCCGACGGGGCGCTGGAGTTCGAGCACCGGGACGACGCGCTCTTCATCGCGCTCGACAGTCCCACGGAGGCGGGCGAGCGGCGGCAGGTCATCGTCCGTTACGAGGGCGTTCCGGCCACCGGTCTCATCATCGGGCCGAACAAGCACGGCGACCGGACCTTCTTCAGCGACAACTGGCCCAACAAGGCCCGGAACTGGCTGCCGACGATCGATCACCCGTACGACAAGGCGACGAGCGAACTCATCGTCACCGCGCCGACCCACTACCAGGTCATCTCCAACGGCCTCCTCATCGAGGAGAGCGATCTCCTGGACGGCACGCGCCGCTCGCACTGGAAGCAGTCCGTCCCGATCGCGACGTGGCTGTACGCGCTTGGCGCGGCGCGCTTCGCCGTGCAGACGGTGGACTACTACAACGGGGTGCCGATCCAGACGTGGGTCTACCCGCAGGATCGCGACGCCGGCTTCCATGACTTCGCGGTGCCGACGAAGCAGGCGATGGAGTTCTACGCGGACATGGTCGGCCCCTACTCGTACGAGAAGCTGGCGAACGTGCAGTCGAACAGCGTGGGAGGCGGGATGGAGGCGGCCACCGCCATCTTCTACGGCGACGCCTCGGTCACCGGCGAGCGGGACGTGCGCTGGCGGAACGTGATCATCCACGAGGTGGCGCATCAGTGGTTCGGGAATTCCGTCACCGAATACGACTGGGACGACGTCTGGCTCAGCGAAGGCTTCGCGACATACTTCACGCTGCTCTTCATCGAACACCAGTACGGGCGCGACGAGTTCATCGAGCGGTTGAAGGTGAGCCGCGACCGGATCCGGGACTTCATGCTGGTGAACCCGGACTACCGGATCGTCCACGACAATCTCTCGGACATGGGCCTGGTCACGAGCGGGCCGGGGACCTACCAGAAGGGCTCGTGGGTGCTGCACATGCTGCGCGGGGTCGTCGGGGAGGACGCGTTCTGGGCCGGGATCCAGGACTACTACCGGGAGTTCCGGAACCTGAACGCGACGACGGCGGATTTTCGGCGCGCGATGGAGGAGGCGTCGGGCCTCGATCTGCGGACGTTCTTCGACCAGTGGCTCTACGGCGGCGGATGGCTGAAGTTCGAGGGCGGCTGGAGCTACGACGCGGCGGCGGGGGCGATTCACATCGACCTCCGGCAGACGCAGGACGAACGCTACACCTTCCGCATGCCGGCGGAGATCGCGATCCACCTTCCTCCGGATGGCCCGATCGAGGGCGGCGTGCACGGGGGGGTTCGAGCGCCTCGAGTTGAGGTGATCGATGTCGATGGGCGGCAGCGTCGGTTCACGATCCCCGTTCCCGCGGAGCCGCTCGACGTCGTCTTCGACCCGAACACGTGGCTGCTCATGGATGCGGCGTTCGAGCGGCGTTAGCGCAGCGCGACGGACGGTCGCCCTGTTGTTACGAGGTGCGTGGTCGCGGCGCCTCGCTTGCCCGGAGTTCGATGCCCGGGACAGCTTTGACGCCGCGCTTTGACGCCGCATTGACTCGCTGCGGAAGGGGACGCTCCACCTGGTGATCGATCGACGGGAGTTCCTGAAGAGCGCGACGGCCGGAGCGGCCGCTGCCGGGCTGTCGCTCGGCGGTTCATCCCCCCTCATGGGCGCCCCGCCGCCCCCACGCTCCACTCCCGTGCGACGCCGCGCCGGCCAGCCACCGGACATCGTCGTGGTCGGAGCCGGAAACTTCGGGATCTGGACCGCGCTCAACCTCGTCCGGCTCGGGGCCACAGTGACCGTGCTCGACGCCTACGGCCCCGGCAACTCGCGTTCCACCTCGGGCGGAGAAACGCGCGGCGTCCGGTCCTCCTACGGCGGGCGCCCGGAGGGCTTCGTCTGGAATCGCTGGGCCAACGAGGCCATCCGCCGCTGGATCCAGTGGGATGAAGAGGGACAGGAACTCCTCCTGCCGCGCGTCTTCTACCAGACCGGCGATCTCATCCTGCGCGAGGAGATGGTCCCCTATCTGGAAGACACGATGGCCCAGTGGGACCGGCTCGGGGTCGACTACGAACTGCTCGATGTGGACGAGATCCACTACCGCTGGCCCTGGATCCGGACGGAGGAGGGCGTCTCCCTGGGGCTCCATGAACCGAACGCGGGGGTCGTGCGGGCGCGGCGGGCCATCGAATCCGTGGCAAAGCGGTTCGAGATGGAGGGAGGCGAGATCCGGATCGCGCGCGCGGCTCTCGGCGGATCGGACGGTCGCCGGCTGAACGACGTCACCCTCGGCGGCGACGAATCGCTGGCGGCCTCGACGTTCGTGTTCGCGGTGGGGCCCTGGATGGGGAAGACGTTTCCGGAACTGTTCGGGGACCGGATACGCATCCCCGTGGGCAACGTCTTCTACTTCGCGGTGCCGGACCGGCGTTTCATGTTCCCGAACATGCCGAGCTACGGCGTCCCGGGCTGTACGGGCTGGCCGGCTCTGGGCCCGGACCACCGCGGCTTCCGTGTGCGGGTCGGTGGCCAGGCCGGCGACGACCCCGACACCAGTGACCGCTGGGTGCCGCCGGAGGCCCACGAGCGGCCGCGCGAGATCCTCGAGCGCTACTTTCCGGACCTGGTGGGCGCGGCGGTCAACGAGACGCGCGCCTGCCACTACTGCTTCGGTCCCAGCCGCAACTTCCTCATCGACAAGCATCCCGACTTCGACAACGTGTGGCTCGCGGGACTGGGGACGGCCGAATCCTTCAAGCAGGGGCCGGTGCTCGGCGAATACATCGCCAAGCGCGTCCTGGAGATCGAGGACGACCCGGAACTGGCCGAACAGTTCAGGTTCTCGCTCGAGGCGCCCGAAGGCCGGGAGCCGGGGCCAGACCCGGAGGATCTGGGCGGTTGAGCGTGCGCCGGTTTCTGTCGACGGCGGTCTTTGTCTCGATAGCCGCCGCGGTCGCGGGCTGCTACGGTCCGCTGCAACTCACGCCGTCGGATCACGCCACGGTCCTTGCCGAGCAGTCGCTGGACGCCGACCACCCCGCCCTCCCCGGGCCATACCGCGTCTCGCGCCTCTACTACGGGAGCGGCACGGACCAGCGCCGGCCCGAGTACCGGGACTCCGTGTCGATCGTGACCGAGACGGTCGACGCCTCGAAGCTCGTCTCTCTCGGCGGATCCGCGAGCGAGCGGAACGGCTACTGGGGTTTCACGCCGAAGGAATTCCCGATCAACGGACGCGCATGGTATCCCGAGGGCGAGGGTCCCTTCCCGCTGGTCCTCATCGTTCACGGGAACCACGACATGAGGGACTTCTCCGACCCCGGGTACGGCTATCTCGGCGAGCTGCTCGCCAGCCGGGGCTACGTGTTCGCTTCCGTCGACATGAATTTCATCAACGGCGGCATCCGCAACGAGAACGACGGGCGGGGGTGGTTCCTCCTCAAGCACATCGACGCCTTCAAGGAATTCGCGGCGGACGAATCCACCCCGTTCCACGGGAAGATCGACTTCGACCGCATCGCCCTCATCGGTCATTCCCGCGGGGGCGAAGCGGTCGGGCATGCGGCGGCGTTCAACCGGCTGTCCCGGTATCCGGACGACGCCTCCCTGGAGTTCGATTTCAACCACGGGATCCGCGCGATCATCGCCATCGCGCCCGTCGACGGACAGTACCTTCCCACGGGACGCTTCGTGCCGGTCGAGAATATCAATTACATGGTATTCCACGGCTCTCACGACGGTGACGTGACGAGCTTTCACGGCTTGCGCCTCTATAATCGCCTGTCCTTCACGGACGGTGGCGACTACTTCAAGACGGCCATCTACATGTACCGGGCCAATCACGGACAGTGGAATACGGTCTGGGGGAACAAGGACAATGGCCCGCGGAGCGCGCGGCGCCTCGACTTGCGGGGTCTCATAGACGGCGAAGCGCAGCGGGAGTTCGGGAAGATCTACATCTCCGCCTTTCTCGAGACCACGCTGCGCGACCGTCCCGACTATATGCCCATGTTCCGGGACCATCGCACGATCGGCGGCTGGCTCCCCGAGACGATGTACATCACGCAGTTCGAGTCGAGCGGCTTCCGGGCGCTCGCGTCGTTCGAGGAGGACATCGACCTCACCACCGGCACGGCGCCGGGCGTGAAGCTGGAGGGAGATTCGCTCGGAACGTGGCGGGAGAACCTCCTCGACCTCCGCTCGCGGAACCGGCCCACAACGTCGAGTTCGCAGGACAACAACGCGCTCTGGCTGGGCTGGAACAACCGCGTCGCCGGCGACGGGGATGCGGTGGGGAAGCCCGCCAGCTACGCCATCTCCTTGCCGGACGGGCTGGCTGGGGATCGGGGTCTGAGCGCCGCCTCGCGGCTGAATCTGCAGCTCGGAGCCGTGGAGGGTCGTCCCTCGCCGAGAAGGCCGGAAGGCGACGACGACTCTGAGAGCGGCGGGGGACAGGACGAGGAAGGGGCCCGCGGAGGCGAGGCCGGGCGGGACGGAGACGAGGCCGGGCGGAACGGCGACGACGAACCCGTGGATCTTTCCGTTGTCGTCACGGACGCCGGGGGCGAGTCGGCAGGCGTGCGGCTGTCGGACTACGGGCCCATCCGGCAACCTCTCGAGACCGTCGTCCGGCGCCGGAACGACGCCGAATCGTTCGACAACCAGTGGGAACTGGTGCTCCAGTCGTTTTCCATCCCGCTGGCGGATTTCGTCGATGCCAATCCCTCGTTCGATCCGGCCCGACTCGACGAGATCCGCCTGCTTTTCGACCGCACGCCGGCCGGCACGGTCGTCGTGGACGACATCGGCTTTTCCGGAAGCTGAGGGATGCCGAGCCGGCCGTCAGCCGGCGAACTCCAGGCGTCGCAGACGGGGAGAGATCCGGCGTGCTACGAGCCGGGGCGCCACCGCGTTTGCGAGAACCAGCGCCGCGATGGTCGAGATCGTCGCGGCGGTGCTTGCGTACGCGGCGCCGAGGGCCAGGGGCAGCAGCCCGATCAGGACCCCGGATATGACCACCGCCCCGAATACGCCGACGCTGAAGCCGCCCTTGGCCGGAGGCTCGGAGAAGGGCAGGCGCGGCGCCAGCAGCAACCTCACCTGAACGGCCAGGTTGGAGATCAGCCCCAGAACTGCGGCGTGCGCCGCGGCGTGCGGGATGTTCCCGAAGGCCCACACGAAGACCCCGCCCAGGACCGTCAGGTACGGAACGAGTACGAAGAGCGCGATGCAGTGCCCCGCACCGGTGACGAGTTTCGCGCGGTCCACCGGGGACGCGAAGAAGATCCAGCCGGCGCGAAAGGACTCGCTGCGGAAGAGGCTCTCCAGCAGCATCTGCGGTCCCCCGATCGCCACGAAATGGATCATCCAGAGACGACTTGCTTCGAACCCCAGATTGACGAACGGATCGGGCAGCGACCCCCCGCGCAATGACAGATAGACGTAGAGCAGCGTCATGGGCAGGACGCTCAGCACCGCCATCCGGAAGTTCCTGTCGTGTCTGAAGTTGCCCCTCATCAACGTGGCCACGGCCCGGACTTCCACGGGAAATCGGCGCCTCGCGGACCGCATTGGCGAGACCTTGCTGCGGTCGGAGGCCGAGACGGTGAGCAGGGCACCCATCCGCTCGGCGTAGGAGAGCGAAAGACGCCGGCCCACAATGTGGAAGAGACCTGCGGTGCTCCCCGCCGCGGTGAGGACGGCGAGCATTCCGGTAAGGCTCCACTCCCCGTTGACCAGCGGCAGGGCGCTGGCGAACCAGGCGGCGGGAAGGGCAAACAGGGCGGGAGACGTGCCGATCTCCACCGCTTCCAACCGATCCTCCAATTCGCCCAGGAGCAGCGGCGCGGCCACGACGCCGGTCACGAGCAACACCTGGAAGTACGAGAGGATGCGGTCGAATCGGGCCGGTCGAACGACACGAATGAGCCACGCGTACACGGACACGATGGCGAGGGCCGTCCAGGCGACGGCGGCGGCCGCTGCCATGGGGAAGACGATCGCGGTGATGAGGCCGTGCCGGACGCCGAGGAATATCCACGTGGGGCCCGTGACGAGGGCGCCGATCATCCCCGCGTAGAGGAGGACGTTTGTAAGCTTGACGAGAAAGTAGGTGCGCGATGAGACGGGTTGATGGGCGAGAATCTCGTAGTCGGTCGGCGAGATGACGACAGATCCGTAGTCGATGAGAATGACCATCGCCACCACGAGTCCCGTCATGCTCAATGACCACACGGCAGACAGAAAGAGATCCGGGAGCACGACGGCCACAGCCACGCCGTAGAGGCCGAACGCGCCGTACAGGAGTAGCGTCATCCACTGTGTGCCGGCACCCTCGCGCATGGGAGAATTCCCCATCTGCAGGGCCGAGGCGGAACGGAAATCCGTCTTCAGCATCACGCGCGTGAGCACCAGCCACTGGGCGTAGTCCGCGCCGAGCCTCTCGACGCACCACTCCACGAGCCATGCCGCGGCTTTCATGCCCGACGCTCGGCGGCCTCCGGACCGTCGGCGGCCGGAACGGAATCATCGAGCGCGCGAAGGAGATCCCGCGTGACATCGCCGGCGTCTCTCACACCCGTGAGCCGGGCGAACGCCTCCTCGAGGCTCGCGGCGCCGGCCTCGGCGGCGATGCGATCCGGCACGCCCTCGATGATCTTTCGGCCCCCGTCGACGATCACGATGCGCGTGCAGATCCGCTCCACGACTTCGAGGATATGCGAACAGAAGAGGATCGTCCGTCCCTTTGCGGCGAGTTCGCGCAGGAGCTGCTTGACGACGAGGGCGGCGTTCGCGTCGATTCCGCTCAGCGGCTCGTCGAGGAACAGCACCTCCGGGTTGCCCAGCAACGCCGCGCTGATCAGGACCTTCTGCCGCATCCCCTTCGAGTGCCCGACCAGGCGCCGGTCCCGCGCATCGAGAACGTCGAAGAGATCCAGCAGCTCGTTGATCTTCCGGTCCGCGCGCTCCCCGTCGATACCCCGCAGGTTCGCGACCATGTTCAGGTATTCGCCGGCGGTCAGCGTCTCGTACAACGCCCCGGCCTCCGGGACGTAGCCGATCCGGCGCTTGACCTCCAGCGGATCCTCCTCGACATCGAAGCCGGCGATGGATGCGGAACCGCCCGTCGGCTTGATCATGCACGTGAGGATCTTCACGGTCGTCGTCTTGCCGGCTCCGTTCGGCCCCAGCAGACCCAGGATCTCGCCGGGCTCGACGCAGAGATCGAGATCCTGGACCGCCTTGGTGGCGCCGAAATGTCGGGTCAGACCGCGGGTTTCGATCACCGTCAGCGGAAGCTGAGGCCGAAGCGGTGTGCGTTTCCCTCCACGTCGAAGGCCTGGAACGCGTACTCGAGGGTCAGGGCGTCACCCGTGAACGCGAGCCCGAAGGTGAACGGGCTCCTCTTGTCCTCCACCACGCGCTGGAGTCCGGCGCGGAGGCGGAACGTGTAGCCCTGAATCGGCCAGTAGGAGACCTCGACGCCGCCGGCCGGGATGATTTCGCCGTCCCGGCGCCGCGCGACCTGGCTGGTGAGGAACATGTCGAGTTCCCCGACCTCGAAGCTCTCCGTCGAGATGCCCAGGGCCAGCTGCGTGGGGATTCTGTCCGTGAAGTCCGGCCTCCCCCGCGTCTCCCGGTCCGATCCCAGGTTGCGGGCCGTGAGGCTGACCATCGCCGGTCCGAACTCGCGCGCCACTCCAAGGTCCACCGCGAGCGCACGATCCCGCAGCGCGCGCAGGAAGTGAAGTTCGACGTACTTGGCCACGACACCGGCATCGACCACGCCGAATAGCGTGCGTGCGTAGCCGAGCGAGGCCGCGAACTCGGTTGCGGGTTCGCCGTCCCCGAACGCCGCGTACTGGAGGTCTGGAAGGGAGGCGGTACCGGAGCCGCCGTAGCGCATGTACTGGAGACCCACCGCGAAGTCGCCCAAGCCGACGCTGCCCTTCGAGGCGAGTGTCGCGAGGGTGCCCTTCGAGCCGTATCGGTGCAGACTCGCCGCCATGCCGCCCGCGCGCCCTATGAGCGCAGGTGCGTAGAAGAGGAGGTCCGCCCCGCCACCGCGCAGGTAAGGTGCGTTCCCGTACGCCGCCGCTTCCACGCTGGCCGGGGCCTGGAGCACGAGGGCGCGGTATGCTTCCCGCTCCGAAAGGACGATTTGCGCCCTGCTCCCGCCCGCGGTGGCGCCGATGGCCAGGAGGGCAAGCGGCAGGGAGACCGCGCGTCTCAGGCCCACAGGCGCTCCGTCTCCAGGAATTCCCGGAACCCGTCCGGATCGTCGGCGGCGCGCTCGATGCGGGCCACGCCGCGCTCGATGTCCTCCATGCTGTTGGCGATCGAGATGCGGAGGAAGTGCTGGCCACCGGAGCCGATGCGGCAGAAGGAGGCGCGGTCCATCGTGGCCACGCCGTACCGGTAGAGGAGGAACATCTGCAGCATGCCGGACGGCGTCGTCCGCGCGCGGGATTCCGGGGGCATGGCGTCGTACGCCTCGAACACGCCCAGCCGCCCGCACACGCCGGAGACGTTCGGGAAGACGTAGAACGCTCCCTTCGGCACTTGGCAACTCAGGCCCTCGACCGCGTTGAGCGCGGGCACGATGAAGTCCCGCCGCCGTTCGAACTCCCCCACCATGTGCGCCACGACGCCGGCCGTGGCCGGGTCCTCGTACGCCGCCCGTCCCCCTTCCTGCAGGAAAGGCGGCACGCAGGACATGATGTTGATGTTCAGATTCTTGAAGACGTCGGCCTCTTCCGGCGTCGGCAGAACGGCCCAGCCCAGCCGCCACCCCGTCATGGCGAACCCCTTCGAATGGCCGCTCGCGATGACCGTCCTCTCCGCCATGCCCGCCTGCGACGCGATGCTCTGGTGCTCCAAACCGTCGAAGAGGATGTGCTCGTAAATTTCGTCCGAGTAGATCCGGGCGTCCGGGTGGCAGCGTTCGCGGATCACCGCCGCGATGCCCGCCAGATCTTCCGCCGACAGCACGCCTCCGGTCGGATTCGACGGCGAACAGAGGATGATGAGCCGGGTGCGCTCGGTGAGGAGCACCCCGAGGTCATCCGCCGTGAACGCGAAGCCCTTCTCCTCCGAGAGGTGCAGGGGCACGGGGCGCGCGCCCACGAACGTGGCCCAGGATTCATAGATCGGGAATCCCGGACTCGGGTAGACGACCTCGTCGCCCCGGTCCACGTACGTCTGGAAGGTGTACCCGATCGGCGGCTTGGCCCCGGGCGTGACGACGACCCGATCCGCCCCCGCGTCGATTCCCCGCGTGGCCGAAACGTGGCGCGCGATCGCCTCGCGGAAGGACGGGAGTCCCGCCGCATCGCAGTACCCGGAGTTCCCGGCCTCGAGTTCGGCTACGGCGACCCGATTGAGGTGGGGGGCGCTGCGGAAATCCGGTGCCCCGATGTTGAAGCGGATGACGTCCATCCCGCGGTCGAGACACACCTGGATGTCGTCGTTGACCTTGAAGGCGTTCTCGGTCCCCAGATCGGCCAGACGCCGCGCTAAAATCGACATGCCCGATAATGTCCCTGCCGCTTCCCGGGTGCCAGTGGATCGGCTGTCGGTCCGTTTGATGCTTCATACGCCGCCCGATACGATGCCTCCCTGTCGGCGTTGCCTGAGCCGCATCGGCGCGGAATTCAGGACACAGAGGAGGATCCATGTATCGAAACGCCCTGACGGGTCGGATCGCGAGGGCCGGAATCTGGGCGGTGCTGCTGCTTCCGCTGCTTCCCGTCCCCGCTGACGCGCAGGAGGCGCGGCGGCGCTGGGAGCGGATGAACCAGATGCGGCGCGAGAAGTTCGATGTCGTGCTGCCCGAGGTCATGCGCGAGAACGGGATCGACATGTGGATCACGATGCGCCGGGAGGGACTCGACGATCCGCTCACGCCCGACTTCGGGCCCGGGTACGTGAATCCCATCGGCTACTACGTGTTCACGGACCGCGGCGGAGAGCGGATCGAGCGCGCCGCCCTGGGAATCGGCGGCTACCTGCTGGCCGGGAACGGCGCCTACGACATCGTCACCGGCAACTTCGATCTTCGGGAGTTCGTCGCCGAGCGGGATCCGGAGCGGATCGGCCTCAACATGGGATCGAACATCGGAGCGGCGGACGGACTGTCCCATACCGGCTACCAGCACCTGGAGGAGACGCTGGGCGAACCGTGGGCGTCGCGTTTCGTCTCCGCGGAGAAGCTCGTGTCCGACTTCAGGTCGCGCCGCGTCGCATCGGAGATCGCGGGCTTCGCCGAGGCGGGCGAGATCTCGCGCGAACTCGCGGAACGGGCCCTCTCGAACGAAGTCGTCACACCCGGCGTCACGACGCTCCGGGATGTGGCGTGGTGGCTCATGGACCGGCTGCTCGAGCGCGGGCTCGGCTCTTCCTTCGGTTTCCCGTCCATCTATATCACGGGGCCCGACGGCATCGAGGCGACGTCCAGCGACCGGATCATCCAGGGCGGCGACGTGATGATGATCGACTGGGGCGTCTGCCACCTGAACTTCTGCACGGACATGAAGCGCGTCGCCTACGTGCTGCGGCCGGAGGAGACCGAGGCGATGCCGGGAGTGCAGAACGCGTTCGACCGGGCGATCGAAGCGCGCGAGGTGTCGCGCCGCGCGATCCGCCCCGGCATCACGGCGCGCGAGAACATGGACCGGATCGGGGCCGCGCTCACGGCGGCGGGATTCAATCCCATTCCCTTCAACCAGCCCACCGATGGGCCGCTGACGGACGTGACCTGGGAAGGACACCACTCGGTCGGCAACCTCGGACACGGGATCGGCCCCTCGATCGCGACGTGGAACCCGCGCCGCCTCACCTTCGAGGTCGTGCCGACGAATCTCCTCGCGATCGAAATGTTCGCGTACACGGCGGTTCCCGAGTGGGGGGGCGCGAAGTTGCGCGTGCCACTGGAGGACGATGCGGTGGTCACCGAACGGGGGGCCGAGTGGCTCTACCCCGCGAACAGCCGCCTCCTCCTGATCAAGTCCGATCCCGCGGCGAGGCGAACGGTCTCTTGACCGGGAACTCTCCCGGGATGGCCCCGCTTCACGGGCTTCTCGTGCGCGCGAGTCGCACGTTCGCCGTCGGCATCGAGATCCTCCCGCGCCCGCTGCGGGACGAGATCACCGTGGCCTACCTGCTGCTGCGCGTCTCCGACTACCTGGAGGACAATCAGGAGATCGCGGGGGACGAGAAGGTCCGCCTGCTCGAAGCGTGGCGGCGCGTGCTCGGCGGGGGTTCGGGACGCACAGCCCTCATCGATCGTCTGGGAGAGGCCGCGGAAGACACCCCGGACGCATCGGTGGCTCGACACGCGGCGAGCGTTCTCGAGGGCCTCGACCGTCTGGCGCCCGAGGCGCGGGAGATCATCGTGCGCCGTGTGAGGGAATCCAGCGCCGGGATGGCGCGGTGGACGGAGCGGGGCCCGGAATTCGAGACCGAGGAGGATCTGGACGACTACATGCACGAAGTCGCCGGACGGGTGGGCCACCTGCTGACGGAACTGTTCGCCCATCGGCTGCCGGGCGTCGGAAGGGACCTTACGCGAATGATGGCTCTGGGGAGAGAGTTCGGCCTCGCGCTGCAGACGGTAAACGTGATCAGAGGGCTGCACGAGGACCGGCATCGCGGCTGGGTGTACGTGCCCGCGTCCTTCCTCCCCGCCGGCCTGGATCCGGGCGAGCTGTTCGAGCCCGCGAACCATGCGGCGGCGATGACGGTGCTCGAGCGGCTCGTGGAGAAGGCGGACCGACACCTGGCGGCGGCCCGGAGCTACATGCGGATGATCCCGAGACGGTACCACCGGGTGCGCCTCTTCTGCCTGCTCCCGCTTCTCTTCGCGGTGCGGACCCTGGCCATCAGTCGCACGAATCCGGAGGTGCTGGACCGGGAGACGAAGATGTCCCGCCGGGAGGTCCTCTCGATCACGCGCCGCGCGAAGCTCTTCGGCTTCTCCAATCGCTGGATCGCGCGGTACTGCCGTCGGCTGGCCGCACGAGGCGCCTGACGAACCGCCGCCGGCCGGCAGCCGGCGATCAGGCGCGCGCCTGCCGCCAGCGTTCGCGCCGCGCCTCGAGGTTGTACTGCGTCATCACCAGCGCCGGCACGACGACCATGAGAAGGATCGTGGCGATGAACACGCCGAAGCCGACGGAGGTCGCCAGCGGCACGAGGTGCTGAGCGTAGGTGCTGGTCTCGAAGACGAGCGGGGCCACACCCAGGAAGGTGGTGATCGACGTGAGCATGATCGCCCGGAACCTCTCCTTCGCCCCGCCGATGATCGCCTCCGCGGGCTCCAGGCCGGAGTCCCGGAGGTCGTTGATGAACCGGATCATCATGAGCGAGTCGTTCACGACGACGCCGAAGACGCCGACCAGTCCGTACAGCGACCACAGTCCCCAACTCAGACCGAGGAGCATGTGGCCGGCCAGCGCGCCGATCGCGCCCAGCGGAACGGCGGCCATGATGATGAGGGGCTGCGTGTACGAGCCGAACGGGATCGCCATCAGGCTGTACATGATGAGGAGGGCGAGGATGAGTGAGCGGCCCAGCACGGAGATCGCGTGATCCTGCTCCTTTCGCTGGCCTCCGTACGTGTAGGTGAGATCCGGGTTCTCGCTCGTCAGTCGCGGGAGAACCTCGTTGTCCAGCCTGGCGTTCACCTGCTGGCCGGTGGCGACGCGAGGGTCCACGTCCGCGGTGATCGTGACGGCGCGGCGCCCGTCGACCCGGTGAATGGCGGCTGACGAGCGGGAGAACCCGGCGGACGCGATCTGGCCCAGCGGCACTTCGCCGCCCGGCGTGCGCACGAGGTAGTTCTCCACATCGGTCGCGGAGTTGCGCTCTTCCTCGGGAAGCCGCACCCACACGCGCATGTCTTCGCGGCCCCTGGGCACTCTGAGCGCTTCCGCCCCGAAGAAAGCCGAGCGCACCTGCGTCGCGAAGCGGTCGAGCGTCAGGTTCAGGGAGCGGCCCTCCGGATTCAACTCCAACTGCAGTTCCCGGAATCCCTCATCGAGATTGCTCCGGACGTCGAAGGTGCCCTCCACGTCGGTCAGTTCGGCCGTGAATTCCCCCGCAACTTCTTCCAGGCGAGCGGGATCCGGGTGGGACAGTTCGTAGTGAACGGGTAGCCCGAGACCCAGGAGGTTCGATGAGATCGAGAGCGACTTCGCTTCGGCGGGAATCCCGACCTCCTCTCGCCACACACGCTCGAAGGTGGAAGCGGCGATGCCCCGGCGGTCCCAGTCATGGAGCTTGAACTGCACCGTGCCGAGGTGGCCGCGAGCCGCCTCCACCGCGTCGCCGCCGAGAGGATCGTACAGCGCCGCCAACTCGCCCACCGTGACGGCGACGTCGAACTCCAGCGGATCCTCGCCTTCGTCGCCCCCGTCCGAGAGACGGGCCACGGCCCGGTGTCCCGCGGCTTCGATCTCCGCGACGATCCGGGCCGTGCGTTCGGCCGGGGTACCCGTCGGCATCTCCAGGTTCGCCGACACGACATCGCCCTCGATCGGCGTGATGAACTGGTTGGGCACGAGCCCCGACGCCACGGCCCCCAGCGAGATCACGAGCAGGCCGGCCGCCGCGGCGAGGATGATGGAGGGCTGCTCCGTCGCCAGGCGAAGTCCTCGGTCGAGGAGGCCGTCCGCAAGGCGCTTCATGATCCGGTCCACGCCCTCCTGCGCCCGGTGCAGCATGCGCTGGGCGGCGCCGGATCTCCGCACGCCGGGAGCGGCCAGATGGGACAGGTGGTTCGGGAGAATGAGCAGCGATTCCAGCAGCGAGATCACGAGCACCGCGATCACCACGAGCGGAATCCCGCGCCCGAGTTCTCCCTGCGGTCCGGGCGCGTTCAGGAGCGCCGCGAAAGCCGTGATCGTCGTGAGAACGGAAAATATGACGGGAGCGCTGACGCGACGCGTGCCGCGGATGGCGGCCGCGAGCCCCCTGTGGCCGCGCTCTCGCTCCGCGAAGATGCTCTCTCCCACGACGATCGCGTCGTCCACGACGATGCCCAGCGCCAGCACGAGCGCCATCAGCGAGAACATGTTGATCGAGATGCCGAGGAAGCCCATCACGAGGAAGGCGCCCATGAACGAGACCGCCAGACCCACGGCCACCCACATCGCGAGCCGGATCTCCAGGAAGAGCGCCAACGCCAGGAAGACGAGCGCGAATCCGATCAGGGCGTTCTCCGTCATGAGACCGAGACGCCCGCTCACCTCCTCCGAATCGTCCTTCCACAGGTCCACCGAGACGCCTTCGGGAAGGGTCGGCACGACTTCGGCGTCGAGATACCGCTTTACGGCTTCGGCGATGTCGAGCACCTGCTCGCCGGAGGTCCGGTACACGTCGACCCGGACCGCGGTCTGCCCGTTGTAGCGCACGCTCAGATCGGTGTCCGCAAACCCGTCCCGTACCGTCGCGATCTCGCCGAGGCGAACCGACGTGCCATCCGGCCGGCCGAGGAGGATGATCTCCTCGAAATCCACCTGTTCGTAGTTCTGTCCCAGCGTGCGCACGAGAATGTCCTCGCCGCTGGTGGACACCCTGCCGGCGGACAACTCGAGCGAACTCTGCCGCACCGCGAAGGCGATGTCGTCCAGGGTCAGGCCGAGGGCGCGAAGCCGTCTCAGGGGCACCTCGATCGAGATCTCGTACGGACGGGCCCCGCTGATTTCGGCCAGCGACACCTCGGGAAGAGCGGAGAGGCCTTCCTCGATTCCGTATGCCAGTTCCTTGAGCGTACGCTCCGGGACATCGCCGTACACGAGGAGACGAATGACGCTCTGCCGACTCGTGATTTCCCGTACCTCGGGCCGTTCGGCGGCGGCCGGGAAGGTCGGAATGCGGTCGACTTCGGCCTTCACTTCGTTGAGGGCGCGGTTAACGTCCGTTCCCGAATCGAACTCCGCGATGACCGACGCGAGCCCCTCGGAGGCGGTGGATTCGACCCGGCTCAGGCCGTCCACCGCGCGGATCTGCTCCTCGATCCGGCGGACGATGGACTCCTCGACCTCCTCCGGAGCCGCGCCGGGATAGGGGACGACGATCTGGACGCGGTCCAGGGAGAAATCGGGCAGGACTTCCTGGACCAGGTTCCGGGCCGAGGCCAGCCCGGCGAGGACGAGAAACAACATGACCACGTTCGCGGCGATGCCGTTCTTCGCCATGAAGCCGATGGGGCCCCGAGTACTCCTTCGGTCGACCTGACCCTCGTCACTCACACGGTGCTCCTCCGTGATGTGTCCCACCCCCCTCATCGGCTCATCGGACTCCGCAGGTCCAGCAGCCCGTGGGAAAACGCGGCTGAGTCAAGCGGCGCTGCATCTAACGGTTTACGCGGCGCGCGGTCGATTCGCCAGAGCGCCGGGCGAACGGGCTCCGGGGAGTTACGCTCCGAAACTTTTGCCAATCCCTGTCCGGAAGTATTCTCTACGGTTGACATGGTATTATCTTCGGCTGACATGGAGAGGCTGAGACTGACACTCATATGAGGATTCCGTCCAGCTACGCTGACGGGTACGAGGCGGCGCGGGGTGTCGACGCCCGATTGGCGGACGATTTTATCCGCCATACGACCATCGGCGACCCCCTTGCCGATCGTGTCGTCGAGGATCTCGCGGCCACGTGTTCCCCCGACGAGGTGCATCCGCTCATCTCTTCGGCCCTGCGGGATCCGTTCGAGCTGCCCGATGGCCTCCCCGACTCGCTCCGGGAGTTGGTGAGCGAGGTATCCGCCATTCCGGACTGGTACGATCCGAAGTTGGCGCAGGCGGCCACGCGCGGCTTCATCCGCAATTCAAACATCATTCCGGCAGCCCTCGCCGGAGCCGCGATCGTGGAAGGCTTCTCGACGCTGATCAGCAAGTCTTTCCGGATTCGGGGCCGCATCACCCAGAACGGGGTTCGCCGCCTCCGCCAGAACCTGCTGCACCTCGCCGACCAGTACCTCCCCGGCGGGATGGAACCGGGCGGCGACGGGTGGCGACTGACGCTTCGAATCCGATTGGTGCATGCGCAGTCGAGGATGCTGCTCAAGGGTTCCGACGAATGGGACGCGGCGGCGCACGGCATGCCTATCAGCGCTGCCAATATCCTGCTCGCGTCAACCACTTTCTCCGCACGTCTCCTCCAGCACGCCAGGCGCCTCGGCGCCAAGTTCGGCGACATGGAGTGGGAGGGCTACGTCCACGTGTGGAGGTATACCGCGTGGATCATGGGCGTCCCGGAGGCGATTCTCTTCGAGGACTACGCCGACGCGCGCCGCAGATTCGAGATCGGGATGTTGTGCGAGCCCCCGCCGGACGACGATGCCATCATCATGGCGAACAGCATCGTCAACAGCGCTCCGCTCCTGCTGGGCGTGAAGGATCCCAAGGAACGCCGGCCCTTCGCGACGTTCATCTACCAGGTGTGCCGCGAACTGGTCGGAGACGAGCTGGCCGATCAGTTCCTCTTTCCCCCATCCCGAAGGATCCCGCAGGTCCCGCTGCTGTGGTTGAAGCACCGGCTGAGGAGGGTGGCGCTCGAGCGGATTCCGGGATTCCACAGACTCGATTCCGGGTACGACTACATGGAGATGCTCGACATCTCCAACGTGGGAGACTTCGAGCAGTCCTACAGCTTGCCCACCACGCTCCACGACGAAGCGTCAAGGCCCTGGTAGGCGCCGTTACCGGAAGCAGCTACCGGAAACTGAGGGCGGACTGGTCGCGGCCGCCGACCATGATGAACGCCACGTTTCCCATGTCGCGGATGTTCTCGTCGGGCCGGCCGTCGATCGCGATGATGTCCGCGAAGCGGCCCACCTCGACCGTCCCCACTTCATCCTCGATGCCCACGATCTCGGCGTTCAGCCCCGTGGCCGCGGCGATCGCTTCGAGCGGCGTGAACCCCGCGGCGACGAGGTTCTCCATCTCCAGCAGCATGTACCCGTGCATGCTGTCCGTCCCGATGCCGACCTTGACGCCCTTATCCTTCGAACGGCGGAGCTGTCCGAGGCGGTCCAACCGCCGCTGCGCCCGTCCCGGGTTCTCGTCGAGGGCCCGCCCGTGTACCTGGCGTCCGCGCTCGAGCCAGTCGCGGATGTCGCCCGCCTCGTTGTCGAGGAAGCCCCACTCGTTGAAGACGCTCTGGAAGCCGATGGTGTACGTGTTCACGAACCCCACATCGCGACTCGCCATGAGGTCCATCAGCTCATCGTTGAGGTTCCCGCCATGCTGGATCGAGTTGACACCCGCCTCGACGGCCAGACGGATGGACTCCCCGTTCGCGTGCGCGGTGGCTTCGATCCCGAGCCGGTGCAGTTCGTTCACCGCCGCGTCGATCTCCTCCTTCGTGTAGTTGCTCTCGCCCGGCGCGTACGGGGTGCCGTTGTTCGGCCCCACCCGCGCGCGGTCGGTGATCGTCAGCTTCATGTGGTGCGCCCCCATCTCGTAGTTCTGCCGGACGAACGTGCGCATCTCCCACGGTCCGTTGGTGGTCCGGTACTCCGCCGGGCCGTGGCCGGCGGTCGTCGAGATGAAGTTCCCGCTGGGATAGATCCGGGGGCCCGGGATGATCCCCTCCTCCACGGCCTGCGAGGCCTGTATGTCGTTGTAGTGGACCTCGCCGACGACGTAGACGCTGGTGACGCCCGACATGAGCTGAACCCGGATGTTTCGAATGATGCGCGCCATCTGCATCGCGTCGTGTTGCTCCATGCCTTCCAGCTGGCCCCGGAGCGTGCGAATGTCGGGCCGGATCGAGAGGTGCGCGTGCGCGTCGACGATGCCGGGCATCACGGTGTACCCGCTCAGGTCGACGACCCGAGCGTGGTCCGGGATCGCGATGGCCGCCGCGTCGCCCACGGCTTCGATCCGCTCGCCGCGTACGATGATCACCTGGTCTTGGCGCGCCGGCTGGCCCGTGCCGTCGATCAGCCGACCGGCCCGGATCGCCGTCACTTCCTGGGTCGCCGGGGTGTGCGCGGCAGCCATCGCGGGGGCGGCGCCGTACGAGGCGGAGGGGCTGGAGGGGACGAAGACCGCGGCCAGCACCGCGGTCCGCAGGGTCATCGCTGTCGTTCGCATCGGACGCTCCTCGAGTCGGCGGGTGGTCATCAAGTAGACGGCACCTCCGAAACCTGTTGCCCGTGTCCGGGCGTGGCCAGACGGTCGGAAGCGCCCGGCGTGGGGCCGGCGCGGCGAACGGAGTCGGGGTATCGACTCCCCGGCGGGCAGACTACGTTGCCGCCGACCGACACCTCATCTTCCGTCCAGAACGAACCCGCCGACCTGGATGCCCCGATCGATGACGTCCGATAGCCGTGTACGGCGGACCGCGCTGCTGGCCCTCTTCTTTCTGTCGGGGGTCAGCGGGCTGATCTACCAGATCGCCTGGGTGCGGCAGTCCGTTTTCACGTTCGGGGTCAGCGTCTACGCTTACAGCACGGTCATCGGGGCGTACATGATCGGGCTCGCACTGGGCAGCTACGCGATGGGCAGGCGAATCGACGCCCACGCGCGGCCGCTGCGCACGTACGCTGCACTTGAAGTGGGGATCGCGGCGCTCGCCGCACTGTCGCCCTTCCTGCTCGGGGCTCTCCACGCGCTCTACCCGGGGCTCAGCAATGCCCTCCCGGCCGGCGGCTTCTGGCTCACGCTGGGCCGGCTCGTCCTCTCTCTGGCCGTGCTCACGCCGACGACCTTCCTCATCGGGGCCACGCTGCCCGTCATGAGCCGGATCTACGCGACGCACGGCGGGCGCGTCGGAAGCGACGTGGGGCGGCTCTACCTCGTGAACACGGCGGGCGCCGCCCTGGGCTGCGTCCTCACGGGGCTCGTCTTCCTCCGGTATCTGGGCGCGCGGGAGACCGTCTTCCTCGGTGCGGCGATCAATCTGTTCGTCGGGGCAGGGGCGCTCGCTCTCGTGCGGCTGGCTCCGGCCCGGCGCCCGAGCGGGGGCGACGGCGCGGCGAGCGAGGCCGGCGCGGCGCTTGGGCGAGGCGACGGCGCGACGGGTGCCGCGACTGCGCCCGGACCCGCGGCCGGGGCGCTCCCGATCTCGGCCGGGGCGCTACGCTACGTGGCGATCGCGTACGCCATCTCCGGCTTCATCGCGCTCGGCTACGAGGTGGTGTGGGCGAGGATCCTCTACATCCACTCCTCGCACGCGGCGTACTCGTTCTCGCTCATGCTGACGGTTTTCCTTGCCGGGCTCGCGCTCGGGGGCGCCGGCGGGAGCTGGGTCCTGCGGCGGCGACGGGCCACGCTGAGGCACTTCGGGGCGATCCAGCTCGCGATCGGAGTGCTGGCCGTCCTCATCCTCCACGCCTTCGCGCGACTCCCCGGCCTCCACCTGGAGGATTGGTTCGGCGGCTACACCGTCGCCTACGAGTTCCTCATCGCCTTCGTCACGCTCTTTCCTCCCTCCGTCCTTCTGGGAGTACTGTTCCCCGTCGTGGGGAGCCTGTACACCCGCGAGCGGGCGCAGGCCGTGGGGCTTCGCATCGGCCGCGTGAATGCGTTCAATACGCTGGGAGCCATTGCCGGCTCGCTCGGCGCGGGGTTCGTGCTCGTGCCGCTCCTCGGGCTCCGCAACACGACGGTGGCGCTGGCGGTGCTGAACCTCGCGCTCGGAGCCGCGGCGCTTCGCTTCGACCGCGGGGGCCGGCGGGCGCTCCGATTCGCGCCGGCGGGCGCGATCGTGGCCACGATCCTGGCCGTCGCGGTCCTCCCCACCGGCTTCTATCTCGGCTCCTACTACACGGAGGTCGACCGGCTCATCTTCTACAAGGAGGGCGTGGAAACCACCGTCGCCGTGCTCGAGGTCCCGGAGGACAACTACAAGATCTCCTTCGTCAACGGCCGCGACGAAGTGCCGACGGACCGCGCGAGCATGTCGGCGTTCCGGCTGCTGGGACACCTTCCGCCGCTGCTCCGGCCCGGCGCCCGCAACGCGCTCGTGCTGAGCTTCGGCAACGGGATCGCCACCGGGACGATGAACACGCACGACATCCCCGTCATCGACGCGGTGGACCTCTCTCCCGAGATGATGGAGGCGGCCGCGGTCTACTCGGAGGAGAACTACGACGTGCTCGACAGCGACCGGCTGCGGCTTCACGTGGAGGACGGGCGGAACTTCCTCCTCCGGACGGAGGAGTCGTACGACATCATCTCGGTGGACGCGACGCACCCCGCGAACGCGAGTTCATGGGCGCTGTTCACGAGCGAGTTCTATCAGTTGATCGAGAGCCGGCTCGCCCCGGACGGCATCTTCATGCAGTGGATTCCGATCCACGGCGTTCGCGAAGACGACTATCGCGACATCCTGCGGACCGTCTGGGACATCTTCCCCAACATGGTGTTGTGGTCCACCGGATCGACGCACAGCTACGTCGTCGCCACGCGGGAGCCGATGTCGTCCGTCGTGATGCAGTCGGTGCTCACGCGGGCCGCCGCCAACCCGATCGTCGTCCGCGATCTCGGACCGCCGGAGGCCATCGCCGGCTACGTGGCGATGGCCGAAGCGGACCTGACGGGCTACATCGGGCGCGGCCCCGTCATCACCGACAACGACGCCTTCTTCATGCCCGCCCGCTAGCAGCTGCCGGCGCGCCCGAGTCGGAGCAAGACAGCGGCTTGAACGGTGGAGCCGGCCCGCGTATGGTTTCCTTGTATTCTTACTTACAGGAAAAAGGCCGTGCCATGCTCGCCAAGCTGACATCCAAGAACCAGTTGACGCTTCCCAAGGCCGTGATCTCGGGTTTTCCGAACACGGAGTACTTCGACGTCACCGAGGAGAATGGACGCATCGTGCTGACGCCGGTGCGGCTGACGCGGGCCGACGCGGTGCGGGCAAAGCTGGCCGAACTGAGGTTGTCCGATGCCGACGTGGCGGACGCCGTCGCGTGGGCCCGTCGGGCTGAATGACGCCGATCCGCACGGTTTTCGATACCAACGTCCTCGTATCCGCGCTTCTCTTCCCGAAGGGAACCGTATCCTGGCTGCGTGACGCGTGGCGGTCGGGAGCGATTCTGCCGCTCGCGAGCCGCGACACCGTATCGGAACTGGTCCGCGTACTGTGCTATCCGAAGTTCCGCCTCGCCGCGGCGGAGCGCGAGGAACTGCTGGCGGACTATCTGCCCTACTGCGAATCGGTCGACATCGGTGAACCGCCACCCGTCCCGGAGTGCCGCGACTCCTTCGATCGCATCTTCCTCCAGGTGGCGGTGGCAGGGTACGCCGACGCGCTGGTCACGGGCGACGAAGACCTGCTCGCTCTCGCCCCGGCCTTTCCGGTGGCGATTCTCACGCCGCGGGCGTTTGCCAAGCGGCTGTCTGATTGAGCCCCACGGCCTCGAACAGCTCCAGGATCCAGGCGTGGGAGCGACTTGCCCGGCTAACCCCCTCTAGTACGACACGCCGGTCGCCCGGCACAGCCAGCGCTGGAACGGGGCGGCGGTGCGGCACAGGGCGGTGAATCTCTCCAGGAAGTCGCCCGACATCAGGTCTTCTTCGCCCAGTTGCACGACGGCGATGAAGTCCTTGCGCCGCAGGTCCTCGATCAGCGGGTGATCCACGGCGAAGCCCTGCGGGGCGCGGACGAGGGAGTCGCCCGAAAGCTCGAAGGTCCCGCGAAAAGCGGGGTCGCGCGAGGCCCGCTTCCAGGCCTGCGGATCCTCGTCGATGGACGCGCGGATCTTGCGGAGCGCCGGCCCGCCGGGGCGCCAGGAGCCGCAACCCGTGAAGCAGTGCCCGGGCTGGATGTGAAGGTAGAAGCCGGGAGCGTGGGCGTCCTTGCCCGCCTCGTGCCGGAACTGGATGCCGGTGTGGGTCTTGTACGGACTCTTGTCCCGGGAGAAACGCGTGTCGCGGTAGATACGGAAGAGCGAGCCGCCGTTCGCCCTCGGGTCGGCGCGAAAGTGGGGACTGATCTCCTCGAGGGGCGTGGAGAAATCGGAGATGAAGCGGAGCGCCGGCTCCTTGACCTCCGCCTCGTACCGCGACTTGTTGGCCAGAAACCACTCGCGGTCGTTGTTCGCGGCCAACTCGCTCAGGAAGCTGAAGGTGTCGGGCGTGAAGTAGGCGGTCATTGCACGGTGGCTCGTCGGCTGGGGAGACGGGTATGATGAGCGGGGCCGATACCTAGGACGTCGGCCCGAACGAAACAAGCCGGGGAATCCCCCATCGACCCGACAGGCCATCGACCGGAAAGCCTCCCGCCATGACGCGCACCGAACTCAGCCGGACCATCGACGCCCCGGTCGGAACGGTTTTTTCGACCGTCGCCGACATCTCCAACTTTTCGAAGGCCGTGCCGCACATCGAGCACGTGGAGTTCCTGTCGGAGACAAGGACAGGCGTCGGCGCCCGCTTCCGGGAGACACGGCTCATGGGGAGCAGAAGGGCGACCACGGAGCTGGAGGTGACCGAGTACGTCCAGGACGAGCGGGTTCGCTTCGTGTCCGACGCGGGCGGCACGGTCTGGGACACGATCTTCACCGTCGAGCCGGACCCGGAGGGCCGCGGGACGCGGCTGGTCATGGTGATGGAGGCGCGGCCTCACAAGCTCCTGGCCAGACTCGCCACGCCGCTCATGAAGAGAGTGATCGCCAAGGCGATTGAAGCCGACCTCGATGCCGTGAAGGCGTACGCCGAGACGGCGGGATAGCAGCGAGAAGGTGACCGACATGCTCGGAAAAGAGAGGCCGATCCGAATCGCTGCCACGTTGCTGACCGCGTTGGGGACACTCGCGGCCGCGACCGGGGGACTCGCTCAGGAAGTCATGGAGCTTCCGGGCGAGGACCGCTGGCTTGAGGCCGACTTCGTGGAGGTCTACCGCGTCGGGGCCGCGATCGGCGAGGCGTGGCAGGAGTTCGGCACGATCGGCCGCGTGGGGTTCGACGAGGCCGGGAACCTGCACGTGTTCGATCGCATGGCTGCGCGGGTCGTCGTCGTGAACCCGCAGGGCGACTTCGTTCGCGAATTCGGCCGCAGAGGCGAGGGGCCGGGTGAATTCCAGTCGGCCCTGGACATGGTGGTCATGCGCGACGGCAGGGTCGTCGTCGCGGACATGGGGCATCGCGCCTACCACATCTTCGCTCCCACCGGGGACCTCGAACGCATGGTACGAATGGGCCGCGTCACGTGGATCCGGAAGATGGACGCCGAGGTTGGTGGAGAATCTCTCATTCGGGGTGCGATAGTGCTTGGCTCTGCGTTTCAGGCCGTGCCGGGCGAAACCACGATCGCCTTCCCCGACCCACGTACGATCGAACGGATCTCCCTCAGTGGGGATGAGGCGGCGGTGGAGCCCGCAGCCGACGTCTGGGGCCCCGCCTGGACCAAGCTGAGGGAGCACGTCCTCCCCGGAGGGCGGCAGAAAATCATGAGCCGTGGCCCCCGGAGAGGATTTGAGCCGGAGCTCTTCGCGGGCGTGCTCCCCGGCGGACGCATCGCGTTCTCGGACTCCTCCGCGTACGCGGTAAAGATCGCGGAACGGGATGGCGGCCGGATCAGTACGATACTCACCCGGCCCTTCTCGCCCGAGCCCGTTACGGAACGCGTGATGCAGGCGGAGAAGGACCGCAGGTTGAGGGATATCGAAGATCGTTCCGAGGGTTCGGTCTCCCGATCCGCTGACGGACTGGTGGTATCCGGGACCCGCGGCGGGGCCCGGGCGCGCGAGCAGATCGAAACGCTGGAGTTCGCCGAAGAGGTTCCCATCGTGCGAGACCTGCGCACGAGTTGGAACGGCCGCATCTGGGTCCTGCGGCGGGGCGACGAGCCCGTAAGCGACGGCCCCATCGATATCCTTGCCGCGGATGGCCGCTACCTCGGCAGCTACCGCACCGGAGCCACGCCGCTCCCCGACGCGTTCGGCCCGGAAGGGCTGGCCGCCTTCATCGAACGCGACGAACTGGACGTGCAGACCGTAGTCGTGAAGCGTCTGCCGCGTACGGTCAACTGATGTGGACGAGAGCCATGAGGATTGCGAGAAGTCGACTTGGAACCCGGGCGTTCGGCGCGTGCGTCGCTGCGATCAGCGCGCTATCGGCGGCGGAGCGGGCCGGTGCCCAGGAGGTCATCGAACTTCCCGGGGAAGACCGCTGGCTGGACCCCGACTTCGAGGACGTCTACCGCGTCGGGTCCGCAGTCGGCGAGGCGTGGCAGGAGTTCGGCCATGTCCGCCAGGTCGCATTCGACACAGCCGGGAATCTCTACGTACTCGATTCCCTCGCCGGTCGGGTCGTCGTTGTGGCGCCCGGCGGAGAGTTGCTCCGCCAGTTCGGCCGCCTCGGGGAGGGGCCGGGCGAGTTCAGGACTCCCACGGCGATGGCGGTCATGTCCGATGGTCGGGTCGTGATAGCCAACCTTGGACATCAAGCGTATCAGGTCTTTGACACGCACGGTGAGTATGAGCGTCAGGTCCGCACGGACAGTGAGAGGGGGCACCGCGTCCCGTGGATGTTCCCCGAGCATAATGCCGAGTCCGTTGTTGTAGGCTCGCAGCTCGCCGGTGTCTTTTTCTTGGGGGGCTTGCCCGAGAACGTTGGACCGCCGGCACGCCGGGTCGAGCGATGGAGCTTTGCGGGCGAGGAGGTGGAGCGGGAGACGATCGCGGAGGCATGGGAACCGCCACGCGGGGAGGAAAACAGGCGTCTGGCTTTCGAACCGGAACTCGAGGTGGACGTGCTTCCCGACGGGTGGTTGGCGTATTCGGACTCCTCCGACTACGCCATCAAGATCGCAAGCAGTGAGACCGGCGTCTCGCGGATTCTGACCCGGCCGTTCTCGCCCGAGCCGGTCACCGAGAGAATGGAACGGGCAGAAAGGGATCGCCGTCTGCGGGAAGCAGGACGGGGGTCCGTCATCCGCGGTGCCGGCGGCATAACCGTCACGGGGGGCGGTGGCAGCGATCGTGTGCGGGAGCGGATCGAGACATTGAAGTTCTTTGACGAGGTTCCCCTGGTCCGAGGACTCCGAACGACCTGGAACGGGAGGATCTGGGTGCAGCGCCGCGGTGACGCGCCGCTCGACGATGGACCGATCGACGTCCTGACAGTCGATGGCGGCTACGTCGGCAGCTACCGCACCGATGCACCCCCGCTCCCCGACGCGTTCGGCCCCGGGGGCCTGGTCGCCTTCATCGAACGAGACGAACTCGACGTGCAGAGCGTGGTCGTGAAGCGTCTGCCGCCGGACGTGAACTGAGGTCACCGGCGGCACTCATATCGGATCGTAGGGAAGCACCTTGAGAGGACGGTACGGAGGGCTGGCGGTCGGCGCGGTCGCTGTGCTGGCCCACGCGACCGTGGCCGACGTCGCGGCTCAGGCGTTGCCACTGGCCCGGACGGACCAGGGGCAGTGGGCCGACGTCATTGCGACCTCGCGAGGGAAGCTCGACTCGCTGCGGCGGGCGATGTCCATCCCCGGCCTCTCCATCTCGGTTTCTGTGGATCGGCGCGTCGTGTGGTCGGAGGGGATGGGGTACGCGGACATCGAGCTTCGAAGCCCGGCCACGCCGCTCACCCGCTACCGGATCGGGAGCGTCTCCAAGATCCTGACCGCGGCCGGCGCCGCGCTCCTTCACCAGCGGGGCGAACTCGACCTCGACGCGCCGGTGCAGGCGTACGTCCCCTCCTTCCCCCGCAAGCCCGAGGGGGAGATCACGACGCGGCTCCTGGCCGGACATCTCGCGGGAATCCGGCACTACCTGGACATCGAAGCGGAGTACTACTTCACGCAGCGCTACGAGACGGTGTTCGAGGCGCTCGACCTCTTCCGGGACGACCCGCTCGTCGCGACGCCCGGGACCGAATGGTCCTATTCGAGCTACGGATTCAACCTCATGAGCGCCGTGATCGCGGCGGCTTCGGGACGCGGGTTCCTGCAGTATCTGGGCGAGGAGGTGTTCGGGCCGCTCGGGATGCTCCACACGGGCGGAGACCACACCGACAGCCTGATCGTGAACCGCGCGCGCCCCTACGACCGCACGCCGGACGGCCGCCTCATCAACGCCCGCTACATCGACAATTCCCACAAGTGGGCCGGGGGCGGCTTCCTCTCCACGACGGAGGACCTGCTGCGCTTCGCCCACGCGCACCTCGAGCCGGGACTCTTCAGCCAGGAGACGCTGGACCTCGTATGGACATCCCAGCGCACTGCCTCCGGCGAGGAGATCGGGGTCGGGATCGGCTGGCGCCTCTTTCCGCCCTCGAGAGGGGGCGGGCGCCACGCCGTTGGGCACGCGGGCGGCGCGATCGGCGGCAACGCGCTGCTCATCATCTACCCGGACGACGGCGTGGCCGTCGCCGTCGCCGCGAACATCGCCGACATCGGCTATCCGCAGGGCGGCGCACTCGTGTTCGGAGACGCGATCTACGAGATCGCCGACCTCTTCATCGAGGCCCGCTGAGCGATTGAACGATCCGACCGCCTCCCGGCGGTGGGGCTGTTGAGGGGATGGAGCCGATCGGATTCGAACCGACGACCTCCTGCTTGCAAAACGTCGATCAAGGGTTCTGATTCACGGCAAGAAACCACCTAAAGTCAACTGGGACTGCACGATCTGCCGTTCTTGCCGACAAGGCCAAATCGGAGTCCGCCTTACTGAAACAGCGGGAAAACGCCGTCGAATGGCGGGAGTCCGAGATTACTCTTCGTCCAGAAACCGGTCCCGAACTCGTCCATTCCCATGTAGCTTCCCGTCTGCGGTTCTTGATGTTCGAATCCACCCTATCCAGCCACTGTCTCGCAGTCCCAGCTTCGCAGCCATTCAGGCGCGTTGCTGGTCGGTGGAGAGGGTCATTTCCACCTATCCCGACGAGGATCTTGTCGGCAAGTCTTACACGACATAAGATATGTTCATGGACGAGATTCCGAAGTTGTCGAAGAAGGAAGCGGTCATCCTCGACCTCCTCGTGAACCAGGGCCGCATGTATGGCCTAGAGATGATCCGTGCGAGCGATGAATTGAAGCGCGGCACGGTCTACGTGACTCTGGGTAGGATGGCGGAGAAGGGCTACGTCGAGTCCAAACTGGAAGACGCACCCGAAGGCGGAGTCGCGCGGAGAGTCTATCAGGCCACCGGCCACGGCAAGCGCGTGCTTAGCCTTTGGGAGCGGATGCGATCGCTCGCCCTCAATTGGAGCACGGTATGAAGGGCTTCCACGACACCAACGGGCTCCTTCGTCAGATGGAGGCTGCGAGCACCGCCATGGAGAGCATTCGCCGGACGCAGCAGGCGCTCGACTGCTCGTCCATACTGGAAGGGATGCGAAGCGCTGCGGAGGAGCTGAAGCACTCCCGGCTGTCGGCGTTTGGCGACGCGCAGGCGCTCGCCCGATCGT
>JAPPGH010000029.1:38574-40294 GCA_026914155.1 Candidatus Palauibacter rhopaloidicola | reverse complement strand
GCGTTTGGCGACGCGCAGGCGCTCGCCCGATCGTCCATGCTGGAAGGAATCCGAACAACACAGGCGGCTCTGGAGAACTCAAGCCCGGCCCTGCATGGAGTCGTCCGGGAGACGGCGAAGACTCACGTAGCTGAGGTTGAAGTGACGAGAGAAAGAACGCAGGGCCGCGATCTGCTTGGTCGGCGCCTGCGAAAAGTCCGGCAAACCGCCACGAACCGGCTCGTGCGGTTGGCGAGTCGCCGCACGGTCCGACGGTCGGTTGGTTGCTCATTGCGCGACGTCGCCGAGTTCGTTTTCCCCAGGAAGTCCTGCGAGCAAATCTTCGACCCGCTAATCGGTGATTTGCAGTTTGAGTACTTCGAGGCCTTGGCGGCGAATCGCAAGTGGAAGGCACGATGGGTGCGCCTGCAGGGCTACGGGAGTTTCGCGAAAGCGGCGTTGGCCCACGTTGCTGGGTCAAGCGGTTATCTTGTGTTTCGGGTATGGCGAATCTTCCAGGCGGGCGGATAGAGGAAGGATTATGACGATTGCCTGCACCCGGCCTTGCCGAGTCAGGACTGCTCGGCTGGTTGCCGGCTAACGCCCGAGAACCACGGGTTCTCCTTGGGCTATGCTTCGGTCAGCACGTCACTTTCGGTCAGCGTTCTCCATCGCGTATCCGTAAAGCGTCCGGGCGCAAGTTCTTCCAATTCCGCGCGTATGGCGTCCTGGTCTTCGGGAGGAGTAATGATGGCCGCGACATCGGTACCTGCGAAATGGAAATCTCCAACGTGTCGCCATTCGCGTTCGAACGAGAAGTCCTTGGTCTTCCATCCTCCGTAGGGTGTCGGCCAGCCCATTCTGCTCAATTGCAGGTCACAGCACGGCTTGAGTCCGAAGCCAGCATCGACGCCAGTGCATCCCGCTCTGCGGGATTCACGGACAGGCCGTACTTCTGCTTGACGGCCACGACCTTGGCCGCGAACCAGCCGGTGTTTCGCGAAGGCCGCCATTCGGCCGCGTCACGATCGGACTTCTCATGCCGGTTCACAGCTGGATCGGCGATGGTGAGGTTGACCAGATCCCCGGCGAAGGTCCGGAACTGCTCCTCGCGGAGCCCGGAATCGTATGCCTCCGCCAGCGCAACGATGTGTTCGATGTCCGTTGCCGCCGTTCCGTCGGTCCGAATGTCGAACAGCTTGCACGAATAGGGCGTGTACACCTGGCCGCCGGACTTGGGCAGCCCTTCGATGATTTCGTCCTCGAGCGAGCTGTACGCCGAGCCGAAGGCATCCCGATCATAACCCACGCGCTCGACCTCCTCACAGACCGGCAGTCCCATCCATGTCGGCGAACCGGACGGGCACATCCTGTCCCCCGAGGGCGGCGTGACACGGATGGGAACGTAGCCGTTGGGGTTCCGACTGGACTCGCAGGAGATCCCGTCGTCGTCGCCGTCGCTCGACCTCCCCCGTTCCAGCCACTCGTAGATCAGGCCGGTTCCGTCCCGGTTGTCCCTGTGGGCCGGAAGCCTCAGTCCTTCGTCCCTATTCTCTGCTTCCGAGCAGGTCAGGTCGCCGTTCCCGTTGGCATCCCAGTAGGCGAACGTGTCCCTCTCACCTGCCACCAGGAGGGTGGCAGAGGCGCTGGCGGTGGCGGCGCCCCGCGTGAGGGTCGCCTCGATGACGGTGGTGCCCGTGCCCCTTCCCGTGGCGGAGCAGCCGGAGGCGGTCCGGGCCGC
>JAPPGH010000029.1:0-38474 GCA_026914155.1 Candidatus Palauibacter rhopaloidicola | reverse complement strand
GGCCTGTCTCGACCGTGTCGGCGGCCGGCGAGAGGACGGCCGTGAGCGGCGGCGGCATCACCCGGAGGTCGGCGGACGCGGTGGCCGTGAGCGCGCCCCGCGTAACCGTGGCCTCGATGGCGGTGGTGCCCGTGCCCCTTCCCGTGGCGGAGCAGCCGGAGGCGGTCCGGGCCGCCGACGCGACCGTGGTATCGGCCGAGCCGCACGTCCAGGACGGTTCGGCGTTGGGGTCGCCCCCGCCGATCTCGAGAGCGAACTCGGCCGTCTGGCCTGTCTCGACCGTGTCGGCGGCCGGCGAGAGGACGGCCGTGAGCGGCGGCGGTGGAGGTGACGGAGCGGGCGCGGTCGGGCCGGGAGTTCCGGATCCGGAGCAACCCGCAAGTAGGAAGATGCCCAGTGTGATCAACCGAGATGGCAAAGCCCGTTGCATGGGTTCCCCTCGATGTTGGCGATGATAGGAGTCGGCAGCCTCTTGTCACCTGACCTCGGGTGGAGAATGCGCCGTTCTCATATGACCCCTTCGGTCGCGGCCACGAGCTAGGTACCGGTCGAATCCGGTGAGCGCCAGTGGTCTGATCTTGGCGGCTGTCGCAACGTCTGTTGGCATTGGAGGCGCTGGCGCCACGATTCGCAGGCCAAGCCAAGCCATCTGAGACGGCTGGCTGAGGACCGTTGACGATCCTAAGCCAGTCTCCGCAGTGTTCAGCACAGTGGTTTAGCAAGGGGACACTGCCCCCCCTCAACCCGGCTTATCAGCCCGCTGCCGGGACACCGGGTGGGCAAGGTGCGGCGCTTCCACCGCGTTCGTCGGCTGCGCTCATGACGGAGTATCTTTGCAGGCACGGCTGCCGCCGCCGGAAGCTCTCCGCATCTGCCATCTGCCGCGCTAATTTCTCGGGTTGCCGACCGCCAAGGAGCTACGATGCCCCCCCTGACGCCTCATCTTGGTACAATCGATCAGGTCTACCAGAAGGTCCTGCGGGAAAGCCACCGTACATGGCACGCGAGGGACTCCATCCACAAGGCCGACCACTTCTACAATTTTGCCATCACGGCCCATTCCCTTCGCGACTACTTCCTGCAACACAAGGGATGGGGCGGTGATCGCAAGCACCGGACGAAGCACGCCAAGAGACGGGGGCAGCACGAGGAGTGGAATTCCAACGAGGTGCTGCGGGCGGTGAAAGACATCGCCAACTCGGCAAAGCATTTCAGTCTGGACAGACCACCACAGACCGAGGCGACGGAGGAGACGACAAGTGCCGCCGTGGACGTGTATGCCGCGGGTGGCGAACTAAGCTGCGTCGAGGCGGTGATCCCAGATTTCGTCGTCACGATGGCGTCGGGCGAAGAGTATCGCCTTTGGGAAATCATGTCGGAGGTCAGCGAGTACTGGCGGCAATTCCTCACCGAAGCCGGCATCCCTCTTGCAGCAGACCCTCACTACCTTCCAGACGAGGGTGCTAGCGGACTAGACTGACCGGCCAACGCCTGATGCGGACTTGCGCGAGGCGCGGCCGTGGTCTCCGCACGCATTAGCGCGGAACTTGCTGGGGGCCATGGGGCAAGCCCCAGGCGCTGCGGCGAGGCGCTCGTTGGCAGCCATCGCCGGAGCCTATTAGCGGACGGCTTCGGCCTGTGACCGCCGCCTTGGGGCCAAGGTTCGCAATCAGGCGGGATCCGCTGTGCACCTCGCTCGTAGCCTTCTACCACAGGAACCGACGGTCCCGCTCTCAGTTGGGGCGCGACCGACCGCAGGGCGTCCGATGGCATACCCATGCGGATCTAGGGCCGTCCGAAGTGCTCATGCTGCACAGGCAGGAGCCCGACGTGCGCCTAGGTCGGCAGCAAGTCTTGGGAGACCAACCAGCTCCACCGATCGGAGCGCCATCCCAGCTTGCAAAGCGTCGATCAGGGTTTGTGATTCACGGCGAGAAATCACCTAAAATCAACTGGGACTGCACGATCTGCCTTTCTTGCCGTTTGACCATGTCGTGGACGGCTGCGCCTAAGACGGTCGGAAAACGGCACCGGATGTACGCATTTGGATGGACCCCGGAGCCCTAGGAATCGCCGCAGTTCGGAAGCGACCGTCGGGCGAGGGCCGACGGCGACGACCGCGCACGCGAGTCGGAATCCCGACCAGCGAACCTGCCCTCTCGGGGTTCTCGAGCGGCACCCTCGCCGGCGGAGAAACGATCTACCTTTCGGATCCGTTGAGATGCTACCCTCTGGAACCACCACCCCCGTGCGCCGCCCACAGGAGAAGCGAATGAAGCGTGAACTCCGTTACCAAGGACTCCTTAGGGATGGTGCGACGGTGGGGGCCGTTGTCCGTCGCGTCCACCTCGCCGTGGGGAGAGCTGCAGGAAGTGAAGCGAGAGCTTGCCCACGGGGGCGTCCGGGAGGGCTCCTGCCGCTCCGACGCGATGCCGTGCAAAACGTCAGCCCGCTCCGTCATTTGCGATAATCTCGCGGGTCCAGACACCGGTCGTAGCACGACCGGTCGATCCTGATCCAATCGGTTCGGTTGATGCCTCTACGGTTGCGGCTGGTCGGACTGTCCGGAAAGGCACTGGCGATCTTGATCCACCGTCGCTGCGCCCGTCCAATCCTTCGAATCTCCCTGGCCACCTCCGAGAAATCCTGATCCTGACTCATGATGAGGGCCACATCGTACTCGCGACCATGAGCTTGACCAATCACGTCGAGCGCGATCCGCACGTCGATCCCCTTCTCCACTCTGATGGGGAATGATTGTCGCGTACCGTCTGGAAGGGTCACCTGGCGGTTCCGGTACCGGAGCCGCCTGCTGTAGACGACAACACCCTGCCGCCTCATCGCCGCCAGCTTACGAGTCCAGATGCCGTGCTTGGGCTCATCGTGGGCAGCCGGAATCCCGGTGTAGAATCGTACTTCCGACAGCTCCCACCCCTGACGCGCGCAGACTTCCCCGGCGAGAGCCGACACGTCGTAGTTGGCGTAGGTATAGCCGAACGCTTCGCGGGCAGCGTGGAATAGGTTCTGGCCGTCCACGAAGGCGACGGTACGCTTGATTCGAGGCTCGCCGTTCAATGTCCCCCACCCGCCCCCAAAAAATAACCCCGCCCGAGGCCTTTCGGCGAGTCGGGCGGGGAGCAGATTCTTACCAAGCGTACGGATGTATACAGACTGCCGGCGCGTCCGTCAACCCTGTGTCACCTCCATCTCTCGTCACCAACGGCACTCGCATTCGGGCGAACAAGGCTGCGACCCTATCTACGCTCGGCGGGGAGAAAAGTTCCAGACCCTGCGGGATCTCACCGGAGACCGTCACTGGGCATACTCAGGAGGTCACGGCGCCCCGGCGTGGATCGTCTGCGCCTGGACCCCGCCCGATCGCGGCCGCCGCACTCATTTAGGAACGGGTTTGGCGCTCCCATCCCTGCTCCTCCGGAAACCGCTGACGTGCGCCATGACGAAGCATACTTCGTGCGGCCGGTGACACCGTTCAGCGCTGCATGGAGACTGGTGTGTCCTGCAGCGAACAGCCTTCACGCTGCAACTGTCAAGGGAAGCGCGGCCAACCCTCGGATCACGGTCGATGTCCGGTAGCGCGGAGCGCTCACGGCGAGTTGGATCGTGCCGAGCGTGCGTAGCGCCTCGGTGAAGATCGTGCATGCCTCCATGCGCGCGAGTTCGGCACCGATGCACTGGTGGCCCCCGTGTCCGAACGATGCATGCCTGGGGCCGGCGCGCGTGATGTCGAAGGTGTCAGGATTCTCGAATGCGGCCCCGTCACGGTTGGCCGACCCCGCGAGCAGGACCACGCCATCGCCCGTCTTGATCGTCCGCCCCCTTAGCAGCACGTCCGCCTTTGCGATCCGGAAGTCCGTCTGCACCGGGCTGTCGAATCGCAGCATCTCCTCGACCGCGGCGCGCACCCGCTCCGGTTCTTCTCGCAGGCATTGCATCTGCTTTGGATTGCGGACGAGGGCCAGCATTCCGTTCCCGATGAGGTGGGTCGTGGTTTCGTTGCCGGCGATCATCAGCACGCTCAGCATGTCGGAGGCTTCCGGCAGGCTGATCTCGTCGCCTGCCGCAGCCAATCGTGCCAGCGTGCTGACGGCATCGTCCTCCTCTGATTGCGCCCGTTGACGCAGCAAGGCTGTGAAGTAGCGTCGGATCTCGGAGCCTGCGACGTGCGCAAGCTGGCGTTCGCGGCGTGTCGCGATCATCTCGAGGAGCCGGGCGCGCTTCTGCGACCATACCTGCCACCGGTGGCGTTCGTTCTCGGGGAGGCTCATCATCGCCAGCATCACGCGCATGGCCAGCGGCTCCGCCACTTCGGCGATCCAGTCGATCGTCCGCCTTCCGGCCGCCCGCTCGATGAGCGCGGCCGCGTTGCGCGCGATGGTTTCGTTGAGTGACCGTAAGCGCTCTCTCGTGAAAGCTCTAGCCGCGCATCTCCGCAGCCGCCTGTGTTCAGGCGGGTCCACGAGCAGGATGCTGTAGTCGTCAGGGGCGGGCGGGAGGACGCTTCGCGCCACCTCGGGTCGTTGGAGAAGCGTTCGTGGTCCCTTGCCGCGGCGAGCACATCCTCGTAGCGCGTCAGCACCCAGCTGCCCAGAATGGCGCTTCGATGCACGGGGCTGCGCCTACGCAGCGTGGAATAGGTCTCGTAGGGATTCTGGATCACGCTCCGGGACAAGGGATTATACGTTGCTCCGCTCCTTGCCCTCTCCCTGATGCTGACGGCGCGTGCGCCCAAGCTACGCCATCGTTGTCGGTTCATCGGCGAGACAGCTCCCGAACGGCTCGTTGCGGCATGTGGCCAACTTTCTTCACGTGGACAGGCAACCCGTAGGAAACTCCAGCCGCGCTTGGAACAACGACTGCGTTGGTACACCCGTTCCGGAGAAAGTTCCGGCCGCAGTGGTATGTGGTGTATGACCGGGTCCGTCACGAACGTGGCGGACACACTCTATCGACACGAAAGAGGTGTTTTTCTACACGTATTGTGCACGAATAATCGATTAGATTGAGTGACGCATGAAGCCTTTCAACTGGAGGCCGCTCATCAGAGTAGTACTTTTCGCCGCCCTCGTGGTCGCGGGGTGCGGCGACGGGCCACTTCCGCCACCGCCGCCACCGGAGCCGCCGCCGAGTGCCATCGGTCGCTGGACGCTCAGCGAGATAGGCAACGAGCCGCTCCCCTATCCCGTTCCAAGTGAGCCGTGCGCCGTCGCCGCCGGGACACTGACGATCCGGGCCGATGCCTCCTTCACGCTGGCCCTCACGCTGGCATGCGGGCCGCTCACCGTCGGGGGCAACGCTCGCGGCACCTGGGTGCAGGATGGCACCGTGGCGACCTTCACCCCCGAGGATGGCTGCGCCGAGACCGCCGTCGTTGAGACGCGAGCGCTTCGGATCGCCCGCTCGTGCGAGTTCGACGTCCCCGTGGTGTTCACACGATGAGGCGGCTGGCTTTCACGCTCACCGTCGCCGTAGCGGCGTGCTACTCGACCGGCCCGGAGCTTGAGAATCCGCCGCCCAACGCGGCGGGGGAGTGGAGCCTTGCCACCGTGGATGGCGTCCGGCTTCCCGCTCCCGCCATGATCCGGGGGGCAGCCGTCTCGGTGGTGAGCTCGCGCCTCCAGATGGACCGACGATCACGGTGGACCGGGGCGCTTGAGTACGACGACGGCGAAGCGCGCGATGTTATCGAGTTTCGCGGCGACTGGTCGCAAGCGGGCGACCGCGTGACGCTCGCCCAAGACGAAGGCTGCACCGACACCGCCACCGTGACGGAGGGCGAACTCCGCATCGCTGACGATTGCGACTTCGGCCTCGACCTCATGTTCGTACGGGCCGGCCGTTGAACCTCATTGGCCCGGACGGTGAAGCCGTCCACGGAGACACGGCGGTGGCGGACGTTACGTTGACCTAGCAGGGGCGAGATCGTCGAGATTCCGGGGCGGGGATGTCGCGCCCCTACAGGCCCGCGCGTAGAAGCGTCAGCGGGTGGGCTACCGTGGCGCCGGAGGCCGTGCGGTAGTCGATGGTGCCGCGGATCCGCGACCGTCCGGTCGCCGTCCCGACAAACGTGCCAATAAACTCTCCGGCGAGGGTAATCGTCACGTCCTGGGTCATGCGCTGAGCGGGTCGCTGTACGGCGGTCCCGGTGAGAGTGCCCAACGTCTCCCATGTGCCGGTCGCGCCGCCCGTAAATCTCGCGTAGGAGCCCTCTAGCGCCCCTTCTTCGTCGGTGAGGACGAAGCGCCAGGAGCTACTCTCGTAGCGTCCGGCGATATTCACCCGCACCGGAGGCGGCTCCGGCGGAGGGGGTGGCGGGGGCAACTGGGGAGCGGCTGTCTGGGTACATCCCGCGAGCGCGAGCGCCGCGATGAGGAGGAGCGGCCGCGCCGATTTCGAGGCGTTCGTCATTAGCTCACCATCGGGGGATTATAGCGATGGCTTGGCACCGGCCGCCGCCCGGAGAGTGAAGAAGTCCGGGATCGTCCGCCGAACCGTGTAGCCTTCCCGGATTTCATGCGGGCGGTTGGCGAGCCAGTTGCAGACAAACCCAACGACGTCGACGAGGCTACCGTCACGGGGTGTCCGGTAGCCTTCGGCCCGGAGATGGGCCACGAGTGTTTCCAACTGGACGGCCGCGGTCTCGCCCCCGAGGTCGAGCAGTCCGCGCACCACCGCCGTGTCTCTTTGGACGGCCTTGCCGTCGGGACCGAGCAGGAGCATTGCGCCGTTCTACCTCCGCGCCTCTAGCGCGTTGACCTGGCAAAGGGGCGCGTGAGCGCGTAAACGATCCACGCCGGGGCGCTGCCTATCATGGCCGCAACGATGACGGCCCACGGCCCCAAGAGTCCGGCGATGAGGATCATCAGCACCGTCGCCGGGGCGAGCACCGCGAAGCTGCCCCACGCCGCCCCCCTGGCCCCGGTGCGGTGTATCCGCCGACACGCGAAGGCGAGCGGAAGTCCGCAAGAGGCAAGCCCCGCGAGCGAAGCCAGCGTCATGGCGAGCCCGCCCGGAGCGACGGAGAAACCGCGCGCCACCGACAGCACCACCATCGACGCCGGAAGCCAGAGGAGGGCCGCCGCCCAGAACCTCATCGCCGGTCGGCGAGAAGTCGGACGGCCCACTCGGGGGGCGGAAGATTCACCCGCTCAGCACCCCGGAGGATGCACGCGGGGCACACTCGAACGCCGTTGCCGTGACGTGGCGACGCGACCGGCGACCGGACAGTCCAGCCCCCGCACCCGAAGCGGCGACATCTTCCGCGCTCGCTCCGGCGCTCCAAGTCGTACAACGGTCGATACCTCACCCGTCCACCTCAGCGGCTTCCTCCGTCGCGACGGTGCGTCGCTGGAGCTTGGCGAGCGCTGCCCGCGCCTTCGGGCCCTTGAGCTGCGACAGCAGCCGCGCCACGCCGGACACCATCACCCTCCGTAGCGGGGATTCGCCGCCCGCACGTCAAAAAACGGGGCCTCCGTCTCCGTCGTCTCCTTGCAAATGATGCCCCTCCCGGCTCGTTCGCCTGCGAACGCCCTTCCACATGTTCCACCATACAACCTAAGCTGTTTTATTTGGACGAAACGTGTGAAACAGCGCTATTTTCGTGTCGATAGGGTGTATTCGTGGCGTTTTGTGGCGATCCGGGCACGAAAGCGAGGGGAGAGAGAATCCTTGAACGACTTGCGAGAGCTGAGGCAGGAGAACCAGTCGCTGCGGGACCGCTTCTCGCGGCTGAGGGATACGATGCTGCGCATCAACGCAAGCTTGGACCTGGACGCAGTGCTCAGGGAGGTGGTCGATAGCGCCCGCGCGCTGACCGGTGCCAGCCAGGGCGTGATCACGACGATCGACCGGCGCGGCTGGCCGGTTGACTTCCTCGCCTCCGGCCTCTCTGCGAAGGAACTTGAGGCGATGGAGGCATGGCCCGAGGGGCTGCGGCTCTTCGAGCAGCTGCGCGACATCGGGGAGCCGTTCCAGCTGGCGGATCTTCCCGGCTACCTGAAGTCGCTCGGCTTCACTCCGGCCCCTTGGACCACGCTCACGCTGCAGGGCGCTCCGATGCGCCACCGGGGCGAGCATGTCGGTCATTTCTTCGTCGCCGATAAGGCGAACGGCGATGCGTTTACGGCCGAGGACCAGGAGATCCTGGTGCTCTTTGCCTCTCAGGCCGCCGCCGCCATCTCGAATGCGCGCACGCACGGCGATGTCGAGAGGGCGCGAGCCGACCTCGAGGCGCTGGTCGAGACCTCACCGGTGGGGGTGGTGGTGTTCGAGGCCGGAAGTGGGCGGGTGGTGTCGGTGAATCCGGCGGCGCACCTCATCGCCGAGGAGATCCGTACGCCGGGCTACCCTCCCGAGCAACTCCTGGACGTGCTGACGTGCCGCCGGTCGGACGGGCGGGAGTTCTCGCTCGCCGACGTTCCGCTGGCTGACCTGCTCGAAAGCGTCGCCCCCACGCGGGCCGAGGAACTTGAGCTGTCGGTGCCGGATGGACGGAAGGTGCGGACACTGGTCAACGTGACGCCAATCCGTTCCGAGGACGGGGAGCTGGTCTCGGTCGTCGTCACGATACAGGATCTGGCGCCGTTCGACGAGCTCGAGCGGCAGCGGGAAGACTTCCTGACGCTGGTAAGCCACGAGCTTCGCGCTCCGCTCGCCTCGATCAAGGGTTCGGCCGGGACCGTGCTCGAGGCCTCGTCGGCTGTGTCCCGGGCGGAGATGCTCGAGTTCTTCCGCCTCGTCGACAGGCAGGCGAACCACATGCGGGGCCTGATCGCGAACCTGCTGGACGCCGGCAGCATCGAGGCAGGCACGCTCACAGTATCGCCTGAGCCCACGAGCGTGGTGTCCCTTGTGGACCGGGCCCGGACCACGTTCCTGAGCGGCGGGAGCGGGCACGACGTGCTCGTCGATCTCCCGCCCGGTCTGCCACTCGCGATGGCCGACCGCGAGCGCATCGCACAGGTGCTAAGCAACCTCTTCGCCAACGCCGCGCGACACGCACCCGCGTCGTCATCGATCCGTGTCGAGGCGACGCGCGACGGCGCTCACGTCGCCATCTCGGTCTCCGACCAGGGGCACGGTATCCCGCAAGAGGAGCTTCCGCACCTGTTCCGCAAGACACGCCCCGGCCCTCGGGGAGGCACGGGGCTCGGGCTAGCGATCTCGAAGGGGCTCGTCGAAGCGCACGGAGGCCGCATTCGTGCCGAGAGCGGCGGGCCGGGCCTCGGCGCGCGCTTCACGTTCACGCTCCCGGCTGCCGACGACAAAGCTACGGCGCCCGACTCGGGCGACCCCCAGCGGCCCGGTCGTTCAGAGCGCGTCCGCGTGCTCGTGGTTGACGACGACCCGAACATGCTGCGCTTGGTTCGCGACACGCTCGCTGCCGAGGGCTGGACGGCCCTGCCGACGGGCGATCCGCGGGAGCTGGAGCATCTGATCGAGGCCGAGCGGCCCGATCTCGTCCTCCTCGACCTGGTCCTTCCCGGCACGGACGGCATCGACCTCATGAGCCGGATCCCGGACCTCGCCGAACTGCCGGTGATCTTCATCTCGGGCTACAGCAACGAGGCGAACATCGCGAGGGCACTCGATTCCGGGGCGACCGATTATATCGTCAAGCCGTTCAGGCGGACCGAACTCGTGGCGCGAATCCGCGCTGCGCTCAGGCAGCGCGATCGGCCCGAGGCGTTCGTGCTCGGTGAACTCAGCGTCCGCTACGACCAGCGGCGGGTGAGAGTGGCGGGCCGCAACGTCGAGTTGACGGCCACCGAGTACGAGTTGCTGAGTGTGCTCTCGCGGAATGCGGGACGCGTGCTGACCTACGACCAGCTGCTGAGATCGGTGTGGAAGCGGCGCGGCTCGAACAACCGGGGGCCGGTACGCACGTACGTCAAGAAGCTCCGCAACAAGCTTGGCGACGATGCAGCTGACCCCGCATACATCCGCACCGAGCGCGGCGTCGGCTACCGTATGCCCCAGGAATTGGTTACGTGAGTCCCGAAGCCGGTAAGGGGACTGCCAGGGTCTCCGCCGCCTGAAGTCGACGATCACGAAGACCAAAGGCCACCACGATCAATCCCAAGAGCTTCATCGTGCCTCCCAATACGGGGCCGTAGCGGTGTCGGTGGAGTCTTCCCGCCCGTGGCCGAAGTAGTCATCGCGGTTGCAGTCCAAGAGGCCGTCCACGAGTGAACCCTCCGCCAGGATGTCGCGGTCGTGGTCGGTGGCGTGGCGTATCCGTTGACGTTGGGAGCGCCACGACGGGACGGCCCCGAAGACGTGGGCCAACTCAGGAGCGGCGACTCCGGCGGTCGGCTCGTAGTGCTCGCCGACAGGCGCCACCTCATTTCGCTCGCCTGCGATTCCGGTGTATGCGAGCCGCCCAAGGGCGCCGTCGTACTCTAGGAATACGGTGTCGATCGTTTCGGGCTTGAGCGCCCCGGCTTCGCGCTTTCGCAGTGCGTCCCGTAGGTGGATCCGGTGCGTCGGGCATTTCGACGGAAGGGAGAGGAGGGTGATGTCCGGCTTGCCGCCATAGGTGTCGAAGGGCCAGCGAAGCCCGGCCACCTCATCGAGCCAGATGTGCATCGGATCCAACGCGAGGTGCAGGTATCCGTCCAAGTCCCGGCGGAGGTCGCGCGGCCCCCCTTGGCCGTGACATGGACGATGTGAATCTGGGGGCCTTCAAGGCCGTCGGGCGGGGAGGTCTCGCAGCGCTCTGCCACTGCGGTGTCGCGCTGGTCGAGGATATAAGCGTCGCAACATGTCCCGCGAGTCGGGCGTGATGGTCGATCGCTCTTCCCCGCGAGCCTGTAGACTCACCGACGGGACGGAGGGGATGGTCGTTGAAGCGGCCCGGCTCCGATCCCCACGACATCGACGTCCGATGGCCCCGAGCGGTCGGCCCGTTCCCGATCCGCGACGGCGATGAGCGAGGTCACGGACGAGTTCGGATTGAGCGTCCCCATCGCTCTCGTCGCGTCCGCCATCCGCGACCACCGTCAGTGCCTCGGCCGCATTGCCGTCGGAACCCTGCCGCTCCAGACGCCAACGCCCTGGCCGTACGGTGCCCACGGGTGATCCCGTTAGGGCGTCACCTCGCCCGTTCTCGTGGCCGAGTCCGCACGAAAGCTGAGCAGATATCCTGTAAACATAAAAATGGCAGAATTTTACACGCCTTGTACACGAAAAATCGACTAGGCTTTCTGAAGCCGCTTGACCTTTTTCCGCGGGTCTCGATGCCTGACGGGATGGGCAAACCTAGGAGAAGGCTATTTCGTCGTCCTCGTGCTCCTCATGATCTCGGAACAAGCGCTTCGTCGAGACGGTTGCGCGAGGGTATCGCGTCCGTCGTTGGTGGGTTGACGAGCTCAGCGACCGTCCTGCTGCTTCTGGCCTGCTCAGGTGACGATCCAACGGTGCTCGCCCCTCCTCCGGCACCCGTTCCGACGACGGTCACGGTGACACCATCGGTGGCCTCTCTGTCGTCGTTGGGCGAGACGATACAGTTGGCGGCGTCGGTGCTGGATTAGGACGGCAACGCGATCGCCGGTGCAGTGGTTACTTGGTCGTCGAGTGCGGCGGCCGTGGCGACGGTGAGCGGCACGGGGCTGGTCACTTCTACGGGCAACGGCGAGGCGACCATCACGGCGCTTTCGGGTACGGTCTCTGGAGCCGCGGCGGCGCGCGTTCAGCAGCTTCCCGCGGGTATGGAAGTCGCGCCGGAGTCCGTAGCGCTCGAGGTGGCTGACACGGCGAGGCTGACGACGACGGTGACCGACGCGAACAAGCACGTCGTGGAGGGTGCCGAGGTCGAGTGGGCGAGCGCCGATTCCGGTGTGGCCTCGGTCGCCGCGAACGGCCTCGTGACGGCCGTGTCGAACGGATTGACAACGATCACCGCGACGGCTGGTCCCGCGAGCGCGGAGGTTTCTGTGCGCGTCGAATCGCGTGCGGGCGCGGATCGGATGGCGCTGGTCGCGCTGTACGGAGCCGCCGATGGTGAGAACTGGACCAACAACGCCAACTGGCTGAGCGACCGACCGTTAGGCGATTGGTATGGAGTGGTAACGGATGGCGACGGGCGCGTGATCGCCGTGGACCTGTCGGAGAATCGCCTGGCGGGCACCATCCCGTCGGCACTTGAAGGCCTCACGCGTCTTGCAACGCTGAACCTGCGCGAGAACGATCTCACTGGCGCGCTCCCGCCAGAGATCGGCAATCTGACGCGGCTTCGGGAGATCGACCTGGGCCAGGCGGACCTGAGCGGCGAGATTCCGACGACACTGGGGAAGCTCGTTGAGCTGCGCCGCCTGAACCTCGAGTACGTGCCGTTCACCGGGTCGATACCGCCCGAACTCGGGGCACTCGCCAAGCTCGAATTCCTCAATCTTTTCAGGAACCGTCTGAGCGGCCGCCTCCCCGCCGAGCTTGGCCAGCTTCGCAGTCTTCGGACGATGTTCGTCGATCAGAACGACCTGACCGGATCGATCCCCCCGACGTTCGTGCAGTTGAGGCAACTGGAGACCTTCTACGGGGGGCACAACGACGGACTCTGCGCTCCGGGAACCGCGGACTTCGAGGCCTTACGCGGCGAAGGGAGCCGGGACTTTCGGGGACCGCGCTGCAACGACGCGGACCTGGCCGCACTCGAAGACCTCTACGAGGTCACCGGCGGAGCGAACTGGACCCGTTCGACCGGCTGGCTCATCAGTGGGGCAGTCGGAGAGTGGTACGGGGTGGAGGCGGCTTCGCTCGGGCGCGTCACGGTGCTCGACTTGGCGGACAACGAGCTGCGGGGACAGTTGCCGTCGTCCCTCGGGGCGATGGATCGACTGTCCGTCCTCAGGCTTGGAGGCAACGCTCTCTCGGGCCGAATGCCGTTGCCTCTCATGGACCTCCCGTTGGAGGAATTCCGCTATGCCGGTACCGAGCTGTGCGTGCCCGCCTCCGACGCCTTCGGGCGGTGGTTCGCCTCGATTCGGGTTCGCCAGGGCCCTCGCGCTGGGTGTCCAGCACTCGCGGACCGCGAGATTCTCGAGACGCTGTTCGACGCGACCGGCGGGGACGACTGGACGCGCCGGGACGAATGGATGACCGACACACCCCTTGGAGAATGGCACGGCGTGACGACGGACGACGAGGGACATGTGGTCGAGCTGGCGCTCGAAGCGAACAACCTGCGCGGACGACTACCGGGAGAACTCGCCCGGCTGGGCGCCCTGCGGCTGCTGAACCTCGCCTTCAACTCGCTCGAAGGGTCGATACCTCGGAACTGGGCAAACGCCGCCACGCTGGAAGTGCTTCGTCTCGATAGCAACCTGTTGGAGGGCCCGATTCCGTCTGAACTGGGTGCCCTTTCGCGGCTTACGAGATTGGGGCTGTTCGAAAACCGGCTGACGGGAACGATACCACGCGAACTGGGCTCCCTTTCGCGGCTCACACAACTGGATCTCCTCGGAAACCGGCTGGAGGGCACGATACCCCGGGAGTTGGGCGCCTTGTCGAACCTCGAAACCCTGCGCATCAGCCGGAACCGGCTGACGGGCCGGATCCCGCCCGAGCTCGGGAACCTGTCCAGGGTGGAGGTGATCTGGATGGACGCCAACCGGCTCGAGGGCGAGATCCCTCCCGAGCTGGGAAACCTGTCCTCGGTGAGATTCCTCTACCTCGGATACAACAACATGTCCGGGTCGATCCCGCCTGAGATGGGCAACCTGCCGTCCCTTACCGACCTGGGTCTGGACGGCCTCGGCCTGACCGGCACGATCCCGCCGGGACCGTCCCCGAAAGGGAGTTTCCGGCGAGACCCAACTGCCACAGGTTGGCGAGATCACCGAGTTCGGGAGGAATCGGGCCGGTGAAATCGTTGGAGGAGAGCCACAGGGTTCCCAGGCTGGCGAGGTTGCCGAGCGCGGAGGGGATCGAGCCCGACAGCTGGTTCGCAAAGAAAGTCAGGGTTTCCAGCTCAGCCAATCCGCCCAGCTCCTCCGGAATGGTCCCGGACAACCGGTTCTGAGTGAGTCTCAACTCGGTGACGCGCCCAGCCCCGTTCACTTCGACGCCATGCCACTGCCCGAGGGGCGCGTCCGTCAGCCAGTTGTCGTTGTTGGCCCAGTTCGATCCATCGGTGGCCTCATAGAGCGCCATGAGGATGTCCCGGTCGCTCGTCGGTGCACGCGACCGCTGCGCCGTCGATTCCGGGGCACGCGAGACTGCTGCTGGGGGAGCGGCCACCGGCTCACCGTCGCATGTCGCAACGAGTGCAGCCGCGAAGAGAACGAGAACTGGAGTTCTTTTTGTGTCGGTCATCTTCGACTGGGTTCCTTACAGGGGCGCGGCTGGACGGCCCGACTCGCGCGGGGGAGACACCCGGATCCGGACGGGTGCTCCGCGGCCCGCCAACCCCCGCGCACTGGAAGGCTGGACAACCGTCAGCTCAGCACCCTCCGAACAGTTGTTCCGCGTGTTGGATTCCTCCGACACGGCATCGACGCACATGCCGATGTAGATCGTTCCCGGTGCGCTGTTCGTCTCGACCACGATCGTGATGGGGAACGAGGTTTCCTGCGACGGAGCCAGCGACGCCATTGAATAAGACTCCAGCTCGCTGTCGCGGGCGCTGATGGTCGGATTCACCGACCGCATGGCGCGAACCGCCGTCGCATCCGAAGCGATCGTGCCCCGATTGCGGAGGTGGAAAGTGAACGTCACCGAATCGCCAGGCGTCAGCGTGGCGGAGACCGGCGACACGCCCGTGAACCCCAGGTCCGGTCCCGGAGTTGTGACGTCGATACCGGCCCGCTGTGTCGCGCCGTCACCGTCGGGGTCATGTGCGGTCACGGTCAGCGTGGCACTGCCGACCGAGACCCCTTGGATCGTGACTGCGGACCCGGAGACGGATACGGTGGCGACGGACGCGTCGGCGCTGGCCGCCGCGTACATCAACGCGTCCTCGTCCGGGTCCGCGAAGTAGAGGGAGACATCGAGCGTAGCCGTTTCGCCGACCTGGACCGTCTGGTCCGGTATCGTACCCGAAGGCTCCGGGGCCCGGTTCGGAACCGTGGCCGCGAACCTCTGCGTCGCGGACAGCCCGTCCGGATCGCTCGCCGTCACGGTCACCTCCGCCGTCCCCTTCGTCACGCCCGTGATCGTTACCGTCGAGCCCGACACGGAGACCGACACGACGTTCGCGGCCGATGACGAGGCCGCGTACGCCAATGCGTCCCCGTCGGGGTCCGTGAAGTAGAGGGAGACGTCCAGCGAGACCGTCTCGCCGACCTCGACCGCCTGGTCCGGTATCGTCCCCACCTGTACAGGGGCCGTCGGTGGCGGGGGAGGCGGTGGCGGGGGAGGCGGCGCCGGAGGCATGGGTCCGTCTCCGCCGCAGGAGAGCGTCGTCGCACCCAGGAACGCGGCCAACGCACCCAGCATGAGTCGATTCCGATACTGCCCCGGCACGCTTCTCGGCGGCCCCATATGATGTCTCCAGGGTCGCCCCCAAGACGGAGTAGACCCAATGGGACCGCCGCGACGGGAGGGAACGACGTGGCGTACGCGCGCTACCGGGGATTCATCGCGGCCTTCCAGCGGAGTCGGCCGGTTACCCGGTTCGATCAGTACGGCGCCGGGCGCAGCCATGCGATCCACGTGTTTGTTGAGAACTCGGCCCCGGCCAGCGCGTGCCCGTTGGCGTCCGCGCTGATGCCGTCAGGCGCGTCACCCGCCGCCAGCAGGGCCATCACAGGCACGGTGGTTGGTGGTCGGCTCATCTTGTTCCGAGAGTCTACGAGTCGGCACCGCTGACCAGCGACCATGCCAACTCACCTCCTTGCGGTGCCGAATCGCCCTTCGCGACGGGGCCCCTACCCTTCCTAGGGGTTCAGTAAACCTAGTCGGTTTTTAGTGCCCGATATGTGTACAACGGTGTTTTTTTCGTGTTCAGGAGATGTAGATATGGCGTTCGTTACGATTCACGGCCACGAAAAACGGGGAGAGCACCGTTGAATGAAGCTGCGAGATACTGAAGCGGAGAATACCTGTCGCTACTGCGCGTGCTGAACAACCTGTTCGCGAACGCAGCGCGGCACTCCTCCTCTTCCCTTCGGTGCGTCGCGGAGGGCGGCCCCGTCTGTTCCCACATCGACCCCGCCGCGCTGGGGAGAATCGAGTCGATTTACCGAGCGGTTGCAGCGCGGTCCCGGAGTTACGCAGCGGCCCTCGAGACAGATCCTGGCGTGGCGGGAGCCGAATCAGCGCCGACGACGCTTCGCGACGATCGGGCGCGTCGCCGCGAAGCAGATGGCCGCCTTCACGACGGCACCCACCAGGAACGGCTGCACGGCGGCAGCGAAGAGGGCGCCGGGGCCGAGATCGGTGACGCCCGAGAGCCAGCCCGCACCCATGACGAAGATGACCGAGGTGCCGACGACGAGCGCAATCGCGGTGCGCAGGGCCGCCTCCCTCGGGGCCCGAGATCCACCCCACCAATGCCGCGGCTAGCGGGAAAGCCATCAGGTAGCCTCCGGTCGGACCGAGGGTCCAGGACAGGCCCGCCGCACCCATCGCGAAAACGGGAACGCCAGCGATGCCGAGGCGGATCCGCTGAGGCCCGAATCACGGCAGGAAATCATCTAAAGTCATACAGGACTGCACGATCTGCGTTTCCTGCCATTGGATTGGACCCTGCTGGACCGTGCCGAGAAAGCGGGAAGACCGGACGCGAATGGCGGGAATCCCGCTGCGAGGATTGGACCTTCGAGGTTGCGTGAACGACTCCCCATCACGAGGCCCATGATTGTCGCGCTCCAGCGGATCGCAGAGGCCTAAATCCCGGCAGGGAATCGCCTAACGTACATACAGGACTTCATAATCTGCGTTTCCTGCCACTGGACTGGACCCTGCTGGACCGTACCGCGAAGGTCCCAACGTCCGATACAGTGCGACGGTGGGCCGAGGTTTACTGGGCCTCGACCCGCCTCTAGGGAGGCGGGCGCCAAGCGGTCGACACCAAGAGGGCCCGAAGAGCCTTGGGGACGCCTTGCGGCGTCCAGGGTTTGACGCACCCACCCTCCAGTCAGTCTTCCCGGTTGAGGCCTTGCAACTGGTCGCGGATGCCGATCAGTACGGCCAGCGGGCCGCAGATCGCCGCGGCTAGTAACGACCCCGAAGAACAGCGGGACCGGTCCCTGCCACCACGGAACATCACCGTCGAGGACCGAGCGAAGCGCCCAGATGGTGGCCAAGCCCATCAAGACCGCCGCCATCGCTCCGTTGACCGTCCCGAGTGTCGCGCCAAGAAGCCGTTCACGTCCCGCGTCCATTTGAGTTGTCTCATGCTCCGTCCTCCTCCTGCTAGAGTCGGATCAGCAATCCTGCCGAGAGGTAGACGTGGTGGAGTATCGACACTCCAGAAATGTCAACGCGGAGCTTCCGGCGAAGCACACGCGCCAACAGATTCGGACCAACGTCGTCCACATCCGGTCAACCGGAGCAAAACGGCCCGATAACGTTGAGGATTCCGGCCAGCCAAGTTCGAAAAGCGGGAGTATCGGGAGCACACAAACCTGCGTTGCGGTCCCAGTACAATACCCAGAGCGACGAGAGATCCAGGAGGCTAGCGGGGAGTTGGCCCGTCAGTCCATTGCCGGTGAGCCACAGGACTTCCAGGTTGGCGAGGCCGCCCAACTCGGTCGGGATCGGGCCCGTCAGTTCGTTGAACTTGACGTCCAGCCGTTCCAGGCTAACGAGGTTACCCAACTCGGCCGGGATCGGGCCCTCGAGTTCATTCTCGTAGAGGTACAGCCGCTCGAGGCTAACGAGGTTGCCCAGCTCGGCCGGGATCGGGCCCTCGAGTTCATTCTCGTAGAGGTACAGGTACCTCAGGTCGGCGAGGTTGCCCAGCTCGGCCGGGATCGGGCCCTCGAGTTCGTTTCCGTGGAGGTACAGGAACCCCAGGTCGGCGAGCTCGCCCAACTCGGCCGGGATCGGGCCCTCGAGTTCGTTGAAGCCGAGGGACAGCACGTCCAGGTTGGCAAGATCGCCCAGCTCGGCCGGGATCGGGCCCTCGAGTTCGTTGGAGCTGAGGGACAGCACGTCCAGGTTGCCGAGATCGCCCAGCTCGGCGGGGATCGGACCCTCGAGTTCGTTTGAGCCGAGGACCAGCTGTTCCAGGTTGGCGAGGTTGCCCAGCTCGGCCGGGATCGGGCCCTCGAGTTCGTTATAGAAGAGGTCCAGCCACCGCAGGTCGGCGAGGTTGCCCAACTCGGTCGGGATCGGACCTTCGAGTTCGTTTGCTCGGAGCCGCAACGTTTTCAAGGCCGCGAGGTCGCCCAACTCGGCCGGGATCGAGCCCATCAAGCCATGCGATATAAAGGCCCGCGCTTCGGAGTCATACCTGCCTTCGAGCACAAGCTCGTCAACTCGGCCAAACGGGTTCGTACCCACCCCGTACCAATCAGCGAGCGGTGCGTCGGTGAGCCAGTTGTCGTCGTTGACCCAATTGGGTCCGTCCGTTGCGTTATAAAGGGTGACGAGTACCGCACGGTCCAGGTCTGCGACTGTGATGACCGTGATCCGCGCTGCGCCCTGAGTCGTCCCTGCCGTCGCGGTGATGGTGGCGATGCCCGACCCGACGGCCACCACCAGGCCATGCGCGTCCACAGCCGCCACGGTGATGTGGCTGGTCTCCCAGGCGAACACCGCACCTGCGATCAAATGGCCGTTGGCGTCGAACGCTTTGGCGACCAGGCGTAGCGTGTCGCCGACGATCAGCGTGTCGAGCGCTGGAGCGACCTCGATCGAGCTCGGTTCCTGGGCGACCGTCACCGAGGCCGTCCCGGAGGCCCCGCCGGCTGTGGCCGCGATCGTCGCCGTCCCGTTGCCGACCGCCGTCACCAAACCGGAGCCGTCCACGGTTGCCACCAGCGTGTCGCTCGACGACCAGGCGAACTCCGCGCCCGCCACCGCGTGCCCATTGGCATCCGTCGCCTCAGCCGACAGCCGTATCGTGTCCCCGAGGGCCGCCAGCGCGTTGTCGGGCGGCGACACCGCCACGGCACCCGCCGTCTGCATCACCGTTACCGCCGCGCTTCCGGACACCCCGCCGGCTGTGGCCGCGATCGTCGCCGTCCCGTTGCCGACCGCCGTCACCAAACCGGAGCCGTCCACGGTTGCCACCAGCGTGTCGCTCGACGACCAGGCGAACTCCGCGCCCGCCACCGCGTGCCCATTGGCATCCGTCGCCTCAGCCGACAGCCGTATCGTGTCCCCGAGGGCCGCCAGCGCGTTGTCGGGCGGCGACACCGCCACGGCACCCGCCGTCTGCATCACCGTTACCGCCGCGCTTCCGGACACCCCGCCGGCTGTGGCCGCGATCGTCGCCGTCCCGTTGCCGACCGCCGTCACCAAACCGGAGCCGTCCACGGTTGCCACGGCCGTGGCGCTGCTGGCCCACGTCACGGCGGCTCCCGCCACCGCCCGTCCGTTCTGGTCGCTCACTTGCACCGTGAGCTGCACGGTCGCCCCAAAGCTCGTAAGCGACGCCGTTTGGGGGGTGACCGTCACCGTCGTCGGCCGAGGCGGCTCCGGTGGTGGTGGTGGTGGCTCCGTTGCGCCATCACCACAGGCGCTGACCAGAACGAGACCGACAAAAAACATGAGTCGACGATGCAATGTGCCCCCTTGTGCGTGGCGGATAGGGTTTTGCGACAATATAACCGACATTCCATGGACAAATTGTGTATTTTGAGACTATTTTCGTGTCGACCGAGACATGCTTCGGGGATATTCGTACGGATCGGGCTACGAGAACGGGGGGAGAACTCCACCCTTGGACGTGCAGTCCATCAACGAGAGAATCGAATGATGGCACGCACGAGACGAAGCGGGCGCTTCTACAGCGCCGGCGAATGGGGGCCGGAGCCGGGTTAGGGTGTTTCCCGATCCCACGACTGGCCATCCTCCAGATCGAGTGGCGCGAGAACGGGTGCAGGGCTCGCCCGGTCGCTGGGACACCGCGATTGGGGGAGGGCGAAGCGGCAGGCGGACGAGTTCGCCTGCGGTTGCGCCGGCTCGGACCCTAACGGGAAGGCCGACGCCGAGCCGCTCGCGTTGGAGATACAGTTAGACGGGGATCGATACCTAGGTGGCGAGTCGAAAAGTACGGAAGGCGCGGCGACGACGGAAGCCCTCGTCGCCGAAATCCAAGACCCCGGTGGAGGCTACGCCGACACCGAAGGGGAAGGTCACCGGCCCGCGAGCAGCACCACCCCTATGGTTCCGGATTCCGCTCGGTGGCACCTCAACCATCGCTAGGTTCGCTGGTGCAATTCTGGCCCTGTCGTTTGTGGTGCCAAGCGAGGCGATGGCCGAATTGCCTTGGTTCCGCAGCATCCTGGAGCGCCTTGATCCTGCGCTAAGTGCTTGGTTTGTCCTAGAGTTCTGTGTCCGGACGGCAGTTATCAAGCCATGGCATTCGTACGTCTTCAGTGCCAAGGGAGTTTTCTGTTTCCTGGCAGCGCTTCCTCCAACAGGCATCGCTCCGGTCGAGGCACTCAGACATCTAGGCAGATTCCTGATGGCCGCAAGCACGCAGTTCTTGGTGGAGGCCATCCAGGAAGTCCTTGATGCCGTGAAACTGGTTGTCACTCAGAACAAGAAGAGTTTGGGGAACATGCTTACCCTCGTGTTGCTCTCCGTGCTGGCCGGTGACATCGTGCTCGGGGTAGTAGAGGGGGATGCGGACCCCGCTCTGCGATTGGGTTGGGTGGCCAACCAAATCTTTCCATTCGTCGGCATTCCGGTTGACTTCTCTCCCATCACAGTTAGCGGACAAATCCTGGAGAGGCTTCTCACCTTGGTCCGCTACGCGACGTTTACTTGGCTCGGGGCGCTAGTGCTCAGGACTTGGCGGATCGCTGTCGGCGACCGGCCGGCCAATTCCACCAAGGACTGAATCGCAGCCGACCAGTTTCCGTTACGCGGGCTTCGGACGCTCTCCGGCGCGGCACGCGGCGCTGGAGAGTGACACGTAGAGGCGAAACAGCCAGTCGCGTTGCGGCAAACGGCATCGTGCGCGTCCCGGGGGCATTCTTCTGCGAATGGCCACCCACTTCACATGCGCAGTTTGCTGTTCGTGCCACGGGCACGCTGATGCGGGATCCTGGGTCGATCCTCTGCACCCGCTCGCCAAGCTCGGGGTGATGGAAGAGTCTGTCCACATCAAGTGGGCCTAAGAAGCGAGGAAGTTCGCGATGTGGCGGACCAACGGACTCCATCGTGCTGCCGAGACAGAGGTAGAGCAGTTGGGAGGCTGCCCCGGCCACCGGGCCCAGCAGGGCACCTGCGAGCAGTACGAACAGGGTCTGAAGCGTCATCGGCACCGGGGTGATTCCAAGCGGAACCGCCACGTGGGCCCCGAGCGCGGTGAGCAGCGCGAACAGCGCCACGGCAAGCGGCGTCGCCAGGAGCCGGCCGGCGGTCGCCTCGGGTGCAAGATGCGACGCTTCCGTATGTTTCGTGGAGATTCCGTCGGAACTCGTGATCAAGGGTAGGTCCCTACAACTTTGGCGTCCGTCACCTTGAAGGGAGACGGCTCGCTATGCTCTGATTCCCGCTCGGCAAACGCGCGCGCCGCGCGGCAAAGCAGATCGACGGTCCGGCTTGGCTGCCTCAATCCACTCCCCCGCGGCACACCGTTCCGCTAACGACGACGACTCCTCCAAATGCGCTTCAGGATCAGGTCCACTTCGACCATGCGCGTTTCGACAAACCCGCGTAAGGGCACCACCGCCTCTGAAAAACGGGACAGCGTCACCCGGCCCGGCGCACCCTACAGCCTTCTGGAAACCCAGACGGCTCGGCCCACGACGCGGACCTCCTCGGCGGGGCGTTCGTAGCTGTCGTACTCCGGGTTGAGGGATTTGAGCACAACCCTGGCCGGCTCGGAGTTAGGGACGTGTTCGAGGCGTTTTGCGACGAGCCCCAGGCCGTCCCAGATCACGAAGATGCCGGGCGGGACCGGCACCTGGCGACTCACGTCGATCAGGACGCGATCACCGCCTGACAGAAGGGGCTCCATCGAGTCGCCGTCGACCGTGATCATCTGCAGATCCTCGGGTCTGGCCCGGAACTCGTGGCGGATGAGAGGATCGGCGAACAGCCACATGTCCCTGGTCTGCTCGATGTCATCGCTCCAAGCTCCCGGACCCGCAGACGCGCGTACGTCGATCTCCGGCACGGCGCTGTAGCCTCTCGGGGCGGCGTGCGGCGTCAAAGGCGACCGTTTGGGGCGCGTCGCGCGCCGAGCGCTCCGGTTGTGCTTGAGCAGGTCGGGGCTGCACCCCAGATGCTCGGCCAACGCCTCGCGGTCGTCCTCAGCCAGAACCCTGGGCGTACCTCGGTGGATGAACTGGTGCAGGTAGGCCGCGTTGCGCTCGATGGTGAGCGATGCCGTGCGTAGGTTCGTGCGGCTCTCCGCCACCAGCCTGAGCAGCCGCCGCCGCACCGGATCCAGTTGCTCGGCATTTCTCCTTTTTTGTCCCATATTGTGGGATATTACCCATTTTATTTCGCCGGCGCAAACAGATAAAGCCAGTTCGAACACGGTCTCTCGGCCTGCCCGGACCCTCATCGATGCACCAACGATTCTGTCTCTCTGATCCACTAGGAGACGCCTCCCAAGTCTCGCCATGACGGCATCTTCCGTCCCGTTGCCGGAGGAGTACCGAAGGCCTGAGCCCACATCTCGTTATCTCTCAACAACGTGGGTAATAGGCTATTTCCCACCGACTTGCGGAACTTGCCAGCATCGTGTTCGATGGGCGCACGATGGAGAACCTGACGGAGGAATTCGAGCGACGCGTGGCGGCGTTTCTTCGACGAACGCGGCTCTCGCCATCCGAGTTCGGGGAGCTCGCGGTCGGCGACCGAAAGTTCGTGGGCGACGTGCGACGGGGTCGTTCACCGCGACTGGCGACCGCCGACCGCGTTCTGGCCTTCATGGCGGACTGGGACCGCGCCTGCGCGGCGGAACGTTCGTTAGGGGACTCAACGGTTGAGCCCGGGCGCGGTTGCCCGGGCGGTGACACATGGCGGAAGACCGAAAGGAGGAAGGCATGAGAACGTTGTTGACGACGCTGTGGACCGGGCTCTGTCTGCTGACGCCTACCGTACTGATGGCGCAGGGAACGAGCCCGTGGGTGGATGCCGTGAACGAACTTCAGACGCAGTTCACCGGGCCGATCGCTCGGGGGCTGTCGCTGATCGCCATCGTGGTGGGCGGGCTGATGTTTGCGTTCGGCGAGGGCGGGAGCAAGCGCACGCTGGCCGGGATCATCTTCGGGCTCGGGATGGCGATGGGCGCGGTGAACTTCCTCGCGTGGCTCTTCTGATGCGTGGTCGTAGGCGCTGGGCAGGTTACGCGGCCCTCAACCGTCCGCTCACGGTGCTGGGCGTCGAACGGCGGCTGTTTCTCCTGGGCGCGACCCTCGCGGTCGCGGTTTGGAACGCCACCGCCTCGCTCGTGGCAGGTGGCGTGGTGTTCGCCGGCTGCTACGGTGCGGGCTGGCTCGCAGGCCGGAAGGATCCGGCTATGCTCACGGTGCTCCGCGCAGCGTCGCGCCATCCGGCGCGGTTCGATCCGGGCAAGTGGGCGGGCGATCCTTGGCATCTCCGAATCCGGACAGGCTCGAAGTGAGGGTCGCGGAGGAACTCGGAGCCCACGAGGCGGCGGGTTCGCTGGCCGAGGAGTTGCCCTACTGGGGCTGGCTCGAAGACGACCATAGCTGCCTGACCCGTTCGGGCGAATTGATCGCGGCGGGCCGAATTCGGCCCGCCGTGACGGATGGCCGCACGCCCGAGCAGATCGACCGCGCGCTGGGCCTATGGCAACGGCTGCTGTCGGCGCTCAGTTCCGACTCGCGCCTCTACTTCCATCTGCTCCGCCGCTCTCTCCCTCCGCCCCGCGCAGCGGCGGAGAGCGGTTCCAAAGTTGCAGAACTTTCGGGCCGGAAGCGCCGCGAATTCCTCGCCGGCCGCGTGCAGCAGCTCGACGCCTATGTCATCTGGTCGCACGATCCGGGTCTCCGTCCGGTCGGGAAAAGAGTCGGGGCGGGACCGCTATCGGGGCTCACCCGCCTGCGGGGGCGCCGCAGCGACAAGACCGCAACGACCCTTTTGGCCTCCCAGATCGAGGATGCGGCGAGCCGATTCAGAGCGATGATCGAAGCGGGCCGTTCCCTCGTGGCCGAGCTCACGCCTGTCGAGTTGCTCGGGGCCTCTGAAGCATCCGGACTGCTCTCCGAGCTGATCAATCGGCCCGGGACTGTGTGGGCCGGCGCGACCGGGAGCGGCATGAACTGGCGGCTCGCACTCTCGGAACTCGAGGCGGAGCGCTCGCACCTGAGCCTGGATGGCGAGCCAGCGATCCTCTACTCGCTTCTCTCTCCCCCCGGCCAGGCGCACGCCAACCTGCTCAAGGACATCTACTGCCTTGACGCGGCGCTCACGGCCTCCCTCGAGTGGCGGCCGTGGACGATCGAGGCGGCCAGGCGGCGGATCCGAGGCGCGCAGCGCCACTACTTCTCACGCCGCTATTCGATGATGGCCCACGCGCAGGACGCTCAGGGCACGGCGGCCGCTATGGTCGATTCGGCCGCTGCGGCCGAATCGGATCGACTTGGAAACGCGTTGGTCGAGCTCGAGGCCGATGGCGTGGCCTACGGTGAGGTATCTCTGACGGTCGCGATCCATGGCCGACTCGCGGATATCGAACGCATGGACGGCGACGTCCGCCGCCTCTTCGCCGCGCATGACGCGAAGGTCATCCGTGAGGGCTACGGCCAGCTTCCCGTGTGGTTCTCGCGTCTTCCCGCCCAGCCGCGGAAGCGGCAGGTACGGCGGGTGTTTGCATCGGCCGGTGTAGCCGCGTGCCTCGCGCCCGTGTTCGGGCCCCCGAGCGGCTCGGCCCGGAGCCGGCATCTCAACCGCGAGGCGCTCGCTGCGCTCGAAACCACGTGGCAAACGGCATACCACTACGACCTGTTCGCGGGCGACGTGGGCCACACGCTGATTCTGGGCGCGACGGGCTCAGGTAAGAGCTTCGCCTTGAACTTCCTGCTGGTCGAGGCGCTCAAGTACGGCCCCCGGGTGCTGATCCTGGACTTGGGCGGCTCCTACCGCTGGCTGACCCGGTTCGTCGGCGGCCGGTATCTGGAACTCGCGCCGGGCGAGGCGGAGCCTTCACTCCGGCTCCAGCCGTTCGCGCTTCCGGCTACGAAACGCACCTTCCAGTTCCTCACCGGCTGGGTGCTTCGGCTCTTGAGGCTCGGCGGATACACGGCCGACGGCGCGGACACGAGCGAGATCCGGGCGCGAATCGAGGATCTTTACGCGCTTGGGTGCGAGCGGCGCACGCTGAGCGTGTTGACCGGTTCGCTCCCGGCCGCGATGTGGCCGGCCTTGAGCCGCTGGACGGCGGGCGGCGCTTGGGGAGCGTTCTTCGACAACGCGCCGACCGATTCGCCGGACCTTGAATTCCAGGATTGGCAGGTGATCGATCTGGCCGGCGCGGCAGAGCACGCCGACCTGTGCGAGGCTGCGCTCGCGTATCTGCTCGAACGCATGCGCCTTGAAATCGAGGATCCCGCCGAGGCCGCGCGGCTCAAGCTGCTGGTCGTGGACGAGGCGTGGCGTTACTTGGCCGACCCGGCCGTGATCGCGTACCTAGCCGAGGCGGCGAAGACGTGGCGGAAGAAGAACGCCGCACTCGTGCTCGCGACCCAGTCAGCCATCGACGTGACAGCTACGCCGGGGGCGAGTGCGCTCCTTGAGTCGATCCCGACCAAGCTGTTCCTGGCGAACCCGGAGCTCCCGGACGAGGCAGCCGCCCTCTTCCGGCTGAACGATTCCGAGGTGGCGCAGGTCCGGGAACTCACACCGAAACGCGAACTCTACCTGCGGCGCCCGGACGAGGCGGCCGTGCTGCGCCTCACGGTCGATCCAGAGAGCTACTGGCTCTACACCTCGTCGCCGCTCGACGCCGAGAAGCGCGCCGAGGCCGTGGCGAAGCACGGCCTCGCCCGGGCGCTCGAAGTTCTCGCAAACCCGCCGCATCCGACCCCGACAACGCAAAGGGACGTGACACCATGAAAACACCAACCGTAGCGATCCTCCTTGGGCTCGTGCTGGTGCTGCTGACGCTCCTCCTGACGGCAGTCCCTGCCGATGCCGCCCCACAGCAAGCAGGCGGAGACGCCGCCCTCCTCCGGATTCCGGTGCCGGGCGAAGGCGAGGAGCGGATTCCGCGGATACGCGCGCGCGTGCGCCACACGACCGTGATCGTGCTCCCGGCGGAGGAACAAATCCTCGACTTCGTGGCCGGCGACTCGGAGTACTGGCACCTGACCGGCGCGGCCAATGTCGCGTACCTCAAGCCCCTGGCCGAGGATGCGGCGACGAACATCGCCCTCGTCTGCGAGTCTGGGCGCATCTACACGTTCCTGGTCTCCGAACACGGCGACGAGCCGCCTCATCTCATCGTCCGCGTCGAGCCCGGCGCGGAAGCGGCGGGCATGTCCGACGGCACGACCGGCCGGCCCGCGTTCGTCGCCCGGAGCGAGGTTGCCGCCTACCGGCAGATGGCGGCCGAAGCGGTCGAGACCGCGCGTCGCGTCCGTGAGGACGCCGAGGCCCGCGTGGTCGAGGCTCGCGAGGAGGCACAGGAGGAGATCGAAGCATTCCGCGCCGCCTATCCGGGCCGGTTGGCGTTCGAGTACCGGCTTGACTCGGACGCCCCCAAGAGACCGTTCCTGGTCGAGGCGATGTGGCACGACGGGCGATTCACTTACGTCCGGTCACGCGCCCAGGAAGCACCGGAGCTCTACGAACTCAAGGACGGCGAGGCGAGCCTGGTTGCGTTCGACCTCACCGAGGACGGGCTCTATATCGCTCGTCACGTCGTGGGCGACGGGTGGCTCCAGATCGGCGACAAGCGGCTACGCTGGCGGTTCACGCCCGGAGGCGGACTCCGATGAGCCGCTGGAAGCAACTAGTCAGGCCGCCGAAGGGCGCGCTGCCGGGCGGCATCGTCACGAAGGCTGGCATCGTGTTGATCGCCGTCCTCGTCGCGGGACTGTTGTTCTCATCGTCGCTGAGCGGTCCTGATGAGAACGCACCCGTTACAGGCACCGTGACCGAGGCGCGGGCCGTGGACGACCGCGTGGGCCGCGCGTTCGAGGGCCGCCTGCTCCAGGAAGCGGAGCGGGAGATCCAGCGGGCCGCTGCCGAATCCCGTGACGATGCGGCGAGCCGGGAGGCCGCAGGCGCCTCGGAGACGGTGTTGGCCGCGGCGGAAGGTGGTAGGAGCCCTAGAGCCACTAGCATGGGCCGGGCCGAAGCGGAGCTTCGCGAGACGCTCCGGCTCGAGGAGATCGAGCGCAGGGCCCGTTCGATCCGCTCGCTCCCAGTCGCACAGTCGCACCGGAACCGCGGCGAGGCCCGCGGCGATGCCGCACCGCCGAACGGCGATGTACGGGGACCGGACTTCTTCGAGGATGCGCTCGAGGGAACGCTCACCTCCTTCGAGCGGTCGCTGGCAGTGCTCGAAAATGAGGTCGAAGCCGGGCTCACCGGAGGAGGACTGACGCCCGGCGGATCTGCGCCACAGTCGCCGGCCCCCCCCGCTACGGCACGCGTAGCGCCGGAGCCGCGCCGGATGGTCTGCCCGGACGAGCTGCCCGGCTGGGAGCGGATCTACGAGGGTTCCTTTCTAGAAGCGGTGCTGTTGACGCAGCTCTCGGGCGACTTTCCCGGGCCGGTACTCGCGATGGTGTCGGTGCCCCTCTACTCGGTCGATCGCCAGCGGGTCCTGATCCCGCGCGGGGCGCGCATCGTGGGAACGGCCCAAGCGGTCCAAGACCGCGATCAGAGCCGTCTGGCCGTGACATTCCACAGGCTCCTGCTTCCGGGCGGAGGCTGGATCGACCTTGAGTTCGTCGGCATGGACCAAGCGGGCGACAGCGCGCTCAAGGACCAGGTGAACCGCCACTACTTCTCGACGTTCGCGGCGGCCGGAGCTGTCGGAGCCCTGAGTGGTCTCACTCTGGCCGGAGGGTCGCCCTACGGACTCCGCGCGGGCGTCGGCCAGGGGCTCGCCGGTAGCACCACCTCGACCCTCGACCGGTTCCTCAACCGGATGCCCGAGATCACGATCCGCGCGGGCCACCGCCTGCGGGTCTGGTTCACTGCGGATGTCCTCGTTCCCAACCCCTCGATCCGCTGACGACAAGAAAGGACTCTCTCATGCAGCACCGCACCTTCAGCATGGCACTTCTGCTCCCGCTCCTGCTGCTCGCGGCTCCCAAGAGCGCGAGCGCCCAGTTCGACTTCGGAAGCTGGGCCCAGCGGGCCGCGATCATCGCGAACCAGATCACGCAAATCTCGCACCAAGTCAGCCAGATCCGGTCGATGGCCCGCCAGCTTTCGGAACTCCGGGGCCAACTCGACCACATGGAGCGCGCCGCGCGCGGAGAGATCGACGCGCTGCTGCGACCGTTCTCCGACCTGACTGCCGATCCCGTCGGACTCGTGAGGGACGGGCTCGCCTGGTACTCCGACTTCAGCGGGACGGGCCGCGAGACGGTCGATGCCGTCCGCGACTTCGGAACCGGCGGCTCGCTCACCGCACTCTGGCGCACCGCTCACGGAACGGCCGACCGGGTGAGCGAGGCGGACATTCTCGCGCTGTTCCGCAACCATCCGCCGGAGGCCGCGACGCGCGCGGTCGAGGACTACCGCCGCGCCAACGCGACCGCCGACCGGCAGCGGGTACTCGACTACGCGGCCCTCGATGCGGCGGCGGCGCTCGCCGAGACCATCGAGAGTGCTCAGGGTTCGTTCGCCGGTCTGACGGCGAACGGCAATCTCTCGAATACCGCGCTCCAACAGGCGGCAGTCGCGGCCACCCTGAGCCAAGGGCGGGTGAGTGCGGCCACGGGCCAGATACTCGCCCACCAAGCCGTCCGCGAGGCGAGCCGGGCGAGGCAGGCCGAAGTCGCGCGCCTCGAATGGCTCGCAGAATGGCGCGAAGGACGGGTGCGCGCGAATGCGATGGCCCGTGCGATGCGCGGTGCCGCGTCCCTGAACCGGGACGCGCTCAGAGACGGGCTCCGGTTTCGGATCCCGTCGTTCTACGGCAATTAGGCGGAGGGAGCGGATACCATGCAACTCCCCCCGCAGTCGATCGATCCGAACGTCCCAACGCAGATCCCGGTCGATCAACTCCAGGACTTCAAGAGTTTCCTAGATGTCGTCCTCGACTCCGTGATCGGCGGAGCCGCCCCCGACGTACATGCGGTTGGGCTCCAGCTTTGGGGCGGACTCGCCGCCGTCATGGTCGCTTGGACGGGTCTCAAGATCGCGTTCAGCGGCACGTTTCAGCCTTGGGAGATCGTCAAACTCGTGGTCGGGATCGCGGTCCCCCGCACGATTCTGCATTACTACACGATCCCGATCCCCAGCGTCGGGCTCACTTTCCCGGCCATGGTCGCCGGAGGCGGGATCTGGCTCCAGAACCTGTTCCTCTCCGATGTGGTCTCGGCCGGCTATTCCGAGATGACCACGCTCGTCCAGGCCTACGCCGCGCACTTGAGCGCAGCGTGGTCCACGGGCAACCTGCTTTCGGTCGTGACGGCGGGTGCGACCGTGATCTTCTCTTCGTTGATCTCGCTCGCGATGGGTGCCTCGCTGGTGCTCAGCCTGTTGGCGCTCTTCTGCGTCACCTACGCGCAGGTGATCTGGGGACAGGTCGCGCTCGCCATCGCGATTCTGCTCGGGCCGGTGCTGATCCCGTTCCTCCTGTTCGAGCCACTCGCGTTCCTGTTCTGGGGATGGTTCCGGACCATGATGGTCTACACGCTCTACGGCGTCGTGGCCGGAGCCATTCTCCGGGTCTTCATGGGCGTCGGACTCGGCTATATCACGACCTATGCCGACGTCCTGATGGGCAACACGACGGCCGATCCGTTCGAGCTCTGGCTCTGGGCCGTCGTCCTCTTTCCGCTCGTCGCCTGCGGCCTCATGGCCGGCCTCAAGGTCGGCGAGTTCGCCTCGATGCTGGTCTCCGGTTCCGGCTCTTCCGGGTCCGGATTCATGGCCCTCGTCATGCGCGGAGCCGGCAGCGTGGCTGCGCCGGCCAAACCACCTGTCTGAACCCCCAGGGATGACACGAATGAAGCAAGACAAGAGCGGAACCCGGGAGTACGCCGAGATCTGGGGCGAAGCCGTGCAAGCAAACCGGAAGCTGCGGACCATCGTGATCTTCCTGTCCTCGAGCATTGTACTCGGCCTCCTAGTCCTACTGCGGATCGCGGGCGCAGAGCCGCCCAAGCCCATCGTCGTCCGGGTGGACGAGGTCGGTCGCGCCGAGGCACTCGCCTACGAGGCCGCCACTGCGCAGGCCGACCCATTCGATCCGACGACCAAGTACTTCCTCAACCGGTTCATCCACGACTTTCACTCGCGGCACCGGGCAACCGTCCACGAGCACTGGACCCGTAGCCTCCGGTTCCTCAGCACGGAACTCGCGAATGCCGCGTTCGCGCGCGATGGCGCCGAGGTCGCCGCCACGGCAGCCGGGACCGCTGAGATGGAGTTGAACGTTGAGCACGTCGTTCTCCGCATCCATCCCTCGCCCGAGCCGCCCCACGGCGCGACGGCCGACTTCGATCTCGTACACCTCCGCAGCAGACAGGAGGTTCTGCGCGAACGCTGGTCGCTCACGCTCAGGTTCGAGTTCCTCGATTCCATTCCGCCGGCACTCGTCGTCCACAACCCGATGGGACTCCTTATCACCTACCTCCAATCCGACCGGGCGCTGGTCACCGACGAGGGACGATGACACCCCATCTCAATGGACGGGAGAACGCGCTAGAAGCACTCGGCTGGACGGGCGACAAGGCTGAATGGATTGCCCTGACCTGCCTCCACAGCGGCGTGTTCACGCGCGCCCAGTGCGCACGATTCCTGGGCGGTGCGCACCCCGAACAGGTACGGCGCATCGTCCACGCCTTGATCGCCGAGGGCCTGGCCGCCGAGGAGACGGTACCCGGCCTCCGCGGGATCGGCCGCGTGTGCCGGATCTACTCGCGGCGGATCTACCGCGCGCTCGGAGCTGAGCACATCCGCCACCGCCGCGATGCCTCGAGCGAAGTGCTACTGAGGCGTCTGCTCTCGCTCGACTACGTGATCGAGCACTCGGATCTCCCCTGGCTACCGACCGAGCCCGAAAAGGTCGCCGCGTTCGAGGGGCTCGGGATCGAGCGCGCCCTCCTGCCCTCCCGCCTCTACCGGGGAGCGGCCGGGGACACGCGCCGCTACTTCCCGGTCAAGCTGCCCGTCGCGCTCGAGTCGGCCCGCGCCGTGTTCGTCTACGCTGAGCCCGGCCACGAGACGGCGACCGCACTCCGCTCGTGGGGCGCTGCACACGGGGGGCTCTGGAAGGCGCTCCAGAGCCGGGGGCGCGCCGTCGAGATCGTCGCCGCCGCCCGGACCGTGCATGAGATCGAACGGGCGCGGCGGGTGATCCGTGGATGGGCGGAGCCGTCCCGCCCGGGCGAACCCGACGCCGGAACGACCGAGGAACTGGCCCGGATCGAACGGGCGATCATCGAGGGCGTCGCCGATGTTCTCGAGGAGTTCGGTGGCCTGCAGGCCGCCATGCAGCGCAGCGTCGCGCTCGAAGAGCAGGCGCTCCGCCCGCCCCGGCGCGGGTGGGTGAGCCGCACCGCCACATGGCAGACGATGCGCCTCCAGGGAGTGCGCTACCGATGATCCGCACACAACGTAGTGCCGCACCACGGCGTGAGAACGATTCCCAGGTCAGATTCACGGTCCGCCCGGGCCGGGACTCACACGGACGACGCCAGATATCCGCAGGCCCGGTAGCGTCTTTCGCCGCCGCAGCCCGCCCGGGCGCGTCTGGACGGGCCGCTCTGACGGTGCTGGGAGCGACCCCCCGGCCCAAGGGCCTTGTGCGGGCTCGGGACGAGGTGTGTTTTCACACCCCGCCCCTTCGCCCTGCACGGGGTCGCTCCCAGCCAGCAATCCCGCCCGGAAGGGTGTCGGTCCAATGAAGTCCGGCACGCTCGCCATCATCGGAGGCGCCATCGGAGCCGCTGGCGCGCAGGCGCTCACGGCACCGTTCCCAGGAGCCGGCGCGAACCGGTACCTCGACCTGATCGCCCACCACGATCCGGGCCTGCTCGCAGCCGTCCGCGCATGGTACTACGCGTGGCCCGCCATCGCCGTCCTGCTCACCGGATCGTTCGCTCTCTCGATCTGGCGCGTATGGCTCCAGCCGCTGGTCAAGGTTCGGCACCGGGGCAAGCTGCCCGCGTGGCCCACGTCGGCGGCCGACGACGCGCCCTCGCTCGTCGTCGGCGAACTGCACCACCCGGCCGTTCCACAGGAGAGCGAGCGGCCAACTTGGCTCGTCATACCTGAGAAGGGGCTTTTCACGGGCGTGCTCGTGGTCGGGGCCGTGGGCACCGGCAAGACCACGGCCTGCATGTACCCGTTCGCCCACCAGCTTCTCTACTGGCATGCGGACGACCCGGCCCGCCGCGCAGGCGCTCTAGTGCTTGAAGTCAAGGGCGACTTCTGCCATCAGGTGCGCGGCATCCTGGATGATGCCGGGCGCGCCGACGACTACCTCGAGATCGGGCTCGGCGGCTCGTGGCAGTGGAACCCGCTCGACGACCCGCTCCTCGACTCCTACTCGCTGGCCTACGGCGTCGCGTCCCTCATCAACCAGCTCTTCGGCAAGAGCCGTGAACCGTTTTGGCAACAGGCGTACACGAACCTCGTCCGGTGGATCATCGAGCTTCACCGGCTCCTGCCGGGCGGCTGGGTCACGCTCCGGGACATCTACCGCTGCACCGTGGACGCGGACCTGTTCAGGGACAGGATCCGCGAAGCCCAGAAGCTGGCGAACGGCATGCGCCCCGTGCGCGCCGTCGTCGCCAACGCGGATCTCAACGCGCATATCGAGCCGCTCGAAGACTGGGCCTGGGCACCCGTGCCCGGCACGGACAAGTCGGCGTGCCGCCTCGATCCGAAGCTCGAAGCCCGGCTCAAGCGGCTCAAGGTCGCCTACAGGACGGAGGCGGACGGGGACGGCGCGGGCGGCGAGTACGCCGAACAGGTCGAGGCCGTGGCGCGCTGGTATCTGAAGGACTGGACGAAGCTCGACGCCAAGATCCGCACCACGATCGTCGAGGGCATCAGCGTCTTCCTGTCGCTCTTCGACCAGCCGGACGTGGCCGCCGTGTTCTGCCCGCCGCCCCCGACGGTCTCCGAACCGGAACCCAAGGGCGGCGGAGCAGCCGAAGGGGACGGCGCGGCGCAGGTCCCGCCCATGCCGGGGCTCCGCAGGAGGCTGCCCCCGCTCTCCGAGTTGATCGAGGGCGGCAAGGTCTTGGCGCTCAACATGCCCGCCGGGGCGAACCCGGCGCTTGCCCGCGCCATCGGGGTGCTGCTCAAGAGTGCGTGGATGCAGGCGCTGCTCCGAAGGCCCGCCGAGGCCGCCCGGCGTCCCGGACGCTACATGCGGCCCGCCGTGTTCATTTGTGACGAATATCAAGCGTTTGCCACGGTCGGACAGGACGACCCGGCGGGCGACGAGAAGGCGTTCGCACTGACCCGGCAGTGCCGGTGCATCCCCATCGTCGCCACGCAGTCGCTCTCGTCGCTCCGCTCGGTGCTCCCTTCGGGCGAGGCGTGGCGCACGCTCGTCCAGACGCTCCGCACCCGGATCTTCCTGTCGCTGTCCGACGAGGCGTCGGCCAAGATCGCGTCCGAGATGTGCGGCAGCGTCATGAAGACGCAGGCCTCCTACACGTTCACCGAGACCACGGGCAGGCCCGAGTTCTCGCTCCTCTCCGGACGCGCGGGCGGCGGACGCGGCACGATCGGCGCGAGCAAGTCGTTCCGCCAACAGAGGGAGCCGGTGTTCACGCCACGCGAGTTCGCTCTGCTCGCCAACTACCAGGCGATCTGCCTCCCCTACGACGGCGTCAAGTCGCTCCCGGCCACCCGCGTCTACCTGAAGCCCCACTACCTACCGCGCGAGACAGGCTACTGGCGGCTCCGCGAGAAGGGCCGGATATGAAGCGCGCAAGCGGCGTCGGCCATCTCACTCCGTTCCTCCCAGGCCTGGAGGGCCTGCTGGGGGATCCGGAGGTCTCGGAGATCATGATCAACGGTCCCGCGAACGTCTGGGTCGAGCGCGGCGGCCGCCTCGAACCCCACGAGGCGCCCGAACTCACCGCGGCGTGGCTCCACCGCGCCGCCATCCACATCGCGCGGCCGCTCGGGCTCGATCCCGCCGCGAACCCGATCCTGGACGCCCGGCTGGAGGACGGCTCGCGGGTCGCCATCTGCACCCCGCCCGCGAGTCCCGAGGTCGCCATCACCATCCGCCGGTTCGGGGGCCGGGCGTTCTCGGCCGAGGATCTGGTGCGCCTGGGCTCGCTGCCCGAAGACATCCTCGAAGCCGCCCGCAGCACGCTATCGTCCCGCCAGAACATCCTGGTCTCCGGCGGCACGGGCTCGGGCAAGACCACGCTGCTGAACGCGCTGATCGAACTGCTGCCCGAAGACGAGCGGATCGTCGCCATCGAGGACACGCTCGAACTCAGGATCGACCGGGCGAACTGCCTCCGCTTCGAGGCTGGGGCCACCCTCTCCGAGACGCCCGTCGAGATCCGCGACCTGGTGCGCCACGCGCTCCGCCACCGGCCCGACCACATCGTCGTCGGCGAGGTCCGGGGCGGCGAGGCCGCCGACCTCTTGCAAGCCCTCAACACCGGGCACGGCGGGTCCCTCACGACCATCCACGCCAACAACGCGCGTTCCGCGCTCTCGCGACTCGCCAGCTGCGCCATGCAGGCCGGCGACGCGCTCCCCTGGGAGGTCACCTGCCGAGGCGTCGTGGACGGCATCGCGCTCGTGCTGCACGTGACCCGCCGCGACGGCCAGCGGTTCGTCGAGGAGGCGCTCGAAGTGCGCGGCTACGACGCGGCCACCGGCCGCTGGCTCACGGAACCGGCATGGACCACCCAACCACCGAAGGAGGTGAACGCATGAGAAGCATCGACGGGACCATCCGCGTCGAGACGTTCGAGGACTTCGACCGCGAACTCGCGCGCGACAGCGGCGAGACACTCGAAGTCGACGCCTTCCTGGCCGAGCAGTACGGCCTCTTCCCCGAGGACGTAGGCGACGAGGACGAGATCGCCGCCGCCTGGGGCGACCCGCACGGCGCCGCCGGCGAGGAGGTGGACGCATGAACCACGACGAATATCACCGCAAGTTCGCCGACGCGATCATCGAGCAGATCCGGCAGGGCACCGCGCCCTGGCAGAAGCCGTGGGCGCCGGGCGAGCGCGTGATGCCCATGAACGTGGACACCGACCGCTCCTACCGGGGCGGCAACAGCCTGCACCTCGCCTCCGTCCAGCAGGAGATGGGCTACGGCGACGTGCGCTGGGGCACCTACCGCCAGATCCAGACCCGGGGCGGACAGGTCAGGAAGGGCGAGCGCGGCACCCGCATCCTCTCCTTCCAGGACAAGAAGCGGATCGCGGTCACCGACGATCGCGGAAATCCCGTACGCAACAGCGAGGGCAACCGCGTCTACCGCCTCGAGCGCATGAAGGCGCCCGTCGTTCGCCAGTACACAGTGTTCAACGCCGACCAGGCCGACGGGCTGCCTGAGCGCGCCAACCCGACCCCTGAGCCGCTCTGGAAGGCTCACCAGCAGGCCGAGCAGGTCATGGAGGACGGAGGGGTTCCGGTCCGCCACGTCCAAGGCGACCGCGCCTATTACCACCTGAAGCGCGACGAGATCGTGCTGCCCGAGCGCGGGCAGTTCCCCTCGGCCAACCACTACTACCAGACCGCGCTCCACGAGCTCGGCCACAGCACCGGCCACCCGGAGCGCATGAACCGGGAGACGCTCGTCGAAGGGATCAAGAACGGGTTCGGGTCAGCCGACTACGCGAAGGAGGAACTCCGGGCCGAGATCAGCGCCATGATGACCGGCGAGCGCGTGGGCGTGGGGCACGATCCGAGCCGGGGCGCCGCGTACGTCGAGGGCTGGATCAAGTCGCTCGAGGAGGATCCGCGCGAGATCCGGCGCGCTGCGGCGGACGCGCAGAAGATCTCCGATTTCGTGCTCACGCGGCATATCGAGCGCGAGCCGGCGCGGGAGGCCGAGCCCATCGCGGCGACGCGCACGCCCGGACCTCAAGGACTCCAGCGGATCTCCGTTCCCGTGCCGAGGATCCCGGTCCCGAAGCGCAGCATCGAGCCGAGCCGCTGAGGACTGTTGAGAGACAAGGAGATGTTCGGCCGCACAGCCGAACCAGACCCCCGTTCCGCCGCGCCACCCAGCCGCAATCGCCAACGCATGCGGGACGGCCACCGCCGAGAACACGCTGCGAGCCGGGACGGCGGGTCCATCTCCTTCCCCGACCGGTGCGCCGGGGCCCTCGCCGACATCGGGATCTACGGCGCCGTGTCGCTCCGCGACCTCGCCGAGGCCCACTTTGGCGGCCATCCCTACACCACTCGGCGGGCCGTAAACGCCTGGGTCCGGGATGGGATCGTCAGGGAAACCACGGCCACCGGACCCGCCGGCAACCCGTTCAAGGTCCTGAGCCTCACCCGAGCAGGCGTGATCCAAGCCCGGGGCTTAGCCGCCGAACGCGGGATGGATCCCGGACAACGGATCCTGTTCACGCCCGTCCGGCCTTCGGAAGCTGCGCACGACACCGCCATCTACCGTGCCTGCGGCAGGGAGCAGCGACGCCTGCTTGAGCAGGGGGCCACTGTTCGGCGCATCCGCCTCGACACCGAACTCAAGAGCACCATCGCGCGCGCCAGCGAGGCCGCGCGGCTCAAGGACGGTAAGCGGGCCGCCGATGCCGAACGGCACCGGATCGCCCGCGAACTCGGACTCCCCGTCGACACTGAAGGACACGTGCTTTACCCAGACGCGCAGATCGAATATGCGGACGCCGAAGGACGCACGGGCCGCGTCAACGTTGAGGCCGTGTCCGGCAACTACCGCGAGCCCGCGATCCGCGCCAAGGCTGCCGCGGGGTTCGCGCTGCACGCCGCCGGACCGACTGCCGCGCGGCGGCTCCGCTCCCTCGGACTGGGGAGCGGCAACGAAGGCTCCTGGCTCAAGGGGCCAACCGACCGCGATCCCGCCGCAGTCGAACTCTGACGTCACGGAGAATCTCACATGCAGCCTTGGAAGATCAGCGCGGGACTCACCGCCGCCATCGCCGGATCGGCGTCTCTGCTCGGCGGGTCCCGCCTCGCATACCTTGCCTCCCACTGGCCGACGATTCTGGCCAAGCATGGTACCGCGCTCACCCTCCACGCCGTACTCGTGCTCATCGCTGTCGCGGCCGCCACCTACGCCGTCGCGCGAGCCACGGGACTCGCCGACCTCGGTCGCCGCGTCGATCTTGCCGAGCGGTCGGTACGCCGCGGCGAGGGCGATCCGAGCCTTTCCGACGCGCTCCGCAAGGATGCCGAGGGGGGCTGGGAGTGAACGCCAAGACCGGATCCAAGGCCCGCCGCGCATCCGTCGAGGGTCTGCCCGCCAACTGGCGGAAGCAGGCCAAGGCACTCCGTCGGTACGGGAGCGAACCTCCGGCCGTTGCGCTGGAGCGTTGCGCCACCGAACTCGAAGCCACGTTGATCCAGAGGGACGAGACCACCCTCTCACTGGTCGAAGCTGGCCGGGAGAGCGGATACTCCGCCGATCATCTCGGACGCCTCGTACGAGAGGGTAAGATCCCCAACGCGGGAAGGCCCGGCGCGCCCCGGATCGCACGCGTAGATCTTCCACGGAAAGCGACAGCGCCGGTCGAGCCGCAACTGGCGGAGGAGACCCGCCGCCGCGATGTTTCAAACGTGCAGATCGTGCAGTCCATCATCGAGAAAGGACTCGAATGATGGCACGCACGAAACGAAGTCGGCAGAGCTATAGCGCCGGCGAATGGGGCCGCAACCGGGTTCGGGTGTTCCCCGATCCCAAGACCGGCCTGTTCCAGATCGAGTGGCGCGAAGGCGGCCGCCGGCTAACCAGGTCGCTCAAGCACAGCGACTGGGTTCGGGCGAAGTTGCAGGCCGATCAATTCGCTGCAGGCTACGCCGGACCGGAGATCGAAGACGGCGAGCAGGCCGAGCCCGAGCCACTCACGCTGGAACGGCTTTTTGACATCTACGGTGAAGAAGTGACCCCCACCAAGAGTGAGCGGTCCCAGCGGTACGACAGGGTCGCGACCATGATGTTCCTGGGGTTCCTCGGTCGGGACCGGAAGCCCGAAACGCTGTCCCAGCTTTGGCAATGAGATTGCTAACTGGTTTGATCCGTGAGGGTT
>JAPPGH010000016.1 GCA_026914155.1 Candidatus Palauibacter rhopaloidicola | reverse complement strand
CGCGACCCGGTCGTGCAAATCAAGCGGGAATCTGCATGATTATGGGAGACAAGCCGGCGTAGTGCTCGTACCAGTCCTCGAGCAGCCGCGTGCGCTCGGCGAGCGCCGTGACCGCCCGGAGCGCGACGATTCGGGACACGTCTTCCCCGCTTTCGAGCCGGGCCTCGACCGCGGCGCGTGTGGCCTCGATCTCGGCGGGAAGCTCTGCCAGACGGGCGGCGGCGGACTCCGACTCCACCGGCTCCCGGCGCCGTCGGCGTTCCTCCAGATCCACGATGAGCGAGGTGAAGGAGATGAACCCGTCCATCTCGGCGGCGAGCCCCGCCTCGCGCGTCAGGAGGTCGAGCCGGTAGCGCAGCTCATTGAGGAGGAGGACGTAATCCACCCGCCCCTCGAGGCTCAACGCCTCGAAGTCGAGCGCCTCGACCCGGCCCCGCCAGTCCGCGAAGAAGTCGCGGAAGCGCGCGTTCCGCTCGGAGGAGTAGGGGACGTTCCAGCGCCGGCCGAGCGCGGTCCGGTCGGTGCTGTAGCGCTCCACGACCGCCGCGAGTTCGCTCGTCTGCGCACCGATGAGCGGTGCCAGGTCCTGTGCCGCAGCCGGGCGGGCGGGCGCCGTGACGAGCCCGGTGAGGCCGAGGATCGGCCCGGCGACGAAGGCGACGAGAGTGCCGCGAGCGCGGCGGGCGACGGTTCGATGCGCGTTCATGGGCCCACCCTCCGCAGGACGAAGTGTCCCGAGACGACGTCCATCCGAAGTTCATTGAAGGAGGCTCCGGCTCCGGCGCCTTCGGAACTCTCTCCGCGGATGAACCGGTAGCGGGTCCGCCCATCGGCGAACTCGTCGCCGCCCAGCCACGAGAGGGTGGTCGGGCCGCCTCCGGTGTCGACCGTCAGTTGTCCGTCCTCGGCGGCCACCGTCGCGGTGATGCGCTGGCCTCGGGCCGGGCCTTCGTAGCGGCCCGCGTAGGGTGCGGGATCGCCCTCGAAGGGCGCCGCGGCGGGCTCCGCCGGTTCGCCCAGCACCACGTTCTCGACCTGGCCCGCGATCCCGCCGGACGAGGCGCCTCCGGCCGTGTTGATGAGCACGGCAATGGACAGGTCTTCGGACGGCACGTAGCGGAGGTCGGACACGTAGCCGAAGATCCCGCCGCCGTGGCCGATCCTCGGGGTCCCGTCCCGGTCCGTGACCGCGAGACCCTTCGCGTAACGGAGGACCGTCCCGTCGAGGAGGGGCTCCGGCGTAATCATCAGCCGGTAGCTCTCCGGACTCAGGATCTCGCCGCCCCCGCCGTCTCCGTGGAGGGCCTGATTCCAGGCGACGAGGTCGCGCACCGTGGAGCAGAGCGATCCCGCGGCGTAGGGCCATTGGTGGTCCAGGTACGGGGCCGGGTGCAGCCCGTCTTCACGCGGCTCATACCCCTTCGCGCGGTTGGGCGTGAGTTCGTCCTTGTGGCAGTAGCGGGAGTGTTCCATCCCGGCCGGTCCGAAGAGGCGCTCCTCGACGAAGTCCTCGTAACTCATTCCGCTCGCCGCCTCGATGACGAGTCCGGCGAGGAAGTACGCCGAGTTGTTGTACGTCATCGCCGTGCCGGGCTCGAACTCGAACGGTTCGGCGGCGAAGAGCGTGACCAGCGTGTCCCGCGGCAGGTCGAGCGGAGCGAGTTCGACCCAGAGATGCTCCATCTCGGTGTAGCCCTTGATGCCCGAGGTGTGGTCGAGGAGTCGCCGGACGGTGACGGTCCGGTCCCCGATGGGGTAGTCGGGGAGCCACCGCGTGAGCGGATCGTCGAGGGAGAGCTTTTCTTCCTCGTGCAGGAGGAGGACGGCCGCCGCCGTGAATTGCTTGGTCACGGATCCGACCTCGTAGACGGCGTCCGGTGGCGTGAGCACGCCGAGTTCGAGGTCGGCGTGACCGAACTCCTCGATCAGGAGCGTGTCCGTCCCGCGTACGACCGCGATCGACATGCCGGCAGTCCGACCGGCCTCGATGGGGGCGGTCGCGATCTGGTGAATCGCGTCGATCTGGTCCGGCGAAAGGGAGGCAGGGGAGGCAGGGGACGCAGAGAACGCGGCGGGGTCCGACGCGGGGTCCGACGGGGCGCAGCCGGCGACCCCAAGCGCGAAGGCGGCGACCGGGACGGCGACGGCCGGGGCTGCGACGCAGAGCCCGCTTCCGGAAGAGCCCGAGCGCACGCGGCGCAATCTGGGTGATCTCACGTTGAATCTCCTGCATCTCGGTTGAACCAGACCTATCTTCGGGCGGTGGATCGGATGTGTCGATAGCCCGCGGCCCGACAAGCAGTCCGCTGCGGGAGGAAGGAATTCGGGGGAACGCGATGGAATCGACGGTAGCACCGGCCTCGGTCTTCACGGAGCGCGAGGCGGCGGCGGAGTCGGCGGACAGCATCCCGTGGTATCTGAGCGCGGTCCTGTTCGCGTCGGCGGCCGTGATCGTGGGCATCACGTGGGACATCTCCTGGCACCGGACGATCGGGCGGGACACGCTCTTCACGCCCGCGCACCTGCTGGTCTACGCGGGCGGGCTGGCGGCGGGGCTGTCGTGCGGGTGGCTCGCGCTGAAGACGACGTTTTCCGGGACGGACGGGGAAGTCGGGCGTTCCGTGCGGTTGTGGGGCTTCCGGGCGCCGCTCGGGGCCTGGGTGGCGATCTGGGGCGCGATCGCCATGCTCGCGTCCGCGCCGCTCGACGACTGGTGGCACAACGCGTACGGGCTCGACGTCGAGATCCTGAGTCCGCCCCACGTGGTCCTGGCGCTGGGGATCTACGCGATCCAGGTGGGCGCCCTCCTGATGGCGCTGTCGTGGCACAACCGCGCCTCGGAGACGGGTCGGCGCAAGCTCGCGTGGGCGTACGTGTTCAGCGCCGCGATGCTGATCCTGTCGCTCTCCGTGCTGCTCATGGAGTACACGTTCCCGAACCAGATGCACGGGGCGACGTTCCACCTCATCATGGCCGCGCTCTTCCCCGTCCTCCTCTTCGCCATCGGCCGGGCCGGGCAGATGCGCTGGCCCGCGACGTGCGCGACGCTGCTCTACACGGGCGTCTCGCTGGCGATGATGTGGGTGCTGCCGCTCTTCCCGGCGGAGCCGATGCTGGCGCCGATCCTGCGCCCGGTCACCCACATGGTGGCACCCGATTTCCCGCTCCTCCTGTTCGCGCCCGCGATCGTGATCGACCTGCTGCTGCGGCGGCATTCGGCCCCGGGCGAGGCGCCCGAGCGGGCCTCGGCGGACTGGCGGATCGCGGCCGTGGGCGGCGTCGCCTTCGTGGCGATCCTGGGCGCGATCCAGTGGGTGTTCGCCGACTTCATGCTCTCCGACGGGGCGCGGAACTACTTCTTCCAGGGGAACACGTGGGGCTACACGGCTGCGCCCGGGAACTGGGAGAACGTGTTCTGGCACGGCGGCCAGTTCCTCGGGGGCGAGTTCTCGGCCTCGCGCTTTCTGTCCGTGGCGTGGTGGGCGCTGCCGATCGCGTTCGTCTCGGCCCGCTCGGGCCTGTGGCTGGGGAACTGGTGGCTGCGCGTCCGCCGGTGAGACGCGGCCGGGCCGTCCGACCGACGCGCGGCGGGGCCGTCCCGCTCATGCGCAGCCGGGCCTCCCGGCTGACCCGCGCGGCGGCGTTCGTGGTCGGGCTCTACGTCGTGGCGACGGGGCATGTCGGGAGCAACAACGTGTTCTTCTCCGGCGAGGCGGGTCCCTACCCCGTTTCCGTCGTCATCCGCCCCCCCGAGGTCATCCCGGGGCTGGCGGAGATCTCCGTCCGCGTTGCGGGTGGCGGGGCGGATCGCGTGACCGTGCGCCCCGTTCGCTGGGACGCGGCCCCGGAAGGCGGAGCGCCGCCGCCCGACGAGGCCGTGCCCGTGGCGGGCGATCCCGAACTGTACGCCGCCGAACTGTGGCTCATGACGGTGGGCGCGTACCGGGTCGAGGTCGCGGTGGAGGGAAGCCGCGGGAGCGGTGAGGTCTCGGTGCCGGTGACGTCCGTCATGCTCGGCGTGCGCGACCTCCCGCCGGGGCTCGGGTGGAGCCTCGCCGCGCTGGGGCTTCTTCTCGTCGCCGGCGTCGTCTCAATCACGGGGGCCGCGGTGCGCGAGAGCCAGATGCCGGCGGGGGAGACGGCGGGCTCCCGGCAGCGGCGTCGCGCCCGGATCGCCATGGCCCTGACTGCCGCGGGGATGGCGGGCCTCCTCTACCTGGGGAACGCGTGGTGGGAGGCGGTCGACCGGGACGTGCGCAGCGGGATCTTCGAACGCCTCGAGGTGGAGGGCGCGATCGTGCGCGACGGCGGGACGGCCGCGCTGGAGATCGCGATCACGGATCCCGCCTGGGGGGGCCGGAACTGGAGCCCGCTCGTGCCGGACCACGGCAAGCTGATGCACCTGTTCGTGGTCGGTGCGCCGGGCATGGACGCGTTCGCGCACGTGCACCCCGTCCCCGTGGACTCATCCACCTTCCGCGTCCCGTGGCCGGATCTGCCGCCGGGCGAGTACCGGATCTACGGCGACATCGTCCAGGAGTCCGGCTTCGCGCAGACGGTCGTCGACACGATCACCGTTGACGCGTCGGCGCTCGCGGTTTCGGAGGGGGACGTAGTGGAAGCGCAGGACTTGCGGCCAGGGGCGCCGACGAGCTTGTCGCGCGACCCGGACGACTCGGCATGGACGGGCGTTCCGGTCGCCCTCTCGGGGCCGGGCTCGGAGACACGGCTGGACGACGGTTCGATCCTCGAATGGCAGGGGGACCAGGAACTTCGCGTCGACGAGGAGACGGTCCTCTCATTCAGGCTCTGGGATCCCGACGAGAAGCCGGCCGAACTGGAGCCCTACATGGGGATGCTCAGCCACGCCGCGCTCACGCGGGACGACGGCGCCGTGTTCGTCCACCTGCACCCCGCGGGCACCATTTCGATGGGGTCGCTCTCGGTGCTCGCGCCCACCGCATCGCCGATGGCAGACGCTGGGACGGACTCTCCCACCGGCGTCGTCGAGTTTCCGTTCGCGTTTCCGCAGCCGGGCGAGTACACGGTCTGGGTTCAGGTGAAACGCGAGGGCCGCGTCCTGACCGGGGCGTTCCGGGCGACGGTCCTGGAGTGACCGCTGGAGTAAGCGTCGGGTGAGGGAACGCATCGCGATGTGCTTCAGCGGCGGCAAGGACAGCGCCCTCGCCCTGCACGCGCTCCAGCAGTCCGGCACCTATCGGGTCGAGACGCTGATCACAACGGTGACCGACGCATACGACCGGGTGAGCATGCACGGCGTGCGGCGGGCGCTGGTGAGGGACCAGGCGGCGGCCATCGGCATCCCGCTGGTGGAGGTCGTCGTCCCTCCGCAGTCCTCCAACGAGATCTACGAACGCGCCATGGGCGAAGCGTTCGACCGCCTCTACGAGGAGGGGATCCGCCGCGTGGCCTTCGGGGACATCTTCCTGGAGGATCTCCGCGAGTATCGCGAACGGCAGCTCGCCGACGCCGGGATGGAATGTCTCTTCCCCATCTGGAAGCAACCCACCGCCGCGCTCGCGCGTTCCTTCATCCGGGATGGGTTCGAGGCCGTCGCGGTGTGCATCAACCCGGCGGTGCTGGACGCCTCCTTCGCGGGCCGCGCCTTCGACGCATCTTTCGTCGCCGATCTCCCGGAGTGCGTGGATCCGTGCGGGGAGAACGGAGAGTTCCATACGTTCGTTTGGGACGGGCCGATCCTGCCGCGGCCGATCCCGGTCGCGCGCGGCGAGGTCGTGGAACGCGACGGTTTCATCTTCTGCGACTTGCTCGCGGCGGCCGCGTGACCCACAGCGTGACCCACTTGCCGCCTGGGGTGTAGCATAGCAGTACCGCGAGCGACGGATGAGTCACTCCGGAACGTGAGATAGAGAGGTGTCGCGGATGTTCAGAGTTTTTGGCCTCATGCTGGGCCTGACGGTTCTCCTGGTGTTCGCCGGGCAGATGCTGTTCGGGCAGCAGGGCGCGGTCCTGTTCCTGGTGCTGTCGGGGGTCATGAACTTCGGGATGTACTGGTTCAGCGACCGCGTGGTCCTGCGCATGTACCGGGCGCAGATCGTCGACCGGTCGCAGGCGCCGGACCTCTACGACCGGGTGGAGCGGCTACGAAAGCGGGCGGGCCTGCCGGCGCCGGTCGTCGCTGTCTCGCCGCAGCCGCAGCCGAACGCGTTCGCGACGGGCCGCAACCCGGAGCACGCCGTGGTCTGCTTCACTCAGGGAATCCTGCGGGCGCTCCCGCCCCGGGAACTGGACGGCGTGATTGCGCACGAACTCGCCCACATCAAGCACCGGCACATGCTCGTCGGCACGGTGGCGGCGACGATGGCGGGCGCCATCGCCATGATCGCCTCGATCGCTCGCTGGGGCTTCATCTTCGGCGGGGGCCGCGACGACGGCGACAACCCCCTCGGCATGCTGGTCATGGCCATCGTCGCCCCGCTGGCCGCCGTCATCATCCAGATGGCGATCAGCCGCCGCAACGAGTTTCAGGCCGACCGCACCGGGGGCGAGATCACGGGCGACCCCATGGGTCTGGCCGGCGCGCTGAAGCGCCTGGAGTCCGGCGCCCGCCGCATCCCGATGGACGTGAACCCGGCCGGCGCCTCCCTCGCGATCGTCAACCCCTTCGCCGGACGCCGCCGCAGTCTCACCTCCCTCTTCACCACCCACCCCCCCACCGACGAGCGCGTCGCAGCCCTGAGAGCCCAGGCCGCCGCCAGATAGATAGTCGACGTTTGAAGGACCGCTATCCGCTCCAGATGACGATCGCGCCGCAGCGGTCGGCTGGAGCGGTGAACTCGTCGGGCAGGGAGACGGACCGGAGGTAGACTTCGATGGCGGCGACCTCGTGCGGAGCCGCCAGGTCGTCCACGCCCCCCCGCTCGAAGTCCCAGGCGCGGCCATCCATGACCAGGGCTCCGTTCAGGTAGACGGACATGTGGGAGCATCTCCGCGCCCTTCGCGAGACGGGGCGGCAGGTCTGTCGCGGGCAGAGTTCGCGCAGGCCGTCCACCTCGGTGAGGAGGTCGGTGAGGCGGGTCGGCGCGAGGGCCCGAATCCGCTCCGGTGTGAAGAAGTGTCCGCGGCCGCGCGTCGCGCTCTCCCGCCTGCGCTCGTAGAAACCGACCTCCGTAAGACGCGGATGCCGCCGCTCGGCCACGATCCGCCGCCCCGCCGCGGGCGAGACGGAGTCGGGCGCGGGAGGTGGCGCGGGGTCGAGTTCGACGCGGACATCCACCGTCGAACCGGAGTGGACCGGGATCGTGTCCGCGGCGACACCGGCGTCGGGGTGGGATACGACGAGCCGGTAGTCCCCGGGGACCAGGTCCGGGATCGCGAAGAGGCCGTGCTCGTCGCTCGTCGTCGGATACCCGGCCTCCGCGGGCGGGGCACGGTCGCCGGGGGCCGGCGCGGCCTCGGCCGCCGCAAGCCTGATCTCGGCCCCCGGCACGGGTTCGCTTCGCTGGAGATCGAAGACGCGGCCGGCGACGTGACCGTGACGAGCGATGGGGACCACCAGATCCCGCGTCACGGGGACCGTATCGGCCGTCACGGAGGCGGTCTCGCCCGCCACCGGCGCCAGTTCGCCGCTGAGGCCGGCGAACCTGGCCCAGATGCTCACGTCCATCCGCGGATCGAGGTCGCAGAACCGGAAGCGGCCATTGTCGTCGGCGGTCGTCTCCTTCTCGCGCCGCTGGCCGGCCGGTTCCGTGATCCAGGCCGTCACGGTCGCGCGGGGCAGGAGAATGCCGGTCAGCGCATCGGTGACCGTCCCTTCGACCACGAGCGGAGCCCGTTCCGTCGTGGGGCCGGGCTCGCAGAGAACGATCCGCCGCTCTTCAAGCTCGGCCGCGGTGAGCCATTGTCGCGTCCAGACGATGACCGTGGGGCAGAACGGATTCTCGCCCGCCGCGCGTATCAGAGGCTCGAGGCCCGGCACCTTGTGCGGCTCGCCGTGGACCTCGACGCCTCCCAATCGGTGATGGGCGAGGCCGGTCATGAGGCCGACGCGGTCCCGGCGGCCATCGATGATGATCTGCGGGCCCTCGCACAACGCCCCGCCGCCGGAGGTTCTGAACAACTCCTGCTGCAACTGGGCCCGGTTCATGGCGAAGATGCGCTCGCTCATGTTTCGCCAGCCGACGATCAGCGGGTCACCCCCACGGCGGATGTCCTCGGGATCATAGAATCTGCCGCGGCCATGCGCCCGGCGCTCGTAGAACCCGACCTGCTCCAGGTACGACGGCCTCCACTCGATGTTGACCTCGAGCGGGGCGACTTCGATCGCGGCCGGTTCGACGCGGATCTCCAACGACAGGGTGCCGTCGGGCGCCTCGACCTCGGTCGTCCGCGTACCGTAGCCGATGTGCCGGATCTCGAACGTGTGCAAGCCGGCGGGGACGACCAGATGGAACGCTCCGTCCGTGTTGGTGAGCGTCGAGATGTCCAGCGCGGGGATGGCGATGAGCGCCGTCGAGATGGGGGCTCCGGTGCCGGCGTCCAGGAGGCGTCCCGCGATCTCTACCGGCTGCTGCGCCACGGCGCTCCGAGGCAGAGCCAATCCCGCCAGCGCGAGCGCGGCGAGCGCGCCAACGGCCGGGCGACGCGAAACAGTCGGGGTCGGATTCATCTCCCGTGAAGACTCGGTACCCCGCCGCGGGGTCACAGCGCGTGCTTCAGCGCGACTCCCAGGGCAGGCGCTCGGGGTCGGAGAAGAGGACCACGCGGCAGTGGACCATGTCGTCGCCTTCGAAGCGCGCGTAGGCCTCGAACGGGCGGTCCTCGATGACGTACGGCAGCCAGTGGCGGTCGTCCTCCCACATCCGGTCGTACGGGATGTCGTCGACGGGCGTCCACAGGGGGGTCGCCTCGTCCGTCTCGACCGGATCCCCTTCAAGGGCGTCCGCCCGGAACACGTGGATCAGGATCGACATGCCGCTCAGCACCTCGAACGCCACCTCGCCGACCTTCCGGGGCGCCACGGGCCGCGCGCGCAGCTCCTCCTGAAACTCCCGCATCGCCGCCTCCAGCGTGCTCTCGCCGGGGTCGACCTTGCCCCCGGCCCCGTTCAGCTTGCCGGCGCCCAGCCCGCGCTTCTTGTGGATGAGGAGGATTTCACCTCCCCGCACGATGAAGAGGAGGGTCGCATGGAGGTCCGGCCGCCAACCCTCCGGGATGGGGCTTTCCATCGCGAGTGGTCGAGGTCGCATTCGCTGTCCTTTCCACGGCGGGACCGCCGCCGCACCGCCTGGAGCGCGCGTCACGGTGCGCGGAGGGCGGCGCGGTCGAAGACGACTTCGCCGTTGAAGACGGTCATCTCGCACGACATGTCGCGCAGTTCGATCGTCGGGACGGTGAGCGGGTCGCGGTCCCAGACCGCAAGGTCCGCGTACTTGCCGGGTTCGATCGTCCCGACCTTCTCCTCGAGGAACATCTGGTGCGCGGCCCAGGTCGTGAACGAGCGCAGCGCCGTCTCGACGTCGACGGATTCGGCGACGCCGTACGGGTCGCTCCCGTAGACGCCGAGCAGCGGCTGGCGGGCGACGGAGGCCCACACGCCGTAGCGCGCCGGGTAGGGGGTGACGAAGAAGTCGGAGCCGCTCGCCCAAATCATGCCCCGGTCCCGATAGGAGCGGAACGGGTTCAGCCGCAGGGTTCGCTCGGCCCCGAAGTTCCCGGCGTAGGTGTCGCCGATCCACCACGTGAAGGTGGGGGACGGCTCCGGATAGCCGGCCTGCCATTCCCGCTGGAGTTCGGCCATCGCGTCGAGGGCCCGGTCCGTGGGGATGTTCGAGTGGATGATCCCGTGCCGGAGTCCGCGGGTGGGGGTGGCCTCGAGCGCCTCGATGAAGCCGTCGACGGTCCAGTCGATCGCGCGGTCGCCGATGGAGTGGATCGAGACGTGGAGCCCGGCGTCGTGATAGGCCCGGAAGCGGCGGCGCAGTTCGTCGGGGTCCATCGTCGGATAGCCGCGGTTGCCCGTGTCGGTCTCCGTGCGGTCCCGGTTCCAGTCCTGGTACAGCCACGCGGTGCGGGCGCCGCCGCTGCCGTCGCTGTACAGCTTGACGCCGCCGGGGATGAGGTGGTCATCCCCCGTCGACTCATAGGGCCGCGTGAAGGTCGCGAGGCTGTCGGCGTAGGCGCGGACCTCGTCCAGCGTCCCGTCGCGGCCGGACCACAGGACGAAGATGCGGACCGTGAGGTCGCCATCGGCCAGCACATCGCGGTAGGCCTCCCACCCGCGGCGGCCGATTCCCGGCTCCTTGCCGCCCGTCATGCACTCGGCGTTGAAGGCGTCGGCGAGCGCGCGGATCCCTTCGCGCTGCTCCCCGGGTCCGAGCGGCGGGATGAGCCGGGTCACGAGCCCCATGGCGGATTCCTTCAGGACGCCGGTCGGCTGCCCGGCGGCATCGCGGTCGATCGTGCCGCCCGGCGGATCGGGGGTGTCCGCCGTGATGCCGGCCATGTCGAGGGCAAGGGAGTTGGCCACGCCGTAGTGGCCCATGGTGTGCGCCAGCCACACGGGCTGCCCCGCGGCGACGGCGTCGAGGTCGGAGGCGTAGATGTAGCGCAACTCCTCGAGCTTCCCCTCGTCCCAACCGCCGCCGCGCACCCATTCGCCCTCGAACAGGCGCCCGGCCCGCTCCGCGACCATGCCTTGCACGTCCGCGATGTTCTCCACGTTCGGATAGCTGAGGTCGAGGCGGTACAGGCGGTTCGCGCCGCCGTTCGCGAAGTGGACGTGCGCGTCCATGAGCCCCGGCGTCATCGCGCGCCCGGCGAGGTCGATGCGGTGGGTCTCCGGGCCCGCGAGCGCCTCGATCTCCGCCGTCGAACCGACAGCCACGACACGCTCGCCCCGAACCGCGACGGCTTCGGCGACCCGGCTCTCCGCGTCGAGCGTGATCACGCGTCCGTCCACGAGGATCAGGTCGGCCGGGTCGGCCGACGGCGACTTTCCGCACGCGGCAAGAACGATGCCCGCCAACACCACGACGGATGGGCTCGATCGGGTCATCATTGGGCTCTACGGTAGGGACGAAGCGACGGCTGCATGGCGAAGAGCGCGCCGAGCAGCAGAAGCGGCATCGACCACGCGGTCGCGGCGACGGGCCCGAACGCGTCCGCGAACCCGCCCACGACGGGAATCGCCAGCGTCCCCACCGCCCACGCCAGCCCCATGACGATGCCCGAACTCACGGCCGTCCCCGAGGGCAGGATCTCCTGCGCCACGACGACGATCGGAGGCAGCAGCGCCATGTTCAGGAAGCCCGCGCACACGGCCATCACGATCGCGGCGGGGCTCGCCGGCGCCAGCGTGAACGCGAGGATGTGCGTGGGCACGGCGAGCACGCTGATCGCAGCCAGGAGGTGCTGCCGGTTGAGCCGGTCGGTGAGGAAGCCGGAGGCGAGCGTCCCCAGGCCCTGGGCGCCCAGGTAAATGCTCAGCACTACGGCGCCCGCCGTCTCGCTCTCGCCCGCGCGGTGGGCGATGATCGGGATGAAGGTGAGGACCGCCTTCTGCGCGAAGGATCCGACGACGGAGATCCCGAACACGAGACCGAGCGGCCCCTTGAGTTTGCGGAGCACCTCCATTGGGGGAGGCGGCGGAGTCCCCGTCCCCACCCGGGTCCGACCCTTCGCACCGAACCAGAGGGCGGTCCCGAGCAGGACTCCCGGAATCATCGCGACCCACAGACCGGCGAGGCCCAACCAGCCCACGATGGCGACGGCGCTGATCGGCCCCAGGGCGAAGCCCACCGCCCCCCCGAAGGAGAAGACGGACATGCGCACTCCGCTTCCCCGGCCGTCCCCGGCGCGCGCGACGAGCGACGCCCCCGGTGGGTGAAAGGCGGCCGATCCCAGGCCCCCCACGGTGAGGAGGAGGAGGAGGACGAAGTAGCTGGGCGCCATCCCCAGCAGCGATATGAACACACCCCCCACGATCGGCCCGGCGGCGAGGAAGGCGCGCCTCCCGAACCGGTCGGCGAGGTAGCCGAAGGCCGGTTGCGGGAGCGCGGTCGAGATGGAGAGCACGGTCGACAGCGTCGCGGCCAGCGTGATCGAGAGACCGAGGTTGTCCATGATCCGCGGCAGCAGCGGCGGCAGGAACGCGGTATACGCATCGATCGTCGTGTGCGAGACGACGATGAGCGCCACGACCGCCGCGGGGCGCATCGACGTGCGTCCCGTGAGGCCGGACGGGGGATTGGCGAGCGTCGCGCTCGGTTCGTGCAGTGTCGAACTCCGATCCGGTTCGGATGGCAGCCGCGTGATGACGGCTCACAGTAACAGGATCGAGTCCGTCGTGGATGAGGGGACGGCCAGGACCGCACCGGCCGTTGGGGCGCGGCGAAACGCAATTGCTTTGCCGTCGATCCGGACATATTATTTCGATAACGTAAATCGTTAACATTAAATTCGATTCGTGATCCCGAGGTGGCTTTCGATTGGACGTCGTTTTCAAGACCAAGCGGCTTGAAAAGCAGTGTAATTCGATTCAAACGGGAACCCGGGTTTGGGGAGCAGACGGAGCCAGAAGGGTCAGGCGGCGCCTCGACGACCTCCGAGCGGCTGAGAACCTCGAAGTGATGAGGCGATTGCCCGGCCGCTGTCATGAACTGAGGGGGGAGCTGGCCGGAGTGCTCTCGCTCGATTTGCGTCACCCGTATCGCCTCTTGTTCGAGCCGGCAGACGAGCCCGTGCCGGTGAAGCCGGATGGAGGGCTCGATTGGGCCGGCGTCACCGTTGTAAGGATTCTTGGAGTCGAGGACACCCATGAGTGATGCCGTCAGGAACCGATACTCCCCCGATGAGGTATCGCCGCCCGGCGAGACCCTGAGGGAAATCCTGCATGAGCGAGGCTTCACGCAGGCGGAGTTGGCGACCCGAACGGGAAGACCAAGAAAGACGATCAGCGAGATTGTCAACGGAAAGGCTGCGATCACGGTCGACACGGCCCTGCAGTTTGAACTGGTGCTGGGGGTGCCGGCCGCGTTCTGGAATGCTCGAGAGCAACACTATCGGGAGCACCTCGCTCGCCGAGCGCAGGAGGATGATTTGGCTCGGCATGTATCCTGGATCTCGAAGTTCCCTGTTGCGGAGATGGTGAAGCGAGGTCTGCTTCAGCGCGAGGCGAGCAAGCCGGGACGGGTGCGAGAGTTGCTGGCCTTCCTGGGCGTCTCCAGCCCTGAGCAGTGGACCGAACTCGCGGCCCTCCAGAATGTGGCGTTCCGAAAATCGACGGCTTTCGATGTAGACGAAGGCTCGCTGGCCGTTTGGCTGCGACAAGGCTTGATCGAAGCCGAGAGAGTACCCAGCCAGCCGTACAACCGGGAGGCTTTCATGGCCGCGCTTCGCGAGGCGCGAGCCCTCACTCGGGAAGAGCCCGGAGTCTTCGCGGACAAGCTTGTGGCAGCCTGTGCGCGGGCCGGTGTCATCATCTCGTTCGTTCCGGAGTTCAAGGGTTGTCGCGCCAGTGGCGCCACGCGCTGGATAGCACCGGACAGGGCGCTGATCCAGCTGAGTCTTCGGTATCGTACCGATGATCATCTGTGGTTCACTTTCTTCCATGAAGCCGCGCATATCCTGTTTCATGGAAAGAAGTTGATCTTCATTGAGGGGCAGCGGCACGAGGGAGACGAGGAAACAGAGGCCAATCGGTGGGCGGCAAATGCGCTGATTCCGAAGCCGGAGTTCGAGCGACTCCGGAAGATGCGGCCGTACAGCAAGGCCGGGATTCGGGCGTTTGCCCGTGAGTGCGGCGTATCGCCGGGCGTTGTAGTGGGGCGGTTACAGCATGAAGGCCTATTGCCGCATTCGCATTGTAACGATCTGAAGCGTCGCTTCAGGTGGTCCCGCGAACTGGACACGAGGAGAAGTCGTCGGCGATGAATGCGAAACGACCTCTGCGGCGTTCGATCCTGTGCGTCTTCGGACTGCTGGCAGCAGCCGGGTGCGAGGGACTCGTGCTGGACTTCGTCGATCTCGTAGACGAGAACGCGACCTACGTGATCGAGGGCGGACGGTGGCTCGACGTTAACGCCGGGACGCTCGTCGAGAACGACGGAATCACGATCCGCGACGGAAGGATCGTCTCCATCGGTGGATCTGCGGATTCGGACCCTGTCACGATTACGATCGACCTCGACCGGGAAGCGACGATCCTTCCGGGGTTCTTCGACCTCCACGCCCACTACGCGGTGGACCTGTTCGGCGATGGCCGCGTCGATGAGACGGCCGCCTATCCCGAACTCTTCCTCGCCAACGGCGTGACGACGACCTTCCCGGCCGGCGAGCTGAACCCGATGCGCATGCGAGAGCTGCGGCTCGCCATCGGGCGCGGCGAGCGCAGGGGTCCCCGCATCCTCAACTCCGGCCCCTACTTCGGCTCGTGGCGCCGGGGCTGGGACGACGACGCCATGACGCCCGACTCGATCCGGCGGGAAGTGGACCACTGGGCGTCGCTCGGCGCGGCCGGCTTCAAGGCAAAGGGGATCCGGCCCGACCACCTCTCGGTGCTCATCGAACAGGCGCACGAGCACGGACTCACGGTGACCGGCCATCTCGACTCCGGGTTCGGGAACACGGTGAATCCCCGCGACGCGATCCTCATGGACATCGACCGCGTCGAGCACTTCCTGGGCGGCGACATGATGCCGGCCGACCGCACGGCCTACGCTTCGCTGCAGGAGTTCGACGACTTCGAGGGGGACGCGCTCCGCGACATCATCGACCTCTACGTCGACCGCGGCGTGTACTTCGACCCCACGCTCTCCATCTACGGGTACTGGGGGCCGCACGACCCGGAGATGACGGAGTACTGGACGGACGAACACCGCTTCCTCACGCCGTACATGCGGGAGATCGTCGAGGCCCGGCCGCCCCGTCCGGTGAATGAGTCGTTCGCGAAGATGTCCCCGATCAAGCGCCGGACGCTGAAGGCGTTTTACGACCGCGGGGGACGCGACCTGATCACGCTCGGCACCGATCACCCGAGCTGGGGAGACTACTGGTCGCCGTTCGCCGTACACCGCGAACTCCTCGCGTTCGCGCGCGCCGGGGTCCCGCCTGCCGACGTGTTCCGAATCGCGACCATCAACGGCGCGCGGGCGATGGGCGTGGACGACGAACTCGGCAGCATCGAGGAGGGGAAGTTCGCGGATCTCGTGATCGTGAGAGGGAATCCGCTCGAGGATGTCCGGGTCGCCCGCGACATCTGGTTCGTCTTCGCGCGGGGGCGCCTCCACTCGCCCGACGAACTGCTCGCGATGGCTGAAGGCAAGATCGGCCCGACGGATGCGTCCGAGGAATCCGCCTGGAGACCCGCCCGCTGAACGGCGCCGCCACGGCGGATGCCTTGCTCCGACAGCTAATCGGACCCGAGCTTGCGTGGACGAGAGAGAAGACGACGAGATACGCGGCACACCCGAGGCGAGGTCTGAAATGATGAGCGAGCGACACGCGATTCCACGACGACAGGTGCTGATCCGGGGCGGGGCGGCGGCCGCCGGGCTTGCGGTCCTGCCGACGGATATCTTCCGCGGCTGGCTCGCCGGATTCGATCAGGAGGCGGTGATCCCGTGGGTTCAGCGCCCGCACCCGGGGCTCACGGAGCGGATGAACATCCTGAACTGGGAAGAGCTGGATTCCTGGATCACGCCGGTCAGTCAGATGTTCCGCGTGGGGCACTACGGATTGCCGGTCATCGCGGAGAGCGACTGGAGCCTCGAGATCGGGGGACTTGTCGACCGGCCGCGCACCTTCGATCTCGCCGAACTCAGGGAGCGACCCCGTCAGGAGGTCGTGTTCACGCTGGAGTGCTCCGGGAACCGCGGCCGTCCCTCGTTCATCGGCGGCGTGCACAACGCGCGCTGGGCGGGGGCCCGGCTCGCCGATGTCCTCGCGGAAGCCGGCGTCCAGGAGGCGGGGATCGAGGTCGTGTTCTTCGGCGCGGACGAGGGCGAGGAGGAGATCCGGGGCAACACGGTGACGCAGAACTTCGCGCGCAGCCTGTCGCTCGAAGACGCGATGGACCCCGGCATCATCCTTGCGTACGAGGTGAACGGCGAGGCGCTGCCGAACGCGCACGGCTTCCCGCTGCGCGTCATCGCCCCCGGCTGGTACGGGATCGCGAACGTGAAGTGGCTGACGCGGATCGAACTCCGCGACCGGCGCTTCATGGGCAAGTTCATGGCCCGCGACTACGTGACGCTGCGGGCGGAGGAGCGCGACGGCGAGACCGTGTGGACGGAGACCTCGGTGGGGCGCGTGAACATCAACTCCGTCCCCGCGAAGGTCACGCGCAGCGGCGACGCGCACGCGATTCACGGGGCGGCATGGGGCGCCGACATTGCCGCCGTCGAGGTCCGCGTGGACGAGGGGCCGTGGGAGGCGGCGACGCTGGGCGAAGGCCAGGGCGACCCGCACACGTGGACGTTCTGGCGCAAGGACTGGAACGCCACGCCGGGGCGGCATGCGATCGTCTCAAGGGCGATCGACGCGGACGGCAACATCCAGCCGGCGGCGGACGACCCGCTGCTCGTGAACAAGCGGACGTACTGGGAGAGCAACGGACAGCTCACCCGGGACATCGTGATCGACTGACAGCCCCTTCCCCCGGCTCGCGAGCGGGGGGGGGCGGCTCAGCGACCGCTTACGGGGCGGCGGCTCAGCGACCGCTTCGGGCGCGCCGGCGTAGTCGGCGCAGGAGCCACGCGTACGCCACCGCGTTCAGCGCGAGCACGGACAGGCCGAGCCAGACCTGGATCTCCCGGGTCAGGGCGCCGGGGTAGATGATCGGCAGCAGGTAACGCTCGATGAAGCCGCCCGAGTAGCCCGCCTGGCCGCTCGCGACCCGCAGATCGTTCTCCAGCGGCGTGAGCGGGCAGATCCAGCCGGCGAACTCGATCAACGCCCCCCACGCGAAGCACGGGATGTGCGCCCACGCCAGACGCGGCCAGCGGACCGCGGCGAACCCGCCGGCGACGACGAAGGCGATGAAGAGGAAGTGGACGACGAGGACGAGATCCGCGAGCACCCGGTACAGCAAGGCGATCCGGCGGGCGTCAGGAACTCGGCCGGCGCCGGCTCATCCCACCTGCACGGCGTGCGGGAGCGGAACGTTCAGCAGGTAGCCCTTGTCGTTCATCAGGGGCTCGTCCGGCTGCGTATTCCCCGCCGCATCCGTGGCGCGCGTGGCCAGCGTGTGCGCTCCCGGGGTCGCGTCCCACTCGAACTCGAAGCGTTGCCAGGCCAGGGGCAGCACCGGATCCACGATCTCGGCCTCCAGCCAGGTCGCTCCCCCGTTCGGACTCCATTCGACGGCAGACACCGGTCCCGCCGGCGCGTGCGCGAACCCGTGCAGGACGTGGGGTCCCGGCTCCAGCCGCGCGGGCCGTGGAAGGGCCAGCGCGCTCTTCACGACGAGTTCCGTGATCACCGGGCCCTGGGCGGGCGCGTAGTCCGCCTCCGGCCACTGGTCGCCGATGAGGACGTAGGACGACGTGTTGTTGCGGTTCCACACCCGCTCGGTGGAGAGCTGAACGGACCCGAGCCACTTGATGCTGCTGGACCCCGACCAGCCGGGAACGACGGACCGCGCCGGGAACCCGTGATCGGCGGGGAGCGGCTCTCCGTTCATGCGCAGCGCGATGATCGTGTCGGGATCCCGCGCCTTGGCGAGCGGCATGGCGCGTTCGAAGCCGGAGCCGTCCAGCCCCACGAGGTTTACGTCGACCGTTTCCGGCCGCACGCCGGCCAGGTCGAGCACCGTGGCAAGCGACGGACCCGACCACTCCGCGCACCCCACGGCTCCGGTCGTCCACTGGCCGCCGCTCGCGCGCGTGCCCGTGAGTTCCGGGTACAGGCCGCGCCAGTTTCCGGCGCATTCCAGGTAGGCGGTGATTGTGTGCTGCGGCAGCGATTCGAGGGAGGACAGGTCGAGCCGCAACTCGGTCTCAGCGCCGTCCCCCTCCACTCGAAGCGAGTAGTCCGCAGGGTCGATCGTCGGAGTGGGCGAGTGGTTTCGGACGAAGAACAGTTCGTTCGGCGTGATGAACCCGTCGATGAGCTCGAGCCGCGTCTCCAGGTTCGTGACGCGCTGGATGAAGGGCGATGGGTCCTTCACCCATCTCGGCGGCTGTTCCCGCTCCTCTCCAGAGGCGGCGGCCGCGGCCGCGTCCGCCGATGACCCGGCGTCTCCCGCGCGGTCGCAGGCGGCGAGCCAGGCCGCGGCGGGTCCCACGCTGGCGGCACGAACGAAATCTCGACGGGTGAAGAGGGCGGTCTCGATTCTGCGCTTCATCGGCGACACCTCGCAGTCATGGCGCTTGGCATATCGGCCCGGTTTGGCAAGTTTGGATGCATGCGACCGAGGAGCAACGCACCCGGGACGCGCCGGCGTCCCGGGATCACCGACGGCCTCCACCGGAAGCGCCACGCGATTCCGGTGTTGCTCTCCGCTACGCTCGCGATGGCCGGGGCCGCGTGCAATCCCGAAGCGGATGCCGGGTCCGCCACGGCCTTCCAGATCGTGGAAGTCACGATCGGCGATGTGCAGGCGGCGATCCGCGATGGGACGACGACCTGCCGCGAGGTCGTGGAGCGGCATCTCGCCCGGATCGCGGCGTACGAGGACGCGATCAATGCGATCACCGTGCTAAACCCGCTGGCTCTCGAGCGCGCGGACCGGCTCGACGCGGCGCTGGCCGCCGGCGAGACGACGGGACCGCTGTTCTGCGTCCCGATGCTGGTCAAGGACAACTTCGACACGCACGACATGGTCACGACCGGAGGGTCCATCGCCCTCGCGGACAACCTGCCGCCCGACGACGCCTTCATGGTGCGGCAGATCCGCGAGGCCGGCGCGATCGTCGTCGCCAAGACGAACATGGCGGAATGGGCGTTCAGTCCGCGCCAGTCCGTCAGTTCCTCCTTCGACACGACGCGCAACGCCTACGCCCTCGACCGCGTCCCGGCCGGATCCAGCGGCGGAACGGCCTCCGGCGTCGCCGCCTCGTTCGGCATCATCGGGCTGGGCAGCGACACCGGCAACTCGATCCGCGGACCCAGCTCCCACCTCGCCCTGGTCGGAATCCGTTCGACCATCGGTCTCACGAGCCGCGACGGGGTCATCCCCCTCTCCTTCGACCGCGATATCGCGGGTCCGATGGGCCGGACCGTTGAGGATGTCGCACGCGTATTCAACGTCGTGGCCGGCTACGATCCCGCGGATCCGTACACGGAAGCGGGGCGTGGCCGCGAGGAAGAGGACTACACGGCCTTCCTGGACGCCGACGGGGCGCGCGGGGCGAGGATCGGCGTCCTGCGCGCGCTGGCGGATCCCGAGGAGACCGACGGGGAGATTCTCGCGCTCTTCGACGCGGCCATCGACGATCTGCGGGCGCTCGGAGCGGAGGTGATCGACCCCTTCGACTTCGACGTCGCCGCGGAGCTGGGACGAGAGGGGATGTTCTGCCGCCGCTTCCGCTATGACATGTGGGTCTACCTGCAATCACTGGGCCCGGCGGCGCCGCTGACCGACGTCCTCGAGGTATTGGAGGACGGACGGTACTCGGATTATGCACAGGCGTCGCTGCGGCGAAATGAGGGGGCGCCGCTCGACGTACACCCGTCCGACTGGGACGAACCCTGCCCGGACTACGCGGAGAACGACGGCCGGCAGGCCTACCTGGCCAACCTCGTCGCGGCAATGGATGACGGCAGCCTCGACGCCGTGGTATATTCCTCCTGGCTCTGCGTGCCCGCCCATATCGACAGGGGGGATGAGGAGTACTGCGGCGACAACAGCCAGCGCGTGGCTCCCGCCACCGGAATGCCGGCGATCACGGTCCCGATGGGGTTCACGTACGATAGATTCCCGGCGGGACTTCAGATTCTCGCGCGCCCGTACGACGAGGGGCTTCTCTTTCGGCTCGCGTACGGATACGAGCAGGCGACACGATACCGCCGTCCCCCGGACGGCTTCCCGGAGATCCGATGATCGAACCAATAGCCAAAGGCAAGTCCATGTTCAGAACACTCGGAACGAGCGTCGTCGCGGCGCTCGCGCTCGCGTGGCCGTCGGCGGCGGCCGCGCAGGAAGGAGCCATCGGCGGGACCGTTACCGACGAGAACGGCCTCGCCCTTCCCACCGTGAGCGTGACGGCGACCGGACCGGCGCTCGGCGGCGAGACGCGCACGGCGCTCACCTCCGAGCAGGGGGTCTATGCCGTGACGGGACTCCCGGCGGGGAGCTATTCGCTGCGGTTCGTTTTTCCCGGTTTCACGATCGAGACGCGGTCGGCCGTCGAGGTGACGGCGGGTGCGCGGGCCGTGGTCGACGTGGAACTCGTCTCCCTGCGGACCGTGACGCTCGCGGAACTGACGGCGGTGGTGACGGGCACGAACTTCGAGGCGCCCCCCATCAACCTTCCGTATGCGGTCGATGTCACGAGCCGCGAGACGCTGCAGGAAGAGGGATCGCCGCTGGTGGTGGATTTCTTCAAGAGGCTGGGGGCGAACCACGGGACTCTGGGAGAACGCAACAGCTGGTATAACCGCAGCGGGGCGCTCATTCCCGAGAGCGTGGCCAGCGTCAACCTGCGGGGCCTGGGGGCTTCGCGAACGCTGGTCCTGCTCAACGGTCGACGCCAGGTCTACACGCCTTCCAGACTCCCCGGCGGACGGTTCGTGGACGTGAACGCCTTTCCGTCCATCGCCCTCGACCGCATCGAGGTGCTGAAGGAGGGAGCCTCCGCGATCTACGGCTCCGACGCGGTGGCCGGCGTGGCGAACTTCGTCACGCGGCGGGACTTCGAAGGGTTCGAGGTCACCGCGGCGCACGATTACTTCAGCGGGGCCGGAGACTCGAACGCAGCCGCGATCTGGGGTGGCAACCTGGGGGGATCCACGAACGTGGTCCTCTCCGCCGAGTGGGCGGCGCGGCGGGAACTCATGCCGCAGGAGCGTGACTGGGGGCTGCGGCCCTATCCGGGACCCGGCGGGGGCGGCTGGTCCTACTATGGGAACCCGGGCGCCTTCCTCATGCCGAGCTTGACCGGGAACGAGACTCCCGGCGAGTTCGTGAGCACGCTCATCAATTCGCAGTTCGGCGCCAACCCGAGCCTGTTCGTCGACCCGGACTGCGAGAACTTCGGCGGCGTGGACGAAGGCGTCACCTGCCGCTTCCGCTACCAGCCGTACGACAACCTGGTCGATGCCCAGACCCACGTGCGGGCCTTCGGCGAGCTCAACACCGAACTGGGCACAGGCACGACGCTTCATCTCGAGGGCCTGTGGTCCGAGGCCACGATCCCCGACTGGCGCACGACGCCCTCGTTCCCTCCGATCTCGCTGTACGACGGGAACCAGATCGTGCCGTCGGCGAACCCGGGCCGCCAGGCGTTCTGCGCCGCCAATGCGGCCCACGCCGGATTCGCTTCCGCCGCCGACTGCCTTGAAAACGACTGGTACTTCTACGGCCGACTGGTGGGGAACAGCGGCCCCGGACGCACGCTGCACCGATCGTCCCGCACCCAGAGGATCGCGGCCTCGCTGGACCGGTACTTCGAGGCGACCGACGGCCATCTCGACATCTCGGTCAGCTACTCGCGGGCGACGGGCAACGTGAACCAGCCCGCCGAGTACGCCTACCGGAAACACCTCGCCTTCCGCGGTTTCGGGGGCCCGAACTGCGGCGTCGACGTCGTCGTGGACCCGACATCACCCTCCGGCATGTCGCTCGGCCCGACGGGCGGCGCCGTGGCCGGACAGGGCGACTGCATGTTCTACAACCCGTTCAGCAACGCGATCCAGCGCGCCGAGCAGCCGGGGACGCGTTACACCGGCACCGACAACCCGGGCTACGTGGCTGGCGGGGCCAACTCCGCCGAACTCATCGACTGGATCAACGAGGAAGTCGATCTCTTCAACACCGCCGACCTGTTCGTGGCGGAGGCCACGTTCACCGGCCAGTTCACGGAGGCGCTCGGTTACGCGCTCGGTTACCAGTTCCGCCGCTTCGACGTGACGGGGACCCCGAACGATCCTGGCAACCAGGCGATCAACCCCTGCCAGGTGCCGGGGGACCGGACCTGCCTCGAGCAGGCGGGTCCGTTCACGTTCACGACGGGGTATTTCCCGTATGAAGACGGGCAGACCGTGCACCGCATCTACGGCGAGATCCCGCTCAGCTTCGGGGACCGGTTCGATGTGCAGGTGGCCGCGAACTACGAATTCCACGATGTCGCGAGCAGCTTCGACCCGAAGCTGTCGCTTCGGCTGAAACTGAGCGAATCGGCCGACCACCAACTTTCCCTGCGTGGGTCGCTTCAGTCCACCTTCCGCGTTCCATCGGTGGACGACGTGAACACGGATCAGATCACGGCGCTCGAGTACGTGCAGGAAGTCGACGTCTACAAGGCGGTGGACACGTTCGGAAACACCGACCTTGCGCCGGAACGGGCCCTGACCGGTAACGCCGGGCTCATCTTCTTCCACTTTCCGAGCCGCCTGCAGGCGACGTTCGACTACTGGACGTACGACTTCAGGGATGTGATCAACGTGATTCCCCACTCAAGCATCACGCGCCTCTATCACGAGGGCGGGGCGAGCCGCGCCGCCGTGCAGGAGTTCGTCAAGTGCCCGGACGGGTGGAACACGGGGACATGCGACTCGGCCCTCATCGAGCGCATCCGCATCGACCTGATCAACTGGCCGGGCATGCAGACCTCGGGCTTCGACTGGAGCCTGTACACCCGCCGCACGCTCGGAAACGGCGAGCTCTCGGTCGGCATCGACGGCACCTACACGCGCACCTACGACATCAAGGCGCTCCAGTTCAACAACGTGGAGCTGGTGGGCGCGACGGAGGGCGCCGGCAAGCTCAACCGCTTCAATCCGCTCGCCTGGCCGCTGCCGCAGTGGAAGTGGTCGGCATCGGTCGGATACCATCGCGAGCGGTACTCGGCCATCGCGAACATCAACTACATCTCCTCCTACGAGGACGACCTCAACGCGGGGGACCCGACGTACGCCCACCGCGTCGTCGACGCTTTCGGCACCTTCGATGCGACGCTGATGATGAGGCTGACGGACAGCATCGATGCCTTCGTGACGGGCTTCAACCTGTTCGATTCGGCACCGCCGCTGGTCAATCAGGAGGGATCGTACGACGGCCTCACGCACGACCCGAAGGGGCGGCGCATCAAGGCCGGGATGACCTACACGATCAACTAGCACAGACGGGCGGCCCCGGCCACGACGGCGGGGCCGCGCGGGCTACTCGCGCGGGGGTTCGACGGGGCGCGCGACCATGATCCCGTCCTGCGAGTCGATGGAGAGGATCCGCTCCGCGAGGGGGCGTTCCGAGATTTCCACGGACCTGCCGACCAGGGGGGCGTGGAGGAGGTGAAGCGCCCCGTCGCGCCACACGGCGAATCCGGTGTGGGCGACGTCCAGCCCTTCGACGGTCGACGTCGCCGCGATCACGTCGCCGTTGCGGATCCGGTCCGCCACCCGCGCGATCCGGTCCTGCGGCACGTATTCCCGGTCGGGTCCTTCGTCGAGCCGCGCCTCCGTGGCCGCGATGTCCCGGAGCACGCCGGGCTCGGCGAGTTGCCGATACGCTTCCGGGTGCCGGGACATGAAGTTCACCGGCTCCGGATCGAGGGCGGGATCCAGTTCCCCGGTCGTGATGCGCACGATCCCCCGGGCTTCGTTGTCCGCGAGCCACTCCGAGAAGTAGTGGAGACGGCTCGGGTATCCGTCGAGCCGGCCCCCGCGGTATCGGAGCGTCGTCAGAAGGGCTTCGTAGCCGGCCTGCGCGCCGGGGGGGTCCGAAAGGGCCTCGACGCCCTGCTCCCGGACGAACCGCGTCAGCGCGAGGACGGTCTCGACGAGGGTCACGCAGTCGAGTGCGCGGAAGTTGATCACGAGGCGCTCGGGTCCGGGGACTTCGAGCGTGCCGGGCTCGTACGTCGTCCCGACGAAGGTCTCCGCCAGCTGCACGATGGCGTCACCCACGTCCATCTCCGCGAGCCCGCGCTCCGCGGCGAAGCGCACTTTCTCCTCGAAGATCGCCCAATCCTCCGGAGCCCAGGCAGATCTGTCCGCGGGTGCGGACGGTGCCGTGCCGACGCCCGCCGTCTGGTCAACCACGGTCGAGGTGGAGGGCTGGGCCTGCGACCAGGCGAGTGCGGCGATGACGGCGACGGTCGCCAGGATACAGGCGACGACCTTCGCCAGCGTGAAGACGCTGCGCCATCTCATGTCGAACCGACGTTGAGCACCACGCGTTCCTCCCCTTCCCTTACTTTGGGCGTCTACTATATGCGTCGCTGGGGAAGGTCGGCTATCTTGGCGGCTTCCACACTGGAGTCCGCTCCCTCTGCCGAGAGTTTTCGATGAAGATGTCCCGCTTGCCCGGCGTCGCCTTCGTTTCGACCGCCATCGTCTTTTTCTCCTCCCTCTCCGCTTCCGGAGCGGCCGGCCAGACCCCGGCCCCGACGGATCCGATTCCCCCGGACCCGGCGGTCATCACTGGGACGCTGGACAACGGCCTGCGCTACTTCGTGCGCGAGAACGATCAGCCGGAGAACCGGGCGGAGCTGCGCCTCGTCGTGAACGCGGGCTCGATCCTCGAGGACGAGGACCAGCTCGGGCTGGCGCATTTCGTCGAGCACATGGCGTTCAACGGCACGGAGAACTTCGAGAAGCAGGCGCTCGTCGACTATCTCGAGTCGATCGGGATGCAGTTCGGCCCCGACGTCAACGCGTATACGAGCTTCGATGAGACGGTCTACATGCTCCAGGTGCCGATGGACGACCCGGAGGTGCTGGCCACCGCGTTCCGGATCCTCGAGGACTGGGCCCAGGGCGTGCGCTTCGACCCGGAGGAGGTCGACAAGGAGCGCGGCGTCGTGATCGAGGAATGGCGCGGGCGGCGAGGCGCCCAGGCGCGGATGCAGGACCAGCAGTTCCCGGTCATGTTCGAGGGGTCGCTCTACGCGGAGCGTCTCCCGATCGGGAAGACGGAGATTCTGGAGACCGCGCCCGTCGAGCGGCTGCGCAGCTTCTACGAGGACTGGTACCGGCCGGACCTGATGGCGATCATCGCCGTCGGCGACTTCGATGGTCGGGAGATCGAGTCGACGATCCGGGACCAGTTCGCCGGGCTGACCTCGCCGGAGGAGCCCCGTCCGCGGGTCTACGCCGACATCCCCGTCGACCACCCGCCCCGCGTCGCGATCGCGACGGACACGGAAGCCATGCAGAGCCAGGTCGGTGTGCTGTACAAGCAGCCGCCGGCCCCGCGCGGCACCGTCGCCGACTTTCGCCGCGGCCTCGTCGAGGGCCTGTACTCGGGCATGCTGAACGCCCGCCTCGATGAACTCCGGCTGCAGGCCGACGCGCCGTTCCTGGTAGGGTTCACGGGACAGGGCCAGTTCGCGCGGGGGGTGGACGCCTACCAGCTCATGGCGCTGGTCGGGGATGGCGGAATCGAGCGCGGGCTCGAGGCGCTGCTCACGGAGGCGGAGCGCGTCGTGCGGCACGGCTTCGCGGAGACGGAGCTGGAGCGGCAGAAGACGGACATGAGACGCGCCTATGAGCGGCGGCTCGCGGAGCGAGAGAACCAGGAGTCGATCGTGCTCGCGAACCGCTACCTGCAGGCTTTCCTTCAGGGAAGTCCGTACCCCTCCATCGAGACGCAGATGGCGCTCGTGGACGCCCTGCTGCCCGGGATCACGCTCGCCGAGACCAACGCCGTCGCCCAGGCGTGGCTGGCGGAGGAAGGGCGCATCATCCTGGTCAACGCGCCCGAGAAGGAAGGTCTCGAGACCCCTGCGGAGGAGGACCTGGTCGGCGTCTTCGCGTCGGTGTCGGGTGCGGAGATCGAAGCGTACGAGGACGCGGCGGCCGATGCTCCTCTCCTTCCCGTCGTCCCCGAGGGCGCGCCGGTCGTGGCCGAGGAGACGCTCGACGAGGTGGGCGTCTCCATCTGGACTCTGGAGAACGGCGTGCGCGTCGTCCTCAAGCCCACCGACTTCAAGGACGACGAGATTCTCTTCTCCGCGACGAGCCCCGGCGGCACGTCGCTGCTTCCCGACGATCTGATGCGGAAGACGTCGTTCGCCCTCAACGTCATCGCCCAGTCGGGGGTCGGGGAGTTCGATCAGACCGAGCTTGGGAAGAAGCTCACCGGCAAGGCCGTTCGGGTCTCGCCGTTGCTGGGGTCGCTTTCGGAAGGGATCGGAGGGTCGTCGTCTCCGCAGGACGTCGAGACGGCGTTTCAGCTCATCTACCTGTACTTCTCGGCGCCCCGCAGGGATGAGACGATGTTCGAGGCGCTCAAGGCACAGCAGACGGCGGTGCTCGCGAACGTCGGGGCCAATCCCAACTTCGTGTTTTCCGACACCGTTTCGGCCATCATGTCCCAGGGACATCCGCGGGTCCAGCGGGTGAGCCAGCTTATGGATGACCTCCTGCAGGCCGACCTCGACGCGGGCTACGAGATCTTCCGGGAGCGCTTCGCGGACGCCAGCGACTTCACCTTCTATTTCACGGGCGCCTTCGATCTCACGATGATGCGCCCCCTCGTGGAGCGGTATCTGGGTGCGCTCCCCAATCTGGGGCGGGTGGAGAACTGGGTGGATCACGGCATTGATCCGCCGGCGGGCGTGATCGAGACCGTCGTGTACAAGGGGCTGGAGCCGCAGAGCCGCACGCAGATCATCTTCGCCGGAGACGCCGAGTACTCGCGCGAAGAGGCGGGTGCCATCTACGCCATGGCGGAGGTTCTCCAGATCCGGCTGCGTGAGCTGCTGCGCGAAGATCTGGGCGGGACGTACAGCGTGGGCGTGAACGGCCGGCTCACGTACAGGCCCGACGAGGAATACAGCGTGACCATCGGGTTCGGGTCCGCGCCCGAGCGCGCCGAGGAACTCTCCTCCGTGGTCTTCGAGGAGATCGAGCGGCTCAGGACCGAGGGGCCGGACGCAGAGACCGTGGGGAAGGTCCGCGAGACGCAGCGGCGGGGGCTGGAGACGAGCCTGCGCGAGAACCGGTACTGGCTGAACCAGTTGGCGAGTTTCGAGCGCGGCGGCTGGGATCTGAACGAGATCCCGAGCTTCGAGGGGATCGAAAGCTGGACCGCGGAGCAGGTGCGGGAGGCCGCCGTCCGTTACCTCCGCACAGACCAGTACGCCCGGTTCGTGCTGCTCCCGGAGCAGAAGGTCCCCTAGTGCCGTGTCCCGCGGCGGGCGGATGACCGGATGAGCGCCGCCGCGCACGCGCGCAGGGAGCGCGTGCCCGTCCGGGTCATGCCGGACCACGACAGCATCGCCGTCGAGGTCGCCGGCCGGATCGCGGCGCTCGTGCGGGAGAGGGCCGAGAACGGGCGCCCTGCCGTTCTCGGCCTCGCGACCGGGGCCACGCCCGTTGGCGTCTACCGGGAACTCATCCGTCTGCACCGGAACGAAGGACTCGACTTCTCCAACGCGGTCGCCTTCAACCTCGATGAGTACTTCCCGATGCGGCCCGCCAGCCTCCACAGCTATCACCGCTACATGCGGGAACACCTGTTCGACCATGTGAACATCGCTCCGGAGCACTGTCACATCCCTCGCGGCGATGTGCCGGAAGCGGAGGTCGAGGCCCATTGCGTCGAGTACGAGCGTCGAATTCGGGAGGCGGGCGGGATCGATTTTCAGATTCTCGGGATCGGTCGCAGCGGTCACATCGGGTTCAACGAGCCGGGGTCCGAGCGCGGCTCGCGCACCCGGCGGCTCTACCTGGACACCGTCACCCGGAGCGACGCCGCGTCCGATTTCTTCGGCGAGGAGAACGTGCCGCCGCAGGCCATCACGATGGGCGTGGCCACGATCCTGGAAGCGCGGGAGGTCGTCCTGCTCGCGACGGGCGAACACAAGGCCGAGATCGTGCGTCGAGCCGTCGAGGGGGAGGTCCACGCGGACGTCGCCGCGACCTTCCTCCAGCAACACGCCGCCGCGACGGTCTATCTCGATCCGGCCGCCGCTTCCGATCTCACCCGCGTCCGCACGCCGTGGCTCGTGGGCGATGTCGAGTGGACGGCGGAGCGCGAGACCGCGGCCGTCGTCTGGCTGAGCGAACGTACCGACAAGTCGATCCTGCACCTCGGGACCGACGACTATCGCGCGAACCACCTCGCCCCGCTCACCTCCCGGCACGGTTCGGCCGGGCCGATCAACGGACAGGTCTTCAACGCGCTCATCTCCAGGATCCGGGGGAAGAGCCGGCTGCCGCGCGGCCAGGACATCGTCGTCTTCTCGCCTCACCCGGACGACGATGTGATCTCGATGGGGGGATTGCTGCGCAAGCTGGTCGAGAACGGCAACCGCATCACGGTGGCCTATCAGACGTCCGGGAACATCGCCGTCTTCGACCACGAGGTCCGCCGGTATCTGGACTTCCTGAGGCGCGCGGCGGGCATCATCGACCTCGGCGATGCCTCGAACCTCGAGGGGGTGCTGCGGTCGCTGGAGGACCGTCTCGGCCGCAAGGAGCCGGGGGACGTCGATCCCGCCGTGGTTCAACAACTCAAGCGGATCATCCGCGAGACGGAGGCCACGGCCGCGATCGAATCGCTGGGGCTCTCCGCCGACCGCGCGCGCTTTCTGAACCAGCCGTTCTATCAGACGGGAGCGGTGAGAAAGAACCCGATCACGTCCGAGGACGTGGAGATCGTCGCGCGGCTGCTGGAGGAGGTGCGGCCGACGATTGTGTTCGCCGCCGGGGACCTGTCCGATCCGCACGGCACGCACCGCATGTGCCTCGAGACGGTCGAGGCGGCGCTCGCCGGTTACCGCGGCGACCCGCCGTGGCTCTGGCTCTATCGCGGCGCGTGGCAGGAGTGGGACCTGGACGAAGCGACCGTCCTCGTGCCGCTCTCCGAACGCGAACTGCACGGCAAGGTCCAAGCGATCTTCCGACACGAATCGCAGAAGGACTCGGCCCCCTTCCCGGGACCGGACCCGCGCGAGTTCTGGCAGCGCGTCGTCGAGCGGAACCGGGATACCGCCGACCGGCTGGCCGCCCTCGGACTGCCGGCGTACTACGCCATGGAGGCGTACGTGACGCTGCGCGATGGTCAGCGGATCGAGGGTCCGGAGATCCCCACCTCCTCCCTCGCGGACGCGGATGCGTGAACCCGTGACGCACCCGGTCGGACGGCGCGGCGCGACAGGCTGACATGGGCGGGTTCTTCGGGACGGACCGGGTGCCGTTCGATCTCTTCGGCCCGGTCCATCTTGCAACCATCGGCGCCCTGGCGGCGGTCGGCTTCTGGCTGATTCGCGCCGGTCTGGCGGCCGACGCGCGGAGTCGCCGCCGCCTCCGCCTGGCGCTGGGCCTCACGATTCTCTTCCTCCTCCTTGCGAGACACGTCTGGAAGGCCGCGATGGGGCTGTGGGCGGTGCAGAACGACATACCGCTGCACCTCTGCGCCATCATGGCATGGGTCACCATCTTCGGGCTGTGGACCCGGCATCCGCGCGCCCTCCGCCTCATGTACTTCCTGGGAGTGGCGGGCGCGGTGCAGGCCCTCCTGACCCCGGATGCCGAGTTCGGCGCCGTGCACTTCACCTTCTTCGAGTCGGCGGGGTCGCACGGGGCCGTCGTCATCGCCGGCGTGTGGGCGGTGGTCGTGGAGGGCTACCGGCCGACGGCGCGCGACCCGTGGCTGGCCCTCGGCCTGCTCAACCTGTACGCGGCCGTCGTCTTTCCGATCAACCGGCTTCTCGGGTCGAACTATCTCTACCTGATCGAGAAGCCGGCGGGACCCACGATCCTCGACTTCTTTCCCGGCTGGCCGTGGTACATTGTGCTCATCGAGCCCGTGGCCATCGGGCTCTTTCTGGCGCTGCGGCTTCCCTTCCGGAACCCGGCGGCCGGTTGACGGTACTCAGGTTTTCTCTCTGTACGAAGAACCCCGTGTGAAGAACTGTGGGCGAAGAACCCCAATGAAGGATGGACGGCATGCCGGAATGTCCCGTATGCGATGCAGAACCGATGATCTCCGACGACCCGGTCGAGGGCGAGTTGCTCGAATGCGAGGATTGCGGCGTCGAACTGGAGATCCTCGCGCTCGACCCCATCACGCTCGGTGAGGCGCCGGACGCCGAGGAGGACTGGGGCGAATGAGAGTCGGCTTTCTTCATTCCCTCATCCGGAAGGACGAGAAGCTGCTGATCGCGGAGTTGCGCGGGCGCAGCGATGTGGAACTGGTGTTTCTGGACGACCGCAAGCTCGGGTTCGATTTCCGGACGGTCCCGGACGTCGACGTCGTTCTCGAGCGCTGCATCAACCATTCGCGGGCCATGCACGCGTTGCGGCTGTTCGAGGGGGGCGGGCTCGATTGCGTCAACCGCTACGAGGTGTCGCGCCGCTGCGGGGACAAGATCCTCACCGCGGCGTCGCTTCGGGAATGCGGTGTGCCACAGCCCGAAGCCAGGGTCGCTTTCACCGAGGCCTCCGCGCTGGAGGCGATCGAGGAACTCGGCTATCCCGTCGTCCTCAAACCCGCGGTCGGCTCCTGGGGCCGCCTGCTGTCGAGGATCAACGACCGTCACGCGGCGGAGACGGTCCTCGAACACAAGGCGATCCTGGGGAGCTATCATCACTCGATCTTCTTCGTGCAGAAGTACGTCGAGAAAGGCGGGCGCGACATCCGCGCGTTCGTCGTGGGGGAGGACTGCGTGGCGGCCATCTACCGGTCCTCCGAGCACTGGATCACGAATACGGCGCGCGGCGGAACCGCCTCGAACTGTCCCGTGACGAGCGAGATCGGGGAGCTGTCCCTGCGCGCGGCGGAGGCGGTGGGCGGGGGCGTGGTGGCCGTGGATCTGTTCGAGAGCGACGTCGGACTGCTCGTTAACGAAGTGAACTACACGATGGAGTTCAGAAACAGCATCGAGGCGACGGGCGTGAACATTCCGGAGCGGATCGTGTCGTACGTCGTCTCGCCGGACCGGGCGGCGGCCCCATGATTCGCGCGTCGATCGCGGGCGGCTCGGGCTACGCCGGCGGGGAACTGTTGAGGCTCCTGCTCGGCCATCCCGATGTCGAGGTGCGGCAGATCACCTCGGAGCGCTTCGCGGGACGGTTCGCGCAGCGGGTCCACCCCAACCTGCGCGGCGTCACACGGCTCCGCTTCTGCGCGCTCGACGAGCTGTCGGAGTGCGACGTGCTCTTCCTCTGTCTGCCGCACGGGGAGTCGTCGCGCCGCATCGACGAGTTTCGAGCCGTGGCCGGGAGGATCGTCGACCTGGGGGCCGATTTCCGGCTCCCGGACGGCGCGGACCATGAGCGCTTCTACGGCCGGCCGCACCCCCGGCCGGATCTCCTGGGGTCGTTCGTGTACGGGATCGCGGAAGTGAACCGCGAGGCGCTGGCGGCCGCGGACCTCGTGGCGTGTGCCGGCTGCAACGCGACGGCTTCCATCCTGGGGCTCCTTCCGCTGTACCGGGAAGGGGTCGCGGACTCGGCCGTGATCGAGGTGAAGGTGGGCTCGAGCGAGGCCGGCAACCGCGCCAGCGAGGGCAGCCACCACCCGGAGCGCAGCGGTGCGATGCGGTCGTATCGGCCCACCGGCCACCGCCACGCAGCCGAGATCCGGACGGTCCTCGGCGGCGAGGTGCATTTTTCGGCGACGGCGGTCGAGATGGTGCGGGGCGTCCTCGCCACCTGTCACGTATTCCTGAACCGGGAGCTTGACGAGAAGGCGTTGTGGAAGATCTACCGGAGCGCCTACGCCGACGAACCGTTCGTGCGCATCGTCAAGGAGCGGAGCGGCATCCACCGCTATCCCGACCCCAACCTCCTGGCGGGCGCGAACTACTGCGACGTGGGATTCGAGCGCGACCCGCTCTCGAACCGCGTCGTGGTCCTGAGCGCGATCGACAATCTCATGAAGGGAGCGGCGGGCCAGGCGGTGCAGGCGTTCAACGTGATGCACGGGTTGCCGGAGTCGCGGGGGCTCGAGTTCCCCGGGCTGCATCCGGCCTGACCGCGACGCGCGGAGCCGAAGCGTGTGCCGCATCCTGTGCGTCCGGAGCGATGAGCCCTTCGACATGGCGCCGCACCTCGCCGCCTTCGCGCAGATCGCCCGGGAGAGCCGCGAGTACCAGGGCGACGGGTGGGGGTGCGCCTGGATCGATGCCGGCGGGTGGCGCGTCTACCGCGACATCTCGCCGGTCTGGAAGGACGCCGCGGCGCCGTCCGGACGCACGACGCTCCTGCTCGCGCACGCGAGGAGCGCGTACCGCGGGGAAGGGATACGGGTCGAGAACAACATGCCGTTCTTCGACGGGGAGCGCGCCTTCATCTTCAACGGGGAGCTGCACGGCGTGCGGATCAAGGAGCGGGGGCGGATCGGCGCGGAGAAAGTGTTCAACTTCGTCAAGCGCTTCGGCGACGGAGACATGGGCCTCGCGCTGGAGCGGGGGCTCGATGCGATTGAGAAGCGCACGCGTTACGTGCGGGCGATGAACCTGGTCGTCGCCGACGCGGCGCGGCGGGTTCACTTCGCGACCCGGTTCAGCGAGGACCCGGACTACTTCCGGCTGCATGCCTCCCGCCGGGACGGCGTGCGGATCCTGTGCTCGGCGCCCTATCCGGATTCCTGTCGGGCGTCTGACGGGCGGTGGGCGTGGACGCCGGTCGCGAACGGCGCCACCGGGACGTTCTGACCGATGCCGGGACCGACACCCGGACCGATGCCGGGCGAGTCCGGCGGGCTGCTCATCGTCAAGATCGGCGGCGGCGAATCGATCAACCTTGACGGGATCGCCCGCGACCTGGCGGGCCTGTCCGGTCCGTTCGTCATCGTGCACGGCGCGAACGCGCTGCGCGATTCGCTCGCGCGCCGGCTCGGGGTCGAGAAACGCGTCCTCACGTCGGTGTCCGGACACGAGAGCGTGCATTCCGACCGCGACCTGATCGACGTGATGCTCATGGCGTACGCGGGTCTGCGGAACAAGCGCATCGTCGAGCTTCTGCAGGGGCACGGCGTGAACGCGGTCGGGCTCACGGGGCTCGACGGGGCGCTCGTGCGCGGGCGCCGCAACCGGGGGATCCGGGTGCGAGAGGGCGGCAAGACGCTGATCAAGCGGGACCTGTCCGGGAAGCCGGCGGAGGTGAACCGCAAACTGCTGGAGTTGCTCCTCGGCGGCGGCTTCACGCCCGTCGTGACCGTGCCCCTCATCGACGAACACAACGTGGCGATCAACTCGGAGAACGATGACGTCGTGACCCTGCTCAGCGCCGAACTGGGCGCGGATTGCGTGATCCAGTTGATCGAGGCGCCCGGTTTCCTCGAAGATCCGGACGATCCGGCGTCGGTCGTGGCACGGCTCTCGGGCGCCCAACTGGCGCGTCGCGAGAGCGAAGCGCGCGGGCGCATGAAGCGGAAGCTGCTCGCCCTGCGCCGAGTCATTGAATCCGGCACGACGCGGGTCGTGATCGCGGATGGGCGCATCGAACGGCCGGTCGCGGAGGCGCTGGCCGGACGGGGCACGGTGATCGGATGATCGGATGAACGCGCGCGAACTGGAACGGGCGTACGCCCTCGAGGTCTTCCCCAAGCGGGACCTCACCATCGTGCGGGGTGAAGGCGCGTGCGTGTGGGACGACGAGGGTCGCCGCTACATCGATTGCGTGGGCGGCATCGGCGTGGCGAGCATCGGCCACGCGAATCCGGCCGTCGCCGAGGCGGTAGCGGAGCAGGCGCGCGTGCTCGTGTCCTGTCCCGGGATCTTCTACAACGACGTCCGCGCGCGGTTGCTGGCGGAACTCGTTTCCATCGCGCCGGCGGGGCTCACGGGCGCCTTCCTCTGCAACTCCGGGGCGGAGGCGGTGGAGGCCGCGATCAAGTTCGCACGGCTCGCGACGGGACGGACGGGGATCGTGTCCGCGATGCGCGGCTTCCACGGGCGGACGCTCGGGGCGCTGAGCGCCACGCACAAGAAAGAGTACCGGGAGCCGTTCGGGCCGCTCGTGCCGGGGTGCCCTCGTGATCACCGAAGCGCAGATCGACGAAGTGGCGGACACGCTGACGGAGGTACTGGCCGACTGACGCTCCGGGCCGACTCCGCTATCCGGCCGGGGTCAAACGGACGGTCGCGGGGACGCGCCCCTCGCCCTCGGCAAACTCGATCTCGATGACACCAGCGCCGCGATCCGAGACGAGGGCGGCACCCCGCGTGACGGCAGGCACCACCAGGGTGCCGAAGACCGCGACCTCATAGGTGCGACCCGCCGTCCCCTCGACCGAGAGACTCCATGCGTCCGCCTCGGCGCCGAAGTCCAGTATCCGCAGGCCGCTGCTCGTCCGGCCTGGCTCGAGATCGATCCGGGGCGGGGCGACCGCGAGTCCGCCTTCCCACGCCACGACGATCTCCGCCCGGTTCCCCGCCGGTGCCGCGGCCCCGACGGTCACTTCGACGCTTCCGTCGGGCGATAACGCCGTGGTGGCCCCGTTCACTCGCGCCGTCACGTTGCGCGCCCCCGCCGGCACGTCGGGCACGAACTCGAGGGTCAGGGGGGGTCCGGAGGTCGTCAGCGTCGTGCGCCGCCCTCCGCCCGCCGCCGTCCACCGTTGCAGGATTTCGATGTCGGTCGTCGTCTCCCCGGCCCGGAGGCGCCTCACCGCCGCCTGCGGCCAGTCCGGCGGGAGTTGCGGGGCGAGTCGAGCCCTGCCGCGCGGAGCATCGGGCTCCCAGCCGATGACGCCGCGCAGTAACGGGGTCACCAGGGCCGAAGTCGCGAAGAACTGGTGCGGGACGGTCTGGTCGAGGGGCTGGTAGAACGTTCCGGACAGCAACTCCGGGTGCCGCCCCAGGCTCCAGTCGAAGGTCATCTGCTTCACCGCGTCCACGAGGTGGAAGCCCGCCCACGGGCGCCGGTACCGGTACTGGGCCCACGACACGTACCCCGTCACGAAGGGCCACACCGTGCCCATGTTGTACTGGAGCGGGTGATACAGTTCGCTCTCCGTCGAGAGCATGTGGGCGCCCCAGTCCGACGAGATCCGGTCGCTCGCGAGCCAAGCGAGGGTCGATCGCCCGCGCGCCTCGTCGAACAGGCCGAACGCGGCCGCCGTGGCGGGCCACACGGTCAGGTTGTCGTTGGTGCCGCCATCGGCGAGGATCCCGAAGGCATGGTGCCCCGCCTCCTCGAGCCAGTAGGCGTCATTCAGGGTCGCGCGCGCGCGGGGAGCGAGTTCCCGGGCCCGACTCGCGATTTCGGCATCGCCCATGTGCTCCGCCAACGCCGCGGTCCCCTCGAGGGCCGCGGTCCAAACCCCTGCCAGGTAGACGTCCTGGTGGAGCGCCGCCCCGAGGCCCCCGACCTCGACCGCGGCCAGCCCGCCCACCGTGTTTTCGATGATTCCGTCGCCGTCGGTCTCGGCGCTGAGGCACCATTCCCACGCGCGCCGGTAGGCCGGCCACAGCTCCCGCAGCAGTTCGTCGTCCCCGCTCGCCCGCCAGTACTCGTAGAGCGCGACCATCCAGTAGGGCGTGGTGTCCGCGTGGTAATAGGCGTACGGATACACGTCGAACCACGGGATGCGCGCGGCCGCCTGGGAGATTTCGTGCGTGATCTTGCCGTCCTCGCGCTGGTATCTCGCGAGAAAGGCGAGTTCCTCCGCCACCAGTTCCCACTGCCCGAGCGCCTCCATGGCGAACATGGTCTGCGCCGCGTCGCCGCCGAAGAACCAGCCGAAGCCGGGACGCGTCCCGTTGCGCGACAGGCCCCAGCCCGCGACGAACCCGCACCCGAGATCGGGATTGCAGACGCGCTGCTCCTCCAGGTTGATCTTCGCCCACTCCAGGGCGAGGTCGAGCCGTGGATCGGGCGACTCGATGGAGACGGTGGAGGCGAGCACCGAGTCGGCCCACGCCCGTTTCGCGCTGTACAGTGAGCGGGCCTCGGCGATCAGCCGATCGTAGCTGGCAAAGACCTCCTCGCGGGGCGCGGTTCCGCCCGCCACGGCGATGGGGATGAACTCCCGGCGCGCGCGGTCCGGGTCCACGGGGATCACCATGGAGCGCGGCGCCTCGCCCAGTTGATGCGCCGGGTGTTCCACGGAGTTCGCGGCCCACGGCGACCCGACGACGGCGTTCGTCTCCTGCAGGCTCTCGGACAGCACGAAGGCGCGTCGATCCGCGTCCCAGTAGGCGTACTGCCCCCCGAGCGAACCCGGCCACATGTAGTTCAGCACGGGCTCGAACTCGGCGACGATCTCGAGCGGTTCGGGGCTGTCCACCTCGAGCAGAACCAGGAGACCGGGGAGTTCGGCGGGCGCGAGGATGTGCTGGCGCACCTGGAAGGCCGCGTGGCTGTAGACGATCGTCGTGAGTTCGGGCCGGACGTGCACCGTGCGCGCGACCGCGCTGCCCGGAATCGGCGCTCCGTAGGCCGGTGTCGAGAAGCCGAGCCGGAACCGGTTCCCGACCTTGAGGGGATGGACCCAGAGTTCCGCTTCGCCCGTCTCGACGCCGAGCCACGCGGATCGAGGGCCGGTTACGCCCAGGTACTCGCCGGGGCGTACGGGTCCCGTCAGTTCGATGGGCGAGGACTCGATCTTGAAGCGCGGAACCCCGGCCGCGGTCTGGCCGGAACCGTTCGCCGGCAGGCCGACGGCCATTGCGGTGAAGAGCATGAGAAGCGAGACGCGCGGCGCAGAATCCAGAGTCATCGCCTTAGTTTAGTTGACGCGTGGGCCGGACCGAAACCAAGTTCGCGCGCATGGTAACGTATAGCGATGCGCTGCCGCCGTTTCCCGAAGGGTGGTATTTCATCGGCGACCGCGCCTCCATCGAGCGCGCGAAGCTCGTCGAGAAGACGTGGATGGGCGAGGAGATCGTCGCCTGGGCCGACGACGAGGGCCGCATCTGCGTGGCGGACGCCTTCTGTCCGCACCTCGGCTCGCACATGGGACCGAGCACCGGCGGCCTGGTGCGCGACGGCTGTCTCGTCTGTCCCTTCCACGGGTTCGAGTTCGACACGACCGGCCAGTGCGTGGCCACGCCCAATGCCCCGCCCCCGAAGGCCGCGCGGTTGAAGCTCTACGAGACCCGCGAGATCCTCGGCATGATCTTCGCCTGGTGGGGGAGCGGCGGCCGAGCGCCTCAGTGGCACCTGCCGGACGAACCTCCCGCCGGCGCCGAGTGGACCGGACTTCGGTCCTGCAAGCTGCGGTTTCGAGGGCATCCCCAGGAGACGACGGAAAACTCCGTGGACGTGGAACACCTGGAGTACACACACGGGTACCACGACGTGGAGCCGACGGACTTTTCGGTCGACGGAGCCTACCTGAAGAGCTGTTTCGACTTCAAGGCGGTTCGCCGGACCCTGGGTCTGGTGGACATTCACTCCGAAGTCTCGGTCATCACGCACGTCCACGGACTCGGCTACTCCTTCGTCGAGATTCACGAGAAGTCGGTCGGAATAAGGTCGCGCATGTGGGTGCTCACGACGCCCGTCGACGGCGAATTCGTCGAGTTGACGATGGTCAATCAGGTGCGGGAGATCCGGAAACCGGGGCGGTTCATATCGGGTCTGGGCTTCCTGCCCGTGCCGCTGCGCCACCGGCTGCTGAATTTCTTCATCCTCCGCGAGGAGAGGCGGTTCGTCCTGCAGGACATCGTGATATGGGACAGGAAGCGCTACCGGTCTCCCCCCCGGCTGTGCCGCACGGACGGCCCCATCGGGAAATACCGCCGACACTGCCGACAGTTCTATCCGGACACGGCGATGGCGCCTCGAAACCCGGACCGCAACGCCGACTAGGGTTTGCGGGCCAGGAAACAGTACAGCGGCGTGAAGATGCCCGTCTTGCCGCCCGCGACGTAAGCCTCCGCGGTTCGAT
>JAPPGH010000052.1 GCA_026914155.1 Candidatus Palauibacter rhopaloidicola | reverse complement strand
AGCGCGCCCGTCAGCGCGTTCCCGTCGAGGTACAGGTATTCCAGGTATGGGAGGGAGCCCAGCTTCGCGGGGACCGGACCCCAGAGCGCGTTGCCGCTCAGGGAAAGTCCCCTTAGGCGCCCGAGGCTCCCCAGCTCCTGAGGGATCGGACCCTCGAGCCGGTTGCCGTCGAGCCACAGCCCCTCGAGACCGGCGAGATCCCCCAGCTCCGGCGGGATCGGACCCGCCAGTGCATTGCCGCGCAGGCGCAGGTCCCTCAGGCGCGCGAGGCTCCCCAGTTCCGGCGGGATCGGACCCTCGAGCCGGTTGCCGTCGAGCCACAGCTCCTCCAGGCTGGAGAGATTCCCCAGTTCCGGTGGAATCGGACCCGCCAGCGCGTTGCCGCGCAGGTTCAGCAACGTCAGGCCCGAAAGACTCCCCAGTTCCGGCGGGATCGAGCCGCGCAGGCCGTGCGACGCCCACTCCCCGGTCTCCCCGTCCTGGCGGCCCCCCAGGTCCAGGCGAGCGACCCGGCCGAACGCGTCCGTCTCCACCCCGCGCCACGTCCCCAGCGGCCCGTCGCCGAGCCAGTTCACGTCGTCGGCCCAGTTCGGCCCGTCCGTCGCCGCGTGGAGCGCGGCCAGCGCCGCCCGGTCCCCATGCTCCACCGCCACCGTCACCGTCGCCGTGCCCGCGACCGCGCCGACCGTCGCCGCGACCGTGGTCGTCCCGTTGCCCGCCGCCGCCACCAGCCCCGACGCGCCGACCGTCGCGACCTCGGGGCGCACGCTCGTCCAGATCACCGCCACCCCGGGCATTGCCCGCCCGTTGCCGTCGAGTACACGCGCATCCAGTTGCACGGTCGCGTCCGGCGCCGTAAGCGATGCGGCCGCGGGCGTGACTGTCACGCTGGCCACGCGAAGCGCCTCGGACGGAGGGCGCGTGGCATCGTCGCCGCACGCCGACGACGTCCACGCCGCAACCGCGCAGATCGCCAACGAGGGGACACGAATCCGTGTGCGGTGGTTCGTCATTGCCGACTAGGGAACCCCCCGCCCGGCGAACCGGACGGGGGGTTGCTGCTGCCATCGGTCAGGTCGATGGAGTTGGAGGGTTGACTAACCGTTGGGTGGAATGGCTGCCGGGGGGCCCTTCTTCCAATCGCCGCTCCCGGTCACCCTGGTATCGACGCGAAGCTGGGTCGCGGCCCTCAGGTGGCGCGATTCGAGGCCGGGGTAGAAACCACTGCCGTCATCGGCTGTCCATTCGGTCGCCGTGACGGTGATCGCTCCGGTACCGGCGAGCACAATGTCACCCAACTCCCACTTGCCATAGTTGCCGTTTCCTGCGGTAAGGTTCCTCGTTATGGATGCAAGTGCGGTGGGGACGACGAGCCATTCCACTCTGTTTGCTGTGCCGACCTTGACTAACAGGGCGACTCGGTGTTCCAACGCCGGGCTACCCTCTCCACCCCAGGATGCTGCGATCGAGTCTGTCGCTGCGGTTGCATGTCCCTTGCGGGTCACCGTGACGCCCGTGGCGCCATGGTCGACAGCGTCAAGCGTCAATTCGGCGCTGGTGGCGGCGGCTGCGGTGGCGTCTGCTTCTGCACCTACCACGTCGATTCCGACCGTGATGTCGAGTTCACCGTAGTTGCCGGCGTCGGCGTCACCAATGGTGAACGTGGTCGTCCGCTTGTGCGTTACCGAAGTGCCGTCGGTCACGTCGGCCCGGTCGGTGTCGCCGCCAACTGTGGCCGGGTCTTGCGCAGAGGTGGGGGTCCCAGTGAACCCGCCCGGGGTGAACGTAGCGCCGTCTGCGACGGAGTAGGAGTTGCCGCCGCTGGTGGTGGAGAGGTTTCTGGTGTCGAACTCCCACTTCACCACGATCGTGGTCGAATCTTCGTCGTTGACGAGGGCGAGGGGTGGGGCTACAAAGGCCCCCTTCACCTTCCCTCGGATGACGCTCGTGATCCGCGGCTGGACGCTGTTCCCCGTGAAGGTGCCGAACTGCAGGACCTGGCCGGGGATCACGGCGATCGCACCGCCGGGTCTGTTTGTCGGCGCATCGAACCAGACATAGTTCTGCGCGGCCACCAGATCATCGTATTTCGGAGTGGAGAAGTCGTCGGAACCGGGTTTGAGCTCCCGGGGCTCGGCTTTGAGGTAGACGGTGCCGCTAAGGGTCGGCACGAGGACGCTGAACGTCCCGGTCTCCGTGGTTGTCGCGGAACCACCTGCAATCTTGTTTGTCCTGCCCGGGTCGCTGTACGCCGTGACCGTAACATCGCTCATGGACACGTTGCCGCCCGGAGCAGCCACCCTGCCGGTAATCTCGGTGGCCGCGTAGCCTGTGAAGTCGATGCTCTGGCTCCCACCGGCGATGGCCGGAGCTTGGCGGGTGGCTGGTATGAAGTGATAGCCGGCCTTGCTCGCAGTCACGTCGACGAGTGGGTCATTGTTTGGCTGGACTGCGACAACCGCCGTGTACGTGCCGTCGTCTCCCGTCAGGAGTTGGCCCTTCTTGGAACCGCTCGGCAAGCCGTTGAGCGGATCCTTTTCGTCCACCTTGATCCGCACGCCCTTGATCCCTGCGCCGGTGCCGCTTTCCGTGACCGTGCCGGTGATCGCGACGGTGTTGTTCGCGCCACTGAGCTCGAAGTCGAATCGCTTCGCCGTGTTCGCTTGGAACGTGGGGACGGCTGTGCTTGCGTTGTTGGTGGAATCCGGCCTGGTCGCTGGATATCCCGCCCTCTCCGTATTCACGAAGAGCTGTCCCCGCACGCGGGAGATGCCGGATACGATGTAGCGGCCCAGGTCGTCGGTCGTGGCCGTCTGGCCGTTCACGGTCACGGTCACGTTCGCGAGACCGGCGCGGTCCATGTTCCGAACGAAGCCGTAGAGGGTGGCGGTCGACGGTGTGACCTCGATGCGGGCGTCGTCTGCAAGGGGGCTGAGCGCGCCGGCCGCCTCCGCGTCGCCCACCATGGCCATCCATCCATCCGGAATACCGAGCTCGTAGGCTCCGGACGCCATGGTACCGAAGTCGTGGAACATGCGCTCGTCGTGTGCCGTCGTCGGGTCGTTGCTCGACGCGGTGGTGAACTCCCGTCCGACACCCGCGAGATTCTTGCCCTCGACCGGTGACAGGCTGACCGTGATCCCCGATTGATGCGTGCTGCTGGGGTCGGCCGAATTGAACCCGGCGCCCGACTTCCTGACTCTCATCTTCGACACGTTCGCGGTCACATCGTACGTGCTGACGACGGCGAACGAGCCGCACTTGCCGAAGTCCTGGCCGGTGGGCTCGGTCTCGGTCAGCGGGCAGAGCGTCACCGTGTGCCCCCAGCCGCCCATCGCGCCGAACGCACCGCCCATCACGCCGTTCTCGTCCATGTTGCGGTAGGCGTCGAGCTCCGGCTTGTCCAGCAGCATGTAGCCGTCCGCGGCGCTCGCCCGGACGACGATGTCCATGTCCGCCGGCAGGTGGGAGAAGGTGTGTACGCCCCTGCTGCCGCTCGAGTTCGCCCTGGCATCCCAATCGTCGTTCGAGATCGGGCTTGTGAACCTGCCGCCGCTCCCGCTCGCCTGCCGGACCTCGAGATCGACCAGCGACGCCCTGATGTCGCCGTCCAGGACGTTGCCCGTGTAGCCGCGGACCTGGTCGCGCTCGTGGTGCACGTAGACCTTCAGCGTCTGCGTCGTGTAGGTCACCACGATCGGATCGCCGTCCATGGCACCCGCCACCTTGAGGCCGGTGTGCGTGTACCCGCCGCCGGACGCCTCGTACATCTCGCCGCCGTCCAGGTCGTCGTCCTGATCGTCGGCGACCGTGAATGTGAAGCTTGCCGGGACCGATTCAACGGTGGTCGTGAACGACGCGCTGCCGTCGGCACCCAGCGCCGTCGGCGCGCCCGCGACCTCGGCATCGCCCATCATGACGCTGATCGCCCAGCCGGCGAGCGCTTCGCCGCCGCCGTAGTCGCCACGGTCCACAGTAGCACCGCTGACGTTCACGTTGACGTTCAGGTTGACGATGTCGTTTTCGTTGGAGCCCTCGGTCGTAAACGACTGCGGATCCCAGGAGACGGCCGTCCTAGCGTCCGGGTCGGACTTGTAGCCGGCGGCGGAGACGGAGACGCTCGCGTTGACCATGTTCCCGCTGGTCATGGCGCGCTCGACCTTGATCGCCACGGAGCCGTCGTCCCCGGTCATGCCGCTGCCGACCATGGCGCTGTTCGCCCCGTAGAGTGAGACGGAGGCGCCGGGAAGCGCGTCGCCCATCTCGTC
>JAPPGH010000037.1 GCA_026914155.1 Candidatus Palauibacter rhopaloidicola | reverse complement strand
CGCTCCGCGACCAGGTGAACCGGCGCTACCTCTCGACGTTCGCCGCCGCCGGAGCAGTCGGCGCGCTGAGCGGGCTCACCCTCGCCGGAGCCTCGCCCTATGGACTCCGGGCGGGCGTCGGCCAGGGGCTCGGAAGCAGCGCCACGTCAACGCTGGACCGGTATCTGAACCGGATGCCCGGAATCACGATCCGAGCGGGCCACCGGCTGCGCATCTGGTTCACTGCCGATGTCCTGATCCCAACCCCCGCACGCACCACGCACCGTTGACACGAAAGGACTCCCCCATGCGCCACCGCATCGTCGTCATGGCCCTTATGGCTCCCCTGCTCATCCTCGCGAACCCCGCTCCCGCGAGCGCGCAGTTCGACTTCGGGAGCTGGTTCCAGCGGGCCACGATCATCGCGAACCAGATCACGCAGATCTCGCACCAGGTCACCCAGATCCGGTCGATGGCCCGCCAGCTTACGGAACTCGAAGACCAACTCGACCACATGGAGCGCGCCGCCAGGGGCGAGATCGACGCGCTGCTCCGGCCGTTCTCCGACCTGGCCGCCGACCCCGTCGGGCTCGTGCGCGACGGACTCGGCTGGCGCTCCGATTTCACGGGCCCGGCCCGCAGAACCGTCGATGCCGTCCGTCGCTTTGGCAACGGGCGCTCGTTCACCGGACTGTGGCGCACCGCACACAGGACCGCCGACCGGGTGACGGAGGCCGACATCCTGAGTCTCTACCGGGACCTTCCGTCCCAGGCCGCCACACGGGCGCTCGAGGACCACCGCCGCGCCCGCGAGACCGCCGACCGGCAGCGCGTGCTCGACTACGCGGCGCTCGACGCGGCCGCCGCGCTGGCCGGGACCATCGAGAGCGCCCGGGGCTCGTTCGCGGGTCTCACGGCGAACGGCAACCTGTCGCACACCGCGCTGCAGCAGGCCGAGGTCGCGGCCGCGCTGAGCCAGGGGCGGATCGACGCGGCCGTGGGCCAGGTTCTCGCCCATCAGGCCGCCTTGGAGGCGAGCCGGGCGCGCCAAGCCGAACTCGCCCACCTCGAATGGCTCGGCCGCTGGCATGACGGCCGTGCGCGGGCGAACGCGCTCGCCGGGACGATGCGCAACGCGGCCTCGTTGAACCGGGCCGCGCTCCGCGACGGCCTCCTGTTCCGCGTCCCGTCGTTCTATCGGTAGGGGCGGGCCGGCCATGCAACTGCCCCCGCAGTCGATCGACCCGAACGTCCCCTCGCAGATCCCGCCGCATCAGCTTCAGGACTTCAAGGGCTTCCTCGACGTGGTGCTTGACACCGTGGTCGGCGGGGCTGCGCCCGACGTGCACGCGCTCGGGCTCCAGCTCTGGGGCGGGCTCGCCGCCGTCATGGTCGCATGGACAGGGCTCAAGATCGCGTTCAGCGGCACCTTCCACCCCTGGGAGATCATCAAGCTCGTGATCGGGATCGCGATCCCCCGCACGCTGCTGCACTACTACGTCGTGCCGATCCCCGGCGTCGGTCTCACCTTCCCGGCCATGCTCGCCTCCGGCGGCATCTGGCTCCAGAACCTCTTCCTCTCCGACGTGGTGTCGGCCGGATACACCGAGATGACCGCCCTGGTCCAGGCGTACGGCGCGCACCTGGGGAGCGCCTGGTCGAGCGGCAACCTGCTGTCGATCGTGACCTCGGGGGTGACCGTGATCTTCTCCTCGCTCGTGACGCTGTGCATGGGCGCCTCGCTCGTGGTCTGCCTGCTCGCGCTGTTCTGCATCACCTACGGACAGGTCATATGGGCGCAGGTCGCCATCGCGATCGCGATCCTGCTCGGTCCCGTGTTCATCGCGTTCCTGCTCTTCGAGCCGCTCTCGTTCCTGTTCTGGGGATGGTTCCGGACCATGATGGTCTACACGCTCTACGGCGTCGTGGCCGGTGCCGTGCTCAGGGTCTTCATGGGCGTCGGCATGGGCTACATCACGACCTACGCCGATGCCCTGATGGGCACCGGAACGGCGGACCCGTTCGAGCTCTGGCTCTGGGCCGTCGTGCTCATGCCGCTCGTCGTCTCCGGCCTCATGGCCGGGCTCAAGGTCGGCGAACTCGCCTCGATGCTCGTGTCCGGCTCCGGCTCCGCGGGCTCCGGGTTCGTCGCGCTCATCATGCAGGGCGCCAGCAAGGCCGCCGCCCCCGTCAAGCCCGTCTGAAGCCCGAGGAGATGCTACGAATGAAACGAGACCGTGACGCGGGCCGCGAGTACGCCGAGATCTGGGGCGACGCCGTGCAGGCGAACCGGAAGCTCAGGACGATCCTGATCTTCCTGTCGGCAAGCTGCGTCCTCGGCGTCTTCGTGCTGCTGCGCATCGCGGGCACCGAGCCGCCCAAGCCGATCGTCGTCCGCGTGGACGAGGTGGGCCGCGCCGAGGCGATGGCCTACGAGGCGGCGACCGCTCAGGCCGATCCGCTCGACCCCACGACCAAGTACTTCCTGAACCGGTTCGTCGCCGACTTCCACTCGCGCCGCCGCGCGACCGCCCAAGAGCACTGGACCCGGAGCCTCCGGTTCCTGTCGACCGAGCTCGCCAACGCCGCGTTCGCGCGCGACGGCGACGAGGTCGCGGGCGTGGCGGCGGGGACCGCCGAAACCGAGCGCCAGGTCGAGCGCGTCGTGCTCCGCATCCACCCCTCGCCCGAGCCGCCGCACGGCGCGACCGCCGACTTCGAGCTCGTGCATCTCGCCGGCGGCCAGGAGGTCCTGCGCGAGCGCTGGTCGCTTTCGCTCCGGTTCGAGTTCCTCGAAAGCATCCCGCCGGAGCTGGTCGTCCACAACCCGATGGGGATCCTCATCACCTACCTCCAGGCCGACCGGGCGCTGGTCACGGGAGAGGAGCGATGATCGCGCACCTCAAGGGCCGCGAGAAGGCGCTGGAACCGTTCGGCTGGTCCGGGAGGCACGCCGAATGGATCACGCTGGTGTGCCTGCACAGCGGCGTGTTCACCCGCGCGCAGTGGGCGCGGTTCATGGACGCGCATCCCGAACAGGTCCGGCGCGGCGTGCTCGCGCTCATCGCCGAGCGCGTTGCGAGCGAAGAGACGGAACCCGGTCTGGCGGGCATCGGTCGCGTGTGCCGGATCTTTGCCAGGCCGGTCTACCGGGCGCTCGGGGCCGAGCACATCCGCCACCGCCGTGGCGCCTCCACCGAGGTCCTCATGCGCCGCCTGCTTTCGCTCGACTACGTGATCGAGCACACGGACCTTCCGTGGCTTCCTACCGAGCAGGAAAAGGTCGCCGCGTTCGATGCGCTCGGCATCGAGCGCTCGCTCCTGCCCGTGCGCGTGTACCGCGGCGCAGCGCGGGAGACCCGGCGCTACTTCCCGGTCAAGCTGCCCGTCGCACTCGACTCGGTCCGCGCCCTGTTCGTCTACGCCGAGCCCGGCCACGACACCGCGACCGCGCTCCGCTCCTGGGGCAGGGTGCACCGCGGGTTGTGGCGCGCGCTCGCGAAGCTGGACCTGTCCGTCGAGGTCGTGGCCGTTGCCCGCACCGCGCGCGAACTTGATCGGGCGCGGCGCGTGATCGGCGGCTGGGCCGAGCCCGCCGGCCCCGGCGAGCCCGACCCCGGGATCCGGGAGGAACTCGCCCGGATCGAACGCGCGATCGTCCAGGGCGCGGTCCACATCCTCGACGAGTTCGGCGGCCTCCAGGCCGCGCTGAAGCGCAGCATCGCGCTCGAAAGCCAGGCGCGCCGGCAGGAGACCGGGCGCGCTTCGATCCACCGCGGCGCCGCCTGGCGCACCGCGCGCCTCGCCGGGGTCCGTTTCCGGTGACCGGCCAGCGTCCTATGCCGCACCGCGGCGTGAAAACGACGCGGGGGGTCGTTTCACGAATCCGCGCTCCGGCGGTTCACGCCGGGCGTTCCGCTTATCCGCCTACGCGGTGTTGTGTTGCGGCCTCGCGGCCCGCCGGCTCGTTGCCGGACGGTCCGCATCGGCCGTGGCGGGAGCGACCCCCCTCGCCAGAGGCTCGGTACGGCGTAGCGGCGAGTGTGTTTTCACACCCTCGCCCCCATGCCTGGGTCGCTCCCGCAGCATCGATCCCTCCGGGAAGGGTGTCCGACCGGTGAGGCCGTGGACGCTCGTCCTCATCGGATTGGCGCTCATGGCGCTCGCATGGCGCGCGTTCCTCGCGCCGTTCCCCGGTCCGGGTGGGAACCCGTACCTCGACCTGATCGCCGACCGCGATCCGGGCCTGCACCGGGCGATCCACCTGTGGCACTTCATGGCGCCCGGCGTCGCCGTCTTCCTGGCCGGGTCGATCGCACTCTCGGTCTCCAGGGTATGGCTCCAGCCGCGGCGGGGACGCCGAGCGCAGGGGCAGCTCCCCGGCTGGCCCACGTCGCCCGAAGACGATGCGCCCTCGCTCGTCATCGGTGAACTGCACCATCCGACCGTGGCCACCGAGATCGTGCGGCCCTCCTGGCTCGTCATCCCCGAGAAGGGGCTCTACACGGGCATGCTCGTCGTCGGGGCCGTCGGCACCGGCAAGACGACCGCCTGCATGTACCCGTTCGC
>JAPPGH010000041.1:1285-42682 GCA_026914155.1 Candidatus Palauibacter rhopaloidicola | reverse complement strand
GCATCCGCACCCCGGAGGCGTCGGACTGGACGAAGGCGACGCGGTTGCCGTCGGGACTCCATGCGGCGCGGCCGTTGGAGACGGATTCGGCGGTGGTGTGGGTCAGGCGGGTCGTTTGAGCGGCCGCCAAGTCGTGGACGTGAAGGTCACCGTCACGGCTGAAGAGGATGCGGCCTCCTTCCGGAGAGACGGTGCTTCCGGGGCCCGCCTCCACCCTCTTCAGCGTGGAAGTGGCGGGTTCTAGCATCCAGAAGCCGTCGGTGTCGGTCCCGAGGAGCGCCCAGGTGCCGTCCGGGGCGAACTGATAGGTGGAGATGCTCAGGGGCTCCGAGCGACCGGCGGGCGTGAGAAGGGAGAGCGAGGCGAGGACTGTCCGGTTGCCGCTGGCGGCATCGTAGCGGATCAACTCCGGGTGCAAGGCGCCCGAGGGGGTCTCCAGAGTCGTGTATCCGGATCCATCGGGCAGCCAGGTCGCCTGGAACGGCCGGGCGTCAAAGTCCCTCGCCTCGAAGATGGAACGGAGGCGGGCTTCCGTCTCTGCGGGGACCTGGCTGATGGCCGGAGCCGGGAAAAGCGTGGCGACGGCAAGGACACCAGCCAGCCGGAGGCTCCGACAAGTCCGTGTCGCGGTCATGGCCCGCAGCACTGTGGTTGCACCCAGGGTGCGTGGTTTCCTGTCGCTCGGCTTGTCCGTCATGGTTTCCTCCGCCGGATGTCCGGTCTGACGATAGCTGACTCGTGCGTGTCTCCGCATCTGCGGCCCGTGCGGATTGGTCCTGCCGACGTAACCGCAACCCCCAACTCTGCCCGCTTGGCTAATCGCTTAGAAAGAGTTAGCACAGGTTAGATGTATCTAAGGAGGAAACCTGTCTAACTGCATCTAACTCTGTGAACACTGTCGGGGTCACGCCCCGAAACGCCGAGCCCGCACAAGATCCTCGTGCTCGAACGCCGACTCCATGCGATCGGTTTCCCGCCTGGACACATCGAGTCGCGCGGCCACCTCCCGCCATCCGGAAACCGCCTTCCCCACTGCCCCCGCAATCCCTCTCGCCTGCTTTGGGCCCAGGCCGTAGTACTCCGCGGTGGCCAGCCCCCGGTCCAGCGAAGCGGTGCCATCGAATTCGTCGATGTACGTCGTGAGGACCCGGGGGCTCACGTCCGTCGGCACGGGATTCAGATCGTAGGCCGGTGAGAGTCGCCAGCCCTGCCCGATCTCGTAGAGGAACCCGTGGTTCCGCAGATGATCGTCGGTGTTCGAGATGAGGATGCTGAAGACGACGCGTCTCCACAGTTCGGCGAGGTCTGATCGTGCCGCCGCTCCGTGACTGCGCAGCGCGTCGGCAAGCTCGAGATACGACCGCCGCTCGTTGTCGCGGGCATCCAGCATGCTCATCGCCGAGAGAAAGGGCACCCGATGGCTTCCCTCGCGGTCGAACCGCCGGAGAATCAGGATTCGCCTTCCGGCAACGGTTTCCAGTCGCCATGCGGGGACCTGAATCGCGGCGCGCTTCGCAAGCTCAAGCGCGACCCCTTCCCAGAGCACGATGTCGCGGTCGTCCTCCGTGCTCGGAAACTTGGCCAGCGCCAGCTCGCCGCCGGCGTCCCTGACCGCGGCCTTGGGCCGGGAGCCGCCGAGGGAGGACCCGGGACCGACCAGCAGGCGAAGATCGTCGTCCTGCTCGCGCCGGCGGAGCACCCTCCTCGATGCCGACATCAGCCGCCGCAGATCGTCCAGCGGAGGAATGCGCACCGCGCCCGCGTCGGCGAGAAACGGCCCTTCGCCCTCCGTCGAGAATCTGAGCGCGCCCATGCGGACCTCGTCGTCCACGCGAAGGAGGAAATCGGATTCGTACAGGGTTCGGGGTGCGCGCCCTTCCAACCTCGCCCGCCTGACTTCGGCGCGCCGGAGGAGAACCCGGCCCCAGCGGTCCGGCACCGAATCGCCGATGGATCCGAAGAGTCTCCCGCGAGTGTGGTACGGGCCCGGTCCGACGGTCAGCGCGGGCTCGAGGGCGAAGCGCAGGGGATGGTCCGTCCACGCCTCGTCGTATTCGAACGACGCGCTCTCGCGGGCGCCGCGAACACGAATCCACAGACGGCCAACTCGTATGGGCACGCCCCACACATCGACATGAACCAGGACGGGGGTGTCCATCATCCCGCGCCCTGGTCGTCAGCGCCCGGACCACGCGTGTCGCTCTTCCGCCGCGCGGCCGAGGGCACGCGCACCCGCTGAGGCAGGCGCTCCTCCAGCAGATCGAGCCCAAGCTCGTCCCGGCTGCGGTCGGCCAAGTCCGAAATGCCGTCGTGCATGCCCAGGACGAACAGGACCGTGGCGTACATGCCCATGGAAACGCCCGCATCACCCCGTTCGATCTTGTGCAGCGTCGTGCGGCTGATCAGCGCGCGCTCGGCCATCGTCGATGCGCGGATGCGGCGGCGCAGCCGGGCGTCCCGGATGTCGCTGCCGAGCTTCTTGAGGATGCGCCGGACCGGAAGCGGCAGGGTCCCGCGGATGTAGGAAGGCATCTGTTTTCCCTTACGGTCCAGTAACACATATCTGACATATGTTAGCGTATGTGATACTGGACGGTACAGCAATCGGACGACACCATCCAGCTTGCGGAGGTCCGCCCGACCAGCCAAGAGTTAGATCCCCATCAACCGAAGAGCACGCATGCGGACGCTGAACTCCAGAGACGCGAAGTACCGCTTCGGCCGCATGATCTTCCCTTCCAGGGCGGAGCGTGCGCTCGTCGACGGAATCCGCCGGAGTCCGCTGGCGTTCGTCCTGTGCCTTGCGGTCGCTCCCGCGCTCGCAGTTCCCCGGGTCTCCGCGCAGGAGACGGACCAGGGATATGTGTTCGAGGGCAACGTCCGCGACGCTCAGACCGGCGAGCCTCTGGCGGGAGCGCACGTGTCGGTGGTCGGAAGGGACACCAGGGCGGTGACCCGGGGGGACGGCAACTTCCACCTGACCGGGCTGGCCGCGGGCGCGTATATCCTGCGAGCCGATCGACTGGGGTACCGGGGCGCCACTGCCGTCGTGACCGTGGGAACCGAGCGCGCGCGGCGGGCCGTGGCGGAGGCGGCGGAGGTCGTGATCGAGTTGACGCCGTCTCCCATTGCGCTGGAGAACCTGGTGGTGACGGCCACGATCAGCGAACGCGCAGCGGCCGAGGCGCTCCGGCCGGTCAGCGTCATGGCAGGCGACGACCTGCAGCGCCAGATGACGGCGACCGTCGCGGGGACCCTGGCCTCGATGCCGGGACTGGCGGCCACCAGGATGGGTCCATCGGTTGCGCAACCCGTGATCAGGGGACTGAGCGGGGATCGGGTATTGATGCTCGAGGACGGGACTGCGGTGGGGGACGCCTCCAGCCAGGGTGCGGACCACACCACCGCGCTCGATCCGTCGTCGGCAAGGCGGATCGAGGTCGTGCGGGGTCCGGGCGCGCTGCTCTACGGGGGCAATGCGCTGGGCGGGGTCATCAACGTCATCCGCGACGAGATTCCGACCACCGCGCCCACTCGCCTGACGGGCGCCGCGTCGCTGCAGACGCAGAGCGCGACCGGCTCGCTGGCCGGCAGCGCGTCGGGCGTGTTCGCCATCGCTGAGCGCGTGCCGCTGCGCGTGGAGGTGGCCGCGCGGACGGCGGGAGATCTGAAGACGCCCGCCGGTACGCTGCTCAACACCGACGGCGAACTCCTGAGCGGGGGTGCGGGGACGGCCTGGGTGGCCGACCGGGGCCGCGTGGGGGCATCCTTCCGTGGCTACCGCAACTACTACGGCATCCCGGGTGGTTTCGTGGGCGGGCACGACGAGGGCGTGCGCATCGAAATGGAGCGATTCTCATCGAAGTTGCGGACCGTGCTCGACGACCCGGCCGGAGCCTTCAACAACCTCCGCTTCGACGCGACTCACACCTGGTACACGCACCGCGAGCTCGAAGCATCGGACATTCTGGGCACGCTCTTCGAGCAGCAGAACGCGAACGCGGACGTCCTGGGCCGGCATGGGAGGTGGGGACCGTTTGCTGCGGGTGCGATGGGCGGCCGCGCGTCCTGGGAGGACTTCCGATACGGGGGATCGCTGCACACGCCCGACACGCGTCGGCTCAGGGCGGCCCTGTACCTGCTCGAGGAGGTCGATCTGGGCCCGATCCAGATCGAGTCGGGGCTGCGCTACGACTGGAGCATGGCCGATCCGGGGGAAGACCGGGTTTCGGACATCGGTGAGATCCGTGACCGCAGATTCCAGTCCCTGTCGGGGTCGTTGGGTGTCCTCTACCAGTCCGCCTCGGGGCTGGTGCTCGGCGCCAGCGTTGCCCGGGCGTTTCGCACACCCGACGTCACCGAACTCTATTCGGAAGGACCGCATCTGGCGGCCTACGTCTTTGAAGTCGGAAATCCGTCTCTGGAAGGAGAGGTGGGGAGGGGGCTCGATGTCTTCCTTCGCTTCGAGTCCGACCGGCTGCGGGCCGAGTTGACCGGCTTCCACAATGACATCACGAACCACATCTACGGAGAGGACACGGGCCGCCTGAGCCGCGTGCGCCTCCCCATCTATCAGTTCCGGGGCAACGACGCCGTGTTCAGCGGCTTCGAGGCCAGCGTGGACGTCGACGCCGGGCGCGGGCTGGCGCTCGAGGGAGTGGCCTCGTCGGTAAGCGGCAGTCTCAAGGGAACCGATCAGCCCTTGCCTCTCGTTCCTCCGCTCAAGGGACATTTGGCGCTGAAGTACGAGAGGCCGTCGTGGTATGTCCGGGCGGAGGCTGAAATGGCAGGCCGGCAGGATCGGGTTGGCGAATTCGAGACGCCGACGCGTGGGTATACCGTCCTCAACGCCGCGGCAGGGGCGCGGTTCACGTTCGGCGGGCGTCTGAACGTCCTGACCGTCAGCCTCGCCAACGCGGCGAATGCCGAGTACCGCAACCACCTCTCCCGCGTGAAGGAGATCATGCCGGAGGCCGCGCGCAGCCTGAACGTCAGCTATCGGGTGGTGTTCTGACCCGGGCACCTAAGCCCTGGTGCGCCCGCAGCCGCGCCGGTCCCCGAGTCAGCGCGCCAGCCAGGCGCTGAAGCGCTCGTTCAGTTCGTCCTGGTTGTCGACCCAGAACGCCCAGTCGTAACGAAGCGCACGATCCGCGTTGCCCGCGCTGGCCGGCAGGTGAGGCTCCATGTCGATCCCTGCGACGACATGCGTGGTCACCAGCGGCGTGCCTGATCTGCGCGCCGGGGAATAGGAGATGCGGCGGCCGATGCGCGCCAGAGACTCGGCACTGGTGGCGAAGGTCACGTATCTCAGCGCGTCTTCAAGCCTCGGCGTGCCTGCGACGATCCCGAGCTGACCCACATCCAGCAACTGCCCGTCCCACACGATCACGAACGGCTGGTTTTCCAGGATGCGGGCATTGAAGATGCGGCCGTTGTACGCCGTGCTCATGACCACCTCCCCGTCGGCCAGCATCTGCGGCGGCTGGGCGCCCGCCTCCCACCAGACCACCTCGTCCTTGATCGTTTCGAGCTTCGCAAAGGCCCGGTCCAGGCCCTCCGGCGTCTCCAGCGTGGCGTACACGTCTTCGAGCGGCACGCCGTCGGCGATCAGGGCGAACTCCAGGTTCACCTGCGGTACCCGCCGCATCCCGCGGCGGCCGGGGAACTTCTCCAGGTCGAAGAAGTCGGCCATGGTGGCGGGCCTCTCGCCCGTGAAGTTCTCTTCGCTGTACGCGTACACGGTCGACCAGTACAGATTGCCCACCCCGCACTCGGTATGGCTCTCGGCCACGAAGTCGTCGGCCGCGGGAGTGCCGTCGGGCCCGGGAGGCAGATCGTCGATGTCGATCGGCTCGAGCAGCCCCTCGTCGCAACCGCGCACGGCATCGGCCATTTCCAGGTCGACCACATCCCAGTGGATGCTGCCGAAGTCCACCTGCGCCCGTATCGGGGCCAGGCCGCCGTTGTAGGCCTCCAGGCCGATGCGGATGCCGGTCGCCTCGGTGAAGGGAATGTTGGCGCCCTCGTTGACCGCGCGGCCGTAGGAGCCGCCCCAGGACACGACCGTGAGCGACTGTCCGGCGGCGGGAAGGGGCGGGGCGCTGGAAAGGAGCGAAGCGAGCCCCAGGGTGGTCACCGCCCGAAAACGTCCCACGGCTCCCTGTCTCATTCCGTTTCTCCGTCATGCCCGATGCACAAGAATCCTCACCGTCCAAAGCCTCACGTGGCTGGATCGACGAGCCCGTAATACTTGAGGAGCGCGTCGGCGGGCCGCAAGGCGGAGCATGGACCTCCATGCGCAACAATGATGGGCTGCACAATCCGTGCTGTCCTGTCGCACTGCGCGGACGACCTCCATATTGCGCCCCGAGCGGCGCACTCTTCCGACGATCTCCGCCCGCTCCTCGAATCCCTCCATCACGAACCGCAGAAAAGGGAGTCCCATGGCGCTGGCAGCCGCCCGATCCGGTCCCGAAGTTCGATTCGAGCCCGACGAAAAACCCGGATTGCCGGTCACGATCGGGCTGGCGCTGCAGTACTGCCTGCTGACGGTCGGGCCGATCGTGCTGACCGTCGCGATCGTGGTACGGGCGGCCGGCGAGAGCGAGCTCTTTCTGTCGTGGGCGGCCTGCGCGGCGCTGCTGGTGAGCGGCATCGCGACGATGGTCCAGGCCCGGCGCGTGGGACACCTCGGGGCGGGATACATCCTGCTGATGGGCACGTCGGGGGCCTTCATAGCGGTGTCGGTGACCGCGCTGGTGCAGGGGGGGCCGGCGCTGCTGGCGACGCTGGTGGCGGTCTCGGCGGTGTTTCAGTTCGCGCTGGCTTCGCGGCTGTCGCTGCTGCGGCGGATCATCACGCCGACCGTCGCGGGGACGGTGATCATGCTGATCGCGGTGACGGTGATGCCCCTGATCCTCGACCTGATCGCGCAGGTGCCCGAGGGAGTGGCGCCCGCGGCCGGGCCGGTCACGGCCGCGGTGACCCTCGGCGTTACGATGGTGATCGTGCTGCGCGCTTCCGGGGCGATGCGGCTGTGGGGTCCCGTGATCGGGATCGTGGCCGGAAGCGTGGTTGCCGGCTTCTTCGGCGTGTTCTCGTGGGATGCGGTGGCCGCGGCCCCGTGGTTCGGACTTCCGCTGGAGGGCTGGCCGGGATTCGACTTCAGCTTCGGGCCCGTGTTCTGGGCGCTGCTCCCGGCGTTCGTGTTCGTCACGCTGGTGGGGGCGATCGAGACCATCGGCGATGCGGTGGCCGTGCAGCGCGTGTCATGGCGCAAGGAGCGGGCCACGGACTTTCGCGGGGTGCAGGGGGCGGTCATGGCGGACGGGCTGGGCAACCTCCTCTCGGGACTGCTCGCCACGGTTCCCAACACGACCTATTCGAGCAGCGTCGCGATCGTGGAGATCACGGGGGTGGCCGCGCGGCGGGTGGGCGTCGCCATCGGCGTCGGGTTCTGCGCGCTGGCCCTGCTGCCCAAGCTGGTGGCGGTGATCCTCTCGGTCCCCGACGCGATTATCGGCACCTACCTGATCGTGCTGATCTCAATCCTGTTCGTTCTGGGCATGCGCATTGTCGTAGCGGACGCGATGAACTATCGGAAGGCGGCCATCGTCGGGGTCTCGTTCTGGGTCGGCTACGGCTTCCAGAGCGGAGGGCTGTTCATAGACCAGATGTCCCCCTTCTTCGCCGAGATGCTGGGCAACGGCATGACCTCGGGCGGGCTGACGGCGCTCGCGCTGTCGGCGTTTGTCGAGCTCGCCGGCCCGCGGCGCAAGCGACTGGTGACCACGCTCGACGTGGACGCGCTGCCCGGAATCAGGGTGTTCATCGACAATTGCGCGGCGCGTGCGGGATGGGGCGGCGACATGCTCCAGCGGGTGCACCTGGCTTCGGAGGAAGCGCTCGTGAGCCTGATGGGGGACGATGGCGACGCCGACGGCCCGGTGCGGCGGCTGCGACTCGGCGTGCGCCTCGAGCGCGGGGCGGCGGAACTGGAGTTCCTCGCCGCGGCCGGGGGAGGCAACTTGGAGGACCGGATGGCGCTGGCTGCGGACCAATCCGTCGAGATCGAGGCCCAGCACGACTTCTCGTTACGCCTGCTGCGGCACCTGGCCGGGTCGGTCCGGCATCAGAAGTACCACGATACGGATATTCTTACCGTGCGGGTGGAAGCGCCGGGCGGGTAGGGGTCACGCCCCCAAACCCGGCCGGCCGAGCGAGCGAATAGGCGGCATACCGCCGTAGCGCCGTGGTCCCGATCGCCCTTCCACGGCGCCCCACTGTGCCCGCACCCGGGACGTTTCTTGCGGGACGCTCGCCGATCACGATATCGTCATGCATTTGGTCAGATGATCGTGTTGTGATCGCATATTACAATGGCTCGTGACGGTCACGAGCGTGACGCGGCTGCGGACCAAATCCGATGGTGAAGCTCAAAGTGCGAGGAGAGACGGACATGCAATCGGAGAGATCCGGGAGGACGGCTGTGTGCGGACCCGCCAGCGCGCGCAGACGCGCGGAACCCGGAAAGGGCTGCCCTGGTGGCCTTCTGCGTTCGATTCCTCCGGAACTGGGGAATCTTGTGAACCTGGAACGGCTTGACCTCAGCGGAAACGGGCTAACGGGTGTGATCCCGCCGGAACTCGGCAGACTTGCCAAGCTCGAAGTCCTGTGGCTCGTCGGAACCCGATTGCAGGGTACAGTATGCGGAGGCGATGATGGCTAACCGGAAGACGCCACTGCGGACGTGGAATCACCTTTACTCGGGGTTCTGCGGAATGGCCCTGATGGGGATTGTCTGGTTTGCCATGTCGGCCGACAGCTCAAAGCTGCTCACGGTCTCGGTCGGCGAGGCTACCCTGGAAATGCAGGCCGACAACATGGAGATCAACCACGAAGCGCTCCTGGACTCGATGTACACGAATGGGTTCGCTCGTGGTGGCCTCATGGCCTGGCTCGCAAGCAAGCAGATCTTTGCCGCCGTGGATCCGACCCTGGTGGAAGCGATCGCCACTGAAGTCTGCGAACCCGTCCCCGAGGACGACCGCGAAACAAGGCTGCGTCTCGGCCGCGACTGCGCCCGCAACGAGATCGTCGCGGAACTACGCCGCCGGGCCGACCGCCGGATTACACCATTTCACTATATCGGTGATATCGTGACAATCGGTGTTCCAGAGGCCCGACCGCCGCAGGGGCGAGCCTACGGGTGCACGGACGGGTTGTTCTGGCGGAGAACCGTCCGGTTGACGAATCTGAACGACGACCGGCGATTCGTCCGTGTGGAAGTCACCGCCGGACACTATCCCTGCATTGATCCAACAGCACCACAGATCCAACTGAGTGAAGCAGATGCGGTTTCACTCTTCGGCGGACCTACTCGAAGAATCGAAAGAGCCGAGGCGATCGTGGTGGACTAGGCCGGACCAGGGAAGGCGCTGGGGACCGGGAAAACGCTCCCGGAGCCCTTCTCCCCCCCCATCAACTAAAAATTTAGTTGACAGATCCGCTCTCGCTCTCCATCGTACCAGCCTGGTGTTCGTCGGCCACATGACGAGGAGAGACGATGAGCGACAACGGATTCGTGGAAGTGCAGAAAGGCCCGTCTCTGGAGACGGCAAACGACCGCTTCAAGAAGTCGTTCGACACCTGGTTCTGGGGATCGGTTCTGGCCGCGACCGTGGTGCACTTCGTGGTGTTCATATTCTGGCCGAGCATGACCGCGGAGGACGTCTCCTTCGACTCCGAGGAGCTGGTGGCGATCGAACTCCCGCCGGAGATCGAGATCCCGCCCCCGCCCCAGGCGATCAGCCGGCCCGCGACCCCCGTGATCGCCGCGGCCGACATCAGCGAGGACATCACCATCGCGCCCACCACTTTCGAGGACAATCCGGTCGAGGAGCTGCCTCCGCCGCCGGACGAGGAGGCGGTCGACATCTCGGCGGCGCCGTCGTTTACCCCCTACACGGTCCGCCCCGACCTCATGAACCAGCCTGAAGTGGAGCGTGCGCTGGAGCGGGAGTATCCCCCGATCCTGCGTGACAACGGCATCGGCGGGAGGGTGACGGTGCACTTCTTCATCGACGAGGACGGGATCGTTCAGAACACCCTCGTCGCGGAGACCTCGGGACACTCCTCGCTCGACGACGCGGCGTTGCGCGTGGCCAACGTGTTCAGGTTCACTCCGGCGCTCAACCTGGACAAGGTGGTTCCGGTGTGGATCTCGCTTCCCATAACCTTCCAGACGCGGTAGTCGCCTATTACGGGCTCGTCGATCCAGCCACCCCTGTTGAAGGAGGTTCCAGAATGCCGAGAACGCGGTTGACCCAACTCGTAGTGGCAAGCGTCTTCGCTGTCGCCACCCCGGCCCTCGTGGCGCAGGAAGTGATCGAGCTGCCCGCCGAAGACCGGATGCTCGAGGCGGAGTTCGACGAGGTCTACCGGGTGGGGTCCATTGCCGGTAACGCGTGGGAGCAGTTCAGCCGGGTCAGCGCCGTCGGCTTCGGCGAGTCCGGCAACCTGCATGTGATGGACGACCAGGGCGGACGAGTTGTGGTCGTGAGCGAGGAGGGCGAGTTAGTCCACGAGTTTGGACGGATCGGCGATGGGCCCGGGGAGTTTGCCGGGAATACCAACACGGCCGTCGGATTCACGGTGCTCCGTGACGGGCGCACGGTGGTGTTCGATCCTGGTCACACCGCATTTGACGTGTTCGGACCGGACGGCGAGTTCGACCGCTCGGTACGCATGCCCGGCAACCTGTTCTACGGGATGCGAACCCTGTTGCCCGCCAGGGACGGCCAGAACATCATCACGACAAGCTTCTCGGCAATGAGCATGGGCGGCCCCGCCGACGGCCCCGAGCCATCGTTCCGCCCCGTCTACCGATTCGTCCTGACCGGCGATGAGGCCGTGCAGGACACGGTGATCCGGGCGTGGCGGCCACCGGGAGATCCGGACGGCTTCGGGCCGGAGTTGGTGGCCGGGGCGCTGCCGGGCGGCGCGCTGGTCTTCACCGACTCTTCCGCCTATGCGATCAAGGTGGCGACGGGAAACGGGGAACTGACCCGGGTACTCACCCGGCCCTTTCGCCCTGAACCTGTAACCGCCCGCATCAGGGATCGGGAGATCGAGCGCCAGTTGGAGGAGAACGAGGAACGCGCCGCCAGATCGAATTTGCCGTTCGCCGCCGCCTTGGCCGAAATGAGACGCGAGCGGATCCGGAACATGGAGGTCTACCCCGAGGTGCCGGTGGTCCGCGACCTGCAAACCAGTTGGGAGGGGACGATCTGGGTGCTCCGGCGCGGGGAGGAACCGGCCAGCGATGGCCCGATCGATGTGCTGACCCCGGACGGCCGCTACATCGGGACCTTCGCGGCCGGCACGACCGCGATGCCCGACGCGTTCGGGCCGGACGGGTTGGCGGCGTTCATCGAGCGTGACGAATTCGACGTGGCGAGCGTCGTGGTGCGCCGACTGCCGACCGACGTGAGGTGAGGCTCGGCCAAGAGGCCCGCCCGATATACTTGACGAGCGTGTCGGCGGCCCACAAGGCGGAATAGTGCCCGCCCGGGCAACGAGGTTCGGGGCCAGGCATCCCTGCCAGTGAAACGATCCGTAACGGTATCGTGTCCAATCAGTCGACGGCAGGATTTCGCAAGAGGGATTGCCCGAGACTACGGAGCCCGTGAAGCCGGTACGCCGCGCAGTTCCCGTTCCCTGCCTGCTGGCGCTGCTGCCGCCCCTCGGTTGTCAGGATTCACCGGAGCCTGGTCGACGACTTGATCCCGGCGCAGATGCCCGGTCGGCGAGCGTGGTCGATTCCGGAGGGGTGAGCATTGCCACAATCCCCAACCTGCATGCCCTCGACCTTCCCGAACTCGGCCTGACGCTGCTTCACTCCACGCTCGACGGTCTTGACCTGGTCGAGGTGGTGGGCGCGGTTCTGCTGCCTGATTCGTCGTTGGTTATCGCCGACAAGGCTTCGCCCAACCTCACCTTCCTGCATCCGGACGGGAGTCTGCGGGCGCGCGTGGGCCGGGCGGGAGAGGGTCCTGGCGAGTACACCGAGATCTCGCGGATCGGGCTCACCCGCGACGGATCGCTGTTCGCTTACGACCGAGCCTTGCGGCGGTTTACGTTCCTCGATCGGGAGGGCGGCGTCATTGGGGTCCAGCGAAGCGGATGCACTGTCGCGACCGGAGAAGTCGTGCCCCTTGCGGATGTGAATGGGCAAGGGTTCATCGGCGTCCTCGAAACCCGGCCCAATCTCCGGGCGGGCGTGCAACGCGGTCCGCTGTTCCTGGTGGCCTGTGCCGGCATCGGGGAATCATTCGATACCCTGGCGGAGTGGGCGGGCAAGGAGCGCCACGTCACACCGAATCAGTGGACCGCCGTCGGATTCGGTCGCTCGGCACTGTACGATGGACGTGGAGATCTTACGGTCGTCGGTACGAACGACTCGTTGAACCTGGCCCTGTACGAGGGAACGGCCATGCGCACCAGGGTCCGCGGCGGTTCCTCCATGCGGAGGGTAACCTCGGCGGAAAGCGAGGAATGGACCGGCCTGTACCTGGACATGTTCCCCGAGATCGCACGGGCGGACCGGCGGAGGCGGCTGGAGCAATCGGAGATACGGGACGCGTATCCGGCTTTCGGGTCCGTCAAGGTGGATGCCGGCGGCGGGTTGTGGATCGGCGACTACGCGAAGCTGCCGGCCGAACAGCGGCTTTGGACGGTCCTCGGCGAGGGCGGAACACCGGTCGCCTCCATTCATCTTCCGGTCTTCCGTCCCGATTGGCTGCAGATCCGTGAAGGCTCCATCACCGGCCGGGCGCTGGTCGAGTGGGAAGTCACCATCCCGAGCCCGGTCCACGAGTTGCTGGACATCGCCGATGATCGCATCGTGGTGTTGCGCAAGGATGAGCTGGGCCGCGAGTTCGTCGAGGTATACGAAGTAGAGATGCCCGAGGAGGAAGAACCATGAAGAGAGTTGTCCGAACCATCGCGCCGTCGGATTGATGCGCTACCGACTTCATCACCTCTGGCTCGCCATCATCGTCCTTGCCACGCCGGCCGCGATGACGGCGCAGCAACCCGATCGCCTTCCCGCGGCCCTGCTCCAGGGCGTTGTGTACGACGTCCAGACCGGGGATGCCATAGCCGGCGCGACCGTGTCGTTCGGCTCGGCGCAGCAGCCCACCTCTTCGGATTCCGCAGGTGTCTTCTCGGTCCGCGGTCTGCGGCCCGGCGGCCACATCGTCACCGTGACCCGGTTCGGCTACGAACGGCGGGATTTGCCAATCAACCTGACCGGCGACGGCAACGCGTTCATCGAAATCGGGCTGACCCCCAGCCCGATTCTGCTGGACAGTCTCACGGTCGTCGCGCCCGACCGCGTCGCGGTCCACGGCGTGGTCTACGACATGGTGAGCGGCACCGCCATCCCCGGCGCCGCCGTCTTCGTTGAATCGGAGAACCAGGGAACCCTGGCGGATTCGCTGGGCTCCTTCGTTGCGGCGGATGTCCCGCCTGGGCCCCAATTGATCACGGTCAAGCAGATCGGCTACCACGACAAGGTCATCGCCTTCACCGCGACCGGCCGCCCCGACGACGTCGTGCGGATACCTCTGGTGCCCAAGCCGTTCATGCTGGACGGGATCACGGCGGTCGCCCGCAACGTCGAGACCATGGAAGACCGCATGAGGTCACGGCGAGGCGACGCTTCGTCCGGCCGCGGGCTGATTCGCGCCTACGATCGAGAGGCACTGCTCGCTTCCGGTGCCGCCACCGGTCTCGATTTCGTGGACGACCACACCATCGTTCGGATGATGCCCTGCCCGGCAGGTGAACTCGAGTTCTTCTGCATCGGCAGAGGCTCGTACGTTGGCGCGCCATGGGTCTATATCGATGAAATCTGGCAACCGGAAGGGCTCGCCGCGCTGCAGAGGTATTCAACATCTGAATTGTACTCGGTTGAAGTCTATTTCTCCGGCTCGGAGATTCGCGGCTACACCTACCAGTTCATGGAGCGTACCGCGCGCAAGCCACAGGCCCTGATTCCCGTGCTCCTCTGGCGCTGGGGCCGCCGACCTCCGGACTGATCCGCGCGGCGGGTCCTCGATCCGCAAACTGCCCGGGCTTTCTCGCGACCCGGGGCCCCCCTTTTCCATCGCGGAACCTTTGCGAGTCGTGGCGACTACTACGGTCGTCAACTAGTGCGGTAGTCGTACCGGTGGCGCACATGGCGCCACGGGTCTCTACCCAACTCCGAAGGAGAGCGATGATGAAGATGACATTGATGTTGCTGATGGTGCTCGGCATGGCCGGGGCCGGCTTTTCCGCGCACGCGGAGGGCGGGGAAGCTCTGGCACCTGGTTTGCAGGAGCAACAGCCGGCACAGGAGAGCGCGGACGCGGACAATCTCTACGATCTCGTAAAACAGGCCCGTGCCGACCTCCGCGAGATGCGCGTGACATCGGGCCTCTCCGCGTACGCATCGGGTCCGCAGGCAGGCAGGCCCGAGAGCCACGAAGGTGGCGAGGGTACCTACCTGTCGAAGATGACGAAACAGGACAAGCTCTTCGCGAACGGGGCTCGCCTGGTTCTCGAGTTCGACCCGGCGACGCAGGTCTTCGCCGGCTCGGTAACGAACAGCACCGCGCGGGCTCTCCCGCAGGTGCGCGTCGAGGTCCATCTGGACAACGGCACCGAGCTCGGCCCGACGAGGCGCATCGATGTCGCTCCGGGCGAGACCGTCCCCGTCGAACTGGGAGCCTTCGGGAACGAGTTCAACGCGTGGGTCAGTCACCCCGAAGCCGGCGTCGAGGAAGGCCACGGCGAAGGTGCGGAAGAGGGTGGCGAGGCCGCCGGCGAGCACGGCGGGCGCGAGGGGCGCGGCGAACACGGAGGTGGCGAGACGGCCCGCCCGCGAGGCGCGGCCTACCGGCCGGTATACAACCAGCTCCAGATCCTGCGTGGGGAAATGCATGCGTTTCGGAGCGACCTCGCAGGGAGCGAGCGATGAAGCGGAAGCGGCAACTGGGAGACCTGCAGCTCGCCATCATGCGCGTGCTCTGGGAACGGGGCGAGGCCCCGGCCATCGAGGTACACCAGGCGCTATTCGAAGAGAGGCGCCTTGCCGTCACGACGATCAAGACGATGCTGCGCAAGCTGGAGGAGTACGGGTGCGTGGAGCATCGAACGAAGGGACGGCAGTTCATCTACCGGCCCGTGATCGCCGAGGCGGATGTCCGCAGGAGCATGGTGGCGGACCTGGTGACGCGGTTGTTCTCCGGTGACAGCACGGCACTGGTCAACCATCTGGTCCGGTCCGGCGAGATCGACCCGGACGACCTGGACGATCTGAAGGCGATGGTGTCCAGCAAGCGGATGGGGGAATCGAAATGACGGCGTGGCTGTTTACGTTCCTCATCCACAGCACCCTTTGGTGCGGCGGTGCCTGGCTGGGCCAGCGTCTCTTCCCCCGGACGCGTGCGCGGCTGAGGGAAACGATCTGGTACACGGCGCTCGCCGCCAGCCTGATCACGCCGACGGTCCATTCCCTGACCTCGTGGGACTCTGCGGTCTGGCGGCTCCCCGTGCCCACGTTCATCGCCGGGGAGGAGCGCCACTCCGAGGGCGAACCAGGCCACAGGGACGGCGTGGCCTCCGTCTTCTCGCCGTCGGGCGAAGAAGCCCACAGCGCCGAGATTGCGCTCCCTGCGGGCTGGGGCGACTCCGCGGGCACGCTGTGGGTTGTGTTCGCCGGGGGACTGCTCGCCTTCTACCTCCTCCGATTGGGGAAACTGCGGCGGCGCCTCGGCGACCGTGAGCCGGTGATGGACCCGCGGGCCTCGCGCGCGCTGGCCGCGCTCAGCCGCACGGCGTCCCTGTCGCCGGTGCCCCGTCTGACGGAAAGCGACAACCTGGGCTCGGCCATCGCCCTGGGCGCAGGGACCGGTCGCGAGATCTGCGTGCCCGCGCGCGCTCTCCATGAACTGGACGAAGAGGAACTCCGTGCGCTTCTCGGTCACGAGGTCGCGCACCATCTGCGCGGCGACCCGATCCGGTTGGCCATTCTGAACGTCCTCCAGGCGGTCTTCTTCTTCCAGCCGCTATTCCGGCTTGCCGCGCGCGAGATCCGACTCGCCGCCGAGGAGCTGTGCGACGACTGGGCGGCCAGCCAGGTCGACGACCGCTTCGCGATGGCGAGCTGCCTGGCCGAGGTGGCCGGATGGGTGGTCGGGAGGGACCGGCGCACTCCGGTTCCGTGCATCGGCAGGCGTCGCTCACAACTGGAGCGGCGCGTCCGAAGGCTCATGGCCGGACACGGTGTACCCCAGGCATCGTCGTCCCCCTGGCGACGCATGAGTGCGGTGGGCGTTCTGATCCTCGCCCCGTCGTTCGCCCCCGCGGTGGCACCCGCCCCGGAAACGCCCCATGAGGACCAGCACGCCGTCGAGGGTGCGCGACCGGAGGAACACGAGCGGCCGCGGGAGCACAGGTCTCCCAGGAGCCTCGAGCACGACGACGACGACAACCAACACGACATAGACGAAGGAGAGACTCATGACTAGACATACAGCCTTCCGTACCGCGACCCTCGCCCTCCTGGCCATGGTGGCCGCCTGCAGAAGCGGTTCCACCGAACCGGGCGAGTCGGGCGTCCGTTGGAACGCCGATCAGACGGCGACGGATACCCGGCGCGGCGTGGACCTGGTCATCAGCTACGATACATCAAGCCGGCGGTTCAGCGGCACCGTAACCAACACGACCGGGGCGACGGTGACCGACGTGCGCGTCGAGATCCACCTGTCCAACGGAACCGAACTCGGCCCGACGCCCAGGGTTGACCTCGGGGCGGGGGCGAAGCAGTCTGTCACGCTGGACGCTGCCGGCCAGAATTTCGACTGGTACAGCGTGCATGTCGAAATCGGTTCATCGTCGGGTTAGATTATCGTTGGCGGTCACGCGCTACCATCTACCCCGTCGGAGAAGAGAAGCCCACCATGAGACAGTCGCTCGCCCTCGTGCTCTGCGCATTCCTGCTGGCGATCCCCGCCGACGACACCCAGGCGCAGGAGAGAACCACCGACTTTATCCTGGGAGCCGGAGCGACCATGGGGCTCGCAACGGACGAGGAAGCCACGGAGAGCCGCATCGGACGGAATCTCGCGGGCGGATTCTCCCTGCGGGTGATCGACATGATCGGCCTGAGGGTGGAAGCCGGCTACATCGAGAAGGGCGCCGGGTCGGAAGTCAGCGAGGGCGGCGCGGCTGGTCAGTTGAATATCGAGATCGACTATCTCGTGCTGCGCGGTCTGCTCGAGATCGGCGGCGACTTCCATTTCCTGGCCGGCGCGACCGTGGGGCGCGACCGCCGATGCAATGTGGCCATCGACGTTGTGGTCGAAGGGATCGACATGTCGAGCGAGCAGAGCTGTGACGACATGCGCGTCGAAAGGAACACCGACGTCGGGATCACCGCCGGGGCGGGCTACAACGTCGGCCCCATTGGCGTCACGGTGCTGGCCACCGAGGGGTTGACGGAGATCTTCGCCGGCGACAACGCACCAACCGGCCGCAACCGCACCATCTCGCTCGTCGGATCCTTTCGCATCCCGCTTGCCCGATAGTCATTCTCGGTTGCCGGCAGGCGGGGACGACCTAACGAGTCGGGCCGGCAGGGACTATGGAGGATAGAGCTTGTACCTCGCAATGCGCCACGGGGGTATGCGCGGACTCAGCAACACATAAAGGTATCTTCCACCGCCCAGCACCTTCGAATCCTCCGGCAGCCGCACGTTCTCAAAGAGTTTTTGCCCGGTATGGCGATCGTAGGCCTCCAGGGACACGTCGAGTTGCTCGAACGGGAACCAGGGCTTGGCCGGGTCCAGCCTGCCGACCGTGAAAACCAGGCGGTTGCCGTCCACGATATCCATGCTGGTGACGAGGTCGAAGCTCTCGATCAACCGTTTGATCCGATCGCCAGCTTGAGCCCCCGGTCCTTCTTCGGCGGTGAAGGCGAGCGCCCCCGGCTCAAGCTCCGGCACTCTGCGGAATCCTGGCGACGGAGTTCCGATGGTCCCGACCGAATCGCCGGCCGCGTTCAGGATGGTCGCGGGGTACAGGAGGCCCGCCATCGCGTACACGGAGTCCCCGCCAACCGCAGCGTGAGCTCGTCCCAGGGCATTCCAGTACGGCATGGTGGCAGCCAGCGTGTTCCAACTGCTCCAGGTTACGATGCCGTCGACCAGCCGATGATAGAGACCGTCCATGTCGGCTGCGTACACGTCCCGTCCAATCCCGCCGAACACGATGTCGGGCCCCATGGGAAGAACCGTCCCCGGCACATAGTTCTCGATCAGCAACATGCTGTGAGGTGTTAGATCCGGAGCAAGAAAGGTCAGCGCCCCACTCTGAGCACCTGTCACGACGATGCGTCCGTCCGTCAGCTCCGCCACGCTCCGAATCCGACGGAATTCCCATGGTCCGTCGCCGAAGCGCCCGAACGCGGCTTCCAGCGAACCGTCCTCGCGGTACGTCCGAACCCGCGGCAGAAATCGGTCTCCGATGACGAAACCGCCGTCCCGCCTCTCGAAAAACTCGCCCAGGTCCGCGATGGAATCGGAGGGATCCTCTCCCAACTCAATGACATCCACCAACTCAAAGACGTCTTCGAAGGCCGGCGAGGGCACCTCGGCCCGCTGGCTCTCACAGGAGACGACGGGGAGCAGGAGGAGAGCTGCAGCCGCCAGTCGACGGGACGAGAGACCGCCTCGCCTCATTCGTCCGTCAACAGCCGCAGCTTCGCGATCCGCCAGGGCGGGAAATGCTCATCCAGCAGAAGGTAGAGAAACCGGCCTCCGCCCAGCACCCTGGAGCCCTCCGGAAGCGGCACATCCTCGTAGAGCTTGACTCCGCTGTGGCGGTCGTAGACCTCTAGCGACGTGTGCACGATCTCAAAGGGAGGCATCGCCCGCTCGGGGTTGTGCCTGGCTCGGGTGAGGATCAGGCGAGGACCGACCGCGTCCATGCGGTGAATGATGTCGAAGCTCGCGAGAAGCCCGGGCAGCGTGGTGCCGTAGCTTCCGAGATCGGCCAACATGCCCGATTCCAATACCTCAATCGGTCGGAACGAAGCGGATGGGGTTCCGAACGTGCCCACGGTCTCGCCCGCCCCGTCGAGAACCGTAATCGGGTACCTGACACCGGACATGACAAAGATCGAGTCGCCGCTCACTGCGATCGGGAAATTCGAGAATGAGCCCCAATAGGGTCTCTCGAAGGGGGAGAAGGGGAGTTCGTAGCTGCTCCAGACCAACTCCGGCGGGATCACGCGGTGAAGGAGTGGTGGATGGCCGAAGCGGCGTTCCTCAGGGTCTCCCGTATTCATCCGCACAAGCAGGTCGGATCCGAGGGCAAGGACATCCATGGCAGCCGTCGGCAACGCGACCATGGTATCGGGAGCGAGGGCACGGGTCAGATAGGTGAGATGGAACGAACGGGAACCCGCGACCACGATCCTCCCTGAAGGTGCTTCCGCCACCGCCCTGATCCGCTGAAACTCGAAAGGAGCGTCTCCGAACCGGCCGAAGGCCGCCTCCAGCCGCCCTTCTTCGTCGTAGGTGCGCACCCGCGGCAGATGCAGATCGCCGATGACGTAGCCGCCGTCCCGCCGTTCGACGAAGTCTCCGATTTCGGCAATCGAGTCGGCGGGGTCTTCGCCGAGCTGGATCACGGCCTCGACGGCGAACACCTCTTCGAGGCTCGCGACAATGGTGACCGAAGGTGGACCGTCTGCCTCCCCGCAGGCGCATAGAAGCAGGACCGCCTGGATTGCCACTGACGCGGGCATTGCGCGCGAACAACCCTGGCCGCTGACCCTCTTCGACACGTGCGATAACCCTCCTTCCATCTCGACAAGGTCGATCCTAAGAAACACAGCCGGAATGCGCGAATCCGCGGTGCCGGGAGCATTCCCGGGTAACAGCGCTCCGAGTCGTGGGCCGGGTGGCGCCGTTAGGGCTTGATCGGTTCGCGGCAACCTAGCTAGATTGCTAGCCATATTCCTGGGCAACGAGCGGAGCGCGCAGACCATGGTCATCGTCAATGTCCACCAGGCCAAGACGCAGCTTTCCCGGCTGCTGGCACAAGTCGAGGCAGGCGAGGAAGTCGTGGTCGCCCGCCGGGGCAAACCCGTCGCGCGGCTGGTCGCCTTCGAGCGCCGCGGCGAACGTCGCCCCGATGTCCTCAAGGGGCAGGTCACCATCCCCGACAGCTTCTTCGATCCGTTGCCGGAGGAGGAGTTGAAATCATGGGAAGGCGAGTAACGAAGCGATGCGGGTGTTGCTCGATACCCATGCCTTCCTCTGGTGGATCGCCGACAGCGGGCGCCTGTCCGTGGCGGCGCGCCAGGTGATTGCCGACGAAGCGAACGACATCGCCGTCAGTGCCGCGTCCGCTTGGGAAATCGCGACCAAGTACAGGATCGGGAAGCTTCCCGGCGCCGAGCCGGTGGCGCTCGATGTTGCGCGCGCCATATCAGCGCAGGGTTTCGGACACCTTCCAATCAGCGTCGTCGATGCGGAACGCGCGGGGCGGCTGCCCGGGCCTCACCGCGACCCCTTCGACCGGATGCTTGCCGCGCAGGCTCTGGCGCGCGACCTGGCGGTCGTATCAGCGGATGCGGCATTGGACGCCTATGGAATCCGCAGGATCTGGTAATGGGGTGCACTTCGTACAGAGTTTCGCCGTTGTGCCGGCTCCGATACCACCGCTTGACACCGAATCTCGTCTTGTGGAGCAGATACGTGAACGGCGGACGCTTGTCGAGACTGGCGAACTTTGAAGCGCTCACGGCTCGTCCTCCGCTAGTGGACCCACAGCCATGCAGCGGCTGAGGGAGCGCATCGAGCCAGTCGGGACAAGCCAGCCGGCATCCGCTGAAGGAGATCCAGTGACTCGCTACGACGCATACGACCCCTTTGCGCGCGTCTACGATCAGCACTGGGGTTTCTTCGCGGCCAGGGCGTACCCGATCCTCGAACACCTGGTCCTGGGGAATCTTCCATCTGGATGCGCGGTCCTGGATCTCTGCTGTGGCACCGGACAGCTTGCCGCCGAGCTTTCGCGGCGAGGATTCCGCACGACGGGCCTGGATGGCTCGGAAGCGATGATCGGGATTGCGAGGAAGAACGCTCCGGACGCGGATTTCGTCGTCCAGGATGCCCGCAACATCGCGCTGCCCGGCAGGTTCTCGGCGGTTTTCTCGACCTTCGACAGCCTGAACCACGTGATGAGACTGGACGAACTGGAACAGGTGTTTCGCAGTGTATTCGCCGTCCTCGATGGCGGCGGCTACTTCGTGTTCGACCTCAACATGGAAGAGGGCTTCCGGTCCAGATGGCGCGGCTCGTTCGAATTCGTCGAGGACGATCACGTCTGCGTGGTTCGATCTTCACATGACGCGAACGAGAAGACCGGACGGCTGGATGTCACGCTGTTCGAGTTGAAGGCTTCAGGCTGGGTGCGGACCGATTTCCCTCTGATTCAGCGCTGGTACCAAGAGCGTGAAATCAGGAACCTCCTGCGGAAGGCCGGATTCGGAGAACTGCAGTCCCTGGATGAGAGCGAACCCATCCTGGAGGGCTCGATGCACGAAGGCAGGATGTTCTTCGTCGCCAGAAAAGGCGCCGCCCACTAGCCCCTCGACGAGCGGCGCCGCTTAGCTCCCACCCCTGCCAAGCACCACCGCAATCAGCGCGCCGGCCGTCCCGTTGTTCACGACCCCGATCAGGGTGTGCCCGCCGACTGTCGCGAGCGTCTGCACGTCGTCCATGGTGGCGTAGCCCATCAGCGCCATGCCCAGGCCCAGCAGAGCCCCGAACACGGCCCCGGCCTGGAAACCTTCCCAGCCGCTGACGACACCCCTCCAACTCAGGACGAGGGTTAGGACCGCGGCGTAGAGGAGTTGGCCCAGGCCCAGCGCCCACCAGATGGGGATCGCCCTCGAAACCTCGTTGGCGAAGAAATCCTCCAGAAGTCCGTAAAGGACGCCGCCTACCACGAAGAGCGTGACGGCCCCCGCGACCGTTGCCAGCAGAAAGCCTCTGGTCACGCTGTCGGGCCCTTGATCACGCGATGATGTCGTGAATCACCTCGCCCGCCACATCCGTCAGCCGGAAATCACGCCCGCTGTAGTTGTAGGTCAGCTTCTCGTGGTCGATGCCCATCAGGTAGAGGATGGTCGCGTGCAGGTCGTGGATGTGGACCGGGTTCTCGACGGCCTTGAAGCCGAAGTCGTCGGTGGCGCCGTAGGTCATGCCGCCCTTGATGCCGCCGCCGGCCAGCCAGATGCTGAAGCCGAACGGGTTGTGGTCACGGCCGTTGACCACGCGTCCGCCGGCGCCTCCGCCCCCCGTCTCAAGCACGGGCGTGCGTCCGAACTCGGTGCCGCACACCACCAGAGTGTCGTCGAAGAGGCCCCGTGACTTGAGGTCCTTGATCACCGCGGCGAAGGGCTGGTCGGAGTCGCGCGCGTTCTTGCGGTGCTGGAAGATGTCGGTATGGGCATCCCAGGGATCGCCCTTGGCATAGTAGACCTGCACGATGCGCACGCCGCGCTCGATGAGCCGCACCGCCATCAGGCATCCGCGCGCGGTGCTTCCCGGGCCGTACAGCTTCTGGGTCGCCTCGCTCTCGCCGCGGATGTCGAACACGTCCGGGGCCTCGGTCTGCATGCGGTAGGCGGTCTCCATCACCTGAATGGCGCCCTCGATCTGGGGATCCTCCTCCTCGAGGCGCTGCATGTGCAGCCGGTTCAGCTTCTCGATCAGGTCTACCTCGCGGCGCTGGCCATCCCCGTTCCTCTCCTCGCCTCGGATGTTGGGGATCAGGCGCTCCGGGTCGAAGTCGTCCTCGATCCTCGGCACTTTGTCGGAGATGTACGTGCCCTGGTGGATGGGCGGCAGGAAGGCGTTGCTCCAGAGCGGCGGGCCCACCACGGTGGGCTGGTCCGGGCAGAGCACCACGAATCCGGGCAGGTTTCGGTTCTCGGTTCCGAGCCCGTACGTGAGCCACGATCCCAGCGAGGGCCGGCCCGGCTGGATGTGCCCGGTGTTCATCATGAGCAGCGAGGGCTCGTGATTCGGGATCTCGGTGTGCATCGAGCGGATCACGCAGATGTCGTCCGCGCACTCGCCCACGTGCGGGAAGAGCTCGCTCACGGCGATGCCCGATTGCCCGTAGCGCTTGAAGCTGAAGGGCGACTTCATGAGCGCGCCGGTGCGGCGTTCGGTCTTGATCTCGCCGGTCGGCAGCGGCTGCCCGTGATACTTCTCGAGCATCGGCTTGGGATCGAAGGTGTCGACCTGCGAGACGCCCCCGTTCATGAACAGGAAGATGACGTTCTTCGCGCGCGGCTCGAAATCGGGCCTGGGAAGCGGCGTGCCCATCGACGAAACGAGCCCGTTCGAAGCCTCGAGCATCGACGTCCCCACGAGGCTCGCGAACGCCATCATGCCGAAACCCGCGCCCATGGTCTTCAGGGCCTCGCGCCGCGTGCGCGGCTCCCCGTGGATCATGCCGCAGCCGTGATGATCGTGATCAGACATCAGTCCACAAACCTGAATTCCGCGACGCTGAACAGCGCGCGCGCATACTGGATCCACGCCTGCATGGAGGCGCGATGCTCGGGGGTGTCGGGTACGGCGTCGACCGCGGCGTCCTCGGCCGCATCGCCCTCTTCCCGGGCATCTTCGTCCTCATTCGCGCCTGCACCCTCCGCGGCCTCGTCATCCCCAGCGGTCCTCGCATCCGCCTCCGATGCGTCTGCTTCGGCTTCGTCACGGGATTCATCTTCGAGCTTCGCCAGCTCTTCCGCCAGGAACGCGGCCCGGCGCTCTTCGAGGAACTCGAGGCCCGCCGCGATCTCGGGCTCAGTGACATCCCGTGAATAAAGCAGCGGATATGCGGCTTCGATCATCCCGCGGTCGCGGAAGATGACGGAGGTTTCGTCGGTATCGTCGCCCTCTGCAGCGCCGTTGGCGTGGTCGCCGTTGGCGCCGTCTCCGTTGCTGCCATTGCCCGAACGCCCGTTCCCTTCCTCCCCATCCTCCGCAACCAGTTCGGCGTCAGCCGTCTCCTCCAGCAGCCTCTTCACGAACAGCTCCGCCTGCCGGTGCACGAACGGGCTGTTCATGAAGTAGAGGCTCTGGCCGGGGACGTTGGTGGTGTAGCGGCGCTCCGCGGACAGGCTCGGGTTGGGGAAGTCGAAGGTCTGCAGGAACTCGTCGACCTGGAAGCGGCTCACCTCGCCGTAGATGGTGCGGCGATTGTTCTGCTCGTCGCGCAGGCTCTTCGAGGGCCCGCCCACGGTCGCGTCCAGATCGCCGGACACGGACAGGATCGCGTCGCGGATGCTCTCGGCGTCGAGCCGGCGCCGATCCGCCCGCCAGTAGTAGCGGTTCGCCCCGTCGATCTGCTCGTTGCCCGCATGGCGCCCGCTCGCGAGCTGGTAGGTCGCCGACAGCATGATGTCGCGGTGCAATTGCTTGATCGACATGCCGCTTTCGACGAAGCGCGACGCCAGGTACTCCAGCAGCTCGGGGTTCGTGGGCCGCTCGCCCATCACGCCGAAGTTGCTGGGGGTGTCGACGATGCCCGTGCCCATGTGCCAGCGCCATACGCGGTTCACGATCACGCGCGCGGTGATCGGGTGCGCGGCGATGGCTTCAGCGAGCTGCCGCCGGCCGCTTCCCTCGGCGAACGGTTCAGCGCCCTCCTCGTCCAGCACGGTCAGGAAGCCGCGCGGCACCGCTTCGCCGAGGTTCGTGGGGCTGCCGCGGATGTGGAGCGCGATGTCGGTCAGGTCCTCGGGCTCCCTGTCGGCCACGCCCATCGCGAAGGGCAGGTCCGGCAGGTCCTCCTCCAGCTCCTCGATGCGCTCGCGCATGGCCGAGATGTGATCCATCGCCACGCGCCCGAGCTGCCGCTCGAGCCCCCATCCGCGGAACCGGAACAGCCCCGGCGCGGGGAAGAAGGTGTCCAACTGGTTGTCGAGGTCGCTGCGGAAGATGTCGGAGTAAAGGTTGAAGCGCTCGCGCTCCATCGTCTCGAGCTCGAGCTGGTGCTGGTCGAAGAAGCTCTCGAAGCCGTTGGGCATCGGCGTCGACTTCACCTCCTCGAGCGGCATGCCCTTGGCGATGATGCGCTGGTTGCGCTCCTCCAGCTTCTCCTGCTCGGCGACCACTTCGAGCACCAGGCGCTGGAAGGCGTCGGCCAGTTCCTGGGCTTCGTCCTCGTCGGCGTCGCCCCGCGCGATCATCTCCTGCCAGTCGACGAGATACGGATAGTGCCTCGGCTCCTTGCCCAGGAACCGGATCCAGCGCTGCAGCGTTTCGAGGTCGACCTTGGCCTGCGATGCGGCCTGTTCGGGCGGAAGCTGCGGCCTGCCGGTCACCTGCCACGCGGCCATCATGTAGCGCGAGACCTGGAGCGAGAGCACGCGCGCCAACTGGTCGCCCTCGGTGCTCAGGTACTCGTTGAGGCTCTTTCGGAGGCCGTCTATGAACTCCTTTTCCTTCTCGTAGGCCTCGGCTTCGTCTTTTTCCGCAATCGGATATTCGTGATAGTCGGAGTTGTTGAAGATGCCCGCGAGGGCATAGTAGTCGTGCGTGCCGATGGGGTCGTACTTGTGGTCGTGGCAGCGGGCGCAGCCGACCGTGAGACCCAGGAACCCGCGCGTGGTCACGTCGACCCGGTCGTGGCGCTCGTCCGCGCGCGCCACCGGCGGATCGGCGATGTCGTAGTACCAGGGGCCTCCCCCGAGGAAGCCCAGCGCCGGGATGGCGCGCTCGCGCTCGGCCTCCTCCAGCAGGTCGCCGGCGATCTGCGCCTTGACGAAGAGGTCGTAGGGCATGTCGCGGTTGAAGGCCTCGACCACCCAGTCGCGCTGGATGTAGGCGTTGGGGTAGCGCTCGCGTCCCGAACCGCCCGGTGCGAGCCCGCGGGTGTCGTCCTCGCCGAAGCGGGCCACGTCCAGCCAGTGCCGGCCCCAGCGCTCGCCGTAGTGGGGAGAGGCCAGCAGCCGGTCGACGACCTTCTCGAACGCGTCGGGCGAAGTGTCGCTGACGAAGGCCTCGACATCCTCGGGGGTCGGAGGCAGGCCGGTCAGGCCGAAGGTGGCGCGCCGGATGAGCTGACGGCGGTCGGCGGTGCCGAGCGGTTCGAGCCCCTGCTCCTCGACCTTCGCGAGCACGAAGCGGTCGATGTCGGTGTGGGCCCAGTCGGCGCGTTCGGGCTCCGGGATGGCGGGATCGGCCAGCGGCCGGAACGACCAGAAGTCGCGTTCGGCGGCGGTGACTCCGCGCCTGGGGATCGCCAGCGGCGCCGTGATCTCGGCCCACTCCGCCCCGGCCTGGATCCAGTCGATGAAGCCCTGGATCTCCGTGTCGGGCAGCTGGTCCGCGTTGCGCGGCATCTGCAGGTCCTCGTCAACATGCCGGAGCGCGGCGATGATGAGGCTCTGCTCGGGGTTGCCGGGGATGATCGCGGGGCCGCGACTGCCTCCCTGAAGCATCCGCTCCCTGGAATCGAGCCGCAGGCCGCTCCGTTCATCGTCGGTGTGACAGGAGAAACAGCTGCGTTCGAGGACGGGGCGGACCCGGTCGACGAAGAGGCGCGCGCCGGGCGAGAGACCCTCATCGGCGAGGGCCAGCACTGCCCCCGCCGTGCCTTCCGCCCCCTCCGCCACTGCGGGCCAGGGCGCGTCCATGCGAATCCACTCGATGAGCCCCTCGATCTGCTGCGGCGTGAGCGGATCCTCGTCGCGGGGCATCTCCTGCCCCTCGATCTCGTGACGCACCGTCTGGATGAGCAGGCTCCCGTCGGGATCCCCCAGGATGATCGCGGGACCGGAATCACCCCCGCGCATCATCGCGTCGCGCGAGTTGAGGCGCAGATTCCCGCGGCGCAACCGCCCGTGGCAGTCCATGCAGCTTTCGGCCAGCACCGGCCGCACGTGATTCTCGAAGAACTCTTCGGGGGATTGCGCGGAGGCGGACCCGGGCAGCAGCAGCGCAACCAGCCCGGCGAACAGCAGCGCGCCGAAGAAACCGGAAATGCAGAGGCTGACGTTTGGCCTCATCGCGCGGACTCCGTCGACTCCTGATGCGTACCTGACGTAACGGGATACCAGTCTGTCATAATGCGACGCAGATGCAACCGACGCAACGCGCACGCGCGTGGCGGTCATCAGTCACCACGCCGCTCCTCCATCCAGCGCTTCTCCAGCCGGCGGAAGGTTGCGGTGAGTTCCGAGCGCAATCGGGCGAGGCGTCCGCGGAGATCGGGCCGGCCCTGCAGCCTGAGGAACAGGGACGTGTCTTCAGCGACCTCGCGAGCCAGTTCCACCCAGAACATGGCGACGAATCCGCATGCCGGAGCCAGCAGCGCGACGGCCAGGGCGACCGGCGTCCCCCCTGCCAGGTAGCCCATGAAGACCCACAGAACCCAGGCTGTGGATACCGCCGCCAGGAGCGTCAGCAACTTGATCGTCGCCGTGACCTCGAATTCGGGTCGCACGCGCCGCACGACGAAACCGGAAAACCGGGTCACCGGCGTCCAGAGCAGGAGTCCCGCCACCGCCAGGGGGAGTCCCAGTACCAGCAGCGTTCCCCGCACGAGGACGTACTTCACGACCGGCAGGAAGCTGTAACGGGGAGGCACGTCTCCCTCCCCCGCGCCGACTTCGGCGTTGAGTGCGGCGTACCGCTCCACTTTGTCGGTCAGCCGGCGATGCTCCTCCGGATCCGCCCTTCTGATCCAATCGAGCCCGTTCGCGAAGCGCTGCAGGCGTGGGAAACGGGTTCCCAGCCGTTCGCGCCTGCGCCACGGCACCCGCCGCGACTGGCGCACGTAGAGCTGCTCCGAGACCTCCACGAGGGTCCGGTCGCGGTGGTCGTCGAAGTTGAGCGTCTGGCGCCGGATCCCCTTCACGATGCGCGCGGTGAGCCTCTGCGCCGCGGCGACCGGGTCTGCCCGGTACTCTTCCTTCAGGTCGGTACACTTGACCGCCTCCGCGAAGCGCACGGTCACCGCCGTCCGCGCCAGCTCCTTGCGCGAGTAGGTGATTCCCACGGGGACGATCGACACGCCGAGTCGCCAGTCGGCACTCTCCTCCGCCTGCAGGGCGATGCGCGCGGCGCCCGTGCGAAACTCGGCCAGCCGGGCTTCGGAGTGGCTTTTCCCCTCCGGAAAGATCTGGAGCGCCCCCCCGCCTCGGAGCACGTCGATCGCCGCCCTGAACATCTCCTCGTTGCGGTGCATCTCGTCCGGATCGTCCTGCCTGCGGTAGACGGGAATCGCCCCGAGCGCCCGCAGGACCGGTCCCAGCAGTCGACGATCGAATAGCGGAGCCCGGCCCAGGGGGCGCGTGATGCGCTCGCTGCAGCGGAAGATCAGCAGCGGATCGACGAGGCTGTTGGGGTGGTTGGCCGCCACGATCACCGGGCCGTCGGGCAGGGGCGGCCCGTGCCGGTCGACGCGGTAGAAGACCGCCGCCGCCGAGCCGGTCAAGCCGGCTATCAGTCTCGGGATTCGATCCAAGGTGCTCCCCGTCGGTGGTCCTGGAATCGCAGCGTACCGCGCCTGGCCGCCAGCCCGCTGTTTGCGGCACCCGATCCCCCTGGCTTCCCCAGCCGCACTTGCGACCGAAGACCATATTGGCAGGCAACGGCGCTCATGACCAACGACCCCTCGGGCGAGGGCATGACCGGGGGTGTCGGCGCGCTGGCGGAGCAAGAGGGCAGGTTGTACTCTGCCGGGCCTTTCCGCATCCCGCCGCGACCCTCCAACCTGTGAGACATCATGAATGAAACGCCGAACGGACGGTTCTGCTGGGGCGAACTGCTCACGACGGACCCGGAGGCCGCCGCAGACTTCTATGCCGCCGTCATCGGCTGGGGCACGAGGGAGTGGGAGGGGAGCGAGACGCCCTACTCGGTGTGGATGAACGGTGAGATGCCGGTCGGGGGCTTCATGCGGCTTCCACCGGAGGTTGCCGCAACCGGAGCGCCGCCGCACTGGCTCGAATACATCTCGACCCCGGATGCCGAAGCGTGCGCCCTGAAGGCCGAAAACCTGGGAGGCAACCTGCTGAACCTGTTCGACATCCCCGAGGTGGGGCGCATGGCCATCATCGGCGACCCGCAGGGAGCCGTGATCACTGCGTACCAGCCGGCCGACGCGACGCCCGGGCACGACGGCCCGGCTTCCATCGGCGAGTTTTCCTGGCACGAACTCGCCACCACGGACTGGGAGGCGGCGTGGGCGTTCTATTCGGAGCTGTTCGGCTGGCGGGAGGCGAGCCGGACGGACATGGGCGAGGCAGGCATCTATCTGGAGTTTGACCGCGGCGCGCATCCGCTGGGAGGCATCTTCAACCGTCCTCCGGAGATGCCGGTGTCGGCCTGGCTTCCCTACATTCGCGTGTCGGACGCGCAGGTCACGGCCGAGAGCGTGGTCGAGCGAGGTGGAACGATCCTGAACGGGCCGATGGAGGTGCCCGGCGGAGACCTCATCGCCCAGTGCACGGACCCGCAGGGAGCCGCCTTCGCATTTCACGCTACGGCGGCGGAATAGGAGGCGGGGGCAAGCGCGTCGGCGCGACCCCCCTCAGAAGGACACCGTCGCGGTCATCGACACCGTGCGCGGCGCGCCCAGCCAGGCTGCGTTCTCGGTGATGGCTGAGAGATAGGCCGCGTTGCCCAGGTTGTTCGCCACGATCGAGAACTCCGCCGAGCGCAGCAGCTCGCTCAGGGCCTCGCCCCTCAGGGTGACGTAGGCGTCCGCCGTCCAGTAGGCGTCGGCGTACCAGTCCGCCGTCAGACTGACCCGGCGGGACGACGTGTACTTTGCGGACACCCCGCCGCCGAGCGGCCCGCTGCGGTCGAGTGAGATGACCCACAGCCGGGCAGGTACGCCGGTCACGTCGGCTCCGGCCACGATGCCCTGGCCTTCATCGACCAGCGGATCACCGGACCCGATGTACTCCGAGTTGTTGAAGGTGAAGGCCGTATAGAACGATGTCTGTTCCGACAACGGCACCGTGGCCGCCACCTCGAGGCCGGTTGTTTCGATGCCTCCCGCGTTGAAGTAGCCCCCGCCTCCCGGAATGAGGTAGTTGGGGCCGGCGGGCGTTTGTGGTCCGAGGTAGAAGATCCGGTTCGTGAAGTCGATGGAGTACCAGGCGGCGCTCAAGGCAACCCGCTCTCCCGCATACTGAACCCCGACATCGATGTTCGATGCGGTCTCGGGCTCAAGGAGTTCCAGACTCCGGCCCGGCACCTCGAGCAGCGTGCTGGCGATCGCCCTGAAGTTCTGGGAATAGCCCGCGAACAGGTCGAGGCCGTCGACCGGCGTCTCGTACGTGACGCCGCCCTGGAAGAGCAGCTTCGAATCGGAACCGACCTCGAGCGATGGATCGGCATGGAACTGGTCTTCGCGCGACACGCCGATCAGGAACTGCTTGACGCCGCCGCTCAGGGCGAACGGGCCAACGTAGAGCGTCTCCTCCAGGTACCACTTGAAGATGTTCTGCGGGAAATCCCACTCGTACTGGTGCCAGTAGGCCTGATAGTCCCACTTGAAGCTGAGCGTGGGATCGAGCATGCGGTGCCAGTCCCGGCCCAGGTGGCGCCGCGAGCCCTCGTACCAGATGCCGGCCCGCAGCGCGCTGCCGGCGCTGCCCAGTGTGGCGGACCACTCTTCGTCGAGGGTAAGGCCGTAGCGGTCCTTGCCGTAGTGGCTGTGGCGGTACGACTGCACCGCCGTGGCGCCCGGATGGCATGCCGGGTCGACCTCCGGCCCGCCCGAACCGTAGTAGTTGAAGATGTAGGATGACGTGCACCCGGGGGTCGGTCCGACCGCGACGCCGTTGGCGTCCACGAAGCGGATGATGCCGAGCTGCGTGCCGCCTCTGACGGGTGGATTGCCCGCGAGCTCCGACTCGGGTCCGCCGTGGTCATCGACGACGTCGACGATGTAGGGGGGCAGCCAGTCGCCGCGGCCTCCGGTGCGATGGTAGTAGACGCCCGCGCTCAGCGAACTGAGTTCGCTCTGCGCCCAGTCGGCTCTGACGTAGGCGAAAGTGTTCTGGCGGCGGGTCTGCCACCCGGGCCGGTAGAACTGGTTCAGGTAGGGCACGCCGGGCCAGTCGCCGACCAGCCGGTCCCAGCGCGGATCGGCCCTGAAGTCGGCGTCGCTGTAGAGCCGCTGGTAGACGTCCTCGTGGATGTCGTCGTACGAGAGATAGCCGGTCAGGTCGAGGCGGCCGTGCGACGAAACCAGCTTGGCGGCGATGTGCTCCCGCTCGTTCCTCGCAGAGCCCTCCATCCAGTCGGTCGCCTCCTGGCGTACCCCGGCGATCCACGCGCGCGTCTCCCCGCCGAACAGCGGTCCGGTGTCGACCCGCATGGAGAACCGCTCGCCGCCGTTTTCGCCGATCGTGGCGGACGCGGTGTAGGCGCGCTCCGCCGCCGGATCGTCCGTGAGGTAGTTGAAGGTGCCGCCCAGCGCCTCGACGGACCGGGAGGCGATGTCGGCCGTGCCCTGCGAAACCTCGACGCTCGCGAGGTTCATCGGGTCGACGAAGCGGTTGGCCTTGGCGCCGCTCCAATAGTCGGAGGTGCCGTTCGGAAAGCCGTCGATGGTGGTGCCGATCTGGACGTCATTGATGGTCACCTGGAAGCCGCGCACGGCCACGTTGCTCGACCAGTCGTCGAAGCCGTACGCGTCCCCCTCCTGGACCGATACGCCGGGAAGGTTGTCCACCACCGCCGTCACGTTGGTGATCTTCGACTGCTGCCGGATCATCGACTCGGGGACGAAGTTGCGGGCGAAGATGCGGGGCTCCTCGGCGACGACGCTGAGCGTGTCGAGCACATAGGCGATCTGGAGAGTCAACCGGACCGTCTCCGTGGCGCCCGCCGCGAGCGTGACCTGAAGCTCGGCCGTCTGGAAACCGGGGAGCATCGCCGTGACGACGTAGTCGCCGGCGGCCAGACCCGCGAACCGGAAGGAGCCGTCGGCGCCCGTGACGCTCTCCTGGCTCACGGCAGCGCCGGTTACGGTCACGAGCGCACCGGACATCGGAAAGCCGTTCGTGCCGATGGTCGTGCCTTCGATGGCACCCGTGGTCTGGGCGGTTGCCGGCGTCGAGATCGAAAACGACAGCAGCACGGCGACGGTCGCCAGGGGACCGCTGCGGCGAGCGAGGGGGTGCAGGGGATTCATCCGCTCATTCCTCCTTTCGGCACGCTCTCAGGCTCCGGACGCTCCCTGGCCGGCACGCATGTACTGCACGCGCGTCCGGTTGCCGGACACAGCCCTCGCGTCAATGACCGATGGCCTCGCGTCCAGCGGAATGCGGGCCCGCCAGAGGTATTCGCCGTACCAGCGCATGGGCACCGTCCCTTGGCCATCTGCGGATTCCCACGTCACTTCGACGGATTCCCACTCCGCCGCGAGCAGCGGGCTCTTGCGCTCGTGGATGCGGATCATGACCAGGGCGCTGTCGGCGTCCGGCACGGTCAGCGGCTGACCCACGACGGGAATCGCGTTGTAGGCGTCGAGCTCCCGCCCCAGGAAGATGCGCTCCTGGATGGCCGTGGGATGCTCTCCCTGGGACTGCACCACGTCGATGCGGCCGTCGCCGTCCAGGTCGGCGATGGCCATGCCGAGCGTGCCGGGCGTTTCCGCGCCGGTAAACACGTCCGTGGCCACGCGCAGCCGGCCGGTGCCATCGTTGATCAGCAGGCGATCGGGCCCGCTCAGCGAGCCGATCAGGAAGTCGGCGTCGTAGTCGGAATCGAAGTCGAGGAAGGCCACGACGTTGTCGTCCTCCCCGATGTTTTCCGAGGTGGGCCACCAGGCGTCCGTGGCGTCCACGAATCGGCCCTCGCCGTCGTTGCGAAAGACGTGTTCGCGCCGGCGGGAGCCGCGTTCGCCGACGATCTCGCCGTCGTTGATGGTCACGAGGTCGAGAAAACCGTCGCCGTTGAGGTCCATCGCCTCGAACTCGTAGTTGTTGGTGTATTGCGGCAGCCCGCGCGGATCCTCCTCGAAGGTGCCGGTGCCGTCGTTGCGGAAGAGCAGGCTGCCCGCGCAGCGCTTGCACGACACCAGCACGTCGAGGTCGAAGTCGTTGTCGACGTCGACCAGCTCGAGGTCCCAGGAGAAACGGACCAGGGTCGCGGGCATGCGGTCGTCGGTGGCGTCGGTGAAGCGGCCCTTGCCGTCGTTCAGCCAGACGCGCGTGCGGCCGCCCTGGTTGGTCATGTTGTTGCCGGGGCCCCAGTCCGCCAGCACCAGGTCGAGGTCGCCGTCGCGGTCGACGTCGCCGGGCTCGGCGTCCCCCAGGCTGAGCGGCATCTGTGGGAGGTGGGTCGCGGTGCGTTCCTCGAAGGCGCCCTCTCCCGTCCCCATGTACAGACGGCTCCGGGTCTGGTAGGTCGCCCCGACGAGAATGTCGGTATTCCCGTCCCCGTCGAAGTCGCGCGCCTTGATGACCCGCGCGAGGTCCGGCGTGGAGCCGAACACCCGGCCGGTCACCTCCTCGAAGGGCTGGCCCGGGCCGCGATTGGCGAACGCGCGGTTCAGTTCGGGCTCACCCGGCTCGGAATAGTTGCCCCCGTTCGCGAACAGCAGGTCGATCCGCCCGTCCCCGTCGATGTCGGCCAGCTCGACCTTGTTGGTCCACTCGCCGGTGGCGGGCAGGAGTTCGTCGGTGGCGTCGTGCCAGAGGGCGGTGGGGAGGGATGCGCCTTCGGCCGCGGGCGACGGGGAGCCGGTCGCGGAAGTCTCGCGCTGATCGCCCGGCTCCGCGCAGGCGAGAACGATGCTCGCAACGAGCGCGAGGGCTGCCCTCATCTCAATCCATCGACGCCGCCAGCTCGCGCATGGCCTGTGCAAGCCAGCGCTGGCGGGGCGCGTCGCCCAGGCGCTCGCCGGCGTTCACCTCGTCGGCGTTTGCGTCCAGGGTGGCCGCGGTCTCCCTCAGTTGAGCAGCCACGTCGGCTCCGGGCGAGGATGACGCCGCAGACAGGACGTCCCGCGATCGCTGCAGCAGCGAGGGCTGGATGTCGCCGGCGCGCTCGAGCTGGTCGAGGTAGGATCCTGCCACGGCGGGGTGGGCGGGCCAGGTGAACATCGGCTGCAACTGGGCGTTGAACTCCTCCACCTGCACCATGTTCGCGGCGTCGATCTCGTTCTGGGAGAGATGCTCGCTGGGCGACAGCCGGAAGACGTCGAGGCCGCGCGTGATCTCGGCGCCGTAGATGAAGCCGTTGTTCCAGTAGGTGGACCAGTAGCCGCCGGTGTACATCTCCTCCTCGCTCAGCGGGCCGCGGTCGAAGAACGCGATCTCGACGGGGTCGGATGCGTCGGTGAAGTCGAGCATCGACAGGCCGCCCTGATACCACGCCTGCACCATGATGTCGCGTCCGGGCACCGGGATGACGGCGCCGTTGTGGGCAACGCAGTTCTCCAGTTCGCTCTGAGGCACCGGCAGCTTGTAGTAGCCGGCGAGCTCCATCTGCCCATCGACGATTTCGAAGATGGCGTTCGCGCCCCAGTCGGGCGGATCGGTGGAGCGGCAGCGGGGCTGGCCTCCGCCGCCCCACTCGTCGGTGAAGAGGATCTTGGTGCCGTCGTTGTTGAAGGTGGCCGAGTGCCAGTAGGCGAAGTTGGGGTCCACCACTTCGTCGAGGCGCACCGGGTTCACCGGGTCGGAGATGTCGAGCAGGATGCCGTTGCCGGCGCACGCGCCGGCGCCAAGCCCGATCTCCGGGTAGACCGTGATGTCGTGGCACTGGTTGGTGAGGCGGGACTCCTGGGTGCCCTCGCCGTGGTCGCCGCCCTGCCAGAGGCCGCCGTACTCGCCGGTCTCGGGGTCGGCGAAGATGCGCGGCATGCTGACGATTTCAGCGGCGGCCGGGTTGGCGAGCGGCACCTGGATCACCTCGATGCGGAAGTACGCGGTGTTGGGGTCCTCCTCCGGGGGCAGTCCCGAGCACCCGGGCAACTCGTCGGCGGGACGCACCCCCGAGGTGCCGGATACGTAGACGTAGACGTTCTCGTCGTCGTTGGGATCGGTGACCACGGTGTGCGTGTGGGATCCACGGCAGGTCTGCACCGCCGCCACCTGGCGGGGCGCCTCCAGGTTCGACAGGTCGAAGATGCGCACCCCGCGGAAGCGCTCGACGCTGACGCTGTCCTGGATGCCCTCGGTGCCGCAGTCGAGGCGGCCGCGGGTCTCCTGCGCGGACATGAACAGTAGGTCGCCGTAGATCGACACGTCGCCCTGGCCGCCGGGACATACAACTGCCACGTGCAGCTCGATGTTGCCGGGGTCGGAGATGTCGTAGACCTGGAAGCCGTTGTAATTGCCCTGGAAGAGGTAATTCCCCTGGAAGGCGAGGTCCGTGTTGGAGAAGCCCGCCCCCTCGCGTGGCGTCTCGGGGTTGAAGAAGCCCTCCGGACGCGGCGTGGTCGCCACCAGCTCCAGGTTCCAGATGGCGCTCTCGGCGTCCAGCCAGCCCGCGGCCAGGTTCACCCGCGGGTCCAGGATGTCCCAGTCGAAGGCGGGAAGGGCGGGCTCGGCGAGCGAGTCGGTGCGCACCTCCGCGAGCTCCTCGGGCCGCGGCTGACCGGGCGGAACGGCCTGGGCGGCTGCATGCGCCGGCAGCGCCAGCGCCGCAAGCACGATGCCCATCCACAACGCGCGCATCCGCATAGCTCGTCGATCGATCTGAAGCCGCTTCTTCATCGTCCCCTTCTCCCATCTGGTTCCGCGCCGGGCCCGAGTCGGGTGGCGCGGGCGTGAATCACGTCAGCCGCTCGCCAGGAGCGCGCGCATGCGCCGGATCTCCATCTCCTGGTCCGCCTCCACATCCGACGCGAAGTGGTAGATGGCGGACCCCTGTCCCGCGCCCGGGCTCGCGAACAATGCCTCGACCATGACCAGCGCGCCCTCGTGGTGGCTGATCATGAACTCCAGGAAGAGGCGGTCGAATTCGGCATCGCGCGCCTCTGCCAATTGCGCCATCTGCTCGGGCGTGAGCATCCCCGGCATGAGCTCCATCATGCCGTCGTGTCCGTGGTGCGCCATGCCCGCAGTGGCGTCCTCGCCCCGCTCGCGCAGCCAGCGCTCCATCATCGCGATCTCGTCCTTCTGTGAGATCTCGATGCGCAGGGCCAGACGCTGCAGCCGCGGGTTGGAGGTGCGGTCGCGGAGCAGCTCCACCATATCCAGCGCCTGCGCGTGATGCGGGATCATCCCGCGCATGAAACGAAGATCGGCTTCCGTGTGCGGGGGGAGCTCGGTGCCGTCGAGTTCGCCCGGCTCAAGCACGCGCGTGTCCTCTCCCGGGGCTCCGGGCTGAACCGTGCGCACGGGGGTTTGCGCGGCGAGGGCGCCGAAGGATGCGGCCAGCGCGGCCCGGTCGCGGCCATTGCCCGCTGCGTCCGGGGCAGCGTCCGCGGTCTCCGCGGCGCCCGTCTCACCGGAGGACGACCCGCCGCCCACCAGCGTGGGCTCGGTGTCCATCCCCTCGCCCTCCTCGTAACCCCCCATCCCGGCCACCCGGCCCCAGCAGTAGACCTCGCCGGCGGCGGTCAGCGCGCAGGTGCCGTAGTTGCCCGCCGAGATCGACTCGAAGGTGTGCCCCCCCGCGACCGCGACCGGCTCCAGCGCGTTGTCGGTCGAGCCGTCGCCCAGTTGGCCGAAGGTGTTCAGGCCCCAGCAGTACGCCTCTCCGTCGTCGGTGAGCGCACAGGTGTGCACGCCGCCGGCGGAGATGGTGGAGAAGTCGTGCCCGCCGGCCACCTCGGTGGGACCGCCCCGGCGCTCCTCGGTGCCGTCGCCCAGGACGCCGTAGTTGTTGTTGCCCCAGCAGTACGCGTCGCCGCCACCGGTGACCCCGCAGGTGCGGTTGCTTCCTGCGGAGAGCACGTCGTATCTCGGACCATCCACCTCGCCGGGCTGCGCTGAGCCCAGCGCGCGGGTGCTGTCGCCGAGTTCGCCCATGTCGTTGGAGCCCCAGCAGGTGGCCCGTCCGTTTCCGGCCAGCGCGCAGGTGTGGTCGACGCCGGCGGTGATGGACTCGAACTCGGTGTCCACCGGAACCCGCACCGGCTCGAGGCTCGGGGTCCCCGCCGCCACGCCCAGTTGCGCCGAGCTGTTGAGCCCCCAGCAGTACGCCTCGCCGTCCTCGGTGAGCGCGCAGGTGTGGTTGGTGCCGACCGCCACGGCCGCGAAGGTCAAGTCTCCGGCCACGCGCACCGGTTCGGCGCGGTTGGTGGTGGAGCCGTCGCCCAGTTCGCCGTACCCGTTTCTGCCCCAGCAGTGGACGGCGCCGTCGGCCGTCACCCCGCAGGCGTGCCCGTGCCCGACCGAGATCGACTGGAAGCTCAAGCCGCCGGACACCGGGGCCGGCTCGGCGCGGTCGGCCGTGCCGCCATCGCCCAACTGCCCGTAGGTGTTGGTGCCCCAGCAGCTTGCCACCCCGTCTCCGCCCAGGGTGCACACATGGCTGAAGCCCGCCGATACCGCGCCCGCGCTTGCCTGGGCCGGAGGGGGACTGCCCACGAGCGAGAGGGCGGGCGATCCGAGGTACAAGGCGAGAAAAGCCGGGAGAACACTCAGGTGCAGCCGCATGAGGCGCTCCTTGCCGGACGAGGTAACGTCGCGTCCGCGACACTCTTGACCCTTCGAATCGGGACGGCCGGATTCGAACCGGCGACCCCCTGAACCCCATTCAGGTGCGCTACCGGACTGCGCCACGTCCCGAAGAACGCGCAATATAACAAGCCCGCGGCAACGCACAAAGCAGCCCGGCACGGGGGTTGCAACCCGCACCGGCTCCCCTACACTTCTCGGGGTTCCCGCACTGAATCGGAGGTGAAGAAGTGACCGACGCCGAAAAGAATTTCGACGTGATCGTCATCGGCAGCGGCCCGGGCGGCTACGTCGCGGCCATCCGCGCGGCCCAGCTCGGGCTGAGCGCCGCCTGCGTCGAGTACGAGGAGCTGGGCGGGGTTTGCCTGAACGTGGGCTGCATTCCCACCAAGGCCCTGCTCTCCAGCGCGCTGCTGGTCGGCCAGTTGAAGAAGGCGAAGCAGCACGGCATCATGCTGGGCGAGATGGGGGTGGATCTGGGGCCCGCCCAGAAGCGCAGCCGCAACGTCGCCTCGCGGCTGGTGCGCGGCATCGGCCATCTGTTCAAGAAGAACGGCGTTACCCACATCAAGGGCTACGGCCGGCTGGCCGGAGGAGGCACCGTCGAGGTGCGCGGCGAGGACGGAGAATCGCAGCGCTACCACGGACGCAACGTCATCATCGCCACCGGTTCCCGGCCCCGCGACATCCCGGTCCTCGTCATCGACGGCGAGCGCGTCTGGTCGTCCACGCACGCCCTCTTCCAGGCCGACGCCCCCGGGCACCTGGTCATCGTGGGCGCGGGCGCGGTGGGCATCGAGTTCGCGGACATCTACGCCGCCTACGGCTCGAAGGTCACGGTGGTGGAGATGCTCGACCGCATTCTTCCCGTGGAGGATGAAGAGGTCTCGGAGGCGGTGGCGAAGAGCTACAAGCGGCGGGGGATGAAGATCCTCACCAGCACGGCCCTCCAGAACACCGAAATCCACGACGGCGGCGTCCGGCTGACGGTAAAGGACGGGGCCGGGGAAGAGCGGGTCCTCGAGGCCGACTACGTCCTGTCTGCCGTCGGGCGCGTCCCCAACATCGAGGACATCGGGCTGGACCGGGCCGGGGTGGCCACCACCGGCGACGGGTTCGTCGAGGTCAACGAGCACATGGAGACCAGCGTGCCCGGCATCTTCGCGATCGGCGACTGCGCCGGCCCGCCCCTGCTCGCGCACAAGGGCTCGCATGAGGGCATAGTGGCGGTGGAGCACATCGCGGGAGCCGGACACGGAACCGTCGACTACGGCAACATCCCCAACTGCACCTACTGCCACCCCGAAGTGGCGTCCGTGGGGCTCACGGAGGCCCAGGCCCGGGAAGCCGGACACGACATCGAGGTGGGCAGGTTCCCTTGGGTGGGCAACGGGCGCGCGCTGGCCGCCGGCGACTCGGAGGGATTCCTGAAGGTGATCCGCGACAAGCGCTACTCGGAGATCCTGGGCGCGCACATCGTGGGCCCCGGTGCCACCGAACTCATCGCCGAGTTCGTGGTTGGACGCCACCTGGAGGCGACCGTTGAGGAGATGGAGAAGGCGATGCACCCGCACCCGACCCTCTCCGAGGCCGTGGCGGAAGGCGCGCTGTCAGCGCTGGGAAGGGCGATTCACATCTAGGGAGCGGCCGAACGGCCCCCCGCCTGCGGCAGCACCCTCGGCACGCGTTTGCCGTTGCCCGGTTGGTCGGCCGCTTCCTCTGCCGGCAGTTCCCCCCGGATCGCCAGCACGCGCGCCAGCGCCTCGCCGATCTTGTTGTTCGGGGTGGAGGCGCCGGCAGTGATGCCCAGTTCGAAGGGCCCGTCCGGCAGCCAGTCGCGGGCGACCACCTCGGGCGCGTGCGGGTCGAGTTCGGGCTTGTGGCGCACCACGCCCGTCGTCGTGTCGATGCACACCGCGTCCTCGATGTGGTAGGTCACGGTGTACTCGCGGCACATGGCGGCCAGATGGTTGGTGTTCGACGAGTTGTAGCCGCCGATGACGATCATCACGTCCGGCGGCTGCGGCATCATCGCCTCCACCGCGTCCTGCCGCTCCTGGGTCGCCGAGCAGATGGTGTCGAATGAGCGAAAGCGCTCGCTGGCGTACTCCTCCCCGTGTCCCTCCACCATCGCCTCGCGAATCCTTGCCGCGATCGCCAGCGACTCGTTGGCCAGCATGGTGGTCTGGTTCGCCACTCCGACCTTGCTCAGGTCCAGCTCCGGGTCGAACCCGGGCGTGGCCTTCTCGCGGAAGTGCTCCGTGAACTCCCCGGTCGACATGCTCCCGGGACGGTGCGCGATGTAGTCGCACACCAGCTTCGCCTCGTCCATGTTGCGCACGATCAGGTACTTGCCGCCGTCGTACAGGGTGACCTGGGACGCGGTTGCGCGGGACTCCTCGTGCGTGTACTTGCCGTGGACGATGGCCGTGAAGCCGTCGCGCGCATACCGCTCGACGCGCTTCCACACGTTCAGCACGGAGCCGCAGGTGGTATCCACCAGCAGGCACCCGATCTCGCGCAGCGTGCTGAAGTCGTGGCGCGTGACGCCGAACGCCGGAATCAGCACCACATCCCTGGGCGTGAGGTGCGAGAAGTCGAAGCTCTGGTCGTCGCGCGGATAGAGGAAGCGGATGCCCATCTCGCGCATGCGCTGGTTAACATGCGGGTTGTGAATGATCTCCCCGACCAGGTAGATGTTCCTGCCGGGAAACTTGGTCACGGTCTCGTACGCGTAGTCGATGGCGCGGTCGACCCCGTAGCAGAACCCGAACTCCTCTGCCAGGCGCACGGTGATGTCGCCGAAGACGTCGGTGTAGCCGCGGGCGCGGATGCGATCCACGAGCTGCGAGTGGTACTCGGCGTCGATGATGGGTTTGACCTGGGTTTTCAGGCCGAAACCCTTCCGGAAGTACGTCTGCTCCATACGGCAAGTAAGCGAAGCCGCGCCTCCCGATCAAGCCGCGCGCCGGGGCATGTGGGCCTGCTGCGCGACCGCCCGGCGGCGTTGGCCCGGCATCTCCGCGGGCGCTCCCGGCACCGGAATCACCGCGCCGGTGTAGAGCTTTCCCATGTCGATACTGTCCAGGCTCGCGCTCATCTTCGTGGCGGTCCCGCTGCTCGAGCTGTTCCTTCTGATCCGTCTGGGTGGCGCGATCGGGCTGTTTCCCACGCTGTCGCTTTGTGTGCTCACGGGAGTTGCGGGGGCGTGGCTGGCGCGACGCGAGGGGCTGCGCGCACTGTGGTCCTTCCAGCAGCGGCTGGCTCGGGGCGGCGTACCCGGGCGGGCGCTGATGGACGGGCTCTGCGTCCTGCTGGGAGGCGCGCTCCTGCTCACCCCTGGGCTGCTCACGGATGTCGTCGGGTTCTCGCTGCTGCTGCCCCCGAGCCGGCGCTGGATCCAGAAGCGGATTCAGCGCCGCATCGAGCGCCAGCTGGCCGACGGGTCGTTGCAGGTCACCACCATTGGCGGGTTTCCGGGAGCCGGCGGGGCACGGTCCGGTGCTGGTGGGCCGCATCGGGGAGCCGATGGCGCGCAATCGGGTGCGGGCGGGGCGCAGCCGGGCGCCGGTGGGGCGCAGCGGGGTGCTGGTGGGGCGCAGCGGGGTGCGGGCGGGGCGTCGGCACGTGCGGGCGGGGCGTCTGGATGGGGATTCGGG
>JAPPGH010000041.1:0-1185 GCA_026914155.1 Candidatus Palauibacter rhopaloidicola | reverse complement strand
GGGTGCGGGCGGGGCGTCGGCACGTGCGGGCGGGGCGTCTGGATGGGGATTCGGGACGAGGCGTGGACCCTTCGGCGCCGGCGCGGGCTCCGGCGACGACGCGCCGCCATCCCGCCCGGGCGAAATCATCCAGGAAAAGAGACGAAACCAAAGATGACCCGGAGCTCATCGATGACCCCGCCGATCGACTTCCTCGAACAGCTGCTCAACGCCCCCGGCCCCTCCGGTTTCGAGGTCCGGGCCGCGCGCGTCTGGCGGCAGCGCGCCGAAGACTTCGCGGGCCGCGTCTGGACCGACGTGACCGGTAACTCCTTCGCCTCGGTCAATCCCGAGGGCAGGCCGCGGGTGATGATGGCCGGGCACATCGACGAGATCGGCCTTCAGGTCACCCACATCGACAAGGACGGTTTCCTCTACTTCGACACCATCGGCGGATGGGACGCGCAGGTGCTGGTGGGCCAGCGGGTGCGCATCCTCGGCGGCGCCGGCGAAGTGCCGGGGGTCATCGGCAAGAAGCCGATTCACCTGATGAAGGCATCGGATCGGACCAAGGCGAGCAAGGTCCGCGACCTCTGGATCGACGTGGGGGCCGGGGACCGCGACGCCGCCGGGGAACTGGGGCTGCGGGTGGGAGACTCCGCGGTCGTGGCCGCATCAATGGTAAGGCTCGCCGGCGACCGCATCGCTTCGCGCGCGATCGACAACCGCATCGGCGCCTACGTGGTGTTGGAGGCGCTGCGCAGGCTGGCTGAATCCCCGGGCTCCGCGGGCGCGGTGGCGGTCGCCACGGTGCAGGAGGAGATCGGTTACTCGGGAGGAGGGGCGCGCACCAGCGCCTATTCCGTGGACCCGGATGTGGCGCTGGTCGTCGATGTCACATTCAGCACCGATGCTCCGGACATCAACAAGAAGGAACTGGGCGAGCACAAGCTGGGAGGCGGACCGGTGCTGAGCCGGGGTTCCGCAGCCCACCCCGTGGTGTTCGACCGTCTGACCGAGGTGGCCGAGGCCGAAGGAATTTCCTACAGCATCCAGGCGGCCCCGCGCGCCACCCGCACGGACGCGGACGGCATCCATCTGGTGCGCACGGGGGTTCCAACCGGGTTGGTGTCGGTTCCCAACCGCTACATGCACTCGCCCAACGAGATCGTCAGCACGAGCGACCTGGACGCCGCCGCGAACCTG
>JAPPGH010000011.1 GCA_026914155.1 Candidatus Palauibacter rhopaloidicola | reverse complement strand
GCACTCGCCCAACGAGATCGTCAGCACGAGCGACCTGGACGCCGCCGCGAACCTGCTCGCCGCCTTCGTGCGCAGCCTGGGCGAGGGGGAGGACTTCACGCCGAGGTAGGTTCGACGCGATCAGGGCGCGGTGAGCGGGCGCCGGAGCGCAGAGCCGGCGCGAGATCCTGATGCTCGAACGCCGAGTCCATGCGATCGGTTTCGTGGCTGGACGCGCCGAGGCGTGCCGGCTGCGGTCAGCCAGGGTCGCAAATGCCGTCGTGCGTGCCCAGCACGAACACGACCTTGGCGCACAGCCCACGGAAACGCCTGGCTCGCGCCGTTTGATCTTCTGAAGTGTGGGCCGACTGATCAGCGCGGGATCAGCGCACACGGCCAGCGTCGATGCGCGGATGCGGCGGCGCAGACCTGCATCGCAGATGTCGTTGCCGAGCTTCCTGAGGATGGCGCCGTACCGGAAGTGGAACGTTGCCACGCATTCAGAAAGGCATTTCACGGAGTTATACAGTTCAGTAACAGATACTCAATACTCTTTTACGTACATCTTCGTGGACGGTATGGCGATCGTGGTAGCGCTCCCGGAGTCTATGGCAGATCCGCCGGGGACGCCTGTCCCTCCGCTCAATGGACTGCACCGTCGGTATACCGCCCCGTGCGTCCCACTCCGCTGCGTCCCGAATTCACATGCGCGTGTCCCATTCTGCCATTGACAGTTTCGGAGCCCGCGATGTGGCGGAGTCCGAGACCCCACGCCTTCCAGTCCGCCAGAGGCGCTGGCAGACGCGCTGACGGCATTCGTAGGCGGCTTCCTTCTCCGATGGTCTCCCAACCCCGCTTCGGCCACTACAGGGCATTCTGAGAGGCCGATTTCAGTGACGTTATATTTGTACGTAAGTCATTGTGCAATCTAACGTTGAAGGGAATGATGATCGCATCTGCGAACTCTCTCTACGCCACTCGCCAAAGATCCCTTCCGGGGCCTGCGATGGTGCGGGAACCGACGGGTGTCCGACCCGACGCCAGCCCCGAGCCCTACGGTCCCGAGCCCTCGGGAGACGACGAAGAGCTCCGCAAGCTGGGCGAGCGCATCGCCGAATTGGCGGCCCGCATCAACTCCGCCGAGGCGCGCATGATGACCCTGATCGCCGAGTTCGACCGCCGGGGCGGGTGGAAGGAGGGCGGCTACTCCTCCTGCGCCGAATGGCTGGCCTGGAGGACCGGCACGAAGATCGGTACGGCCCGCGAACGGGTGCGGACCGCCCGCGCGCTCGAGCGCCTGCCGCAGACCGCCGACGCTCTGAAGCACGGGACCATCTCCTACGCCAAGGTGCGGGCGCTCACCCGGGTTGCGACCCCCGAGCGCGAGGCGGAGCTGCTCGAGTTCGCGCGCGCCGGCTCGGCGGCGAAGCTGGAGCGGACGGTGCGCATGTTGAAGAAGTTGTCGCGCGACGCGGAGCTGACCGCCGAGCAGGCGCGGCGCCGCAGCCGCACCTTCTCGGTCTTCGTGGACGGCGACGGGATGTACGTGGTGAAGGGCCGGCTCGAGCCGGAGGCCGGGGCGATGCTGATGCGGGCGGTGGAGGCGGCGTCGGATGCGCTGTTTCGGTGCGAGGATGATGCGAGTGCCAGGCGTCGTGGGAGCGAGGACAGCGATCCGCGCCCGGAGCCGAAGCAGCGCCGGGCGGATGCGGTGGGGCTGCTGGCGGAGCGGGCACTGGCCGCGGGATTCGGGGGTGGCGAGTCGAGCGCGACGCCAGAGAGAGAGGATCGATGGCTGGTTCAGATTCGGAGCGCCGCGTCGGGTCCGGCACCCGAGCCGAGCGCTACCAGGTCATGGTCCATTGCGACGCCGCAGTAGTCGCGATGGTCCACGCGAAGGACGGCTCGATGCTGAACGTGGGGCGCCGGACGCGCACGATTCCGCCGCACATCCGGCGGGCGCTGGAGGAGCGGGACCGGGGATGCCGCTTTCCGGGGTGCGGGTGCACCTTCACCGAGGCCCATCACTTGAAGCACTGGGCCGACGGAGGCGAGACGAGCCTGAGGAACACGCTGCTCCTCTGCCGGCGGCACCATCGAGCCGTTCACGAGGGGCGGGTGAAGGTATCCGTGAACAGTGACGGAACCGTGCTGTTCTTCACGCCGAAAGGGAGGATGCTGGTGGATGCGCCGAGCAGGCCGGAAACAACCAAGCCCGGTCTGCCGCCGGTCCCATCGGTTCATCCGGGCGCCCCGGCGAAGGGCAAGGATCCCGTCCTGTCGAACGGAGCTGCGCTCTATTGCGACTCGGCTATCCCCTGGGAGATCGAAGCCGCTGCCCGGGAAGCCATGGAGGACTCTCTTGAGAGCTCACCCGGAGAATAATGTCGATTGCCGGCGTCAGTCATCGGCAGCCGAACCGGCACGAGTGCTCAGCTAGTCGGGCTCGTCTCCAGGGTGAAATCCATAGTCCTTCGCCGCCGAGGCTGCCGTGACGTAGCCGTCTAGGATGTCTTCGCCGACGAGTTCGCGGGAACGCCGTCGGGGATCGCCGAGGCCGCCGCCGCCGGGGGTTTCCAGTACGATGCGGTGTCCCGGCGGCACTGCTTCACGGCCCTTGGCGCGGAGCATCCCCAGGTTGGGCACATGGACCCGTCCCAGCGCGCCGTCGCGGCCGCCCGCGCGTCCCCGGGCAGGATTGCGGACTCGTTCGAACATCTTGGAGATGGCGAAGGGTTCGCCGGAGGCATGGGATATCTCCATGACCTGGCCCAATCCGCCACGGAACTCGCCGGGGCCTCCGGAATCGGGGATGTACTCCTTCCTCCAGAAGATGAGCGGCGCGACAGTCTCGGTGATTTCGATGGGCGTGCTGCGGACGCCGGAGGGGAAGGCGGTGGCCGAGAGCCCGTCCTTGCCCGGGCGCGCGCCGGTGCCCCCGGTGTGGAACGGATTCACCACGAAGGGCTCCGCGCGGTACGGGTAGGAGCCGGTCAGGCCCGGACCACCGAGCAGCACCGGGTTCCAGAGGCATGAGGCGCCTTCGGCAGGTACGGATCCCGGTTCCAGGGCCTGCTCCAGGCACCCCAGCACCACGTCGGGCAGCATCTGGCCGATGGCGTGGCGGGCGGCGACGGCGGCAGGCGCAGGAGCGTTCAGGATCGACCCGCTCGGGGCACCCACCGAGATCGCGCTGAGGGACCCCGCATTGTTGGGAACGTCGGAGCCCACGACGCAGCGAACGCCGAAGGACGCGTATGCTCGCGTATAGGTCAGGGGCACGTTGATGCCGCGTGGGGACATGGGCGAGGTGCCGTCGAAGTCGATGCGGATGCCGTCGCGGGAGACGGTGAGGGCGCAGACGAGGTCGAGGTCGTGGTCGTAGCCGTCGATGCGCATGCGGCTGCGATAGGTGCCCGGACGCAGGACGCGGATGCGCGCCAGCATGGCGCGACGGGACGCCGAGACGATCATCTCCGCCAGCGGATCCAGCGAGTCGAGTCCGAATTCGGCCATCATCGCCGCCAGACGTTCGCAACCGGTGCGGTTGCAGGCGGCGAGGGAGTAGAGGTCGCCCTGAGCCACGTCGGGGTCCCGCACGTTGGCGCGGACGAGGCGAATAAGGGTGCCGTCCACGCGGCCGGCACGCATGAGGTAGCCGATGGGGATGCGCACGCCCTCCTCGAACACCTGGTTGGCGTCGGCTCCGAAGCCGCGACCACCTACGTCGGCGATGTGGCTGGTTGCGGCGAAGAGGGCCACCGGGCGTCCTGACACGAAGGCCGGGGTTACGACGGTGAAGTCGTTGAGGTGGCCGGTCCCCTCCCACGGGTCGTTGGTGATGAGGACGTCGCCGTCGACGAGGGTCTGAACGGGATGATCGCGCAGGAAAAAGCCAACCGATTCCGCCATCGCATTGACGTGTCCGGGGGTGCCGGTGACGGCCTGGGCGAGCATTCGCCCGGACAGGTCGAAGACACCCGCAGAGAGATCGCCCGCCTCCCGGACCGGTGTGGAAAAAGCCGTGCGCACCAGGGTGCGGGCCTGCTCCTCCACAACCGAGAGCAGGCGGCTCCACATGATCTGGTCCTGAAGGAGCGAGAGGGCGGTGCGGTCGGATGCGGGATTGGGAATTGCCGCGGTTGGATGGCCGCTTCTGCGCACCAGCAGGTGGCCGCCGGGGAGTACCACGGCCCCCCAACCCCGTGGCACAACAGTGGTGGTCTGCGTCTCCACGACCAGGGCCGGTCCCTCGACCCGCATCCCCGCCGCGAGCCGGCGGCGGAGGTGAACGGCCGCCGCGACCGGCCCGCCTGCCACCCCGTCGACCATTTCGGCCTGGCGGACGGGTGGGGGTGTGGCGGGGATGAGCGGGCCACCGGACTGACTCTCCTCGGGCGAGCCTCCGGACGGGTTTGCCTCGGCCGGACCGCCAGACGGGGTTCCCTCGGGTGGGCAGCCAGACAGGCGCGGCTCCGAGGGCCGGCTTCCGGCGCCCGCGTCCCGACCGCGTAGCGAAGTCGGCCCGGAAGGCGAGCAATCGGGTTCCCGTATTCGCATCCCGTCGCCCGCGACCGATCCGGCGGAGGCTGTGTCCGAAGCCGCCGTCACCACCAGCGTCCAGCTCAACACCTCCACGTCCAACCCCGGAATGACGCGGCCGTACACGGCGCGGTACGCTTCGTCGAACGCTCCTCGC
>JAPPGH010000004.1 GCA_026914155.1 Candidatus Palauibacter rhopaloidicola | reverse complement strand
GCAAGGTGGTGCGCTTCGAGGTCGTGGACGAGGACGAGTGGCAGGCGCGGCTGAACGGGATGCTGTTTCGAGGGAACGCGTGAAAGACCGGGCGAGGCACACGGAGGCATGACGGAATTCACGAAGATCACACTGACCGCGGTGTTCTCAGTTCTGGGCGGGTTGATTCTCGCTGGGATTATCGCTACGTCCACAGGGCTGTTTCGCAAGTGGCGCATCTATCGCGACCGTAAGAGGTACGCAGCGATCCGAGGCAGAGGTCTGCGGATGGTTGGGTTCAACGTGCACATCACGGACCATGACCCAGCACAAGGTCTTGCCATAGAATTTCCTGAGAATTGGATAGAAGGGGACTCTCAGGAATGGAGACGAGGTTTGGCCCACGACCTTCGCGTGATAGCGGATGATCTGCAAGAGGATTGGGAGAAAAGACAGCGAGATAGGAAACGACCGTGAACATCGAACTCCGAGAAGTCACCGTCCGCGACCTCGTGAAGGACTACCGGTACGACGGCGAGGGTGGGGTGTTCGGGTACGGCGAAAGCTCGTCCGGCGATGCAACGCGGGCTATCGCACGACCTTGGTTTGGGGACCCACTTCAGTCCGCTGGTCGGCCCTACTCGGGACGAGGTGCTGACGCCTGAGAGTGGGGAGGTCGGTGCTTCGTCAACCGGTAATCCCAGCTTTGCCGGTTCAGCGGGGCAATCGCCTACGGTAGCCTCTTGAAAGGGCGCTACCCCCTTCTATTCGGACACATGTGCTTCCCGCCACTCAGTCCGTGTTTTCCCGCATTCGCGGTCCGGTCCAGCAAGGTCCAGCCTAAAGGCAGGAAGCGCAGATCATGCAGTCCTGTAACCATTTAGACGATTTCCTGCCCGGATTCGGGCTGCCTCCAGTCCGCTGGGCCAGCGTGCGCACCCCCCGTTGGAAAAGAGAATCCTGGCCATCCTCAACGCGCACCCCCGGCATCGAAGCACCATCGCCGCCGGGCTGGTTGCCGCGGCGATCGGCATTGCGGGCATGTCCGCCGCCGTCGCCCGCCCCGTCCGGAGCTTGTCCGCCGACACCGTCACCGCGGTCCTCGAGACGCGGATCGGCGATACGGGATTGGGCGGCGCGGCCGAGGAGTACATCTTCGGCGAAGTAACGTCCGTGGCCGCGGACCGGCAGGGGCGGATTTATGTTGCCGACCGCCTCACGCCGTCGGTTCGAGTCTTCGGGCCTGATGGCGAGTTCATGGCCTGGCTCGGACGGGAAGGCGAAGGGCCCGGCGAGTTCACCTGGCCGGTCGATATCCTGCCCGCAGCAGAGGGAAGGCTGTTTGTGCGGGGATCCCGGATCACGACCTTCGCGGCCAGCGCTTCGTCGGAGTACCCGGATTCCGTGGCCGAGACGTGGAGGATCCCGCCTTACTACAACACCGAGTCCTGGCGCGCCCGGCTCGTCGACGGCGTCTACCATTATCCGCACTATCAACTTTATGTGAACGGACCTTCGGAATACTTCTATATGAAGTACGGCCCGGAGGGGCTCATGCCCGACACCGTCCACGTGCCGGGCCTCGGGAACCTGGCGAGCCAGCGGACGGCCTTCTACAGGGTCGGCCGGAGCGGCGGCCGAATGGTCCATGGACTGAATCGCGCTCCCTTCTCCCCCCGCGCGGACTGGGACATGACCGGGCGCGGAACGATCATCGTGGGCGACGGAGAGACGTACCGCCTCCACGAGTTTACCCGGGACGGAGAACCGCTCAGGACGATCGACGGCCCGGACGCAGGTCGCCGCGCGGTGCCGCGGTCCGAACGCGCGGACAGCCTGCGAGCGCTCGAGGCGCGCATCGATTCGCTTCCCGTCCCGCTGGATGAAGTCGTTCACGTCGCGCCGGAGATCCTCAGCGGCGAGATCCCGGACTCGCTGCCCGCCTTCATCTCCGTCCACGCGGGTGCCTCCGACCGCATCTGGGTGGAGCGCTGGCCCCCGGAAGGCATGGCCTCGTCACGGCACTTCGATGTGCTGGAGTATGACGGACGCCACGCGGGCACCGTCGTCGTCCCGGCCCCGCTGCTGTCGGATCCGCCGCCGTTCTTCGGCGACGACACCATCGTCGGTGTCGTCATCGACCCGGTGACGGACGTGCACTCGGTCGTCGCTCTCCGCTTCCGGCTACCTCGGTAGAACGCGCGGCCCCGCCTCAAACGGCCCCGTCCTCCGCGACGAGCCACGCCCTCGCGCATGCCTTTGCATGGCGGCAAACGGGTGTTTACGATGGCTGTAGCTCCAGCACGAGAACCTCCTGGGATTGCGCTCGGCCATGAGACTCACGCACGCCGCACTCGGACTGTTCGTTGGGATTTCGCTTCTCGGCTCCGACCTTCACGCGCAGGACTGGGGCGACCACCGCGCGTACCAGTATCACTTCGGAGAGATCTCCATTCCGCCGGCGTCGGAGGATGAACCGATTGCGGAGAACCTGTCTCTCGAGCGGGCGCTCACGTACCTGGACGATGGAGCCAGGGCCTGGGCGAACAACCGCGGCTGCGTCTCGTGTCACACCACGGGTTGGTACGGGATCCTTCGTCCGCAACTCGCTGAGAGCCTGGGTCGGCCCGACGCAGACTTCCGGGCCTTTCTCGAGGAGCGTCTTCAGGACAGGCTGGCCGCGGACCCCGAAGAGCTCCAGCAGGATGTGAACCCGGCGGAGGTCGTGCACCTGGCCGCGTCTCTGGCATCCTGGGATGCGCATGTGGACGGGCGGCTGTCTCCCGAGACCGCGCAGGCTCTCCAGCTCATGTTCAGCCTTCAGCGCGACAATGGGGCCTGGCACTCCCCGGACACGTGGCCGCCTTTCGAGTCCGACGCGTATCAGCTCGCGACCGTTGCGGCCATGGGCGTGGGTCTGGCTCCGGGCTGGCTCGAGCAGGCCACCTCTCCCGAGTTGCAGGGGCAGATCGCGAGTCTGCGAGCGTACCTGCGGCGGGTCCCTCCTCCCCATGACTACGCGCGCGTGGCGCTGCTCTGGGCGGACCGGCATCTCCCCGGCCTGATCAGCGCCGACCAGAAGCAGGACATCGTCCGGACGATCCTGGACCGTCAGCGCCCCGACGGCGGATGGTCGATCCGCTCGTTCGCTCAGCCCGAGGAGTGGGGCCGGGGCAACCGCGCGGAACGCCTGCGAGCCGAGGCGGACTTCGGCGACCCCGCGAGCGATGGCCACCAGACCGGTCTGGCGGTGGTAGTGCTGTCGTCCGCGGGGGTGGCGCCATCGCACCCGGCCGTGCAGCGAGGCGTCGAGTGGCTCAAGCGGAACCAGAGAGAATCGGGCCGCTGGTGGACGAAGTCACTCAATACGGAGACATGGCACTTCATCACGTATACCGGGACACTCTACCCGGTGATGGCTCTCGCGGTGACGAATTCTCTGGCCAGCCCCTCGTCCGAGGAACGTTAGGGAAGTAGCCGCCGTTCGTCTGGCAGCGGTACGAGGTCGGTCATACCGCTACAAAGCGTTCCACCCTGATTTCGCCCGCGCGGCCGCGCGCCTGCCAGAGATCGTACGCCATCTGCATCCCCAGCCACGTCTCGGGGGTCGAACCGAAGGCCTTCGACAGCCGGATCGCCATCTCGACCGATACCCCCGTGCGCCCGTTCAACAACTCCGAGAGCGCTTGCCGGGTGACGCCCAGGCCCTCGGCCGCCCGCGTCACGGTCAGACCCAGCGGCTCGAGGCACTGCCGCCTCACGATGCCCCCCGGATGCGGCGGATCGTGCATGGCCATGGTCGGTCCTCCCCTTCAGTGTCAAACTTTGATCGGCGGCACCCGGCATGGTATGAGTGGTTACCATGGAAACTAGCATCGAGACCGATCCTGTACCGCAGGATGTCTCACTTGAACGGCGTAGCTCTACCGTGGTCGCGGTGCCGCGAGAGGGTCGGCCGGTGTTGACGGCAGCGGAGGTCGAGGAGACGATCGCCGGCCTCCGCTCCGGCGAAGAGTCTGTGTGTCAGTTGTCGGCCGCGAGATTCAACGTATGCACGGTCTCGCCATCTCGCCGGACCAGCAGTCCCTGAAACTCCTCTTCAAGGCCCGTCCAGCCGTGTCCGGCCGGCGCGCTGCCGAGGAAGATCCTGTCCGGTCCGCTGCCCACTAGAACGCCGTGTGGGCCATCATCGTCCAGGATCAAGATCAGACCCTCCTGGATACGATCCGTGTCGAGACCGAGACTGACCCGATAGCGGCCGTCCATAGGCTTCACGCCGTACCCCATCCGCTCGAACCCATTGGCGTCGTTGATCACCATGCCCGTGCTCGGTGCGATCCGCTTGCCGATGTTCGGATCGGGTAGCGGATCCCCGACGACGAGGCGATCAAACCCCTCCTCGCTCAGGATGAGCATGCCGTTCGTCTCGTGGCTGTAGTCCCGGTAGAAGTCCATGTAGGCGTCAGGGAATCCGGGTCCCCAGACCTCCCGCACCCGGGCTTCATCGGTGCGCACGCGGTCGGGGGCCTCCGGGATCGGGGCGCCGATGAGGATTCGTTCGCGCCCGGCCGCGTCCTCGATGATCAGCCCCTGGGCTCTGATTACATCGTCCGTAGCCGCCCCGCTTCTGACGAAGAGCACGACCAGTGCGACGGTCATCAACGCGGCGTAGCCTTGCAACCAGCGAATCGAACGTGCGAGTCGTTTGTCATTCGCAATCACGGATTCCTCCTAATCAGTTGTCGGCCGCGAGATTCAACGTGTGCACGGTCTCGCCGTCTCGCTGGACCAGCAGTCCCTGAAATTCCTCTTCAAGACCCGTCCACCCGTGTCCCGCGGGGCGCGCTGCCAAGAAAGATCCTGTCCGGCCCGGTGCCCACTAGAACGCCGTTCAGGCCATCATCTTCCAGGAGCAGGACGAGACCTTCTTCGATACGATCCGTGTCGAGGCCCAACCCGACGTTGTAGCGCCCGTCCACAGGCGACAGGCCGTACCCCGTCCGCTCGAATCCTTCGACGTCATTGATCACCATGCCGGTAGTTGGTGCGCTACGCCGCCCGATGTTGGGATCGGGTACCGGATCCCCGACGACGAGGCGGTCGAATCCGTCCTCGCTGAGGATGAGCATGCCGTTCGTCTCGTGGCTGTAGTCCTGGTAGAAGTCCATGTAGGCGTCCGGGAATCGGGGTCCCCAGACCTCGCGCACCCGGGCTTCATCGGTGCGAACGCGGTCGGCGGCCTCCGGGACCGGGGCGCCAAGAAGGATTCTCTCGCGTCCGGTCGCGTCCTCGATGATCAGCCCCCGGGCTCTGATCACATCGTCCATGGCCGCCCCGCCTCTGACGAACAGCACGACCAGCGCGACGGTCATCAGCGCGGCGTAACCCTGGAGCCAGCGAATCGTACGCGTCAATCGTTCGGCACTCGTACCCATGGAGTCCTCCCCTCATACGACCCTGACCGTCCGGTCCGCCCGCACCCGACTGCGGCGTCTCGAGGGGATCCCGGATTGGCCTCCGCGCTGCTGTCGCGCATGTGACACGAGAACGTCAGGCGAGGGTTGTACGCGGAGTTGCAACATGTGTTGCCAAAACGCACACAATGTGTGACGATTGGATATGTCCGCTAGCTTTGACTGGAATCTGGAGAAGAACCGACAACTTGCCGAACGGCGGGGCGTCTCGTTCGAGCGCGTGATTTCCGCGATTGAGCGCGGAGGTTTGGTGGACGTGCTGAAACACCCAAACCAGGAAAGATACCCGGGGCAGATGATCTACGTCGTGGACGTCGACCGGTACCTCTACCTCGTTCCGTTCGTAGTTGCCGAGGACGGCACACGTTTCTTGAAGACGATCATCCCCAGCCGAAAGGCGACGCGAGACTATCGGAGGAGGCAATCGCCATGAACGACCGACTGAACCGGGAAGAGCGGGAGATCCTGGAGAAGTTCGACCGGGGCGAGTTGCGTCCCGTCACCGGCCTCGAGGGCGAAATGACGATCGCACGTCAGGCGGCTCGCAGCACCTTCAAAAAGACCCGTCGCGTCAACCTCCGGGTTACGGAACGCGACTTCAATCTCGCTCACGCCCGGGCGCGCGAAGAGGGGATGCCGTACCAGACGCTACTGGCGAGCGTGATCCACAAGTATCTGGCCGGCCGCCTGGTCGAAGAGAGATAACTCTAGGGGCGCAGGATCAGGCCCAGGCCCAGGCCCGCTGCGCTGGCCTTCATGCTCGAACGGACGGTGACGGCGACGTCCTCGAACTCCGTCGTCCATTCTTCCCTGGCGTAGACCGAATAACTCGCCTCGACCCGGAAGGTGACCCGCTGGCTCAAGGACTTTTCCAGTCCGATCCCGGACTTCCAGACCGTGAAGTCCATGTCGCGGTCCTCCTGGCCGGACTCGAACTGGGAGGGATCGCAGGGCTCGGTCGTGAAACAGCCGTCGAAGTGGTTGGTGAACGTTGCGCCCGCAAAGCGGACCCCGGCGAGGAGGTGCAGGCTGATGCCCCGTGACTGCAGGCCTCCCGGACTGCCGCCGAGCCTCAGCGTCGCCCCGTAGCTCGTTTGCGGATCCAGGTTCCAGCGGTCCGGCCAACTCTCTCCGAGTTGTTTCCGTTCCGGCGAAATCCCCACGCCCGGGAACTGCGCCTCCACGCCGCCGCCGTGCGTCGCCACGTCAACGGCCGCATCGAGGAAGTAGACGCCGCTTGAGAACGGCAGCCGGTACCCGGCCACCAAACCGACCCCGTAGGAGAGCGCGTCCCCGGAAGCCTCGTCTTCGAAGATCTGCCCGCGCCTGGGTTCCGGCACCAGCGTGTTGGGCGACGTGTTGTCGACCGACTTCTGCATGGTCGCGCTCAGCAGTCCGAGCGGAAACGCTAGGCGGAGGTAGGCTCCGCCATTCCCCGCATTGCCCTCGTCCGCCTGACCGGCGAGGCCGTCCGGGGCGACGAAAGCCGCCAAAACGAGGCAGCCGAGCAGGCCTGTGGTCGACACTCTTGGGAACATCCTCACGCTCCGTTCTCTGCTGGTAGCGGTAGTGGTCCGGGCTAGTAGCGGTAGTGGTCCGGCTTGAAGGGGCCGTCTTTCGGCACGCCGATGTAGTCCGCCTGCTCCTCCGTCAGCTCCGTGAGCCGTGCGCCCAGGTGACCGAGGTGCAGCCGCGCCACCTTCTCGTCCAGGTGCTTCGGCAGCATGTAGACCTGACGCTCGTAGGCCTCGTGGTTCCGCGCGAGTTCGATCTGCGCCAGCACCTGGTTCGTGAAGCTCGCGCTCATCACGAAGCTCGGATGCCCCGTCGCGTTCCCGAGGTTGAGCAGCCGCCCCTCGGACAGGATGAGCACCGAGTGCCCGTCCTCGAACACGAACTCATCGTACTGCGGCTTGATGTTGTTCCGCGTCACGCCGCCCTTCCCGAGCCCGGCCATGTCGATCTCGTTGTCGAAGTGGCCGATGTTGCCGACGATCGCCTTGTCCTTCATGCGCGCCATGTGGTCGAAGGTGATCACGTCGCGGTTGCCCGTCGCCGTGATGAAGATATCCGCCGTCTCCACCACGTCCTCGAGCGTCCGCACCTGGAAACCCTCCATCGCGGCCTGGAGCGCGCAGATCGGGTCGATCTCCGTCACGACGACATGCGCGCCCTGCCCCTTGAGCGCCTGCGCGCACCCCTTTCCGACCTCGCCGTAACCGCAGACCACGGCGGTCTTGCCCGAGATCATCACGTCCGAGGCGCGGTTCAGCCCGTCGATGACCGAATGGCGGCACCCGTAGATGTTGTCGAACTTCGACTTCGTCACCGAGTCGTTCACGTTGATGGCGGGGAAGAGAAGCGTGCCCTCCGACGCCATCTCGTACAGGCGGTGGACGCCGGTCGTCGTCTCCTCCGATACCCCCTGGATGCCGGGCGCCGTGCGTTCCCACCGCCCCGGGTCCTTCGCCGCGATCCGGCGGAGCGTCTCCAGGATGACGCCCCACTCCTCCGGCTCCGTCTCCGGATCGAAAGCCGGAATGCTCCCCGCCCGCTCGAACTCCAGCCCGCGGTGGAGGAGAAGCGTCGCGTCGCCCCCGTCGTCGACGATGAGGTCCGGGCCCGAGCCGTCCGGCCACAGGAGCGCCTGCTCCGTGCACCACCAGTATTCCTCGAGCGTCTCCCCCTTCCAGGCGAAGACCGGGATCCCGCGCGGGTCCTCCGGGGTGCCGTCCGGCCCCACGGCGGTTGCGGCGGCGGCGTGATCCTGGGTCGAGAAGATGTTGCACGAGACCCACCGCACGTCCGCGCCCAGGTCGGCCAGCGTCTCGATGAGGACCGCCGTCTGCACGGTCATGTGCAGCGAACCCATGACTTTCCGGCCCGCGAGCGGCTTCGCGTCGCGGTACTCCGCCCGCACCGACATCAATCCGGGCATCTCGTGCTCGGCGAGGCGGATCTCCTTGCGGCCCCACTCCGCCAGGCCCAGGTCCGCGACCTTGAAGGGAATCCGGCCGGCGGCGGTCTGGGGCGATTCGTGAAGTACGGCGCTTTCCATCGTCTATCTCCTTTTCCGGGCGGTGGCCGCGAAGAGGGCCGGTCCGGACGCGTCGGGTTCGGGTGAAAGCGGAAGGTGGCGGTACCCTTCGAGCCCGGCGCCACGTGTCCAGCTCCGCATCTGGTCCTCCGTGAAGCCGAGCCACCGGTGGCCCATGGTTTCGCGATACTCCTCTCGGTCGTGCGCGCGCATGTCGAGCACGAGGAGTCGTCCGTTCGGGGCGAGTGCCCGTGCCGCCTCCGCCAGCACCCGGCCGGGTTCGACCGTGAAATGGAGGACGAGCATCAGCACGGCGAGGTCGAGTTCTCCGTCTTCGACCGGGAGCGACTCCAGTTCCCCCTGGCGGACCTCGACGTTGTCGCGTTCGCCAAGGCGCACGGCCGCCGCCGCCAACATCTCGGGCGACCGGTCGACCGCGATCACGCGCTTCACGAAGGGTGAGATCATGTTGGCGAGCGTCCCGGTCCCCGCGCCGAGGTCGCCCACGACCCACTCGGGATCCAGCAGGCCGAACAGCGCCGCGAACCGGGCGTCGCTTCCGAACAGGTCGTCGCGGAGGGAGTCCCATTCCGCTGAGGATTCCGAGAAGAAAGCCGCGGCCCGATCCCGGCGCTCGGCGAGCACGCTCTCGGCCCGTTCCGCATCGTCCGCGACCCAGCGGGCGTCCGTGAGCGTTCCGGACGTGATCTGCCACAACTCCCGCGCTCCGCGCTCGAGGGCGCCCTCCATGCGATAGAACCGGGTCTTCCCCTCGTGTCGCCGGCGCACCCAGCCGTCATCCGCGAGCACCTTCAGGTGGCGGGAGACGGTGGACTGCGGAAGCTGGAGAACGGAGACCAACTCCGAGACGGTGAACTCGTGCCGGTCCAGCAGGGTGAGTATCCGCAGCCGGTTCTCGTCCCCGAGGGATTCGAAGCGGGAGAGAAGGTTCCGAGTCGGCGCAGGTGTTCGTGCGGTTGTCGTATCCATAAATCCAAATATATGGATACATCGATGTCGGCGCTACACGCTCCGAACGTTCGGTCGTCCGCTTGACCCTATCGCCGTACAAGCTAGCTTCACGGCCACATCGGGGCGTGGCGCAGCCCGGTAGCGCGCCTGAATGGGGTTCAGGAGGTCGCGAGTTCAAATCTCGCCGCCCCGATTTTCTTCAAGCTTATCCGATCAGGAAGACGGGACCCGCCTGGAATCCGAGATGTCGCGTCTTCCAGAAGCCGTCGTCGCGGATCGCGGTCAAACCAAACGAGTAGAGTGCGTCGAGCGCGAACCGTACGCGGTCGGAGAGGGGCACTTCGATCCCGACGCCGGCCGACAGGCCGAGATTGATCGACTTCACGTTCGTGCCCAGGCCGAGGGTCGGATGGTCGCAGGCCGTACGGACACGCTCGGGCGCGGGCGGCGGGGGCGGGATAAAGCCCGGAATCACTGGCAGGGGGCACCCGCCGCTGCAGTTGCCGGTCGCCGCGTGGCATGAGCGTTTGAAGGCGGTCCACGGACCGAACACGACGCCAACTGCCCAGCCATCCCGGGCGGTCGGAGTCCACCGGCCCAACGCGGAGAACTGGACGTAGTCCACCCATAGCGGGAGCGTGTGATCTTCATACCCGGGGCCGATTTCACCGTCGGCTTCTATCGGCGAATAAGATCCGCCGACTCTCAGGCTGAACGCATCGGAGAGTTGGATTCCGACATCGAGGCCGACGATAGCCACCATGCGCGTATCCGTATCGTACCCCTCCGGCATGGTCACGGTGGAGACGCCGATGCCGCCCCGAACCCCGAGCGTGGTTTGGGCCGCCGCCGGCGTCGCCAGGAGCATAAGTACCAGAAACACCATGCTGCGCATGATCTCGTCCCCCGAGGTGACCCGCTGAATCATACGTGTAACACCCCGCGGAGGCCGGAAGAGTTCACGCGTCGCGGGTGTCGCCGCTTCGGCCGCGGCTGGACGCATCGGGAGATGCCCGGCAGCTTGCGGGAGACGGCGCCCGGGAAAGAGGAGAGGACCATGGGCTCACGATTGATGTTTGTGGCGGCTTCCTTCCTGTCCCTTCTCTCCCAACCGGCTGCGGCCGCGCAGGAAACATCTCCACCGCTCGCGATCGTCGGGGCGACGATCATCGACGGGAACGGCGGTGCCCCCATCGCCGATGGGACGATCATCATCGAGGGGGACCGGATCGCCGCCGTGGGTCCGAGCGGCGACGTGGCCCTCCCCGCCGGCGCCGAAGTCATCGACGGGAACGGCAGGTTCGTCACGCCCGGGTTCGTGGACACGAACGTCCACATGTCGCTCGCCTTCGGCCGCGGCGCGCGCGTCGAGGAGCACGCGGCCTACTGGGCGCACCACGAGGCGCTGATCCTCCAGGGACTCCAGCTCCACCTCAAGCACGGGGTGACGACCGTCCGGGACAGCTACGGCGTCCTGCGACCCATGCAGCGGGTCAAGAAGAAGATCGACTCCGGGGAGGAGATCGGCCCGCGCACCTACCTCGCCGGCAACATCGTGGGCTGGGGCGGGCCCGCCTCGGAGACGTTCGCCGGGCTCCCGGAGTCGGAGATCAGCTTCTTCGCCGAGCAGATGAACGACGAGGTCACGCTCGGAAGCGGCGAAGAGATGATGCACATGACGCCGGACGAGCTTCGGGTCGCGATCAACGCCTACCTCGACCACGGCCCGGACTTCATCAAGTACGGCGCCACGCACCACTTCAACTATCCGGCGGGGATCTCGTTCTCGCCGCGCGCCCAGCGGGTGATCGTGGAGGAGACGCACAGGCGCGGACTCGTGGCCGAGACCCACGCCACGAGCCTCGAAGGCCTGCGACTCTCCATCCTGGCGGGGATCGACCTCATCCAGCACCCGGACAACGTCGGGAACCGCACGATCACCGATGAGCTCGTCGACCTGATCGTCGAGCGCGGGATCGTGTGCTCGATGCTCATCAACCAGTTCACCGGCCCCAGTTGGCAGTTCCACGTCCGCAACATGGAGCGCGCGCGGGAGGACCTGGCCGAGGCCCAGGCCAGGGACCGCCAGCGGCGCATTCCCCCGACGACGGCGGAGATCCGGCGTCGCGTCCAGGACACCGGCCTCCCGCAGCCGGGATCCGTGATGGAGGGTCGGTGGACGACGAAGCGCACGAACGCGAAGAAGCTCATCGAAGCGGGCTGCATCGTGACCGTCGGCACCGACAACACGCTCTTCGGGCGCGGCGGCGTGGCGGCGGACTTCCTCCGCGAGGAACCCGAAAACATGGAGCATCAGCTCCCCGGCCTGGGCACCGTCCTCGCGATCGAGGGACTGGTCGAACTCGGGATGACGCCGCTGGAAGCGATCACCGCCGCCACGAAGAACGGCGCCATCGCCAGCAAGGCGCTCGACGACTACGGCACGCTCGAGGCGGGGAAGGCGGCGGACATCGTCGTCCTCGACGCCGACCCGCTCGCCGAAATCGCGAACATCCGGCAGCTCTCGATGGTCATCAAGGGCGGCCAGGTCGTCGACATCGACGCACTCCCCACGAATCCCATCGCCCTCGACTGGGCCGCCGGCACGCTACGGGGGTCGCGCTAGTCGGAATCCGCAGAAGTCGGACCCCGGGGTCCCGCACGGGGTAGGCCGAAGAACGGGTATGCCGAGGTCCTCGCCGAGAGGACGGCGGGCCGAGAGAACGACGGACGGCGGGCGAGACCATCTTCAATCTTCAGGGGCGGTGGAGGGGCGCGAGATGCGTACAGGATACGGACTGCTCGTGGGTCTGGTACTGAGTACGAGCGGATGCGAATCGGAGATGGCCGCTACCCGCCCCGATCCCGAACCCGAACCTCCCCGCGTACCGACGCCATATCTGGCCAAGCTGTATGTGACCGGCAAGGTGACCGACTCTTCCGGTCGGGCCGTCGAAGACGCGCTGGTTGTCGTTTCGGTACAGCCCACGACGCACCGGACGGAATGCGAGTCGGCGGTCCTGGTAACGGGTGGCAAGACGGATGCCAATGGGGTGTACCTGAACGTATGGGGCGAGAATGGCTGGCTGGGGCGAGGTTGTGTCCGCGCGTCCGCTTCGAAGGACAATCTGTTGGGGAGAGCGGATCGGTCGAATGTGATACTTCGGAGCGTCTCGGATGCGTTGCCGCCGGACACCTTGGTCGTCGACGTCGTCCTGGATGATCGCTAGCGATGAGGCGACCAAGACGCAGAAACCGGGCATTGTGCCGGCTGGCCGCATGCACGGCATTGCTTGCAGCTTCCTGTGATGGACTTCCGCCGGAGACCGACGAGCCTTCCTCGCCGGGTCCTTCATCTCCTCCGGTTATTCCTATCCCTCCTCCTCCTCCCCTCCCGAGTCTGCACGGGCCGAGTCTCCTGTGGGTATCCGGCACGGTAACGGATTCTACCGGCCAACCGGTGGTTGATGCCTCCGTGACGGGATACGGTGCCACGGACGATCTCGGGACGGAATGCGCATATACTTCGGGTGAGTTGGACGCAGGAACGAATGCTGAAGGGCGATATTTGACGCAGTGGCGTCGCCGGCCTGGAGGCACGTTCGGCGGATGTCTCTTCCTGACCTTCACGCCGCCGCCGGGATCGGAGTTGGCGACGATGTCCATCGATAGCATGCGGGTGACGTTCTACGACAGGAACGACCCCGCATTACCGACGGATACCGTGTTTGTCGATGTGGTGTTGCCGCCGGGATCGGACTCGTAGCGGGATCCCCGCATCAAGGTGCCTGCAGAACACCACGCTGTGGGCGCGATTCGTATCCCGGGCGTCCGGGGCCACCGAGCGTCGGCGCCGTCAGGGCATCAGGGGGAGCAGGACGTGCGAGGGGTTTCCGGCCTGGTGGTAGACCGTGTTGTTCGCGACGCGCCACGTGCGGTCGCGCGGGTTTCCCGTGTTCCGGTTGATGTCGAAGTTGGGGAAGCTGCTGCTGTAGACGTCGACCCGGATGCGGTGTCCCGCCTTGAAGAGGTTCGCCGAGGGTTCGAGCGGGAACTCGAGGCGGTAGACCTCGCCCTCCTCCATGAGCACCGACTGCTCGAAGCCGTCCCGGTAGCGCGCGCGGAGGATTCCCTCGGAGACCGGGAACGCGTACCCGCTCGGGTAGTCCGGGCTCGACGGGTGGACGTCGAGCAGCTTCACGTAGAAGTCGGTGTCCGGCGCGTCGGATGAGACGAAGAGGACCGCCGTGATGTCGCCGGCGATCGTCAGGTCGTCAGGCAGCGGGTCCGTCTGGAACACGAGCACGTCCGGGCGGGACGCGATCGGCATGCCGGGGATCCCGTGGCCGGGCAGCGTCTCCATCTCGATCTGGTCGCGCGGGCCCATCCCCTGGAACCCGAACTCGAGCGCCGGGCCGTAGGCCACGATGCAGCGGCCGTTGCTGGAGACCGTGTTGCGCGGATCGTACGTGTAGGTCGTCGCGGAAGCCCGCGCGGACGGCGCCTCGGGGGCGAGCCCGCCGCCCTCGTGGAGATGGAACTCGGTGGGCCGGGCCGCGGCCGGGGGCCAGTTCGCCTCGTAGCGCCACGCCCCGCCCTGGTTGAGGCGGCCGTTCTCGGCCTTCCGTCCGTCGCCCCCGCCCATGATGAAGTACTTGGCGGGCGCCCACACGTCGGCGCCCTCGTCGCCCTTCAGCCAGCGGTCGAACCAGCGCAGTTCGAGGTTCAGGTAGTCGTCGTAGGTGACGATCCGGGCGCCCTCGGTGCCGAAGTTCACGTCGCCGATCGACGACGCGAAGTTGTTGTGCGTCCACGGACCGATGAGGATGTGCTGGTTCTCCCGTCCCATGCGCACCATGGCTTGGTATCCGTCGCTGATCGTGCGGGGATACCAGTCGAACCAGCCCACGACCCAGAGGATGGGCATGTCCGGGTACGACTCGAAGTGCTCGTCCATGCCCAGGCCCGGCTGCCGCCAGAAGTCGCTGTAGTCGTAGTTCTCGAAGTAGAGTTGGTGGGCGGCCTCCTCGTAGGTGGGCGCGAGGCTGAGCGGCGTCTCTCCGCGGCGCCAAGGGACGCGCGAGGCCCAGTCGAGGAACGTCTGCCCCGTACGCATTTCGTTGATCGCTTCGGTGATCTGCGGGTTCGCCCGCGCCTCGTTTCCGTTCGACGCGACCGACAGGATCCACTGCAGCAGCCCCAGACCCAGGGCGCCGCCGCACTTCATGCTGTAGGTGTAGGCGTTCGTCGGCCCCTGGTAGGGGATCATCGTCTTGAGGCTGGGCGGATTCAGCGTGGCGGTCTCGAACTGGACCCACGCCTGGTATGAGACGCCATACGTGCCCACCTGCCCATCGCAGGACGGGTGCCCCGCGACCCATTCGACCGTGTCGTAGCCGTCTTCCGGTTCCTGGACGAAGGGGAAGAAATCTCCCGGCGAGTTGAAGCGCCCGCGACAGTCCTGGACGACGGACACATACCCGTTCCGCGCGAAGAACATCGCGTGCTCGATCGAGATCGGCCGCATCTTGTCGTACGGAGTCCGCGCGAGGACGGCGGGGAGCGGCTCCTCCAGCGGGACGCCGTCCACGGCCGGCAGGTAGAGATCCGTCATGAGTTCGAGGCCGTCGCGCATGGGGACCGGCACGTCTTTCACGATGACGACATCTCCATCTGTCTCCCCGGAGGGACGCCGATCCGGCCCCTCGGTGCTCCCGGCCAGAGCGTGGGGATCCAGAGCAGCGCCGATTCCGGCGAACCCCGCCCCGGCCAGCCCGGTTCGAACGAACGATCTGCGGTCCATATGGCCCTCCAGTGGGGGTGAGAGAGGGACAATCGGCGGCGGCGGACCCTCGATTCCCAACCTACGGACGCAGACCACCGCGTCCAGACGTCGCCGGCGACGGCGTACTTGGTCGCCGGACGGCGGCGCCTTGTCACGGGAAACGCCCGCGTCGAAGGTTGGAAGCGCGATGACGGGCAACCAGTTCCACCTCGGGATAGATGTGGGCGGCACCTTCACGGACGCGGTCCTGATCTGTGAGGAGACGGGGCGCATCGACACCGCCAAGGTCCCGTCCACGCCCGCGGATCCCTCCATTGGCTTCATGGCGGCGGTGGAGCGTGTCCTCGCGGGGGGCGCGGTCGACCCGGGCGCCATCGCCCATCTCGTCCACGGGACGACCGTCGCCACGAACTCGCTCATCGAGGGAAGGACACCGCGGACGGCCTTCGTGACCACGGAGGGGTTCGGCGACATGCTCGAGATCGCCCGCCAGGTTCGCCCCTCGCTCTACGACGTCCACTTCGAGAAGCTCCGCCCGCTCGTGCCGCGCGATCTGTGCTACGAGGTGCCGGAGCGGCTGGACGCGGCCGGCGACGTCCTCCGACCCCTTGAAGAAGACGCCGTCCGGGAGATCGCCGCGACGCTGCGGGCGCGAGAGGTCCGGTCCGTGGCTGTGTGTCTCCTGCACGGCTACGCGAACCCGACGCACGAGGAGCGGGTGGCCGAGATCCTGGGAGAAGACGATCCCGACCTCCTCATCTCCCTCTCATCCAACGTCTGCCCCGAGTTCCGGGAGTACTTCCGGGCCAGCACGTGCGTGATCAACGCCTGCATCGTCCCTGTCGTGGCGCGCTATCTCGCCGGGATCGAGGAGGGGCTGAGTCGGGCGGGTCTTCCGGCGGAGCTTCTCGTCATGCAGTCCAACGGCGGAGTGCTGACGGCGGAACAGGCGGCGAGCAAGCCCGTGTTCATGGTGGAGTCGGGTCCCGCCGCGGGCGTGGTCTCCGCCAACTTCATCGCGGGCCAGCTCGGTCACGCGCATCTCATTTCCTTCGACATGGGAGGGACGACCGCCAAGGCCGGGCTTGTCCTCGACGGCCGGCCGCGCGTTACGAAGGAGTACGAGGTCGGAGCCCAAGCCCAGCCGGGACAGGGGATGACGCGGGCCGCCGGTTACCCGATCCGCACGCCCGTCATCGACCTCGTGGAGGTAGGCGCGGGCGGGGGAAGCCTCGCCTGGGTGGACGCCGGAGGGGGGCTTCGCGTCGGACCCCGGAGCGCGGGCGCCGACCCGGGGCCGATCTGCTACGGACAGGGCGGGACCGAGCCCACGATCACCGACGCCAACCTCGTGCTCGGCCGCCTGAACCCGGACTACTTCCTGGGCGGCGAGATGGAACTCGACGTGGACGCGGCCGCCACGGGAATCCGCGAGCGGTGCGCCGAGCCGCTCGGCCTGGACCCGGTCGAAGCCGCGAACGGGATCATCGAGATCGCGAACGCGACGATGATTAACGCGCTGCGCCTCGTCACCGTGCGCCGGGGCAACGACCCGCGCGAGCTGACGATGGTCGCTTTCGGCGGGGCCGGCCCCCTGCACGCGAACCGGCTGTGCATGGAGATGCAGATCCCGACGCTCGTGATTCCCCCGAGCCCCGGGACGGCGTCCGCCCTGGGTCTCCTCGTCACGGACCTGCGGCACGAGTTCTCCCGCACCCGGGTCACGGCCGCCGCTGCCGCGGACGCGGCGCAGATCCGGTCGCTGTTCGAGACGATGGAGGAGGAAGGGCGGCGCACGCTGCGGCGCGAAGGCGTGGCCCCGGCGGACATGGAGTTCCGGCGCGGGATCGAGATGCGGTACGCCGGGCAGTCTTCGGAAGTGCCCGTGGCGCTGCCGCGGGAGGGGATGGACGACGGGCCGGAGCGGAAGATGGACACCGCGACGCTGGCCGATGCGGTGCGCCGCTTCCACGTCGAGCACGAGCGGGCCTACGGGCACGGATACCCGGAGGAGCCCGTCGAACTCGTGAACTTCACGGTCACGGCCATCGGCAGGATCGCGCGCCCACGGCTCCCGATGATCGAAGCGAACGGAAAGGGGGTCGCGGACGCCCGGCGAGGGACGAGACCGGTGTTCTTCTCCGACGCCGGCGGGTTCGTCGAAACCGCGATCTACGACCGGGCGCGTCTGCGGGCGGGCCACGTCGTCGCGGGACCCGCGGTCATCGAGGAAGTCGACTCCACTACGCTCGTGCACGCGGAGTATCGCGCCACGGTGGACGAGTCCGGCAACCTCCTGATCTCCCCGGGACGCGCCGCGTGAGCCGGCGAGACCGGCGCCCCGTGAGCGGGCGGAAACCGCGCGGAGGTCGACCCGCCGCCGGCGCGACGGACCCGACGGCCGGAGACGGCCAGGATCCGGCCCGCATGGACCGGATCGCGCTCCCGCGCCTCAACCCGTGGCTCGCGCTCCTCATCCTCGTCCTCCTGGGCTTCGGCTACATCGGGCTCTGGGGCCGGCTGCTGGGAGGATAGCCGGGGATGGAGGGGATGCAGGGGGCCCAGCTCTCGTGGTGGCTCATCGGGGCCTACCTCGCGCTCATGCTGGGGGTCGGCGTGTGGTTCCGGCGGCGGGTGCGCTCCGTCGAGGACATGGCGGTGGCCGGGCGCCACTCGGGCGTGTGGCTGATCGCTTTCTCGGTCGCCGCCACCTGGATCAACGGCACCACGCTGATCGGGATCTCGGCGCTCGGCGCGGACTTCGGCCTCGACGCCTACTGGAGCGGCGGCTCCTTCATGCTGGGGACGATCTGGATCGCGTACTTCATCATCCCGCGGCTGTGGGAGACCGGCGTCATCACGATCCCGGAACTCTTCGGCCGCTGCTTCGGCCCACGGCACCGGATCGTCTCCCTCCTTCTCGTCATCCTTCGGGACATGGGCGTGACGGCGGGCACGATCGGGGCGCTGACGCTCGTCACGACTGCGGTGCTCGGCATCTCCGTGGCCGAATCGCTCCTTCTGTGGCTCGGCGTCACGTCCGTCTATGTGTTCCTGGGCGGCATGTGGGCGGTCATGGCCACGGATGCGATCCAGTTCTTCATCATCCTGGCCGGCTCGATCGCGGTGCTCGTGGCGGGGCTCGCCGCGGCCGGAGGGTTCGGCGAACTGCGCGCCGGCCTCGATCCGGCCCTGATCGACATCTTCGGACGGGCGGGCGTCACCCAGGTGCTGGCGTGGATCGTCATCGGCCTCGCGATCACCGGCGCGTACCAGGGGCTCATCCAGCGCGGCTTCGCGGCGAAGAGCGCGGACGTGGCGCGGCGGGGGTTCCTGTACGGCGGGGTCATCGCCTCGATCTGGTACATGACGCCGCCGCTCATCGGGATCGTCGCGCGCACGATCTACGGGCCGGGCCTCGCGGCGGAGGACGCCTTCGTCACGCTCGCCTTCGGAGCGGCGGGGAACGAACTCGCGAGCCTCGTCGTCGTGTGCGTGCTCGCAGCGAGCATGTCGACGCTCTCCAGCACGATCAACACGATCGCCTCCAACTTCACGCTGGACCTGTATGCGCGCTTCATCGCGCCCACGGCAAGCGCCGTCCGGCAGCTCTGGGTCTACCGGCTCAACGTCCTCCTCGTGGGGGCGCTCGCGGCCGCTCTCTACCTGGCGCTTCCCCTCCTCATCGAACTGTTCTGGATCGGGGGGCGGATCATGGGCGCCTCCGTCGCCCCCGCGCTCGTCGGGATCGTCCTCTTCCCCTCGCTCCGGCGGGCGCCGCGGACGGTGATGGCGGCGATGCTCATCGGCGCTGCGGTACAGGCCGCGTGGCAGACGTTCGGGGCGATCCGCGAGGTGGGGGCCGTCGTCATCATCTGGGAACTGGATCCGATCCTGGTCGGACTGCCCCTCACCATCCTGATTCTGTGGATCGGGGCGCGTCTCGAGACTCGAACCGGGGGCCGAAATGCCGCAGCCTGAGAGCCGCGCCGTGAGTTCCGTGGATCCGGTCCTCTTCGAGGTCATCCGGAACGCGCTCGTGGAGGCCACGGAGGAGATGTCCGTCACGCTTCAGCGTACCGCCTATTCGACGAACATCAAGACGCGGCTCGACTATTCCTGCGCCTTCGTGGACGCAGAGGGGCGGATGATCGCGCAGGCGTTCTGCCAGCCCGCGCACCTGGTGACGATCGGACGCCTCGTCCCGCGCGCGGTGGCCGAGTACGAGGCGGAGCACGGCGAGGAGACGCTGGGTCCCGGGGACGGACTGCTCGTCAACGATCCGCACCGGCAGGCGAGCCACCTCAACGACGTCTTTCTCATCGCGCCCTTCTTCCACGGGGGGGAACTCGTGGGATACGTCGCCAACTGCTGCCACCACGTGGACGTGGGAGGCGGGGCGCCGGCGAGCATCGGGGCGTTCCGCGAGATCTACCAGGAGGGGATCATCCTCCCTGTCGTGAAGCTGTTCGACGGCGGCGACCTGGTGGACGACGTGCTGAAGCTCATGCTCGCCAACGTGCGCGCGAAGAAGGAGGTGGCGGGCGACCTGCGCGCGCAGCACGCGGCGAACGAGATCGGACTGCGTCGGCTGTCCGCGCTGTGGGAGCGCTACGGCGCCGAGCTGCTGGGTTCGTACATGGACCGGATGATCGAGTACAGCGAGCGGCGGCTGCGGGCGGAACTGGCGGAGCTTCCGCGGGGCGAGTTCGCGGCGGAGGGGTGTCTCGACGATGACGGGATCACCGGGGAGCCGGTCCGCCTCAAGGTCCGGATCCGGTTCGACGGTTCGACGGCGCGCTTCGACTTCACGGGGACCGACGCGCAGCGCGCGGCACCCATGAACTGCAACCTCACGCAGTGCTTCACCGCCTGCGTCTACGTACTGAAGTGCCTGGTCGACCCCGACATCCCGCTGAACGAGGGCTTCTACCGCCCCATCGAGGTGGTCGCGCCGGAGGGGTCGGCGGTGAATGTCCGGCCGCCGGCGGGAGTGGTCGGCGGGTGGGAGGTCGCGATGCGGCTGTGCGACATCATGTTCCGCGCGCTCGCCGACCCCATGCCGGAACGCGTTCCCGCGGGAACGAAGGGGATGATCTGCCATGTGGGGTTCGGGGGTGAGGACCCGGGGACCGGCGAGTACTACTGCTTCCTCGAGACGCTCGCCGGGGGGTACGGCGGGCGGCACGACGCCGATGGCCCGGACGCGGTCCAGACCCACATCCAGAACACCCAGAACGCGCCGATCGAGGAGACCGAACTCAACTATCCGGTGCGCATCCACGAGTACAGCCTCGTTCCCGACTCCGAGGGGGCGGGCCGGCGCCGGGGCGGCCTCGCGCTGTGCCGCGAGTACGAGTTCGTGGGCCACGAGCCGACGTTCACGACGCTGGCGGACCGGGCGCGGTTCCCGGCCCACGGCCTGCACGGGGGAGACGATGGGAGGGTCGCGAGCTACAGGCTGATCTCGGGCGGCGAGGCGCGGGATCTGGGCTCGAAAGCGACGGTGCAGCTCAGGACGGGAGACCGGGTGCGGATCGAGACGGCCGGCGGGGGCGGATTCGGACCGGCGCACGAACGGGATCCGGAGGCGGTGCTCCGGGACGTGCGGGAAGGCAAGGTCTCGCGGGCCCGCGCGCGGGAAGCCTACGGCGTGGCCGTCAAGCCGGGCGAATGGGCCGTCGACCTCGCGGAGACGGGGAGATTGCGCCGAGCACCGGGACGATGACCGCGGGAGCGAAGACCGCCGACGCCGTTGTCATCGGTGGCGGAATCATGGGCGCCAGCGCCGCGCACTTCCTCGCCAAACGAGGGTTCGGACGCGTCGTGCTCCTGGAGAAGGGGCGCCTGGCGGGCGTGAGCACGGGACATTCCGCCGCGATCGTTCGCACGTACTACTCGAACCCGATCACGCTCGAACTCGCGAAGCGGGCCCTTCACATGTTCGAGAACGACCGGAACCTGCTCGGCGGCGACTGCGGGTTCCGGCCCATCGGCTTCCTGCTCCTCATCGGCGAGAGTCTGCGCGCCGCCGGGGAACACATTCTCGAGTCGGAGCGACGGCACGGGCTCCACGTCGAACGGCTCACCGCGGAAGAGGTGGCCGATCTGGCGCCGCCGCTCTCCCTGGACGGCGTGTCGTACGGCATCCTCGAGCCCCGCTCGGGCTACGCCGACCCGACGCGGACGACGGAGAACCTCGTGGCGGCGGCCCGTCCGTGGGGACTCGAGCCCCACGCCGGCGTGGCCGCCACGGGCGTCCGCCTGCATGGGGACCGGGTGGTCGCGGTGGAGACCGAGGACGGGGCGATCGCGACAAACGTCGTCGTGAACGCGGCGGGCCCCTGGGCGGGGCAGGTCGGCTCCTGGCTCGGCCTGAGGTACTCGCTGCGCTGGAGCCGCGAGAGCGACCTGTTCGTGGAGAGGCCGGCCGGCTTCGGCGCCCTCCCCGTCGTCTCGGACCCCGGTCTCCGCGTCTATCTGCGACCCTACGGCGACGAGCGGATCATCGCCGGGCTGGGGGCGCCCAAGGACATCGAGCCGGTGGATCCGGACGACTGCGATCCGGCCCTCGATCCGGAGATGCGCGAACGCATCGAGCGCCCGCTCTTCCAGAGGATCCCGGCGCTGGCCCGCGCCCGGCACCTGGGCGGCTACGCCTCGCTCTACACGATCACGGACGACTGGCACCCGATCGTGGGCCCCGAGCCGGGCCTCGAGGGCTACTACGCCTTCTTCGGCGGCAGCGGCCACGGGTTCAAGCTCGGCCCCCCGATCGGCGAGGCGCTCGCCGACGTCCTCTGCGGCGAGACGCCGGACATCGACCTCTCACCCTTCCGCCCAGGCCGCTTCATCGAAGGGAAGCCGCTCACCTCCGCATGGGGCGAGGGCAACCGCGGCTGACCTGTTGATTCCCGCTTGAAGAACGCGCGTATGTTGGAGCCGAAGCAATGATTCGACCTCAAGGAAGGGGTTGCTATCCGGTTGAGTTCGGTTTTTATTCGGTATCATGAATCCAGAGATTCGTATGCAAGGGTACGCGACACATGGGTGAACAAACAGCCATCGAATGGACCGACGCCACGTGGAATCCGGTCACCGGGTGCACGAAGGTAAGCGCCGGTTGCGACAACTGTTACGCAGCGGCGTTTGCCCGTCGGCGACTGCGGCATACCTATCTCTTGCGTCGACCCGCCGTCGAAACGAAGGAGAACGAAACGGACCCTTTCGCCGTGAGGCTGTGGCCGGAACGTCTGGCGCAACCCGAACGCTGGTCTCGGCCGCGGATGATCTTCGTGAACTCGATGTCCGATCTGTTCCACAAGGACATTCCGGTCGACTACGTTCGCCGCATCTTCGAGGTCATGCTGGCCTGCGACCGACACATCTACCAGGTGTTGACGAAACGGCCGGCTCGGGCGGCCAACTTCTGGGCATCACATGCGAAGGCGCTGGGATACGCTGAGGTCCCGGCCCACATCTGGCTGGGCACGTCGATCGAGAACCAGAGAGTCGCCTATCGGTGCTCTCATTTGGTCCGCGTTCCCGCAGCGGTGCGCTTCCTGTCGTGCGAGCCACTCCTGGGGCCGCTCGACCTCGACCTTGGCGGCATCCACTGGGTCATCGCCGGGGGTGAGAGCGGTCCGAATCATCGACCGATGGAGTCCGGCTGGACGCGCTCGATCCGTGAACAATGTCAGCGAAGCTCGGTACCCTTCTTCTTCAAGCAATGGGGCGGGAACACACCGAAGGCGGGTGGCCGACTCCTGGACGGGCGGGAGTGGAGCGAGTTCCCCGAGGTTGTGGCGTCGACGGCCCTGGCCGGTGCCGTTACGTGATGACAGCGCCCAGGGCAACAGTCTGGCCGCTCGGCCCACACTCGCTGGGCAAGCATCGAGTACTGAAGGAATACCTTAAGGCCTGGCTCCCGATCCTGGGGCAGACCCAGGGGAGAATCCTCTTCCTTGACGGCTTTGCAGGGCCAGGCGAGTACAAGCGAGGCGAGAAAGGATCCCCGATTATCGCCCTGGAGGCGTTCCTCAACCATTCGGCAAGGCAGAAGATCACGGCCGAGGTAAAGTTCATTTTCATCGAAAAGGAACGAGACCGCGCCGAGCACCTCAGGCAGCTCGTGATCCCCCTGGCGGAACGCCTACCCGCGGGGTCCGACGCGCAGATCGTCTGCGGCGCATTTGACGAAACGGTGGCGAGAGAATTCGACGCCCTCGTCGACGCGAACGAGACCCTCGCCCCGTGTTTCGCGATGGTCGACCCGTTCGGGGTTCGCGATACGCCGATGGCCGTTCTCCGTCGCATCCTGGCTCACGCGAGGAGTGAAGTCTACGTCTCGGTGATGTACGAGTACATCAACCGGTTCGACGAGGTGGCTGAGTTCGAGGCTCCTCTCACTTCGCTCTACGGTTGCAACGATTGGAAAGAGTGCGCCGACATCGCTGATTCCCGCGATCCCCGCCAGTGCTTCTTTGGTCTGTACAAGCGACAGCTGAAGGAGGCCGGAGCCGAGCAAGTCATCCACTTCGACCTCTACGAAGGCAGTCGACACAAGTACAGCATCTTCCATGCGAGTCGGCATGCCCTGGCTGCAGACAAGATGAAGGCAGCGATCTGGAGTATCGATCCGGGCGGCAGCTTCATCTTCCGAGGAGGACAGACCGACCAACTTCTGCTTGGCGTCGATGAACGGAACTTCGCACCGTTGCGGGACGCCTTGCGAGACAGATTTGGCGGGAGGGGCTGGGTACGGATTGAGGATGTCGAGGAGTTTGTGATGTCCGACAAGACGGACTACCACTCGTCGCAGCTCAGGACGAAGGCCCTGATGCCAATGGAAGACGTCGGCGAGATCGAGGTCGAGGTTCCGGACAAAGCGACCTCGCAACAAGCCATGATCCCCGGCTTGCTCGAAGATGGCCCTCCGCCACCCCGCAAGGTGAAGAACTACCCGCGGGGGACGAAGCTGCGAATCGCCCCCGCGGCTGATGGGTCACGAGGTATCGCCGGCGGCTGAAGCCAGTCCTGACCTGATCGCCTCAAGCTTCCTGCGCACCCGCTCTACCCTCCGCCGGTTTACCCCAAAATCGAAGAGGCCGATACGAGACGCCGACGCTACATGGGCGACGTTCTCCGACGGGCACCATCGGAACTCCAGATCGTCGCGGAACCCGAGCCGGGTTCGGCAGACGGCGTGCACGTAATCGTCCGTCGCCGTGACGATGTGAGTACGCGGCATGGCGGCGACGACTGCCTGGAGGCGACGAAAGAGGTCGAGCGGCTCTCCCGAGGCGTGGAACGGCGCCACTCGGTGAATCCACCACCCGCCGGGTTCGCTGCTCACATGGTCGTGCCTGAGCCTCCGGAACCGGCGTGTCGCAATCTTGTCCCGTATCAACGAGGCGTGAAGCGCTGGAGTCGGCGGCCGGTGGAGGCTTCGCCGACGTAGATGTTGCCGTGCGAGTCGACGCTCATCCCGTGGGGGCGCAGGAACTGGCCGAGTTGGCGTCCGCCGCGGCCGAACTCGCCCACGATCTCGAGGTCGGCGCGGCGGAGGATCCAGATCTTGTGGTTGGTGCCGTCGGCCAGGTAGAGCCAGCGTTGCTCCTCGTCGGGGGAGAAGGCGACGACGAAGGCCGAGCCCGAGGCGCGCGTGGCCGGGGCGACGATCTTCTCGGCCTGGAAGGCGCCTTCCTGGTCGAACACCTGGATCCGGTTTCCGCGGCGGTCGGCCACGTAGATGAGGCCGTCGTTCGACCCGATGAGGTCGTGTACGGTGGAGAACTGGCGCGGCGGTGCCGAGCCCGGCGTCCAGCCCACGTAATCGTACTCGTAGGCGTCCTCCGGCGGCTCGCCGTAGGCGCCCCAGTGGCGGAGGTAGGCCCCCGTCTCGCCGTCGAACACGACGACGCGGCGGTTCTGGTAGCCGTCGGCGACGAAGACTTCGTTGTCCTCCGGGTCCACCCAGACGCCGGCGGGGCCGCCGAGAAGCTCAGGGTCATCGCTGCCCGCGTTCTCGTCGTAGCGGCCGATCGTCATGACGAGGTCGCCGGACCGCGTGAACTTCATGACGCGGTGGTGCCGGTACGTGCCCACCCACACGTAATCGTTGTGGTCGACGAAGATGCCGTGCGCGTTGCGCGGGAACTCCGAGACGTCCTGCGTGGCCGGGTCGCCCCACCCCTGGACGAGATTCCCCTCGGGGTCGAACTCGGTCACGACCGGGGCCGGGACGCAGCAGGTGCCGATCGGCGGGTCCTGGACGGCGGACGTCTCCTCCGGCGTCAGCGACTCGGGGATGTGCGTGACCCACACGTGATCGCGCGCGTCGACGAACACGCCCGTGATGGAGCCCATGATCCAGAGGTTCGGCATCTCGCGCGGCCAGCCCGGATCCACCGCGAACGTCGGCACGCCGCCCTCGGCGGGGCTGCCGGACTCCGGGTTCGAGCACGCCGAAAGAAGGATCGGAAGGAGGAAGATCACCCGCTGGATGCCGTCTCTCATGGCCGCCCCCTGGGTTCCGTAAGGGTTCTGTCCGGGATCGTTGCCTCGCGGAACGGGAAGATCCACTGTACACGCTCACCTCAGCGTGGGAGAGCCTTCCATGTCGCGTCAAATGGGGTCGGGTCTGGTGGCACTGGGATGCACGATCACGCTGGCGTGCGCGCCGCCCGCGGGCGACGACCCGAGTGTCGCCGAAGCGAGTGTCGCCGACACCGGGGAGATCGAAGCGGACCACTTCCTCCCCTCCAGCCCCGAAACGCTCAACTGGGGCTGGTTTCCGATCGACAAGGAGCCGGTGCTGCGGATCGCCTCCGGGGAGACCGTGCGGATCGAGACGTTGACCCATGTGGGGGCCACGCAGGACGAGCACCCGGTCGAGTTTCTGACGGGACTCGGGGTGCCGCGGGACGAGGTTCTCGACGACGTCATCGACTTCTGGGCCTCGCGCGAAGGCCGCCCGCGCGAGGGGCGGAGCGGGCATGTCATCACCGGCCCGATCCACATCGAGGGGGCCGAGCCCGGCGACATGCTCGAGATCCGGATCCTCGACATCGAGACGCGCGTGCCGTGGGGCGTGAACTCGACGAGCGGCCGGGGCGGGGTCTTCTCCCCGAGCTATCCCGGCGCTCGTGAGGAGGACGAGCCGCTCGACATCGCGGCCAGCCGACACCTGATTCGGACCGGTAACGCGGAGGGGCGGGAAGTCGCCCTCTTCTCGCCCGACATCCAGGTGCCGCTGGCGCCGTTCATGGGGATCCTCGCCGTCGCCCCCGATCCGGTCGTAGGCGAGCCCGGAGTGACGGTGCCCGGCGTCCAGGGGTCGCGCCCGCCGGGCGCCTTCGGCGGCAACCTCGACGTGAAGGATCTCACGGCCGGGACGACGGTGTACCTCCCCGTCTTCCATCCGGGGGCGCTCTTCTACGCGGGCGATGGGCACGGCGCGCAGGGCGACGGGGAGGTGAGCGGTACCGCGATCGAGCAGTCGCTCACCGGTGTGTTCCGGTTCGTCGTGCACAAGGGGGTGAAGATCCCCGCCCCGCGCGCGGAAACCTCGACGCACTTCCTGATCATGGGCATCGATCTCGACCTCGACCGCGCCGCGCGCGAGGCGACCCGGCTCGTGGTGGAGTTCCTCGTGGAGGAGAAGGGCCTGACGCCCGACAAGGCGCTTTCCCTGGCCAGCATCGCCGTCGATTTCCGGGTGAGCGAGGTCGTCGATCTGACCCAGGTCGTGACGGGCTTCATCCCGAAGGAAATCTTCCTTGAGCGCTGACGGTTCGCGCAGGGCCTGCCCGCGCAGGGCCCGTCCGCGCAGCAATCGCACGCGCACGATCATCGAGCCCGGCTTCCCGCGCCGCATCTTGCCGGCCGTCGCCGCCGTCGTCCTGGCGCTGTCCCCCGCAGCTCCGGCGCTGGGCGCGCAGGGTCTGGGCCCGGAGGACCGGCAGCAGCTCAGGGCCACGCGCGACACCGATGGGACGCTCCAATTGGATGGCCGCCTGGACGACGCGGTCTGGGCGCGGGCGGAATTCGCGACGACGTTCTGGCAGCGCGAGCCCGACGAGGGCGAGCCGGCCACGCGGCGGACCGAAGTCGCGTTCGCGTTCGACGACGACGCGCTGTGGATCGCCGGCCGGATGTACACGGACGACCCCGGCCGCATCCAGGCCTACCGCACGCGCCGCGACCAGAACACCGGGTCCGAGCGCCTGCTGGTCTCGCTCGACCCCTACCTGAATCGGCGCACGGCGGTCTCCTTCGGGGTGAACGCGGCGGGGAGCCGCACCGACTGGTACCACCCCGAGGACAACGTGACGAACCGCGACTACACGTGGGATCCCGTGTGGTCGGCACGTGTGCAGCGCGACTCGCTCGGGTGGACGGCGGAGATGCGCATGCCGTTCTCGCAACTGCGCTTCAACGGCGACGAGTCGGCGTGGGGCGTGAACATCAACCGCTACATGCCGGACGTCCAGGAGAACCTCCTGTGGGAACTCGTGGTGCGGAGCGAGCCGGGCTGGGCTTCGCGCCTCGGCGACCTGACCGGACTCGAGGGCGTGCGGGGGAGCCGGGGGATTGAGTTCCTCCCCTACGTGGCGGGCGATCTCCGCACACCGACGGGCGGTCCCATGGCGGGCGTGGTGACGCGGAGCGAGTCCCGCGTGGGGGCGGACTTCAAGGTCGGCCTCGGTTCGAGCCTGACGCTCGACGCCACCGTCAACCCGGATTTCGGACAGGTCGAGGCGGATCCGGCGGTCGTGAACCTGACCGCGTTCGAGGAAGTCTTCGAGGAGCGCCGCCCGTTCTTCACGGAGGGTCGCCAACTCATGGAGGGGCTGGGTCCGCGCTACTTCTACTCGCGCCGCATCGGGGCCCCGCCGGCGGGGCGGGCAGAGGCCGACAGCGTGGTCGTGCCCGATCAGACCACGATTCTCGGGGCGGGGAAGGTCACGGGCCGGCTCCCGGGCGGTACCTCCGTGGGCGCGCTCTTCGCCGTCACCGGTCGCGAGGATGCCCGAGCGTTCCACTTCACGCAGCGCCCGGCCGCGACGGACACCATCGAGAGCGCCGTCCCGATCGCCCCGCTGAGCGCCTTCGCGGTGGCGAGACTGGAGCAGGAGTTCGGGGAGGAAGGTTCCACGCTCGGTTTCACGGGGACCACGCTCAGCCGCGAGGGCCGTCCGGAACTCGCCGCGCTCCTCCCGTGGCGCGCCTACGCCGGCGGCACGGACTGGAACCTGCGCTTCGCCGGGGGCGAGTACGAACTCACCGGACATGCGGGGTTCTCGCACCTCAGCGGGAACCCTGATGCGATCCTGCGCGTACAGCGCTCGAGCGCGCGTTTCTTCCAGCGTCCGGACCGCGCGACCGCGCGGCTGGACCCTTCGCGGTCCGCGCTCTCCGGGTATACGGCGGCCCTCGGGATGCAGAAGGTGGGAGGGCGGCGCTGGCTGTGGCGCGTGCGGGGCGAAGCCGTCTCGCCCGGCTTCGAGATCAACGACGTGGGACAGATGTTCAACGCGGACCGGCTCACGGCCGAAGCCGACATCGCGATCCGCGAGACGATCCCGACCGCGTTCGCCCGCGCCTGGCAGGTCGGCCTCACCTCGGCGAGTTCATGGAACTTCGACGGCGTGCGCACCGAGACGACGCTCGGGGCCCGGGCGACCGCCACCTGGCACAACTACCTGCGCACGACGCTCGAGGGCGGATACCACCCGCGCGCGTTCAGCGACCACCTCACGCGCGGCGGCCCCCTCATGGAGACGCTCGCGCGCTGGCAGGCCGGCCTTTCGCTCGCCACCGACCGCTCCTTCCGGACCGGCTTCCGGCTCAGGGGATCCTACGGGCGCGACGAAATCGGCGGGTGGTCGTATGACGTGGGGGGGTCGCTCACCCTCCGCCCGGGGTCGGCGCTGCAACTCGAAGTCCAACCCGGCTACCGGCGCGAAACGGAATCGCGCCAGTACCTCACGACACTGGCCGGCGGGCGGCGGGCCACGTTCGACCGGCGCTACATCTTCTCCGCCATCGACCGCAGCACCCTCTCCCTCCGCCTTCGCGGCGCCTATGCGTTCGGCCCGGACCTCACGCTCGAGGCCTACTTCGAGCCGTTCGCGGCGAGCGGACGCCGCCACGGGCTGGGCGAACTCCTCGAACCCGGCCAGCGCCACCTGCTCCTGTACGGCGAAACGGGATCGAGGATCAATCGGAGGGTGGATGGGTCATGGGCCGTGTCCGAGGGCGGCCGGTCGTTTACCCTCCCCGATGGGGACTTCAACATCCTCTCTCTCCGGAGCAACGTCGTCCTCCGCTGGGAGTGGCAGCCGGGCAGCACGCTCTTCCTCGTCTGGCAGCAGGACCGCTCCGACATGCGGGCCTCGGGCGAACTCGTGGACCCCGGCCGCCTCGTCGACAGCCTGCGCTCCCGCGGGCAACACGTCTTCCTGCTCAAGGTCGCCTACTGGCTCCCGATTTGAGAGGATCACGGTGAGCGTCCCGAATCGAACGTAAAGCGGCAGCGAGAGGGGTGGCATGGGACCGGACATGACGGGCAGGGTCGCGCTCGTGACGGGCGGGACGAAGGGGATCGGGCGCGCGATCGCGGAGCGCCTGCTCGCGGCGGGGGCGTCCGTCGCCGTCTGCGCGAGGACCGGGGCGGATGTGCGGGCGGCCGAGGCGGAACTCGGCGGCCGGGCGCTGGGCATCGTGTGCGACGTGGCGGATGCGGGCGCCTGTGAGCGCATGGTCGAGGATACCGTAGCCCGCTTCGGCCGGCTCGACATCCTCGTGAACAACGCCGGACTCGGGATCTTCAAACCGCTGCGGGAGATGAGCGTCGACGAGTGGCAACTCCAGATCGACGTGAACCTCGGCGGCGTCTTCTACTGCTCACGGGCCGCGCTCCCCCACCTGAGCGCGAGCGGCGACGGCTTCATCGTGAACATCGCGTCGCTCGCCAGCCGCCATCCCTTCCACGGCGGCACCGGGTACAACGCGAGCAAATACGGCCTGCTCGGACTCACCGAGGCGATGCTGCTCGACGTGCGCTACGACGACGTGCGGGTGAGCATCGTGATGCCCGGGAGCGTGGACACGTACTTCAACGGCCGGGAGCAGGTGCCGGAACGGACCTGGCGCCTGCATGTGGACGACTGCGCGGCGGCGGTGATGCAGCTGCTCTCCTATCCGAAGGAAGCCCACGTGAGCCGGGTCGAACTGCGTCCCTCGCAGCCACCGCGGAAGGCGTGACCGACGAACTCGGTGCCCACGTCTCCGTGGCGGGCGGCGTGCAGACCGCGCCGCGGCGGGCGGCGGAGATCGGGGCGGCCAACCTCCAGCTCTTCACCAAGCAGCCCAACCGGTGGGCCGAGCCGCGAATCGACGACGAGACGGCCGCGGCGTTCAAGGCGGCGCGCGCCGAGCACGGGATCGCGGTCGCGGGGGCCCACGACTCCTATCTCATCAACCTCTCATCCCCCGACCGGCGGCTGTGGCGGATGTCGCAGCGCTCCTTCGAGAGCGAGCTCCGGCGCTGCGTGCGGCTCGACCTCGATTTCCTCGTGACCCATCCCGGGAACGCGACGGACGGGGACATCGAGGAGGGGCTCGCGCGCAATGCGCGGGGCGTGACCGAATCGCTGGAGGCCGTGGAGGGCCCGACCCGCGTCCTCCTCGAACTCACGGCCGGCGCCGGGACGACCGTCGGGGCGAGCTTCGAGAACCTGCGCGCCATCCTCGACCGGATCCCGGACTCGCAGCGGGGACGCGTGGGCATCTGCTTCGATACGTGCCACGCCTACTCGGCCGGATACGACCTGGTCGGCGACTACGATGGCGTCTGGGAGGCGTTCGACCGCGTGCTGGGACTCGAACGCCTGGGTCTCATCCACGTGAACGACTCGCAGCACCCGTTCGACTCGCGTAAGGACCGGCACGAGGAGATCGGCGAAGGCAGCCTCGGCGAGAGTCCGTTCCGGCGGTTGATGCGGGACGCCCGCCTGCGCCACGTCCCCAAGATCCTGGAGACCCCGAAGGGGGAGGACGGCGCGGACGCCGACATCCGGAACCTCGCCCGCCTGCGGGGCTACCGCGAAAGGAGTCGCTGATCATGTCCGATCCGGTGAGAACCCGACGCCGCGGGCACGTCCTCGAGGTCACGCTGGACCGGCCGCCGGCGAACGCGATCGATGCGGCGACGAGCATCCGCATGGGGAAGGTCTTCTGCGACTTTCGCGACGAAGACGACCTCCGCGTGGCGATCCTCGACTCGACCGGCGACCGCATCTTCTCGGCTGGCTGGGACCTGAAGGCCGCGGCTGGGGGGGAGCACGAGCGGATGGACTACGGGGCGGGCGGCTTCGGCGGGATCACGGAGCTGTGGGACCTGACGAAGCCCGTGATCGCCGCCGTTAACGGCCTGGCGGTGGGCGGAGGGTGCGAGATCATGCTCGCGGCCGACCTCATCGTCGCGAGCGAGGGCGCCGAGTTCTGGTTCCCCGAGGGCCGTCTGGGGAACGTGCCCGACGCGGGTGGTGTCCAGCGGCTTCCGAGGCGGCTGCCGCGGAACGTTGCGATGGAGATGCTGCTCACGGGTCGCCGGATGGGAGCGGCGGAGGCGCACCAATGGGGCCTCGTGAACTGGGTCGTCCCCTCGGAGCAGGTGCTTTCGAAGGCCCGGGAGGTTGCCGAGGGTCTGGCCCGGAACGCCCCGCTCTCGATGCGGGCGATCAAGGAGATCGTGCGCGGGACCGAGGGTTCGTCGGTGCGGGACGCCTTCGAGGCCGTACAGGAGGGCCGGTTCCCCGCCTACGAGCGCCTGCTCGTCTCGGAAGACCACGCGGAAGGCCCCCGCGCCTTCACGGAGAAGCGCGAGCCGAACTTCAAGGGCCGCTAGCCGGGCCCGGCGGGTGGCGGGCGTCGCTTCTCAGGGACTGCTCGGTCAGTGCCAGCGTCGGCGCGAGGACTCCACCCGGTACAGGATGTAGTCGCGCAGCGCGCACGCCACGCGGCGGTCGATATACGGGACCGTGATCCTCCCGCACGCCAGTTGGACACGCAGCGTGGCCAGGCCCTTCCGGCGCTGTAGCGGCGACTGTCTCACGGTCGCGGACTGAACTTTCCGCAGGGGGAACGCCTTCACGTCGCTTCCGATGAAGCCGCTGCGGCTCGCCAGTCCGTCGCGGTCGTACGCGTATCCCTGCCGGCGCCAGTGCTGCCAGGCGGCGAGCGCCGCGGCCGGGATGGATGCGGCCCACCAGAAGAGGATCGTGGACGTGCGGCCGAACATCCCGGCCGAAGCCAGCCCGAGGAGGGTTCCGAAGACGGTGGCCAGGACAAGGCCGTACCGCAGGGTGAGGGCGCGAATGTAGTGGGGCGACACCCGCTTGAAACCGCGGCTTCGGGGCAGAACGGGAACCGCCGTCGCTTCCCGCGCGAACACCAGCGCCCGCAGTTCCTCGGCGAGCCGGTCGCCCAGGAGCGGCACCTCGAGCACGTCCGGCACGTCGACGGCGGAGACCCGGCCCGCCTCCGGGGAGACGGCCGCGGCGGGGAGGGCGTAGAGCCGGTACCGCCGCAACCACCGCAGCACGAGGCCCTGGCTCACGGTCAGTTGCTGGATCTTCGGCGCCTCGACCACGACCTCGCGTTGCGTGAGGAGGCCCGCGCGCGAACGGAACCTGCCGCCATCGTGTTGCAGCGTGAAGTTGTGGTGTCGCAGGAACGCGGCGGTCACCGTGAGGAGGAGCGCCACGCCTGCGATGGAGGCGATCACGGCGGCCGCGAGCCCCACCTGCGCGAGCGCCCCGAGACCGGTGAACGCGCTCGCCGCACTGTCGACGCCGGCTTCGATCGCCTCCAGGATCGGATCGAGGGAATCGCCGGGCTGGAGCAGGTCGGTCAGTATGCCGATCAGCGCCGCCACGAAGATGAAGTTCCGGCTGGCGAGCCCGATGCGCACCATGTCGGCCGGGCCGAGCCGCAGAAGGACGGGGCCCGGTCCGACGCCGGACCGCGCTTCCGCCGGAGCGGCCGACCCGCTCGCGGCCGCCGCCGCCGAGTCCCCCTCGCCCGCGGCGGGGCCGCCGAGGGCGGGTCGAAGAGCCGTCACGCTGCGTTGCAGCCGGTGGGCGACCTCCGTCCTGATCGACGGCAGCTTGCCCTCGGCCTGGACCGAGCCCGACGTATCGAGGGTTACCGTGACCAGTCCGAACAGGCGGTCGACCGGGGACCGCCGAACGTTGATGCCCTGCACGCGCTCGTAGGGGAGATCGAGCGCCGTCTTCTTGAGGACGCCTTTGCGGATGAGGAGTCGGTCGCCGGCGATGCCGAACCTGAAGCAGGCCCACTGAACCGTGCCCACGACGAAGGGAAGCAGGAGAATCGCCCCGAGCACGACGAGCAGAATCCCCAGAGCGCGGGGATCGTCCCGCACCAGGGGTACGATCGCGATCAGCGGGATCAGGGCGCCCATCATCGCTCGCGCCAGGATCCTGAAGACGTTTCCGGCGAAGAAGAGAAGGGCGAAGGGGGAGGAGCGCTGCCAATCGCCGGGGTTCGGCGGATTCACCGGCCGGTGTCCCCCGCGGTTTCGAAGCGTTCGTCGGAATCCGCGGCGGGCGCCCCGCATTCTATTCGTTCCGAGATGTAGACGCGCAGCCGCTCGGCGGTCTCCCGTCCCAAACCGCGGACACGGTTGCCGAGGCCGCCCCCCGCCGGAAAGACCGACAGGCTGGCCAGCCCGAACCGGCGGTCCAGCGGCGTGCTGTGGAGCTTGGTGTGCTGCACGCGGTTGAAGGGGAACGCCTTCACGGAGCGCCACAGGACGCCGGACTTGTACAGGAGGTCCTTCTCGCGGACGACGTACCCCCGACGCGGGACCGCGATGAGCGGCCATACGATGGAGCACACGCAGAAGACCCCCAAGGCCGTCCACAGGAGGGCCGGCAGCCACGGCAGTGACTCCGCGATGGCGGCCCGGTTGCGAGGGGATACCGCCATCTGGAACCCCCCGGCGGCGGCGACGTAGACGACAGCCCGGATGGCGGCCCCCACCTGGAGGCGCCTCGCGAAACGGGGGTGAAGTGGCACCCAGTCGACGGCCTCCGCGCCGGGCAGGGCGTCGAGCGGCACTTGAGGGTTGACGAAGTCGCCGGGCACTTCGAGTTCCGGCGTCGCCGACACGGCCGCCCCGCGGCCCTCAGCGACCATCGTTCGCCTGGGCCTGGTACAGGCGGAGACCCTCCTCGAACGTCGCGACGACCTCGGCCTTGTGGGCCGGGTCGTCCCAGCGGTCCATCGAGTGGATGTCGTCGAGCGTCCGTTCGATCCAGCGCACGAAGAAGGCGGCGTCCTCCCGCGACCGGATCGGTTCGCCATCGGCGATGACGAACACCGGGTTCGTGTGGGCGAACAGGTAGCTGTCCATCGCGCCGTGCTGCGCCGGCCCGAGGACCCGCGCGGCGATCCATCCGCTCGCGTCCATGCCGACGTCGATCTCCGCCTCGAGCGTCCGGCCGTCGCCCGTCGCCTGGACGGTGTGGACGATTTCGCCGTTATGAATGATGTCGAGCCGTTCCATCTCGAACAGCGAGCGCGCGGTGACCGCGACCCTCACGCTCTCGCCGCGTGACACCGCGAGTTCCTCTCCCATCCCCATGCCGTCCACGTCGAGCGTGAGGATGGGCCCGCTCGTCACGAAGGCGTGGCCCGCGGCCATGGCGTCCGCCCACTCGTCGTAGTCGAGGTCCTCCTCGCCCGTGTAGACGTAGGAGCGCGTCGTCCCCACGGCCGGATGCCGCCACATGTCGGTCATCGCGTCCGTCCCCGCCGTGGCCGGGATCCGGGAGCCGGTGTTGAGCAGGCGGTACCAGATGGCGGCCGTCCCCAGTTCGTCGCTCCAGATGCAGGAGACGTCCACGAAGTCGGCCAGCCCGAGGATCGCATCGACGGGCAGTTCGCGCGCTCCGCTCGGCGCCGGATCCGGCCCGCGGTGGCTGAGCCCGAACGGGTGCACGTAGCCGCCGATGCCGCCCTGTTCGTGCACGCGCCTGAGCACCGCCGCGTTGTCGGGATAGAGTTCGCGGAACGCTGTCCCCTCGTAGCCGATGTAGAACGGCGTGATGAGCTCGACGAGGTTCAGCAGCGACATGTGGGCGAAGAAGTTCGGCCGGTACTCCTCGTTGTAGTAGACGATCGTGCGCGGGTCCGGGTGCGGGTGCGGATGGCCGAGGAAGTGTTCCAGATCCTCCACGCGACTGTTCGCCCAATAGTTGGCGATCATGCCGTTCGCCACGTTGAGGTCTTCCGCCAGCGCCTTGTTCCCGAGGTCGAGCGGCGTGACGAAATAGTGGCCGCCATAGTTCGGGTGAATGTGATTGTCCCCGGAATACCAGCCGTCCGCGGCCATGTCGATCCAGCGCTCGAGCCTGACGTCCACGTTCGTCCACTCGCCGGCGCGCACGTCGACGGCTTGCGCGACGGGCTCGTACTCGAAGCCCCGCCACACCTCCAGTTCGGCCGTTCCGACCGGGAGGGTGACGGAGAAGCTCCCGTCCGTGTGGAAGTAGTAGTCCTCGGGCCCGCTCAGGACGCGCGGGAAGCTGCCGTCCGGGAAGTAGCTGCGCCCGTCCGAGGCCTCCAGGTAGATGCGGGAGGGGACCCGCCGCCCGCTCGGGTCGCTGACGCGGACCTGCACCCGGCCCGTGGGTTCGGACCAGGCGTAGTCCTCGATGCGCACCGGGACCGGCTCGCCGCCTCCGCGCCCCGTCGTGTAGAGCCCGAATCCCATCCCGCCGTCGATCGTCCGCTCCTCGCCGTGGAGGCCCCCGTTCCGCGCGTAGACGAGGCGCTCCCCGTCGGGAGACCAGGAGGGGAAGTACTCGTCGGTGCGGGTGTGCGTGAGCCGGACCTGCTGGATCCCCGGGCTGGAACGGTCCTGCGCCGCGGCCGCGCGGTAGGTCGGGACCTGGTAGATGTCGTTGTTCCCGGAGGCGTCCGTCACGTAGGCCACCGAGCCGCCGTGCGGAGCGACGACGGGCGACGCCTGGTAGTTCGTCTCGATGCGGATGAGGAGTTCCGCCTCGCCGGTGTCCGCGCTCCACCGCCACAGGGAGCCCGAGCCGAGCGCCGCCTCGCCGCGCTTGGAGACGAAGACGATATCGCCCGTGTCGCCGATCCAGTCGCCGGCCATGTCGTTCGCCCCCGGGTGGGCGATGACGGATTCCAGCGCCTCCGCCCCGAAATCGTATGCCCAGAGGTCGAACGTGCCGTCCCGTCCGGTCGTGAACAGGATCCTGGACCCATCGGGAGAGAACCGCGGCCGCATGTCGATGGCGGGATCTTCCGTCAGCCGGCGGGATTCCCCGCTCTCGAGGTCGAGCAGGAAGATGTCGAGGTTGAGGCCGATGTCTGCGGCGTAAGCGATGTGACGGCCGTCCGGCGACCAACTCGGCTGAGAGTGGTAGCCGACCCCGGAGGTGAGTTGCCGTGCCACGCCCCCTTCGGCCGGGACCGCCCAGATCCGCCCCTGGTAGGCGAAGGCGACCGACCCGCCATCGGGCGAGAACGCGGGATACGTCGGGGACGCCGTGACCGGGGGCGGGAAGTAGCTCTCCATGTACATCTTCCCCGACCCCCCGATTCCGCTCATCGCCGGATACCCACCGGGAAACGGCCCCGGATACCGCTCCACGTCGTCCTGCCCCGCAAGCGGCGGCGCAGCAAACCCGCCGGCGATCAGGAGGAATCCGAACAGTCGAAGGGCGCGCGGCGTCGGCGTCATGTCAGCCTCCGGAGGGGTAGAGCCTGGATTCGGTCCCCAACACTGGCCGACGTGTGCGGTTGCCGCCAGACGACGCCCGGTCGATCCTTGATGGGACACCCAACTCGCCCATTCCCGGGACTGGCCAATGAAATCAGCGAACGCGAGACACGACCGGCCGTGCGGGGCTCCGAGGAGGGCTAAGCTGCTCGCTGTGCTGGGAGTCTGTCTCCTCGCAGCCGGTCTTCCCGGCTGCGGGATGGGGGAGGCACCGACGGCGGCGGAGCCGTTTGACGTGCTCATCACGGGGGCGCGGATCGTGGACGGGGCCGGGAACCCCTGGATGCGGGGCGACGTCGGCCTGCGGGGCGACCGGATCGCGGCGGTCGGGAACCTCGCGGGCCACCCGGCCGCGCGCACGATCGACGCGGCGGACCGCGTGGTCAGCCCCGGCTTCATCGACATGATGGGCCAGTCGAGCGTCGTCCTCATCACGGATCCCCCGAGCGCCGAGAGCAAGCTCCGGCAGGGGATCACGACCTACCTCTCCGGCGAAGGCGGGTCGGCCGCGCCCCAGAGCGACGCCACGCAGCCCTGGGGGGTGGTCGTGAACGGCGAGGAACTGCGCTGGCGGACGTACGCCGAGTACTTCGCGCACGTCGAGCGCATCGGCATCCCGATCAACGTGGTGCACGACGTCGGACTCACCCAGGTGCGCCGCGTGGTCCTGGGCGAGGAGGACGTGCAGCCGACGCCCGGGCAACTCGAGGAGATGAAGGCGCTCGTGCGGCAGGCGATGGAGGACGGCGCGGTCGGGACCTCCACATCTCTCATCTATCCGCCCGCCGTGTACGCGACGACGGAGGAACTCGTCGAACTCACGCGCGTCGCGGGCGAGTACGGCGGCACCTACTTCACGCACATGCGGAACGAGTCACACTCTGTCCTGGAGGCGATCCGGGAAGCGATCGAGATCGGCGTCCGCGCCGGCACCCCCGTCCACATCTACCACCTCAAAGCCGCGGGACAGGAGAACTGGCCGCTGATGGCCGAGGCCCTCGCCCTCATCGACTCGGCGAGGGTGGCCGGGATCGACGTGACGGCGGACATCTATCCCTACATCCGGAACGGGATCGGCCTGGGGTCCTTCCTCCACCCGCGGCACTACGCGGGCGGCAGGGCTCCCTTCCTGGAGACCCTTTCCGACCCCGCGGTGCGGACGGAACTCCGCCGCGAGGTGGAGACGACGTCGGACTGGGAGAACTGGTACCGCCACGTGGGGATGGACTGGGACAAGGTTCTCATCGTCTCCGCCTCCGACGAGGTGGACGAGCGGGTGATCAACCTCTCGGTCGCCGAGGCGGCGGAGGTTCTGGGGACGGATCCGTGGGACGCGTTCTTCGATCTCGTGCAGGCGGGCGGCGTGAGCGTGAACCCGGAGAGCATGAACGAGGAGCAGAAGTGGCGGGCCCTTCGGGCCGAGTTCGTGATGATCGACACCGACGCCTCCCCGGTGAATCCGGCGACCACGGCCAGTTCCCATCCGCGGGCGTTCGGGGCCTTCCCGCGCGTGATCGCGAAGTACGTGAGAGAGGACGGGATCCTGAGTCTGGAGGACGCCGTGCGCCGCATGACCTCGCTAGCCGCCCGCCGGCTGGGGCTGGCGGACCGGGGCCTGATCGCGCCGGGGATGGCGGCGGATCTCGTCATCTTCGATCCGGAGGAGGTGCGCGACCTGGCCCGGTTCGGCGACGCGATGCGCTATGCGGAGGGGATGGACTTCGTGTTCGTGAACGGCGTGCCCGTGATCGACGGCGGCGCGCTGACGGAGGCGCAGCCCGGCCGGCTCCTGCGCCGCGAGACGGGAGGAGGCCCGTGATGGCGAAGATCCTGCCTGCACGACCCGGGGTCGCGCTGGCAGCGCTTGGAGTTGCGGCGCTCGGACTCGCGGCTTGCTCGGAGGCCCCGTCCGAGGCGGCGGATCTCGTCCTCGTCGACGGGGAGATCCTCACGATGGGAGAGCCGGGGACGGCGGAGGCGCTGGCGGTCGCCGACGGCCGCGTGCTGGCGGTCGGCACTTCGGAGGAGATTCGCGGGTTGGCCGGGCCCGACACGCGCGTCGTGGAGTTGGACGGGCGGACCGTGATCCCGGGGCTCGCCGACAACCACTACCACGGGATCGGGGGCGGTCCCGGCGTCGACCTGACGAGCGCGCGATCGATGGCCGACGTGATCGACGCGATCGGCGCCTCCGCGCTCGAGACGGCGCCGGGCGAGTTGATCGTCACGAACCGCGACTGGCACGAAGGGCAGCTCGCCGAGCACCGCCTCCCCTACCGTGACGACCTCGACGGCGCGGCGCCCGGGCAGCCGGTCGTCGTCGTCCGCGGCGGGCACGAGTACGTGCTGAACAGCGCGGCGCTCGCCCGCTGGGGCATCGACGAATCGACGCCGGAGGTGCCGGGCGGCCGCATCGGACGCTACCCGGACGGGCGGCTGAACGGCGAACTCGTCGACCGCGCCAAGGATCTCGTGACGTTGCCGGCTGCCGCGCCGCCCGACCCGGCCGCCGTCCTCGACGCGCTGGCCGAGGAGTACGCCGCGCTCAACGCCCGCGGTTTGACGAGCATCCGTTACCCGGGCGGCCCCCCGGAGCAGTACCGGGCCATCGAGCGCCTCCGGGACGAGGGCCGGCTCACCCTGCGCGTCAACTACGTCCTCCGCGCCCCCCGCGGCGCCGGGGCGCCGCCGCTCGCCGACGCGCTTGCCACATGGCCGGCCATGGGCGAGGGCGACGACTGGCTCCGCGTCGGCGGCGTGAAGGTCGGCGTGGACGGCGGTTTCGAGGGCGGCCTCATGCGCGAGCCGTACGAGGAACCGTGGGGCGAGGGCGGCACCTTCCACGGCCTGCAGACCGTGCCCACCGAGCGCTTCATCGAGACGGTCCGCGAACTTCACCGGCGGGGTTGGCGGGTGGCGACGCACGCGGTGGGCGACGCGGCCATCGACCTCGTCCTCGACGGCTACGAGGCCGCGCACGCCGACGCGCCGATCGACGGCCTGCGCTGGGTCATCGAACACGGATTCATCCCGCGCGACGACCACTTTCCGCGCATGCGGGCGCTCGGCCTCTCCGTGACCGCGCAAAACCACCTCTACGTCGCGGCGCCGAGTCTCGTGAAGTACTGGGGCGCGTGGCGCGCCGCCTGGACCACACCCGTGCGCTCCTACCTCGACGCAGGGATCCCGGTGTCGCTGGGGACGGATTCCCCCGTCGTCCCGTGGGACCCGTGGTGGATGCTGCACCACTTCACGACGCGCGGCACGATCAGCGCAGGCGTGCTCGATCCGTCCCAGGCGATCACCCGCGAGGAGGCGCTGCGCGCGGCGACAAGCGCGTACGCGCACCTCACCTTCGAAGAGAACGAGAAGGGGACGCTCGAGGTCGGGATGGCCGCCGACCTCGTCGTGACGGCGGACCATGTACTGGAGTGCGAGGACCCATGCCTGGAATCGATGGAAGTCGATCTGACCGTCGTGGGCGGCCGGGTCGTGTACGAGCGGTGACCGCCCGCGCCCACCGGATCTGCCTGCTCGCCGGGGCCGGACTCCTCGTCTCGGGAGCCGCGGGCCCGGCGGGGGAGGGCGCGCCTTCCCCGCCGCACGACAGCGATGCCCGCTTCGTGGTCGAACTCGAGTGGCCGCGCGAGAACATCGCCCGCACGCTCGGCGTCGCCCGCTCGGAACTCGGCATGTACGGCCGCGGCAACCCGTTCCAGACGCGCGACATCGGCGACCTGACGTGCGTCGTCGGCCCCCTCTTCGCGCTCGACATCGACGACGCGTTCGCGTTCGACATCGATGAGCCCGTCGACCTCGTGGTCACCTACGCGCCGGAACTCACTGGGCCATTCAGCGTGGGGTTCAACGACAACGGCGGTGACGGGATCGGCGAGTCGGCCACGATCGAACCCGCGTCCGGCACAACGCTCGCCACCGCCCGGGTGACGCTCGAGCGCGCCCGCTTCGCCGCGCACGGCATCCGCGACACGGACCTCGCCATCGGCGGCCCGGAGGGGATCGCGCTGTGCGACATCGAGGTCGTGCGCAGCCACGCCTCGCCCGAGCCGGCCGGCTACGGCACGCTGCGCCTGTCGGTGGAGGATGCGGCGAGCGGGCGTCCGGTCCCCGCACGGTTCGGTCTGTATGACGAAACCGGCCGCGCTCCGCTTCCCTCCGAGCGCTCCGTGCTCGTGCACCGCTTCGTCGACGAGGTCCGGCTCCTGTGGGTGAACCCGCGCACGTGGTGGCCCTCGGAACACCGCCTCGCCTTCTACGTCGACGGCGAGTACGAGGCCCGCCTCCCGGTCGGGAACTACGAACTCGTCGCGACGCGCGGCCCCGAATACCGCGGCTACGAGCGGACCATCGAAGTACGCGCCGACGAGACGACCGATCTCACCGTCTCGCTCGAACGCTACGCAGATCTCCCGGCCGAAGGCTGGTACTCCGGAGACTCCCACGTGCACATCGCGCGCGAGCACGCGGAGGACGACGCGGTGTGGGCCCAGATCGCCGCCGAAGACATCCACGTGGCAAACCTGCTCGAGATGGGGAACATCGCCGTCACCCACTTCAAGCAGCCGGCGTGGGGGCAAGCCGGTCAGTACGTGCGCGAGGGTCACGCGCTCGTGTCCGGGCAGGAGGACCCGCGCACCGTCCAGCGGGGGCACACGATCCACCACAACCTGCAGCGTCCCATCCGTCCGGACCCGGAGTCCTACTTCCTCTATCACAGGGTGTTCGAGGAGTCGCGCGCCCAGGGCGGGATCTCCGGCTACGCGCACATGGGCCAACTCTTCAACGGCGAGCGGGGGCTCGCGCTCGACGTGCCGTTCGACCTCGTCGACTTCATCGAGGTCCTGCAGGGCGGGCGCCTGTACGACGACATCTGGTACAGCTTCCTGAACCTCGGCTTCAACGTCCGCCCCATCGCAGGCGCCGACTACCCGTACTTCGGGCCCACGCTGCCGGGGGTCGAGCGCACGTACGTGAAGCTGGACGGGCCGTTCGCCCCGAACGAGTGGTACAACGCCTACCGTTCGGGCCACACCTACGTGAGCAATGGACCCTTCCTCGAGTTCCGCGTGAACGGGCGGGAGATGGGCTCCGAGCTTCGCGTCGAGCGCGGGGAGAGCCTCGAGATCGTGGCGGAAGCGTCGCTGAACCCCGACATCGACCGCCTGAACCGGCTGGAACTCGTCGTCCACGGAGAGGTCGTCGCCGCCGCGACCCAGGCGTTCGGGGACGGCGACCGGCTGCGGCTCGCCACGCAGATCGAGGCCGACGAGAGCCTGTGGGTCGCCGTCCGCGCCTTCGGCGACCGCGACGGAGAACGGGACATGACGGTGGCGCACAGCGCTCCGGTGTTCGTCGTCGTGGAGGACGAGCCCTGGTGGAAGCTGGAGGCCGTGCCCGAACTCGTCGCCCGCCACCGGGCCAAGCTCCAGGAACTGCTCACCGAGCCCATCCGGCCCGCGGGCGATCTCGAGTACTGGGAGACGACCCGCCTCCTGGAGGAGGAATGGGAACAGCAGCGCCTCCGCCTCGAACCGCGCGTACAGGAGGCCGAAGCCCGCTACCAGGCCCTCCTCGACCGCGCCCGCGCCGCGGGCGCCGCAAACCCCTAGAGTCGCCTACTCCGTCGCACTCCAACCCGGCGGCTTCACCAGTACCCTCAGCTTGTTGCCGAAGCCTCTCGTGCGGACGATCGTCATGATCAAGCGCTGGATCCCGTGCAGAAACACGGTAAAGGGATTGTTCGAGTTGATCGGCTGCCTGACGCCGTACTCCACCGGCTCGACCTCCGGTTCGAAGGTCCCGAACATGCGATCCCAGACGATGAGCATGCCCGCGTAGTTCTTGTCGCAGTACTGCCGGTTCGAGCCGTGGTGTACCCTGTGATGGGAGGGTGTGTTGAAGAGGAACTCGACCGGTCGCGGCAGCTTTCGAACGGCCTCCGTGTGCAGGATGGCCTGGAACTGTTGCACCAGAACCTCCGACAGCAGCACCAGGATCGGGTGATAACCCAGCATGACGATGGGGAAGGAGAAGAGGAGCGGGAACACCGCGTCGAGGGGGCCGAAGCGGTAGGCCACCGACATGTTGAAGTGGGGCGAGCTGTGATGCACGGTGTGCGTGGCCCACCCGACCCCGATCCTGTGCATCATGCGGTGATCCCAGTAGTACATGAGATCGGCCAGCAGGACACAGGTCACGATGGTGACCCAGTTCAGCGACAGGTG
>JAPPGH010000033.1 GCA_026914155.1 Candidatus Palauibacter rhopaloidicola | reverse complement strand
CCCGTGCCTTGCGTTCGGTCGCGGACCGCCTGCTCGCGGTCGCCTGCGCCATGCTTCGAACCCAGACCTGCTACCGGCCTCCACACCCGGCGGAGAATCATGCGGCCTGATCTCCTCTCCCGGCGCGGGCCAGCAGGGCTCTCCACGACCGCGTGGGCGCTACGGCCAGCTGCGGCGGCGACCGCCTTCGGGAAGCTGGCTCCCGACCTGCTAATGGCCGGGAGCCAGCTTACCCTCGGTATAACCGCGGGGCTGGCGAGGGACTCCGCCCCTTCGAACCCCGGCAGCGGCTGCCGAGGGGATACTATGCTCCCCTTCGAACCAACCCGGCCGGCACACGGCCCAGCCCTTCCGGCCCTCCGACGCGGGGTTACAGCCCCGCCTTCAACAGCGTTGACAAAAGGTGGGGAGTCCCCCTGTTTCGATGCCCAGTGCGGGCATCGGGGAGGGGTGGGATGTGCACGCCCATCCCACCCTCCCTCGGGGGTCGCTCCCAGTCCAACAATCCCTGCGGGAAGGCCAACCGTGCGTCGCTCCGACCGATTGGATCCGGCTTTGGGGGCCGGGGCCATCGGCCACGTCGTCTCGCGCTGAGAACGAGATGTAACCGCCCATCTGGAAGAGCGTCAGAGTGCCGCCGGAGGCCTCCCCGAGGTGGAGGATGAAGCGCGCGCCGTAGCGCCTTCCGAACGTCAGGCTCGCCCCAGCGGTCGGGGAAACGTCTCCGCCGTCGTACTCGATGCCCGCGCGCACCGCCGGGCGAACGAACCAGCGGTCGCGTCCGAGCCGGACGGACGTTCCGATGCGGTTGGCGGAGCCCGCGAAATCGGCACAGCGGTAGGTCTCGACCATGCCGTACAGGGACACCGGCCCGGCGAGCCGTCCCTTGATGCCGACGTACCTTCCCGGGCAGGCGTCGCCGCTGCCGCCGACGAGTCCCGCTTCGAGCATCATTCGACCGGGCTTCTCCTGCGCCTCGACCTGCGCGGGTAGGAGCGCCAGACCCAGCAACAACAGTTTCCTCATCGCGATTGGCGGATCCCCCGGTTGAGAGTGAATCGGCCCGTCGAAGCCGCGACGGCGGATCGGGTGCGAAACCGAAACGTCGGACCAACGTAATGCAGCAGCGAACGGATCGCCTGATCGCTTTCGACCGGAGGGGTTGTCCGGCGAATCGAGCCGAAACGAAGTCGACCGTCGCTCCGGCGGCCGAAGGCGCGGCAAGTGTGTGGTCCGGCACCTCGAAAGCGGCGCTCGACCGGCCTTCCCGCCAGGGATCTCTGGTGCGGGAGCGACCCCAGGCAGGAGGCGGAAGGGTGTGAAAACACACTCGCCTCTATGCCGTACCGAGCCTTGGGCGAGGGGGGTCGCTCCCGACCCCGCCCGAACGGCCCGTTCGGCAACGGGCGGCCGGACGGCCGAACGGCAAGGCGTTACCTTCCCTGTGGATGAGTGGCAAGGCCCGTGTGAATCCCGAGAGCTCGAAAGTGTGAATCGACCCCCCGCGTCGATTTCACGCTCCAGCACGGCGTAACCGGGAGCACCGACGGTGCCGGTGAACTCCTCCCGGCCCCCGATGTCCGCCATCGCCACCCGTGGTCTGTACGAAGCCTCTTGGCAGGGCATCAACGCAATCGGTCAGGCGATCCACCGGTAATGACTACGCCTTACGAGGCAGTCTGGTTTCGCGCAGATCCCCGCCGAGGAGCTTGCTGGGGACTTGCCCCAACGGCACGACGCTTCCTTAGGGGCGGCCGCCGGGGCGGTGGAGGCCGTCGCCTACTCGGTCGTCGTCGTAGACGTGTCATTCCCAAGGGCTACCCCACCGGGAACCCCGCACGGTCGATGGCCCGGCATGGGTAGCGGCTGGTCCCTTCCTCGTAGCGCACCATCCTGCTCCGGCGAGGTGTACTGCCCCACGACATATGCCGTATCTTGGAAAGGCTCCGGGTAGCCAGCGGAGCGAGCCGAGACTCAAGCGTGCGAGTGGAGATGCCCGCCAAGCAGACCGAAAGCGGAGCCACGACCGGCTACGAGGCCGAGTTGTGGGCGATGGCCGACACGCTCCGCGGCTCGATGGACGCCGCCGAGTACAAGCATGTCGTGCTGGGCCTCATCTTCCTCAAGTACATCTCCGACGCCTTCGAGGAGCGCCATGCGGCAGTGCTCGCCGAGTGGGGAGAGGAGGCCGCCGAGGACCGCGACGAGTACATCGCGGAAAACATCTTCTGGGTGCCGCGTGAGGCCCGCTGGGCGCCCTTGAAGTCGGAGGCGCGGCAGCCAACCGTCGGTCGGACCGTGGATCGGGCCATGGCAGCCATCGAACGCGACAACCCGGCGCTCAAGGAGGTCCTGCCCAAGGACTACGCTCGGCCCGCGCTGGACAAGCAGCGCCTGGGTCAACTGATCGACATGGTGGGCAACATCCGCGTCGGGGACGCCGAAGCCCGCTCGAAGGATGTGCTCGGGCGCGTGTACGAGTACTTCCTTTCGCAGTTTGCGAGCGCCGAGGGGAAGAGGGGCGGCGAGTTCTACACCCCGCGCTGCGTTGTCCAGCTGCTCGTCGAGATGATCGAGCCCTACCGGGGGCGGGTCTACGACCCCTGCTGCGGCTCATCGGGCATGTTCGTGCAGTCGGTCGAGTTCATCCGCGCCCACGCCACCGGCAACGCCAACGGCGGCAAGGCGCGCGGCGACATCTCGATCTACGGTCAGGAGTCGAACTACACGACGTGGCGGCTCGCGAAGATGAACCTGGCCATCCGGGGCATCGGCGGGCAGATCGCCCACGGCGACAGCTTCCACAACGACCGCCACCCGGACCTGAAAGCAGACTTCATCCTCGCCAATCCTCCGTTCAACGTGTCGGACTGGGGGGGCGAGCGGCTGGCCGAGGACAAGCGCTGGCGCTACGGCGTGCCACCGAAGGGCAACGCGAACTTCGCATGGGTGCAGCACATGGTCCACCACCTCGCGCCGAGGGGGATCGCCGGATTCGTGCTGGCCAACGGGTCGATGTCATCGAGCCAGTCCGGCGAGGGCGAGATCCGGAAGAACATGATCGAGGCGGAACTGGTGGACTGCATGGTCGCGCTGCCGGGCCAGCTCTTCTACTCGACCCAGATTCCGGCCTGCCTCTGGTTCTTGGCGCGCGGGCGAAGGCGGCGCGGTGAGATCCTGTTCATTGATGCGAGGAAGCTCGGGCGGATGGTGGACCGGACGCACCGCGAACTGACTGGCGAGGAGATCGCCCGGATCGCGGACACCTATCACGCGTGGAGGGCGCGCGAAGACGGATACTCGGATGTGCCCGGCTTCTGCAAGAGCGCGGCGCTGGACGAGGTGAGGAAGCACGGCCACGTCCTCACGCCGGGCCGGTACGTCGGTGTCGAGCCGCAGAAGGACGACGGCGAGCCGTTTGAGGAGAAGATGAGGCGCTTGGTCTCCGTGCTTCAAGAACAGCAGGCCGAAGGCGCGCGGCTCGAAACAGCGATCAACGAGAACCTGAAATCGCTGGGCTTCTGGAGACGATAACCGCATGTATGACATCCCGGACATCACTCCCCTAGAACGGGCGATCCGACGGCTGGAGGAGGGACTGGAGCGGTATCGTAGTGACACAAGCGACCTTCAGATTCGCGACGGCCTGATTCAGCGCTTCGAGTTCACCTACGAACTCAGCTACAAGACCCTAAAACGCTACTTGGAATACACGGCACCCAACCCGGCTCTGCTGGATCAGATGACCTTTCAGGACCAGATCCGCACGGCGAACGAGCAGGGCCTTCTGCTTGGAGCGTGGCCCGAGTGGCGCGACTATCGGAAGATGCGCGGCATGACGAGCCACACCTATAGCGAGCCCATCGCGGTGACCGTGGTTGCGGCCATCCCGGGATTCCTCGAAGAGATGGCCTATCTCCGAGACCGGCTGCGGGAATGGCTTGAATGACCACCCTGGTTCCCAACGTCGACCTCCGGCCCGATCATTGGGCCATCGTCTGCAATGCTCTCCGGCGGCATGTGCCGGATCGTGAGGTGCTCGCCTTCGGATCGCGTGCGACTTGGACCGCGAAGGACTACTCCGACCTCGACCTGGCGGTCATGGGTGAGGAGCCTCTCTCGCTACGTACGGCCTCGGCCTTGGACGAGGCGCTCGGTGACTCCGATCTCCCGTTCAAAGTCGATGTCGTGGACTGGGCAAGAACCGACGAAGGTTTCCGCAGAATCATCCGCCTGCACGGAATCGTTGTGCAGGGTGTCGGGGGAAGTGCCAAGGCGACCGTTTCGGTACGAGAACCATCACCTAAATCTAAATCTAGGGACTCGGCGGCGACCCGCGACCGGAAGTCCGTGGCAGGTGCTATACCGCTGGAAGGCTTGGCATACGTCATCATGGGTCAATCCCCAGCGGGAAGCACTGTTGGCCGGTCGAATGGGATGCCCCTGATCAATGGCCCAACCGAGTTTGGACCGCATCATCCCAAGCCGGTTCAGTACACGTCCGATCCCCGAAAGCTCGCCCAGCCGGGAGATCTGCTATTCTGTGTGCGGGGGGCAACTGCGGGTCGAATGAACTGGGCCGATCAGCAGTACGCCATCGGTCGTGGGATCGCAGCGATTCGTCATCGAAGGGATCACAGCCTTCAGCCGTTTCTTCGGGCAGCCATCAGCTCGGAGCTCCCCCTTTTGCTGGCGGCGACCACCGGATCGGTTTTTCGCAACGTTTCCGCGTCTCAACTGAAGGATCTCAGGATCCCCGATCTTCGCACCAGTCAGCAACGCGACATCGCCCATGTCCTCGGCACGCTGGACGACAAGATTGAGTTGAACCGCAGGATGAACGAGACGCTGGAGGCGATGGCGCGGGCGCTGTTCAAGTCCTGGTTCAT
>JAPPGH010000043.1 GCA_026914155.1 Candidatus Palauibacter rhopaloidicola | reverse complement strand
ACGCCGCGAGGCAGGTCTCTACAACGAAAAACGGCTTCCGCTTGACATGGATACTCATCGCCGATGTATGCGACGCAAGTGCCGATTTCCTCGGCCGTCTCCCCCGATCCTGCGAACAGCAGGTCGCCGCTCGTGATCGGTAACGCCGCAGCCGCAACGTCCTTCGGAATCCGGGACACGGGCGTGACCACATAGTTCTCGTACTGGGTGTAAAGCTCTCCGTACCGCACGCATAGGGCTCCGGCGCCGCTCAAGTCGTCCCGCTTTATCCCCCTACCTTTGCTGAACCTGCCCAGGTCCCCGAGCCGCGATGTGCGCCATTCTCCCTCAAACCGTCGCTGCGCGCTCACGTCACCACCCCATGTCACGCAGGTGGGACTTGACTCGTACTTCCAACCCTTCAACGAGCTCCACCACCTCCGGTAACGTCTCCGCATAGCGGGCTTCCAGCACGCTGACCCGGTCTACCAGCCCACGTGTCAGCCGCTCCACTTGCCGCCCGATCGCGGCCTCAATGCTCGCCCCCCACTTGTCGTCGACCACGAGCGTCCGAATCTCGTCCTCCGTGAGGTTGCCATACTTGATTTCAACCATGGCGTGCAGGTCATCGATCACACCGTTGTACTCTCTCCGTAGCGTCGATTCCCTGTTGGCGAACTGGAGCCACCCGTATAGCACATCCAACTCGACGAACAGGCCTTCCGGGTCCACAGTCCCGGTTTCCCATGGACGATCCCCGAATGTCGTCTTTCCGACCTTCTTGGCCTGTTGATACTCCGGCGTGGCCGGACCGTAGGTCTGTAGAACGACGTTCTTGAGCGCCACAACACGTTCCCTAACGTTGCCCTTGGTGATCCCCTTCTGCCCCTCTAGACCGCTCAATGCGCCAGCTTCGCCGGTGTGTTCCTCTTCGAACTCGGATTTTCGTTCGGCAGCTACCACTAGAGCAGCTGCCATGGAATCGGCTCGGGCCTTCTCCTCGCGAAAAAACCGCTCGATCACCAGGAGGGCCGGAACCAGAGTCCCCACGTACTTGGTCGTCTTCCGGCCCTTCTTGCGCCAGAATTCGGGTGCCTCGCCCTTTTCTGCCATGCGTACCTGCCGACCAGCCCTCCAACCCTCCGACACCACGAGGTATACGTCGTCCTGCATGACCGCGTCCCAGTAGTCCATCAGGCACTGGTAGACTTCGTAACGTTCGAGTAGCGGCAGACCCGCGAAGCGGAGCAGGAGATCCTCGGAAAGACGCCGGATCAGTGCTTTGGGGGAGTCGCCCACAACTAGTCCGCGGAGGCGGGATGCATGCTCCCGCCGCCAACCGGCGAGGACATCGTGGACCTGCTCCTTGTACGCCACGAAATCTTCATGTCCGAGAACGACGGCCCGTACCTCGTTCGCAGGCGTGCGTGGCTCGCCGTACCCCTCGCGGCCCGGCGCGAACAATGCCCGGCGCACGTCCGGGAACACCTCCCAGTAGCACTCCAAAGCGTCGATGTCGCGGTTGGGGATGCCACCGTGCAGGTGCGCGTCCAAGTCGTGCAGGTCTTCCGGCTCGCCGGAGTCGATGTAGCGCGAAATACTGAGGTTGTAGTCGTTGGCCGAGCTGGCGATCTCGTCGACTGGCACCATGCGCGCGTACGCCGCTGTCTCCCGCTCAGCGTTGAAGACATCGACGATCCGGTGAATGTCGCGCTCGCGCAGGCGATTCTTCGCGCCGTCCTTACGAAAGCCTTTGCTGGCATCGATCATGAAGATGCCTTTGCGCGTGGCTGCGTCTTCCTTGTCGATCACCACGATGCAGGCGGCAATGGCGGTGCCGTAGAACAGATTGGGCGGGAGCCCGATGACGCCCCGAATCAAGCCCTGTCTGACCATGCTACGGCGGATGTCGGCTTCGCGGTGTCCCCGAAAGAGCACTCCGTGCGGAAGGATGATCGCCCCCTTACCCGTGCTCTTGAGCGAAGCGACCAGGTGGAGGAGGAAAGCGTAGTCTCCATTCTTCGCGGGTGGTATGCCGTATTCGAACCGGCGGAATTCATCGTGCGCCGGATCAAGTCCGTTCGACCACGCCTTGGTGGAGAAAGGGGGGTTGGCGACGGCGAAATCGAAGCGCTTCAAGCGCCGGGGACTATCGGTGAAGGCGGGTGCAGCCAGAGTGTTGCCGTGCATGATCACTGCCGTCACGTCACCGTGCAGGATCATGTTCATGCGTGCCATGGTCCAGGTCGATTGGTCCATCTCCTGTCCGTAGATGGTCAGACCATTCGGCGCCTCGTCGGTCGCCTTGATGAGGAGCGAGCCGGAGCCGCAGGTGGGATCGTAGACGGCCCGATCTTGGCGCGTGTCGGGGCCGATCCCGATCACCCGGGCCATGACCCGTGAGACCTCCGCCGGAGTGTAGAACTGCCCCTTGCTCTTGCCCGACTGGGTGGCGAAATGCCGCATGAGGTACTCGTAGGCATCGCCCAAGAGGTCGTCGCCGTGTGCGCGATTGGCACGGAAGTCGAGCCGCTCGAAGATGCCGACCAGTTTCGTGAGCCGATCGGTCATCTCCCTGCCTTTCCCCAGCTTGCCTTCGTCGTTGAAGTCCGCCTGGTCGATTACGCCCTTGAGGAGGTCGTAGTTGGCATCGGCAAGCTCACGGATTACGACGTTGATGCCTTCGCCGATCTCCTTGTCGCCTTTGAGCGCCCGCATGTCGGCAAAGCTGCCTCCCGATGGTACGGTGATGTCGGGGAACGGGTCGTCCGTCCCCGAGTACTTGTCCGAGACGTACTTCATGAAGAGCAGCGTGAGGACGTAGTCCTTGTATTGGGACGCGTCCATGCCGCCACGTAGCTGGTCACAACTCTGCCAGAGCGAGGCGTAGAGATGGGACTTGCGAAGGGCCATGGACGAGTCAGGAAGCGCCGTCGAATCGGCGCAGAATCGTGGACGTCAGGGTCGCAGGCCGGTGACACCGGCGCTTGAAGGTCGCGATCTCGTTATCGTTCATGGACCCAATGTAGCAGGTCAGCAGGGGAGGTGCGGCGGGGGGACGGGGGTGCCAGACTCGGACGGGTTCTCCCGTTCGAGAATCAAGGGGATCACGCCATGCTCGGCGCCATGAGACCAATTAGCTCAATCCGAGAAGTTGGGACCTGGGTCATCCCATGACGCAGGGGACAGGGCCTGAACGGCGGCAAGAATCGGTGACACTCGAGAAGTGCCGGCTGCCGAGACCGCAGCGGACCTATACGCCGCGTGAACCACCCGCTGACGAGTTCGGGCAGCCGGCGGGTTGCGGGTTCCGTATCGGTGGAGTGGGCCCGCTAGGAGAGCCCTGATGGACGGATGATAAGGCTGTCGCACCTTGGGGGAGATCCACGCCACCCTTGTCTGGAGGACCTCCCTAATGATGAGCATCGAGAAACTGCGTGCCCTCGCGCGCGAGCTAGCTGGCGAAGCTTGGGACTACGAGCGCCGCCAGCTAGCCGCTCAGGCGCATGTCCGCCGCAGAGTGGCCAGAGTGCTGATGAGTCAAGCCGACACCATCCAACGTGAAGATGCCATCTTCGAAGATCCGCAGGCCATGTTCGACTGATCCGGCCGGTTCCGGTGGGCCACGAGCGAGCCTCCGGTGGAAAGACCGCCGCAGGCAGTAGTGACACGACCGCTTGATCGCGTACCGGTCCCGTCTAAATGCCGGCCATTTGATGCCGGTTTTCCGGCTATTTGAGTACGGCGGCTCCAGACATCACCTAAAGGCAAGAATGGCAGATCGTGCAGTCCTGGTTGAACTTAGACGATTTCTTGCTGGGATTCACGCCATCTTGAGGACACCTGATAAGCGTGAGGTCCGTGGTTCGAGCCCAACGGGGCTGAAAGAAATTAGGAGTCTCGGGCGTCCGATTCCCACCATCTGTTCCCGCACTTGGGCTAGGAGCACGCCCCTCCAGCGGCCTCGATACCTTCCTGAGTTAGCTTCTAATCGGCCCACAGCTAGCGTGAAAGAGCAAGGAAGATCCACCGCCCAGCACCGAGCCTGAATGGCTCGAGTTTGGTGTTGGGAGGGAAGAACCGCTCCCATGCCGGACTCATCCACACCGGCCGGAGCCCAGCACTCCGCTTCGATTCGGGACGGGAGCTCGACTGCAACGGTTTTCGTAACTGCGCTCAACCACCCGGGACCGCGAAAGTCTCCGTCGCTACTAGGTCGTACACCGATACGAACCGGTCTTCAGCAACAGGGCCTGGCGTCAGGCATCTGCCCGTGATGCCGCGAAGCTGGACTGCGAGACAGTGGTTGAGTAGGGTGGCTTCGGCACCAAGAACCGCAGACGGGAAGCGTATGGGGATGGACGAGTTTCCGGGCCGGCTTCTGGACGAACAAAGTAATTCTCCGATTCCCGCCATTTGACGCCGTTTTCCCCCCGTTTTCGTGCGGTAGACTCCGATTCGACCTATCGGCAAGAAACGGCAGATCGTGCAGTCCCAATTGACTTTAGGTGATTTCTTGCCGTGAATCACAAACCCCGATCGTCGATTTGCAAGCAGGAGGTCGTCGGTTCGAATCCGATGCGGCTCCATTGGACTTACGCGAGAGGGAGGGTTGGCCGCGGGCTCGTCGCGCATCCGGGAACCGCGGCGAGCGTGCCGTTCAGATGCGCTGGTGGTCGGCGCGCCAGTCTTCGACGGCCTGCTTGATGGAATCCCGCTGATGATGGACGGTTGAGACTGCGGCGGACCCTTGTGTTACAGCCGGGGTTAGGCACGTTCGGCAGCTGATCCTCAAGTGCAAGTTGGGAGCGGACGACTGATGTACAAGTACGAGATCATTCTCTACTGGAGCGACGAAGATCAGGCTTTCGTCGCCGAGGCGCCCGAGTTGCCCGGGTGCATGGCGCACGGAGACGATCACGAGACCGCCTTGAGCAACATCAAGGATGCGATGCAGTTCTGGATCGACCGGGCACGGGAGTTGGGACGGCCCGTACCGGAACCCAAGGGCAAGCGCCTGATGCCGGCTTGACCGACTCAGCACTACACCTCGTTAGCTCTTCCCCCCACGAATACACATCGGGTTAGCGTGGGTCGTCGCGGCCCCCGATCTCCAGGCGCAGGTTCAGCGCCCTTTGCGGGGACGCGGGGTCGATCGTCAGGGTCGTGACGCGATCGGGAAACAGGTCGGCGAGACTCAGGGAAGCGTCAAGCGCGTCCCGATCCACGTCTTCGTCTTTGCCAAGCACCACCAGTTCGATCGGGACGCCGGATGGCAGCCAGCACACCCTGTAGAAGCCGGACGAGCTGCTTTTTTCCGTCCAGCGGCTGCGCTGTTCCTCGAGGTTGACGGTTCTCGGATCGCTGACCCTGGCGAAGAGCCGAGGGTCAGATGCCCTCGTCAGCAAGTGAAGCGTCGCATCCTCGATCGGGTTTCCGTCGGTGTCTGTCACCCTCCCGATCAGAATTCCCGTTCGCCAGACTGCGGTGCCGGCGGCGGAGACCATGGGAACACTGGGTGGGCCCTCTCGACCGCAAACCGCGGAAAGGACATCGCTCAGCGGGGGCGCTTCGAACTGGACCTCAACCAGGCTGTCGACGTCCGGTCCCACTTCCACCTCGACGGGCTCGGATTCGTACCACAGTTGCTCCAGGTGCGGATGCGTGAATTGGAGTGCGTAGGTGCCGACGCCCAGGTGGTCCAGCTCGAATCGTCCTTCGGCATCGGTTTCCGCCTCCGTGCCGGATCCCCGCACGTAGACACGGGCGTTCGGCAGTCCAACGCCAAGCGAGTCGACGACGGTCGCCGCGACGCGCCTCCCCCGGTGTCCTTCGAAGACCACGCCCGCGTCGCCATGCGCCCGCAGCACCTCGCCGTGCGTGATGGCGACGCCCTCCAGGGTGGCTGCGGGTTGGCCCGTAAGGGGGTGCTCGGTCTCACCCGCCGTGAACATTCGGATGTTCCACGAGGTGACGATCCAGGTGCCGTCCGGGAGGCCGCGAAAGCTCACCGTGCCGCCGGGAGACGCTTCCATCAGCCAATCGGGCACGGGGAGATTCACGTAGCGATAGTCCACCCGCTGGAGTTCCGCCGTCGCCGCATCGAGCCACATCGTTCCCGCGATATCCGCCACGTTCCGGTTCGGCACGGGCTCGAACTCCAACCCGACGAGTCCGCCGACTCCGGACCGGATCCGCAGGCAGTGCGTGTCGAGAAACGGATCGGAGAGAAGCACTCCGGCGTCGGGACCCCAGAAATCCGACGCATCGGCTGAGAATCTTGCGAATCCTCCGTGCACGAGGGAGTCGGCGGCACGGGCGACGTACGGTACGGACACGAGGGCCTGCCCGTAGGCTCGATCCTCGGCCTCCACCCTGCGTCCGTGTTGGTCGAGAAAGCGCTTGATGCCCAGCATCTCGTACCGGTAGAGACCTCGCTCCTGCGTCCACCTCGCCGCTGCGAGTGCCTTGCGCGCCTCGTCCCATACTCTGGCGACGGCCAGCCCCTCCTCGGGGCGCAGATGGCACTGGGGACGGACGGACACGCTGATTTCCGCCAGCGAAATCGCCTCGATGGGCGCGGCCATCTGCACCGTCAGGGTGTCGCGGGTGGAGATGATGAAGAATGCCGAGTACGTGGTTCCATACCCGATCCGCTCGGCCCGCAACCGGTATTCGCCGGGGGCCGGGATCCGCAACTCGAACACGCCTGTACCGCTCCGCGTAAGCATCCGCTCGACGCCGCGGCCGGCCCGGTCCACCAGGGTGATCATCGCCCCCGAAATGGCCGCGTTGTCCCCCTCGTCGACGAGCCGACCACGCACCACCTGGCCGTGAACGGCCGACGCAACCGCGCTCTGGAGCACGACCAGCGCGATCGTCGCGATCGTCAGTCGGATCCCGCCACGGTCGGCGGGCACGGCGCCTACCCCTCTCGTGTCAGCGAGCGATCTCCACATGCCAGAGATGCTATGCCCACGGCGGGAACAACCCAACCCTGGAGCCGGACTCCAGGGGAGCCATCGAACAAGAGAGGAGGGGCAAGAGCGGCAACGTCCGGTTGACGTGCAGGAGAGGGTTCGCTACGCTCCTGTCGGGACGCACCTACGGTGGATTTTCATCGTACTGCCCCCCTTCCGAGGCCCGCGCTCCGGCGCGGGCTTTCGTGTTCCCGGAAGCTCCGCGTGACGTATCTCGCCTACCTCGACGAATTCGGCCATATCGGCCCGTACATAAGCAGCGTACACCCCAGGCATAACGACAGCCCGGTGTTTGGCTTAGCAGGCTATGTCCTTCCCTCCGAAGAGGTGCGAGGGTTCGGAACTTGGTTCTTCCAGCGAAAGTGCGAGCTTCTCGCATTTGAGATCTAGCGGTCGGGTCAACATCCCGCCCTATGGGAGAAGAAGGGAGCCAGCCTTTACACGGTCACGAATGTGACCCGGTACTCCGAACTCAGGAAGCTTACCAACCGGCTGTTCAACAGGATCGCTTCAGCCGGTGGGTTCGTCTTCTACGTTGGGATCAAGAAAACGGCACCGCCGGAGACACACAATCCGAACCGACTCTACGCCAGAGTGCTGGTTGAGGCGATCAAGCGGATTGACGAGTTCTGCGAACGGGACTGCCAGCCATCGGAGGATTTCGTGCTGCTACTTGACGAGCACGACCAGCGGTCTGCGCAGATAACGGAAGCCGCGCGAAGCATGTATGCGAAGACTGAACGGCGACGGCGCCTCATCGAGCCGCCGTTCCATCTCGAGAGCCACCGCTATCAGACGCTCCAAGCAGCAGATTGGATTGCCGGACTGGTGGGACGGATCGGGGCAATCTGGGCTGATCCAGATGCCTATCCAGAGAACGAAGTGTTCCGCCGGTACTTCGAGCACCGGTTGAATCAAGCCAGCCGACGGAGCGGAATCCGAAGCTAGGGTTCTCGTTGCCCGCGCGCGTGGCGCTCCGTAGGCTTCCCACCGAGACGATACCTGCTCATCCGCGCTGACTATCGGACGTGATCGAACCATGACATCCCGTTTCTCGTCCTCCGCTCTCCTCCTGTGTGGCCTGCTGCTCACGGCCTGCGAGGTTCCGCCGCCGGAGTCCGGCGATGTCGCGGCTGCGGATGCGCCGGCGGACCCGACCGACCCTGTGACGGACGCCGCGGGCGACACTGTCCCCGAGCGGGAGCCGCTCCCGGCCGACTCGGCCATCATCCGGCTCGACGCGAGCGACCCCAACCTCGCGGTGTGGCAGGACCGGGACATCTCCGGGGATCCTCCGCGGGAACCGGGACCCATCGAGGTCGGATCCGTCCTCACCTTCTTCGGGCTTCCGATCGCGCGCACGCCGGAGGACCTCGTCGCGGGGGAGGTCGAAGTCGCCTTCATGGGGGCGCCGGTCGACATGGGGGTGGGGTACCGCGGGGCGGGTGAGGGGCCGACGGCGCTCCGTGCCATGCGGCGCAGCGTGGGCAGCATGGAGACGATGATCTCGTGGCGGAGCGAACTCACGGCGGTCGATTACGGCAACGCGCCGATCGACAACCTGAGCGTGGAGCGCAGCATGCCGCCGATCCGCCGGATGGTGCGCGAGATCGCGGAGACGGGCGCCATTCCCGTGATCATCGGGGGGGACCACTCGATCGAGTTCGCCAACGTGGCGGGACTCGCGGATGTGTACGGCAAGGAGAACGTCGGCGTCATCCACTTCGACGCGCACTACGATGCGGGGGACGCGCGGCACGGCCACCTGATCTCGCACGCGCAGCCGGTGCGCCGCCTCATCGATGACGGCCACATCCTCGGCCGGAACTTCATCCAGGTGGGATTGCGGGGCAGTTGGCCGGGACCGTCGGGCTTCGAGTGGATGCGCGCAAACGACATGCGCTACCACACGATGGCCGAGATCGACCGGGACGGCTGGACGAACGTCATGACGGAAGTCCTCGACCAGGCGAACGAAGGCCCCGAGTACCTGCACATCTCCTTCGACATCGACGTCATGGACCCAGCCTACACCTCGGGCACGGGGACGCCGGTGCCGGGAGGCCTGACGCCGCGGGAGGTCTTCTACATGGTCCGCGGGCTCTGCTCGGAGAACAACGTGGTGGGCTTCGACCTGGTCGAACTCAACCCGCTCGTCGACCCGGGCTACACGACCATGCTCAACGCCAAGAAGATCGTGGACGAGTGCATGACGGGCATCGCCCTCCGGAAGCTCGGCCTCGGAAACCGCGACTACCTGAGCCCCCTCACCCGCGACGACGGCCGCCGCTAGCCGCCGGTTGATGTGCCGGGGTCAGGCGGGGAAGTGCTCGTTGTCGATCGCGTCGAGCATGCCGGCGGCGGCGAGTTGGCGGATCCGGCTGTCTTCGCCGTGGAGGAGGTGGTACGTCCAGGGCAGGACGGGGGCGCTCTCGCCTCGTTCAGCGCCTGCATGTCCTCGGCCGGCAGGGAGAGTGACAGGTACTGCAGGCTGTCCTCGATCTGGGAGACTTTCCGGGCCCCGATCATCGGGATCACGCCGCGGTCGCGCGCCCACGCCAGGGCCACCGCGGCCGAACTCGTTCCGAGGCGGTCGGCGATCTCATCCACCTTGCGGGCGGTGTCGTACGCCTTCTCGTCGAACTGGAAGGCCCATTGTCTGAAGAGCTCGCTGTCGAAGCGTCGGCTCTCGGTGCTGTCGCCGCGCGTGTACTTGCCGGTCAGGAAGCCGCCGGCCAGCGGCGAGTACGCGTTCACGCTGATTCCGAGCGCGCGGGCACAGGGGATGATCTCGAATTCCAGATCCCTCGAGACCAGGTTGTACTGGTACTGCAGGGCCGAGATCGGCTCCCAGCCTCTCTGATCGGCGACGGTCTGGCCGCGCGCCACCACCCAGGCCGGCGTGTTGCACAGGCCGAAGTGCAGAACCTTCCCCTGCTGCACGAGGTCGTTCACGTTCCGCATCACGTCCGCGATGTCGGTGCTGTACTCCCAGAAGTGGATCCAGAGGAGGTCGATGTAGTCCACGCCGAGGCGCTTCAGGCTCCCTTCGACCGACTGCACCATGCTCTTCTTGTGGTTGCCTCCGGCGTTGGGATGGTCCCGGATGCTTGGGTCAAAGCCGCTGTGCAGGGTGTTGGTGTACTTCGTCGTCACGACGTAACGATGGCGCTCGGAAGCGACGAATTCCCCCAGAATCCGCTCGCTGAGACCGCCATTGTAGACTTCGTTGGCCGTGTCGAAGTAGTTGCCGCCCTTGTCCACGAACGCTTCCAGGATCCGGCGACTCTCCTCGGGTCCGGCGGAGCTGGGCGACTCCGTCGACATCATCATGGTGCCCAGGCAGACCTCCGACACGCGGAGGCCGCTCCTTCCCAGCAGCTTGTATCGCATTCGTCTCCTCTTCTCCGCTACGTCTCTGCTAGGCGCGGAGCTTGCGGGAGCCGAGCCAGATGCCGACGACGCCGATCACCGGGTTGAGCCAGGTCAGCCATGTCGGCTGGTTGGCGCTCATCGTCGCCTCCAGCATCCCCACATCGTCGGGGCGGGGTCCCGTCGCCGCCTCCACCGGGATCAGGATCGACACGACCCCGAGCACAACCAGGATGCCGATCAGGATCAGAGCGCCCTTGGCATCATGCGCCATGCGCGCGCAGACCCGTCCGCCGATGTACGCCCCCACGAACCCGATCGCGATCGAGCCGAGGATCCAGCCGCTGGCGACCTCCCACGTACCCGGCTGGAAGGAGCGCGACGCGCCCAGCATCAGCCACAGGAGCGAGGAGAGTGCGAAGAGCACGGCGACGATCGCGATGTAGCCGACGATGGCGGCGAGGATGTTCCTGAGCATCATGTGCCTCCCTGCTGTTTCTCTTCCAGAATCTGGATCAGGCTGCCGCATGTATCGTCGAAGACGGCGGTGATGACGGTCCCCAGGTCCTTCGGCGGCTGAACGAACCGCACGCCCTTTGCCACGAGACGCTCGTGCTCGGCTTCGACATCGTCGACCGCGAAGGAGGCGCTGGGAATCCCGTCCTCCATGAGCGCGGTCTTGAACGGACCGACTGCGGGGTGGCCATCGGGCTCGAGCAGCAACTCCGTCCCGTCGGGCGCTTCCTCGGATACCACGGTGATCCACGCGTACTCCCCCATGGGGATGTTGTGCTTCACCTGAAAGCCGAGGATTTCCGTGTAGAAACGAAGCGCCTTCTGCTGGTCGTTCACAACGACGCTGGTCAGATAGATTCTCATCCCTCGCTGCCCTCATCCATTGAGTGTGAAGTTGAGTGTGACGTGCCCTCGTCCGTCGAGACCGGCCACCGCTCTCCGATGGCCTTCAGCGGCGCGCCCTTGAACCAGTGGAGCTTCGTCCTCCCCTCGCGCCTCGTGCGAATGAGCCCGGCGGCTTCCAGTACGTCCAGGTGTTGTGAGATCGCTTGCCGCGACGAGTTGATGCCGTGCTTCATGACCAGGCCCCCGCAGAGTTCGAAGAGCGATTGCCCCGACCGGTCGACGAGTTCATCCAGGATGGCCCGCCGAGTTCGGTCGGCGAGCGCACGATAAATGTCCACGGGCCAGTCTAAGGCAAGCACCCACTTGCATGTCAAGTCCTGACGAAGACTTGACTCGCTCCGCCGCGCTCCATACTGTTGCAGGTGTTGCATAAGACCACAACAGTTGAGATGCCATGAAAATCCGACTCAGCCGCGCCGATGGCCGACCGCTGTACGTCCAGATCATGGACGCGGTGCGTAGCAATCTCGTTCGAGGCAGCCTGCGTCCCGAGGACCCGCTCCCATCGGTGCGCGACCTCTCCTCGAGTCTCCGCGTCAATCCCCGAACCGTATCACAGGCCTATGCCGAGCTCGAGCGCGACGGCGTGGTGCTGGTCCGCCACGGGAAGGGAACCTTCGTGGCGCCGGGGGTGCGGCCGAAGGAGAAGGAACGGCCGCGCCTTGCGCGGGAGGTGGCGAGGAGGGCCCTGGCCGACGCCTCGCGGAACGGACTTGCGCTCACTGATCTGCTGACGGCGTTGCGGGAGGTGGAAGGCGGAGGTGCTCATGGAGATAGAGGCAAGGAGGACGGACGATGACGGATAGAGCGATGGCGGCGCTTCCCATTAGCCTCGGCAGCGGCCCGTTCGCGGTCGCGACACGAAGCTTGGCCAAGCGGTTCGGCTCCGTGCGGGCTCTGGACGGCCTGGATCTCCAGGTCCCGGAAGGGGCCGTGTACGTGCTGGTGGGCCCCAACGGCGCGGGGAAGAGCACGCTGATTCGGACCCTCATGGGTCTCACGCGATACCAGGCCGGGACGGTCGACGTCCTGGGCCGGGATCCGGTCGACCGCGGCGCGGAGGTGCGAGCCCGCATCGGCTACGTGCCGGAGGATCACCGGGTCGGCTACGCCTGGATGACGGTGGGCCGGTGGCTCGAGCACCATGCCGCCTACCACCCGTCCTGGGACGCCGAGTACGCCCGTCAACTGAGAGCGAGGTACGACATCGATCCGGGACAGAAGTGCCATACGCTGTCCAAGGGCCAAAGCCGACGGGTGCAACTCGTTGCCGCGTTGGCGCACCGGCCGTCGCTGCTCCTGCTCGACGAGCCGACGGACGGCCTGGATCACGTGGTGCGCGACGAGACGCTGAGCATCATGAGCGAACACCTTGCCGACTCCCCGACGACGATCGTGATCTCCACGCATCGGGTCTACGAGGTGGAGCGGTTGGTGGATCACGTGGGCCTGCTCTCGAAGGGACGGCTCCTCGGCCAACTGCCGCGCGACGAGCTGCACGGCGGCCTGTTGCGCTACTGGGCGGATGTTCCCGAAGGCTGGATGGGGCCCGGGGAGTTGAGCGGCACGGTGGTCAGGCGCAGCGGCTCGGACCGCGCGATCGAATGGACAGTCTGGGGCGACCGCGAGGCCGTGACGCGCGGCCTGTCACGGGCCGGTGCGGCGGTTCGTGAGGTCGCTCCCGTATCGGTGGACGAAGCCGCGGTGGCATTACTCTCGGGAAGGGAGGGATCATGACGGACTCAACGGCCGGTCGCGTGCCCGCGATGAAGACGGTTTGGATGGAGCAGCTTCGCGTGGTCGGGCTGGCCATCCGCCGCGAGGGTGCTCTGGCGGGCGTGGTGCTGGCGATCGGTTCGCTGGTCGTGATCGCCGTCAGCAGAATTCCGATCCTGCAGGCCATCGTCGATGAAGGCGGGGTGAGCGAGTTCGTCTTCGATCCCGGAGAGCCCCCATGGGGCTTCATCGCCGTGCTCGCCGCCCTGCTCCTTCCGTTCGTCGTGTGGAAAGGGGAGCGGCGGTTCGGTGACACTCCGCTGTGGTCACTGCCGGTCGACCATCGAAAGCACGCGCTCCTGAAGGTCGCGGCCGGCTGGGTCTGGCTCCTGGCGATCCTTGGCGCGGCCCTCGCGTGGGTCACGTTCACGGTGCTGGTGAGCGGCGGGACTCTGGGTGTCGACGACGTTCGCGTGCTCGTCCTCGACCCGGTGGGAGCCGCTGCGGGCGCGCCCGACGCCACGGAATCGGTGCGCTGGACCACTCCGTGGTGGGAGTGGGCACTCCCGTTCACCTCGGCGACCGCCGCCTACCTGCTGGCCAGCACCCTGTTCCTCGCCACGGCGCGTCCGCTGTTCTGGGTCGCCGGGCTGTGGGTTGCGGGCGCGGGTGCGCTAGGCGTAGCCGAAATCCGGGACATCGGCTGGATTCAGCGGAGCGCCGAACTCGTTACCTGGTACGCCGGTGGAGACTCGTTCAACAGAGGAGTGCAGCTCCCAACCGGGTGGATCGAGGGGTGGATGCTCCTGCCGAGCATGGAGATGTGGCTGGCGTCGTCCGCGTTCTGGATCGGCCTCGGGCTGGTGGGGGTGACGGCGGCGGTCCGCCGGGCGCGGAGTCACTGATTTGGGCCAGCGTACTCGCGGCCCTGGACGGGACGCGGCGGTGGTTCGGCTCCCCCGCCACGTCCAACCCGTGGTCAAGGCTCGCTTTGGCGCCGGTGGTGTGCGGTCTGGAGTTGGCTGACGGCTGCGATGATGGCTACGAGAGAGAACGCCAGCGGAATCGCCAGCACGTGTCCGACCAGATTCGTGGCCGCATCCACGGTCTCGAAGCCCGCCTCGTCCAGACGGAGGCTCGCTACCAGATCCACGCCGTCCGTGCCCCAAGACCCCACAATCCACAGGCTCCACCACCAGCGTAGCAGGGGCGATACGGGCGCCGCGCCCCAGTCGGAGGGGTTCACGGAGGCACGCCAGATCTCCCTCATCGCCAGATACGGCATCCAGAACCACGCGATCGGGATGAAATACCAGCCGACCGCCCATCCCGGCGTGAAGCGCATGTCGGCCGCGCCCAACTGCCTGGCGTTGTGATTGGCGCGATAGATCCAGGAGAGCACGAGGATGGCGGTGCCGAGCGCGATCGCGGCTTGCGCCAGGAGCCAGAGGATCCCGACGGGCGTCCAGCCTTCCGGCGATTCCGCCGCTCCGTACAGCCCCAACTCGCCGGCCACCGCCCATGCCGACACGAGCGCCACGGCGATGCCTGCATAGAGAAAGAGCTTCGTCCACTTCGCGAGCGCGGTCGGGTCCTGGAAGCTGGCGTCGGAGCCCGTCGCTTCGCCGGTGGCCGGATTGGCGTGATCCATGTTCTTTCTCCCGGAAGAAGGGTCCGTCGACGTCAACCTGAGGGCGGCGTGTACCTCCCGTCGATGGCGGTCCAGCCGCCGTCGGCGAACAGGACGGTGCCGGTGACGTAGCTGGCGGCGTCGGAGGCGAGGAAGACGGTCGGGCCGGCCATCTCCGCGGCGCTGCCCCAGCGGTTCATGATGTTGCGCGCGGCGTAGGCGCCGTACCAGTCGGGGTTGTCCTTGATCGGGACGGTGAGCGGCGTGTCGATGACGCCCGGCGCCACCGCGTTCACCCGCACCCCGCTCGGCCCGAGTTCGGCCGCGGCGGTGCGCACCATCTGCACGATCCCCGCCTTGGTGGCGGCGTACATGCTCTGCCCCGGCTCGACCACCACCGACCGGATCGAACTGAAGAGGATGATGGACCCCGATCCCTGTGCGATCATGATCCGTCCCGCGGACTGGATGACGTGCGCGCCGCCCTTGAGGTTGAGGCCCAGGACGCGGTCGATCTCCTCGTCCGTGTAGTCGAGGAGCGGCTTGCGCACGTTCACGCCGGGGGTGCAGACGACGACGTCCAGGGACCCGCGAGCCGCCGCGATCCCCTCGAACACGCCAGCGACGACCGCGCCGTCCATGATGTCGAGGTGGTGGGAGACTGCCTTGCCACCGGCCGCGCGGATGGTCGCCGCGGTGTCGGCGGCGGCGTCCGTGTCGATGTCGAGGCAGGCCACGTGCGCGCCCGCCTCGGCGCACCCGATCGCGACGGCTTCGCCGATCCCGGAGCCGCCCCCGACGACGGCGGCCGTGCGTCCTTCGAGGCTGAACATGTTGGTCATGGGATTCTCTGGGAGGGGTGTCGTTTGGTGTGCAGGGTTTCGTGTGACACAGGGCGCGACACAATGTGGGGGCCGCACACGCCGGGCAACTCGGCCCGCGCGTCCCCCGGCCCGGAGATCCGCATGCACCCTGCCAGCCCGCCGATCGGCCTTCGCCGGGAGGACCGCGTCCTCGCCGAAGTGGAGGCCGCGCGCGACGAGATCGTGGCCTTCACGGCGGAGATGATCCGGATCCCCACGGTGAATCCGCCTGGGGAGTGCTACCGGGAGTGCGCCGAACTGATCGGCCGGCGGCTGGAGACGGCGGGCCTGGCGGTCGAGTACGTGGAGGCGGAGGGGCGCCCGGAGCACACCGCCGAACACCCACGGGTGAACGCGGTGGGACGGGGGGACGCCCGTCCGGGACGCCCGCGGCTCCACCTGAACGGCCACTTCGACGTGGTCCCGCCGGGCGAGGAGTGGACGGTCGACCCGTTCGCGGGCGTGGTGCGCGAAGGGCGCATCTACGGGCGGGGGGCGTCGGACATGAAGTCGGGGATCGCCGCCGCGGTGTTCGCGGTCGAGGCGCTGCGGCGGGCCGGGGTCGAACTCGCCGGCGCCGTGGACATCAGCGCCACCGTCGACGAGGAGAGCGGCGGCTTCGCCGGGGTCGCGCACCTGTGCGAAGCGGGGATCATCTCGAGCGACGACACCGGGTACGCGATCATCCCGGAGCCGTTCGGACCCGCGCGCGTGTGCCTGGGGCACCGGGGCGTCTACTGGTTCGACGTCATCGCGCACGGCCACGCGGCCCACGGCAGCATGAGCCACCTCGGCCGCAGCGCCATCGACGACATGGGCGCGCTGCTGGAGGCCTTCCGCACCCGGCTCGCCCCCAAGCTGGCCGCGCGGCTTTCCGCGCTGCCCGTCGTGCCGGCGCCCTCCCGGCGTCCCTCCCTCAACGTCAACGCGATCACCGGCGGCCAAGCCGGCGAATCGACCCAGTCGCCCTGCGTGGCCGACCGCTGCGTCGCCACCTTCGACCGCCGCTTCATCCCCGAGGAGTCCTTCGAGGAGGTGCGCGCCGAGGTCGAGCGCCTCGTCGCGTCGGTGGAAGGCGACGACCCGGACCGCCGGTTCACCATAGAGGAGCGCATGGTCGTGCACCCGACCTCCGCCCCGCCCGGTTCGCCGCTCGTGGCGGCCCTGTCCCGCGCGGTGGAAACAGCCGTCGGCCGCCCCCCGGAACTCGTCGCGAGCCCCGGCACCTATGACCAGAAGCACTTCGCCCGCATCGCCGGCATCGAGCACTGCGTGGCCTACGGCCCCGGCCCCCTCGAGGAGGCTCACCAGCCGGACGAATCCTGCGCGATCGACGACCTCGTCGCATGCACGCAGGCGCTCGCGCTCACGGCCCTCGAACTGCTCGGCCCGGCCTAGTCGCCTGCGCTAGCCGGTCACGAGGATCGAGAGAATGGACGCGGGGATCAGCGCCATCGAGTAGAGCACGTACACGCCGACCGACTTCGCCACCGACAGTACCCAGCCGTTGTCGTAGTAGCGTCGGAGGGCGATGACGAAGTAGGGGTACGGAACCAGCAGACACCCCACGCGGACCCAGAGCCCCGGCCCCGATTCGGGTAGCAGAAGCGCGACCGCGTAGATGAGAAACGTGAACGTCTGAACATGGATGGCAAAGACCAGGTGCTCCACGTAGAAGCGTTTCTTTCGAAAGTGGAAGATGGCGAGGATCAGCCCCAGGACCGGAAGCAGGCAGAACATGGCGATCGGCATGTTCGCGAGGAAACGCTGGGGGATGACCGAGGGATCGTGACCGATGTCGATCGCCGCCAGCACCAGGAACCTCTCCATCCAGTGCCGTTCCTCGAAGTTCCCCGCCCGGGCCGCGGCGAAGATGGCTTGCGTCGCGATGTTATCGTCCGACCGACCGAGAATGTCGTCGGCCTGCCTTCGTTGTTCCGGGGATAGCGCCGCCCTGAAGGCCGCGAGCTGCTCTTCCGTCGGAGGCTGGGCCGCGTCCGCCTCGTCCTCCGCGCCCGCGTCTGCCTGGTTCTCCTCGGCCGCGTCGGCCGCGATTGTCCGATCCTCCTCGGCCATGCTCTGCTCGACCGCTTCGCCGACGTTCCCCAGCAGCGACAGGAGGAGGAAGAAGACGAAGCTGGCGAAGATGTAGAGCCGGACCGGGGACACGAAGCCGGCGCGGCGGTTGCGGGAGAACTCCCTGGTGAGGCTTCCGGGCCGGAACATGAGCAGCTTTAACGTGCGGAAGAGGCGGGAGTCCACCTCGAACGTCTCGCGCACGAACTCGCCGGCCACGGAGCGGAGCGCGCGGGTGTAATCCCGGTCGCTCTGGCCACAGTGCGCGCAGAAGCTCTCCGGCCGGTCGCGCCCGCAGTTCGGGCAGGTGCGCACGCCTGCGGGCGTCACGGCGTCACGGTTTCCCGGCCACGCGCTTCTTCTCCTCCTCCAGCGCGTCGAGCGCCACGCCTTCCGTAATCCACGCGGGGGCCGGCTCGCCCTTCAGGTAGTGCCCGAACCACTCGAGAATGCGCCGGTGGTAGTCCTTCTGGTTCGCCTCCTCGCGGAAACCGTGGTCCTCGCCCTCATAGACCAGGAGCACCATCTGCTTCTCGGCGCGGCGGGCGAAGTTGAAGAACTCCGTCCCCTGGTCCCAGTCCACCACGCCGTCCTCATTGCCGAACGCCATCAGCAGCGGCGTTTCCATGTTCTGCACTTCGTGGATGGGCGAATTCCGCCGGTGCGCCTCGGGGTCCTCCCAGAACGGCACCTCCATGCGGGCCTGGCCGGTCTCCCAGTGGCTCACCTCGGCGATGCCCGGGTTCCAGTGCAGCTGACCCATGAAGCTCACGAAGTCGGTGAGTGGCGCCCCCGCCACGGACGCCGCGAAGATGTCGGTGCGCGTGGGCAGGAACGTGGCCTGGTAGCCGCCCCACGAGTGCCCGATGAGGCCGACCGCGTCCGGGTCCGTGACCCCCATATCGACGGCCGTCGCCACCGCGGCGCGCACGGACTCCAGCGCGCTCACGCCCGGATCCCGCGCCCGGTACACGATGTCCGGCAGGAGCACTGCGTATCCGTGCTGGGTCCACGCCGTGTAGTTGTAGTAGTCGCGCTCGCTGGGGACCTCGAACAGGTGCATCTGCGGCGACAGGATCTCGTACGTGTACACGATCGTGGGGACGGCACGGCCCTCCTCGTAGTTCGCGGGGAGGAGGAGGACGAACTGGAGGTCGCGGCCCGACTCGCTCGTGAAGTCGACGAGTTCCGCCCGGCCCCACGCCACCTCGTTGAAGAAGGGGTTGATCGCGGTCACCCGGACGGGGTCGGCGAGGTCGGGGCCCGCGACGAAGTAGTCCGGCGGGTCGTCGAAGCGCTCGGAGCGGTAGAGCAGGACGTCGACGCTGTCGGCGCGGGTGAGCCCGGCCAGGCGCGCCTCCTCCAGGATCAGGGTCTCGGCCACATCCCCGTCCGGGGCGTTGGCCCAGCCGCCGGTGAGGCGGGCATAGCCGCGCTGCTCCGTCTTCGGGCTGTAGAGGGACAGGTAAGGGCGCGAGTCCGGGTCGATGCCGGGCTCGCCGTCATCGGTGACGCAGGTCAGCCGGTGGACGATCCCCGTCTCGGCGCCGCGCGTCAGCCGCTCGCCTCCCGAGCCGTCGGGCGCGACGCGCCAGATGTCGTGCTCGTCGTAGAGGAGGACCGCGCCGTCCCCGTCGAGCCAGCCGCCGGGACCGAAATCGTGCGGAGGGGTGACGTCGGTGGGCGTGTCGTAGCCGGTGTCCGCGAACTCGGCGGCCAGGGCCGATGTCAGGTCATGCCGTTCGCCCGTGGCGATGTGAAGGCTGTGGTAGGCGGAGCCATCCCACGAGAGCAGCCAGTCGCCGCCCGCGCTCGGCCATTCGTAGCGCACGCGGGTCAGGAGCCGGCGGCGCTCGCCCGTGTCCGCGTCGATCGCCCACACGTCGTGGTACGGACGGCCGAACTTCGCGCCCCACGGGTAGGGATCGCTGATGTCCTCCAGCGCGTACTCCCAGCCTTCCAGGAGTTGAGCCCCGGCCATGAGGTCGGACCCGAGGACGACCACGCGGTCGTCGTCGAGATGCCAGACCGCGAGCAGCGACCGCGCGGCGTCGCGGTTCTCCGAGACCCGCTGCTCCGGGAAGAGGCGGACATCGCGCGTGTGCCAGATCTGCAGACCGGGCAGGTCGGGCTCGGCGGCGGCGGCCGGGGCGTCCTCACCCTCCGGCTCGTCGTCGCCCTCATCGGCATCGTCGCCCGCTTCCGGCTCGATCGGGCGGAGCCCGAGGGAGATCATGCGGCCGTCGTCCGACCAGGCGGGGGCGCGGTGCCGGACCGCCTCGAGCGTGTCCGGGATGCCGGCCGCGTCGGCGCCGAGGACCATCGTCTCGACCCCACGGTCCAGGCCGCGCCACGCCAGGACGTCGTAGGCGGCGCCGTCGGCGGAAGCGGCTTCCTGGGAGCGGAGAGCGGCCAGGTCCGCCGAGTCGTCGCGCCAGCGGAGACTCCGGTAGGCGGAACCGGACGCGTCGGCCGAGCGCAGGATCCCGGCATCGGCGTCGTACACCTGCACGCCGTTGCCCACATCGGCGCCCGTCGCGATGGCGAGCGCCAGCAGGGATCCGCCCGGACTCCAGGCCATCTCGCTCACGTTCCCGAAGGAGGTCTCCGCCCCCGTCGCCAGCGTCACGATGCGGAGGTCGGCGCCCTTGCCCGAGGGCTCTTCCGGCGCATAGCCACGCAGCGCCACATACCGCCCGGCGGCGTCGAAGCGCCCCTCGGAGACCGCGTCGAACTCGCGGATTTCCCCCGTCTCCAGATCCATCACCGAGGCCTTCTCGCGGACCGGCTCGTCGCTCTCCGCCAGCCGCTCCCGCTCCTCCGGCGGCAGCCCGATGGTCCAGGCCAGCCAGCGCCCGTCGGGGGAGAACCGCGGATCCGCACCCCACGGAAAGACCCGAGTCGAATCCTCTTCGATCCTGCGCACACGGAGTTCCGATGTCTCGTCCACCCGCGTGACCTCATAGGCGATCCAGTCACCGCGCGGCGAGACCTCGACCCCGCCGAGCCGCTCCCAGCGGCCATAGTCGTCCGGGGTGACGAGCGGTCGCTCCTGGGAGGAAGCGGAGGACGGAAGGACGAGCGAGAGACCGCCAAGCGCGGCCAGCGACGCAAGCGTCCGGAAACGGGAGGCGAGGGTCCAATTCATCGCGCACTCCTGAAAATCACTGGAAACCGGAATGCAAGCTACATCATGAGCATCCTGAACCGGAACAGTGCGAGCCAGTGGTCGAAGGTGAGGTCGCGGGGCGGTCCGGAGGGATCGAACCGGAGATCCCGACCCAGCCGGTGGATCTGCGTTTGCGTGAATTCGGAGCGCAGGCACCGCCGGATCGAGCGGCCGTCGCGGCCGAAGCAACTCCGGATGAAGCGCCGGTAGTCTGCGGCCTGGGAACGGTCCACAAGCGGTCTCGGGCGGCGGGCGAGCCAGAGCGCGACGGCGTCGACGCTCGGAGGGGGATCGAAGTCGGTACGGCGGAGGCGCCGCGCGATCTCGATTTGCCACCACGGCTTGAGCAGCAGCGACGGCAGCGTCTCCCGGGAACAGGGACGGCCGGCAAACCGCTCGGCCGCTTCGCGCTGGACCACGAGCCAGGCGTCCTGCGGCGGCGAATCGGCCTGGACGAGTCGCCGCACGATGGCGGCCGTCCGATTGAACGGGATGTTTCCCAGGACCTTGTAGGGAACGTCGGGCAGCCGAAAACGCAGGAAGTCGGACCGGACGATCGTGACGCGGTCGTCGTTCAGGAAGCGCGCGCGAAGCGCCTCGGCCAGCGCCCCGTCGAACTCCACCGCGACGACCGCACGGCATCGACGCGCCAGCTCTCGAGTGAGGAGGCCGCGGCCCGGCCCGACCTCGACAACCAGATCGTTTCGTGTGACGGGAGCCTGAGCGATCAGGCTAGCCGCAAGCGACCTGCTCCGGAGGAAGTGCTGCGAAAGGTCCGCACGCCTGGGTGCCCGTTGCCTGGACACGGCGAACCATCACGAACGTAGACATGCAATCTCCCGCGCTACACGAACAAGACCGAAAAACCGTCCCCCACGACGCTAGGCCACCGGCGTCTCACCTGCAACAAGCGCTGCCGTTATCCCGACCAAGGATCGATCACAGCCAGTCCCGTACCGCCGAAGTCCCGCACGTTGCGCGTGACCAGAGCGGCTCCGCGCGTGCGGGATATGGCGGCGATCTGGCAGTCAGCTTCGCCGATCGGTCGGCCCGCGTGGCGGCGTTCGGCGGCGATCTCCGCGTAGGCGTGGGCGGCGGCGCTGTCGAACGGAAGGATACGCTCTCTGAAGCCAAGATTGAGCCAGCGGGTCATGGCAGCCTCGAGCGCGTTCCGCCGCCTGCCGGCCGGCAGGATCGCGACACCGTAGAGCAGTTCCGCTTCGGTGACTGCCGTCAGATACATGTCCTGCGCATCGTGCTCAGCAATCCATGCCGCTACTGCGGCCGTCGGTTCGGAGCGCATCAGTTCCGACGCGACATTCGTATCTATTACAAACATGAGAGCCGCTCAGGAGAAATCCGGAGGCGCGCGCATCGGGCCGCGGGGGGGGAGTTCGAGTTCGACCCCGCCAAGAGACGCGAAGCACTCGCGGGTGAACGTCGCGAGGTCTCGCGGGCCAGTGCGACGACCGGTGACGGCATCGCGCAGGATGATACGCACTTCCTCCTCCATTGAACGGTGATGCTCGGCGGCGCGTACGCGAAGACGCGTCTTTACGTCGTCGTCAAGATTGCGGATCGTGATGCTCGCCATCGGCCGTGCCTCCTCGCGTCACGGAAACGGGCGGAGAAGCTACCGAATGATTGCAATGCAATCAAGATCCTCCCGGAGGAGATTCGGCGGGAAGATCGGCTTCGCCCGGGGGGACGGCGTGGTGGGCCGGAGGGGCCAGTCGTTCGTTTCCGGCGGGGTCGGTCAGCAGGCGCGCCACGGCCAGCGACAACTCCGCGGCGAACTCCTCGGCAATGAGACGATCCGCGCGCTTGACCCGCAGCACCAGCTTGGCGGGGTGTTTCAGCTTGAGCCCCTGCTCGCCCGCGATCTTCTCGAACGCCAGCAGGTCCGAAGCCGCGATCACGAGCTTGGGGGCCACGATGTGCCACCAGCGGCGAGGAGGCACCGCCGCCCCCGCCACCTTGGCCAGCGGGATCACGATCTCCTTCACAGGCTCGATCGTCTCACTCGTCTCCCAGGTGTCGCCCATCTTCTCGATCTGTACGGCGAGCCGCCACTGAATGACCAGCTGGTCCGCTTCCAGACGCACGAGGCCGTGAGCGGTCTCGGTCGTCGACTCGTAGCCACCACTCGCATCCCAGAGGTCCGAGCTGCGCTTCAGCGTGAACGGCACGGCGGAGAAGCGGTTCGCGTTCATGTCACGTGTTCTAAGGCGCGCACGTCCGATCGACCAGATGCCGCCGTTCCGCCACAAGGCCTGACGGACCGGGGGAAGGTGTTCCGGAACCACGTTGCGTGACACAAGGCCGCAAAGCCGTCCGTAATCGGACGTGTACCCGATCCTCGACGATCTCGTCCTGGGGAAACTTCCACCCGGATGCGCCGTCCTGGATCTCTGCTGCGGTACCGGACAGCTTGCCGCCGAGCTTTCACGGGAACGTGATGAGTCTGGGCGAGCTGGAACAGGTATTCAAAGGTGTCTTCGCCGTCCTCGAAGACGGCGGCTACCTCGTGTTCGACCTCAACATGGAAGAAGGTTACCGGTCCCGATGGCGTGGTTCGTTCGCATATGTGGAGGAGGATCACGTCTGCGCGGGTCGATCTTCGCATGATGCGAACGAGAAAACCGGAAGACTCGACGTCACGCTGCTCGAACCGAAGGGTTCAGGCTGGGAACGGACCGATTTCTCTCTGACTCAGCGCTGGTACGAAGAAAGTGAGATCAGGGAACGCCTGCGAAAGGTCGGATTCGAAGAGTTGCAGTCTGTCGATGGGAACGAACTCATCGCAGAGGGCACATCGCACGAGGGCAGGATGTTTTTCGTCGCAAGGAAGCCGTAGACGCGTGCGTCGACGCACTCAACCATCGGAATCGGTCCCGCGCAACGTGTCCAACTACTGGGACACGCTGGCGCCGCATCATTGGCGCGTCGAAAACAACTACCTGGACGTGTCGAGCGTGCGTCGGATTATCGACGACATTCGCCAACCCGTCCTGATCATCGGTGCCGGGCAAGGGCTGATTGTCGAGGAGCTGCGGCGTCAGGGGCTGCGATGCGACGGCATCGATCTGAGCGCCAGGATGCTGGAATACGCCAGGTCGCGAAGAGGCTTGACCCTTGTTCGCGCGAATGCGACGTCGCTGCCGTTCGTCGATGGGTCCTATGAGACGGTCATCTTCGCGACCGGCGTCATCGACTTCATGGCCGATTTGCAGGACATCGAGACGGTCATGCGCGAAGCGAACCGGATCGTTTCCGGGACGGGCAACGTCTTTGTCGCGTTCTACAGATTCAGTGCGGCCCAAGAGCGCTTCCTGACCTCGCTTGGATTCCTGCGCGAGGACACACTGCACATGCGGTCGGCATTGACGCTGCATCGCCTCGGGTTCGGTGCGATGGTGGCGCGGGTCGCGAAGATGGCCAGGATCAGCACGTTCCGAGCCGTCCTGTTGTGCATCCGCACGGGCCTTGAATCGACGAAACGGGATCGCACAACAGCCCTCGCGATGCGGCGGCTGATCGCTCAGTCCGGGGATCCGGACGCTTTCATCGAAGCGGCGCCCGAGACCCAACCGTACCGCGACAAGTCGGCCATCGCCCACTTGCTCGACAGCTTGTCGATACGAATCGACGACTGGCGGGCATCAAGCAGCTGCTATCTGGTGCGGGTGTCGCACCCAGAAGCGTAGGCGCGGGTCATGGGCAGGGGCATTGGAGGACCCGCGAGCGGGCTGACGGTTGAGGTGCCGGGCGCGGAGGTTCGGGGCGTCGAGGTTCCGGGCGTCGAGGTTCCGGGCGTCGAGGTTGCTGCCGGGGCGGGGGCGGCGGATCGGCGCCCCCGGAGGCGGCCGCGGCGTTGGGGTCGGAGGGTCGTGCGGTGGGGGGTGACGGCGGTCCCGCTGGCGGTGCTTCCGTTCATCCTCCTCGTCCGCGGGGGCGTGTTCGCGTACCAGCAGTGGGGGCTCGGTGCATGGTCGTCGCTGGCGGTGTCGGCGGCCGCCACCGCGCTGCTTCTGGCGTTCTATGCGTGGGTCGCGAGCCGGCGGCTCGGGGCGGGGAAGCGGCTCAGGAAGTTCATGACTCGGGTCGCGGCGCTCGCGGCCGCTGCGTTCGTGCTCTACTCGCTGGTGGTCATCGCGGGCGGCAACGTGAAGTCGGAAGAGGTGCGGGCCGAATACCTGGGTCTTCATCCCCTGCTGCGGATGGCCGTGTCGGTCTTCGTCCTGGTCGACGCCGACGCCGTGATCACGGACGCGGCGCGCACGCCCGAGTTCTACGCCCGCGCGGGGCTTCCGGCCAACGAGTCCTCCCTGCACTTCCGCCAGGCCGACGGGTTCGTCCATGCGCTGGATCTTCGCACGATCAACCGGCCCGAATGGCGGAACTTCGCGGCCGCACTCGCGTTCCGGGCCATGGGCTTCCACACGCTCCGCCACGTGGGCACGGCCGACCACCTGCACGTGTCCCTGAGGCGACCGGACTAGTTGGCGACCCTCAGGCCGCCAGCGGCCTGGTGTCGTACTGCGCCCAGAGGACCCAAAGGGCCCAGTCGAGGTCCAGGGGGTCGCCCATCCAGAGGCTCGTCGCCGTCCAGGGGTCGATCCCCTCCTGACGGTGCCAGTTCCGGAGCCCCGCATCGGCGGTTCGGGGCGCCTTGACGTCCTCATGCACCGGAGGCACGGCGGGCACCACGCGCCCGTTCGGATCGCGGAAGCGCGCCGCGCCCGCCTCCCCCATCTCCACCCGCCAGCCGCCCTCGTGCACGGCCCGGTGATGGAACCGGCACAGGAGGATCAGGTTGTCGAGCTTCGTCTCGCCCCCCTCGGACCAGGGGATGGCGTGGTGTGCCTGCGTGTAGCGGGAGCCGCAGCCCGGGAAGCGGCAGCCCCCGTCCCTGACGTCGAGCGCCTTGCGCAGCCGCCACCCCACCGTCCGCTGGCGGCGGCCCACGTCCAGCACCGAGCCGTCCGGCCCGCGCTTCACCTCCACGACTTCCGCGTCGCTGGCCAGTCGCCGGGACGTTCCCGCGGGAACGTGTGAGCCCTCCTCCGTGGCCAGGATCTCGGGGCCGCCGGCCACGGTGTGGACCACCAGTTGGACCTTCGCCTCCGCGCGATCCTCGAGCCACGCCCCGAGCGCGTCGTGGCGCCGCTCCCCCGGACTCGGCCGGAGCGCAAGCGGCCGGGGCGCCTGCGGCCGGGGCTCGGGCGTGGGCGGGTCCGGCTCCCCCATGGCCTCCCCCGTGGCTTCCCCGACGGCGGCGTCGGTCTCGCGCTCCATGGCGGCTTCGGCCTCGCGCTCCATGGCGCACTCCTGTCGGTGGAGTTCGTCGGCGGCCGCATCCAGCGTCTGCACGAGCAGGGCGCCCACCTCGGGCAGGAGCAGCCCGCGGACCTCGTACATGCCGTCGCCCGTCATCCGAACCGTCAGGTAGCGACGGGCCGCCATCTCCGACGCCCCGTCCAGCTCTGCGGAGGCCGCATCCGCGCTCCTCCACGCCCGCACGAGACGCTCCACCTGGCTCGCCGTGTGGTGGAGGGCGAACTCGACCAGCCGCGCCTCGCTCTCGGCCGTGGCCACCCGCGTCAACGCCCGGACCTTGGACCAGGAGAGCCGCCCCTTCTCCATCTCGGCCGAGGTCAACGGCAGCTCGGCGAGGCGGCGGGCCGCCCGCAGCCGCTCGCGAGCCGCGCAGAGGGAGATCCCGGCGCGCCAGTTGAGCCAGTGGGCGCAGGAGCGCCAGCCGCTCCAGCGTTCCTCCTCGTCGAAGCGGCGCAGCAGGGTCAGGAGCCGATACTGGGCGGCGTCGAGGTGGGCGCACAGTTCGGCGATCTCGTCGCCGACGGGGTCACCGTTCAAGGCCGCGGGGTGCGAGACGGCATCGCTCGAGGCATCAGGCGTCGAGGCATCAGGCGTCGGGACGTCGGGGGCGTCGGGCGTGACAGGCATGGCTTCTCATCCGAATCTCAGGGTTCAGGGGCACGCGAAGCGGCACCGCTCACAACTCCGGTTTAATACCCCGGTCTTCGGTAAATGTTCGGGTCGCCTCTCAACGCGGTCTCAACCCGATCCCAGCCCGGTCTCAACGCCCGGTCTCAAGGCCCGGGACGTTCCCGCGGGAACGCCGGGGAACATCCGCTCGCCGCCGTAGTTGGCTTGACCTGACCGCATGGCGCGTGGATCTTGCACCCAGTTGAGAATGAATCTCATTCTAATCCAGTAACGGAGGAAGCATGTCCCGCAGTCGCAGCGCACTGCTCGCTTTCGTCATGATTCCCGTGCTGTCGTCCGGCTGTGCCGGCGTAGGCGACGATACGGCGGAGTCCGAACCGGCCGCGGCGGCGTCCGAGCCTGCCGCCGCAGCGTCCACCGAGGCCATGGGCGATACTGAGGCCACCGACGATGCCGCAACGGCCGCTCTCCTGAACCCCAACCTCGCCGGTGAGGACGAGTTGACCGCAGTCCCGGGGATCACGGCCGAGGTGGCCCGGGCGGTGGTCGGCGGCCGGCCGTACCTGCGCGCGGCGGATCTGCACGCGGCGCTGGCGGAGGCGGTCGGAGACGAGGCGGCGCTGGCGGCTTACGGTGGGCTTTGGCTGCCGATCAACCTCAACGACGTGACGAACGAGGAGATCCTGCTGATCCCGGGCGTGGGGGATCGGATGGCGCACGAGTTCGAGGAGTACCGCCCCTACGTCGACATGGGCGAGTTCCGCATGGAGATCGGGAAGTACGTGGACGAGGAAGAGGTCGAGCGGCTCGCCCGCTACGTGTACGTCCCGATCGACCTGAACAGCGCCACCCGCGAAGAGATCATGGCGGTGCCGGGGATGAGCGAACGCATGGCCCACGAGTTCGAGGAGTACCGCCCGTACACCGACCTGGAGCAGTTCCGGCGCGAGATCGGGAAGTACGTGGACGAGAACGAGGTCGCACGGTTCGAGCGCTACGTGACGCTGAACCCCGGCGGATAGGGGGCGGGCTCCCGCGCGGCCCGGCGAGGGCGCTGCGATGATCCGGAGAGTCGTCTTCTGGCTGCACCTCACGGTGGCCGTGGCGGCCGGGTTGGTCATCCTCATGCTGGCGGGGACGGGGGCGGTGCTGTCGCTGGAGGAGACGGTGACGGGGCTGGCGGAGCGACGGCACTTCGTGCCCGCGCCGGAAGGCGCCGAACGGCTGCGTCCGGAGGGGGTCGCGCTGGCGGCGGGGCTCGTGGCGACGTCGCTGAGCTATGGGGCGGACCCGCGCGCGCCCGTGCGCGTCCACGAGGGACAGGACCTCTCCGCGCTGGTCGATCCCTACACGGGGCGGGTGCTGGCGAGGGGACCGGGCGGCCTCGAGCGGTTCTTCGAGGCCAACCACAACTGGCACCGCTGGTTCAACGTCTCGGGAGGCTCGGTGCGCCGGGCGCGGGCCGTGACCGGAGCGGTCAACCTGGCCTTCCTCTTTCTGCTGCTCACCGGACCGATCCTGTGGCTCCCGCGGCCCGTCACCCGGCGGTCGCTCGCCAAAGCGCTCCGGTTACGTCGCGGGGCGAGGGGCGCCACGCGCGACCTCAACTGGCATCAGGTCGTCGGGATCTGGTCCATCCTGCCCCTGGCCGTGATCGCGGCAACCGGGGTCGCCACGTCGTATCCGGCGGTGGGAGACCGGGTCTATCCCGCGGTGGGCAGCCTCGTGCCCGCCGGGACATGGCCGGCCCGATCGGCGTCCGAAGGCGTGGGAATCGAGAGGACGGAAATCGAGGGGACGGAAGTCGAGGCGGCGGCGATTTCGGGGGACGCCCGTCGCGCCCCGGATCCGGACCTCCGCGCGGCGCTCGCCACCGCCGAGGCATGGGCCCCGGAGTGGCGGACCCTGATTCTGCACATGCCGCGCCCCACGGACCCCGAGATCCGAGTCGAGGTGCGGGGAGGGCGCGCGGGCCAGCCGCAGCGGACGGGCCTGCTCACCCTGGACGCCACCTCCGGCGCCGTGCGCGCGTGGGAGTCCTTCGCCGACGACACGCCGGCGCGGCGCGCCCAGCAGTTCCTGCGCTACGCGCACACGGGGGAGTACTGGGGGCTGCCGGGGCAACTGCTGGCGGGACTCTTCTCGCTGGCGGCCGCGCTCATGGTGTGGACCGGCCTCTCGCTGGCGGTCCGCCGGCTGCGACGCTTCGTCAGGCTGCGGCGCTAGCTGCGACGCTTCGTCAGGCGCCGCCGGACGCCGCCCACCAGCGGGACGGCCTGAGGCGCTCGCCGCGGCCGCCAACGCGGTCCAGCCAGAGCGCGAGCCGCCTGAGCCGCGTGCCCGCCATCCGGCGCCACACTCGACTCCACCGGTCGCGATAGTCGCGGTTGTAGGGGCAGACGCGGATGCAGATCGAGCAGTCGGTGTTCTGGTTGGCCCAGAAGCGGAAGCACTTCTCGGCATCCGTGGTCCACTTTCGGATGCCCTGGATGTTCGAGCGGTTGTGGACCAGCGAGGACGGTTCGCCGCCGGCGATGGCCCCGGCGGGGCAGCCCTTCGTGCACGCGCGGCAGAGGTCGCACGTCTCCTTCACGCCGAAGCGGACGGGCCGGTCGTGGGCGAGCGGCATGTCGGTGAACACCTTGCCGAGCCGCACGCGGGGACCGTACTCGCGGGTGATGAGGAGACCGTGGCGCCCGTACTCGCCCAGCCCGGCCTGGATGGCGAGCGGGATGACCAGCGCCGAGTCGTTCATGCTGGCCACGGCTCGGTAGCCGAGGTTGACGATGTACTGCGCGATCGCCAGCAGCACGATCGTATCCCGGGAGTAGGTGGCGCCCGTCGCGGTTCCGCTGAGCGCGGAGGGCGCCGTGCTCAGCAGTTCCCGGTCCATGGATTGCGCGATCACGATCACGTTTCCGAGATCGGTGGAGATCTCCTGCGGTTTCTCGTGCTCGTTCTCGCGGCTGTAGGCGTGCGTGTAGAGCCACCGCTCGTCGTTCCCGGTGATCCCCACCAGGTCGGCGCCCAGCGTCTTCGCGGCCTGCTTGATCTCGCGCGCCATCTCCTCGGGAGACTCCACCGGCAGCGTGTGGCCCGGGCCCTCGCGAACGCTGGTGTACGGGTCCAGGAAGCCTTCCCGGCGGTCGTCGCCGTCCCGCAGTTCCGCGAAGATGTCCGTCACGTGCCAGGACGCGTTGCGCAGCGCGTAGTCGCGCTGGGTGAAGCCGTCAACGGACCGCCAGGTCAGCTTCGGCGTGCGGTACGTCTCGTAGAACATGTCCGAGCGGTGCGTGCGCACCTCCGGGTCCCAGAAGGAGCGGCAGAAGATGTCGTCCCTCTGTGAGAAGCGCTGGAAGTCCTCCCGGACGTCGAAGCCGGCTTCCCTGTCCCTGCCCGTGTCCGTGTCCGTGTCCATTCAGAGATCCCTGCAGCCGAATTCGATGCCCGTCTTCACGGCCTCGACCAGCTCGTCGATGTCCGCCCGGGTGACGATGAGGGGCGGCGCGATGGTCACCGTGTTGTTCAGGCCGGGGATGCTGCGGGTGGTCCGGCCGACGAGCACGCCCTCCCGGGCGGCGCGTCCCACGACGGCCGCCATGACGTCCTCGCTCACGGGCGCCTTCGTCGCCTTGTCCTCCACCAGTTCCACGCCGGCGAACAGGCCCCTGCCGCGGACGTCGCCCACGTGGTCGTGGTCGAGCAGTTCCCGCAGGCGGTCCTGCAGGTAGGCTCCCACCGCGCGGCTGTTCGCGATCAGCTCCTCGTCCTCGATGATGCGCAGGTTCTCGAGCGCGGCCGCGAACCCGACGGTGCAGCCGCCGTAGGTGCTGATGTCCCGGAAGTAGTGGAAGCGGTCGCCCGGATCGCCCAGGAACCGGTCGAACACCTCGCCGCGCACCGCCGCGGCGGAGATCGGGGCGTAGGAGCTGGCCATGCCCTTGGCCATCGTCACGATGTCCGGGACGAAGTCGTAGTGCTCGAACCCGAACATCGTCCCCGTGCGCCCGAACCCGCACACGACCTCGTCGACGATCAGTATGACGTCATAGTTGTCGCAGATCTCGCGGATAATCGGATAATATTCCTCAACCGGAGGAATGACCCCCCCGCCCGCGGTGATCGGCTCGAGGATCACGGCCCCCACCGTGTCCGGCCCTTCCTCCTCGATCGCGTCGCCGAGGGCGCGCGCACACTCGATGTTGCAGTCCGGATAGGTCTTGTCGAAGGGACAGCGGTAGCACATCGCGTGCGGAATCCCCGAGAATCCGTCCGGGAAGGGCCCGTAGGCCTCCTTGCGCTCCTCCTGACCGCTAGCGGCGAGGCAGGCGATGGTCGTGCCGTGGTAGTCGCGGTCCCGGTACAGGACCTTCGACTTGCGGCTCCCGTTCAGGTGGGCGATCTGGCGCACCATCTTGATCGCCTTCTCGTTCGCCTCCGAGCCGCTGTTGGCGAAGAAGATGTGATCCAGGCCGTGCAGCCACTCGGCCAGCGCGCTCGCATACTGGGCGGCCGGGACCGTGCCGACCACGCCCGCGTAGTACGGCAGCCGCGCCAACTGCTCGTAGACGACCCGCGCGATGCTCTCCCGCCCGTGGCCGACGTTCACACACCAGACGCCGCCCGAGGTCCCGTCCAGGTACTCCTTCCCGTGGATGTCCCGAACCCGCGCGCCGCGGCCCTCCACGAACACCTGCGGGTCCTGCGTCTCGAAGACGCTGTGCTGGAACAGGTGGTGCCAGAGGTGCTTCCGGTCCTTCTCGATGACGTCCTGGACGTCGTAGTCCGCCAGCAACGCCTGTGTGTCGGACATCCGGCTCTCCTGCTAGCTCAGGCTGAGGTGGGCGTATTTCTCCAGGTGGCGGGTGGGCATCGCGAGCGCGTCCCGGCGGAACGGCTCCGCGAGCACGTTGGCGCCTCCCTCGACGACCGCGTTGATGACGCACGGCCGGCCGCTCGCCGCCGCCTCCACCGCGTCGCGCACCACGTCCTGGACATCCCGATAGTCCTCGACCGTGTAGCCCCTCGCGCCCATGGCCTCGGCCACCCCGGCAAAGTCCGGGTTGGCGCTCAGGTCGGTGCCCACGAAGCGATGGTCGTAGAAGTCGATCTGGTTCTTCTTCTCGGCGCCCCACTCGTGGTTGTTGATGACGATGGCGATGACCGGAATCTCCTCGCGCACCGCCGTCATCACCTCGCTCATGCCGCTGATGCCCCACGCGCCATCCCCCTGAATCGCGAACACGGGAGCGGCCGGATTGCCGACCTTGGCGCCCAGCGCGGCGCCGTACGCGAAGCCGCAGTTCCCCCACGTGAGCGCGGCGAGGTGCTGCCGCGAGCCGTCGAAGCGGAGATACCCGTTGGTGATCGAGCAGGTGTTGCCGATGTCCGTGGTCACGAGCGCGTCCCCGGGCAGCGCGCGCGTGAACTCCCACAGGAAGCGCCGGGGGTGCATGAGCGCGCTGGTGGACGAAGACCAGTCCTCGAGTTCCTCGTCCCAGGTCCGCTTCTCGCGGGCGACGTCGGCGATGCGCGCCTCGTTCCGCCCCGGGTTCGGCCGCGCCTTCCTCAGTTCGTCGAGCAGTTCGACGGCGTACTCCTTCACGTCCGCGACGGAGAAGAGGGCGGGGATCTTGCTCATCCCCCACTGTCGGGCGTCCCGGTCCACCTGGATGAGCGTGGCGTCTTCGGGCCAGTAGGTCATGTCGTACTGCGGCAGCAGGCCGAAGACCCCGAGCCGGGTCCCGAGCGCCAGCACCACGTCCGCCTTGGCGATCGTGCGCATGGCGGCCTTCGACCCGCAGTAGCCGATCGGCCCGCACCCCAGTTCGTGGCTGTAGGGGAAGGTGTCGTTGTGCAGGTAGGTGTTGACCACCGGGGCGCTCAGATGCTCGGCCAGCGCCGTGACTTCCGCGAGCGCGTCCCCCTGGCTGACCCCTCCCCCGGAGACGATGACCGGATAGCGGGCGCCGCTCAGGATCCGGACGGCTTCCTCGATGTCCCGCCTGGGAGGCCGGCCGGGGCCGAGGACGGGGGTCGCGAAGATCTCCTCCTCGATGTCGCCGTAGAAGTAGTCCCGGGGGATGTTGAGGTGCGTGGGGCCGAGTTCGAGCTTGGCGCGGTAGAAGCAGCGCCGCGCGAGTTCGCCCATGCGCTCGGGGCGGTTGACGCGCACCTGGAAGACGGTCTGCGCCTCGAACATCGGCATCTGGTCGATCTCCTGGAAGCCGCCGGTGCCGATGCCGAGCGATCCCGTTTCCGGGGTGATGGCGACCACGGGGGAGTGCGCCCAGAAGGCGGCCGCGATCGCGGAGACGAAGTTGGCCGCGCCGGGGCCGTTCTGGGCGATGCAGGCCTGGGGCCTTCCCGTGACCCGCGCCAGCCCGTCGGCGGCGTGCGCGGCCGCCTGCTCGTGCGCGACCGAGATGAAGCGGATGCCCGCATCCGGGAACAGGTCGAGGGCGTCCATGAACGCCGATCCCACCAGCCCGAACACATCCGTCACACCCTCCGCCACCAGCGTCTCCACCAGCGCTTCGGAGGGCGTCATCGTTCTCTTCGGCAAGTCCAGCCTCCAGTCTCCGGCTCCCGGGAATCGAGGTCGCCCGTTGCCGCTTCATGGGCGCGTCCAATCCAGAGAACGTAGTATAGGCCAATGGGTGTAGACGAACTCGTCAACCGCGTCATGCGGCCGGTGGCGGACGCGGTATCGGAGTTCATCTTCTTCTCCGTGCCAGTCGGCGGGGCCGAGATGCCGCTGATCGTGGCGTGGCTCATCGCCGGGGGCGCGTTCTTCACCCTCTACCTGGGCTTCATCAACGTCCGGGGCTTCCGGCACGCGCTCGACCTGGTCCGAGGCCGCTACACGGACCCCTCTCAGCCGGGCGAGGTGACGCCCTTCCAGGCGCTCGCGACCGCCGTCTCGGGCACGGTCGGCATCGGGAACATCGCGGGCGTGGCCGTGGCGATCTCGCTGGGCGGGCCCGGGGCCACGCTCTGGCTGATCATCGCCGGGCTGCTCGGCATGAGCACCAAGTTCGCCGAGTGTACGCTGGCGGTGAAGTACCGCCGCACCAACCCGGACGGCTCCGTCAGCGGCGGGCCGATGTACTACCTGCAGCACGGCCTGGAGCTGCGGAACCTGCCCGGGATCGGGCGCGGCCTGGGGATGTTCTACGCCGCCGCCATGGTTCTGGGCTGCCTCGGCATCGGCAACATGTTCCAGTCCAACCAGGCGGCCGCCATCCTGATCGAGGTGACGGGCGCCGAGGGCAGCTTCTTCAGCGACAAGGCCTGGCTGCTGGGCGTCGTCATGGCCGCCGCGGTGGCGCTGGTCACCGTCGGCGGCATCAGGAGCATCGCCCGCGTCACCTCCCGGCTGGTGCCCTTCATGGCGGTGCTCTACGTGCTGTCGGCGCTGGCGATCATCGGGCTGAACGCCGACCGGCTGCCCGGCGCCATCGTCCAGATCTGGGAGGGGGCGTTCTCGGCGGACAGCATCGGCGGCGGCATGATCGGCGTGATGATCATCGGCTTCCGGCGGGCCGTGTTCTCGAACGAGGCCGGCCTCGGTTCCGCCGCCATCGCGCACTCGGCGGTGCAAACCGACGAACCGTGCACCGAGGGCTTCGTCGGCCTGCTCGAGCCGTTCATCGACACGGTGGTCATCTGCACGATGACCGCGCTCGTCATCATCACGACGGTCTACGACCCGGCGCTGGCCGACACCGGGATCACCGGCATCGAGATGACCAAGACCGCCTTCGAGAGCACGCTCTCGTGGTCGCCCGTGCCCCTTTCGGTGGCCGCGGTGCTGTTCGCCTTCTCCACCATGATTTCGTGGAGCTACTACGGCCTGAAATCGCTCACCTACCTGACGGGCGAGAACCGGACCGTGGAAGCCGGCTTCAAGCTGTTCTTCTGCGGGTTCGTGGTCCTGGGCGCCAGCCTGCAACTGGGAGCGCTGATCGATCTCTCGGATGCCGTGATCTACGTGGTCGCGATCCCCAACCTGCTCGGCCTCTACCTGCTGGCCCCGGTCCTGAAGCGGGAGATGCACTCCTACCGCGACCGCCTCGGCCGCTACTGAGCGCCGAAGAACTGAGAAGAATACTGAGAAGAATGAGGAGAATATGACGATCGAGAATGGGCCGGCGGAGTTGAGGGTTCGGGGGTTGGGGGTGGGGTATCGGCGGGGGCGGGTGGTGCTGGGGGAGTTGTCGCTCGACATCGTGCCGGGGGAGGTGCTCGCGGTGGTGGGGCCGAACGGCTCGGGGAAGACGACGCTGTTTCGCACGCTGCTGGGGGTGCTCGCTCCGATCGAGGGCGAGGCCACGGTGTCCGGTGCGGGGCCCGGGGACTACCGGCGGCGGCACGGGATCGGCTACCTCGCGGAGGACACGGTGCTCCCGCCGGGGTGGACGTGCGACGGGCTGCTCGCGCTGGCGGTGGCCGCGGCCGGTCCGGAGGCCGATGTCGAGCGGGCGTGCCGGCTGGCCGGGGTGGACTACGATACCGACGGTCGCGCCGACGCGCTCTCCAAGGGGATGCGGCGCCGGCTGGCGCTCGCCATGGCCCTGATGCGGCCGACCGGGCTGCTCTTCCTGGACGAGCCCGAGTCGGGACTGGACCCCGGGCAGCGCATCCGTCTCCGCCGGCGGATCGAGGAGATTCGCGGCCAGTCCACGATCCTCGTCGCCAGCCACGACCTCGGCGAACTGGCGATGATGAGCGACCGAGTCCTCCTCATCGACCGGAAACGCGGGCGCATCGTGCAGCCACCGGAAGGCGGGTTCACGCGCGAGTTCCTGGAGACGGAGTTCGTCGGACTGGAAGGGGCGGTGTCATGAACGGGACCATGAACATCATCAAGGCCACCATGCTGAACGCGCTGCGCCGCCGGTGGAAGCTCGCGCTGGTCGTGTTCCTGTTCGGCGTCGGCCTGGTCATCTTCACGCACGCCTACGACATGACGGCCCTGGACGAGGTGTGGATCGGGGGGACGCCGCCCGGCGCCGAGGGCGGCGAGCCGACCCCCGAGCAGGTCGAAGCCATGGCGCGCCGGGCGGGCATGTTCGTCCTCTTCGTTCTGTTGGCCGGCGCCTTCGCCTTCGGCACGATGCTCCTGGCCTTCCTGATGCCGGGCGGGATGGTCGCGGACGAGCGACGGAGCGGCGCGATCATGCTGTGGGCGCAGCATCCGATGCCGCTGCGCGCCTTCTACCTGCGGCGATATGCCGGCGTACAGATCGCCACCGTCGCCGCTCTCGCGATCTTCGGTTTGACGGGCGCCGTCGCGGCCCTGCCGCCCGGGGCGGGGTCCCCCACGGGAGTGGGAGGAGTGGTGAGCCTGTGCCTCACCGGCGTGCTTGCATGCGCGATCAGCTTCGCGATCACCGCGCTGGGCATCCGCCGCGCCGCGCTCATCGGGGTTCTGTACTTCATGCTCTCGGGGACCTTGGCAGGGGTGGAGGTGACCAGCTATGAGATGGGCAGGAATCCAGAGGCCTGGTCGGCGGCGGAGTCGGTCGGGGCCGTACTGCCGTTCCTCATCTTTCCCGCTGGAGTCATCGACGATCTCGTCGCGGGGTTCGGGGCCGGCGTGGCGTGGGACTGGGGGGCGACGGGACTGGTCTTGTATCACCTCGCGCTGTGGACCGGGATCGCGTGGATCGGGCTGCTCAGGATCGAGAAGCGGCCGCTGAAGCTGTGACGCGGCGGCTGTGACGCAGCTGCCGGGGCGCAGCTACTGCTGCAGACGCAGGATGAAGAGGCCCTCGTCCCAGCTCGACGCGATGAAGATGCCGCTCTCGAACCAGGGGTAGGTCGACCAAGAGCCGTCGAAGTTCTTGTCGTTGTGCCCGGGCACGGTGTCGAAAAACCCGGCCTCGCGCGGGTTCGCGGGGTCCGAGATGTCGAGGATGCGCACGCCGAACGCGTAGTTGGAGTGGTAGATCAGGCTGCCGTGCACGTAGAGGTTGTGGTCGATCGCCTCGGTCGGGCCCAGGTGCTCCTTCACGAGAACCGGATCGTCGAGGTCGGCGAGGTCCCACACGAGCAGGCGCGTCCGCGAGACCCGGTTGTTCGACTCGTCCTGTTCGTCGTTCTGGTAGAAGTACCGGTGGTCTTCGCTGAGCCACCCCTGGTGAATGTAGCCGCGGTCCGCGTAGGTGGCGGTCGACAGCGTCAGCGGGTTCGCCTTGTCCGTCACGTCGGACACTGCGATCGCCGTCTCGTTCGAACCGATGCAGATCTCGCGGCCCGCGTGCTCCGCGTCCGGCCCCCGGTACACGACGCACTGGACGTCGTGTGTATAGCCACTGCCGCCGAATCCCGTCCCCTCCACGGCGTAGCAACCGGCGAAGCTCGGGTTCTTCGGGTCCGAGAGGTCGATCATGTGGAGGCCGCCCCCGCAGGTCTCGGCGCCGGAGTTGCTTCCGACGGCGTAGGCGAAGCCCGTCTCCTCGTTGATCGCGATGTTGTGGACGGCGCTCACCTCCCGGTAGCGCGCGTCCGCCCCCAACTCGGTGAACTCGGTGAGTCCGCGAAGCCGGGTGAGATCGAGGACCTGCATCCCGTGGCCCGTAATTCTGTCCGCGACGACGTACGCGTGATCCGCGTACACCTTCATGTCGCGCCACGGGCTCTGCGAGGTCGGCGAGGCCATGAAGGCGATGGGGCGCGGTTCGGTCGGGGTCGAGAGGTCGACGATGGCGATTCCGTCGTGCCGGCCCACCAGCGCGTACTCCACGCCCGTCTGCGGGTCGGTCCACCCCCAGATGTCGTTCACGGCCCATGCGTCCGCCGATCCCGCCGGCGTCCGTCCCGGGCTCAGGTCCGGCAGGGACACGTGCGCCGCGAGATCCACGCGGTCGCACGGGAAACCGGCGGCCGAGCCGCCCGAGCAGGGCACGATCTGCGCCGCGACGGGAGGAGGAGGCGGCGGCTCGGGCGGATCGATCGGACCGGGATCGGGCGGACCGGTCGGCGGTTCCCCGCACGCGACCGCCGCGACCGCCACGATGGCCACGACAGCCAGGGAGGCGAAGGCGCGCAGCGAGCCCTGGTTGAGCGGGGGGAGTTGCCTGCGGCTCATGCGACGGTTCAGTGGCTCAGCAGGAGCCGCGAGCCCAGGAGTCTGGCCGGGTCCGCGTCCGGCTTCGGGGTGAACTTGTTGATCCAGCCGCCGCTGTAGGACGCGATGTACAGGTTGCCGTCCTCGTCCATGTCCATCTGGTGCGGGAGCGAGAGGCCGCCGGGCCAGATCCCCCGCCCGATGGCGCCGGCCGCTCCGTAGGCGCCCCAGTAGTCCTGCAGGACGCCGTCCCGGTCGTACTTCAGGATGCGGTTCAGGCTCGCGTCCAGCACCCACACGGCGCCGTTCTCGTCGAGCCAGATGTTCACGGGATCGAAGATGTTCGGCCATTCCTCGATGAACTCGCCGTCGTGCGTGAACAACTGGAGGCGCTCGTTCTGGCGGTCCGCGACGTAGACCCGGTCCTCGTCCACCGCGAGGCCGTGCAGGAGATCGAACTCTCCGGGTCCGGTGCCGAGGGCGCCCCACTGCATGATGAACTCTCCGTCTTCGGAATACTTGATGATCCGCGAGTTCCAGTACCCGTCTGCGAGCAGGAAGCTCCCGTCCGGAAGAAACGCGAGCTTCGACGGCCAGCCGTAGGTGTAGGGCCCCCAGTCGGAGCGGGCGCGGGCGGCTTCGCGCGTCTTCGGGTGGTCGCGCTCGCCGAGGCGCATGGCGATCTCGCTGCCGTCGTTCGTGAACTTGACGATCTGCATATGCCCCGCCCCGCCGCCGCTGTCGACCACCCATACGTGGCGGTCGGGGTCGTAGGGGTTGATGTACACTTGGTGCGGGAGCGTGAAGAGCGAGTCCCACTGGGCCCACTGTTCCACGATCTCGCCGTTCCCGTTCGCGACGACGATGTAGTTCGTGCGGCGCAGCCGGTCCGCGCGGGGGTCCGAGCGGTCGGCGGGCCAGTCGCCGCGCGTGACGACGATGATGCGGTCCTCGTGGTCCACGGCGACGCCGGCCACCTGTCCCCAGCCCCACACGTCGTCATGGTCGGGCGCGCCCTTCCACCAGCCGGGCACCGGATCATAGGGCCCCGTGCGGTCGTCGCCCCCCTTCACGACGGCGCCGTTGGATCCGCTGGCCGCGGCGGCCTCCGCGGGTTCCCCGCCCTCGCAGCCCGCGAAGGCGAGTGTGACCGAGAGCGCGGCGGCGAGCGCGAGTGCCGGACGAAGCGGCTTCATCGTTTCCCCTCCTGGTCCGTCGCCTGGGGGGCCCACGGGTCGTCGATGCCGGCGCCGGGGCACGAATCGCCGGTGTCGAGGAAGTGCGTGTGGAGGCACTCGAGCGTCGCGCCCAGACTCGTGAGCAGGTCGACCGTCTCCGGGAACGGGACGCGGGTGAAGAACCCGGCCCGGCCGCCGCGCGCCATGTCCGCCGTGGACTGCCCGAGGCGTGTGATCGCGGTGACGTCCCCGCCCCGCGACACGAGGTACTCGATGAGTTCGTTGTCGCCGCGCGAGGCGGCGTAGTGCATCGGCGTGTAGAGCCACGAGTCGCGCTGGTTTACGTCCGCGCCGAGTTCCTCGATCAGGTACTTCACGGCGGGGATGAACTGGTCGGGCCGGTTCCGGACGCTGAACGCGCCGAGACCGAGGTACCCGCCGCCCGCGGCGGCGTGGATCGGCCACGCGTTGGGCGCGCCCTCCGGAATCCAGGGCAGGGCCGAGTCCTCCTGCTGCCGGCCGTCCTGCTGCCGGCGCTCGCGCATCCCGACCTCGGGCCAGCGCGTGGGGATGTCGGGATCCGCGCCGTGCGCCACGAGCAGCCTCATCGCCTCGAGGTCCTGGGCGAAGGCCGCGCGCCAGAACGGCGTCGCCCCCGTGAGGTCGATCCCCATCTTCGTGAGGCCGTATTCCCAGTACCACAGGTGCGTGTTGAGGCGCGGGTTGGGATCGGCTCCGGCCTCGAGCAGCGCGCGGAGCACGTCCATGTGCCCGGCGTCCTGCAGGTCCTGCGCGCGCGGCTGCGGGTAGTTGGACTTCGGCGCCCACTGGGTCTGGAGGACGGCGAAGAGGGGCGTGGCCCCGTCGGTCGAGGCGGCGAGGTCGGGGTCGGCCCCGCGCTCGATGAGGACGAGCGCCAGGTCGAACTGCCCGTTGAGCGCCGCCATGAGGAGCGGACTCGTGGCGTCCGCGCTCGCCTGGTCGACGTCCGCGCCGCCGTCGAGGAGGGCGGTCGCCGCCGCGATGTGGCCCTCGCGGGCCGCGTGCAGCAGCGCGGTCATGCCGCCGGTCCGGCCCACGAGCACCTCGCGGTACGGAGGGCGGATGAGGTCGGGGCCGCCCGGATAGTCGGGCCCCGTGCGGCCCAGCGAATGGGCGCTGACGTCGCCGACATCGAAGCCGGAGCGGAGGAACTCGCGCTGGGCGCGGATCGCCGTCTGCACGTGGGCCGGGCTTGGCTCGCCCGGCCACTCGGCTTCGGGGTCCACCTCGGGCCCGTACGGGCCGAGCGTCTCCCGCGGGGCGCCGATCATGCTGCGCATGCGGCGGTTGGCCTCCCGGTCCAGCGCCAGGCTGGGCAGGACGTCGACCACGGCGGTCGTGAGGCCGGGGTCGGCGCCGGCTTCGAGCAGCGCGGCGACGGCGGCCGGGCGGTTCGCGGCGGCGGCGAACATCAGGGGTGTCTGCCCCGCCGAGCCCTCCCGGGCGTTCGGATCGGCGCCGTGGTCGAGCAGCGCGGCCACGGCCGGGCGGCCGTCCACGGCGGCGGCGGCGAGGTGCAGCGCGGTCACGCCGCTGTTCGTCGTCGCGGCGTTCGCGTCGGCCCCGGCCTCGAGCAGGAGCGCGACGACGGGCCCGTGCCCTCCGCGGGCGGCCAGGTGGAGCGGCGCATAGCGGCCGATCCGCGTCCCGGCGTCGACCGCCGCGCCCGCATCGATCAGCGCCCGGGCCGCCGCCGCGTCGCCGCGCTCGGCGGCGAAGTGCAGCGCGGTCATCCCGTCGCCCCGCGCTGCGTTCACGTCCGCGTTCACGTCCGCCGCCCCCTCCTGCGCGACCGCGCCCGCCGGCAGGAGCGCCGCAACCAGGACCGCCACCGTCATCCCGCGTCTCATCGCGCCACCTCGAGCGGGAGCGCCCCGTCGCTGTCGCCGAAGGAGGCCATCTGCGGGTGTCCGATCTTCCGCATGAGGCTTACGAACGCGTTCGCCATCGGCGTCCCGTCCGGCGCCCGCAGGTGCACCCCGCCCTCGAGCGCCCCGTTCGCCCCGCCCATGAGCAGCAGCGGCGCGCGCCGGTGGTTGTGCAGGTTCCCGTCCGCCATCGGCGACCCCCACACGATCGCCGTCTTGTCGAGCAGCGACGCCTCGCCCTCCATCGTGTCCCGCATCTTCTCCAGGAAGTACGCCACCTGCCCCAGCCGGTAGGTGTTGATCCTGTTGAAGTCCATGATGTCCTCGGCGACGTTCCCGTGGTGCGAGGCCCCGTGCACGGACTTCGTCGTCCCGCTCTCCGGGAAGGTCCGGTTGGACTGGTCGAAACCCGTCTTGAAGGTGATGACGCGCGTCAGATCGGTCTGCAGCGCGAGCAGTTGCAGGTCGAACATGAGCTGCATGTGCTCCTCGAAGGAGTCCGGCACCCCGGAGGGCGCCTCCGGCATCTCCCGTTCCTCGCCGCTCGTGTTGCGCGCCTCGACGAGCTGGATCCGCCGTTCGATCTCGCGGATGTGCTCGACGTATTCGTCCAGCGCGACCCGGTCCGCCGCGCCCAGGCTCCTCCTGAGCCGGGCGACCTCGGTCGCGATCCAGTCGATCATGCTGCGGTCCGTGCGGCGCCGCGCCGCGCGGTCCTCGGCCGAGTCCCCGGCGCCGAACAGGCGCTCGAACACCACGCGCGGCTCCCGGATCGCCGGCAGCGGCTGGTTCGGCGACGCCCATGCGAGCGACGTCGTGTACGCGCAGTGGTAGTTGTAGGCGCAGCCCCCGCCGCGATCGATCCCCTCGATGCACAGTTCGAGCGAAGGAAGCACGCTCTCCCGCCCGAAGCGCTGCGCGTGCAACTGGTCGAGCGAGGTGCCGAGGAAGATGTCCGACCCCTGCGTCTGCTTCGGATGCGCCTGGGTCAGGAACACCGCCGTCGAGCGGTCGTGGTCGCCGCCGATCTCCTCCGCCCGGAACGCCTCCGCCGACCGGCAGTCCGTATTGCTCACGATCGTCATGTGCTCGCGGAACGCCTCCAGCGGCCGGAGCTGGCTGTCCGCCACCAGCTCGAAGTCGCGCCCCGTCGCCGCCGGCGCGAACAGGTGACGTTCGTCGCCCCAGTCGCTCGAACCCGCCACCCCCATCGACTCCTCGATGCAGACGAGGCGCGTGAACTCCGCCGCCTTCATCGGGTCGGCCCACAGCCGCCCCGCGGGGACCATCGCGTCGAGCAGGGGCAGCGCGACGCTGGCGCCGGCGCCCCGCAGGAAGGTGCGGCGCGAGAGGTGCGTCCCTGTGATGAAATTCATGATCCCTCCACTTCTTCCACCGCGGGCGCCGGACGCGCCAGCCGGAAGGCGTCGCTGTTCACGACGCCGAGGATGAACGAGGACATGCGGTAGTCGTTGGCTTCCGCTTCGCGCGCGATGGCCCGGATCCCGGGCTGGTCGAAGTACTCCGCGCGGCGCCCGACCGCGTACGCGAGCAGGTGCGCCGTGAAGTTCCGGACGAGCGGGACCGGCCGCTTCATGAGGAGGTCGACAAGCTCCGCCGGCGTGCTCACGTCGGACCCGTCGTAGAACGTCCCCCGCGTGTCGAGCGCGACCCCGTTCTCGCGCACCCGCACCCGCCCGGTCACGTCGTAGTTGTCGAGCGCGAGCCCGATCGGGTCCATGAACCGGTGGCAGGCGCGGCACGTCGGGCTGGCCGCGTGCATCTCCAGGCGTTCGCGCGTCGTCAGCAGCCGCCCTTCGCGGGCGGATTCCGTGTCGTCGAAGGCCGGGATGTTGGGCGGCGGGGGCGGCGGCGGCGTGCCCATGAGCACCTCCATCACCCACTTCCCGCGCAGCACCGGCGACGTGCGCGCGGACATCGACGTCAGCAGCAGCACGCTCCCGTGCCCCAGCACCCCGCGCCGGCTGTGGTCCGGATAACTCACCCGCCGGAACCCGGGCCCCGAGACCCCCGGGATCCCGTAGTGCCCGGCGAGGCGCTCGTTCAGGAAGGTGTAGTCCGCCGTGAACAGCTCGAGCAGGCTCCGGTCCTCGCGCACGAGGTGATCGAAGAAGAGTTGCGTCTCGCGGACCAGGTCCTCGCGAAGCTGGCCCGTGAAGTCCGGGTAGAGATAGGGCTCGGGCTGGTTGTCCTCCGCGTCCTGGAGCCTGAGCCACTGCGAGGCGAAGCGCGTCGAGAGCGCCTCCGCCCGCGGGTCCGCCAGCATCCGCCGCACCTGCGCCTCGAGAACCGCCGGATCCGAGAGCCGTGCCTCCGCCGCCAGCGTCAGCAATTCGTCATCCGGGCTCGCCGCCCAGAGGAAGAAGGAGAGCCGCGACGCGAGGTCCACGTCCGCGATCCGGTAGCTCTCGCCGGGGGCGGCCTCGGGCGGCGCCTGCTCCAGACGGAAGATGAAGGACGGGCTGGCGAGGATCGCCTGCAGCGCGGTCCGGACCCCGATCTCGAACCCTTCCTCGGCCGCCGCGCCATCGTAGAAGGCCATGGGCCCCGCGAGATCGTCCTCCGTCACCGGACGCCGGTACGCCGCCCGCGCGAGCCGGGTCACGATCGACGCCGCGCACGCCCGAGCCTCGTCCCGCGCCTCCCCGGCCGCCGCGCCCTCCGCCGCGTTCCGTCCCGGATGGCAGTCGAACACCTTGCGGCGGCTCGCCGTCTCGGAGAGTCCCGAACTGCGCCGGGGACCCGTGATCATCAGCTCGCTCAGGTGGGGGAGCGCCGTGATCCCGTAGTTCGCCCACGCCTGCGAATCCTCGCCTCCGACGAAGGACCAGCCCGGCGTCTTCAGGCGGTCCTCGTACGGCCCCTCGATCGTGCGCACGAACGCCGCCGCGACCTGGCGCTGGCCCGCCGACACGAAAATCGGCTCCGTGCGGATCGGCACCGTCGAGCGACCGCCGTGCTCCAGGCCGAGCAGGGCGACCCCTTCGCCGTCGATCGAGATGTCGACGTCCTGGAAGCCGGTCCCCTGCCCGAAGAGCGTCTCGAGCGAGATCACGTACTCGCCGTCCACCGGGAAGTCGTGGGTCACGACCATCCCGCCGCGCGTCCCGTACGGCGCGCCCTCGATGCGGTCCCAGGCGTGCTGCGAGACGTCGATCGGGTTCGTGTACTTGGCGGTCTTCGAGAGGGCGGCCGGGTTGCCCACCGCGATGCGGCTCACCTCCGTGGCGGCCCTCAGGTAGGCTTCGAGCAGCGTGGTCGAGAGACCCTGCGCGTCCGCCATGTTGTCGAAGGCGCCGAGGTACGTGTCCGCCGGCAGCCAGCGGCTGGCGTCGATCTCAAGGTCGAGGAGATCGCGGATCACGCGCTCGTACTCGGCCCGGTTCAGCCGCTGGAAGCGCCGCGAGCCGGGGTTGCGGTCGCGGGCGGCGTCGCGGTCGACGACCGTCTCCAGCGTTTCGACGAGGGCGAGGAGCGTGTCCGGCGAAGGCCGGCGCTGGCCCGGAGGCGGCATCATCCCGGCGCGGAGCTTGCGGATCATCTTCTCCGCCGTGGGCGCCCGCTCGTGCGCCGCCTCCACGACGAACTCTTCCAACGTGAGGTTCCCGCGCAGGAGGCGCTCGTTGTGACAGCGGGCGCAGTAGCGCTGGACCACCGCCGTCAGGTCCGCCGTGTCGGCGAGGGCAGGGATGTCAAGCTCGGCGAGCGGCGCGGAGGCGGACGCACGATCCCCCGAGGGCTGCCCCATGAGGGCGAACCACAACCACAGAACCGCACCCGCACTCAGTGTCTTCACGCGCCCGTCCTTCGAGAACGACGGATGACGCCGCTTCGCAACCATTGAAGTTAGGAAACGTCATCTCCGCGGGCCACGCCCTTCCCCCCTGAACGCCTCGTTTTCAGGGAGACGCCGCAAACCCGCTACCCCCCAAAATTGGGGGGCGACCACCTAATATAAGTAGTTATCGCGCAATGGCTTATCGCATATTAAACTTGCGTGCATGAGCGTTCCAGTTGTCGAGAGACGGATCCGGGGGTGCGGCGTGGTCGAGCGGATAAAGCCGGCGGGGGTTGCGGCCCCGATTAAATTGGCAGGCAGGCAGGCAGGCAGGCAGGCAGGCAGGCAGGCAGGCAGGCA
>JAPPGH010000051.1 GCA_026914155.1 Candidatus Palauibacter rhopaloidicola | reverse complement strand
GCCCCTGCCGGGGACTCGCGGAGCGTGGCCCCAAAGGGTGGGCTGGCTCTCCCGCCGTAGCGGGCAAGACCGTACGCCGAGGCACGGAATCCGGGATCGTTGGAGTCGCCATAACCTACAGTCGGGGGGTCGTTTCGGGCGGTGTCAACCTCGGCGAGAATGGCGATGTCTCACGGGTTCCAGCGTCGTCCCGGAGGCGGATCGGGCGGCGACGGCGACGTCTCCCATCGCCACCGTGGCGCCTCGATCCCGAACTGTGCGGACCGCCAGTGATCGGGCAGGTTCTAGGGATCGGCTACCTGCAGGAGGAAGGCCGGATGCGCGGAATCGGCCTTTCTCGATGCTACTGAGTTACGGCGCTCGCTGGTGGGGGTGCCCCGCCACTCCGAGGGTCCCCGGATCGACCTCTCCCGCCCGAAGCCGGCCCAGATAGTCGGCCCAAGTCTGCATCATGTGTTATCCGCTCGGGCAGGAACTTGGTGCGGTTGTAAGCGCGGCCGAGAGGGTCCCTGACGCGGTGCGCCAGTTGGTGTTCGATGAAGTCGGGCCGGAAGCCCAACACCTGGTCCAGAATGGTGCGTGCAGGTGGCTACTTCTGTCGAGATCTGGTTGGCTAAGGAAATCAGGACCGGATGATTACGCTAGGTTCACCTGGACGCGGCCGGACGCTAAGCGTCCGGGGGGTCTCGTCCGGGGCTTGGCGACGGCGCAGGACCCCGCCGACCAATCCCGTACCTGCGGCGATGTTCACCGACGTTATGTCTCCGACATGGACCCGCAACTCCTCCTCAATCACCTCCCCCCGTTTAGGCGATCTGCTCTTCGAATCCATTTGAACCCCTGCCCGCGTTCGATGACTGCGATATCGACTCCTCCGCCAACCGTTTGTGGTAGAAGGTGATACCGCTGGTAGTCCCTCGTCGTCTCGATCAGGAATCTTGCGTAGTCTACCACGTCGCACAATGGGAGGAGCTGGAGCATGGTTCCTCCCATGGATTTTACCGATGGCATCGCCCACAACGCCTGAACGACAGAGCTATCCCCGGCGGCCTCAAGCCCTATACCCGTATTCGGGTCTGCAGGAATCGTCATCTTGTCGCCTTGGACATGAACCTTGGCCGTGGTGGGTGCGCCGGCTTCGTCGAATCCTGAGCACATGATGTTGACATCCCCAGGCTCGGAAGCTGCCGCCAACTCCCGGCGGATAACGTTTCCGATTCTCTCTCCCGCCTCTTTCACGGTGAGCATCTGTTCGGCGTCGGCCATCTCCTTGATGACTTCCGCCTCAAGCTCATGGAGCAGCGAAGCGACGCTTCGTCCCGCCACGATTGGGTTACCAACGACGCTCACTCCGAATCCGAGGAACTGAAACAACTTCGTGGCACCATCTGATGCCGGGTATGACGTGGTCACGGAGCCGCCGCCGGAAGACTTCTTCTGCGTGCTCGTCAGGGTCGTCCGCGTATCTGCGGCGAGCGCGATTCCGTCGATTGCTCGTACAGCAACGGCTAGACTCATTTTCCCTACCCCTCCTTCCCGATTGAACCTTCTCCCGCCTTCGTGCGGAACGGCAACTGGAACGCAGAAAAAATATCAGCGCGTCGTCCTCTGCGGTAGCTCGCCTACCGCCTTCTCCAGGGCCTCCACGCTGCGGCGCAGGAGGGAGACGGGCCCGCACCCCAGAGGCGGGCCGAGGACCGCGACGGCGAGGCTGAGCCATAGCGTCGAACCACCGCCTCCAGTCTCCACAGCCAAGGCGAAGCTGACCACGTCCGGGCCGATGAGCAGTACCGCGAGAACCCACATCGACGCCTTGGTGGTGATGATGAAGAGGAAGCTGCCACCTTTCATGTTGCCTCCTGCAACCGATACGGTGGCCAGGCCGCTGGCGATCTCGACACAGGCGAAAGAGGCTCCGAGCGGCCGGAGGTGGCGCCGGCAAGACCATCGTGGCGGCCGGCACCAAGGACCGGAGGATGAATCGCCTGACGGCCGAGGGGATCGGTCGTGCCGACAAGAAGACCCTCGCGCCCTTCGTCCTGGACCGCATCGTGCCTGGGCGAAGGTCGACACCGACAAGGCTCAGGCGTACGGCCGGGTGCCGAATCGGGAAGCCGTACGCCACTCGCGTGGAGAGTACGGTCCGCGGCCAGGCTCACACGCAGGGGCATCGAGTCGTTCGGGAGCACCCTCAAGCGGGTCCACGAGGGACGTTCCACAAGCTCTCGCCGAAGCACCGCCAGAGGCAGGTGGGCGAAGTTCTCCTGATGTCACAACGCGCGCGATCTCTCCGCGTCATGCACCGAATTCGGGAGGTCCGTGGCCGGGATGGCGGGTCGCCGGCTCAGGTGGAGGGAGCTGGTGGATTAATCAAGACGGAGTTTCGTCATCCGCTCCAACCGTGACCCTGACTTCGATCGGGATACGGGACTCCGCAACCCACTCTTCCTCGTCGGCGTCTCCACGTCTCTCCGTCACCCATTCGTACACCCCGCTGCTCGTGACGCCGATCGTTTGCACGGCAGTAAAGACTCGAACTCGCAGGTGCTGTCGGAGGTCTACGTCGTAGGTAACGGGCTCGGCGAGATCGGATCCCTCGGGACCGAGGAACCGGATCCTCATCTCGCTCTTGACTGGCGTGTCCCATGCCCGTCGAGCCCAGAGTGTAACCAGCCTCGAATCGAACGATATGATTTTGAGTTGGGTCAGCTCCGACTCATCATCAACGCCGATGTTGAGCTGTTCGAGGATCCCGATCAAGCTCGTGTTGTTTGTTGCTGTGTCAACCAACTGCTCCTTGCAGTAGACCGTCCAGATGTGCCGGATCATAGGGCTATAGCCTCCTCGACGTCGTGGACATCGTGGACGTCGCTATACACCAGGGCGCGAGGTGATCCTAAACGGGAACGGGCATCGGCAACGAAATGCGGGCTTGCGTCTGAGCCGAACGTCACTGCGACGGGGTTGGCCGCGGGTCTGGACGGAAGCATGGCAGCGAGCTCGTACGAGATTGGTGTCGAGCAGTCGTACCGCACTGATTCCAGAGGTCCCTGGCGGGGCCAATCCATCTCAATGTCAAGTGTAGGCTGTAGGCTGTCCAAAACGGGTACAGACCACCACAGATTCTGGCGTCGATCGGCAACCATCGGGGCTAAATCTACTGCGAGCCGTGGTGCGAACAGATCGAGTGCCCGCAGGTACACGGCGATGGCTGCATCGTCAGGATGCGTGTACCGCGGATCGATCTCGGCCTGCAGGAGGTCCTCGACTCGGCTTGCAATACCGTGAACCGCGCTGGCGTTCTCCCTCAGAGAATCCAGTAGAGCCTTTGCCTCCGGGAGGTCGACGAGTGCTTGCATGGCGCGGGCGCGCGAACCGCTGAGCCCGAGCTTCAGCGCAAATTCGGCGGATTCGATTTCGCGAAGAATCGTTAGGTCTAGGGGCATGATCGGAACCTCCGTGTTTCGAGTGGCTGACCGAACTGCTCCGGAACGTCTCTCATCTCATGAACATACTCTCCGGCATCGCCCCATTTCGAGCGCACCAGAATCTCGTGGTCTGCCTGTGGCGAACTCGCCACGGGTGCGTGATGGACTACACCTACATGGGCGATGCCTTCCGGATCCAGAGATGTACCGTAGAGCACGATATCGCCAGGTGAAGGTGAATCCGTGATCAGTTCGTAACCGTCATCCTCGAGAATCCGGAGGAACTCCTCCGGTTCGATCCAGACGCGCCGGGAACCGAACACGAGCCCGCCGCAGTTGTAGAGCGCTGAACTGCACACGAGTCGCGCGAAAGGGTGACTCACCCCGAACATCCGAGCGAGCTCGGCAAGCGTGTCGGGATGCTTGTCGAGGGCACGGAACTCGTTTGGTATCCGGCGCTTTTGTCGGGTTTGGAGTGCTAGAGATTCATCAACACTCTCTCCGATTAGCATGGCGCCCACGCGCGTCACACCCGTCTACGCGGCGTCAGGTCCCCGTCGCGTTGCCAAGTACTGCTCAAGCTGTCGTGTCACGATTGACCTCCGCTGGATCGGGGAGCTTAGGGTTAAGAGATTGGAGAGCCCGAGGGAATGCGCTGACCGGCTCGGCTCAGTGGCGGTATCAGGTGAGACCCTCCGGCTGAGTGAAGCTACGCGACGGCGGCGGCGGCCCCTCGGGCTCTTGGTTCTCACCGAAGGTAGTACCCTGCCGGGCTCGTCGATACCCGCCTGCGGGTGCCGTTACCTCCCCGACCGGTCGTCAGGCATCGGCGACCCGCCCATCGGATCCCCTAGACCGCGCGGTAACCTGCGTGGCCGGGAACGGCGGCCTCTAGCGTGGGGAGCCGTAGGCAATACGGAAAGTAATATCGGCCGCACTCGATGCAAGCTATCTTACTGACATACAACGATTAATGGAATCTATAGAATGGAGCCGAGGGGATTCGAACCCCTGACCTCTGCAATGCCATTGCAGCGCTCTCCCAGCTGAGCTACGGCCCCGCGCTTCGACTTCCGCTTCACGCGGACGGGCTATCGTCGCTCCCGCCCTGCCTTCCGTCCATACCCCCAAGGGGAATCGAACCCCTATCTCCACCTTGAAAGAGTGGTGTCCTAGCCGTTGGACGATGGGGGCTCGTGCCGCTGTCGTCCCCTTCTGCCACGCGCCCGCCAGGACTCGAACCTGGGACCCCCGGCTTAGAAGGCCGGTGCTCTGATCCAACTGAGCTACGGGCGCCCGTTATCCCGTTCCAAGCTGCTCCAAGCTCGCGGCGGGATTTGAACCCGCGACCTCATCCTTACCAAGGATGCGCTCTACCCCTGAGCTACGCGAGCCGACAGGGGCGGAGGGACTCGAACCCCCAACCGCCGGTTTTGGAGACCGGTGCTCTACCAATTGAGCTACGCCCCTCTGCCGCTTCCCGCGAACCGGCCGTCGGCGGCCCGTGGCAAATGGCTGGGGGCGGAGTCGAACCGCCGACACCGGCGTTTTCAGCGCCGTGCTCTACCGCCTGAGCTACCCAGCCCTGTGGCAGCCTGTGGCAAGAGCCCTGCTGCCCGACTCCGGGGGTGGGATTCGAACCCACGACCTAGTGGTTAACAGCCACCCGCTCTGGCCACTGAGCTACCCCGGATCGTACCCCGGTCCCGTAAAAGGGATCGGAGAGCAAAACGCCTCGCCCCGCAGCTTTGCGAGGCGAGGCGAGAGATAGCGGGGGCAGGATTCGAACCTGCGACCTTCGGGTTATGAGCCCGACGAGCTACCAGACTGCTCCACCCCGCAGCGCGACCCGCAGGATATAAACGCATGGGAAAAGTGTCAACCTGCCGTGGCCGATCCGCCGCCCCACCCGCGCGGGTCCGGTCCCCCCGTGAGTCGCCCGGTATCCGGGTGGAGGCCGACCGCGTGGAGTTGGGCGACGAAGGCGTCGTTCGCGACGTCCAGGCCGCGTCCCTCCAACTCCTCCTTCAGGTGATGGTACAGCTGCGGCTCCAGCTCGAGCAGGTGGTCCTCCCAGTGCCAGCGCGGGACGGAGACAGCTTCGAGCGCCGACATGCCGAAGTCGACCGTGTTGCTGATCGTGTGCTGGACGGCGCCCAGGATCCGGGTGCCGCCCGCCGCGCCCGTGACCAGAATCGGCTGCCCGCCGCGGAGTACGATCGCCGGCGAGATCCCCGTGATGCGCGCCTTTCCGGGTTCGATGCTGTTCGGCCGTCCGGCCACCGGGTTGAACTGGAACATGCAGTTGTTCCACGTGAAGCCGAGCCCTTCGGTCACGACCCCCGAAGCGGAGCCGAGCGTATGCGTGAGCGCGACGCAGTTCCCGGCCCGGTCGGCGGTCGAGAGGTGCGTCGTGTCGGGCCCCTCCGGCGGCTCCTCCACGACATCGGGCGGGAGTTCGCGCCGGTCGATGAAGCCCCTCAGTTCGGCGGCGCGGTCCTTCGACACGAGGATGTCCGTCGGGTCGTCGATGAACTTCGGATCGCCGTGGTACCGGCGCCGGTCGATGAAGGAGAGGATCTGGGCGCGGCCCAGGAGTTCGACGTGCTCCGCCTTCCCGTGTTCGAGACCCGGCACGTCGTATCCCTCGAGGAGGTTCAGGATCTCGATGACCTGGGCGCCGCTGCCCGGCAGGGCGTTCGAGAACACGTCGTGTCCGCGGTACGTGCCGTGCACGGGGTCGTAGACATCGGGCGTGTACGCCTCGAGGTCGGCCATCGTGAGGAGACCTCCGTTGCGCTCGAAGTCCGCCGCGATGCGCTCGGCGATCTCGCCGCGGTAGACCACGTCGGCGCCGCCCTCGGCGATGAGTTCGAGCGTGCGGCCGTAGTCCCGCTGCACGAGCCGTTCCCCCGCTCGCCACGGCACGCCGTCGTTGAGGAAGATGCGCGCGGAGGCCTCGGTCGTCCGCACCTTGGTGAAGAACGGAACGACCCCCGAGGACGACTCGGTCCGCGTCGTGAAGCCGCGCGCGAGGGCGCCGGGGATCTCGAAGCCGTCGTACGCGAGCCGGATCGCCGGCTCGACCAGTTCCGCCCACGGACGGGTCCCGAAGCGGCTCCACGCCTCCCACAGGCCGGCGATCGTGCCCGGCGTCACGACCGACTTGTAGCCGATCTGGTTGATGTCGCCCCGCACCTTCCAGCGATCCGCGTGCCCGTAGATCCGCCCCTCGAGGGCGCTGCGGTAGATGTCGGGCGTGGCCTGGCTCCCCGCCCGCCCGTGGAAGTCGATGGACGTGGCGCGCCGCGTGCTCGCGTCGTACACGACCATGCAGCCGAAGCCGCCCACGCCCGCCGAGAACGGCGTCGTGATGAACTGCGTGAAGGCCGTCGCAACGGCCGCGTCGATCGCGTTGCCACCGCGCCTCAGGGCCCCGACCCCGGCCTCGACCGCGATCGGCCCGCGCGCCACGACGATCCCGCCGCTGGCGTCCCGCGCTCCGTTGTTCGGTGCTCCGTCGTCCGATGCGCTCGAGGCCGCCCCCTCGCCACCCGGACCGCACGCGCCGAGCGAGCCTGCCGCGAACGCGCCCACGCCGGCCGCCGCCGTCGCGATGAAGGCCCTTCGTGACGGCCCGTCCGCAGGCCGGACATCGTTTCGGTCGGTCTCCACGTCACGGCTCCTTGTTGGCGGCGCCCCGTGCGGCGCCCGGTGGCGGCGTTTCGCCGCGGGCTGTTAAGGTTTGCCCATCAGCGTGGCGCACGACGCGCGGCACGCGGCCGAACCCGATGATGGCCGATCCCGATTGAAGATATACACGAAAGGTGGGGACGGAGGGGAGACCGGTCTCCTTGGCGGCGCACGGGTCCCGAAGGACGATGCGCGGGTCGCCGCCTACGGGACCGTGGATGAACTCAACGCCGCGGTCGGGGTTGCCCTCGCCCTCGACCCGCAGGGGGCGACGATGGGCGAATCCTGGCCGGCGCTCGGGGCCGTTCAGGGAGACCTGTTCACGATCGGGGCCCGCCTCGCCGCCGCCAATCCCGACCGCTTGCTGCGGAAGGGCACGATTCCCGCGCTCTCCCCCGACCGGATCGACGCGCTGGAGGCCTGGATCGACGCGCTGGATGCCGAGCTTCCCGCGCTCGATGCCTTCGTTCTGCCCGGCGGGTCGCCCCTCGCGGCCCAGTTGCACGTCGCGCGCACCGTCTGTCGGCGCGCGGAGCGGGGCGTCACCGCTCTTCTCGACGAGCAGCCGGACCTCGCCGGAGTCGTCATCCCCTACATCAACCGTCTCTCCGACCTGCTCTTCACCCTCGCCCGGGCCGCGAACCGGCGCGCCGGTCGCGAGGACGCGATGTGGCTGCCGCAACGGCAGCGGGACGGGAGCGCGTGATGAAGGCGGACGGTGAGGACATGCTGCGGACCGTGACGCGCACCCCGTTTCGACTCACGCCGCCGGGCGCGGACCTGCGCGGCGACTACTGGTCGACCGCTGCTCCCGCCGACGGCGCCTCTCCCGCGGAAGACGCTTCCCCCTCGGAAGACGCGGCGCTCGTCGTCTGCCACGGCTTCAAGGGGTTCAAAGACTGGGGATTCTTCCCCCATCTCTGCAAACATCTCGCCGGGCGGACCGGGATCCCCGTCGCCTCCTTCAACTTCGACGGTTCCGGCGTCCGCGACGCGGATTTCGATGACCTGGAGGCCTTCAGCCACAACACGTTCTCCCGCGAACTGTGGGACCTGGAGGCCATCCTCGACGGTCTCGCGAGCGGTCGGCTCGGAGATCTCGGGGTCACGCCGGCCACGCGCTTCGGCCTGCTCGGGCACAGTCGGGGCGGCGCCACCTGCATCCTGAAGGCGGGTCTCCGGTCCCAGGTTCAGGCGCTCGTCACGTGGGCCTCGATCTCGTCGGTCACCCGCTACGAGAGCTTCGCCGACCGGTGGGAAGCCGGGGAAACCGTGATCATCCCCAACGCGCGCACGAAGCAGGACATGCCGCTCGAGCGGAACGTGCTCGACGACATGCGCGCGAACCGGGAGCGCCTCGACGTGCTCGGCAGCGCCGCGAGCCTGCGGATTCCGGTCACCGTGGTACACGGGACGGCCGACGAATCCGTACCGTTCAGCGACGCCTGGCGGATCGCCGACGCGGTGGGAGACCTTGCGCGGCTCGTCGGGGTAGAGGGGGGTACGCATACGTTCCAGGCCGGACACCCGTTCGCGGGGACGACGCCGGAGCTTGAAGAGGCGATCGACGCCTCGGTCGAACTGTTCACGCGCGCACTGAAACGAGACGAATGACTCAAAGTCTGTGGATCGAGAGGCGAAGATCGAGGCTCGCGGCGGCGACGGCGGCCGTCCTGGCCGCCGGACTCGTGGCGGGGGGCTGCCGCTTCGAGCGGTTGGACGGCAACGGCGCTCCGGTGGCGGACGAGGGGCCCGACCTCGCCGAGCAGGTCGCCTCCCTGCTCGACAGGCAGGCGGCCGCGTGGAACGGGGGCGACCTCGAGGGCTTCATGAGCGCCTACTCTCCATCTCCGACGACGACCTACATCGGATCGACGGGACTCATCGAAGGCTACGACGGGATTCGGGCGCGATACGCCCCGGGATTCGCGGAGGACGCGGCGCGGGACAGCCTCCGCTTCGAGGACCTGCGGGTCCGGGAGGTGGATGAGCGGGTCGGCGTCGCGACGGCGCGCTACGTCCTCGAACGCGAGGGGACGGTCACCTCGACCGGACCGTTCACGCTCGTCCTGCTGAACGTGGAAGGGGCCTGGCTCATCGTCCACGACCAGTCGGCCGAAGACGGCGGGAGCTGACCTCCGGATGAAGAGCTTCGACTACGTCATCGTGGGGGGCGGCCTCGCGGCGGTCTCGGCGGTGGACGGGATCCGGGAGATCGACGGCGAAGGCTCGATCGCCATGTTCGCCGAGGAGCCGGACCCTCCCTACCACCGGCCTCCCCTGTCGAAGGAGTTCCTGCAGGCGAAGGGCGCGCCGAGGGACCTGCTGCACGTGAAGCCCGCGCGCTGGTTCGAGGAGCGGGCGGACGGACTCAAGCTGTTCACGGACGCACAGGTGAAGCGTCTGGACGCACGCTCCATGACCGTCCACACGGCTGGCGGCGACGCGATTCGGGGCGGCCGCATTCTGATAGCCACGGGCGGACGGGCGAAGCGGCTCGAAGTGCCGGGCAACCATCTTTCCGGCGTGTCGACGCTCCGTACGGCGGCCGACTCCGAGCGACTGCGCGAGGTCGCCCGCGGCTCGTCGCGCGTCGTGCTCGTAGGCGCCGGCTTCATCGGGATGGAACTGGCCTCATCGCTGTCGAAGTTCGACGTCGATGCGGTCGTCGTCGAGGTGGAGCCGCGGGTCTGGGCTCGGGTCTTCCCCGAGACGATCGCGGGTTTCCTCCGCCGCTATTTCGAGGAGCGGGGCGTGCGCTTCATGATGGGCTCGGGCGTGGCGGCCTTCGAAGGCGAGGGACGCCTTGCGCGGGTCGTGCTCGACAGCGGCGAGGAATTCCCCGCCGACCTTGCGATCGTGGGCGTCGGGATGTCGCCGAACGATGAACTCGGTGCCGAGGCCGGCCTCGCGGTCCAGGACGGTATCGTCGTGGACGGGTTCGCGGAGACGACGGCCGCCCACATCTACGCGGCGGGCGACGTGGCTCGCTTCCCGGACCCCCTGGCTGGCGGCCTCTCGCGCCTCGAACACTGGGACCACGCCCGCGCCCACGGGCGCCATGCGGGCCGCAACATGGCCGGCGCGCGGGAGGCCTTCGACCACCTCTCCTATTTCTTCACGCACGTGTTCGATCTCAGTATCAACGTGTTCGGAGAGACGGCCGAAGTAGACCGCACGATCGTCTCCGGCGAACTCGGCTCCGGCCGCTCGATCGTGTACTGCGTGACGGACAACCGGCTCACCGGCACCATCCTCATCAACGCAACCGGCGCGATGGAGGACTGCCGGGCGCTGGTGCGCGCGCGTCCGACGGTGGAGGATCTGTTGAAGGAATTCGAGAAGCCGGGCGTGCGCCCCGGCGAGTTGGTCGGATAGGCGAGGTGACCGGATAGTGGCTCCGGGGAGGAAAACCGTCGAAAGGTGACGAAACAGATGGAAGCGAAGGATACGAGGGACCCGATGGACGGCATGGGCTCGGGCAACGACGTGACGCCCGAGATCGAGGAGAAGGTGCGAACCGCGCTTCGCGCCGTGACGGATCCCGAACTCGGCATCAACATCGTGGATCTCGGGCTCGTGTACGATGTCGAGGTCGAGGGGAGCGAGGCGAAGGTCACGATGACGCTGACGAGCCCCGGCTGCCCCGCGGGCGGTCAGATTCTCGGGGGCGCGAAGGACGCGGCGGAGACGGTGGACGGGGTGGATGAGGCGGTCGTAAGCCTCGTGTGGAAGCCGTTCTGGACCCCGGAGAGGATCGACCCGGCCGTGCGGGCGATGATGGGCTTCTGACGGTGTCCGGATTCTGATGATGTTCGGATCCTGACCGTGCTCCTGCGGCTGTTCCTGCTGTTCACGATCGTCCCGGTCGTCGAACTCGCGCTCCTCATTCAAGTCGGAGGTCTGCTCGGACTCGGCCCCACGCTTCTCCTCGTCATGGGGACGGGGTTCGCCGGCGCCTGGCTCGCGCGGCGCGAAGGTCTGCGGGGCTGGCTGGCCGTCCGCGACGAGCTCCAGGGCGGCGCGCTTCCGGGCGAATCGCTCGTCCATGCGCTCCTGATCCTGGTCGCGGGCATCGTGCTCATCACTCCGGGTGTGATCACGGACATCGCCGGGATCCTGCTGCTCATCCCGCCGGTGAGGCGGAGCCTCATCGCCCGCGTCCGGGACCGGCTGAGCGCCCAGATCGAGCGTGGCACGATCCAGGTGATGAGCGGATCCGGCGGCGGGTTCAGCGGCCTGTACGGCAACTTCGGCACGCGCCCCGGGACCGGCGGATCGGGTCGCGGCGGGAGGCCGCGGTCTTCGCGACGGGAGATCATCATCGAGGAGAGCGAGCCGGACGGCGACTGACGCCCGGGACGGGGCCCGGAGCAGGGCTTTTGCCACGGGCTGCCAGACACTCTGGAGGTGCGGCAATGGAGCACGAGGACATTGAACGGGGTCGGGTACTGACGCGGCGCGAGGTTCTCGCCGCCCTCGGCGTCGGCGGCGGCGCGCTGGCCGCGGGTCGGTGGGTTCTGGGAACGGGCGCCCCTCTCGCCGCCCAGGCGGACGGGGTCGCGCGCGCCCTGCCGGCCTGTGTGGCGAAGCCCGAACAGACCGAAGGGCCGTTCTTCGTCGACGCGGGGCTCGAACGCGCGGACATCCGGTCCGATCCGTCGACCGGCACGGTGAGCGAGGGCATTCCGCTGACGCTCAGGTTCAACGTCTCGCAGATCGCGCAGGGCGAATGTTCGGCGCTGCCCGGCGCGCTGATCGACGTGTGGCAGTGCGACGCCGACGGCGTGTACTCGGGCGTGGAGGACGACGGCGCCCCCGAGTCGGCGCGGGAACGTCAGTTTCTCCGGGGCTATCAGCACACGGACGAGGACGGAGTGGCCCGGTTCACGACGATCTATCCGGGCTGGTATCGCGGGCGCGCCGTCCACGTACACTTCAAGGTGCGCACCGACGTCTCCGGGCAGCCGTACGAGTTCACCTCGCAGCTCTACTTCGACGAGGCACTCACGGACAGCGCGCACGCGCAGGCGCCGTACGCGGCGCGCGGACAGCGCCCCATGAACAACGCGGACGACGGCATCTTTCGCCGCGACGGTGGCGAGCGCCTGATGGCCCAGGTGAGCGAGACGGACCACGGATACGCCGCCACCTTCGACCTGGGTCTCGATCTCACGGACGCCGAGACCGGTCAGCCCGACGGCCCTGGTGGCAGACGCGGGAGAGCCGGGCGGCCCGGGTCGGACTGATGGTCGATCGCCGGGTGCGCCCGCCCGGCCGCCGGCGCTTGCAAGGCGGGGCGCCGGATTCGACCTTTCGAGCATGAAGAGCATGAAACAACCCGTCTTCGTGATCGGCGCCACCGCCGTCTTCGCGATCGCCCTCGGCTCACTCGTGTCGGACGAGGCACGGGCCGCCGGGCCGAGCGACATCCCGGCTTCGGTGGGGGCGACGCCGTGGGTGGGGGCGACGCCGTGGGTGGGGGCGCCGCCGTGGGCCGACGCGACGCCCCGGGTCGGCGCCTGTCTCGTCACGCCCGAAGTCGTTCCTCTCTCGGGCACACAGAGCGCGCCCGGGAGCCGCGGGTCGATGACGCTGACGCAGCCCGGCTCTCCGTTCGAGATCACCGTGGACGATGGTGGCTTCCAGACGTTCGACATCGAGATCCAGGTCGACCGGCTGCGCCGCCGCGGCGGGGCGGTGTACGTCGCGTGGGCCGCGAAGCCCGAACTCGACGAGTGGGTGCAGCTCGGCACGCTCGGCGAGGAGAACCGGCTCACGGCGCGCGTCGCGTGGAACCAGTTCCTCGTGTTCGTGAGCGAGGAGGCGTCGGCCGACGTCGAGCGCTGGCAGGGACCGATCGTGCTCACCGGCCTCTCCCCCTCGGGCCGGCTGCACACGATGGCCGGCCACGGCCCGTTCGAGGCCATGAACTGCCAGCTCTACTTCTGAGTCGGCGATAGCGAGCCGGCCGGGACCGTGATGCCGCGCGGTACGAAGAGCAGACCGGGCGGGCGGGCGGCCCGTCGTCTTGCCGCCGGAGCGGCCATCCAGGTGCTGTTGTGGTTGCCCGGCGCACAGGCATCGGGGCAGGAGCACGCGGGCCACATGATGGCGACGGACAGCATGAGGGCCGTGTGGCGCATGCCGCCGCAGCCGATCCCGATGCCGATGATGCTTCCGGGCCTGATGGGCGCCGTCCCCGGGGTGACCCCGTACCTGCCCGACCCCGGACACGATCCCGCGATGCTCCCGGAGGCGGTCTTCCGCGAGGTCGTGGAGATGGCCGACGGCGACACGCTCCGCCTCGAGGCCGGGTTCGTCCGGCGCACGATCGGGATGCGGACCTTCACGATGTACGGCTTCAACGGGCAGTACCCCGGGCCCCTCATCCGCGTCCCGCAGGGCGCGGAGATCATCGTCCTGTTCACGAATCACATCGACCTGCCGACGGCCGTCCACTGGCACGGCCTGCGACTCGAGAACGAGTTCGATGGCGTGCCCGGCGTCACCCAGGACCCGGTCGGACCGGGCGAATCGTTCATGTACCGGGTCTACTTCCCCGACGCCGGCCTCTACTGGTATCATCCCCACCACCGCGAGGACATCCAGCAGGACCTCGGCCTGTACGGGAACATGCTCGTCGACGCGCCCGCCGCCGATTACTACGGCCCGGCGAACGGCGAGGACTTCCTCATGCTCGACGACCTGCTCGTCGACGACGGAGGACTCTTCCCCTGGGGACGCGAAGCGGCCATCCAGACGCTGATGGGCCGCTTCGGGAACCAGTTGCTCGTGAACGGCGAGCCGCGCTGGGAGGCGACGGTCCGCCTCGGCGAGGTCCGCCGGCTCTACCTCACGAACGTCGCCAACACGCGCACCTTCAACCTCGTCCTCGAGGGTGCGGAGATGAAGCTCGTGGGCGCCGACGTGAGCAAGTTCGAGCGCGAGAGCTTCGTCTCGAACGTCGTCCTCGCCCCGGCCCAGCGGTACATCGTCGATGCGCGTTTCGACGAGCCCGGCACGTACGCGCTCCTCAATCCGATCCAGGCCATCGACCACTTCAACGGCCGCTTCTATCCGCAGACGGACACGCTCGGGATCGTCACCGTCCTCGACGAGCCGGTGGCGGAGGACCACGGGGATGCGTTCTCCGCCCTGCGGGAACACACGGACGTCATCGAGGACATCGACCGTTACCGCGCCGAGTTCGACCGGCCCGTCGACCACGAACTCGAACTCACGGCTCGCGTGGGGGACCTGCCCAGCGACATCGTCGCCGTGATGGCGATCGACACGCTGTACTTCCCGCCGGTCGAATGGACGGATGCGATGCCGATGATGAACTACCTCTCGACGTCGGAGAACCTGACGTGGATCATGCGCGACACGCGCACGGGGAAGGAGAACGGCGACATCGACTGGCGCTTCACGGAAGGGGACATCCTCAAGATCCGCATCCACAACCAGCGCCGCTCGTTCCACCCCATGCAGCACCCGATCCACATCCACGGGCAGCGCTTCCTGATTCTCTCGAGGGACGGAGTGCCGTCGGACAATCTCGCCTGGAAGGACACGGTCGTGATCCCGGTCGGATCGACGTTCGACATCCTGCTCGAGGCCTCCAACTCTGGCCGATGGATGGCGCACTGCCATATTGCGGAGCACCTGGAGGCCGGCATGTCCATGCTGTTCACGGTGGACCCCGGCTAGCAGCTCGAAACGGAGGAAAGAATGAAGGTTGGAAATCGGACCCTGACGCTCTCACCGGTCGCCGTACGCGGCACCGTGCTCGGCGCCGTGCTCAGCGCGGTGGTCGTCGCCCCGGCGGCCCTCAGCGCCCAGGCGATCGACGTCGTGGAGCGCGGCAGCCGGAACATGGAAGTGCTCGGACACGTCCCGCTCGGCCCGCGGCTCAGCATCGCGGACATGGACATCGAACAGGAGATGCACCGTCCGTACGCGTACGTGGCGCGCATGCAGTACGGACCGGTCGGCCCGAAAGGGCTCGACATCGTCTCGATCGAGGATCCGGAGAACCCGGAGGTGCTCTACGAATGGCGGATCGAGGACCAGGATCTCCACCAGCGCACCGGCGGGATGGATGTGAAGCACTTCAAGTGGGGCGACCGCTACTACGTCGTGCAATCGCTCCAGTTCGGCCAGGGCGGTCCGGACTCCGACATGGGGGCCGTCGTCCTCGACGTGACCGGACTGCCGGACGCCTCGACGGTCCGTGAAGTGGCCCGCATCAGGGAACCCGATCTCCCGGGCGGCTTCCACAACATCTTCATCTACAAGCACTCGAACATGAACGTGTACCTCGTGGCCACGGTCTCCGGCCCCTACGCGGCCGTCTACGACCTCGGCGCCCTCGTCGACGGGCGCGGCGACGCGATGGTGGCGCAGATCCCGGTCCCGGATCAGGGGATGCAGGGGAACCGCCGGCGGGGATACCACGACTTCTATCTCGGCTATCACCCGGAAACGGGGACGGACCGCTTCTACGGCGGCGGCACCGGCGGCTACTACATCTACGATGTGACGGACCTCGACAACCCGGAGCTGCTGACGCAGATCGTCGGGGTCTCCGGCATTCGCAGCGGCCACACGTTCACGCCCACGCCGGATGGCAACTTCGCGATCGCGGAGACGGAGTATCAGTACGCGCCGCTCAGGATCTTCGACCTCAGGCCGGGGCTGAACGGCGAGGTGCCGGCGATCAACCGCCCGATCGCGGCGTGGACGGCGAACTGGAAGAACCTCGTGCACAACCACGAGGTGCGTTGGCCGCTCGTGTTCGTGTCCGGCTACCTGGACGGCCTCGTCGTGTTCAACATGATGGACCCGGAGAACCCGATCACGGTGGGCCACTACGACACGTATCTCGGGCCGCCGAACGTCGATCGGACTCCCGTCTTCAACGGCACGTTCGGGGTCGACATCCGGAACGAGGACGGACTCATCGTGGTGAGCGACATGACGACGGGTCTGTGGACCTTCCGGATGGAGGGCTTCCAGGGGTGGAACGGCGACGACTGGGGCGTGCCGAACATCTCCAGCGCCCAGGACTGGGACAACGGACCCGCCGGCGCGGCCGGGCGCATCACGACGGATCAGCAGCAGGGCGACTGACGCCGGCGGCATGAGCGCCCGGCCACGGCTCCTCGTGGTCGGGAGCCCCTCACTGGACCTCCTGCATCTCGGCGGCCGCTCCGTGCGGTCCGCCGGGGGCGCGGGACTCTACACGGCGCTCGCGGCGCAACGGGTCGGGGCCGAAGTCACGGTCGTCGCGCCGCGGCCGGATCCCATGCCGGCGGAACTCGAAGCGGCGGACCGCCTCCTCGACTGGCGCGGGCCGCCCGTCCCGCCCTCCGCGCTCCCTCACTTCGAGATCGAGTACTTCCCCGACGGCCGGACCGTCTACCGCCGGGCGGTGCGCGGATCCGAGGGGGATATCCGCTACGGCGACATCCCGGACGCCGGGCCGGGGGCCGTCGCCTACGTCGTACCGCTCCTCGACCCGGAACTGCAGCTGGGGTTCGCTCGGCGGCTGGCCAAGGCGGGCGTGCGGGTCGGGTGCGGGACCTACGCGCCGGGGATCCGCGCGCATCGGGAGGTCGTCACGCGGGTGGTGGAGGCGTCCCACTACTTCTTCTGCAACGAGGAGGAAGCCGGTCTCCTCTTCGGGTCGCTCGATGACGTGGCGGTCCCGCCGGGGCGCGTGGTCTTCGTCACCCGGGGACCGCGCGGGGCGCGCGTCGTCCTGGGCGACCACCCGATCGACGTTCCCGCCCCCAAGGTCGAGGAGGTGGATCCGACGGGCGCCGGCGACACCTTCTGCGGTACGGCCCTGGCCCGGCTCGCGGCCGGCGATCACCCCGCCATCGCCGCGCGCGTTGCGGCGGCCTGTGCCGCGCAGACGGTGACGGGCATCGGTCCGGCGCCCCTCCTCTCGGACGACCCCCCGGCGGCGGCGGCGCGGGATGTCCGGGTCCGCCTCGACCGGGACCGTATTCGGCGCGTGGCCGGGGTCATCGCGACGGCCCCGGAGGCAGCGGCCTTCGACTTCACCGGCCCGGGTTTCCCCGAACCCGGCGATCCGGCCGCACTCGATCTCTTTTTTGCCGGGACCGTCCAGCAGTTCGGTTTCTGGCACGAGCGGGCGGGGCGCTACGGGGAACCCATGATCGCCTCGCTGGGGGATCGGGCCCGCAAGGGGAGCGACTACCTGTGGGCCGCCTACCTGCGCTGGGCCCGCGAGGCGCCGGACGAACTCGCGCCCGCCGGTCAGGCCGCGCTCGACGACGCGGGCTTCGATCACCGGCTGCGGGACGATGATGGACACAACCCGTTCCCGGCCGGCGCCCTCCATCCGGCCTGCGCGCGGGCCTACGGCCGCGACATGCTGGTTCTCGGCCTGACCCCGGCGTCGCTCATGGCCGAAGCCAACGCCGCGGAGCGACCCCTCGGCTGCTTTCTCGCGCGCCTCGATGCGGTCGGCGGCTACAGGGAGGACCCGTGGCGGAAGAAGTCCGCCCTCCTCGCGGCGATCCTCAGCCAGCGACCGGAGCGATTCCTGCGGCTGGGAGAGGGGGAGGACGTGCCGCCGATCGTCGATTACCACTGCCAGCGCAGTTGCCTCCGGCTCGGCGTCGTCTCCGTGACCGACGAGACGCTGGCCGCGAAGCTCCGGAAGCGGGAGGTTGTGGGCGCGGAAGAGGAGGAAGCCGTGCGCGCCGCTTGCCACGAGGCAGTGGGTGAGATCCGGCGCCTGAGCGGGCGCTCCATGGGGGCCGTGGACTGGTTCCTCTTTCAGAACCGGACGCGGTGCCCGGAGATGACGGAACCAGACTGCGCGGCGTGCCCCGCGGACCCGGTCTGCGCGCACCGCACCCGACTCTTTCAGCCCGTGTTTCGCACGACCGCGTATTGAGGCCGGGAAAGTCCATGACGACCGACCACAGGAATCGGGAGAATCTCATGAGAAAGTTCGGAGCGACATTGCTTCTCGCCGCGGCGATCCTCATCACGCCCGCGTACGCCGCCGCACAGGATGACGCCGAAGCGGGGGCGGTCGCCGCGGTGCAGGCCCTGTTCGACGCCATGGCCGCCCGCGACGGCGATGCGATCCGCGGCCTGCTGACCGAAGGCGCCACCTTCGTGGCCACGGCGGAGACCCCGGACGGGGTGCAGGTCCGGGAAAGCACCGGCGCCGAGTTCGCCGCCTCCATCGGTCAGCCGGGCCCGGCCCTGCTGGAGCGCATGTGGGACCCGCACGTCATGATCGAGGGTCCGATCGCCGTCGTGTGGACGCCCTACGATTTCCATGTGGACGGCGAGTTCAGCCACTGCGGTATCGACGCGGTCAGCCTCGTCCACGCGAGCGACGGCTGGAAGATCTCCAGCATCGCCTACACGCGCGAAACGGAGAACTGCGAGCCGAGCCCGCTCGGCCCTCCGCCGGGCGACTGACGGCTCGCCGTCCGGCGGGCCGTCACGCCTGAGAACCGGGTAGCACCGGTGCGTCCGCCGTGCGCCGGAGCTGCGAGCGGCGCCAGAGCAGGTAGATGGCGGGGATGACGAGCAAGGTGAGTACCGTCGCGGACATCATTCCGCCGACCATGGGCGACGCGATCCGCTTCATCACGTCCGCGCCGGTGCCGGAACTCCACAGGATCGGCATCAGCCCCGCAGTGATCGCCATCACCGTCATCACGACCGGGCGCAGCCGCTCCAGCGCCCCCTCGCGAACGGCCTCCGCCACGTCCGCGGCGGTCCGGATCCGGCCCTCGCGGCGGCGACGCGCGAACGCCTCGTCCAGGTATATCAGCATCACCACGCCGGTCTCCGCCGCCACGCCGGCCAGCGCGATGAACCCGACCCAGACCGCCACGCTCGTGTTGTAGCCCAGGAGCCACAGGAACCAGATCCCGCCCACGAGCGAGAATGGGAGGGCCAGCATGACGATCAGCGACTCGGCCACGCCGCGGAAGTTGAGATAGAGGAGCAGGAAGATGATCCCCAGCGTGACGGGTATCACGACGCGCAGACGCTCCTGAACCCGCTGCATGAACTCGTACTGCCCGCTCCACACGAGGGAATACCCGCTCGGGAGTTCGAGTTGGGCGGCGACGACGCGCCGGGCCACCTCCACGTAGCTCCCGACATCGACGCCCTCGATGTCGACGAAGATCGTGGTGACGGGAAAGGCGTCCTCGGTCTTCACGGCCATGGGCCCCTGGACGGCCGCCACGCGCGCCACCTGGCCGAGCGGGATCTGCGTGCCATCGGGAACGGGCACCAGCACCTCGCGCAGGTTCTGCAGATCGTCGCGCAACTCGCGCGGATAGCGGACGTTCACGGCGTAGCGCTCCCGCCCCTCCACCGTGACCGTCGCGTTCATCCCGCCGACGGTCGCCATGATCGCGTTGTGCACATCCCCGACGTTGAGGCCGTAGCGCGCCGCCTCCGGTCGGTCGACGTCGATGTCGACGTAGTAGCCGGAGACCCCGCGCTCCGCGAACGCGCTGCGCGTCCCGGGGATCTCGCGCACGATACGCTCCGCCTCCTCCCCGAGCGCCTGCAGCGTGTCGAGATTCGGGCCGAAGATCTTGATCCCCACCGGAGTGCGGACGCCGGTGGCGAGCATGTCGATGCGTCCCTTGATCGGCATCGTCCACGCGTTCGTCACGCCGGGGAGAGCCACCGCCTCGTCCATCTGTGACAGCAGCCCGGCGTAGGTGACCCCGGGCCGCCATTCCTCCCGCGGCCGCAGGGTGATCGTCGTCTCGAACATGTCGAGCGGGGCGGGATCCGTGGCGGTCTCCGCGCGCCCGGCCTTCCCCAGCACCGTCTCCACTTCGGGGAAGGACGCGAGGACGCTGTCCTGGTATCGCATGATCTCCCGAGCCTGGGCGATCGACGCCCCGGGGACGGTCGTCGGCATGAAGAGGATCGACCCCTCCTGGAGCGGCGGCATGAACTCGCTGCCGAGCCGCTGCCACGGCAGAACCGTGGCGCCTAACACCCCGGCGGCGGCGGCGACCACGAGCCACGGGCGGCGGAGCGCGAAGCCGAGGAAGGGCCGGTAGAGCCAGCGCAGGGCGCGATTCACCGGGTTCGCCCGCTCCGGACGGATCCGTCCGCGCACGAGATACCCCATGAGCACGGGAACCAGGGTGATCGCGAGGAACGCGGACCCCGCCATGGCGAACGTCTTGGTGAACGCGAGAGGCTTGAACAGCCGGCCCTCCTGCTGTTCGAGCGCGAACACCGGGAGGAAGCTGAACGTGATGATGAGGAGGGAGAAGAAGAGGGGCGGACCCACCTGCTTCGCGCTCTCGAGGACCACGTCCCAGCGCGAGGCGCCGGGGGCGGCACGCTCAAGATGTTTGTGCATGTTCTCGACCATGACGATGGCCGCGTCCACCATGGCTCCGATCGCGATCGCGATCCCGCCGAGGCTCATGATGTTGGCGTTCACGCCGATCCAGCGCATGACGATGAACGAGATCAGGATGCCGAGGGGCAGCGTCACGACCGCAACGAGCGCCGAACGGAAATGGAGCAGGAAGATGAGCGCCACGGCGGCGACGATGAGCGATTCCTCCACGAGCTTCTCGCGGAGCGTGTCGATGGCCCGGTGAATGAGGTCGCTGCGGTCGTAGGCCGGCCGCAACCGCGTGCCGGCCGGGAGTCCCGCGTTGATCTCTTCCAGCCGCTCCTTCACCCGCTCGATCGTCTCGAGCGCGTCCGAGCCGAAGCGCATGACGACGATCCCGGCCACGACCTCGCCGCGGCCGTCCAGATCCGCGACGCCGCGCCGGGGGGCCGGGCCCTCCTGCACCGTCGCCACATCGGCCACCCGGATCGGCGTGCCGTTCGGCGTCGACCCGACAGCCACGTTCTCGATGTCCAGCGTGCCCCGCAGGTAGCCGAGGCCGCGGATCATGTATTCGCGCCCCCCCATCTCCAGGACGCGCGCCCCGATGTCGATATTGTGATCCCCGATCGCCCGGGACACCCGCGTCACGGGGATGTCGAACGCGCGCAGCCGCTCCGGGTTCACCTCCACCTGATACTGCTTCACGAACCCGCCCAGGCTCGCGACCTCGGCCACGCCCGGCACGGCCGTCAGTTGGTAGCGGAGATACCAGTCCTGGAGCGTGCGCAGTTCCGCGAGGTCGAGGCTGTCCGACTCGAGGGTGTACTCGTAGACCCAGCCCACGCCCGTCGCGTCCGGGCCGAGCACGGGTTCGACGTTCTCCGGCAACTGCCGCCGGATTCCGCTCAGGTATTCCAGGACGCGCGAGCGGGCCCAGTAGATGTCCGTCCCGTCTTCGAAGATCACGTACACGAGACTGAGCCCGAAGAAGGAGAAGGCGCGCACGACGCGCGCGCCCGGCACCTTCAGCATCTCCGACGCGATCGGGTACGTGACCTGGTCCTCGACGATCTGAGGCGCCTGTTCCGCGAAGTCGGTCTGGACGATGACCTGCACGTCCGACAGGTCGGGGATGGCATCGAGCGGCGTCGTGCGCACGGCCCACAGGCCGGCGCCGACGATGGCGGCCGAGCCGAGAAGGACCAGGGATCGGTTCCGGATCGACCAGGCGATGACGCGGCTGATCATCGGCCCTCCTCGCCGTGGCCCCCGTGCTGCATGCCGGGCATGCTCCCGCCCGTCGCACCGAGGCGGGACTCGGCGTCGATGAGGAAGTTCGCGGAGGCCACGATCGTCTCCCCTTCCGCGAGGCCGCTCAGGATCTGCACCCGGTCTCCGGCCCGTGCTCCCAGCACGACCTCGTGCGGCATCAGCACCCCCGCCTCACCGCGCACGAAGACGAGGTTGCGCTCCCCCGTGACGACGACGGCCTCGAGCGGCACCGCGATGTCGTCCCGGATCGCGGCGACCTCGAAGAAGACGGTGGCGAACATCCCGGGCTTGAAGCGAAGGCCGGGGTTCGCGACCGAGACCCGGACGCGGTTCGTGCGGCTGGCGATCTCGACGGTGGGATAGACGAAGCTCACCGCCCCCATCATGTGTTCGCCCGGATAGGCGGTGACCTCGATATGGGCCTGCGAGCCCACCTCGACGAACTGCAGGTCCCGCTCGAACACCTCCCCTTCCACCCACACGGTCGAGAGGTCGGCGATCCGGTACAGTCTCGTGCCGGGCGTGACTCGCTGTCCCTCGACGACATCCTTCTCGAGCACGATCCCGCTCACCGGAGCGACGAGGCGCAGCGTCTTCGTCACTTCCCCGGTCCGCTCGAGCCGCTCGATCTGCTCGTCGGTGATGTCCCACCAGGCGAGGCGGCGGCGACTCGCCTCGAGCATGGACTGCGCGCTCGACCACGCCTCGGTGGCGGCCGGGTCGACCTGCGCGGCGAGCCGGCGAGCCGTCAACAGTTCTTCCTGGGCAGCCACGAGCGCGGGGCTGTAGATCGTGAGCAGCGGCTGGCCGCGGCGAACGGCTTCTCCCGTGGTCGCGACCAGGAGTTCCTCGACGAAGCCGTCGGTCTTTGGCGTGATGTCGGCGATGTTGCCCTCGGGGGCATCGATGCGGCCCACAGTTCGGATCTCGCGTACCGCCGAGATCCTCTCCACGGTGGCGTAGGTGACGCCGAGCGCCTGCTCCTGTTCCGACGTGAGCTGCACGAGACCGCGCCCGAGCGCCTGCGCAGTGTCGGTTTCTGCGGGCGCGACCATGGCGGGCATGTGCGCCGCGTGATCGCCTTCCATGCCGGGCATCTGCGCCATCTCGGAGCCGCCGCCGCAGGCCCAGAGCGCGGCCGCGACCGGAACGAGTCGGAGCCGGGCGCGCGCGAACGGGAAGAGGTTGCATCGTCTCATCGGATTACCTCCGTTTCGCCCCCCAGCAGGGCTTCGATCTCCGCAACGGCCGTGTGATACGCGGCGGTCAGCCGCACGCGTTCGATCTCGTAGCGGTTCACCGTGAGCTCGCTCTGCACGAGCGTCATGAAGTCCACCTGCCCGACGCGGTAGGCGGAGAGAGACGATTCCACCGCGGCGCGCGCCTGCGGGAGGATCGACGTGGCATAGAGGTCGTGGAGCCGCAGGGCGCGGTCGGACTCGGCCCGCGCCTCCGCGATCCGGGCGTAGGTCTCGTTCAGGAGTTCGAGTTCGGCGGCCTCCTCGGCGGCCTGCCGGGCGAACGCCTCGTCGCGCATGGCGAACTGGCGGGAACCCGCCCACAACGGGATGCTGACGCCCACGCTGAAGCTCAGCATGTCCGCGAACCGCGGCCGGTGCGCATAATCCGCCCCTAATCTTAGATCCGGGTAGAGGGCGCGGCGGGCGCCCTCGTAGGCCGACTCCGCCGCCCGGATCCGCTCGCGGGCGGCGCGCAGCGCGGGCCTTCTCTCGGCAGCCAGCGCCATGAGGTTCGCCACGCCGGGAAGGGGCTCGCCGGCACCGGGCAGTTCGAGCGGCCCCACGTTTCGTTCGGGCCCGCGTCCCAGGAGCGCATTCAGCCGGGCCGCCTTGGCGAGCCTGGTCTGTTCCGCCGCCGCGATGTCTTCGGTCATCGTGGCGACGGCCACTTGCGCCTGCAGGACGTCGTTCTGAAGGCCCGTCCCCACCGCGTAGAGGGTGTTGGAGACATCGAGGAACTCGCGCAGGAGGTCGCGCGTGTCGCGCATGATGTCCAGTGCGCGGTCCTCGAAGGCGAGTTCGAAGTACACCCCCTTCACGCGCCGGACCAGCGCGGCCTCCGCATCGAGGACCGCCAGTTCCTCGGCGCCCGCGAGGTGTGCCGCGCGCGCCTCCGCGAATCCGAGCTTCCCCGGCCAGGGCAGCGTCTGCTGCAACTGGAGCGTGTTCATCGTCATTCGCTCGCCGGCTCCGAACCCGTCGAGGGGACGGTTTCCGAGGCGTAACGAGACGACGGGATCCGGCGGCGCGCCCATCTGCGGCACGCGGGCCCGGGCGGCGTCGGCCCGCAGGCGGGCGACCCGAAGCATCGGGTTGGCGCCGCGCGCCACGGCGACCGCATCGGACAGGTGGAGCGTATCGCGCTCCTGAGCCCGCGACGGGGACGCCATGGCCCCCCCGACCGCCACGACCCACGCGAAACACCGGATGCCCCGTCGGATCCCGCCCTTCAAGCGGGACCTGCGGACACGGGTTACGGCTGGCATTGGATGCCTCTCCTCTGAACGGTGACAACTCGCCCGCGGACCGCCGTCGTCGAACGGCGACCGGGGCGCCCGTGTGGGTGAGTCCGTTCAGACGGTCTTGGGCGGAGGCGTGTCGGGAGAGGCTCTGGACCGCAGTTGGCATGCGGCGCCGGCGAGCGCGGCGTCCGAGTCGTGTGCGAAGGAGCGGAAGCCGGCCGTGCTCATCGGTAGCGAGGCGTGCAGCAAGACGGCGCAACCCATCAGCGAGTGACAGTCCGTTCCCGCGTCCGGGCCCTCCGCCGGAGGCTCGACGAGAGTCGGCAACCCCTCCATCGCGTGGTGCTCCCCGTGCTCGTGCGACCCCGCCTCGCACAGCGGGGCGCGCGCGTACGGAAGCACGAGCGTGGCAAGAAGCAGGGGAACGGTGAGCCGGCGCATGCTGCCAGTTTAGGCGGCCTCGTGCGCCGTGTCGATGCGGCGAGACGTTCCCGCGGGAACGTTTCAGTCGATGACCACCTCCACATCGTTCTCGAAAAGGCTCTTGAGCGTCGCGATCCCCGATCCGGCCAGCACGAGGGTCAGCAGGGCGGCGATCAGGAGCAGGTTGAACTCGTAGCCGCCCTGGCCCGGGCCCACGACGTAGAAGCCGTTGGCCCGGTGGACGAGGAAGATCCCCGCGAGCATGTGCGCGGTGAGGAGCAGGGCGAAGGGCGTCACGAACAGGCCCGCGATCAGGCACGCGCCGCCGAGAGTCTCGGCGAGCGCGATCCCCCACGCCGCGATCCCGGAGAGCGGGATTCCGAGCGACCCGAGGAAGGCCGCGGTGCCCTCGATGCCTCCGGCCAGCTTGGGACCGCCGTGCATCACGAAGATCAGTCCGATCACCACGCGGAGGATGGCCAGACCGAGGCCGGGGTTTCTTCCGCCGAGCATCGTGCCTCCTTTGGTGTGACACCACAACGGCTTACGCCGCCAGACCAGCAGTCCGGCTACGCGGTCACCATGAGTGCGGTGCCGTACATGACCAGCAGGCCGAGGAGGAGGCCCGTGGCGTTGAGCGGGGTGAACAGGCCCTGCGGCCAGCTCTTCCGGATCAGCCTCGTGACCTCGACGATGACCTGCAGGATGGCTCCGGCCCCGAGCGCCAGGAAGAAGGTCGCCAGCGTCGGCGAGTAGGAGAATCCGCCGACCCACGCCCCCAGGACGGTCGGGAGTCCGGCGATTCCGCCCATGAACGCGAAATGCCGCAGCGCGGGCCGCCGGTCCGCCACGGGGGCGACGATCGCCAGCCCCTCCGTTGTGTTGTGGAGCGCGAATCCGATCACGAGGAAGCTCCCGAGCGCGATCTCGCCGAGGGAGAAGGCCGCCCCGATGGCGAGCCCCTCGCCGAGGTTGTGCAGCCCGATGCTGATGGCGATCAGGTAGGCCACCGTGAGCCCGGGGCTCGCCCCACCGCCGCCTGCGCCCGCGGAGTCTCCGCCTTTCCGGCCGCGTCCGAGGTTGCCGAGAGCCCTGAGGCCGACGATGGCGCCGATGACGCCGACTGCGATGAGTCCTGCCGCCTGGAAGCCCTCCGGCACGAGCGCCGACGCCTCGAGCGTGTCCTCGAACGCATCGACGACGAGGAACGCCAGCAGACCTACCGTGAGGCTGAGGTAGAAGTGGATCCACTTGCGGTCGATCCGGCGCAGGAAGGGATACCACAGCAGCCCCACGAGGACGGGGATCACGCCCGCGTAGAGGCCGAGGAGGCCGAAGGTCGTCAGGTAAAGGGCGTTGGGGCGCGGCGAGAGCGTCGCCACCGCCACCTCGCGGTCGAAGGTGAGCCCGGTGGAGGTCACCAGCCGGATGACGTGGAGTTCTCCCTCCACCCAGGGATAGTCCAGTTCGAGCGTGGCCCGGGCGAGACGCGGCAGGGTCGGATCGTCATCGATCTCGAACTGCCAGAACGCATCGTCGACGATCACCTGCGCGATGGTGGCCGCCTCGGGACCGCCGTTCACGACGTGCACGCGCATGACGCCGGTCTCCGGGAAGCTCACGCGCTCGATCGTGAGGTCCTCCACGGGCGGGAACGCGTCCCGGAAGGGGGCCGTGGGATCGGCGCCGAAGAAGAACGCGACGAGCCCCGCCAACAGCGCGAGCGGGAAGAGGCCCAGGACCCAGCGAGGTGGGCCGCTCCGGCGCGGCGCGGCGTCGGGCCGCTCGTCAGACATCGCGCGGCGCGGGGCCCACGGGCACGCCCTCGCCGGCGGCGAGCCGCTCGACCGCCTCGAAGAAGCCCATCCACCCCAGTTCGGCGAACTCGCTCTGGTGCGCGTGGAACATGTGCATGCCGGGGTGCTCGAGCCGGAACTCGAGAACGTGCCGCTCGCCCTGGCACATCATGATCGTGTCCGTGAGTTCGTACTGGTCCGGCCGGGTACCGGTCCGGAACACCTTGAACATGCCCGCGTGCAGGTGGAACGAGTTGATGAGGTCGAACTCGGTCGTGTTCACGAGATAGATGCGGCACAGGTCGTTCACGCCCACGCGCACGGGGTGGTGGTGGTAGTAGAACGCCGACGTGTTGACCGCGTACACCTCGTTGTCGCCGTCCAGGTTGCTGTCGAACGCGTTCATCACCATCACCATCTCCCGCGCCGGCTCCCGGCCCTCGGGCGGATCGACGATGAACGTCCCGTACAGACCCTTATGGATGTGCCGCTTGAGCGGCATCGTGTGGCAGTGGTACAGGTGGAGCCCGAACGGCTTCGCCTCGAACTCGTAGGTGAAGCGCTGCCCCGGCTCCACGATGGGCTCGAAGCCGTCCATCTCCGGGGGGTGCGTGCCGTGGAAGTGGATGGTGTGGGGGTGCGAGCCCGCGTTCGTGAACTCGACCTGGAGGATGTCCCCCTGGGTGCAGCGCAGGGTCGGGCCCGGCACCTGCCCGTTGTACGTCCACGCCGGGAAGAAGACGCCGGGCGCGATCTCGATCTCCCGGTCGAGCGCCACCACCTGCCAGCGGCGCACGATGCTCCCGTCGGCCCGGGTCGTGACCTCTCCGTAGTCGAAATCGGTGAGGAAGGCCCCCGGATCGAACGCTCCGTCGGGCCCGGGCATGCCGACGATCCCCATCGCCTCCTGGTGCGCCGCGTGCGAGCTCGCGGCCGCGCCGGCAACTCCCGGCTCGCGCGGCATGGCGCCGCTGGCCGCCAGGGCATCGCGCGCGCCGCCCCGGGAGGCCAGGTCCAGCACCGTCGCGCCCGATACGCCCGCAACCCCCGCGGCACCCAGCTTCAGCCAGTCGCGCCGACTCAACGTCTCCGGCCTCACTTGTCCTCCGAATTTCCCGCGAACACCCGCCCGAACCGCGGCCCGGGACCAAATTTTTAGCCTAGGCTAAAAATCATTTTTCGGAAGATGCACGGATTCCCGGGCAGCGTCAACAAGCGTCCGGTCAGTCCGCGGTGGACGGCGTCAATCCGTGGCGGGCCGGCTTTCGCGGGTCAGGCTTCCGCGGCGCGGAGGATGCGGGTGCGGGCGGCCTCCCGAGCCCGGTCGAGTTCGGCGCCGGCCTCCGCCTTCGCCCGGGCGACGCGCGCGAACTTGCCGGTTCGGACCCGGGCCAGCCGGGCCCGGGCTCTGGCGGCGGCGCGGTCGAGACGCTTGAGGGACTGCTCGTCGCGGGCGCGTTCGATGCGCAGGAGGCCGGCCTCGCGGGTCCGCTGGATGCGTGACAGCGCCCGGTCGAGGCGCCGGTTCATACTGTCCGCCGAATCGCGGTAGAACTTCGCCGCGAACTCGCGGGGGGTCGCCGTACGCGCGTAGAGCACGTTGGCGAGTCGCAGGACGCTGAGGATCCGGATGTAGAACCAGCCGATGTCGAACTCCCACCAGTGCGCCTTGAACTTGGCCGAGCGCGGGTCCGCGTGGTGGTTGTTGTGGAGTTCCTCTCCGAGAATCCAGATCCCCCAGGGATAGAGATTACGGCTGTCGTCGCGGGTGCCGAAGGTCCGATAGCCGAGCGCGTGTCCCAAGCCGTTGATGATGTTCCCCGTGAGCGGCATCCAGAACACCATGCACGTCCAGACGATGAGCCCGGGAATGATCCCGAACAGGAACAGATTGAGGACGAGCACGATTCTGAGCCCCAGGCCGCGGCGCTTCGTGTAGACGTGGCGTTCGACCCAGTCGTCCGGCGTCCCCTTCCCGTATTTCTCGAGCAGCGTCTCGTCCTTCGCGGCCTTCCGATAGAAGAAGAGCCCGCCGAAGGCGATGTTCGCGAGACCCTCGAGGGTGGGCGAATGGGGATCGCCCTCGCGGTCCGCGTAGGCGTGGTGCTTCCGGTGGATCGCGACCCACTCCTTCGTCACGATCCCGGTCGTGAGCCAGCACCAGAACCGCATCGCGTGCTCGACGACGGGATGGAACACGACGCCGCCGTGCGTCGCCGAGCGGTGCAGATAAAGGGTGTTGACCATGTTCGTGAGGTGGCCGGCGACAAGGATCCACACGAGCGCGATCCACCACGGCTCTCCCAGGACCGCATAACCTGGCATGCGTTTTTCTCCTCGGTGCTCTGCGTTTGGTTGCGACGGTCCAACCTAACTCTGGAGCGCGTCGAGTGCCCAGCGGGCGTGTTCGCGGACGATGGGCGACGGGTCCGCGGCGAGGCGCCGCAGGACGGGGCGCGCGGCGGGTCCGCCGGCGTTGCCGAGGCCGACGGCCAGGTTGCGGAGGAGCCCGTCGCGGCCGGGGCGGCTGAACGCCGTCCCCCCATAGCGCACGCGGAACCCGTCGGCGTCGAGGGGGGCAAGTTCCTCGACCCACGCGACCATGTCCTCCGGCGGCATCGGCTGGCCGGGACGGGACGCGAACGGCGCCTCCGCGGGCACGGGCGCGTCGGCGTTCCAGGGACACACCTCCTGGCAGATGTCGCAGCCGAACACGCGGTTTCCAATCGCGGGGCGCAGCGCCTCGGGGATGGGGCCGCGGAGTTCGATGGTGAGATAGGAGATGCACAGCCGCGCATCGAGGAGCCGGCCATCCAGGATCGCGTCCGTCGGGCAGGCGTCGATACAACGGCGGCAGGTGCCGCAGCGGTCGTCGACGAAGGGGGGATCGGGTTCGATCTCGAGGTCCGTGAGCAGCTCTCCCAGCATGAAGTAGGACCCGAGGTCGGGGTGGAGGAGCATCGTGTTCTTGCCGATCCAGCCCAGGCCCGCGCGCTGCGCGTGGTCCCGCTCGAGGACGGGGCCGTAGTCCACGTAGCGCTTTGTGCGAGCGCCAGGAGAGAGGTCTTCGACGGCGGCGGAGAGGGCGTCGAGCCGCTCCTCGAACACGTCGTGGTAGTCGCGGCCCCGCGCGTAACGGGCGACGACCGGCAGCCAGCGGCCGGATGCCCCTGGTTCGGCAGATGCCGGCGCGGCGGGGGCGGACCGCCCGGGACCCGCCACACCCGGCGTCGAGCCGTACAGGAGGCTGACGACGATGAGCGTCCGGCAGCCGGGAAGGGCCTCTCGCGGGTCGAGGCGGCGACGAACCGCGTCCTCGCGCGCCATGTAGGCCATCTCGCCATGATAGCCGTTCGCGAGCCAGGCCTCGTATGCGTCGCCGTGCGCCGGGGGTGCCGCCGGCGCGAATCCCACCCGGTCGAACCCGGCGGCCCGCGCGGCGGCGCGGACGGCCCGCTTCAGCGCGGCGGCATCGCGGGCGACGTTCACATCACCCGAACTTCCCGGCGCTCGCGCACAGATCGGCCACCGGGCACTCGGCGCAGCGCGGCTTTCGTGCATAGCACACGGTGCGCCCGTGCAGGATCGAGCGCCACGCGAAGGGGTGCCATTCCTCGCGCGGCAGCACCCTCATCAGATCCTTCTCCACCCTCGGTGGATCGACCTCGTTGGTCAGGCCGAAGCGGTGCGTGACCCGCTTCACATGGGTGTCGACGACCACGCCCTCGTGAAGCCCGAACGCGTTGGAGAGCACGACGTTCGCGGTCTTCCGGGCGACGCCCGGGAGCGTGAGCAGGTCCTCCATCGTCCGCGGAACTTCGCCGTCGTACACGTCGACGAGACGGTGGCCCAGTCCCTTCAGGTGGCGCGCCTTGTTGTTGAAGAATCCGGTCGGGCGCACGGCTTCCTGCAGTTCCTCCAGCGGCGCGTCGGCGTATGCGCGGGCGTCGGGATAGGCCGGGAAGAGGGTGCGCGTGACCCGGTTCACGCGCTCGTCCGTGCACTGGGCCGAGAGCACCGTCGCGACGACCAACTGGAGCGGCGTCTCCCAGTCCAGCGAGACGGTGAGGTCCGGATAGAGGGCGGCAAGTCGCGGCGACAGGGCCGCGGCCAAATCGGATCGGGCCTTCCACGAACGTGGACGGGGCACGGCGTCAGGCACTCCTGGCGGGCGGCGGCCCCAGGTCCTCCCCGGAGGCAGGCCCCCGGGCAGCGACCGGCTTCCCGTCCAGCGACACGAGCCCCAGCCGCTGCAGCCGCTGCAGCCTCGCACCGACCTCCCGGGGGTCGAGCGCGCCGACGACGAATCCGTTCTCGATCACGAGCAGGTACGACACCTGGACTCGAATCCGGAACAGGGCTTCGGCGAGAGATTCGTCGGGACGGGCCGAAGGGAAGGCCTCGGCGGGTCGCGCGATCGCCGATACGGGTGTGGTCGCACGGGCGCTCTCCGGCACCGCGGAGACCGCGCGCGCTTCGACGACGCCGACGAGGCTGCCGTCGCGCGCCACCGGATACGCGTCCTCCCGTCCGCGCAGGAAGTAGTCGGAGATGGCCCGCTCCACCGGCGTGGCCGCCTCGATCATGCGGGGTCGCGGGGTCATGACCGTCGCGACCGGGATCCGGCGCAGGAGCGTGCGGAGTTCGAAGTGTCGCAGGCTCGACGAGGCCGCGTTGACCACGAACCAGCCGATGAAGGCCGCCCACACGCCGGAGATGAACTGCCCGCGGCTCAGGTTGAAGAGTCCGAGGACGATGAGCGCGCCGCCGAACAGTCGTCCCCCCTGCGTCGCCCACCGGGTGGCCTTGACGAGATCGCCGGTGACCGCCCACACGATGGAGCGGAAGATCCGCCCCCCGTCGAGCGGAAAACCGGGGATCATGTTGAAGACGGCGAGCACGAAGTTGAGGAGCGCCAGGAACCCGAGCACCACGACCACCGGTGCCGGGGCGGCCCAGGCCTCCGCCGCCACCCGCCCTCCGTGGAACGCACCGGCCAGGGCCACGCTCGCGAGGGGACCCGCGGCGGTGAGCAGGAACTCGTCCAGCGGACGCCGGGCCTCGTCTCGCGCCTGCGCGATGCCGCCGAAGATGAAGAGCGTGATGTGCTCGACCTCCACGCCCCGCGCCCGGCCCGCCAGGGCGTGACCCAGTTCGTGCAGGAGCACGGAGAGGAAGAAGAGGAGCGCCGCCGCCGTGCCCATCGCGAGGTACGTGGATGAGGGATAGAAGGGCAGCGCACGGGGGAATTCGCGCGTGGTGAAGGTCCAGATCACGAGCGCCGCGATCGGAAACCACGAATAGTCGATCCGGATGGGGAAGCCGAACCAGCGTCCGATTCGGAAGCTGCCGAACAGCGGCATCAGCTGTCTTCGTCGGGGAGGGGGTACGCCGGGAGGGAGACTTGCGCGGGCCTGTAGTTCTTCGCGCGCCCGAACCGCCACCATGGAGGGCGGCGGCGGATGATGACGCACAGACGGCCCCCGGCCAGGTTCGGCACTTCCACGAAGGCGCGGTTCGCGTACACCGGAGCCTCCACCGCGTAGCGTCGCCCGCGCCATTCGAAGACGGCTTCATCCGCGTTTTCCGGGATCACCGACTCGACGAACAGCTCTGATTCCAGCTTCACGACCCCGTCCGGGCCGGACGGCACCGCCCGGCAGAAGTCCGGGTCGAAAGGCTCCCCCGCCAGCCGGCGCAGATTCTGTTCGTTCGCCCAGTCCACCTCATCCAGGCCCGCCTCCCCGGCGGCAGATTCCCGGTGGTGCAGCAGTTCGTGCAGGATCGTCTCCCACAGCTCGCCTTCCCAGTCGAAGTCCGGATCCTCCTCCGCGAGGGCCCGGAAGGAGCCGTGGTAGAGGACGAGTTCCGAACGCACGTCGCCGTCCCCGCCGGCGCCGCTCGGCCACGCCTCCGTCAGGCACTCCCCCATGGTGTACACCCAGTTGAAGTCGGGGTGGCTGGCGGCCTCCGGCTCGATCGTCAGCCCGTCCACCCCCTCCCGCGCCTCGGCGGGGATCTCGTGCCACATGCGGCGGGCCGCCGTCTCGAATCGGTTGAAGTTCACCGCGCGATCGAACGGTCGACGCCCCCGTCAGGCGTCTTCGGCCGAAGCCGGGGAGCCCGCGGCGTTCGCGGCCAGCCAGCGGTTGAGACCCAGGAAGGCGGCGATCGCGATCGCCCACTGGATGAGGACCGTCCCGACGTTGAACTCGGAGAACAGCGTGAACGACGCGGCGAGGTCGTTGAAGTCGACGGACCGCCACAGCCACCACACGGTGATCACGACCGCCTGCAGAGCGACGAGTCGAATCACGACGTTCCACCACCTTCCGACCACGAGGTCGCTGCCCTCGCTGTTCACGAGCCGGGTGCGGAAGCGGTCCACGCCGTGGCGCATGATCATGATCGAGAAGAAGAGGCCGCTCATCATCAGCCCGACGCCCCACACCCAGTCCTGATTGCGGAACACCTCGATCCAGATCGCCGACGGAAGACCTAGGATGAACCCGAGGCCGCCGATCGTCAGCACGGCCTTCCTGCGCGCGATCCCCGCATCCGCGAGGACGCGGGTGGGCATCTCGATCATCGCGATCAGGCTGCTCCAGGCCGCGAACACGAGCGCGAGGAAGAAGAGGATCATGAACACCGAGCCGCCCGGCATGAGCCCGAAGAGTTGCGGCACCCAGATGAACGTCAGCCCCTCGTTCCCGGCCCCGACGATCTGGTCGGCCGCGTTGGGCAGGATCGCGAACACCGTACACAGCACCATGATCCCGGCCAGCAGCGACACGGAGTTGTTGCCGAACCCGAGCATGAAGGCGTTCAGCGTCGTATCCTCGCGCTTCTTCATGTAGACGGCGTACGCGGTGATTAGCCCCCAGCCCGCGCCCGTGTCCCAGGCGTTCTGGGTCAGGGCCTCGAGCCAGATCGTGGGGTCGCCCAACTCCGCCCAGTCCGGCGTGAAGAGGAAGGCCAGGCCCGCGCTCGCCCCCGGGAGCGTGACCGCCCGCACCGTGAGCGCCAGGACGAGCAGGAGCAGGCTCGGGATAAGGAAGCGTGCGGCGCGCTCGATTCCCTTCACGCCGCGCAGCACCACGATCACCGCAAGCCCGATCGCGATCGCGTGCGTGAGGATCGGCCACGGAGAGCCGATGAAGCTGTCCCAGTATTCCTGCGGCCCGACGCACGCCGCGGCCCCGACCTCGCAGGGGGCGGTCGGCACGGTTCCGGTGACGGCCCCGACGAGATACCGGATCGTCCAGCCCATCACGACCGTGTAGTAGAACATGATCGCGGTCGAGATGAAGGCGATCCAGGCGCCCATCCAGGCGGTCTTCTTCCCCCCCAGTTTCGTGAACGCTCCGATCGGACCCGACCGCGTCGCCTTGCCGGCGGCGAACTCCGCGAGAATCAGGGGCACGGACCAGAGGAAGAGGAAAACGACCCACGCGACGAGGAAGGAACCGCCCCCGTTGGAGGCCGCGATGCGCGGGAAGCGCCAGATGTTGCCGGTTCCGACGGCCATCCCGAGCATGGCCAGCATCATCGCGGCCCGGGAACTGAAGACGGGATTCGTCATGCGTCGCCTCTCTCGACTGACTCTTCTTCCGCTTCCTCGCGCGCCCGGAGGCGCTGGAGCCAATCGTCCAGCGTCTCATTGAAGGCGCCGGGGCGCGAGATGTGCGAGCCGTGCCCGGTGCCGGAAATGGGGACATACTCGGCGTCGGGCAGCAACTCCGCGATCTCCAGTGCCCATTCCACCGGACAATACTCGTCGCGTGGGCCCTTCACCACGAGCGCGGGAACGGCGGTCTCCGCCAGGCCGGGCCGCAGGTCGATCTTCCTCAGGCGGGCGACGCGGGCGGTCGAGACGGAAGGGGGTACGGTGCGCGGCCCGGTGAAGAGTGTGTATTCGATCAGCGCTTCCCGGCCGGGCGAGTCGTCGAAGACCCAGACGCCGCGGCGGCTCCAGTAGCGGGCGAAGCCGCGCGACACCTCGGTCGGCAGATAGCGGGTCGTGAACCTGGCGAGAAGGATGAGGGCGGCGCGGTCGACGCCGACGTGGTCGTAGGAGAGGTGCGCCAGGGGGTTGCAGAGGACCAGCCCGCGCACCCGCTCCGGAAAACGGCGGGCGAAGCGCATCGCGATGGCGCTGCCGAGGCTCACTCCGACGAGGACGAAACGCCCGACGCCGCGCGCGTCCACCAGTTCGGCCACGTCATCGACCATGCGGTCGAAGTCGTCCCCCGCGGCGAACCGCCGGCGCAGGTCGGCGCACACCACGCGATGGCGGCGGGCGAAGCTCGGCAACTGATAGCGGAAGGTCTCCTTCGGCCCGTCCGCGCCGGGGATCCAGACGAGCGCATCGCCCGACCCCGCGTCGACGTACTCGACCCTCTCGCCGTCGGAGTACTCGATGACACCGCCGGGGAGCGCCTCGCCGGCGCCGTCCCGGATGGGCGGCCGCACCAGCGCCTGGTTGCGGCGCGTCATGGCCAGCCACCAGCCGACGCCGGCGAGCCCGACCGCCGCGCCCAGCGCGAACCGGCCGGGCCAGCGCAGCCCGCTCACTGCCGTCCGCTCACTGCCAGCGCTCGACGCGCCCGAGCAGCGTCTCGGGCGTCAGCCCCTCGACGCCGAACTGCGGGGCGACCTGCGCGGCATCCTCCCGCCGGCCAGTCGAAAGGACCTCGAGCAGAAACTTGCCCGCCGCGACGCTGCGGTGCCAATCGGCCCCGAAGCGCTGGTTCAGGCGGTCGATGATGATGGAGCTGAGCATCCAGCCCCGCAGACGCCGCGCGGCCTGGAACCCGCGGCGGTGGTCCGTGAGGTAGGTGCCCGGATGGTGCGCGAACCCCGTCGCTTCGCTCAGCAGCGCGGCGTATCGATCGGCCTGCTCGCCCGGCCGCGCCGACCGGGCCAGTTCCACCTCCCAGAGGAGCCGCGCGGCATCCCGGCGCAGACGGTAGAGCCTCAGGAAGGCCGCGAGTTGCCGATAGTCCTCGAGCGCGGCGCCCCCGAGCCCCGTCGCGGATTCGACCCAGCCGCGATCCAGAGTCAGCGAGTCGAACACCAGACCGAAGGACTCGCCGATCGAATCGTCGCCCAGCACCCGCTCCTCCCACGAGAGCGTGGCGGATGCGTGCGTGTAGTGGAGCGCGTGTCCCGTTTCGTGGAGCAGGCGGCGCACGTCGATCCATCCCCCGAGCGGACACACGACGAGCCGCACGTCCCCGGGCACGTCGATGACCGCCGTGAACGACCGCTCGTCCTTGAGCGATCGCCGGTCGATGTCGACGCGTACGGAGCGATCGAACACGCGACCCAGTCCCATCCCCTCCATGGCGCGGCGAAGATGCGCGGCGAACGGCTCGATCTCGAAGTGCCGGCCGAGCCAGCGCATCCCCATCAACCACCGCGCGTCGGCTCGCGAGGGCGGCCCCTCGCTCGGATCGAGGCGAGCTTCCGCCTCCGCCGCGAACATCCGCCGGTAGCGCGCCTCCGTATTCTCCAGGATCGCCGCCGCATCGCGCTCCACGCGTTGCAGGTCCAGGCCGGCCAGCCGCTCCCGCGCCTCGGCGTATCGCCCGAGACCGAGTTGAACCACCGCCTCGCGTCCCCGGTGCACGACATCGAGCCGGAGCGCCGCGGCCTCTTCGATCCGGCGGTGGCGGGCCGCTTCCCACCCCAGCCGCTCGCCCCGGTCCTCCGCGCGCACGATCCAGTCCGGAACGCGTCGCAGCGGGATCTCCGTCTCGGCGAGCGCAACGGTCGCCCCCGTCTCCCACGACCGCAGTTCGTCGTCGAGCGCGGCGAGTTCGGCCTCGATCTGCTGGCCCGCGACCCAGTTGAAGAGCGTCTTCAGGCGCCGGCGCTCCTCGCCCTGCGCCTCGGAAAGGTCGCGCTGGATGGCCTGAAGCACGCCGGGACTGAGGAGGAGCCGATGCTGCCGGTACAGCGACGCGAGCGACGACCGCTCGTCCAGCCCGCTGCGAAGCCGATACCAGGCGCGCGCCAGAGCGCCCTGCAGGCGTTGGGCCCGGTCGCAGATCTCCGCGACGCGAAACGGCACGCGCGGCCCGCCCGATCAGCCGCCGCCGACCGCGGCGCCGAGCCACGCCGCGACGCCGGACAGCGGCACGCGCATCTGCTCGAGCGAATCCCGGTCGCGCACCGTGCACGTCTCATCCTCCAGCGTCTGCCCATCGATCGTGAGACAGAACGGCGTGCCCGCCTCGTCCTGCCGCCGGTACCGCTTTCCGATCGATCCCGCGATGTCGTGCAGCACGTTGAAGGGCCCGCGCAGTTCATCCGCCAACTTCTCCGAGATCTCCGGCATTCCGTCCTTCTTCACGAGCGGGAAGACGGCCGCCTGGAAGGGAGCCAGCGCCGGCTTGAGCCGGAGCACGACGCGCTGCTGGCCGTCGACTTCCTCCTCGTCGTAGGCATCGGCCAGTACGACCAGGAGCGTCCGGCTGAGTCCCGCCGAGGTCTCGATCACGTACGGCACGTACTTCCGGTTCGCGGGCTGGTCGAAGTACTCCAGCTTCTTCCCCGAGTGCTCCTGGTGACGCCCGAGGTCGTAGTCCGTCCGGTTGTGGATCCCTTCGAACTCCTGCCACCCGAACGGGAACCGGTACTGGATGTCGGACGCGTCCTTGCAGTAGTGCGCGAGTTCGTCCGGCCCGTGCCGGTGGAAGCGCAGCCGCTCCGGCCGGATGCCCAGCGTCTCGACCCACGCCATACGCCGTTCCTTCCACGTCTCGAACCACTCGTCCTCCGTCCCCGGCGCGACGAAGAACTGCATCTCCATCTGTTCGAACTCGCGCGTGCGAAAGATGAAGTTCCCCGGCGTGATCTCGTTCCGGAATGCCTTCCCCACCTGCGCGATCCCGAACGGGACCTTCTGGCGCACGGACTCCTGCACGTTGCGGAAGTTGACGAAGATCCCCTGCGCCGTCTCCGGGCGCAGGAAGACGGTCGAGGCCTCGTCCTCCACCACCCCCATGAACGTCTTGAACATGAGGTTGAACTGGCGCGGGTCCGTCCACTCGCCGGTGGATCCGCACACCCCGCACTGCTGGGCTTCGGGCTCGCCCGCCTCCAGCTTCGGCAGGTCGTCGGCGCGGAAGCGGCGGTGGCAGCTCCGGCACTCGACGAGCGGGTCCGTGAAGGCGCCCACGTGTCCGCTCGCGACCCACACCTCGGGGTTCATGAGGATCCCCGCGTCGAGCCCCACGATGTTCGGGTGGCGGTACACCATCTCGCGCCACCACAGATCCTGGATGCGGTTCTTGAGTTCGATGCCGAGCGGGCCGTAGTCGTACACCGACCCGACGCCTCCGTAGATCTCGGAGGACTGGAAGATGAACCCGCGCCGCTTGGCGAGGGACACGAGCTTGTCCATCAGGCCGGCCGGATGGCCCGAGTCGGCTTCCGGCCCGGCGTTCGAATCTGGTTTGGTGTCGGTCATGAGATCGGCGGCGTCCGCTCGCATCCGAAGCGAACGCGAAATCGGCTGGAATTACCGGAGCCTCGGGCGTCGCGCAGGCGGCTCCGGCCGCGAGCGCGGCAACGATAGCCGTGGCCGGCAAAGGGGAGCAACCATTTGTCGCTGGCGATTCGGTGCGGGGGAAACGAGATTCGGACCCGCGCGGGCGTGGCGCAGTTCCCGCCTCGGCGCGTATTCCCGACGAGACGAGAGGAGCAGGCAGGCGAGATGATTGGTACCAGGATGCAGGCAGCGCTCAACGGGCAGATCACGCAGGAGCTGTACGCGAGCCAGGTCTACCTGTCCATGTGCGCGCACTTTGAAGGCGAGGGCCTTCCGGGCTTCGCGCGCTGGATGCGCGAGCAGGCCGAGGAGGAGCGGGCGCACGCGCTTCGCATCTTCGACTTCATGCACGACCGCGAAGGACAGGTTTCACTCGAGGCGATCGATGCCCCGCCCTCGGAGTTCGGTTCGCCCCTGGAGGTGTTCCAGGCGGCGCTCGGGCACGAGCGGAAGGTGACCGGGATGATTGGCGACCTCTATCGCCTCGCGATGGACGAAGCCGACTATCCGGCCCAGGTCATGCTGCAGTGGTTCGTCAACGAGCAGGTCGAGGAGGAGAAGACGATCTCCGACATCGTCGACCGGCTGCGGCTCGCGGGCGACGACAAGTCCGCCCTGCTCATGCTCGAGACGGAACTGGGCCAGAGGACGGGCGACCCGGAGGCCGACCCCGCCACGTAGCCGTCGCTTCCCCGCGCGCTACCCGCCGGGGGTTTCGGTGAGGTGGCGGGCGGGGCCCTTCAGCACCTGGCCCGGCTTTGCGCCCGTGACGGAGCCGTCGAGGATGACGGGGACGCCGTTCACGATCACGTGGTGGATGCCGATCGAGTAGCGGTGCGGGTCCACGTAGTCGGCGCGGTCGATGATGCGGTCGGCGTCGAAGACGGTGATGTCCGCCCACATGCCGGGGGCGATCCGGCCGCGCTCGGACTGGCCGATTTCGTCCGTCGACATCGAGGTCATCTTCCGGATCGCCTCCTCCAGCGTGAGCACGCCCATCTCCCGCACGTAGCGGCCGAGGATGCGCGGGAAGGTGCCGTAGCTCCGCGGATGCGGGAAGCCGAGCCCGTAGCCCACCGGGTCGCCGTCCGTCTCGAACATCGCCTGCGGGTGCCGCATGATGCGGATGACGTCCGCCTCGTCCATGAAGTGGTAGATGGCGCTGAACCCGCCCGCCAACTGGAGTTCGATCGCGAGTTGGACGCCGGTCGCGTCGTTGTTCGGGAGCCCCCGATCCGCGGCGAGGTCCGACATCCGCCTCCCGTTGTATTCGGGGAAGGCGCGGAGCGTGCGGAACTGGATGCGTGAGAGGTCTCCACCCGTCCAGTCGCGGCGCATCCACTCCTTGATCTCCGGCTCCATCCGCGCCCGCGTCTCGGGGTCCGTGACACGGATCCGGAACGAGTCGACGCCGCCGGCCAGCACCCACTGCGGAAAGAGCACGCCGGAGCCCGTGCTTCCCGCCGTGTATGGGTAGACGTCGACCTTTACGTCGATGCCCGCGGCGCGCGCCGAGTCCACGAGCGCGAGCGACTCGATGGTCTTCCCCCAGCTGTCGACGCCCATCGCCTTGAAGTGGTTGATGTGGACGGGAAGTCCGCCCTCGGCGCCGATGCGGATCGCCTCGCGCACGGCCGGCAGGAGACCGCGCGCCTCGTCGCGCATGTGCGTGTAATAGATACCGCCGTACTCCGCGGCGACCTTCGCCAGTTCGATGACCTCCTCGGTCTCCGCGTAGTTCGCCGGGACGTAGAGGAGCCCGGTCGAAAGCCCGAGCGCGCCGTCCTCCATCGTCTCGCGCACGAGGTCCCGCATCTCGTCGAGTTCCTCCGGCGTCGGCGCGCGGTCCTCCATTCCGAGCACCTGCCGGCGGGTCCAGGTGTGGCCCGCGAAGAAGCCGATGTTGGGCGCAACGTCGAGGTCTTCGATGTAGTCGCGCAGCGGGTACGGCTGGTCGCCGCTGTGCAGCGACGGAAGGATGGTCGTGATCCCCTGGCGGATGAAGTTCTCGGCCAGCGGCCGCCGGTGGACCTGGTTCTGGACGTGGTTGTGGTGGTCGATGAACCCCGGGGAGACGATGAGCCCGGCCGCGTCGATCTCCTCGGCCCCCTGCCCCGAGAGGCCGCCCTCGCGGGCGACATCGACCACGCGGCCATCGCGGATGCCGATGTCGGCGGTGAAGCGGTCGGCCCCCGTCCCGTCGACGACGGTTCCGCCTGTGATCACGAGGTCAAAGGCGGCGTCACCGGCGCCGGTCGAAGGGGAGTCGTCCCCCGGCTCCGGCACGGCAGTGCATGAAGCGAGGCCCAGCCCGGAGGCGAGGATCGTCGCGAGGGCGACCGTACGGGCGCCCGGCCGGCCCGGCTCGCGGGCGGCGGTGAGGGTCGGGGTCCGGCGCATCAGCGCCCGCTCGTGCTCTTCTGCGCCTGGTCCGTCTCCCACACGGGCACGCCGTCGCGCTTGTAGATGATGCCGTCCTTGATCACGTCGGTCACGTAGCCGAGCACGTTGATGTCGAACAGCGGGTTGCCGTCCACGACGATGATGTCCGCGAGCTTGCCGGGCTCGATCGTCCCCGTCTCGCTGAGCCCGAGGACCTCCGCCGAGACCTTGGTGGCCGCCGAAATCGCCTCGATCTCCGTCATCCCCATGTCGACGAAAGCCGACACCTCACGCCACGCCGACTCCGCGTGGAAGTTCAGGGGCGACCCGGTATCCGTGCCCATCGCCATGACGGCGTCCGCATCGATGAACTGCCGCCCCGCCCGCTCGCTGTTCCGGATCTGGCGCGGCGTGGTGCGGAAGTAGGACTTCCGCCAGAAGTCGTCCTTCGTGTAGGAACTCAGCACCTGTTCCCGGATCGGCTCGGGGAAGCTGTCGATGATGTCCGGATCCCAGAGGCGCTCCGGGAACTCGACCGTGGCGGGGTAGATCCAGATCCGGTGCGAAATCGTCTGTACGACCGGGATCCCCTCCATCGCGATGTGGTCGACGAGTTCCTGCGAGTAGGGGGGGACGCTGCCGCCCGAGCCCGCATGCTGGAGCACGTCGCAACCGCCGCGGATCGCCCCCCACACCACCTCCTCCGCGTAGACGTGGCAGTGGATGGGGACACCCGCCGGACCCGCCACCGCCTTGATCGCCCGCATGTCCTCCTCGGTCGTGCCGATCCACGTCTTGATGACGTCGACTCCGGCGTCGATCAGCATCCGCGTCCGTTCCGCCGCTTCCTCGGGCGTGCGGTGCAGGACGCGGAGTTCGGCGGGAAGGAAGCCCCAGGCGTAGCGCGTGACCCAGGGGCCGCTCGCGAGGAGCCGGGGACCGGGGACTTCGTTGCGGTTCACCCGATCCCGGAAGGCGAGGCTGGACATCGGCGCCGCGAGGTCGACGCCCGCGGTCACACCGGCCGCGAGCAATTGCTTGGCGGACGTCTCGTACACGAGGTCGTCGTTCCCCTCGAACCACGGGAACCACCGGCTGTAGTCGCCGTGTCCGAGAATCATGATGTGCACGTGCGCGTCGACCATGCCGGGCATCATCGTCTTGCCCCGGGTGTCGATGACTTCCGCGTCCGCCGGGATCTCGATCTCGGACGCGGGCCCCACGGCGACGATCCGGTTCCCCTCGATGACGACGGCCGCATGATGGATCGGGGGCACCTCGTACCCATCGAGCAATTGGCCGCCCACCAGCGCGATCGTCCCCTCCTGGGCGGCGGCGGGCGGGACCACGAGGAGCGCGGCGAAAGCCGCGAGCGCGAGAACCCCGGTTATCCGGGCGGAGCGGCGGGCGGAATCCATCATATCCTCCTCTGCCTTGGCTGCTCTGGATCGATGCGGCTGAATCAACGTGGGGCGCAAATCCGTCGGCGGGCAATGGCGGGTGAGCGGACCCCCGGACGTTCCCGCGGGAACGTCACGGGCGTGATGAGTCTCCGTTGATCGGATCCGCCATCTTGTGATCCGGTAGCACGGGCGGCGTGCGTTCGCGCGGGAGAACTCAAGGACCCTACGTTGGGTCAAGAATCACGGAGGTATGATGAAACGTCCCTGTCATCACGGTACGCGGCATCCCGGACGAGGCGGCACATCGCCGGATCCGGCGGAGGCACGCCGATGAGCGGGGAGATCATCGCCGTCATCGGGGCGGCCATCGCCTTGGCCGCGGTAATCGTTCCCGGCCAGCGCGGCATGCGGAACGACATCAAGCACCTCCTGACGAAGACGAGTGGGCTGGATGGACGCCTCGACGCCATGGATGGGCGTCTCGGCGCCGTCGAGGGGCGTCTCGGCGCCGTCGAGCGGGAGGTCGCGACCGTGCGCACGGAAGTGGCGCAGTTGGAGACACGGCTTACGAGCTGCATCGGCAAACTCGAGGCGGAACTCAAGGAACGCCTGGCCCGGCTCGAAGGCTACTTCGAAGCCATCGGGGGCGGGGAACGCGCGATCCGAGAGCGAGCCGCCAAGTAAGCGGAGCCGTTACCGGCCGCGGTAGATGGGGGCGCGTTTCTCTGCGAAGGCCTCCAGGCCCTCGCGCCAATCCTCGGAGGCCATGCAGGTGAAGAGCGCTTCGGCCTCGAGGCGCAGCGCCTCCCCGGGGTCGACGGATTCCGCCCGGTCGAGCAGGCGCTTGGCGAGGCGCATGGAGATCGGGGCGTTGCGGGCCAGCTGGCCGGCCAGATCGAGCGCGGCGGGGAGGACCTCTTCGGCGGGGAGCACCTCGTTCGCCAACCCCCACGCTCCCGCTTCCTCCGGGGTGAAGTAGCGGCCCAGCAAGACCAGTTCGGTCGCGCGCGCGTGTCCCACGCGCCGGCGCAGCGTGTAGGCCGTGCCGCCGCCGATGAAGGTCCCCAGCGCGACTTCCGGCATGCGCAGCTTCGCCTCCTCCGCCACGATGACGAAATCGCACGAGAGGGCGAGTTCGCAGCCGGCCCCGATCGCGTGTCCGTTTACGGCCGCGACCACGGGCTGCGGCAGCGTCTGGAGCGCGCGGAACACGCGCTGGCTCGTCTCGATGTAGGCGTGGCGCTCCGCCCGCGACGCCTCGTGGTCGCGGTGCGCCTTGAGGTCGGCGCCGGAGCAGAATCCCCGCCCGGTCCCCGTTACGACGACGACGCGCGTCTCGAAGTCCGCTCCGATGCGGGCGAGTTCGGCTTCCAGCGCCTCGTACATGGGGAGGCTGACGGCGTTGAGACGGCGGGGACGGTTGAGGCGGAGGATCCGGACGGGACCCTCCGCCTCGACCAGGAGCGGGACTTCGGCGGCGGCGCTCAGCTTCCCGCGTCGTCCGTCGTCGTGACGGGCTTTGCCGGTTTCACGTGCATCTCGAGCCAGCGGTCGGTCTCCCAAAGGACGTGGAGGACCGACTCACGCGCCGCGTAGCCGTGGCTCTCGGCCGGCAGGAATACCAGCCGCGCCGTCGCGCCCAGCCCCTTGAGCGCCGCGTAGAAGCGCCGCGACTGGATGGGGAAGGTGCCCGAGTTGTTGTCGTCCTCGCCGTGGATGATGAGGATGGGCTCGTTCACCTTGTCGGCGTGCATGAAGGGCGACATGTACAGGTAGAGGTCCGGGTCCTCCCAGAAGAGCCGCTGCTCCCGCTGGAAGCCGAACGGCGTCAGGGTCCGGTTGTACGCGCCGCTGCGCGCCACGCCGGCCCGGAAGATGTCGGAGTGGGCGAGCAGGTTGCCGGTCATGAAGGCACCGTAGGAGTGTCCGCCGACGCCGACCCGGTCCGGATCCACGACCCCGCGCCGCACGCCCTCGTCCACCGCCGCCTGAGCGTTCGCCACCAACTGCTGGCGGAAGGTGTCGTTGGGCTCGGCGTCGCCCTCGCCGATCACCGGCATCGACGCGTTGTCGAGCACGGCGTAGCCCCGGGTCACGTACGGCACGGCGCCGCCGTAGGGGATCCGCGTGAACTGGTAGGGCGAGTCCCGCCGCTGGCCGGCCGCCGCCGCGCTCTTGAACTCGGTCGGATACGCCCACACGAAGGTCGGGAGCGGACCATCGCGCTCCTGATCATAGTCCGCCGGCAGGTAGAGCGTCGCCGAAAGCGGGATGCCGTCCCCGCGCTCGTACTGGATCGCCTCCTTGCGGACGCCGGCAAACTGCGGATACGGGTGCGGGAATTCGGTCACGGCGCTGATCGTCCCCCGCTCGAGGTCGCGCAGGAAGTAGTTGGGGGGTTCGTCCACCGACTCCCGCCGCGTCATCAGCCGCCCGTCCTCGAGGAGCGTGACCACCCCCTCGTAGTACGGCGCCTCCGAGCGGAACAACTCCTCTTCCTCCCCCGTGTCGAGGTTCCGCTTCCTGAGGAAGGGACGGTTGCCTTCCGGCGAAGCGCCCTGCCCCGCCAGGTAGATTGAGGACCCGCCGTCGGCGGTCATGAGGACGCCCTGCCCGCGCGCGTTCGTCGTGAACATCGGGAAACCGGGGTTGTTGTAGCGGTCCTCCGTCTGGAGGTCGAAGATCAGCTCCATCTCGCCCGGGGCGTCCGGGTCGATTCGGTAGGTGCGCTGCTGGCGGGTGGAGAACCAGTTCTCGTTCAGGAAGGCGAATCCCTCCTCCGCCCATATCACGCCGCCGTAGCGGAGCGGGAGGTCCGCGATCGCGACGGGCTCGCCGGAGAAGGGCGCCGCGTGCATGAACACCCGGTCGCGAATGTCCGCCTCGGCGAGGGCGTCGCCTCCGTCCTGCGCCTCCGTCCAATAGAGCGTCGCGTCCGCGTCGGCGCGCCACGCGATCGACCGCACCCCCGTCGCCACCGACCCGAACGACGTGGGGACGCCATCCTGGAGCGGGAGTTCCGCGACCTCGTGCACCACGTTCCCCTGCGCGTCCCACACTTCGATCGTCCTCGGGAAGCGGGAGGCCGGCACCTGGTACGAGTACGGCCGGTGGGTCGTCTGCACGAGCAGGTGCTCGCCATCCGGCGATGGCGAGGCGCCCGAGAAGATCGACGGATCGCCGACCATGGCCACCGACCCGTCGAGGCCGACGCGGGCCAGCTGCGCCGTCGAGTAGTACTCGTAGAGTGCCTCATCGTGCTGGTTCTGCAGCAGGTCCTGATACGTGCGGGCAGGGGCCGCCTCCCCCGACGTCTCCTCGATCATGGGCGCCGTCGGCACCATCGGCTCGGCGGGCGCCGGGCCGCGGCCGGGCGGCGCCGCCATGGCGTAGAGGAAATCTCCTTCCGGAGACCAGTTGAACGGGGCCCCGAAGCCGACGTTCACGAGATCGAGGTCCGACAGCCGCCGCGCCGCCGCAGAGGCGACGTCCAGTATCCAGAGCTGCACGGACGCGTCGGTGTCGTGCGTGAACGCCACCGTGCTCCCGTTCGGCGACCAGCGCGTGTTGCGGA
>JAPPGH010000002.1 GCA_026914155.1 Candidatus Palauibacter rhopaloidicola | reverse complement strand
TCGTCGTCGGGGCCGTCGGCACCGGCAAGACGACCGCCTGCATGTACCCGTTCGCGCGGCAGCTTCTCTCCTGGCAGGCCGGCGATCCCCACCGCCGCGCGGGCGCGCTCGTGCTCGAAGTCAAAGGGGACTTCTGCCACCAGGTGCGCCGCATCCTCGAAGGCGCGGATCGGGGCGACGACTACCTCGAAATCGGCCTCGGCGGGTCGCTCCAGTGGAACCCGCTCGACGATCCGCTGCTCGACTCCTACTCGATGGCCTACGGCGTGGCCTCGCTCATCAACCAGCTCTTCGGCAAGTCCCGAGAACCGTTCTGGCAACAAGCCTATACGAACCTCGTGCGCTGGATCATTGAACTGTTCCGGCTCCTGCCGGGGGGTTGGGTCACACTCCAGGACATCTACCGCTGCACGGTCGACGCCGAGTTGTTCGCGGAGAAGATCGGCGAGGCGAAGTCCCGCGCCCTGCGGCTCTGCCCCATGCGGGGCGTCATCGCCGCCACGGATCTGAACGCGCACAGGCAGGCGCTGGAGGACTGGGGCTGGGAGATGGCGCCGGGCGCCGGCAAGGTGTCGTGCCGTCTCCACCCGGACCGCGCCGCGCAGCTCGCGGAGCTGAAGGTCGAGTACCGGACGGAGCCGGTCTCAGGCGCCCCGGGAAGCGAGTACGCCGAGCAGTTGCAGGCCATCGAACGCTGGTACCTGCACGACTGGATGGCGCTCGACGCCAAGCTACGTACCTCGATCGTCGAGGGCATCAGCGTCTTCCTGTCGCTCTTCGACCAGCCGGACGTGGCCGCCGTGTTCTGCCCGCCGCCCCCGACGGTCTCCGAACCGGAACCCAAGGGCGGCGGAGCAGCCGAAGGGGACGGCGCGGCGCAGGTCCCGCCCATGCCGGGGCTCCGCAGGAGGCTGCCCCCGCTCTCCGAGTTGATCGAGGGCGGCAAGGTCTTGGCGCTCAACATGCCCGCCGGGGCGAACCCGGCGCTTGCCCGCGCCATCGGGGTGCTGCTCAAGAGTGCGTGGATGCAGGCGCTGCTCCGAAGGCCCGCCGAGGCCGCCCGGCGTCCCGGACGCTACATGCGGCCCGCCGTGTTCATTTGTGACGAATATCAAGCGTTTGCCACGGTCGGACAGGACGACCCGGCGGGCGACGAGAAGGCGTTCGCACTGACCCGGCAGTGCCGGTGCATCCCCATCGTCGCCACGCAGTCGCTCTCGTCGCTCCGCTCGGTGCTCCCTTCGGGCGAGGCGTGGCGCACGCTCGTCCAGACGCTCCGCACCCGGATCTTCCTGTCGCTGTCCGACGAGGCGTCGGCCAAGATCGCGTCCGAGATGTGCGGCAGCGTCATGAAGACGCAGGCCTCCTACACGTTCACCGAGACCACGGGCAGGCCCGAGTTCTCGCTGCTGTCCGGCCGCGCCGGAGGCGGGCGCGGCACGATCGGCGCGAGCAAGTCGTTCCGCCGGCAGAGGGAGCCCGTGTTCACGCCGCGCGAGTTCGGACTCCTGGCCAACTACCAGGCCATTTGCCTGCCCTACGATGGCGTCAAGTCGCTCCCGGCCACCCGCGTCTACCTGAAGCCCCACTACCTGCCGAGGACCCAGGGCTACTGGCGGCAGCGCGAGGAGGGCCGAATATGAAGCGCGCGAGCGGCGTCGGCCACCTCACTCCGTTCCTGCCGGGCCTGGAGGGACTGCTCGGGGATCCGGAGGTCTCCGAGATCATGATCAACGGCCCCGCTAACGTCTGGGTCGAGCGGGCCGGAAGGCTGGAGCCTCACGACGCCCCGGCCCTTACCGCCGCCTGGCTCCACCGGGCCGCCATCCACATCGCCCGCCCGCTCGGGCTCGATCCCGCCGCGCGGCCGATCCTGGACGCACGGCTGGAAGACGGATCGCGGGTCGCCATCTGCACCCCGCCCGCGAGTCCCGAAGTGGCGATCACCATCCGCCGGTTCGGGGGCCGCGCGTTCTCGGCCGAGGATCTGGTGCGGCTCGGCTCGCTGCCCGAAGACATCCTCGAAGCGGCTCGGAGCACGCTTGCGTCCCGCCAGAACATCCTGGTCTCCGGCGGCACCGGGTCGGGGAAGACCACGCTGCTGAACGCGCTGATCGAACTCCTGCCGGAAGACGAACGGATCGTCGCGATCGAGGACACGCTCGAACTCAGGATCGACCGGGCGAACTGCCTCCGCTTCGAGGCCGGGGCCACCCTTTCGGAGACACCCGTCGAGATCCGCGACCTGGTGCGCCACGCGCTCCGCCACCGCCCCGACCACATCGTTGTCGGCGAGGTCCGGGGCGGCGAGGCCGCCGACCTGCTGCAGGCCCTCAACACCGGGCACGGCGGATCGCTCACCACCATCCACGCCAACAACGCCCGATCGGCGCTCTCGCGGCTCGCGAGCTGCGCCATGCAGGCCGGCGACGCGCTGCCCTGGGAGGTCACCTGCCGGGGCGTCGTCGACGGCATCGCGCTCGTCCTGCACGTGGCCCGCCGCGGAGGCAGCCGGTTCGTCGAGGACGCGCTCGAGGTCGGCGGCTACGACGCGGCCACCGGCCACTGGATCACCGGGCCGCCTGAAGCGGGCCGGAGAGAAAGACTCACACCGAAGGAGGTGAAACCATGAGCTGGAACGGCAGCACCATCCCCATCGAGACGTTCGAGGACTTCGACCGCGAGCTCGCCCGCGACGCGGGCGACACGCTCGAAGTCCCGGCCTACCTGGCCGAGGAGTACGGCCTCTTCCCCGAGGACGTGGGGAGCGAGGAAGAGATCGCCGCCGCCTGGGGCGACCCGCACGGCGCCGCCGGCGAGGAGGTGGACGCATGAACCACGACGAATACCACCGCAAGTTCGCCGATGCGATCATCGAGCAGATCAAGAAGGGTACCGCGCCGTGGCAGAAGCCCTGGGCGCCGGGCGAGCGCGTGATGCCCATGAACGTCGACACGGAACGCTCCTACCGGGGCGGCAACAGCCTGCACCTCGCGTCCGTCCAGCAGGAGCACGGCTACGGCGACGTGCGCTGGGGCACCTACCGCCAGATCCAGGCGCGGGGCGGACAGGTCAGGAAGGGCGAGCGCGGAACGCGCATCCTCTCCTTTCAGGACAAGAAGCGGATCGCCGTCACCGACGCGCAGGGGCAGCCCAGAAGGGACGCCGAGGGCAAGCGCATCTACCGCTACGAGAAGCTCAAGGCGCCGTTCGTGCGCCAGTACACCGTCTTCAACGCCGAGCAGGCCGACGGGCTGCCCGAGCGCGCGAACCCCACTCCCGAGCCCCTCTGGAAGGCGCACCGGGAGGCCGAGAAGGTCATGGAGGACGTGGGGGTTCAGGTCCGCCACGTCCAGGGCGACCGCGCCTACTACCACATGAAGCGCGACGAGATCGTGCTGCCCGAACGGGGACAGTTCCCGTCGGCCAATAACTACTACCAGACCGCGCTTCACGAGCTGGGCCACAGCACCGGCCACCCCGAGCGGATGAACCGCGAGACCCTCGCCGAAGGGATCAAGAACGGGTTCGGATCGCCCGACTACGCGCGCGAGGAACTTCGGGCGGAGATCAGCGCGATGATGACCGGCGAGCGCGTGGGCGTCGGCCACGACCCGAGCCGGGGCGCCGCCTATGTCGAGGGCTGGGTCCAGGCCCTCGAGGAGGATCCGCGCGAGATCCGGCGCGCCGCAGCCGACGCACAGCGGATCTCCGACTTCGTGCTCGCGCGGCACATCGAGCGGGAGCCCGCGCAGGCTCCCGTGGACACCACGCGGGAACCCATGGCCGTGGCCGCGACCCGCGCGCCCGGGTTCCAGCGGATCCAGGTGCCCGTACCGCAGATCCCGACGCCCCAGCGCGGCGCCGGACCGAGCCGCTGAGCAGCCGTGAGAGGTAAGGAGATGTTCGGCCGCACGGCCGGACCGGACCCGCGCCCCGCCGCGCCACCCAGCCGCAATCCCAACCGGATGCGGGACGGCCACCGCCGAGAATACGCCGCCGAGCGGGAGCGCGGGCCCATCTCCTTCCCCGAACGTTGCGCCGGGGCGCTGACCGACATCGGCGTCCACGGCGCGGTCTCGTTCCGCGACCTGGCCGAGGCCCGCTTCGGCGGCCACCCCTACACCACTCGCCGTGCAGTGGACATCTGGATCCGGGACGGACTCGTCACCGAGACCACGGAGACGGGGCCGAACGGCAACCCGTTCAAGGTCCTCACCCTCACCCCCGCCGGCGTGGCCGAAGCCCGTGACCTCGCCGCCGAGCGGGGCATGGACCGCGGGCAGCGGATCGACATTCCCCGCATCCGGTCGGCCCAGGCCAGCCACGACACCGCCGTGTACCGCGCCACCTGGAAGGAGCGGCAACGGCTGCGCGAGCAGGGCGCCACCGTGCGGCGCGTCCGGCTCGACGCCGAACTCAGGAGCGCCGTCGCGAGCGCGAGCGAGTCGGCGCGAAAGAAGGACGGCGACCGCGCCGCCGACGAAGAGCGGCACCGGATCGCCCATGAACTCGGGCTCCCCGTCGACGACGAGGGAAGGGTGCTCTACCCGGACGCCCAGATCGAGTACGAGGACGCCGAAGGGCGCACGGGGCGCGTCAACGTCGAGGCCGTCTCCGGCGACTACCGCGAACCGGCCGTCCGCGCCAAGGCGGCCGCCGGGTTCAGGATGCACGCCAGCGGACCGGCCGCAGCGGCGCTCCTCACACGACTCGGCCTCGGCCCGGGCGAGGACGGCTCCTGGCTCAGGGGACCAGTCGACCGCGACCCGGCCACCGTCGAACTCTGAGCGTCCGGAAGATCCGACTTGCAGCCCTGGAAGATCAGCGCGGGACTCACCGCCGCACTCACCGGAGCAACGTTCCTCCTCGGCGGAGCCCGCCTCGAGTATCTCGCGCCCCATTGGGGACTCATCTTCGCCCGTCACGGCGCCTCGGTCGGGCTGCACGCGGCGTTCGCCGTCGTCACCGTCGCCGCCGCCATCTACGGCGCCGCCCGTGCGACCGGCCTCGCCGACCTCGGCAGCCGCGTCGATCTCGCCGAACGGTCCGTACGACGGGGAGAGGGAGACGCGGATCTTTCCGACGCGCTCCGCAGGGACGCCGAGGGAGACTGGGAGTGAACGCCCATGAGTGACCGAACGACCGTCCGGAGCCTGCCCGCCACATGGCGCAGCAGGGCCAAGGCGCTACGCCGCTACGGGGTCGAAACTCCGGCCACCGCGCTCGAACGATGCGCGGAGGAACTGGACGCCACGCTCGTCGAGAGGGACCAAACCACCTACTCGCTGGTCGAGGCTTCCCGCGAGAGCGGATACTCCGCTGACCACCTCGGACGGCTCGTCCGGGACGGCAAGATCCCCAACGCCGGACGGCCCGGAGCGCCCAGGATCGCACGCACGGACCTGCCTCGGAAGGCCCACGTCCCCGCCGAGCCGAGACTGGCGGAGAAGCGGCGATCTAGTGAGGTTTCGAACGCGCAGATCGTGCAGTCCATCATCGACTGCATTGCCAGCTTCCAATACGATCCATAGCCG
>JAPPGH010000021.1 GCA_026914155.1 Candidatus Palauibacter rhopaloidicola | reverse complement strand
AGCGCCAGTACAACGACCTCGTCATCGGCACGCACGGGCGCGGCGCGTTCATCCTCGACGACATCCAGCCCATGGTCGAGCTGACCGAGGCCATCGGCCAGGACGCCCACCTCTTCGACATCCGCATGGCGACGGAGTGGGAGATGTGGGGCCGCACCAGCAACTTCGGACAGAGCCGCTTCGCGGGGGAGAACCCCGCCCCCGGCGCGTGGATCCACTTCCATCTCTCGGAGGATGCCGCCGAGGCTGCGGGCAACTCGGTCGATGTACGTATCACGGACCGCAACGGCACGCTCGTGCGCGAGTTCCAGCACCGTGACGTCACGCCGGGCGTCAACCGCGCGATCTGGGACCTCCGCTGGACCGGCGCGGAACCGATTCCGGGACAGGGTCCTCCGGGTGGAGGGTTCTTCTTCTTCGGCCCGACCGGCCCGCCCGCCGTCCCGGGCACCTACACGGCGACGATCGATGTGGGCGGCACGGAGCTGTCGAAGGACTTCCAGCTCCGCGGCGACCCCAACGTGGCGGCCTCGCAGGCCGTGTACGACGAGCGCTTCACCGCGGCCATGCGCGCACGCGACCTCGAGACGCGCCTCAATGAGATGATGGGGACGATCATGGATCTGGACGGACAGATCGACGGACTCCTCGAGTCCATCGAAGGCAAGGAGCTGTCCAACGAAGAACAGGTGAGAGCCGTCGCCGACGATGCTCAGAGCCAGCTGACGGCGGTGTCGGGCGAAGTGCGGCGTCCGCCGGGATCGATGGGCTACCGCGACTGGCCGCGCCTCATCGAGCAGCTTCGCAACATCTCCCGCGCGGTCTCCGGCCCGCAGGCGCGACCGACGGTCGGGCAGATGGAGGTGCTGACGGAGATCGAAGCCGGCGCCGCCCAGCGGGCCGAGGAGCTCTCCGGCATAGTGAACGGCGTGATCGCCGACCTCAACGACCTCCTGGAGGACGCGCCGAAGATCATTACGAACTGGCGGCGGGTGGTGATCAGCTGATCGCATGTGGTTTCTGATCGGCACGCTCTCGCGCTGGGCGCTGTTCGCGGGTCTCCTCGTCGCGGTGGGGGCCGTCGTCTTCAAGCTGGTCGTCCTCCGGCGCTTCCCCGGGTTCGATCCGGAGGAGGATGACCACGCCGGCGTCGCGCCCGAGAGGCTGGCCGCGCGGATCGGCGGCCTCGCGATACTGCTCGCCGGTGCGGGCACCCTGGGTCGCCTTGCGGCGGAAGCGAGCATCTTTCGCGATCCGTTCGAACCCCTTGGGGCGGAGCTTCGTCTGCTCATGGCCGGGACTTCCTGGGGTCGGGCGTGGCTCGGACAGGTCGCGGCGGTCGTCGTCTCCGGGCTGGCCTTCGCGCTCGCCGCGGCGCGGGGCGCGCGGGCGGAATTCGGCTGGATCGCGGCCACGGCGGGGGTGGCCCTTCTCGCGTACACGCCGGCGTTGGCCGGGCATGCGGTCGGCGCCGAACACTTCGTCACTCCGGCGATCGCCGCCGATGTCTTCCACATGGTGGCGGGCGGCGTGTGGCTGGGCACCCTCGCCGTGATGGCCGGGGTCCTGTATCTCGGCCGTCGCCGGGGGGCTTCGCTGTCGAAGCGCCGCATCGTCGACTGGATCTCGGCCTTCTCGCCGCTCGCGCTGGGATCGGCGGCGGTCATCGCCGCTACCGGACTCTTCGCGGCATGGCTCCATCTCGGGGCGGTCTCGGCGCTCTGGACCGAACCCTGGGGCCGGACGCTGAGTCTGAAGCTCTTCGTCGTCCTCGCGATCGTCGGTTGCGGCTTGTACAACTGGCGGCGCGCTCGCGGCCGGGTCGCGGAGGCCGGGGATGCGCCCCGTCTCCCTCCGACCGTCATCGTCGAGCTGAGCGCGGCGGGTCTGCTCCTCCTCGTCACCGCCGTCCTCACCGGTACGCCACCCCCCGCCCATTGAAGCCGATGAGAGGTCCGGTGAGACACGCGGTGCGACACCCATGGGTGGGTCCCGGACCGTGACCGCGATCTCGGAACTCCGGGTGAACGGAGACCGGCTGTGGGGACGCCTCGAGGAAATGGCGCGCATCGGAGCCACTCCCGCCGGGGGCGTCCACCGGCTGGCCCTCAGCGACGAGGATCGTCGGGCGCGCGACCTCTTCCGGGCGTGGGCCGAGTCGCTGGGCCTCGCGGTGTCGGTCGACGGGATCGGCAACATGTTTGCCCGCCGCGAAGGAACGGGCGGCGCCGGGGCCGAAGGACGACCCCCTCTCGTGCTCGGGAGCCACCTCGACAGCCAGCCCACGGGGGGCCGTTTCGACGGGCCGCTCGGCGTTCTCGCGGCGCTGGAGGTCGCGGAAACGCTCGAGGAGCAGGGGGTTCGGACGGCCCGTCCGATCGAGGTGGTGAACTGGACGAACGAGGAGGGCGCCCGTTTTCCGCCCGCCATGATGGGCTCGGGCGTGTTTTCCGGCCGCTTTACTCTCGCGGACGCACTCGGCGCGACGGACGCGGACGGGGTCACGGTCTCCGACGCCATCGACGGCATCGGCTATCGCGGCGCGCTCCCCGTCGGGGGCCGCCCGATCGCCGCCGCTCTCGAGTTGCACATCGAGCAGGGCCCGATTCTCGAGGAGGAGGGATGCGAGATCGGCGTGGTGACCGGGGTGCAGGGCGCACGCTGGTTCGACCTCGCGATCGTGGGCGAGGAAGCGCACGCCGGATCGACGCCGATGTCGCGGCGGACCGATCCGGTGGCGGCGCTCGGGCGGTTCCTCGTCGACGCGTACCGCCGCATCGAGCGCGACTTCGCGCCGCACGGACGCCTGACCTTCGGGGTTCTGGCGGCCGAGCCGGCATCGCGGAACACCGTGCCGGGGCGCGTAGCGGCCAGCGTGGATCTGCGTCACCCCGACGATGCGATCCTCGACGACATGGAAGACGCCCTCCGCGCGGCGGCGAACGACGCCTGTCTCGAACGCGGAGCGGCATGGCGACTCGACGACGTTTGGCGCTCTCCTCCGGTACGGTTTTCCGGCCGGTGCATCGACGCGGTTCGTGCGGCGGCGGATCTCTGCGGCTACTCCGCCATGCGGATGCTGGCCGGCGCCGGGCATGACTCCGTGCACACGAACGACGTCGCGCCGACGGGGATGATCTTCGTCCCCTGCGAGGGTGGCATCAGCCACAACGAGGCGGAGAACATCACGCCCGCGCAGGCCGAGGCGGGCGCCAACGTCCTCCTCCACGCGGCGCTCGGACTCGTGGACCCACCGCCGGCTGATATGTTGTCCGCGCCCACGAACCAGCCAGTGTAGCGCGACACTACGCCAGGAGGCGCCGCGTGACCGCCACGACGAACCCCGCCACGACGAACCCTGCTGCGGCGAACCCCGCGGGAACCGCAACGGCTCAATGGCAGGACCTCGACCGACGCCATCACGTGCATCCCTTCATCGACCCCCGGGTCGTGGCCGAGAAGGGGACGCGCGTGATCGTGGGCGCGGAGGGCCGCCACCTCATCGACTCCGATGGCCGGCGCATCCTCGACGGCATGGGCGGTCTGTGGTGCGTGAACCTCGGCTACGGACGCGAGGAACTCGCGAGGGCGGCGTACGACCAGATGGTCGAACTTCCCTACTACAACACCTTCTTCCGTTCCGCGCCCCCGGCCACGATCGAACTGTCGCGGGTCCTCGCGGAACTCACGCCCGGCGCCATCACGCACACCTTCTTCTCGAGTTCCGGTTCCGAGGCGAACGACACCATCGTCCGCCTCGTCCGCCGGTACTGGGATCTCCGCGGAAAGCCCGAAAAGAAGACGTTCATCAGTCGCACCTACGCGTATCACGGCAGCACGATGGCCGCCGCCAGTCTGGGCGGCTTCGAGGCCATGCACGCCGTGGGCGACCTGCCGCTACCCGGCTTCGAGCACGTCATGCCCCCTTACTGGTTCGCCATGGGGGCGCCCGGCGAGACACCGGAGGAGACCGGTGCGCGGGCGGCGCGGGCGGTGGAGGACAAGATCGCGGAACTCGGCGCGGACCGCGTGGCGGCGTTCATCGGCGAGCCCGTCATCGGCGCCGGGGGCGTCATCGTGCCGCCGGACAACTACTGGCCCGAGATCCAGCGCATCTGCCGCGAGAACGACGTGCTCATCGTCTGCGACGAGGTCATCACCGGCTTCGGCCGCACGGGGGAGTGGTTCGGCGCGCAGAAGTTCGGCATCGAGGCCGACCTGATGACGATCGCCAAGGGACTCACCTCCGGCTACCTGCCGATGTCCGCCGTGCTGATGACCGACGCGGTGTTCGGCGTGCTGGCCGAAGGGGGAGTGATCCCGCACGGGTACACCTATTCGGGCCATCCGGTCGCGGCGGCCGTGGCCCTGGAGAACCTCCGGCTCATGAAGGAGGAGGGCGTCGTCGACCGGGTGAGAGAGGACACCGGACCCTACTTCCAGGCGCGGCTGAGGGAGTTGAACGACCACCCGCTCGTGGGCGAAGTGCGGGGCGTCGGACTCGTGGCCAGCGTCGAACTCTCGAAGGACAAGACGACCCGGGAGTTGTTCGAGCCCGTGGGCCAGGTGGGGGCCCTCTGCCACGAGCACCTCTACGACGAGGGGGTTGTGTTCCGCGCCATGCGCGACGTCGTGTGCACGAGTCCGCCGCTCACGATCACGCGCGACGAGATCGACGAACTCGTGACGAAGGCCCGCGCGGGCATCGACCGGACGGCGCGGGACCTCGGCATGATGTAGGGCCGAGCGCCCTGCGCGGACGCGCGGGTGCGGCTCTCAGACGCCTTCGAGCGTCTCCGCCATGAGGTGCCGGACCACGGCCCGCGTGTCGCCGGTCTCCTCGTACACGGCGATTTGCCGCTGCGAACTCGACCCTTCCCGGAGGATCCGGAGCGCGTATTCCACCTCCGCGCGGGTGCCGAGTTCGTCGACCACGTCGTCGAGGAACCACTCGACGATCTCGATGATCAGATCCGACGCCGGGTGCTCGCTCTGCCGCCCGAAGTCGATGAGCTTGCCGGTCAGCCCGTACCTGGCCGCGCGCCACTTGTTCTCGGCGAGCAGGACCTCGGGGTACTGGCGGAAGGTGAGGTTGTCCCGCCGCAGCTTCCACAGCTTCGCCACGATCCCCTGGAAGATGGCGGCGATGCACACGACTTCCTCCACGCGCGTGCACATGTCGCACACGCGGAATTCGAGCGTCGGGAACTTGTGATTCGGACGGACGTCCCACCAGATCTTGCTCGAATCCGGGATCGTGTTCGAGCGGACCATCGTCTGGATGAAGTGCTCGTACTCGTTCCAGCTCCCGAAGCTCATCGGGATGCCGGTGCGCGGAAAATTCCGCCAGATGATGCTGCGGTAGGAGTGCAGCCCCGTCTTCGACCCCTCCCAGAACGGGGAACTCGTGGAGAGCGCGAGCAGGTGGGGGAGGAAGTACCGCGACACGTTCATCGCGTCGACCATGAAGTCCCGGTCCTCGATGCCCACGTGGATGTGGGTGCCGAAGATCAGGTTCCGTTCGGCAACCTGCTGCAGATCTTCCCGCAATCCGACGTAGCGGTCGAGCGGCGTGATGTCCTGCTGCTCCCAGGTCGAGAAGGGATGCGTGCCCGCGGCCACGATGGCGAGTCCCTTCTCGGCGACGGTGCCGCTGACGAGGCGGCGCATGCGCAGCACCTCCTCGCGCGCCTCCGCCACATCCCGGCAGACCTCGCTTGCCGTCTCCACGCAGGCCTGATGGAGCTCCGGGTGAATCTGCTCGCGCGTCTCCTCATCATCCCCTTCGAGGATCTCGGTGATGAACGACGTGAGTTCGCCGGTCTCCGGATGGACGACCTGGTATTCCTCTTCGATCCCGAGCGTAAGTGACGGCGCTTTCATGTGACCCTCTCCGGGGAGCGTTCGAAGCCGCGTTCGAAGCCGCGGGGGCAAGCTGCTGAAGCCGCGGGGGCAAGCTACTTTCGAGGATCGCCGGGGGCCATGTATGTTCCTCCGTCCCCGACCCGACCCGTTTTCCCGACACGGAGGCACCATTGATCGACTGGCTCTACGCAACCTGCATCTTCTGGATTGTGGCTGCGGTCTTCTTCGGCGGCATCTACGACGCGGAGACCGGCTCGCCCGGACGGCAGGCGCTGGGGCTCCTGCTGAATCTCGCCGTTTTCCTCGGCATCTTCTCGGTGCTGCGGCTGGCCCTCGGCGGCCTGGGCGGAGAGAGCGCGTTCATGAACCTCGTGTGGGGACTCGCCGTGCCTGCGGCCCTGCCTACGATGCTGCTCGGCCGGATCGGGAACGTGGTCTTCAGGCTCGTGGGCGTCACGATGACACGGAAAGTCTTCTCGGCGGACGCCCACTAGCGGGCTGCCGGCCGACCCTTCCTCGGGCGAAGTCGCGCGCCACACTTGCAATCCGGCGAGGGTGCGCGAATTATGCGCCCGGATCGCTCGTCGGAGCTTACTTTCAACAGGGGAGAACCCAGGATGACCAAAGACGATTTCGCGGCGAAGCTCGCCTCGCAGGCCGGCTTGAGCAAAGCGAGCGCGCGGGATGTGATCGACTGCATTTTCTCGACGGATCCCGGCGAAGGGATCATTGCAGTCGAGCTTGACGCCGGCCGCGACTTCACGGTCACCGGCTTCGGCACGTTCGGCACCCGGCACCGCAAGGCGCGCATGGGTCGGAACCCGCAGACCGGCGAGTCGATTCAGATCGCGGCCATGAACGTGCCCACGTTCAAGGCGGGCAAAGGGCTCAAGGATCGGGTTCGAGCCTAGCACGCTGGCGCGGCGGGACCCGGCATCGCCCGGGTCCCGTTCGCGATCGCCTTCCAACTCCGTCCCTTCCTTCTCCAGTCACAGTCTGAGCAGCCCCGGGAGCGTCCTCAGCGCTTCGAGGCTGTGCCCCGACTGGAAGTAGTCCACGTAGGGAAGCGCGGTGCGCATGCCCCGGGCTTCGGGCGCGTAGCGCGAACTCTCGAGCAGGGGATTGAGCCAGATCACGCGGCGCGCGCGCCGCTGAATCCAGCCCATGGCGCGCCGGAGAGGTTCTACTTCGCCCTGGTCGAGTCCGTCGGAGAGGATGATGACGAGCGTTCTCCGACCGAGCATCCTTTGGCCGTGCCGGGTCACGAATGTTTCGAGGCACTCGCCGATCCGCGTCCCGCTCGACCAGCCGCGGGCCCGCAGACGGTCCAGCGCGGGATCGATCTCCTCGCCGGCCAGCCAGGGCGTGAGGTGCGTGAGACGCGTGCTGAACGCGAAGGTCTGGATGTCTCGCGCCCGCCCGCACCCCAGGAGGAAACGCAGCAGGAAGCGACTGTAACGCTCCATCGAGCCGCTCACGTCGCACAGGACGACGAGTTGCGGCGGCACGTGACGTCGCCGCCGCCGCGCCAGGCGGACGAGTTCGCCCTCGTGCGCGACGAGCGACCGCAGCGTCCTCCGCACGTCGATCGGCCCGCGCCGGCCGCCGGGTTCGAGTCGGCGGCTGCGTCGCGTGGACAGCCGCACCATCAGCCGTTCCAGCCACGCGTCGACCTCGCGCAGCTCCTCGTCGCCGATCGAGGCGAAGGAGCGCCGCGCGAGCGAGTGGGCCGCGCTGTACACCGCGCCGATCGGACGCTCCCGGGAGTCCCGCTCGTCGGTCGTACGTTCCCCGAGGTCTTCGCGGGCCGCCGCGAGCCCGTCCGGTCCGGAAGGCGCGCCGGGTGTCGGCCGGTCGCCCCGGTCCGACGCGGCCTTCGACAGGAGATCCTCGACGGCGGATGACGGCTGCCCTCCCCGCCACCACGCGTGGAAGCAGCGCTCGAAGATCTCAAGGTCCGCAGCGCTCGAGCAGAACGCCGCGCGGAGCCCCGCCCGGACGTCCTCCACGTCCTCCGTATCGAGGTGCGGGAGTGAGGCGACGGCCGTCGTGGACTCGGAAAGCGCGCAGGCCAACCCTTCGCCGCGCAGTCGCCGGCCCAGGTCGACGACGCGCTCGGGCGTCAACTCCCCGCGTCCCCCGAGGAGGCGAGCAGTTCCCCCAGGCGCTCCTCCGTCAGACCCGCCAGGTCGTTCGGGTCCTTCACGAGCGCCCCGATCGCGTCGCGCGCCGTCGCCGGGCGCAGCGGGTCCGGCCCCAGGTGCTCGAGGGCCGCGGCGAAGTCCAGCGTCTCCGCCACGCCCGGCGGCTTCGCGAGCCGCTCGCGCCGCAGCCGCTGGGCCAGCCGCACGGCCTCCCGGGCCCGGGCGGCGGCGATGTCCGGACGCCGCCGCCGCAGGATCTCGACCTCTCGCGCCGCGTCAGGATAGTCGATCCACAGGTAGAGGCAGCGCCGCCGCAGGGCGTCCGACAACTCGCGCGTCCCGTTCGAAGTGAGCACGACGACCGGCCGCGTCCGGGCCGCGACCGTGCCCAGCTCCGGGATCGAGACCTGGAAGTCCGACAGCAACTCGAGCAGAAACGCCTCGAACTCCTCGTCCGCCCGGTCCACCTCGTCGATGAGAAGGACCGGCCGCGTTTCGCAGCGAATCGCGCGCAGGAGCGGCCGCTCGAGAAGGAAGTCCGGCCCGAAGATCGTGCGTTGCACCGCCTCCGCGTCCCCGGCGCCGTCCTGCAGGCGGATGTGGAGGAGCTGCTTCTGGTAGTTCCACTCGTAGAGGGCCGTGGGAAGGTCGAGCCCCTCGTAGCACTGGAGGCGAATGAGTTCCGCTCCGAGCCACGTGGCGACCGCCTTGGCGATCTCGGTCTTGCCGACGCCGGCGGCCCCCTCGACGAGGATGGGCTTCTCCATGGCGAGGCCGAGATGGACCGCCGTCGCGATCCCCCGGTCGGCGATGTAGCCCGCCGCTTCGAGCTCCTCGATGATCTTCGCGATGTCGGATTGCAAGGCGGCGACCTCCCGGTTGCGGGTACGACGCGGCCGTTTCAGCTTCCGGTGGAAGCCGATCCGCGGTAGAGCCGCTCCCGGCAATATAACCGCTCCCCCGGAGACAACGCCCGACGAGGCCCGCGAAACGGCGATCCGTCCCCGTCCGGCTCCGCTCCGCACCCGCAGACCCCCGAGGACCGAAGATGGCGATCGAGATAGAGAAGAGTTTCGATGTCCCGCAGACCGTGGACGAGGTGTGGAGCTTCCTGACGGATCCGGAGCGCATCGTCGAATGCCTGCCGGGCGCCACCCTCCTCGAAGCCGTTGACGAGCGCACGTACCGGGGCGAGATCGGGCTCAAGCTCGGCCCCATCGGGACGCGCTTCCTGGGCGAGATACGCTTCGACGAACTCGACGCGCGGCGCCATCACATGAAGATGACGGGGGAGGGGCGGGATCGACGGGGCAGCGGCAACGTGAGAATGACGATGTTGAGCCAGCTTCAGTCTGTAGAAGCGGAGGAGGGCGAGGAGGCGGGCGGGGGAGGGACACGGATATGGGTGTCGCAGTCCATCGCGCTGACGGGACGGCTGGCGTCGTTCGGGCGCGGAGGCGTGATTCAATCGGTCTCGAATGTTATGTTCAACCGCTTCACGGGATGTGTGCGTGAGAAGCTGGCGCAGTGATCGGCGGAGCGCGGCTGCGGAGCGCGACTTGCGCACGGCGGCGGCTTGCATTAATCGACCTTGAACCCCTTGTTTCGAAGTGATACCGGTGTTGGTGTGTCGCACGGCCCCTGTGATCCGTGCGCCGTCTGTTGCACGAACCGTTCGAGGTACTCGATGAGAAGCACGCGGAACATTCTCCCGTGGGTGGCGGCCGGGGTCGCCTTCCTCTCCCTTCCAGCGGCGCCTCGGGCGCTCGACGCGCAGACGAGCGACCTGCTCATCCTGGTCGCCCCCGTCGCGGTGACCGAGCCGGTCGACCGCCGTTTCGGCGAGCGCATCGCCGAAGAAATCCGGGATGGGCTCAGGATCTTCCCCGGCTACATCGCCATCGAACGCGACGATGCCCGGGATCTGATCGACGATTACGATCTCGACGAACGAACGATGACCCGCATCGAGTGGCAGCAGTTGGGGATGCAGATGAACGCCGCCCTCGTCATGGTCGGAACGGCGGTCGCGGCCGTCGGAGGGGTTGAGGTCGACGTCAACTTCCTTGAGCCCAACAGCGGGGACCAGCTTCCGATGGAGGCGTTCACGGTGGCGGACGACGATTCCCACCAAGAGGCGGGCACCCAGATCATGGGGCAGCTCGGGAAGGGCGTCGAATACCTCCGTTCGCTCGCGTTCTGCGGCGACTACCTCGCCTCCGAACAGCCCATGGACGCGATCTCCAACTGCAACGCGGCCCTGGCGCTCAACCCCGCCAGCGACCGGGCGCACTATCTGCGCGGCCGCGCGCACATGCTCAACGAGGCGTGGGGAGACGCGGTCGCCGACCTCCAGCGCGTCGTCGACAACAACCCGTCGGACACCGACGCCCTGGAATCGCTCGCGTTCACGTACGCCCAGTTGGGCGACGGCGCCGCGTCGCTGCGCTACTACCAGCGGTTCCTCGACTTCCGGCCGGACGACGTCGACACGCGGCTGCGGATCGCCTACGAGCTCACGCAGGCCGAGCGCTGGGCCGAGACCGTGCAGCTCCTCCAGGACGGAGTGGAGCGCGCGCCGGACAACGTGGGCCTGCTCGAGTACCTGACGGCCGCGTCCCTGGAGGCCGGGCAGACCGATGGGGCGGTCACCGATCCCGCCATGATCCGGGTCGCCGTCGATGCCTCGGGCAAGCTCGTGGATCTGCAGGGCGACGCCGTGAACCCCTCGACGCTCTCCAACGCGACGAACGCGTACATGCTCCTCGAGGAGTACGACAACGCGCTCGCCTTCTCGGATCAGGCGCTCGCGGCGATTTCGAGTTCCGACGGCAACGGCGAAGGCGAGATGTCCCGCGAGGAGCTGCTCGCGCAGATCCACTCTTCTCGCGCGACGATTTATGATCGGATGGAGAATCCGGAGATGGGCGTGGCGGAGCTGGAGCAGGCGCTCGCGTACAACCCGAACGTGCCGGACGGACGGCAGCGGCTCGCAGCGCTCAAGATGAAGGCAGGTGACACGGATGGAGCCGTGGCGGACTTCCGCGCCGCGGTCGCGGGCGGGGCGGATTCGAACCAAGTGGGCAACGCGATCTTCAGCCTGGGATACAACAGCTATTATGTCCCGCAGACCAGAGTCGAGTATGGCTCGATCGACCTGAGTGAGCTCAATACGGCGCTGGAACTGCTGGACGTGGCCACGGAATTCGTCCAGGATACGGACCTCTCGCAGCAGATCCACTTCTTCCTCGCCTACGGGTACTTCCTCCGGGGCAGCGCCTTCGATAGCCGCAACGAAGCGGACATGGCCTGCGCGCCGGCGCGCACCGCCCTCAGCGCCTTCCAGCGCGTGAGTACGCACCTGGCCCAGGCGGGTACCGTGCAGGCGGCCAACCAGGAGCAGATCCGCGTGGCGATCGATCAGCAGTTGTACCGCCAGGAGTCGATCATCGAGGAGTCCTGCAGCCGCTCGTAATCCGGCGGCGCCCGCCATGGGCGCACCCAACTTCGAGGCCGTCGCGCCCGGCTCGCTTTACCGCGGCCGGGCGCTTTTTTCTCTCGGCGATGGGGTAAGATGGGGAGAAAAGGGGTTGACACCCATCACCAAGGCGCATAAGGTGGGTTTCGGTGGGTGGAAACGGGTCGTTCTGGGAGGGACACCCTCGAAGAATGTCGAAGGCACGATTTGCCAGGCTTTCTGGGGAGTTATCGACATCAACTCGACTCGCAGGGTCGGGTCAGCCTGCCGGCGCCCTTTCGAAGGGGCCGGGAGCGGGACCCGTTCGTCCTCCTCAAGACGCAGCCCGACGCGCTCTCGCTCTATCCGGAAGAGGCCTGGGCAGACGTGCAGGACGAACTCCGGGAGATGTCGAGACGGGAACCGCGCTTTCGCCCCCAGGTGCTTCGCGTGACGGCGGACGCCGTTCAGGTCTCGCCGGACGCGCAGGGAAGGATCCTGATACCGGAGAGGATGAGAAGAGCGGTCGCGCTTGGAAGTGAGGCTCTGGTCGTGGGCGCGATCAACCACGTTCAGATCTGGAATCCGGAGACGTTCGAGAGCGTGACGAGTGCGACGGACGAGGACTTCGATCGACTGATGGAGACGGTATTCGCCTGACGAGTTTTCCGATCGCGGCACGGTGGGGGGAGTCGAGGAAGCCGACGGAGTGACAGAGGAGACGTTTCGGCACACGCCGGTTATGCCGGATGAGGTGCTGCGGTGGCTTCGCCCGGAGTGCGGAGGCGTTTTCCTGGATGCGACGGTCGGCGGTGCGGGGCATGCGATCCGGCTGCTGGAGGCTGGATCGGCCGTGCGCGTGATCGGGATCGACCAGGATGCGGAGGCGATCGAGGCCGCGAAGCGGCGGCTCGCCTCGGCGGACGAACGGGTGAAGCTGATACAGGCGAACTTCAGGGACGTGGCTCGTCCGGAGTTCGCCGCCGAACTGGACGGTCTGACGGGAGCCGTGATGGACCTGGGCGTCTCGTCGCACCAGATCGACACACAGAAGCGCGGTTTTTCGTTCCGTCCTGGCACGCCGCTGGGCATGCGGATGGACGAGAGGGCGCGCGACACAAGGTCCGCAGCCGAGCTGTTGAATCGGGCGGACGAACGCGAGTTGGGCCGGGTCTTCCGTGATGGGGAAGAGCGTAGGTGGCGGACGCTCTCACGTGAGGTGGTGCGGCGGAGGAAGATCCGGCCCTTCAGCACGAGCGACGACCTCGTGGCCGCGTTGGCGGCGGTGCTGGGTCGTTCGGCGCAGGAGAAGCAGAAAGCCAGGCTGTTCCAGGCTTTGCGGATCGCGGTCAACGACGAGCTGGCCGCGCTGAGCGAGGGGCTCGAAGGGATCCGCGGCCGGCTCGCTCCGGGCGGGCGGTTGGCGGTGCTCTCGTACCACTCGCTCGAGGACCGGTTGGTGAAGGACGCGTTCCGAAGCTGGTCCGCCGACTGCCGTTGTCCTCCGGGTCTCCCGGAGTGCCGCTGTCGGGGAACGTCGCTGGGGAGGACGCTGACGCGCCGCCCCCTGCGCCCCTCGCCTGGGGAGGTGGCCCGGAATCCGCGGGCGCGCAGCGCCCGACTCCGAGTGTGGGAGAAGCACGGGACGGACGAGCGGACGGACGAGCGGGCGAGCGGCGCATGAACGACTGGAGCGGGAGCGTACGGAGGGTCCGCCGCAGAACGCTGGTGCGGTGGATGACGGCCGCGGCGGCAGTCCTCGCGCTGGCGGCCTCGTTGGTGAGCGTGGTCCGTCGGGGCGAGGAAGGGCGGCGGTTGATGGCCGAGCTTCGAGGACTCGAAGCGGAGGACCGGATCGTCACGGATCGGATCGACGCGGCGCGGACGCGAGTCGATTCACTCGCGGCGCCGGCGCGGATAGAACGCGCGGCGGAGGCGCTCGGGCTGCAGCGGGCGGGCGAAGAGCAACTGCTGCAGGTCGACGCCGGATACTCGCCGGATGAAGAGGAGATGGGAGTCTCCGGCAGGGGAGGGGAGAGGTGACGCGTTTCGGCATTCACAGCACGACGCAGCTCGAGGGCGCGGCGGGCGATGCGCAGGAGGCGGCGCTCGTACGCACGCAGCGCATCCGGCATCGTGTGCTGGGCATCGCGTTCACCGTCGTAGCGTTGGCGTATGCCGTGCGCCTGGGCGACCTCCAGATCCTGGAGAGTGAGGCGCATCGCGCGAGACAGGTCGCGCAGAGCGCGGAGTGGGAGTCGTTGCCTGCCGTACGCGGGCGGATTCTGGATCGCCGCGGCCGCGTTCTCGCCGCTCCGGACACGCGATACCAGGTCTTCCTCGCCGTGGACGAGCTGCGCCTCGACCGGGCCGAGGCCATCGAGGCCGTCGCCTCGGTCGTGCCCGTCGCGGCGGGGCGGCGGAGCGCCGTCGCGGAGGCGGCGGGCGGTTGGTCTCTCGTCGCGGGCGACGTGAGCGACGAGGAGCGTGTGCGGCTCCAACGGACGATCGGACGAGGCGTCTACTTCGAGAGCCGGTCCGCGAGGGAATACCCCCTGAGCATGGGCCGCCGTCTCATCGGCGCCGTGGGGTCCGATGGTCGGGGCGGAACGGGTCTCGAGGCCGACCTCGACGCCTGGCTGGTCGGCGAGCCCGGCCGCGCGGAGGTGCGGCTCGACGGCCATCGCAACGCGTACCGGCCATCCGGCGGACAGGTCGTGGAGCCTGTGCCCGGACACGATGTCGTGCTCACGCTCGACGCCGAACTGCAGCGGATCGCGGAGAACGAACTCACGCGCGCAATCGCGAAGACGGGGGCGGGCGGGGGCGACATCGTCCTCCTCGACCCGCGTACCGGCGAGATTCTCGCCCTGGCGAGCGAACGCAGCGATGGGGCGGTCGACCAGATCTCGGGGCTCAGCGATCCGTACGAACCCGGCTCCACGCTGAAGCCGTTCCTCCTCGCGTCGCTCCTCAGCGAGGGTGTCGTCGATCTGGACGAGATCGTGGATGTGGAGGACGGCAGGCTGCGGATCGGCTCGAGGGTGATCTCGGACGTCCACGGCTACGACACGCTGAGCGTGCGCGGGATCATCTCCAAATCGAGCAACGTGGGAGCCGCGAAACTGTCCGCCCGTCTGACGCCCGCGGTGCAGCACCGCTACCTGCGGGACTTCGGCTTCGGCATGCGGACGCAGCTGGGGCACCTGTCCGAGTCGCCCGGCCGCCTGAGCCGGCCGGAGTCGTGGACCTCGCTGAGCCCCGCTTCGCACGCGATCGGGTACGAGATCTCCGCCACATCCCTGCAGCTCGCCATCGCCTACGGCGCGATCGCGAACGGCGGCGTGCTGATGCGCCCCCGCCTCGTCCGGGAAATACGGGACCCGCTCGGGCGCGTGGCGCGGCGCTTCGATCCCAGTCCCGTGCGGCGCGTCATATCCGAGGAGGTGGCGGCGGCGGTTCGCGGGGTGCTGGAGGAGGTCGTACGGGAGGGTACCGGAACGCTCGCGGGCATGGCGCGGTTCGCGGTGGCCGGAAAGACCGGTACGGCCCGCCTCACCGTGAACGGCCGCTACGCGCCCGGGCGCTACCGCGCCTCCTTCGTCGGCTTCGCGCCGGCGGACGATCCGCGGATCGTCATCCTCACGCGCCTCGAGGACCCGAAGGGAGGCGTCTACTACGGTGGTGCCATCGCTGCGCCCACAAGCCAGGCGACCCTTCGGGCGGCGCTCGCGGCCGAGGGCGTGCAGGTGGATCCGCGGCTGGTCGTCTCCGACGCCCGTCCGCGGCCGTGGTCCGGCGGACCGGAGGCCGGCGCGCCGGAAGGAGCCCTCATCTTCGCCTCCAGCGGGACGGGCGCGGCCGGGACGGCCAACGCGACCGCCGCGAACGGGCGAGGTGTCGTCGCCCTGCCCGATCTGGCGGGGCTGTCCGCGCGGTCGGCCGTCGCGCGTCTGCACGCGCTCGGTCTCCGCGTGGAATGGCGCGGACAGGGGAGCGTCGCGGGACAGAGCCCCGCGCCCGGGAGCGAATTGCTCCGGGGTGCGACCGTCGTGCTGAGATAGCAGAACGAACGAAGGCGGGTCTCGGGAATACAAGATTGGAGGGAGGTTAACCACCGGACTTTGCCGCAGCAGACAACGACGAATCGACAGGTCGAGCGTAGGCTCGACGAAGCGGGGCTCGAGCCGCGGTGGAGAGGGGTTCCTCCCGCGGAGTTTTCCGCGTTGCGCTCGGACTCCCGCCAGGTCGGCGCCGGGGACCTCTTCTGCGCGATTCCGGGGACGCGGGTGGATGGTCACGCGTTCGTCGAAGCCGCGCGGCGCGCCGGGGCCGGCGCGGCCGTGGTCGAGCGCGTCGCCGATGTCGACCTGCCGCAGTTGGCCGTCCGCGATGCTCGGGCGGCCGTATCCCATCTCGCCGCACTCTTCGCCGGTGACCCCGGTGACGCGCTCCGCCTGGTCGGCATCACGGGAACCAACGGGAAGTCGACCACCGCCTGGCTCACGCGCTGGATCCTGGACGATGCGGGCCCCGCCGCGGCGCTGGGCACTCTGGGCACCGTATCCATCGACGGCAGGATCGGGGCACCGGGGCTGACGACACCCGATCCGATCGACCTGGCCCTCGAACTCGCCACCCTGCGGACAAGCGGCGCCGAGGCGGCGGTGCTCGAGGTTTCTTCGCACGCGCTCGACCAGCGCCGCGCCGATGGTTGCTCGTTCGATGCCGTGGGCTTCACGAGTTTCAGCCGCGAACACCTCGAATATCATCCGGATCTGGCAGCGTATTGGGAGGCCAAGCTGCGCCTGCTCGACCTGCTCGCGCCGGGTGGCGTCTGCGCGGTGAACGACGACGAACCGGCCTGGAAGGAGGTCGCGCCGCCGAACGCCACGACGCTCCGCTACGGCTTCGAGTCGACGGCCGACCTGTGGCCGGATCGACTCGTCCTTCACGCGGGGGGGGCGCGATTCACGCTGCGGGCGCCGGGCGAGGCCGCTGCCGTGTCGCTTCCGCTGCCCGCCGACTTCAACGTGCGGAACGCCCTCGCGGCCGCCGTCATCGCCTGGGGCCTCGGCGTGCCGCTCGAACGGATCGCCGCACGGCTCTCGTCGGCGCCGCCGGTGCCCGGGCGCATGGAAGTGCTCTCGCGAGAGCCGGTTCTCGTGATCCGCGATTTCGCGCACAACCCGGATTCGTGCGAACGGGCGCTGTCCTCGCTGCGAGAGATCGTGCCGGGCCGGGTCATCGCCCTGCTCGGCTGCGGCGGCGACCGGGACCCCGGCAAGCGGCCGCAGATGGGGAGCATCCTGGCCCGCCTGGCGGATGTCGCCATCGTCACGAGCGACAATCCCCGGTCGGAGGATCCGTCGGAGATCTGCCGTCAGATGGTCGTCGGGCTCCCGCCGGACAGCTACGAGATCGTCGTCGACCGGCGGGCGGCGATCGCGCGGGGACTCGCCGAGGCCGGGCCGGCCGACGCGGTCGCGCTCCTCGGCAAGGGGCACGAGACGTACCAGGTCATCGGCGGAGAGCGGCTGCCCTTCGACGAGCGCCGGATCGTGGAAGATCTCCTCCCGGCGCTTCCCGGCGCGTCCGGACTCCCCGGGGGGACGGCGTGACGGCGGCCACGCAGGCCCCGGCGTTGCGCTCGGACTGGATTCGGGCGGCACTCGGTCTGGACGACGCCGGCGCCGGGGGGACGGACGGCCTCGGAGAGGGCGCGTACACCGGGGTATCGTGCGATTCGAGGACGCTGAAGCCCGGGGAGTTGTTCGTCGCGCTCGCGGGGGCGCGGCACGATGCCGCCGACTTCCTCCCGCAGGCGGCGGCCCGGGGCGCGCCGGGCGCGATCGTTCCCGCCGGGCGGGAAGATCCCGCGCTGGAGATGGAGTACTTCGCCGTTGCCGATCCCCTGAGGGCGCTCGGGGATCTCGCGGCGCGGGCGCGGCGCGAATCCGACGCCACGGTCGTGGCGATCACGGGCAGTTCGGGCAAGACGACCGTGAAGGAGATGATCGCATGCGCCCTCTCCGAATCCCGCCGCGTATACCGCACCGAGGGGAACTACAACAGCCAGGTGGGGCTTCCGCTCACGATTCTGCGCGCTCCTCGCGATGCGGACGCCTGGGTCCTGGAGGTGGGTGCGAGCGAGCCGGGGGAGATCGCCCGGCTGGCGCAGATCGCGCGGCCCGATCACGTCGTCATCACGACCGTCGGCTCCGCGCACCTCGAGTGTTTCGGCAACGTCGAGGGCGTGCTGCGGGAGAAGATGGCGCTGGCACGCGGCGCCTCGGGCCGCGGCGCGCTCGTCGTGGGGGAGGAGCCCGCCATTCTCGCGGAGGCCGCCCGGGCCCACCGGCCCGACGCGGTCGTGGCCGGCTTCGGACCGGGCGCCGGCTTCGCACCCGAGGCGTACACGGTCGAGGCGGACCGGATCGAGTTCCGCCGCGGCGGAACGCGCGTCGCGCTGGGCGTGGGCGGCGAGCATCACCTGCGGGACGCGCTGATCGCGGCGGCGCTGGCGGAATCGCTGCAGGTGCCGTCCGACGCGGTCGCGCGGGGGCTGTCGCGCTACGAACCGCTCGGCCTGCGCGGCGCGCTGCGCCGGATCGGGCGCCTGACGGTGCTGGCCGACTGCTATAACGCCAACCCGGATTCGTTCCGGGCGGCGATCGCCCAGACCCGCGACCTGCTCCCCGGCCGCCGCCGCGCCGTGTTCGCGGGCTCGATGCTCGAACTCGGCTCGCAGGAGGCGAAGGCGCACCGCGAGATCGGCGACGAGATGCGGGCCGCGGGGTTCGACATCATCGCGGCCACGGGCCTCTTCTGCGACGCGCCATTCGACGGCATGCACGGTCATTCCCTGATCCGGGCGGAGGATCCCGAAGCGGCCGTGCGCCCGTTCGCGGACGCCCTGGAAGGAGATGAGGTCGTGCTCGTGAAAGGTTCGCGCGGCGTCCGGCTCGAGCGGGTCATCGACGAACTGGAAACCCGTTTTGGAGGGGGTGCCTGATGCTCTACCGCTTCCTCTTCCCGCTCGCGGACCAGCATATCCTGTTCAACGTGTTCCAGTACATCTCGTTCCGGGCGGCCGGCGCCATGGTGACGGCCCTCCTCACCGCGTTCATCATCGGGCCGGGGGTGATCCGCAGACTCAGAAAGCACGGCATCGGGCAGGTCGTGCGAGCCGACGGGCCGGCGACGCACCTCGTGAAGGCGGGCACCCCGACCATGGGCGGCATCATCATCCTCACCGCCTGTCTCTTGCCCACCCTCCTCTGGGCACGCCTGGACAACACCTACGTGTGGGTCGCCCTCGTCGTCACCGCCTGGATGGGCGCGATCGGCTTCATGGACGACTATCTGAAGATCGTGCGCCGCCACCCGCGCGGCCTGATCGCGCGGTACAAGCTGATCTGGCAGTTCGTGCTGGGCCTGGCGCTCGGCGGGTTCCTCCTCTGGCAGCCCCTGTCCTCCTACGGGGCGACGCAGACCATGCTCCCGTTCTTCAAGGATCTGACCGTCGTCCTCGCTCCGGCGATCTTTCCGCTGTTCGTCGCCATCGTCGTGGCGGGAAGCGCGAACACCGTGAACCTGACGGATGGTCTCGACGGGCTGGCTACCGGACTCGCGGCGATCGCCGCCCTCACCTTCGGCGCCTTCGCCTACGCGATCGGCCGGGTGGACACGTCGGCCTACCTCGGCGTCCTGTACCTGAACGGGGCCGGGGAACTGTCGGTGTTCTGCGCCGCGCTGGCGGGGGCGGCGATCGGCTTCCTCTGGTTCAACGCGCATCCGGCGCAGGTCATCATGGGCGACACCGGGGCGCTGGCGCTCGGAGGCGCGATCGGCGCCGTCGCCGTTCTCCTCAAGTCGGAGTTCCTCCTCGTCATCGTCGGAGGCGTGTTCGTCCTCGAAGGGTTGTCCGTGATACTCCAGACCGGATGGTTCAAGTTCAGCCGCCGGCGGTGGGGCGAGGGACGCCGGCTCCTGCGCATGGCCCCGCTCCATCACCACTTCGAGAAGCTCGGCTGGCCCGAGACGCAGGTCGTCACGCGTTTCTATATCGTCGGCGTCATCTGCGCGCTCGTCGGCCTGGCGACGCTCAAGATCCGCTGATGGCCGACGACCGCCGCGCTCCGCTCTTCGGGCCCGGCGAGCCCGTGGCCGTCCTCGGACTCGGGGTGTCGGGGATGGCCGCCGCGCGGCTCCTGCATGCGCTCGGAGCGGACGTGTACGCGAGCGACGCGTTCGAGGGTCCGCGGCAGCGCGAGGCCGTGGAAGCCCTCGCCGCCGAGGGCATCGACGCGGAGGTGGGACGGCACGACGTGGAGCGCATCCTGAACGCGGATCTCGTCGTGACGAGCCCCGGGATATCGCCGACCGCCGAGATCCGGCGGACCGTAGCGGAAGCCGGAGTGCCCACCGTGGCCGAAATCGAGGTCGCCTATCGCCACCTCCGCTCGCGGGTCATCGGCATCACGGGCACGAACGGCAAGACGACGACGACGGCGCTCTGCGGGCACCTGCTGCAGCAGGCCGGCGTGGACGCGCTCACCGCGGGGAACATCGGCCGCCCGCTCTCCGAGATTCCGCTGATGAAACGACAGCCGGACTGGCTCGTGGTCGAACTGAGTTCCTTTCAGCTCGCGGATCTCCAGGCGTTCCGGCCCGAGATCGGGGTCCTGGTGAACCTCGCCGCGGACCACCTCGACTGGTATTCGAGTCTCGAGCGCTACTACGAGGACAAGGCGCGGCTGTTCGCGAACGCCGATGAGGACAGCCGCTGGGTCCTGAACGGAGACGACGACGCCGTGCTCGCCATGGCGGAACCGGCCGCCGGACGCCGCTACCTCGCTTCCATCGAGCCGCACGAGGCACCGGGGGTATGGCTGGACGAAGCCGGGCAACTGGTCCAGCGCCTCGACGCCGGGGGGGCGCCACAGCCGTGGATCGCGGCCGCCGACCTGCAACTCGTCGGCGTACACAACGTCATGAACGCGCTCCTGGCGGGTCTCGGAGCGGCGCTCGCCGGATGCGAAGCCGCGGCGATCGGAGCCGGGCTTGCCTCTTTCCAGGGGCTCCCTCATCGCCTCCAGAGGGTGGGCGAGTTCGAGGACGTCCTGTGGATCAACGATTCCAAGGGAACGAACGTCTCCGCGACCCGCGTCGCCCTCAACGCGTTCGACCGGCCCCTCGTGGCGCTCCTCGGAGGCCGGCACAAGGGCGAGTCCTATCTGTCGCTCGCGCCCGCACTGGGCGAGAACGCGCGGGCGCTGATCGCGTTCGGGGAGGCGGCGCCGCAGATCGTCCGGGAACTGGGAGATGTGGCGCCGATCGAGGTCGCCCGCGGGTTTCCGCAGCTCGTGCGCCTGGCGCGCGAGGCCGCCCATCCCGGCGATGTCGTCCTCTTCTCTCCGGCCTGCTCCAGCTACGACATGTTCCCGGATTACCGGAAGCGCGGCCGGACGTTCGAGCGGTGCGTCCGGGAATCGTACGAAGGCGCGGGCTCGGAGCGGGCGACGTGACGGACCCCGGCATCTCGCGGGAGCTCCCGCGCGTTCAGGAGTTCGCTGGCTCGCCGGCGTGGGTGCGAAACGCGCTCATCGGGGTCACGCTGGTCCTCGTCGTGTTCGGGCTCCTCTCCGTCTATTCCGCAAGTTCCTTCGCGGCGCAGCAGAGCGGACTGCCCGGGAACCACGTGCTCATGAGCCAACTGGCCCGCGCCGCCGTCGGTCTCGTGGCGCTCATCGTGGCCGCATTCGTCGACTATCGCACCTACCGCCGGTATGCGTGGCCGATCCTTGGGGTGGTGGGGGCACTTCTCGTCGTCATGATCCTCCCCTTTACGACGGACATCGCGCCCGTCCGGAACGGATCCCGCCGCTGGCTGATGCTCGGGCCCGCGACCTTCCAGCCCTCGGAGCTGGCCAAGGTGGCGGTCGTCTTCTGGACGGCCGCCCTCGCCGTTCGCAAGCAGCGGAACTTCGGCAGCTTCCTGAGCGGGGTGCTCCCGTTCCTCCTCGTCCTCGGCCCCCTGCTCGTCCTCATCGCCGCGGAGCCGCACCTTTCGGCGACGCTGATCACGGCCGCGCTGGCGGCGACCGTGCTCTTCGCCGCGGGGATGCGCATCCGGCATTTCCTCCTCCTCACGCTGCCCATCGGCGCCGGGGTGTGGTGGCTCGTGCGCTCGAACAGCTACCAGCTCACGCGCATCCTGGCGTTTCTCAATCCCGAGGCGGACACCTCCGGCGCCGGCTACCAGTTGCAGCAGGCGCAGATCGCGATCGGTTCGGGCGGGATCCTGGGCGCGGGCTATGGTGAGAGCACGCAGAAGCTCCACTACCTGCCGGAAGCGCAGAACGATTTCATCTATCCGATCATCGCGGAGGAATGGGGGTTCGTGGGGGCGGTGACGATGCTCATCCTCTTCCTCGTGTGGACGCACCTCGGACTTCGGGTCGCGAAATCCGCCCCGGACCTGTTCGGGCGCCTGATCGCGATCGGACTCACCGCGATCGTCGCCATCGGGGCGTTCGGACACATCGGCATCACGATGGGGCTGCTGCCCACGACGGGGGTGAGCCTCCCCTTCATCAGTTCCGGCGGCACGGGGCTCGTCATCGCGCTCGGCGTCACGGGCATCCTGCTCAACGTGGCGTCGCGGCGGAGATGCTGACGCATGGCGTCGCCTCGTATCCTGCTCGCGGGAGGCGGCACGGGCGGCCACCTGTATCCCGCCCTGAACCTGGCCGCGGCCTTCGGTCGGCTGGCCCCCGAAGTCGAATGCGTTTTCCTGGGCGGACGGCGAGGGCTGGAGGCTCGCGTGCTGCCCGACGCTGGGTACGAGTTCCGGCTTCTGCCGCTGCAACCGCTGTACCGGCAGCGGGCATGGCGAAACTGGCGGCTGTTCGCGTCGGCTCCGGCCGTCATCGCCGGCGTGCGGCGCGCCTTCCGGGATTTTGATCCGCGACTCGTCGTGGGCACCGGGGGATACGTGGCGGGGCCCGCGCTTGCGGGAGCCCGGCTGCACAGAGTCCCCGCGGCGATTCAGGAACAGAACGCGGCTCCGGGACTCGTGACGCGCCTGTTCGCGCCGGGTGTCGATCAGATCCACCTCGGCTACCCGGAGGCCGAGGCCCGGCTCCGGGTGGGGCGCGCGCGCCTGAGCGCGCTGGGAAACCCCGTCGCGCCCGGAGCGGACGGCGCGGCGGGCTCCGGCGGTTCGGCCGGCTCGGCTCCCGCCCGCTTCGATTGGCCGCCGGGCCGGAACCTCCTCGTCTTCGGCGGAAGCCAGGGTGCACTCGGCCTCAACCGCGCCTTTCTGCGAGACCTGGAATGGGCTGCGCGGGATGCCGCGGCGTGGCCGGACGGCGTCTCAGTCGTGTGGATCGCCGGGCCGGCCCACGCGGCCGAACTCTCCGCGCGCACGTCGGAGCTTCCCTTCGCGGGCCGCGTCCGCGTCGTGCCCTACATCGACGACTTGGGACGGCAGTTGGGTGGGGTGACGCTTGCGCTGTGCCGGTCGGGCGCCATGTCGCTGGCCGAGTTGTGCGCCGCGGGCCGGCCGGCCGTGCTCGTGCCGCTTCCGACGTCCGCCGGGGGGCACCAACTGACGAACGCGCGCGCGCTGGCGGAGGCGGGGGCCGCGGAAGTTCGCGAGGAAGGAGATCTCGAGGCCGGCGAGCTGTGGTCGCTGTGCCGCGATATTCTCACCGACGACGGGCGCCTGGCCCGGATGTCGGAGGCCGCCGCAAGCCGGGGCCGGCCGGACGCGGCGCTCGCCATCGCCCGCGAGATGCTCACGCTCGTGGACCGGTGCGCGGCATGACCGGGGCGGCGGCGGGGGCGCCCCGTCCGGCGGGAACCGCGGATCTCCCCGCCGCCGGGGCGCACGTGCACCTGATGGGGATCGGCGGCGCCGGCATGCGCGGACTCGCGCTTCTCCTGGACCGCGCCGGCTACGTCGTGAGCGGGTGCGACCGCGCTCCGGCGGACGCTCTCGGAGACCTTGCCGCGAACGAAATCCGGGTCGAGCGGGAACACGCGCCGTCCCACACGTGCGGGGTCGACCTGCTGGTTCGAAGCTCGGCCGTGCCGGCGGACGAGCCGGAGGTCGTCGGCGCGGAACTGGCCGGCATACCGGTAATGCGCCGGGCCCGGGCCCTCGGCGCCCTCCTCAACGGGCAGCCGCTCGTCGGGATCGCCGGGACGCACGGGAAGACGACGATCACCGCGATGGCCGGGCACGCCGCGGCCGCGGCCGGGCTCGATCCTCTCGTCCTCGTCGGCGGCCGGGTCGACGCGTGGAACGGGTTCACGCGGCTGGGCGATGGCCCCCCGATCGTGGAAGCCGATGAATTCGACCGTTCCTTCCTCGAACTTCATCCCACGCTCGCCGTGATCAGCTCGCTCGAGCCCGAACACCTCGACACGTACGGAAGCTGGGAGCGCCTCCGCTCCGCGTTCGCGGAGTTCGCCGGGCGGACCCGGCACGCCGGAGGCCTCATCTACTGCCACGACGACGAAGGCGCCCGCGAACTCGCGGAGGCGTGCGGATTCTCCGGCGCGGGCAACGGGTTCGGGTACGGTTTCGGGGAGGGGGCCCGGTGCAGGCTCGAAGAGGCGGGGCCGCGCACGCTGCGCCTCTCCTGGCCGGAGGGAACGATCGATCTCACGCTCCGCGTGCCGGGGCGCCACAACCAGCTCAACGCCGCGGCGGCCTGCCTCGCCACCCTGCGGCTCGGCGGCGATCCGCGGGCGGCGGCGCGCGGACTCAGCGAGTTCCGCGGCGTGGCGCGCCGACTCGAGATGATCGCGGCGTGGCCCGACCTCACGGTCTTCGACGACTACGCGCACCATCCGACCGAGGTCGCGGCGTCGCTCGCCGCCGTGCGGGAAGCGTATCCCGACGCCCGGTTGACGGTCGTCTTTCAGCCGCACCTGTTCACCCGGACGCGCGACTTTGCGGACGCGTTCACCCGCGCGCTGACGACCGCGGACGAAGCGCGGGTGCTTCCCATCTATCCCGCGCGCGAAGCGCCGCTTCCGGGCGTGACCTCGGAGCTGATCACCGGCGGGGCCGCCGCAACCGCGGCGCCGATCGACCGGGACGACGCCCTGGACCTCGTCCCGCCGGAAGTCGGCGCCGGGGAGGCGGTACTGGTCTTCATGGGCGCCGGAGATGTCACCGACCTCGCGCACGCGGCGGTCCGGCGGCGGGCGGGCGATGCGGTGGGAGCGTGATGTCCCGCTCGCGCCCCTGGTCCGCTACCGGATCGGCGGGCCGGCCGCGCGGCTCGCGCGACCGCGGTCGATGGCAGAACTGGAGGCCGCGCTGTGCGAGACGTCGGGGCGCGGGTGCCGCGTGCTGGGGACCGGCGCGAACCTCCTTATCGGGGACGGCGGGGTGCCGGAACCCGTCCTCGTCCTGGAGGGCGATTTCGGGGCGATCCGGGTCGGGGAGACTGCGATCGAAGCCGGCGCCGGCGCCCGTCTGCCCGCGCTTGCCCAGGCCGCGCGCCGCCATGGACGGTACGGGTTTCATTTCCTGGAGGCCGTTCCCGGCACCCTCGGCGGAGGCCTGCGGATGAACGCCGGTTCGAGGGACGAGGGGCTCTGGGATCGCGTCGAATGGGCCGAAGCCGTGACGCCGGAGGGCGAACTCGTGCGGGTCCGGCCCGAGGAGGCGCGGCCCATGTACCGCCACGTGAGCGTGCCGGCCGACTGGGTGTTCGTGCGCGCGCGCCTCGACGCGACGCCGGCCGAAGCGGAGGCCGTCCGCGAAGCGCACCTGAGTTTCCGCGAGCGAAAGGTCCGGGATCAGGTCTACGACCTGCCCTCGATCGGATCGACATGGAAGAACCCGGGTCCGCCGCATCCCCCCGCCTGGACGATCGTCGACCGGGTGGAAATGAGGGGGGCTCGGGTCGGAGGCGCCCGGATCCACGAGCGGCACGCGAATTTCATCGTCAACCTCGGCGGCGCCCGCGCCGCCGACGTGATCGGACTCATGGCCGAAACCCGCCGCCGCGCCCTCGCGCGTCTCGGCGTGGCGCTGGAGCCGGAGATCCATCTGTGGGGGTTCGAGCCCGCACAGCTCGCCCGTGTGGGGGCCGCATGATCAAGCGCAGGCCGTCACGCTCGGGGCGCATCACCCGCCGCGGACGCCGCCGGCTCCTCTTCGCCCTCATGGTCGCCGCGATCGGCCTTTCCGTCCCCATTTGGGTGCCGCGCCTCCTCACGACGCTGCCCGCGTTTCAGATCTCGGAACTCCGCGTGGTCGGGACCGAGCACATTCCGCCCGACGAGATCCGGGCGCTCGCCTTGACCCCGGACGCATCGGTGTGGGACGACCCGGCGAGATGGGAGGCGCGCGTTCGCTCCCATCCCATGGTTCGCGAGGCCACCGTCCACCGAGAGAGCTTCCGTACCCTTGAAATCGCCATCGTGGAGCGGCGTCCGGTCGCGCTCGTCGCGACGCCCGAACTGCGCCCCGTGAGCGGAGATGGCTACCTGCTGCCCCTCGAACCCTCCGCGGCGTCGCTCGACCTGCCGATCGTCCGGGGTCCGGCCGAGACGGAGAGCGGTTTCGTGGCGGACGCGGGTATGCGCGAACTCATCCTCGCCCTGTCGCGCATGGATCGCACGCGGAGCGATTTCATGTCCCTCGTCTCCGAGGTCGGGCCCGCGGCGGACGGGGGATACCGGTTCCTGCTCCTGCCCGGCGCCGGCGCGGATGTCGTTTTTCTGCCGCGAGATGAGCCCCTGCGCGCCCTCGACCGCGTATCGATCGCGCTGGGGCAGATCGAGGATCGCCGCGTCGTACGTGCGGACGCGCGTTTCAGAGGCCAAGTTGTACTGACGCGCGTGGAGGAGCGATGATTCAGGGGGCGGGCATTGTCGGGGTGGATGTGGGGTCGACCAAAACCTGTGCGGTCGTCGCCGCGGTGCATCCGGGCCGCCAGCCCTCCGATCCGCTCGAGATTCTTGGCCTCGGCGTCACGCGTTCCGAGGGCATGAACGGCCCGAACATCGGGAATATCGAGGCGGCGACCCAGGCCGTTCGCACCGCCGTCAGGCAGGCGGAAGCGACGGCCGGGCGCGAGGTCGAGGCCGCCTACGTGAGCGTCCCGAGCGGAAGCGTGCGGACGTCACGGTCGAAGGGCGTACTTCAGGTCTCCGGCTCGGAGATCACGCCCGCCGACGTCAAGCGCGTGCAGGAGGTGGGCCGGGCCGTCCCGATTCCGCCCGGCCACGAGCTGATACACGCCCTGTCCCAGCGGTACGCCGTCGACCATCGTGACGGGATCCGGGATCCCGAGGGCATGGCAGGAAGCCGTCTCGAGGCGGACCTCTGCATCGTGACGGCCGACATGGCGATCTGCCACGACCTCGCGAAGGTCGTCGACCGCGCGGGATACCGGCCGGACGAGCTGGTCATGGCGCCGCTGGCCACGGCACTCGCCCTGCTCGAGGACGCCGAGCGCGAGGCCGGCGTGGCCCTGGTCGAGATCGGGGGCGCGACGACCGACGTGCTCGTGTACGGGGGACACCGCATCCTTCACGCCGCGACGCTGCCCTGGGGCGGATCGATCGTCACGCGGGACATCGCGCGCGGCCTCGGCGTTCACGAAGACGAGGCCGCGCAACTCAAGGAGCGACACGGCGGAGCGCTGCGCGACCGGGCCGATTCGCAGGAACTGCTCGACGTCTCCGGGGCCCGCCACGGACGCTCCCGACGTGTGTCGCGCGAGCTGCTGGTGCACATTATCGAACAACGGCTGGACGAGATTCTTGGACTGGTGTACGAGGAACTGGAGACGAGCGGAACGCTGCGCGGACTCGAGGCGGGGATCGTGCTGAGCGGTGGCGGCGTGTCGCTCGCGCACACGGAAGATCTGGCTCGCTCGGTCTTCAATCTGCCGGTTCGCACCGGTATTCCTTCACTCGGCCTCACGGGCATGGCGGAGGGCCTCGCGCGTCCGTCCTACAGCACCGCCACGGGGCTGGTGCTGTACGGTGCGTCGCGGGCCTCGGCGGGAGGGTTGGTGGGAGCGACCCGCGCCTTCGCGAGAGTCGGCGGGTGGCTACGGGAGTTTTTCTGACGGGAGGGAGGGGACATGGTCTTTACATTCGACGAAAACGGCGTGCGTAACGCGAAAATGAAGGTCGTCGGCGTGGGTGGCGCCGGCGGCAACGCGGTCAACCGCATGATCGACGAAGAACTCGATGGCGTGGAGTTCATCGCGGTCAACACCGACGCCCAGGCGCTGAAGGAATCCGGCGCCCACCTCAGGGTCCAGATCGGGAAGGAACTCACGCGGGGCCTGGGGGCCGGCGCCCGCCCCGAGATCGGACGGCAGGCGATGTCCGAGAGTTCCGAGGAGATACGATCGGTGATCGCGGGCGCGGATCTCGTCTTCGTCACGGCGGGGATGGGTGGAGGCACCGGCACGGGCGCGGCCCCGATCATCGGCGGCATGGCGCGCGAAATGGGGTCGCTCTGCATCGCGATCGTGACCCGCCCCTTCCACTTCGAGGGCAAGAAGAGGATGCGGTACGCGGAGATCGGGCTGCGCGAGCTTCGGCGCGCGGTGGACACGATGATCGTCGTACCGAACGAGCGCCTGCTCGCGGTCGTAGGGAAGGAGATGACCTTCCGCCAGGCGCTCAAGGAGGCGGACGAGGTACTCCTGCAGGCGACCCAGGGGATCTCCGACCTGATCTCCGTGACCGGCGAGGTGAACGTGGACTTCGCGGACGTCCGTACGGTGATGTCGAACCGCGGGGCCGCCCTCATGGGAACCGGAAGCGCGTCGGGCGAGGACCGGGCGGTGGAGGCGGCGCAGGAGGCCATTTGCTCACCCCTCCTCGACAACGTATCCATCAACGGCGCCACGGGAGTCCTCATCAACATCAGCGGCGGTCCCGACCTGACGATCGATGAAGTCACGACGGCCAACTCGATCATCCAGGAGGCCGCGGGCGACGAGGGCGAGATGATCTTCGGAGTCGTGCACGATCCTCAACTCGAAGGCAAGATCCGCGTGACGGTGATTGCGACGGGCTTCGGAGACATGGAAGGAGACGGGCCGGCGCCGATGGCCGAGAGGGTGATTCCCGTGAGTCAGGCGCCGCCGCGGCCGCGCGCGACCCCGGTGGTCATCGGGTCGAAGTACGGCGGTCCGAGTGTGATCGACGACCGCTCCGCGCCGCCCGCGCCACCGGAGCCCGAGCCCGTCGATCCCCCCTTGGAAGTGAAGCGGGCGGACATCGCGTTCGAGGCGCTGGCGGCGGAGGAGCCGATGTCGGAGCCGGTGCCCGAGCCTGTGTCGGAGCCGGTGCCTGAGGCCGTCACGGAAGCCGCGCCGGAAGCCGCGACGGAACCGGCGCCGGCACTGGCGCAGCAGCCGGCGCCGGAACCCGCCGAGCAGCCGGTGTCCGAAGAGGGGACGCCGGACGTGGAGCCCGATATCGAGCCGGACGCGCCGGACCGCGAGTCGTGGACCGATGCCCGCGTCGAGTTCGAGGATCTCGAGATCCCGACCTTCATACGGCGACAGATGGACTGAGCGCTTGAACACGAGACTCTCTACAGCGGCCGGGCTCGCCCTCGCCGGGATTCTGATCCTCGGCTGGGCCGCGTTCGGCCCCCGGGCCGAGCGGCCCGAGGACGTCAAGGTCGTCGAAGTGCCGACGCCGCCGGCGCCCATCGCGCTCGTGCATCGTCTGCGGCGGGGTGAGACGCTGGGGGATGTGTTCGAGGACCATGGCCTGGGTCCCGCGGCGACGCACGCCATCGCGGAGGCGATGGGCGAATTCGAGAGTCCGCGCCGGCTGCGGCCCGGCGTCGCGATTCACTTCGTGCGCAGACCCGGCGAGCCTCCGGCGCGCATCCGCGTCGACCTCGACGCCGACCGCATCCTCCATCTGTGGTCCCGCGGCGAAGCCGCGCCTCTGTGGTCGGCCCGGCTGGACTCGGTGCAGGTCGTGCGGGACACGCTCCTTCTTGCGGGTCTCATCCGGTCGAACCTGTTCGACGCGGAGTTGTCGGGCGACGTGGAAACGCTCGGCGACGCCGAGCGCTTCGATGTGGCGTACCGGATCTCGCAGGTGTTCGCGTGGCAGATCGACTTCTGGCGCGATCTTAGGCGGGACGATGCATACCGGGTTCTCATCGAGCGCGAAGTGCGGCCGGATGGATCCGTGCGGGACGCCAGGGTGCTCGCCGCGGATTTCCGGAACGACCGGCGGGTCCTCACGGGGGTGCGATTCGAGCATGCCGCCGCCGAGCGCGCGGAGTACTACGACGAAGCGGGCGAAGCCCTCCGGGGTCAGTTCCTGCTCGCGCCCCTGGACATCGTCCGGGTGACGAGCGCCTTCAACCTCAGGCGGTTCCACCCGGTGCTGCGGCGCACGCGACCGCACCTCGGCGTCGACTACGGGGCGGCGAGGGGAACGCCCGTGCGCGCGACGGGGGCGGGACGCGTCACCCGGGCGGGATGGTGGGGGAACTACGGGAACGCCGTCGAGGTCCGTCACGCGAACAACATCCGCACCCGGTATGCGCACCTGGCCAACGTCGCGCGCGGCGTCGCGGCCGGCACCCAGGTGGAACAGGGACAGGTCATCGGGTATGTGGGCGACACCGGTCTCGCGACCGCGCCTCACCTTCACTACGAGTTTCTCCGGAACGGCGCGCAGGTGAACCCGGCCCGTCTGCAGTTGCCCAGGGCCGAGCCGGTCCCCGCTGAGTTGCTGGAGCGGTTTGCGGCGCTTCGGCATGCCATGCTGTCGCGGTTGCGAAGCCTTCCGATGCCTGTGCAACCCACGCAGCGCGCCCGCCGCACACAGGATTGAGCCCCGGCCTCTGGGTTCTCGTCGCGCTTGGCGCAGTCGTGCTCGTCGGCTGGGCCTATGGCGCGCGCGAGGAGCGCGTGGCGGGGCGCGCCGGTCCCGCCGCCGTCCGGGCCGTGGCCGTCTTCCTGATTCTCGGCGCCCTCGCGCTGCCCGCCCTGCGCGACAGCGGCGTGGGAGTCCCCGAACGCGTCGTGCTTCTCGACATCTCGCGCAGCATGACGCTGCCGGTCGGCGCCGGAGAGGCCGGCGGGACGACGCGGCTCGACTCGGCCCTGGCCCTTCTTCCCGGACTCGCTCCCGACCGGATCTACCTGTTTGGAGACCGCCCCGTCCCCGCCCGGCTCGATTCGCTGGAGGCGCTCGCCGCGCGGCACGACGCCAGCCGTCTGGAGCCGGCCCTGCAGGCCGCGCGGCTGGGCGGAGCCGACAGCGTTCGGGTGCTCACCGACGGCGGGTTGACGGACCGCGACGCCGCCCGCGAGACGGCCGAGGGTCTGGGCCTCGGGGTGCGCGAACTCCGCGTCGCCGCCGCCGAGCCGCGCGTGGCGCTCGCGGCGCTGCGCGCCCCGGAGCGGGCCCGGGCCGGCGACACCGTCCGCGCCACGCTCGAATTCCACGCCGGCGGGGGATCGGGCGGCGAGGGCGCGCTGCCCGACAGCGTGAGCTTCCAGCTCGAGCGCGAGGGGACGGTCGTTGCAACCGTGCGTGCGCCCCGCCCCGCTCCCGGGCGGACGGGCCGCGCTGAAGTCGCCTTCGTGCCGCGCGACGAAGGCGCCGAACCCGTTTGGCGGCGCTACGAAGCCGTACTCACCGATCCGCCGGACCCCTTCGGCGTCTCCGGCCGGACGGGTGCCTGGATCGAGGTCTCGGAGTCGTCCGCCGGGGCCGTACTCGTGTCGCTGGCCCCCGACTGGGAGGCCCGTTTCCTCGTGCCGGCCCTCGACCGGCTCGTCCTGGGAGGTGCGCGCGGCTATCTGCGTCTGGCCGATGGCCGTTTTCTCGAGATGGGCGCCAGCCCCCGCGTCGTCGAAGCATCCCGGGTGCGCGAAGCGGTGCGGGGCGCCCGGCTGCTCGCGGTCCAGGCCGCGCCGGACGATCTCCCGCCGTGGCTGGCCGGCGCGCTGAGAACGCACGCGCGGACGCTCTTTTTTGTCGGGGGGCCGGGTGACGTGCCGGGTGTGGGAGCGCGCGTGACGGGTCCCCTGCCCGGCGAGTGGTATCCCGCCGGGCCGGTGCCCGCGAGCCCCTCGGCGGCGCTCCTTGCCGAGGCCGATCTGGATCTCCTGCCCCCCGTCCGCGAGCTCTATGCCGTGGAGCCCGCGGGGACCTGGTCGGCGATCGACGCGAGCCGGAACCGGCGTGGAGAGGGAAGGCCGCTCCTCACGGCGGGCGAGGACGGGGCGCGCCGGTGGGCGCTTTCCGCGGCTTCCGACTGGTGGCGCTGGTCGCTGCGGGGGAACGAGCCGCGCCGGGTCTACGAGGGCGTGTTCAGCGGCATCGTCGGCTGGCTCGTGGAGGACGCCACGCCCCGGCTCGCCTCGCTCGTGCGGACGCCGGCGCCCGGCGAGCCGCCGGTGTGGCGCATCCGTCCCGGATCTTCCGACCTCACGATCCAGGTACTCGATGAGGCGGGCGCGGAGGTGTGGAGCGATTCCGTCGCGGATCCTCCGGCCGAAGTCGCGGGCACCGGTCTCCCCGCGGGCCGCTACGAGGTGCTCGTGACGGCGACCGGCCCCGAGGGACGGGTCGGACTCCGCCGGCCCGTCCATGTCGAACCCGACCCGCGGGAGTTTCTCCCCGGGCCTCCATCCGAACCTCTGGCCATCGTGGCGCAGCCCTCTCCCCGCCCGCCGGCCGAGGTCCGGTCGCCCCGGCCCGTGTGGCCGTTCCTTCTCGCCGTTCTCCTTCTGTGCGGGGAATGGGTGTGGCGGCACCGGATCGGACTTCGGTGACCGGAACGCTCCGCCGCCCCAAGCGCGGCCTGTGGCGGCGGATCGTCGACTTCGCGCTCACGGACGTGAACACGCTGGTCGACGGCGGGCTCGACGGCGCCGCCATCGAGCGACTGGAGGAAGTCCTGCTCGAAGCGGACTTCGGGGTCGACACGACGCTCGAACTGGTCGAGGCGCTCGAGCGGGCGGCGAGCCGCGGCGTTATCGCGACGGAGGGCGATCTGCGCGATACGCTGAGGGCCCGGCTGGCCGAGACGCTGGCCGCCGCCGGGCCGCCCGCCGGTGGGTCGCCCGCCGGCCCGCCTGCGCGCGGCGACGGGCCCGGGGTCCTCCTCCTCGTCGGCGTGAACGGCGTGGGGAAGACGACGACCGCGGCGAAGTTGGCCGCGCGGCTGCAGGCCGAAGGAGGCCGCGTGCTGCTCGCGGCGGCGGACACCTTCCGGGCCGGGGCGCAGGAGCAGCTCCGGGCGTGGGCGGAACGGCTGCGGACCGACTTCGTCGGGGGAACGCCCGGAGCGGACCCGGCCTCGGTGGCGTTCGACGCGGTGGCGGCGGCGCGCGCGCGGGATGCCGACTGGGTGCTGGTCGACACGGCCGGCCGGCTGCATACGCAGGACGACCTGATGCGCGAACTGGTCAAGATCGACCGCGTGCTCGGCCGACAGGTGGAGGGCGCGCCGTACGAGCGGCTGCTGGTCGTCGACGCCACCTCCGGGCAGAACGTGATGAACCAGGCGCGACAGTTCGGGACGTCGCTCGACCTCACGGGCCTCGTGCTCGCGAAGTTCGACAGCACGGCGCGCGCCGGCACCGTGGTCTCCGTCGTGCGCGAACTCTCCGTCCCGGTCCGCTATCTCGGCGTGGGGGAGTCCCCGGAAGACCTCGAGGCGTTCTCGCCCGACCGCTACCTCGACAAAATCCTCGCCCCGGAACCGTGATCGCGTGAAGGGCGGGCGCTCCATCCTGCGGGGATCCGTGCAGTACCTGAAGGGCGTGGGCCCCCGGCGGGCGGAGCGCTTCGCGAAGCTCGACGTACATACCGGCCGCGACCTGCTCTACCACCTTCCGTACCGGTATGAGGACGCGACCACGGTCGACGCGATCTCCGAGCTGAAGGTCGGCCAGGATGCGACGGTCATCGGGCGCGTGGTCTCGAAGGGCGTCATCCCCACGCGGCGCCGGCTGCGCGTCTTCCGGGCCGTGCTCCGCGACGACAGCGGCCACATCGAATGTGCCTGGCCAGGACGTCCCTGGCTCGACCGCACGATCGACAAGGGCGACCTGCTGCTCGCCTCCGGACCCGTGCGCTTCTACCACGGCCGGCAGCTCCAGCCGCGCGAGCACATCGTGCTGTCCCGAGCCTCCGACGAGAGAGGCGCCTCCGGCGACAAATCCGCCGAACGGTCCGCACCCTCCGGGGAGCGAGGGGAGCGTCCGGCCGCGGGACGGGTGTTCCCCGTCTACCCCGCCACCGAAGGGCTCACGCACCGGCAGATCCGCGCCGTCATCCACCTGAACCTCGCAAGTCTCCTCTCCGACCTCGGAGACGAAGACCCGCTTCCGGGCGGCTGGCTCGAGGACCTCTCCCTCCCCCCGCTCGCCGAGGCGCTCCGCACGCTGCACCGCCCACCCGCCGTCTCCCGGGTCGAGCCCTGCCGCCGGCGCCTCGCCTTCGAGGAACTCTTCTTTCTCCAGCTTCTCCACGCCCGAGCCCGGGCGCGTCTTCGCCACGAGGTCCGCGGCGTCGCCTTCGACGCCCCGCGCACGCTCACGCGCTCGCTCTTGGAGGCCCTCCCCTTCGAGCTCACCGCGGCCCAGCGCCGCGCCTGGTCCGAGATTGAAGCCGACATGGCCCGGCCTTCGCCGATGAACCGCCTGCTGCAGGGGGATGTGGGGAGCGGGAAGACGGTCGTGGCCGCGCTCGCCATGCTCAAGGCGGTCGAGGCGGGGCGCCAGGCGGCGATCATGGCCCCGACGGAACTGCTGGCGGAGCAGCACCGGCGCACGTTCGAGAAGATGCTCGGCCCGCTCGGCCTGGAGCCCGAACTCCTGACCGGCGCCGTCACGGGGAAGGCGCGGCGGCAGGCCCTGGAGCGGATCGCGGCCGGCGACGCGCGCCTCATCGTCGGCACGCACGCCCTGATCCAGGAAGGCGTCGACTTCGCGGCCCCCGGGCTCGTCGTCATCGACGAACAGCACCGCTTCGGCGTGGAACAGCGCCGCCGGCTCCGGGAGAGCGGCGAGGCCCCCGACGCCCTCGTGATGTCCGCGACGCCGATCCCCCGCAGCCTCGCCCTCGTCCTCTACGGCGACCTCGACCTCTCGATCATCGACGAACTTCCCCCCGGCCGCCGCCCGATCCGAACCGCCGTGCGCGGCCCCGAGAGCCGCGATGCCGCGTTCGTCTTCCTCGGAGACCAGCTCGCCCAGGGCCGCCAGGCGTACGTCATCTACCCCCTCGTCGAGGAGTCCGAGACCCTCGAGGCCCGCGCCGCCACGGTCATGTTCGAGCAGCTCCAGGCCCGTTTCCCGGACATCGCCGTGCGGCTCCTGCACGGACGCCTCTCCTCGGCGGAGAAGGACGAGGCGATGCGGAGCTTCCTCGCGGGCGACACGAGCCTCCTCGTCGCGACCACCGTCATCGAGGTGGGCATCGACGTACCCAACGCGACCGTGATGATCATCGAGGACGCCGAGCGTTTCGGCCTCGCCCAGCTCCATCAGCTGCGGGGCCGCGTCGGGCGCGGCGCCGAGCAGTCCTACTGCATCGTCTTCCACGCCTCCGAGACGCCGTCGGAGCGGCTCGTCGCCTTCGAGAAGAAGACCGACGGCTTCGAACTCGCCGAGGAAGATCTCCGGATCCGCGGCCAAGGCGACCTCTTCGGCAAGGAGCAGCACGGCGCCGTCCTCCTGAGGTTCGCGCAACTGGACCGCGACTTCGACCTGCTGGAAACCGGGCGGCGGCGGGCCCGCGCCATCGTCGAGGGGGACCCTGGGCTCTCGAAGCCGGCCCACCGCCGGTTCCGCCACGAACTCGATCTCCGTTACGCGCGGCGGGAGGCGCTCTACCACGTCGGCTGACCCGGCCGGCACCCAGCAGCGGCGTTTGCCCCGTCCTGTGTTTGCCCCGTCCCGAACGGAGCCGCAACTTGTCGCCGCACATGTCCGAACACACCGTCACCATAAGCGAGTTGCCCGCCCACATCGGGGACGAAGTCCGTCTCCGCGGCTGGGTCCGGCGCCTCCGCTCCAGCGGCAAGATCTCCTTTCTCGTGCTTCGCGACGGCACGGACGAGGTCCAGTGCGTCTTCGTCCGCAACGAGATCCCGCCCGAGACATGGGAACCGCTGACCACGGTGGGGCACGAGGCGTGCGTCGCCGTGACGGGCGTGGTGCGCGCCGATGCTCGCGCCCCCTCCGGCGTCGAACTCACCGCGTCGGGTTTCGAGGTGATGGGGCCGTCGACCGACTTCCCGATCCAGCCCAAGGAGCACGGCGTCGATTTCCTGCTCGAGAACCGCCACCTGTGGCTGCGGAGCGCGCGGCAGATCGCGATCATGCGCATCCGCGACGAAGTCATCCGCGCGATCCACGACTTCCTCCACCACGAGGGCTTCGTTCACGTCGATACCCCCATCCTCACCGGAGCGATCGGCGAGTCGGCGGGCACCCTGTTCGAGACGGAGTACTTCGATCTCGGCACCGCGTACCTCGCGCAGACGGGGCAGCTCTACGTGGAGGCCGCCGCCGCGGCGCTCGGCAAGGTGTACTGCTTCGGCCCCACCTTCCGGGCCGAGAAGTCGAAGACGCGCCGGCACCTGACCGAGTTCTGGATGGTGGAACCCGAGGCCCCCTGGATCGACTCCGACGGGAACATGGAGCTCCAGGAGCGCTTCATCTGCTGGATCGTGAAGCGCGTCCTCTACAACCAGCGCGATCAGCTCGAGGCGCTGGGCCGGGACATCTCCAAGCTCGAGGCCATCCAGCCCCCGTTCGACCGCATCAGCTACACCGACGCCGTCGCCTTCCTCCAGTCGAAGGGAAGCGACATCGAATGGGGTTCGGATCTCGGCGCGACGGCCGAGACGGTGCTCGTCGAGGGCCGGGACAAACCGCTCTTCGTGTTCGACTATCCGAAGGGGGTCAAGGCCTTCTACATGAAGGAGAACCCGGAGGATCCCCGCACGGTGAAGTGCAACGACATGCTCGCGCCCGAGGGATACGGCGAGGTGATCGGCGGCAGCCAGCGGGAGGACGACCACGACAAGCTCCTGGCCCGCATCCGCGAGGAAGGACTCCCGGAGGCGTCCTACGACTGGTACCTGGACCTGCGAAAATACGGGACCTTCACACACAGCGGGTTCGGGCTCGGGATCGAGCGCACGGTGACATGGATGTGCGGAATCGACCACCTGCGCGAGACGATCGCGTTCCCCCGCATGATGACCCGCATCACTCCGTGAACCGGCCCTTTCACATGTGTCAGGACATCTCGACAGGCTTCGAAGGAGGAGAAATGACCAGGAAACAGCTTCCCCCCACGGCTCTGGCGCTCGCTGCGGCTCTCGCGCTGCTCGGGACGGCCCTCATGCCTGCGACGCCGCTCGCGGCGCAGGAACACGCCGAGATGTCCGCGATGATGCACTCCGTCGAGTACCTGGGCGGACGGCCCGACTCTCCGTTCTCCGAGGCCGTGCGGGTCGGGAACGTCCTCTACCTCTCCGGCCGGCTCGGCACCGTGCCCGGCGAGGGACTCGTCGAGGGCGGGATCATCCCGGAGACGCGGCAGACGATGCGGAACATCGCGGAAACGCTCGAGCGCTACGGCTCGTCGCTGGACCAGGTCGTGAAGTGCACGGTCTTCCTGGCCGACATCGCGGACTTCCGGGACATGAGCCGCACGTACATGGAGTTCTTCCCCAATGACCGGCCGGCACGCAGCGCGCTGGCGGTGGGCGGCCTCGTGCTGAACGCGCGCGTCGAGATCGAGTGCATCGCCACCGTCGGCCTCCCCGGCGGCGACGACGGGGACGGCGGCTCATAGCGGCCCGGCGCGGCCCTCTGATTCGGCGCACCGCCCCGTGATCCGGCACACCTGGCTCGGCTTCGTCGTCGGCGCGATCGTGTTCGCGGCGCTCGGGATGTGGATGAACACTCAGATCAGCGCCCCGATGTTCTCGAACCCCGGCCCCGTCGGAATCCTCGCCCTCATCGGCGGCACGACGTCGGCCCTCGTGAGCCCCCTCCTCCTCCGCCGCCTCGAAGCCCGCCGCCGCCGCCGGCGCGACCCGGATCGCTGACCCGGGACGTTCCTGCGGAGACCCCGCCAGTGGGGCAACTGGCTGAAGCAGGCGTTCCCGCGGGAACGTCTTATCCGATCTCTCCGGGTTCGGCGAGGCGCCGCAGGACCTCCCCGTCGAGACGGTGTCCCCCACTGTACGTGTGGGAGGTGAAGGCGGCCCCAGCCGCGCGTAGCCGCGCTTCATGGGCTTCGATGGCGGCGCGGTCGTAGTACTCGTCCTCATCGCCCACGACGAGGTGGAGGTCGGCGGCGGAGAGCGTGGCGCCGTGCTCGCTCAGGTCGAGGTCGGGCGGGACGGTGGCGCCCCAGAGGATCGCGCGGTCGATGCGGGCGCAGCCGAACGCGAGCCAGCGGCAGAGGGTGTGGACCCCCTGCGAGAAGCCGAGTCCGACGATCCTCGGGGGCGCCGCGCGGCCTGACGTCTGGCGCGACTCCTCGGCGATTACATGCGCGTGGAGCCGGTCGAGGTAGCCGACGTAGTCCCCTATGTCCGTGAGACGGTCTTCGCTCGTCATCCACGAGGCGCCCACCTTTCGCGACTCGTGGTCGACGTAGTGACGGTGCAGGCCCTCGGGGGCGACGATGCAGCGCGCCCCCTCGTGAACCGGCTGGAAATGGCGCAGAAAGCGGTGGGCGAGCTGGTGGTATCCGTGCAGGGCGAACCAGATCTCGGTCGCCGGCCGCTCGCACGGCTCGAGCACGGCGAAGCGCACCCGCCGCTCGATCGTGATGTGCCTCGGTTCAACCGACACTGCGCCTCCCGGCCCGCCGACCCTGGTGTCGTGACCAGGTCGCGGGCTGCCAGGGTTCGAAGGGGTGATAGATTGCCGCATGGCTTCCGAGTTCGTCTACACGCGGCGCGTGGAGTTCGCGGATACGGACACCGCGAACCTCATCCATTTCACGGCGCTCCTGAAGTTCATGGAGGAGGCCGAGCACGCGCTCTACCGCTCGTTCGATCTCGTCGGCTTCCGCTGGAGCGAGGATTCCGTGTTCGGGATGCCGCGCGTCTCCGTCTCGTGCGATTACCTGGGCGCCGTCCACTACGGCGACGAGGTCGACGTGAGACTTCGGGTGCGCGAGGTGCGCCGCAAGGCGATCCGCTACGCCGCCGAGTTCACGGTCGACCGCTCCGGGGGGAAGGAGGTCGTGGCCCGCAGCGACTGGACCGTCGTCTGCGCCCGCCGCGAGCACGGCAGCCGCGACTGGCGGGGCATCGAGATCCCGCCCCCGCTCAAGAAGCGCCTCCAGACGATGTCCGCCGTCCCCGAATAGGCCGCCCTCACCGGCGACCCTCATCCCGGAAGGCGAGAATCTCTTCGACAGACAGGGTACCGAACTGCTCGCGGAGCTTCTTCAGCCTCGCGATGGCCGCGTCCACTGTCCGGAGATCGGGAGCTTTTGGGGGAACGAGCTTCGCCATGGAACGTCCTCGCTTCGTGATCATGATCGTCTCGCCAGCTGCTACCGATTCGAGCAGAGCCAGTTCCTTGCGGAACAAAGTCTTGGATCCATTATTGCGACCTGTCGGGTCCGTTTCCCCTACCGGCAATCCTGATTGAAGACGCTTGAGTCCTGCGGTGCGGATGGCGAAAAACCTAGTGGGCTGGTCCCGTCGTGTCGGTGTCGCGTTGTTCGCCGGCGGGATGTTCCTGATCCCGGGCTGCGGCTCCGAGTCCGGCGCACCCGTGACCGCGGACACGGCGGGGCCGACGCTCACTGCCGTCGACAGTATTCTACTGCCGGAAACCGACACGCTGTACATCGGCAATCCGTACACGCCGGTCATCGACCCGTTCGACGGGTCCTTCTACATACCGGATCTCTTTTCGGGAAGGCTCCTCAGGTTCCGCAGAGACGGTAGCCTGATGCTGGTGTACGGACGGCCGGGAGAGGGGCCGGGAGAGTTTCGCGGCGGGCCCAGAACTCCGCTGGTGCTCGACGATTCGACCGTAGCCGCACAGGTCACAAGCTCGCGACGGGTGAACGTCTTCGACCGAACCACCGGAGAGACCATTCGGGTTGTGGACTTTCCCGCGCTGGGCGGAATCACGCCCCCGGTGGTGATCGGCCAGGACGTCTGGATGACGGATTTCGAGCTCCAGCGGGAAACATCGGTGACTCGTTGGCGGCCGGCCACCGACGAATTCTCGAGCATGGGCGGACTCCCGGAGCAATACGCCGCATCGGTCAGGAGCGGCAACTGGGCGTATGCGACCCTCTTTCGGATCAGTTCGCTTGCGTACGCCGACGGACGGTTCGTGCAGGGCTGGTCCGGACTGGACGAGATGTTCGTCCTGAACCTGCGGGGCGAAGTGGTGGACACGCTGGACATCCCGGTGGCGCGGAGGAAGGGCGTTCCGGCCGACCTCAGGGAACGCATCGACATCGAGCGCATCCCGGGCCGCGAGCAGTTGGAGGAGAGTTCGCAACTGCGCCAACTTTTTCCGCGGCCGGGCGGCGGTTTCCTGTTCACCCACCACGACCAGACGGCACTGAAGATGGAACCGATGCCGGTGCTCACCGCCAAGACCTGGGTCGGGATCCTTTCGCCGGACCTCTCACAAGCGTGTGTGGACACCCTCGTTCCGCACGACTTCGAGATTCGGCCGATGGAGACCTTCCGGGGCGATACGCTATTCGTTCTGGACCGGCGAATCGACGATTCGGAGAAACTTCAGACCTGGATCTTGATGTACCTGGTCTCGGACGAGGATTGCGAGTGGATGAGCACACGGCCCGGAGGGTAACGCCGGATCACCCGTCTCCCTTCACTCGTCCGTGCCGAGGATCGCGACGCGTCAAGGAGGGAAAGCGGCGGCGTCGAGGACGGTGGCGACGTGGTGCGCCGTGGCGTTGGCGAGGTCGGCGACCTGGTGGCGGCAGCTTGTGCCGTTGGCCACCAGCCATTCGTCGTCCGCGAGGGCGCGGACGGTGGGGAGGAGTTCGAGTTCGGCGACGCGGCGCGAGATCTCCGCGTGCTCGGTCTCGTAGCCGAAGGAACCGGCCATCCCGCAGCAGCCGGCGGGGATCGCTTCGACCTCGAGGTCGGGGATCGCGTGGAGGACCTCCAGCGTCGGGCCGTCCGCGCCGAACGCCTTCTCGTGGCAGTGGCCGTGGACGCGGACCCGCCGGACGGGAAGGGGAGCGAGGTCGAGCCGGTCGAGCGCCGCCGCTTCGACGAGCCATTCGGTCAGCAGGCGGGCCCGATCCGCGACTTCGGCCGCCTCGGGTCCGGAGTCCAGCACGGGCAGTTCATCGCGCAGCGTGAGCAGGCATGACGGTTCCAGCCCCACCACCGGAATCCCCCGCGCCACGAAGCGGCTCAGCGCCCGGACGGTGCGGTCGAGTTCGACCCGCGCCTCCTCGACCAGGCCCGCGTTGAGGAAGGTGCGCCCGCAGCAGAGCGGCCGGCCCGCGGTCACGGCCTCCTCCACTCGATAGCCCGCCCGCGTCAGCACTCGCACAGCGGCGTGGGCGTTCTCCGGCTCGAAGTAGCGCGTGAAGGTGTCGACGAAGAGCGCGACCCTCGGCCCGCCATTCTCCCGGGAGGGAATGCGGGAGGGCGGGGAAAACGGCTGGGAGGGCAGGGAAAACGGCTGCGACGACCAGCGCGGGAGAGGCCGGTCGGCCGCCAGGCCCGCCACTTGCTCTCCGAGACGGGCGAGCGCGGGGACCCGGTTCCGCAGGTTCACGAGTGGGGCCGCGCGTGAAAGCAGCGGCGCGTAGCGGGGCAGATACGCCAGCGCCCGGTCCCGCGGGGAGAGCGGTTGCTCGGCGCGCAGGCGGTGCAGGAACTCCACTTTCATGCGCGCCATGTCCACGCCCGTCGGACACTCGCGGCGGCAGCCCTTGCAGCCCAGGCAGAGGTCCATCGCCTCGTACAGTTCCGGCGACGTCCAGGGGTCCTCCCCCAACTGCCCGGACAGCGCCAGCCGCAGGGCGTTGGCGCGCCCGCGCGTGGAATGCCGCTCGTCGCTCGTGGCGCGGAAGGACGGGCACATCACGCCGGGGCTCCGCTTGAGGCAGGTGCCGTTGTTGTTGCACATGTCGACGGCCGGCGAGAACCCTCCCCACGCTCCCCAGTCGAGCGCCGTCGGCAGCTTCCGCGTCTCCAGCCCGTATCGGGCCCGCAGCAGCGAGGGGTCGTTCATGCGGGGCGGGTCGACGATCTTCCCGGGGTTCAGGCAGTCGTCCGGATCGAAGCGGCGCTTGATCTCTGCGAAGGCCGAGACGAGGCGCGCGCCCAGCATCGGTTCGAGGAACTCCGACCGGATCCAGCCGTCCCCGTGCTCGCCGGAATGGGATCCGCCCAGCTCGCCCGCGAGCGCGAAGGCGTCCACGGCGACTGCGCGCAGCCGCTCCACATCGCCCCCGTCGCGCAGGTCGAGCGCCGGCCGCACATGGAGACAGCCGACGGATGCGTGCGCGTACCACACGGCGTGCGTGGCGTGGCGGTCGATGACCTCCGTGAGCCGGCGATACCACTCCGGCAGCCGCTCGAGCGGGATCGCGCAGTCCTCGATGAAGGCGAGCGGCTTGCGGGCGGCGGGTTGGGACATGGAAATGCTGAGCCCCGCCTTGCGCATGGCCCAGATGCGGGCCTGGAAGGCGGGGGACTCCGCACGGGTGACGCCCACGGCGATCCCGCCCAGCGCGGACTCGAGCGCCGAGAGGGAGGCCGAAACGCGCTCCGGATCGTCCCCGGCGAACTCGACCACGAGGATGTCGCGCGGCGGGCCGCTCCCGTCCTCCCCGAGTTGCCGGAGCACCCGCTCGAAACTCGGCATCTGCGCGGCCAGCCCGAGCACGGTCGCGTCGAACAGTTCCACCGCCGTCGGTTCGAGGGCGACGATCGGCGGCACCGCGGCCAGCGCCGCGCCGGTCCCGTTGAAGCGGCACACGCCGAGCGCGCGCACGGAGGGAATGGGCTGAAGGTCGAGTTCCAGCGCGGTGAAGAGCGCGAGCGTTCCCTCCGAACCCACGAGAAGATCCGACAGCCCGGCGCCCTCGCGGCCCAGGCGGTGCAGCGCATATCCGGCCACGTGTCGGGGGACGTCCGGCACCCGCCGCGCCAATTCGTCGGCCTCGCGCCGGTAGAGCGCCCGCATGTCGGCCCCGAGGCTGTCCCCGGACGCCGCGCCCGGCCCGGCGTCGCGGCGGAACTCGGCGCGCCGGCCGTCCGCGAGCACCGCCTCGATGCTCCGGACGTGCTCGACCATGTGGCCGTACCGCACCGACCGCGACCCCGCGCTGTTGTTGCCGGCCATGCCCCCGAGCGTGGCGCGGCTCGACGTGGCCACGTCGATCGGGAAGAAGAGCCCGTGCGGCCGCAGGAACGCGTTCAGCCGGTCCAGCACGATCCCCGGCTCGACCACGATGCGCCGGGCGGCCGGATCGAAGTCGAGCACCCCGTCCAGCCCCCGGCTCGTGTCGAGGATCACCCCCCCGCCGATCGACTGGCCGCTCTGCGATGTCCCTGCCCCGCGCACCACGACCGAAGTCCCGTGCTCGCCCGCGAGTTCCACCGCCCGCCGCACGTCACCGGCCGATTCCGGGAACACGACCCCCAGCGGCTCGACCTGGTAGATCGACGCATCCGTGCTGTACAGCCCGCGCGTGAAGCGGTCGAACCGGACCTCTCCCCGCAGCCCCGCCCGAAGTCGAGCTTCGAGCCGGGCCTTGCGTCGAGCGTCGGGTCCGGGCCGGGGCCGTTGCGAACCGGCGCGGTCGTGAGAGATTGGGCGGGTCACGAGCCAAGTTGTATCGGCGGAAGCCCCGACCTGACAAGAGCGAGCCACCGTTGACCTACCGCAGCGGCAGACACTTCCTGCAGCTTCCGGGCCCCACCCCGGTGCCCGAGCGCGTCTTCCGGGCCATGAACCGGTCCGTCATCGACCACCGCGGACCCGAGTTCGGCGAGATGACGCTCGAGTTGTTCGACGGACTCAAATGGGTGTTCGGCGACCCCGCGCACGTCTTCATCTTCCCATCCTCCGCGACCGGGTGCTGGGAGAGCGCCCTCGCCAACGTCCTCGCCCCCGGCGACCGCCTCCTCCTCTGGAACAACGGGTTCTTCGCCTCGAAGTGGGGAGAGGTGGGACGGGCCCTCGGGCTGCGGGTGGAGGCCATCGACGGAGACTGGCGGCGCCCCGCGAATCCCGCCCGCATCGCCGCGCGTCTGGCGGAGGACTCGGGGGATGGAAAGCGGGGCATCCAGGCCGTGCTCGTCGTCCACAACGAGACCTCGACGGGCGTCACCAGCGACATCGCGGCCGTGCGCAAGGCGCTCGACGAGGCCGGCCATCCCGCCCTGCTCATGGTCGACGCCGTCTCCTCGCTCGCCGCGACCCCCTTCCGGCAGGCCGAATGGGGCGTGGACGTCACCGTGTGCGGCTCGCAGAAGGGGCTCATGCTCCCGCCCGGCCTCGGGTTCTGCGCCGTGAGCGAGAAGGCGCTCGCCCGCCACCGCGCGGGCCCCGGCACGCCGCGGTCCTACTTCGCCTGGACGGCGATGTTGAGCGACAACGAGGGTGGCTACTTCCCCTACACCCCACCCACGACGCTCCTCTACGGGCTCGAGGCGTCGCTCGCGATGCTGCGGGAAGAAGGGGCCGACGCCACCTTCGCCCGCCACGCGCGCCACGCCGAGGCCACGCGCCGGGCCGTCGCCGCCTGGGGTCTGCACAACTACTGTCAGGATCCGAAGGCGGTGTCGAGCGCCGGGACGACCGTGATGGTCGGGGACGGGGAGGACGCCGAAGCGTTCCGTCTCGCCGTGCTCGAACGTTTCGACATGTCGCTGGGGACGGGTCTCGGCCCCCTTAAGGGGAAGGTGTTCCGGATCGGGCACCTCGGGGATCTCAACGAACTCACGCTGATGGGAGCGCTGGCGGGGGTGGAGATGGGACTGAAGACGAGCGGAATCGCGCACGAACCCGGCGGTCTGGCGGCCGCCGCCGACTTCCTGGCCGGGGCATGAAGCGGCCCGCCGGACGGACCTCGAAGCTTGCCGTCGCGTCGGTCGCCGCGTCGGTCGCCGCCGCGCTCACCGGCTTCGGGTGCGGAGGGGGCGGGGAACCGGGGGTCGTCGAACTTTCGCTGGGCCACGTCGGCTCCCCCGGCTCGCTCTACGACGTGACGGCCAACGAGTTCGCGCGCCGCGTGAACGAACGGCTCGCCGGCCGGGCCGAGCTCCACGTCTACGGCGCAAGCCAACTCGGCGGCGACGACGCGATGCTGCAGCGGCTGCGGCTCGGCACGCTCGACATGTCCATCCCCTCCACGATCATGTCCTCGATGGTGGACGCGTTCGGCCTGTTCGAGATGCCGTACCTCGTCCGCGACCGCGAGCACATGAGGCGGATCGAGGAAGCCGTCGTGTGGCCCGAACTCGCGCCCCGCGCGGAGGAGGCCGGCTACCGGATCCTCGCGGTGTGGGAGAACGGATTCCGTCACATCACGAACTCCCGCCGACCCATCCGCGGGCCGGAGGACCTGAGCGGGATCAAGCTCCGGACGCCGCGCGGCGTGTGGCGCGTGAAGCTCTTCCAGGCGCTGGGCGCGAACCCGACGCCGATGCCCTTTTCGGAGGTCTTCGTCGCGCTCCAGACCGGGGTGATGGACGGGCAGGAGAACCCGCTCACGCAGGTGACGAGTTCCAAGCTGCACGAGGTGCAGGACTACCTCTCCCTGACCGGGCACGTGTACAGCCCGGCCTTCGTCACGACCGGCGCCGGCCGCTGGGAGCGCCACCCGGAGGACGTTCGCACCGCGGTGGAGGCGATCGCGCGGGAGATGCAGGCGTTCGTGTACGAGACGGCCGCGCGCATGGACGGCGAGTTGCTCGCCGAGCTCGAGGCCACGGAGATGGAGATCAACGAGGCGGATCCGGCCCGCTTCGAGTCCGCCAGCGAGCCCGTGTACGAGGAGTTCGCGGCGACCGTCGAGGACGGACAGTCCCTCATCGACAGGGCGCGGGCCGCCGGGTCGCCAGACGCCGGATCGTCGGAGGTCGGATCGCCGGAGCCCGGCTCATAACCAGCCCGACCGCCGGGTCGCCATTCCCATGCTGAGGACGGGCGTCCGGCGCTTCCTCGAGGGGGCGGTGCTCGTCCTGCTCGCGGCGCTCGCCCTGGTCGTTGTCGTGGGAGTCGGCTTCCGGAAGGCGGGGGCGGCGCTCGTGTGGTACGACGAGGTGGCGTCGATCCTCCTCGCGTGGCTCACCTACTACGGGGCGGCGCTCGCGGCGCTGCGCCGGGCGCACATCGGCGTGCCCACGCTGACCCAGCACTTGACGGGGCGCGCGCGGCTCGCCGTCGTGCTCGCGGCCGAGGGCGCCATCATCGCCTTCTTCGCCGCGGTCGCGTGGGCCGGCTGGCAGGTCGTCCGCGTGCTCGAGGGGACGACGCTCGTGAGCCTGCCCTCCGTGCCCGCGGCGCTGGCGCAGTCCGTGATCCCCATCGGGGCCGTCCTCTTCATCGTCGCGCAGCTTCTGGGGCTGAGGGACGCGCTTTCCCCGGGGGACGCCCGCTCGGACACGGCCTCGGCCGGTGAGGGCGAGCCATGATGCTCCTCGCGCTCTTTGCCGGCCTGCTGCTTCTCATCGCCGTCGGCGTCCCCATCGCGGTCGCGCTCGGGATCGTTGCGCTCGTCGCCATCGTCGCCTCGGGCGGCGTCGCCATGCTCCCGAACGCGGGCCTCGTGCTGTTCGACGGGGCGACCTCGTTTCCGCTCATCGCCATCCCGCTCTTCATCCTCGCGGGCGCGATCATGAACGCGACCGGGATCTCGCGCCGGCTCATCGCCTTCGCCTCCGCGATCGTCGGGTTCATCCGCGGCGGCCTCGCGATGGTCGGCATCTCCGCCTCGCTCTTCTTCGCGGAGATCTCGGGCTCCGCCGTGGCCGATGTCGCCGCGCTCGGCTCGATCCTCATCCCCGCCATGAAGAAACGCGGCTACCGGACGCCCTTCGCCGCGGCCGTGACGTCCTCCTCGGCCACGCTCGCCGTCATCATCCCCCCGTCCATCCCCATGATCCTGTACGGCGTCATGGCCGAGGCCTCGGTGGTCGAGCTGTTCGTCGCCGGCATCGTGCCCGGGGTGCTCGGCGGGCTGCTGCTCATGTTCGTCGCCTGGCTCTACGCCCGCCGACACGACTTCCCCGTGGAGGGACGGTTCGAACTCCGCCGCGTGTGGGCGACGGCGCGCGAGGCCGGCTGGGCCCTCCTCCTGCCCGCGATCATCCTCGGCGGGATCTTCAGCGGCTGGGTGACGGCGACCGAGGGGGCCGGGCTCGCCGTCGTCGCGTCGCTCGTCGTGGGCGGGCTCATCTACCGCGAACTCGACCTCGCCCACCTGCGCGAAGCGATGCTCGAGGGCGGCGTGCAGACGGCCGTCGTCATGCTCCTCGTCGCCACCTCCGCCCTGCTCGGCGACTACCTCACCGAGCAGCGGCTCCCACAGCAGGTCGCGGCCGGGATCATGGGGCTCACGGAGAACAAGTGGCTCATCCTCGCGCTGCTCAACGTCTTCTTCCTCGTCATCGGCCTCTTCCTGCACTCGGCCGCGGCGATCATCCTCGTCGTCCCCATCGTGATGCCGCTCGTGCGCGCGGCGGGGATCGACCCGGTGCACTTCGGCCTCATCGTCACCCTCAACCTGGGCATCGGCCAGCAGACGCCGCCGGTGGCGAGCGTGCTCGTGACCGCGTGCTCCGTCGCCAAGGCGGACATCTGGGAGGTGAGCAAGGTCAACCTCCGCTTCGTCGCCGTCCTCGTCGCCGTCCTCCTCCTCGTGACGTATGTCCCGGCGATCCCCCTCGCCCTCGTCGACGTCTTCTACCACTGATGTGACGCCCGGCCCGCTGGCGGCGTCATAAGCTGGAGGCGTGTGCCCTGCCCGGGCGCACGCGCGCGGGACAGAGCGAAAGGGACGGCCTTGAGCGACGAACCCGGAGTTCCCCGTTACGAAGCACGCCGCACGCTGCGAACCTGCATCGCCTTCTCCCTTTTCCTCGCGGCGTTGACCGGCCCCGTCCTGGGGCAGGAGGACGGTTGCCGGAACCGGCCTTCTCTTCGGGTGACGGTCGTCGACGAGTCCGGCACCATTCCGATCCCCGGCGCGATGCTGGTGATCCAATGGTCCGACGTCGAGGAGCGGCCGCTGCGCGAAACAGTCGGGTCGGAGGGCCGCATCCTGCTTTGCGCCCCCCCGGAGGCGAGAGAGGCTGTGTTGTGGGCGGAGTTGGGCGATGCTTCGAGCACGGAAAGGCGGGTCGTCATCGTGCCGGGGTCGAGGCACGACGTGGAACTTCGGCTGCTGCTCGATGACATGGAGACGGGCCGCCTGGTCGGTCAGGTGCTCGACGGGAGAACCCATCGACCGGTGGCTGCCGCCGAGGTCTCCGTCCCGGACCGGGCCGCGGTGGTCACAAGCAACCGCATGGGCCGCTTCGTCCTAAGCGGGATACCCGTCGGATCGCACGAACTCTCGGTTCGACACATCGGCTACGCTCCGCTCACGCATGCGGTCTCGGTCAGGCCGGGTATCACGACCGAGGTCGAGATCGGTCTGTCTGCGGATCCCGTGGAACTGGCGCCCCTCGTGGCCACCGTGGAGAGGCCGCGGCGCCTGGAGATCAAGGGGTTCTACGAGAGAAAGCACTGGGGTGAGCTGCTCGGCCTCGGAACGTTCATCACTGCGGAAGACATCGAACGCTGGCGCCCCCTTCGCGTCAGCGATCTTGTCAGCATGCTGGTCCCGAGCGTTGGACCAGGGCTTCGGAATCGGAGAGGCTTTTCGGGATTGAATCCGACCTGCCGCATGGCCGTGTACCTGGACGGCTTCGCGGTCGGCGCCGATCTGGACTCGTTCGTGAAGCCGGTGGAGGTCGGAGGGATCGAAGTCTACAAGGGGCTGGCGAGTACGCCCGCCGAGTTCGCCGGGCGCTGCGGCGCCGTCGTGGTGTGGACGAAATGAAGCCGGTGTGGTCCCGGGGCGTCCGCGTGGTCGGGCCGCTTGTCGCGATCGCCGCGGTGCTGGCCCTGCCATCGGCGGCGGCCGCGCAGCGGATCAGCGGGACGGTGCGGGAGGCGGACGGGGGGCGCCTCATCTCGGGCGGTTTCGTCAGCCTGCTGGACCAGTCCGGCGTGGCCGTGGAGGCCGACTTCACCGCGGCTGCCGGCGCCTTCTCGTTCCGGGCGCCCGGCCCCGGCGAGTACCGCATCCGCGTTGAGCGCATCGGATACGCCGACTGGGTCACGGAGCCGTACGCCGTCGCCGCCGGGCAGGCCCTGGCCATCACCGTCGACGTCCCGCGGGAGCCGGTGCGGCTCGGCGACCTTCGCGTCGAGGTAACGGGCGCCTGTCTCGACGATCCGCGCCAGGGCGAAGCGCTCGCCACCGTGTGGGAGGAAGCGCGCAAGGCGCTCGAGACTGCGGTCTGGGCCGAGGATCGCGGCGAACTCACGTTCACTCTCACCGAATTTGAGCGCACCATCGATCCGCGTTCTCTCGTCACGCTGGGTTCCGAGACCCGCACACGCCACAACGTCCGCCCGCCGCCCTTCCGGAGCCTCCCGGCCCGGCAACTCGTGACCCAGGGTTACGCCGTCGTGGACCGGGACTCCTCCGTGTTCCATGCGCCGGACGCGACCGTCCTCCTGTCGGAGGAGTTCAGGGATGCGCACTGCTTCGGCCTGCAGCGCGACGAAGTGGAAGGCGAAGCAAGACTCGGAATCACCTTCCGCCCCAGCGGCGGGAGCAACGTGATCGGGATCGAAGGGACGCTGTGGCTCGACGAGGCGAGCGCCGCGCTGCGCGAGGTCGAGTTGCGGTACCGCAACGTCCCGCTGCCGCGGGGGACGGATCGACGCCGGGTCGGCGCGAACCTCTTCTTCGACCGGGTGCCTGACGGCCCGTTCTACGTCCGCGACTGGTGGATACGCTTTCCGATCCGGGGGCGTTCACTCCGTCCAGTCTTCGCCGGCCTGACCGGGGACCCGCCGCCGGTGCTTGTGGCGTATCGGCAGACCGGCGGCAGCGTCGTAGAGGCCTTCGCGGGCGGACGCTGGTTCGGAAATGGTGAGGGTGTAGTCACCGGCGTCCTGCGCGACAGCATCAGCGGCGAGCCGCTGCCCGGCGCGGACATCGTCCTGCGCGACTGGGACGACGCAGTGGCCCTGAATCCCCGCCCGGAAGCCGCCGAGGCGCCTTTCAGCGCGGTCACCGACGACGCCGGCGCGTTCCGCGTGACGGGGCTTCCCGATGGCGTCTATGCGCTCGGCGTGGGCCATCCGAGGTTGCGGACGGCCGGTGTCCGGCCGGACGAAAGGCGCGTGGTCGTCGACGACCGCAGGAGCGAGGCCCTGGAACTCTGGACACCCTCCGCCGAGACCGTCTTCACGCGGACCTGCCCGGATCTGCCCTCCTACGGGAGCCGGGGCGCGGTGGT
>JAPPGH010000013.1 GCA_026914155.1 Candidatus Palauibacter rhopaloidicola | reverse complement strand
ACCATCTTGGCACATCGCGATGCCGTCGGGAGGGGGCGTCCACTCCATCGGCTCCGGAGTGGGCGGCGCAACGTCGGTCCCGCCGTCGGGCGCGCAGCCCAGCGCGACGACGAGCGAGAGGACCGGAACCCCGGCGGAGACCCTCCCGGCCCCCATCACTCTTCGTTCGCGACCGTGAAGTGGAGGGTGTCCACGACCGGCGGATCGAGCGGGATGTGCGCGGGGTTGGCCACGACGGCGATGAGGCGGTGCTCTCCGGGCGCGAGTCCCTCCAGCATGTACTCGGTGCTCCCATCCCCCATGTGGATGATCTGGGGGTCGTTCTGCGGGATCATGTCGGAGAGCGGCGTGAGGTCCACGTCGACGTACAGGTGATGGTGCCCGGTGCCGACGACCGGTGGCGTGATGGAGACGATCTCGATCCCGTCCGTCTCCATGACGACCATGACGTCCGGGCCCACTGTCGCCCCTTCCTCCGGCTGCGTGATGCGGACGGTGACGGCGGGCTCGGCGGGCATCTCTTCGGCCGGTTCCGCGGCTATCTGGACGTCCTCGGCTGGTTCTTCTCCCCCGCAGGCGATGGCGAGCGAGAGCGGGGCGACGAAGGCAACGGGGATCCATCTCGGGCGCGGGAAACGCATGAAACCTCCTGGACGAACGATCCGTCGATGCGACACGACCTTGGGACTCGCAGATTAGGGAAACGGACACGCGTGCGCGAGACGCAGGGGTGGACGCCGCGCCGGAAGCGCCGCATACAACGTTTCCGTCTATCGCATGTTCTCAAGCACAGAGCAGGAGTTCACCGAATGAAACCACGCGCAACCGTCCTGGCGCTGAGCATCCTCCTCGCGCCGCCGGGCCGGACCGCGGCGCAGGAGACCCTGACGCCGCCCCTTCCCGGCCCGCTCCCCATCGGGGCGGCGTGTGTCGTGCCGGATTCGATCGGGGAAGGACTCCGCCGCATCGCGCGGCGGGTCGGGGATGCCGTCGGCGTCTCCGCGCTGCACGTGGAGTCGGGCGCCCGCGTCTCGTTGAACGGCGACCGGCCCTACCCGATGGCGAGCGTATCGAAGGTCCCGATGGCGCTCGAGTTCCTGCGGCGCGTCGACCTCGGCGAGATCGACCCCTCCGAGACGGTCGTGGTGACGGTGGAGGAGTTTCGCGCGGGGCACAGTCCGCTCGCCGACTGGTCGGGGGCGCGATCCGTGCGCCTCACCGTGGACAGCCTGTTCTCGCTCATGCTTGCGCAGTCGGACAACACCGCGACGGACGTGATCCTCAACATGTCGGGCGGGCCGGAGGCCGCCACGCGCCACCTCCACCGGCTGGGCGTCGAGGGCGTGCGCGTCGACCGCTCCGAAGCCCGCACCTTCGCGGACCTGGTCGGCCTCCCGGACACGATCCCGGAGAGCGAACTGTATCGCTACCGGTATTTCCGGCTACGCGATGCGCTGCCCGACGCGCACCGCCAGGCCGCGCGCGAGCGCTACGGCTCGGACCCGCGGGACACGGCCACGCCGGACGGGATGACGGATCTCCTGCTCGCGATCCACGAGGGCAAGGGACTAACCCCTGAATCGCGCGCCTGGATCCTCGACGTTCTGAACCGGTCGCGGTCCGGGCGCGGGCGGATGCGGGGCCGGCTGCCGCCATCTACCTTCGTCGCGCACAAGACGGGGACGATGGGCGGCGCGATCAACGATGTGGGGATCGTCGCGCTGCCGGATGGCGCGGGGCACCTCATCGTCTCGGTGTTCGTGAACACGCTTCGGCGCCCGACGTGGCGGCGGGAACGCACCATCGCCGAGATGACGCGTCTTCTGTACGACTACTTCGGGGAGGAATTCAGGGAGCGGGGGGCCGCGGTCGCGGTCGCGAGACGCTTCGGCGCCCCCTGCGTGTCCTGACAGCTCGTCGCAAGAGCCCCCGGCTAGGAACTCCGGTTCCCGTTGGCGAAGATCTTGTACAGGGCCGCCCAACCGACGGCGATGTAGACCAGCCGGGCGAGGGGGCCGAAGGCCGCGGCCACGAAGTTGAAGCCGATGAGGCCGATCAATCCCCAGTTGAGGGCGCCGGCCAGCAGCAGCGCGTTCGCCACTCTGTTGCAACTCTTCCCGTTCATGTATCTCTCCCGACTGAACCTGGCTGCGGGTACGCGCGCGGGGCGCGGAACCCTTCCGGTGACCCGGCATGGTACGAACACATAGTACGCACGAAGGTCGAGCGGGTTTCGCAAGGCCCGAACGCGCTCGGACGGAGCCTGGAGCGCCGAGATGATGCGGAGATGATCATTTGAGACGTCGCGAGTTCGTTGCCGCCCTTTCCGGCGTGCTCGCCGTGGCCGCCTGCGGAGACGGCGCCGGGCCCGGGGCGCCCCCGCCGGGACCGCCACCCGCGCCACCGCCCCCGCCGCCCGGTCCCGTGCCGGGCGCGAACGTGACGGTGAACATCGAGGACAACGCCTTCGTCGACCCGGCGGGGCGCCGCAACGGCGACGCCGAGGTGACGATCCGGAGCGGCGAGACGGTGGGCTGGCGGCACGTCGGCGCGAACCCGCACACGGTGACGTCGACCGATGTTCCCTCCGGCGCGCGGGCCTTCGACAGCCGGACGATGAGCAACAACGACACCTTCACCGTCACGCCGAGCGTGGCGGGCACCTACGTCTACTACTGCGCCACCCACCCGAGCATCATGGTGGGGGCCCGCATCATCGTGACCTGACCCGCCGGCCCGCCATCCGATCCCTCCCGGTTCGGCCCCTGCCCGATTCAACCCTGCCCGATTCAACCCTGCCCGCGACGCACGTGTCGTCTATCTGAACCTCCCTTGAACCTGGTCGAGAGCAGACGACCACTACCCGGCCGCGAGCAGCCGGCCACTACCCGGGATCGACGCGGATACAGCGGACACCGATGACACGCGCACGCCACCTCCGGCGGCTTTCGGGGCCGGGGCTCGCCCTCGCCCTGCTTCTTCCCTGCGGAGTTCACGAAGTCGCCGCCCAGGACGGCGGTGGCTCCGCCATCCAGGCGACGCGGCTGACGGCCGAGGAGCGCATCGATCTCGACGGCCGCGTCGAGGAATCGGTCTGGGGCCGCATCGAGGCGATCGACGACTTCCGGCAGCGCGAACCCGTCGAGGGCGGCGTCCCGTCGCACCCCACCGAAGTCCGGGTCGCCTACGATCGCGACAACCTCTACATCGCGGCCATCCTCTTCGACGAGCCCGACGAGATCCTCGCCCGACAGCGCGCGCGCGACGCCTTCCTGTTCACGGACGACCGGTTCGCCTGGGTGCTCGACACGTTCGGGGACGGCCGCACCGGTTATCACTTCGAGACCAACGCGGCCGGCGCTCTCAGCGACGGACTCATCACGGGCACCGGCGGCGGAGGGCCGGGCGGCGGCGGGTTCGGCGGTGTGAACCGCTCGTGGGACGGCATCTGGGAAGTGCGCACCGCGCGCCGTCCCGACGGGTGGTCCGCGGAGATCCGGATCCCCTTCCGCACCCTGAACTTCGTCCCGGACGGCGGGAGCTGGGGCATCAACTTCCTGCGTTCGATCCGGCGCAACAACGAGGAGATCCTGTGGCGCGGCTACGGGCGGAACGAAGGCCTGAACCGCCTCGTGTTCGCCGGCGAGCTGCAAGGACTCGAGGGTCTCTCGCAGGGCATCGGCCTGGAGGCGGTGGCCTCGGGAATCGGCAGTTGGCGCAACACCCCCGACAACGCGGACCCGACGACGTTCCCGCGCGACGTGAGCCTCGACCTCAACTACAGCGTGACGCCGAGTCTCCGCGCCTCCTTCAGCGTCAACACGGACTTCGCCGAGGTGGAGAGCGACCAGCGCCGCGTCAACCTCACACGCTTCCCGCTGCGCTTCCCCGAGCGGCGCGATTTCTTTCTCGAGGGTTCGAGCGTGTTCACGTTCGCCCCCCGCAGCGGCCCGCAGCCCTTCTTCTCGCGACGGATCGGGATCCAGGGCGGCCAGCAGATCCCCATCGACTACGGGCTCCGCCTCACGGGCCAGCTCAACGGGGTCGACCTCGGCTTCTACCAGATGGGCACGGGCGCCCACTCGTACGCCCCGGAGGATGCCCTCGCGAACGGGGCCGAACCGGCACCCGCAGACCTGATACGGTTCGCGAGGGAGGCCTTCACGGTGGCGCGGGCCCGGGTCCCCATCTTCGAGCAGTCGGCCATCGGAGCCATCTACACGCGGCGGAGCACGGCGGCCGACGCGGACGGCTTCCTGCCGGCGGACCGGCACACGCTCGGCGCGGACCTCGACTATCGGACCAACAGCCTGTTCGGGAACCAGAATTTCGAGGCCGAGGCGTTCATGGTCTGGAACTCGAACCCGGATCCGGCGGTGTCGCGGAGCTTCCAGGATCTCTCCGCGTGGGGAGCCCGGATCAACCTCCCCAACGATCTCTGGTCCGGACATGTCTCCTACCGGGAATTCGGCGACGACTACAGTCCGGCGGTGGGGTTCGTGGCCCGGAACGACTTCCGCCGCGTGGAGCCGCGGATCGGGTGGTCTCCCCGCCCCGCCATCGACTGGATCCGGCAGGTGGAGGTCTCGGTCCAGTTGAGGAATCTGTGGGAACTGGGGTCGATGATCCTCGAGGAGCAGGAACTCCAGTTGAACTTCATCGACATCGACTTCGAGAGCGGGGACAACCTGAGCTTCGAGGCGGTGCGGACGTACGAGTTCCTCGACCGGCAGTTCCAAATCAGCGACGGCATCGACATCGTGCCGGGCGACTACACGACCTGGGACTACCGGCTCCGCGGGCGGACGACGAGCCGCCGTCCCGTTTCCGTCCGGGGCGGGGCCAACTTCGGCGGCTTCTGGAACGGCGACCGGGTGCGGGTCGACCTGAACGCGAACTTCCGGCCCAACCCGGGGATCAACCTGGAGACGGGCTACGAACGCAACGCCGTGTACCTGCCGCAGGGAGACTTCGTCACGAACCTCTATCGCCTCGAGGGTTCATGGGACCCGACGCCGTGGATCGGCGTGACGAACCAGTTCCAGTACGACGATGTGAGCCGCGTGCTGGGCCTGTTCATGCGCTTCCGCTGGATCCTGAAGCCGGGCAACGATCTCTTCCTCGTCTACACCCACAACTGGCGGAACCTGGAGTCCGGGCTGCTCGATGCGCCCGACGATGCGGATCCGATGAGGTGGATGGACCTGAGGACCCTCTCCCGCGGCGCCTCGATCAAGCTGAACTACACCTACCGCTTCTAGCGCGGCCCTTCGCACCCTTCGGTCAGCACCCTTCGATCAGCCCCTTCGGTCAGCGCCCGAACGCCTCGAAGAAGGCGAGTTCGTGGCGCATGGCCTCGGCGTAGGCCTCCTCCGCCCGCTCCGGCGTGTCCGCGGCCAGGTCGTCGAGCAACGCCTCGAGTTCCGCGGCGAGCCCCTCGAAGTCCGGCGATGCGTACGTCTCGATCCAGTCGCGATAAGGGTTCTCCGCGTGATCTCCCGCTTCGAGACGCTGCCCGAGCCAGGCGTAGAGCCGCATGCAGGGGGTCATGGCGGCGAGAATCTCGCCCGCTTCGGCGTGCCAGGCCGCACGGGCGAGGAAATCCGTGTAGCCCTTCGCGGCGGCGTTCGGCACGACGTGGTCGAGATCGATGTCGAGTCGCTCGGCGTACGCGCGGTGAAGCTCGAGTTCGTCGAGCACGCCCTGCATCAGGACGTGCAGCCGGCGCGCGACGTCCATCCGGTCGGCGGTGCGCGCGGCGGCCAGCGCGTAGGCGCTGAAGAAGGCCCGCAGGAAGAAGGCGTCCTGGGCCACGTACCGCCGGAACGCCTCCGGATCGAGCGTCCCATCGGAGAGGCCGCGCACGAACGGAGAGCGGAGGCAGGCGTCGGCAAGGCCGGCGTTGCGGGCCCACAGCACCCGGTGCAGCGGTTCCGCCATGCGTCTCGGAGTCCTGGACACCACTCTGCTAGCTGAACAACGTGCCCACGGCTTCGGGGGGCGCGTGGAAGTGGAAGCGGGGGATCGGGGCGCGGAAGACGGAGCCATCGCGGCGGCGGAAGTGGAAGAACCCCTCCATGTGGCCCGTCGGACCCCGCAGGATGCAGAAGCTGTTGTACCGGTGCGAATCCCCCGGTCCCAGCACCGGAGACTGCCCGACGACGCCCTCTCCCTCGACCTCGTGGTCGCCCGCCACGAGATCGTGGATCAGCCAGTGGCGCCAGAAGAGTTGCGCCGTCTCGGTTCCTACATTCTCGATCGTGATGTGGTAGACGAACACGTAGCGCCAAGCCGCGGGATCCGAATGTTCCGCCGCGTACTCCGGCCGCACGTGGATGGCCATCGCCTCCGGGACGATGGGGGGAGCGCCGGCATCGGGGGTGGTCTCGTGAGGGGCCATTCGAGCGGAGGATACGCCGTCACCGTTGCGCGGGCCACGCCTCGCGCCGCAGAGTATCAGTGCATCGTTTTGTTCGGGCCGCACTCCCGGTTCGCGGACGACGGCCGGGCGACAGGGACTTGAGGGAGCATGGAGGAAGCGATGGATTCCCAGCACACGTTCTCACGCCGGCACTTCGTGGGCGGCGCCGCCGCGGCCCTGGGCGTTGCGGGCCTGACCCCGACGGCGGTCATCGGCGCCGGACTGAGGCCTCCCCCGAAGGGCGTCGAGCCGCTCGACCCCTACGACGACCTCGCCAAGCTCTCCTCCAACGAGAACCCGTACGGGCCCTCGGAGAAGATGCTGGAGGCGATGAAGGGGGCCTGGAAGTACTCGAACCGGTACGGCTATCCCGACGGCGACATCCTCGAGAAGATCGCGGAGTCCCACGGCGTCCCCACCGACCATGTGATGATCAACGCGGGCTCCGGCGAGACGCTGCGCGTGGCGGGCCTCGCCTTCCTGCGCCACGAGGAGAAGGTCGTCGGCGTTTCGCCCACGTACCTGACCGTCTACCGGACCGCCTCGGGGATCGACGCGGATGTGATCGAGCGCCCGCTCCTGCCGGACTACACGCAGGACATCGATGACCTCATCGAGGTCACGAACCGCAACTATCGCGATGTGGGCATGGTCTACATCTGCAATCCCAACAACCCCACCGGCGTCATCGTGCCGGGGGACGACATCCGTCGCCTGCTGGACGGGATTCCGGAAGACGTCCCCGTCCTCATCGACGAGGCGTACCACCACTTCATCGAGGACCCGCGCTACGAGACGGCCGTCCCCTACATCAAGGAAGGCCGCAAGGTGCTCGTGACGCGTACCTTCTCGAAGATCTACGGGCTGGCGGGCATGCGCCTCGGCTACGGGATCGCGCCGCCCGACATGATCGACCAGATGCGGGACTACGCGACGGGCAGCGTGAACGCGCTCGTGAAGTGGGGCGGCGTCGCCGCGCTCGAGGACAAGGAGTACGAGGCCTGGGTCAAGGACACCTCGAACACGCTCCGCGACCAGACGGCCGACGTCCTCAGGGGCCAGGGCTTCGATGTGCTTCCGTCGGAGACGAACTTCTTCATGGTCCGCACGGGACGGCCGACGGCCGAGGTCAGGGCGGAGTTCCGCAAGCACGAGGTGGCCGTGGGCCGCGACTTCCCGCCCATGCTCGACTGGCTGCGGGTCTCGGTCGGGACGGAAGACGAGATGAACCGCTTCCTGACGGCGTGGAACGAGATCTTCCCGGACGGCATGACCGCCGCTGACAGCAACAGCAGCCGGTAGGCGCTTCGAACCAGCCGGAAGCCACAGCGAAACGGGGGGTGCGACCGCACGGTCGGCCCCCCGTCGGCTATGCGACGAACAAAGGCGGACCGTGACGAGCGAACACCATCTCCTCCCGGGAGCAAGCACGAAGCCGAAAGACCGGGAGGCGTGCGCCCACGACTTCGGACGGATGTCCCGGCGCGTGCCGGAAGCGGTGGTGAAGCCGCGGAGCGCGGAGGCGGTGGCAAGCCTCGTACGCCGCGCCGCCGCAGGCGGGGTCCAGCTGGCGATTCGGGGCGGAGGACACTCGCAGGGCGGACAGACGCTGACGGACCGCGGCGTCGTCCTCGACACGGCGCATCTGGATCGAGTTCAACGCGCGGGCCCCGAGTTGGTGCGCGCTCAGGCGGGAGCGCCGTGGGGCAAGGTCGTGGACGCGCTGCGCGGCGCGCGGCGGCTGCCGTGCGTTCTCCCGGACATCGGCGAGGTGACGGTGGGCGGAACGCTCTCGGCCGGCGGATTCGGCACTACCTCGCATCGTTACGGGGCGCAGGTTGGGCAGGTCGAACAGCTCGACGTGGTGACCGGCACCGGCGAGCGGGTGCGGTGCTCCGCCGCCCGGAACGTGGAACTCTTCGATGCCGTGAGGAGCGGGCAGGGACAGTTCGGGATCATTACCGAGGCGTGGATCCGGCTCCGCCCGGCGGGACGACGGTTCCGGCAGTACGAACTCCACTACCGCGATGCCGAGCGGTTCGCCGACGCACTCGAGCGGATCGTGGAGGCGGACCGCTTCGACCACCTGCGGGCGGAGTTCCGGAACGACGAGAATCTGATCGTCCTCAACGCCGGCATCGAGTACGACGAGGAGCCCGACGACGGGAGACTGCTCGCCAGGTTGGGACACGACAAACACGCATATACGGGGGGCACCGCCAGCGTCGGGCGCGCCGCAATGTATCCGCCGTGGTGCTTCAGCCGGCTGCATTATCACCCATGGCGGGACTGGATCCTGCCCTGGGGGACGCTGCGGACGCTGCTTGCCGAGCCGTGGCTGGATTCGCTCGGGGTGCCGCGCAGACCCTGGAGTTGGACCGGCCTCTATCCGATCGGCCGGGAGGCGATCGACGCCCCGCTATTCATGCGTCCGCGAGGGGAACGGGCGATCTCGTATTCGATCCTCGCCAGACTGGGTGAATTCCAGCCCGAGGAGGCGATCGAGCTGGCGAGCCGACTCGAGGACACCGACAGGACGCTGGTCGGACTTGGCGGCAAGACGTATCTGTCGGGCGGCGTGGGCTATGGCCCCCGGCAGTGGGCGGAGCACTATGGCGAGATGCTCGACCAGGGCATCAGGTGGAAGCGGGAGTTCGACCCGGAACAGGTGTTCAACGGAGCCCACATGCCGTTCGGCGACCGGTCCGCGGTCGCTGACGCCGGGGCTTGACTACACGGGGCCGCCGGAAACGCATGGTCGAGAGCAGGCCGTCACGCAGCGAGTCTCCCGGCGGACTACTGATGCGAACGACGCCCGCCGACCGCGGCCTCATCGAGTTGCCGCTGCTGACGCCGCATCTTGAGTTCCGGTCGATCGGCGACGGACGGGTGCTGCTCGTCTCGGAGGCCTTCAACACGCTGCTCCGCGGGCAGATCCATTGTGAGCTCATGCCGCTCGTCGACGGGGGCCGCACAACAGAGGAGATCGTCGCAGCGCTGGGCCCCGCCCATTCGGCGTCCGCGGTGCAGACCGCGATCGCGGCCCTGGCCTCCCGGGGATATCTCGTTTCGGGCGATCACGGCCTGGACCCGGGGCGGGCCGCGTACTGGTCGTCGCTCGGCGCGTCGCCTCGGTGGGCGGAGCAGCGGCTGGGAGAGGCGGCGGTCGCCGTCGCCGGCGATGCCGATCCTCTCGCCCGCCAGCTGGAAGCGGTGGGTATTCGAGCGGCCACGGTCGACCCTTCCCTGTCGGTCATCGTATGCACGGATTACCTCGACGAACGGCACGACACGATCAATCGCCGCCACCTCGAGTCCGGCAAGCCGTGGATCCTCGTCAGACCGAACGGCATCCGGCCGCTGTTCGGGCCGGTCTTCCGGCCGGCTGACGGCGGCCCGTGCTGGGCGTGCCTCGCCTACCGCCTGCGGGCCCACGAGGAGGTCCACAGCTTCCTGCGCAACCTCGGCGGAGAAGCCGCGGCCGTGCGGCCCCGCGCGCTGGAGCCGGCCGTGCTGGAAGCGGTATGCGGCCTCGCCGCCGCCGAAATCGCCAGGTGGCTGGTACTCGACGATCTGGCACCCATCCACGAGCGGGCGATCTCGCTGAATGTCGTCAGCCTCGAGAGCGGGTCGCATCCCGCCATGCGCCGCCCGCAATGTCTCGCGTGCGGCGACGAGGCCCTGTACCGGGCCGACCGGCCGGCGGCGCCCGTACGGCTGCGGTCGAGTCCCAAACCGGTGCACAACAGCGGCGGCCAGCGCGCGGTCCCTCCCGGGGCGACGCTCGCCAGGTATCGACACCTGGTCAGTCCGATCACCGGCGTCGTGACGTGGCTCACCCGGACGACGGACGAGGCCGATCCCTGGCTGCACGTGTACTGGGCGGGCAACAACGTCGCGCTTCGCAGCCGCAGGCTCAGTTCCCTCCGGCGCAGTCTGCGAAGCAAGAGCGCCGGGAAGGGCAGCACGCCGCGGCAGTCGGAGGCGAGCGCCCTGTGCGAGGCGGTCGAGCGCTACAGCGGCGCGTTTCACGGCGACGAGATCCGCTCCCGACGCCGTCTTCTGGATTTCGAGAAAGCGGGAGAGTCGGAGGCGATCCACCCGAACGACGTGCAACTGTTCAGCGACCGGCAACTGAGTGACGCGGAGCGGATCAACGCCCGCGGCCACCCTTACAACTTCGTGCCGCCGCGGCTCGACCCCGAAGCGGAGATCGACTGGTCGCCCGTGTGGTCGCTCACGCAGGCGCGACACCGGTATCTGCCCACATCGATCCTGTACGGCGTGGCGGAGGAAGGAGGCGACGGTCCCGCGTTCAAGGCGGATTCGAACGGGTGTGCCGCGGGCAACACGCTGGAGGAAGCCATCCTGCAGGGCTTCCTCGAACTCGTGGAACGCGATGCCTTCGCGATCTGGTGGTACAATCGGCTGCGCCTGCCGGAGGTGGACCTGTCCAGCTTCGACGACGAATACCTGGCGTCGGCCCCGGAATACTACGGCCGCCATGAGCGCGAGATGTGGGTGCTGGACGCGACCTGTGACTTCGGCATTCCGGTCTTCGTGGCGATCTCCCGAAGAATCGGCGAGGGGAGCGAGGACATCCTTTATGGGGCCGGAGCGCACATGGATCCGCAGATCGCGGCCCTGCGCGCGGTGTGCGAACTGAACCAGTGCCTGCAATGGGTACAGGGACCGGCACGACGCGGGGGGGGCCACGCCGTCGATGATCCCATGAGCCGGTGGTGGTGGGAAAACGGCCGGCTGGCGGATCACCGCTGGCTGGCGCCGGCGCCCGGCACGACGCCGCGCGGCAAGGAGGACTACCCCGTGCTCGACACCATGGACACGCGGGACGACGTGGATCACTGCCGGGCGCTCGTCGAAGCGCGCGGCCTGGAGTTTCTCGTGCTCGACCAGACCCGGCCCGACATCGGCATGCCGGTCGCTCGCGTCATCGTACCGGGCATGCGCCACTTCTGGGAACGCTTCGCGCCCGGGCGCCTGTTCGACGTGCCGGTCTCGATGCGTTTGCGGGAGCACCCCCTTTCGGAGGATCAACTGAATCCCGTTCCGGTCATCGCCTGAAGGACACCGAACGGCAACCGAGGAAGGCAACGGCGCAATGAACCTCGACGAAGCTCGCGCGGCCATCGAAGAGCACATGCTGGCCCAGGCGGATTCCGTCGGCGAACTGCTGGAGCAGTTCAGGAGCCGGATTCCCGCCGTGCTGGTCGGCGGTCCCGGCTGGGACAAACTGATGGAGCGCACAAACGGGCTGCCGATCAGCCTGGCGACCGCCGGTTTCGGATTCGAGTTTCGGCTGCACGAACAGGAACCGAGGGCGGATCTGGGTCTCGCGCTGTTCCAGGGCAGCCGGTCGGCGGCGCACTTCGAGGCGTGGTCCCGGTCGCGACCCGAAGATGCGTCCGCGGCGGCCGTCGTCCGGCTTCTGCACGAGATGGGACGAGAAGAGAGCGAGCTACGGCGAATCGCCGCGAAGCTGCTGCTCGAATACGACATCGATCCGGCGCACCATGGCCGGTTCCCGGACCCGGGCATCTTCCTCTACCCCACCGCCGATGCGCTGCCCGACGAAGGCACAGTCCAGGAGCCTGAAGATCTCCGTGTCCTCGTCGACGCGGTCGCCATGGCGAGCGGCTGGGAGACGGAGAGCGCCGAACGCCGGCATGCCGAACGCCTGTTCCTGGCCAGGCCGCCGGGCGCGCAGATCGGCGGCCTGGGCGCATTCCCGGCCCGGAGGAGGGGCCTGCGGATGGCGATCACGGGCATCAGGAGCACGCGCGAGTTGACCTCGTTTCTGGAGCGTGCCGGGTGGCCCGGACGACCCGCAACCTTCGCCCCGTTCGTCTCGGACCTGGAGGCACGCGGGGCCTTCTCCCACCTGGCGGCGCACCTCGATGTCCATCCGGGCGGCGTGAGGCCCGACCTGGGTGTGAGCTTCTATGCCCAGGACACGCAGTGGTTGAAGGACATCGAGCCCTGGATGGGCATCATCGATGGCCTGCGCGCACCGGGACTCGTCGTGCAGGAGAAGCTGTCCGCGCTCGCGGAGTCGTGGGCTGGGGTGGAAACGGTGTTCGGGCGACGAGGCATGCTGCTCGTCGTCCGGGGCATTCACCACTTCAAAGTGTCGCTGGTCGGCGACCGCTTCGAGGAGGTGAAGGCCTACGTGTTCTGCCTGGTGTTCCCTCCGCTGCAGGCCGACTCCGCGACCGCCGGTTCCGCCGGCTAGCGGGGCCGCGGGAGAGGGACGTCACGGGCGACGGAAGGCGAGGAGCCAGAAAGGCGAGCAGGCACCGCCAGCGCCGGCGGCTGGCGGTGCCTGCGGAGTCTTACCGCTGATCGAAGATCAGCCGCAGCAGCAAAGCCCGGCTGCGACCGCCTCCAGCGCCTCCTCGTCCAATTCCAGTTCGGCATCGGCGCTCGGCGGCAGCGCGAGGTGGAGGTCGTTCCCGCGACTCTCGTGCACCTGAATGCTGACGTACTCAGGCAGGTCGATTCCGAATTCCTGCTTGATGGCCGCGTTCGGATTCGCCACGAGCTGCGCGCGGAACTCTGCATCGTCGGTCGCTTTCGCGACCAGGTGACGCTGCATCTCGTTCGATGTCTGGATTGCTGCTTGCACCATCGTGTTCATGTTGCAATCCTCCTTCGTTGCGTAAGAGCTTGCCAACTACACTGGCCATGCCGGACATGGCTTGCCTTACATTATATGCGGTTTGTTTTGAGTCTTGTACCCCCGAACTTTGGGGGGGGCCGAATCGGCCGGTCCGCACGGGCTATTCGGCGGATCGAACCATGCGTCCGCCGCAAATCGACAGGAAGGGCCGCGATGCATGTTTAACGACCCGTTTCGCGAACGAGCGATCGCCGCTAGCGCAAGCCGCCAGCAGCTCGACCGCCTGCTCCGGGTCACGGCCCCCCACGAACGCATCGTCCTGGCCGCGGTCGGACTGATGCTCGCCGGCATCGGCGCCTGGGCTCTGTTCGGCGCGCTCGGACGACACTCGCTCGCCCTGCTCCTCGGCCTGGACTCGGCCTGACATGACGCCGCGCGGCTTGCGCGGGGCATCGCGAGGCAACACGGACCCCCGCGGCGAGCGAAGACGACGGGTCCGCACGCCCCTCTTCCTGCAGACCCACGCGACGGAGTGCGGCGCAGCCTGCCTCGGCAGCGTACTGGCCCACTTCGGACGGTGGGTTCCGCTGACGGAACTGCGCGGCACGTGCGAGGTGGGGCGGGACGGGTCCACCGCCGCCGGGCTGAAGCGGGCCGGCGAGCACTACGGCCTCGAGGGCTCGGGTTGGAGCGTGCAGGTGGATCGGCTGAAGCGGATGCCGATGCCCATGATTCTCTTCTGGGAATTCAACCACTTCCTGGTCCTGGAAGGGTTCGACCGCAAGTGGTTCTACGTGAACGACCCGGCCGCGGGGCACCGCAAGCTCTCCCCGCAGGAGTTCGATGCGGGATTCACGGGAGTGACGCTGCAATTCCGTCCCGGTCCGGCGTTCGAGCCCGGAGGGGCGCCGTCCGGTCTGGTGAGGCGCCTCCCGCTCTGGCTGAGCGGGGCTGGGAGCGGGCTGGCGGGGGCCATCGTCTGCGGGCTGATGCTGGCCGTGCTGGCCCTGGCGGCGCCGTTCGCGGCCAGCCTGTTCGTCGACCGCGTGGTCGGCGACGGCGAGCCGTGGGGACTCGTCGTGGCGGGGGCACTGGCCGGAGCCGCGCTCCTGGTGTACGGCGTCGCCCGGCTCAAGCAGCGATTTCTATGGCGCCTGGCGATTCGCGTCTCGATCGTTGCCGGAAACCGCGCCGTCTCGCGGCTGTTGCGTCTGCCGGTCGACTACTTCAGCCACCGGCTCGTCGGAGACCTGACCGCACGCATCCTCTCCATCGACAGGGTTGCGCAAGGCCTGTCGGAACGCTTCCTCGGCCTGCTGGTCGACGTCGCCATGAGCGTCGTATTCCTGGCGGTCATGCTGTGGTACGACGTGCCGCTGGCGCTCGCCGTGCTGGCCCTGGCGCTCCTGAACGCGCTGCTCCTGCGCCCGATCGCGCGGGCCCGGTCCGACGAGGCCGCCGCCCTGCGCCGCGAGCAGGGTCTGCTGATGGGTATCGGCACGATCATGTTGAATCAGGCCGACACCCTTCGCATGACGGCGGCGGAAGACCGCATGTTCGCCCGCTGGAGCGGCCACCAGGCGCGCGAACTCCAGGTGCGCCAGCGATTCTCCGAACTGAGCAACCTCATGGCCGCCGCGCCCGACCTGTTCACGATACTGGGGAGCGCCGCGGTGCTGGGCCTTGGGGCGACGAAGGTCATGTCCGGCGAGTTGACGCTGGGCGCGCTGCTCGCGTTCTACCTCGTGGCGACGATGTTCCTGGAACCGATCGGACGTTTCGTCGAATTCGCCCACGAGCGCCAGACGCTTCTGACCGACATGCAACGCCTGGACGACATCACGGAAACGCCGGTGGACCCGGGCCTGGCGCGCCGGGCGCAAGCGCCGCAGTCGATCGCCACCCTCCACGGGCATCTCCGGCTGGCGGGGCATGTGGAGTTGCGTGGCGTGACCTTCGGTTACAACCGGAACCGGCCCCCGTTGATCAATGACTTCAGCCTCGTCTTCAAGCCGGGGCAACGCGTCGCGGTGGTCGGCCCCAGCGGGTCCGGGAAGTCGACGCTGTCCCACCTCGTCGCGGGCATCCTGCACCCGTGGTCGGGGGAGATCCTGTTCGATGGCCGGCCGCGGGACGAGATCCCCGATGAAGTGCTGTCGCGCTCCCTCTCGATGGTGGACCAGCGAATCGTCCTCTTTTCCGCCACCGTGCGCGACAACCTCACGCTCTGGAACCCCGCGGTGCTCGACGATGACGTCGTCGCCGCTGCCCGGGACGCCGCCATCCACGACGACATACTCAGCCGGCCCCGCGGCTACGCGACTGCGGTGGACGAAGACGGAGTCAATTTCAGCGGTGGACAGCGGCAGCGCCTGGAAATCGCGCGCGCGCTGGTCGGGAACCCGACGGTGCTGATTCTCGACGAAGCGACGAGCGCCCTCGACGCCGCGACGGAGGCGCACGTCGACGATGCGCTGCGCCGCCGGGGCGTCAGCTGCCTGATCGTCGCGCACCGGCTGAGCACCGTTCGCGACTGCGACCAGATCATCGTGATCGACGAAGGCGTGGCCGTGCAGCGCGGGACCCACGATGAGCTGATGGCCGACACGAGCGGCGTGTACCACCGCCTCGTGCGGACGGAGCTGGCCGGATGACCGGGCCGGAGGACCGAACGCTCGCGCGGATCGCGGCCGAATCGGGCACCGCGGTGCCCTGCGCGAGCAATCTGCCCGTCGACCTCGGCGATCCCGACTTCGCCTGGTTCATCGAGTCGGGAACGGTCGACCTCTTCCTGATCGAACGCCAGGAGGGAGTCGACCAGTCCGCGCCGCAGCATGTGCTGCGAGCCGGCGCCGGTCGCCTGCTGCCCGGCGTGGCCCCGCAGGACGACGTGACTTCGCTGGGGCTCATCGCCAAGGGGCTGCCCGGCACCGTGCTGCGGCGTCTTCCCGCCTCCGGGCTCGTCGCGATTCGCCGTGCGGAACTGGCCGAACAGGTGGACGCGTGGCTCCTGGACATTTCGGCGATGCTGGCCCGCGACGTCACGCACCTGCCGCGGATGGATGCCTTCGTCGAGTCCGGCGAAGCGCCGCAGACGCGAAGCGGCACGCTCGGCGCGCGCCGGGGCGTCGTCTGGGTCACAGGGCTGCCGCCCGCGGCCGGTCTGTTCATGGGCCTGGTCGACCCGGCCGAGAGCGAGACGGCACCCGATGACGCCTTGCGCGCGCTGCCGCTGACGCCAGTCACCTGGCTCACGCTGACGCATGACGTCCGGGTCTCCACGGCATCCTCCGGGGACCTCGCCGAACACCAGCGGCTGCTGCCCGCCCTGGACGCCTTCAACCGGGTCGCGTTTTCGCTCGAGCGACTGAACCGCCAACTGGCCGTCGTCGATCAGGCGAACCTGGCGCGGGCGCGGGTCCTCAGCCGCCGCAGCGATGAGGAGGACGCCCGGCGCCGCCTCTTCGACCTGTACGGTCACCCGAGTGAGGAGACCGAAGAGGTGGAGGATTCGGGGCTGCACGAGGTCCTGAAAGCGATCGGCCGGCATGCGGGCATCGCCTTCCGGCGCCTACCCGATCCGCTCGGCGAGGAAGGGCCTCCGCTCGAAGAGGAAGGCTCCACCCCCGACGACAGGCTCGTCAGGATTCTCAACGCGTCCGGCGTGCGGGGCCGAAAGGTGCGGCTCGCCGCGGAAGATCGTTGGTGGGTCGGCGACAGCGGCGCCATGCTGGCGTTCCGGGCCGAGGACGGGAGGCCCGTGGCGCTGTTGCCCGGGGGGTTCGGGAACTACAGGGAATTCGATCCCCTCTCCGGAGGCAAGCGGCGGGTCACGGCCGCCAGCGCCGCGTCACTGCGTCCGGACGCGTGGGTCTTCTATCCCTCGCTGGAGCCCGGGGCCGCCGGGTGGCGCGACCTGTGGAAGGTGGCGCGAAAGGGGATGGGCGCCGACCTGGCCCGCTTCGTGGCGGCGGGACTGCTGGGCGGGTCCATGATGTTGCTGCCGGCCGTGGCCATGGGCCTGGTCGCGGACGAGGTGATCCCGGCCGGGGATGCCGGGCTCCTGTACGGGATCAGCGCGGCCCTGGTGGCGTTCGGTCTCGTCCGCGCCCTGCTCCATGTCCTCCAGGGCATGACCCTGATGCGGATCGAGGGTCGGGCCGCCTCGCGACTGGAGGCCGCGTTCTGGGACCGTCTGCTCCAGTTGCCGTCCAGCGTCCTGCAGCGGTATCCGGCCAGCGACCTCGCCATGCGGGGCATGACGTTCCAGAACGCGCGCGACGCCGTGCAGGGCGTGATCGGAAACGGCGTGCTGTCCATCCTGTTCCTGTCTCCCGCGTTGCTGCTCATCGCCTTGCGCGATGCCCGGCTCGGAGGGCTGACGGCCGCCTTCGGCCTGCTGTCGCTGTTCGCGACCGTGGCGCTCGGAATGCGGCAGATCCCCTCGCACAGCCGCAGGCTGAGGGCCGTTCGGCGTCTGTCGAGCCGACTGTTCCAACTCATCAACGGCATCCCCCAACTGCGCGTGGACGGCGCGGAAGGCTCAGGCTTTGCGGCGTGGGCACGGGAATACCGCGAGCAGAAGCGTGCGGAACTGGAACTCGGCGCGCTGGAGACGCACCTGCGGGCCTTCGGCGCCGCTCTGCCCTTGCTGGCCGGTGCGCTGGTGATCCTGTTCGTGACGCTATCCGGCCCGGACTCCATCGGGGCCGGCGAATTCATCGCCGTCTTCGTTCTGTTTCTACTCTATCAGCGGGCGGTCATCCGCCTGGGCGAGTCGTTCGGCGTGCTCGCCGCCGTCGTGCCCGCATGGAATCAGATGCGACCGCTGCTGGCCGAGACCCCGGAGACGAGAGCGGAAGGGGAGTTCCCGGAGCACCTGGGTGGCGAGGTCGTGTTCGACCGAGTCTCCTTCCGCCGCGAAGCGGACGGACCGCTGATCCTCGACGAAGTATCGATCACGGCGCGTAAGGGTGAGTTCGTCGCCATCGCCGGCGCGTCCGGGGCCGGGAAGAGCACGCTGCTGCGGCTCGCGCTCGGGCTGGAAGAGCCTTCCAGCGGGTCAGTCTACTACGACGGCCGGGACCTTCAACAACTCGATCTCAAGGAAGTGCGCCGGCAGATCGGCGTCGTGCCGCAGGGGGTGCGACTTCACCCGCAGGATCTGTGGGACAACATCGTCGGCGACCACGAGGGCGCGACCGCCGAGGAGGCCTGGCAGGCGGCTCGGCTCGCCGCCATCGATCGCGAGATCGCGACGATGCCGATGGGCATGCTGACCCAGGTGGGCGCGGGCGCCGCCGTGACGTCGGGAGGCGAGAGCCAGCGGATCCGGCTCGCCCACGCGCTGATCCGCAATCCCCGCATCCTGATGCTCGACGAAGCCACGAACTGGCTGGACAACGAAACGCAAGCCAGGGTCCTGGCCAATCTGGCGGGCCTCACCTCGACTCGGATCGTGGTCGCGCACCGCGTTTCCACTCTGCGCCAGGCCGACCGCATATACGTGCTCGACAAGGGAAGGATCGCCCAGGAAGGCTCCTTCGCGGAGTTGGCGGAGACCCCGGGCGTCTTCCAGGACCTGGTGCGCCGACAGGTCGCCTGACCGGCCTTATCTTCGCGCTCCTCGCCCTCTTCGCGCCCGCGCGCGGCGGAACCGCTCTCCGGCATCGTGCTGTACCGCGGCAAGCGCCGGCACGACGAGCATGAGAAGGAAGGTGGCGACGAGGACCCCGAATCCGACCGATGTCGCCAGCGGGACAAGATGCCGGGCGTGGGTGCTCGTCTCGAACACGAGCGGGGCCACGCCGAGGAATGTGGTAATCGACGTCAGGAGGATGGCTCGGAAGCGGACCTTGGATCCGGCGATGATGGCCTCCCGCGGCTTCATGCCGGAGTCCCGGAAGTCGTTCATGAACTTGACCATCACGAGCGAGTCGTTGATGACGACGCCGCCCACGCCGATCAGCCCCTGTTGCGACCAGATGCTGAGATCGAGGCCCAGCAGCATGTGTCCCAGCAGGGCGCCGACGGCCCCCAGGGGTATGGCGGCGAGGACGATGAGCGGCTGAAGCCAGGAGCCGAACGGGATCGCCATCAGCGCGTACATGATGAGCAGGGCGATGAATCCCGACCGGGCCAGGGCGGCGTTGACGTTGTCCTGCTGCCGGCGCTGGCCGCCGAACGCGAAGTTGAAGCCGGGATCCCGGGCTTCGAGGGACGCGAACAACCCGCTCTCCAGGCGGTCGTCCACCTGCCGGCCCGTCGCGTTCACCGCATCCACGTCGGCCGTGACCGTCACGGCCCGCCGCCCGTCGATCCGATGGATGGCGGATGTGGACCGGGCGAGACGCGCCGAGGAGATCTGGCCCAGCGCCACCTCGCCTCCGCCCGGCGTCCGCACCATGTATCGTTCGATGTCGACCGCGGAGTTCCGCTCCGCTTCGGGAAGTCGCACGTAGACCCGCACGTCCTCGCGACCCCGCGGTACCCGGAGCGCCTCGACCCCGAAGAAGGCGGATCTCACCTGGCGGGCGAATTCATCCACCGTCAGGTGAAGCGTGCGGGCGTCCGGGTCGAGTTCGAGCTGCAGTTCGCCGAACCCTTCGTCCAGGTTGGTCCGAACATCGAAGACGCCCTCGATGCCGCCGAGTTCCGCGACGACGTCGTCGGCGATCGACCGCAGGCGGACCGGGTCGGGATGAGAGAGGTCGTAGTGAGCGGGGAGGTCGCCGCCGACGATGCTGGACGTAATCGAGAGCGCCGTCGCCTCCGGGACGACGCCGACTTCCTCCCGCCACACGCGCTCGAGCGCGGATGCCGGGACGCCGTGACGCTCCCAGTCGATGAGCTTGAACTGGACGGTGGCCAGATGGCCGCGAGCGGACTGGAACGCGTCGCCGGCCAGGGGATCGAAGAGTTCGGCCGGCTGCCCGAGCGTGACCGCCACGCCGACCTCGAGCGGCAGAGCATCGGCCTCCGTGCCCCGCTCCGCCGCGATGCGCGCCACCGCGCGGTGTCCGGCCGCCTCCACGCGGTCGGCCACCGCGCTCGTCTGGTCGCCCGGCGTACCGGTGGGCAGCCGCAGACTGGCGGAGACGATGTCGCCCTCCAACGGGATGATGAACCGGCTCGGGACGATCCCCGAGAGCACGAGAGCGGACGAGAGCACGAGCAGCCCCATCGCCGAGGCGAGCACGACGAGCGGCTGTCCCGTGGCCAGGCGCAGCCCGCGGTCGAGCGGTCCGTCGACGAGCCGCCTGACGAGGCTGTCCACGCGTTCCCGGATCCGGCGCAGGAGTTCGGCGGCCCGATGGCGGGGACGACGGCCGGGCGCGGGCAGGTGCGACAGGTGGTTCGGCAGAATGAGCAGCGATTCGAGGAGCGAAACGATCAGGACGGAGATGACGACGATGGGGATGCCCCGCGCCAGCTTGCCCTGAGGGCCCGGCACCGTCATGAGCGTCGAGAAGGCGACGATCGTCGTCAGGACGGAGAAGATGACGGGACCGCTGACGCGCTTCGTGCCGCGTATCGCCGCCGCCAGCCCGCCGGCGCCCTTCTCCCGCTCCGAATAGACGCTCTCCCCCACCACGATCGCATCGTCGACGACGATACCGAGAGCGAGGATGAGGCCCATCAGCGAGAACATGTTGATGGACAGGCCCAGGAAATCCATCACGAGGAACGTCCCCGTGAAAGAGACGGCCAGACCCACCGCCACCCATAGCGCGAGCCGGATCTCGAGGAACAGCGCGAGGGCGATGAAGACGAGCACCAGGCCGAGCAGTCCGTTCTTCACCATGAGGCCGAGCCGCCCGCCCACCAGGGCGGAATCGTCGCTCCAGACCGCGACGTCCACGCCCGCCGGCAGGCCCGGCAGGACTTCGGTCGCCAGGTACTCCTGCACCGCGGCGCTGATGCCCAGCAGTTGTTCGTCGGAGGTGCGGTACACGTCCACGCGGGCCGCCGGCCGGCCGTTGTAGCGCACGCGCAATTCGGTGTCCGCGAAGCCGTCGCGGACCGTGGCGATGTCGCCCACGCGCACCGACGTTCCGTCCGGACGGGTGAGGAGGATGATGTCCTCGAAGTCCGCCTGCACGTAATTCCGCCCCAGCGTGCGCACGAGGATCTCGTCTTCGCCCGCGGACACCTTGCCCGCCGAGAGTTCCAGCGAACCCTGCCGCACCGCCAGCGCGACATCCTCCAGGGTAAGGCCCAGCGCGCGAAGCCTCCGCTGGGGAATCTCGACCGATATCTCGTACGGGCGCGTCCCGCTTGTCGTGGCGAGGGACACCTGGGGCAGCGCCGAGATTCCCTCTTCGATCCCGTACGCAAGCTCCTTGAGCGTCCGCTCCGGCACGTCGCCGTGGACGAGGAGGCGCATGAAGCGCTGCCGGCTCGTGATCTCGCGCACCTCCGGCCGCTCGGCGTCCGCCGGGAACGTGGGGATGCGGTCCACCTCCGCCTTGACCTCGTTGAGCGCGCGGTTGATGTCCGTCCCGGCCTTGAACTCGGCGATGACCGACGCGAGCCCTTCCGAAGCGATGGCGGTCACGCGGTCGAGGCCCTCCACGCCGCGAATCTGTTCTTCGATCCTGCGGACGATCGACTCCTCGACCTCCTCCGGAGAGGCGCCCGGGTAGGGGACGATGACCTGGACGCGGTCCAGGGAGACGTCGGGGATCACTTCCTGCACGAGACCGAACGCCGCGTGGAGGCCGCCGACAAGCAGGACGAACATGACGACGTTGACCGCGGTGCCGTTCTTCGCCATGTAGGCGATCGGGCCGCGGCTCTCGGCGCTGACGCGGGGATGTGCCACCGGGCTGCGGGTCGGGACCTCTACTGGAGGTCGGCGGGGCGGCGCCGTTCATCTGCGAGCGCGACGATGTCCACGGCGGCCCCGGCCACGGGTTCGACTTCGCTCGCGGCGGCTTCGCGCAGCTCGGCCATCACCACCTCGCGGGCTGCACTCCGTCCCGGAGCGTCCCGTAGCGCCTGCGCGCACCGTTCCTCGATTTCGTCATCGCCCGACACGAACACGCAACGCGCGCCCGCGCGCGCCACGAGCTCGCGACCCGAACCGGGATTCCGGAGCTGTTCCTCGAACTCGACGAGAGAATGGAGGTCGCCCATCCCGCCGCGGGGAACCGGCGCCAGGAGCAGGTTGTTGCGCGACAGGGCGCGCAGCGCCTTGCGGAAGCGGCGGCACAGTGCTTCGTAGTACCTGGCGGGTTCGCCGTCGTACACGAACCGGACGTCGAGCTCCGTCCCCGGCAGCGCCTCGCCGCTTGCCAGCGGTCCCAGAACAAGGACCGCCACGCCGCCGCTGGCCTCCGGCACACCGCGGTCGGCGAAGTCCTCCTCGACCGCGGACAGAACGGTGACAATGGAAGCCTCGGCGACGCGCGACAGCGCCGTCGTCGCCTCGCTCACGGACAGGCTGCCGCGCATCGCGTGCACGGCAATCTGGAAGACCTTGCCGTTCGACCACTCCAGCGCCGCCTCGACCGCCTCGCCGGCGTCCTGCACGGGGATGTCGTCGAGCTGGGCCCTCATCTCGGCGAGGCTCAGTTCGTGCGTCCAGTACAGGCGCGCCAGCCCGCACCGGGCGATCGCCTCCGATTCCGAATCCGACAGGAATCCCTCCGGCAGTTCCAGGTCCGTGAATTCCCGCTCCCGCAGGGTGTCGAGCAGGGCCGGTGAGCGGTTTATCCACCCGGCGAGACCGGGGGCGGCGGCATGAATCTCCGCGATGACGTCGAACGCGTCGGGGCGCGCCGCGAAGGCCCGGCTGTCGTAGGCGCTCCAGTCTTCGATCTCGGGATAGAACTGGGCGCGCTGACGGTCGAGCAGAGGGTCGATGGTCTCGAACCACCGCTTCGGAAAGAGCGCCATGCCGTTCATCTGGATGTAGCTGCCCGGCAGCTGCGGGGAGGCGGCCTCGCCATGGTGCTGCAACAGCGGATAGCGCCGGTTCGACGTGTGGTGGTCGGCGTGGCGCTGCATGTTGTAGTACAGCCAGTTGGTGAACTTGTAGGCCGCACTCCAGGCGTGCCTCGGCTTGACCGGCTCGAACCTGCCGGTGGGCATGCGGATGCGCCGCAACCCGTAGTGCTGAACGTAGTTGCTGATCTTCATCGAGAAGACCACGCTGCCGCACAGAGCGAGGTAGAGCAGCAGGGCCCAGGGGCCGCCCCACCACAGGATCAGCCCGTACCAGAAGACGATCTGCACGGTGTAGCGCCAGAACGCGTTCGTGTAGTGCCACAGCGGCAGGTGACGGCGCGTCAGCCGGCGGCGTTCGAACTGCCATGCCCCCACCAGGTTGCTCGCCACCTCGGTGGGCAGGTATTGCCAGAAGCTCAGGCCCTTCGGCGCGGACCCGGGGTCCAGCGGCGTACAGACGCGCGGGTGATGAATGTAGACGTGCTCGGTCGCATAGTGCGGGTAGGAGACGGAAGCCAGCAGGAACTCGCCCAGCCGGCGTTCCCACGGTGCGCGCCGATGAACCAGTTCGTGGCCGACGATGAAGACCGTCTGCGCGACAAGCGTCAGGATGGCACCCGTGAACCCGAATTCCCAGAGCGACAGTTGGCCGACGACCAGCATCTGCCAGAGCGCGAACACGAACGTCACGGGCCAGAACGCCGCCCAAAGCCAGAGCGAGAGCTTGTACAGGAACAACTGGCTCTCGCGGGTCGTGGCCGGATCCATGTTCCGCTCCTCCAGGCCGAAGAGCCGGTCGAACCGATCGGCGAGCATGAAGAAGACGAACGGACCCGCGAGCCACCAGCCGCCGTACATGGCGGCCGCGACGACGAGCGGGAAGATGAGAAGCGGAACGAAGTGCGGGAGCGCGTTCGCGACGGAGGGCTCGACGACCCGCCCGCTCGCCGTTATCGAGGCGCCGGAACTATGTGCTTCCATCCTGGAGATCCTCTATCGCGGTGACTCGCTGCGCGGATTCGGTGCGCGGCACCTGGTGTCGAATCCATCATCACCAAAATCTAGCCTCAAAGGTAGCCCACGCCACCAACGACGCGGATTCACGGGACGAGGACGGGCTGGCGTTTTCTGAGCAGGAACAGCCCCTCGTTCCAACTCGAAACCGCGATCACGCCGCTCTCGAAGTACGGGTAGTTGCTCCACGTTCCGCCGAAGGCGGTCGCGTCGTCGTCCGTCGGCACGGTGTCGAAGAAGGCCACCTCGACCGGGTTCTCCGGATCGCGGATGTCGAGGATGCGGAGCCCGCCCAGCAGGTTGGACTGGTAGAGGAAATCGCCGCGCACGTACTGGTTGTGGTCGATTGCGCGCGTCTCCGCGAAGTACTCCGTCGCCAGCACCGGATCATCGAGTTCCACGACATCCCACACGAGCGTCCGCGTGTTCGACACGGTGCCGCCTTCCTCGTCGAGTTCGTCGCCGAGGAAGAAGTAGCGGTGGTCCTCCGTGAGCCACCCCTGGTGAGCGGCGACGGCGCCGGGGTAGTTGGCGCTCGCGAGCGCGACGGGATTCGCCTTGTCGGTGATATCGGAGATCCCGAGCGCGTCGATCGAGGCGTGGAAGCAGATCTCCCGTCCGACGTAGTCCTCGTCGGGTCCAGCGTAGATCACGCATTGAGCGTCGTGCGTGTAGCCGCCGCCGAGGAAGCCGCCGATGTCGGGGTCCGCGAAGCAGCCGGCGAAGCGGGGGTTCCGGGGATCGCGGATGTCGATCATGTGGAGGCCGCCGCCGCACGCCTCGCCCCCGCCACTGCTGCCGACGGCGTGCGCGAACCCGGTCTCCTCGTTGATCACGATGTTGTGCGAACTGAACACGCCGTCGTAGTGGGCCGTCTCCTCGAACATCACGGGCGGGTCGCGAACGTCGCGCAACTGGGTGAGGTCGAAGATCTGGACGCCGTGCGCGCCGGCGTTGTCCGCCACGATGAAGGCGTGGTCGGCGTAGGTCTTGATGTCGCGCCACAGGTTCTCGACGCCCCCTTCGGTGAGCGGGAGTTCGCCCACGTAGACCGGTGCGTTGGGGTCGGTGATGTCGACGAAGGACGTGCCGTTGGACTTCCCGAGGAGGACGTACTCGCGACCGGTTTCGGCGTCGGTCCAGCCCCAGATGTCGTTCGCGATCGACGTGGGACCGGCGCCGAGTTCGGCGAGCGGGAGGAAGGCCACGAGATCCACGTCCGTGCAGTCGTAGTCGAGTGCGGCCCCGTCCTGGCAACTCACGGTCTCGCCCGAGACGGCGGTCATGTTCGGCCGCTCCGGATCCCGCAGCGTGCCCGAAGCCACCCAGGAGCCATCGGCGTCCGAGCGCTCGAGGACGGCGGCCGCGCCGAGCCTGAGGTCCGCCTGGCCCGCTCCGACCACCGTCATCTCCGCCCCGGCTCCGAGGCTGGACCCGAAGGCGGCACCGGGCCCGAACGGCGCGGCGTCAACGGACTGAACGTGGTCGAGCGAGGTCCGGTCGATGGCGTACGCCGCCCCGGCGCCCGCGGCCGTGCCGGGCGCGCCGACCCACAGCACCCCGCCACCGACGGCCAGCGAGGCGCCGAAACCGGTCGCGCCGGACCCCTCCGGGGGACTCACGAGTCGCGGCGCCCCGGAGGGCTCGCTCACGTCGAATGCGGCGACGACACCCGTGCCGGCCTGCCCGGGCGCGCCCGCGAAGAGCGTGTTACCGTCCAGGACGAGCGACGCGCCGAAACGGGCTCCGGCCGTGAGGCCTTCCAGCACGAACGCGCCGCCGGGCCGCCAGGCGTCGCCGTCGCGCTCGAAGCGGTACACGGCGCCCCGGCCGCCGTCGCTCCCGGGTGCGCCCACCACGAGCACGTCGCCGGCGGTGGCCAGGGCGGCCCCGAAGCGGTCCGCCCCTTCCGGCGCCGGGCTCGTGAGACGGGCCGCCATCGCAGCCTCGCCGGCCGGTCCCACTGCGTATGCGTAGACGGCCCCGGGTTGCGCGGGCGCCGGCTGGCCGAAGCGCGGCAGGTCGCCAAGCCCGCCCGGAGCGCCGAGGAACGCGGCGTCGGCGGCGATGGCCACCGCGCTTCCCGCGCCGGCGCGCGGCTCCGTCGCGGGATCCAGCGTGGCGCGCTCGACCCAGTTCCCGTCGCGGCGCTCGAACAGGTAGGCGCGACCGCGCATCTCCGCCGTACCCGGGGCGCCGACGACGAGCCGCTCCCCGGCCCGGGCGATGTCGGTGCCGAACTGGTCGCCCACCGCGCCCGCCTCCGGCCGCACCGTCTCCGCCACGGCCCAGGCGGCGTCGCCGCCGCGCCGGAATACGTACACGGCGCCCGCCTCCGGGTAGGTCGGGAGCCGGATCTCGGCCCCGTTGCGCGAGACGAGGACATCCTCACCCACGAGCGCAATGGAGGCCGCGAAACCCGAAGCGGCGTTTCCGGCCACCGTCGGAAGTGTCTGGGCCAGGGCGAACCCGGGCGTGGCCAGGAGGCCGGAGATCAGGATCGGAAATGTCGCGACACGCATCTTCACCTCCAGTGGAAGCCGTCTACCGCGCCAGCGGGTTCACGCCGGCCAGCGCGGCGCCGACGAAGGGCAGCGCCAGCACCCACACCCTCAGGCCGAGCGGGCCGGCGCCGTCGGCCGCGATGCCGCCCAGGGCGAGTAGCGCCAGCCCGGCGCAGGCTACCGTGCCGCCGGCCGCGAGCAGCCAACCCGGGCGCGTCCGCTCCGCGCGGCCGCCGCGCTCAAGCCGCCCGAACGCAAGCACGCAGGGAACCAGCGCCACCGCGTAGACGGCGAACCACAGCGGCCGGACGGCCCACCACGCGCCGGAGGCGGGGTCGACGCCGAGGCCCGCGCCGCCTAGGAGGAGCGCCGCGCCGATGACCAGCGTCGCCGCCGTCAGGTGCCAGAGGAAGATCGTCATGATCATCCCGTTCACGAGCACCGTCGCGGTCCACGGCACCGCGCGCCCGAGCCAGCGCCGCATGGGGCCCTCGATCGACAGCAGCAGCCCCGTGTGCACGAGCGCCAGCGCCAGCATCGGCAGCTTGGGCGGCAGCGAGTTGCTGATCTCGTCGCCGGGGACGCTCACCATGCTGACCGGGTATGGCCCGAGCGTCACCATCCCGACGAGCGCCGCCGCACCCAGGGCGGCCCACGCCGCGCCCCTACGCAGGCCCGCCGCGTACCCGTCGCGCCACGCGTACCCCAACTGGTGGACGGCGACCCAGATGAAGGCGTAGTTGGCCCAGCCCACGACGGTCAGATCGGCGGCGAGGAAGAGGACATCATCCACGATCGCGCCGGCGACCAGCACCCAGAACGACCACAACCCGTACCGCCGCCAGGCCGCGTACGTCAGCGGCACGATGAGCACGACCAGGACGTAGACGGCGAGGAACCAGATCGGGATCAGCGCCATCTGCGACAGGTCGCCTACGAGGGTCGCGTCGACGCCTCCCAGTCCCATGCCGACGCCGAGCGCCACCCATACCGCGAGCAGCGCCAGGACCGGGCCGAGCAGGCGCCGGAGCCGCGTCTCCAGCCACTCGGCGTAGCTCTTCCCCCGGTCGCTGGCGGACCGCCACGAGACGCCGTTCGAGTAGCCGCCGACGAGGAAGAAGATCGGCATGACCTGAAAGACCCACGTGAGCCAGCGCGTCCACGACTGGTGTTCGAGCGCGCTCGAGAGCGCGATGTCCCCGCCGCCCGTGTACGGCGCCGCCTGGATCCAGTGGCCGACCACGACGGCGCCGATCGAAGCGGCGCGCAGGAAGTCCACGTACCGGTTGCGCGACTCCGGCGTCTGCGCGGCCATTCCCGCGGCTCGCGACCAGAGGCTGCTCACCCGGCGCGGCTCACGGCAGGCCCAGCGCCACGTACTCGGCCGGATGGTCGCTCCCCCCGACCGCGACCACGATGTACTGCTTCCCCTCGTGCAGGTACGTCATGGGACCGCCCGTCGTCCCCGATGGGAGTTCCGTCTCCCACACGACCTGTCCCGTCGCCTTGTCGTAGGCCCGGAAGGTCGTCCCCCAGTGCGTGTCCGGCGTCCCGATGACCGCGTCGCTTCCCTCCCCGATGAAGAGCAGCGACCCTGTGACGAGCGGCGCCGGCCGGTTCGCGTTCCCCAGCGGGGGAAGGTCCAGGCCCTCGAGGAGCGGATGGTCGTTGGGACCGTCGCCGTTGGCCGCCATCCACAGGTGCTCGCCCCGGTTCATGTCGATCGCCGTGATCCGCCCCCACGGCGGCTTCACGAGCGGCAGGCCCTCGATCTCGGCCCGCGGCCACCCGCCCTGCGTGCCGAACTCCATCTCGCCCGGTTCGGAGTTCTCCGACAGGCTCCAGACGTTCGGGAGCGTGTGCGACACCGCGTAGTAGACGCCCGTCTCGGGGTCGAACGCGCCGGTGTTCCAGTTCCCCGCCCCCCACGCGCCCGGGATGACGTACGTCCCGATCTTCCCCGCCGCCGTCCCCCGCTCCATGGGCGGCGTGAACAGCGGCCCCATGACGAGCGAGTCCGCCAGCGCGAGCGCCCGCTCACGGATCTCGGGCGTGAAGTCGATCACGTCTTCCGGCGTCACCCCCTGGCGGTCGAAGGCGGGTGGCCGGCTCGGAATCGGCTGCGTCGGCGACGTCGCTTCGCCCGGCACGGTCGACTGCGGCACCTCCACCTCGTCGATCGGCCATACGGGCTCTCCCGTCCGCCGGTCGAAGGTGTAGAGGAAGGCCGTCTTGCTCGCCTGCATGACCGCGTCGATCGGGCGCCCGTCCACGGTGATCCGACCCAGCACGGGCGGGCCCACGGTGTCGTATTCCCAGATGTCGTGGTGCACCATCTGGAAGTGCCACACCCGCTCGCCCGTCTGCGCGTCGAGCGCCACGAGGCTGTTCGAGAACAGGTTGTCGCCGGGCCGGTGTCCCCCGTAGTAGGCGGAGGTCGGCGCCGAGAGCGGCACGTAGACGTAGCCGAGTTCGTCGTCCGCGCTCAGGCAGCACCACGAGCCGAGGTCGCCGGATTCGGCGAGCGACCCGCCACCCCAGGTGTCCGCCCCGAACTCCCCCTCCTCCGGGATCACGTGGAACGTCCACAGGAGCCAGCCGGTGCGCGCGTCGAAGCCGCGGATGTCCTCCCGGACGCTCCCCCGCCACTCCGTGCCTCCGTCCCCGGCCCCGTCCACGGTTCCCGCGAGGACGATGACGTCACCGACCACGATCGGCCCCGAACTCCAGCCGTACCGTCCCCCGGCCGGGAGCTGCAGGTCCACCCGCCCGCCGTCACCGAACGACGCAACGGGCTCACCGGTGGTGGCATCGAGCGCGTGCATCGAGGGACCGCGCACCGAGATGATCCGCCCGGCGGAGTCCCCGGCGCCACCACTTGCACCGCCATCGGCACCGCCGTCCCCGCTTTCCGTACCTGAGCCGCGCCAGTAGGCGACGCCCCGGAAGCTCCGCCCGCGCACGTCCTCCTCCGACTCCGGCCGCTGGATCCAGCGCGTCTCCCCCGTGCCCGGATCGAAGGCCTCCACGAGCCCGACGGCGTTGGGTGCGTACAGCGTGCCGCCGACGAGGACGGGCGTCCCGCGCAGGTAGTTGTTGAAGTCGAGCTCCGGATACTCGGCCGTCAGCGCGCCGTCGACGGCCGGCCGCCGCCACAGCACCTGCACCGCGTCCACGTTCTCACGGTCGATCTGCGTGAGCGGAGAATACCGATTGAAGGAGTTCTGCCCGCCGTAATACGTCCACTCATCACTCGGCGGCGGCAACCGGTCGGAGTCCGCACCGTCGCCGGTGCAGGCCACGAACGCGAAGGCCGTCGCGATTCCGGCGAAGACCGTGCCTGCCGCACGGAAGTGACGGGCTTGCTCTGGATCACCTCTTCGTCGCCTCGCCGGCATGGACCCTCCGGGCGTTTGAGTGTTGATACCCCGTTGCGCCGCGCGGGCATCTTGGTCTTGCAAGATCGTTCGCGAACCGGCTGCGCGGGAGGGGTAACTGGATGGATCCAGGCCAGAACATTACCGTACAGGAAATCTGTACCAGTGTTTCGCAACAGGAAGAGGAGGTCGGGGATGATCCACGAGACGACCTACACCGGTGCCCGCAAGAACCTCGCCGCCCTGATGGACCAAGTGACCGACACGCATGAGCCAGTGCTGATCCGGCGGCGCGGAAAGGAACCGGTCGCGTTGGTCGCGGCCGAAGACCTGAGCTCCTGGATCGAGACGGCATACCTGCTCCGCTCGCCGAAGAATGCCGAGAAACTCAGGGAGGCCATCGCCCAGGACGAGAGCGGGCAGGTAGAAATGATTGACGTTGACGAACTGGCCAAACGGCTGGGCCTTGAAGAGGGATGAAAAACTCGCAGCAGCGCAACGCGGTTTTCACGATGCGTTGTTTGAAGGATCTTGAGTATTGGACCCGCAAGAACCCCAAGCGGGCCGCTCAGGCGTACAAGCTGATCCGGGCCACTCTCAGGGACCCATTCGACGGTGTGGGTAAGCCCGAACCTCTCCGAGGCGAACTCGGCGGACGCTGGTCGCGCCGCATCGACCGCGAACACCGCCTGACCTATCGAGTTATGGATGACCAAGTCCGCTTCCTGACCGCTCGCCACCACTACTGAAGATCCAGGTCGCTAGCTAGAAGATCGCGCCGAGGCGGAGGTGCAGCTTCAGCGTGGGGCCGGCCGCACCCCCTCCGCCCGGGCCCAGGCCGTGGGCCACATCCAGTCGGATGAGGCCGTCCATAAAGACGTAGCCCGCGCCCACGGCGTAGAAGTTGTCGCCTCCGGCGGAGGCCCAGTCGCCGAACACGGAGAGGCGGAGAAAGCCGATCCGTTGCTGCAGGTCGATTCTGGCCATGTGGAGCTGCGTGCCTCCGACCGACCGTGAGTGGCCCCGGAGCCAGTGGCCGCTGGTACCGGTGTGCCAGAGATGGTACGGCGCCGGATCGCCCCACACCCGGGCCGTGCCCGCCTGCATCCCCAGCGAAAGGCGGGATGACAGGGGGATCACCAGCGCCCCCTCGACGATGGCGCGCACGTGCGGATTGTCCCCCGCCGATGCTCGGACGCCGACGCGGCCGCCCACGCCGATCGATCCGGGCCGTTGCCCTCCCCACCAGGGCCGCCACGAGACGGTCGTCCCGACCCGGTTCCGCCGGACGTCGGTCGCGATTTCGGCGTCCTGCTCGGCGAAGAGGCGGAGGGACAGCCAGTTCCGCTCGCCGACGCGAGGCAGGAACCGAAGCGCCGCGCCGTGCGACCAGTGGAAGCCCCGGGCGTCCCCGGTCACGTAGGGCCCGGGTGTGCCCGCTCCCTGGCCCGGCGCGCCGCTCCGCAACGACCGGTAGAAGGACACGAGCAGCGTGTGGCCGGGGTGGGTGCGCTGCAGGGTGAGGTCGACGTCCGGCGCCACGCCCTCGGTCCCGACTCTCGCCGTCAGCGCCGCGCGCCCCCAGCCGAAGTCGCGCTGCAGGCGGGTCCCCAGCGACATCCCCTCTATGGGATTGTAGCGAAGGAGCCGCAGCGTCGTGCCGGGGGGATCGAAGAGCCAGGGGCTCGGAGCTTCGGCGCGCCCCCCTCCCTCGGCGCGCTCCCCTCGGTCGCCCACGCCGATGGCCGCGAGTTCCGACGCGATCCGCCCGATCGTGACGTCGTCGACCGCGCCATCCTCGTCCCACACGGTCGGGGGCAGCAGGTCGCTCGCGACCAGGGCCTCCCGGTCGGCCGGCGTGATGGTGACCATCTCGCCGGGTTCCGCCTCCTCCAGCGCCGAGCTGATGCTGTCCCCCTCCTGGCGCCAGAGTTGAAGCGCCGCCGCTGCCGTGGCGGGCGTTCCCGGCGTGGCTCCCGCGCTGCGTTCGCGGATGTCCTCGATTTCGAGCGTCCAGTCGATCATTAGTGGAGCCGAGACAGGCTCGATGCCGGAGGCCGTGACGCCCTCCATTACACCCAGGTCCCCCCGCCATGTCACGCTGCGGAGCAACCAGTGGCGCATCTCCCGGAACTCGTACTCCACAACCACCGTCGAGATGTCCAGCCGCATGCGGGGCCAAGCGCTGTTGAACGCCCCGTTGACCAGCCGGTCGAGGAAGCCGGGCCGCTGCGGCGTTGAATCGGGTGCGGGCGCGCGTGCGTTGTCGGCGGAGTCACGGGGACCGATGTCGATGGACAGTCCGGGACTCCAGCGCCCACCGTCCCGGAGGTGCCAGTTCATCTCGCGGTCGACCGGCTTGGCCAGCCGGTAGGCGACACGCGCGAGCCCGAGCGATTCCGCGTCGATCCACATGACGGCGGAGACGAGGCGGATGCTCGAGTAGCGGGGAATCACCGTGACGGCGACCGCCCGCACGGTGCTCCCGTCGCTCAGCCGCACGGTGCTCGTGTCCCCGGAACGGAACTGGTAGTAGCGCTCGGAAGCCGGCCCCAGCGGGCTGTGAGTGGCAGTCTCGGCCTCCGGCGACGGGCCGGAGAAGCCCGTGAAGCCGAACTTGAACGGGTCGCCCAGCGGGTCGGCCGCGAACTGTTCCGCCCGCAGCCCATCGAAGAACTCCGAATCGTCGGGATCGAAGATTGGCTGCCGCAACCGTGCCGCAATCACGTGCGCAACGGCAGGCTCGTCGCGCGACCAGCGCACGCGGGTCGTGCGTTCGCCATGCACCCCGGGACGATTGCGTTCGTGGGAGGGCATTTCGACCCCGATCCGCTCGCGGATCAGCGCGGTGTACGCGTCGATGGTCAGGCGTGCGGTGTCCCGGGCGGCCTTCAACCCGAGCACGAGCCGACGGGCGGTCTCGTCCAGGTAGGCGTCCGCCGCCGGATCAGAAGCCGGAGTGTTGGAGGGAAGCGAGTCTTGCGTCTGAGCGGAAGCCGTTCCCGGCAGGACCGCGGCCAGCAGGATGGCGAAGGCAGTGACCCCCAATGATGGAGTCGGCCGCTCCCTTTCACGCATGCGGCGCCCCGTGGTCAGAGCTCCCTCACCTGGATCGTACCCTCCGATTCGTCGTCCACCGTACCGGCATTGTCCCCTGCCGATGCTCGGACGCCCGAACGACCCGGACCGTTGCCCTCCCCCCCCCGAGCCGCCACGCGCGCGATCCCGGCCCTCGCCGTCAGCGCCGCGCGCCCCCAGCCGAGTCTTGCGTCTGAGCGTGTGGTTCAGAGCTTCCCGCACCGGTCCAGCAATTGCTCGGCGTCGGAGACACCGTTGTTGCTCGGACCCTTCCCGCCGGGTCGGGAGACCCTCACCTGGATCGTGTCCTCCGATTCGTCGTCCACTGTGCCGGCGGCGACGTAGTTGACGACCAGGACATTGGTTTCCCGAAACAGCCCGTGCGTGCGCTCGGCTCTTACAAACCCGAGTGAGCGGTCACCGGCCGTGATCATGTATCCGAGGCGCTGCAGCGTCGCACTCACGCAATCGAATCCACCCGCGTCAACATTCGCCGGCCGTGTCATGATCATCGGTCCACAGCCCGACAGAACGATCGCAAGTGTCATGGGCACGGCGAGGCGTTTCATCGATATCCTCCAGGAGTCGGGAGCCCGGTCTCCTCCGAAGCCGGAGCCTGCCCGTCATTCGGATGACGCGAGAACGTCGGCTCGCGTCACTTCGCCGGAAGAATCGACGATGTCCGCCGTGGCCCAATTGCGGGGCTCCCCCTTACGGCGACACCTCGATCGCCAGGCGGCAATGGTCGCTGGCGCCCCATTCCGCAGGCGTGTTCAACGCGCGGACGGTGATCGCCTCGGAAAAGCCCCGCGACGCGAAAGCATGGTCCAGCTGGCCGGATGGACGCTCGGGCGATCCGCGGTTCGAATGGTACGTCGGACCGTCATGCGGCCCCAGGTATTGGAAGCCGAGTGCCTCCATGCGCGTCCACACCGTCCGTTCGCGCTGGCTCCAGTATTCCTCGCCCTCCGGCCAGGCGTCGGGATTCATGTTGAGGTCTCCGGCCACGAGGATGCGGTGCGATCCGGGGTCCTCGTGACCGATGAAGGCCGAGAGGTCCGAGATGGCGCGGTGTGCCGAGCCATCGGGGAAGCCGGCCCTCCACCTGCTCCGCGTCGTGGGATGGGGCTGCATCCAGCGGGCGTACATCGAAACTGCGATGAACGGCTCCCCGGCTTCGGGGACGATGCGCGCGGCCGCGTTGATCCCTATGCCGCTCACCGGCATCTGATCGGACTCCGCCACGCTGATGGGGTCGATCTGCGTAAACTGCTCGACCCGCACGCGGTCAGAGAGGCGAACGACCCGGCACCAGCGGTCGAACTGATGCTTGAGCCAAGGCTCTCCTCCGACCTCAACCTCCGGCGCGACATCCGGGGGCGGGTTCCTTGCCTCCTGGAGCAAGGCGACATCGGCGCCCATCTCCAGAAGTTGCCGCCACGGCTCCCTCCGGCCGGCGACGTTCCAGCTCACAACTCGAATCGGTTTCCGTCCAGCCATGGGCCTCCTCACGCTTCCCCACGAAGTCCTTCGAGGCGACGGTTCGCCATCTTCACGCGGATCCGGAGGCGTGGCCTAGAACCCGAGTGCGTCCAGGTTGCAGCGCTGTCAGTGAGGAGGTCAGAAGCCCTCGGGAACCCAGTCTCCTGCGTCGTCCTTCGTGATGAACCGCGTGACGGGCGACGCGGCTATGCCCATCTCGCGCAGCGTATCCACCACGCGCGTGCGGAACCGGTTCCGTACACGCGGGTCGATCTGACCCACCTTGCCTTCGTAGACGCTCCAGATGTCGACGACCTCGTCGGGTTCATCGCCGTAACCCCACGACTCGCGTCCCCGCACCCAGATATCCGTGAACTCCACATGGGGAAACGCCTCCCGCACCATGCGCTGCAGCAGGTCCCGGACCTCGGGCAGGTTGTCCTTCGTAATCGTCGCAATCATGGGACATCTCGAAGCGTCATGGATCCTTCGGGTCCATATCGGACCGGCGGCAGCGGCCGGATGCGATCCGCCGAACCAAGATTCTGCCAGTCCCCTGGTCCGTCAATTTTCGGGCAGTTCCAAGCGCGTTGCCACTTGACCGGTGACACGTTACACTTCCCATGCAATGATTCTAGGCTTTCGCCACCGCGGCCTCGAGCGGTTGTTCGAGAAGGGAGACCGGAGACGAATTCCTCCGGACCTCATCGCCAAGGTGGAGCGGATCCTCGCTCGCCTAGACGTGGCGGCCAAGCCCGAGGACATGAACCTGCCGGGTCTTCGGCTCCACCCGCTGAAAGGCGACCGCGCGGGGTATTGGTCGGTGAGGGTGTCCGCCAACTGGCGCGTCGTCTTCCGTTTCGACGGGCGTGATGTCAGGGACGTTGATTTGATCGACTACCATTAGGAGGCCGGCGACATGCCGATGAAGAACCCGCCGCATCCGGGTCTGTCCGTGCGCCATGACTGCCTCGAGCCCTTGGGGCTCACCGTGACGGAGGCGGCGCGGAGGCTGGGCGTCAGCCGAAAGCAGCTTTCCGAACTCGTCAACGGCCGTTCAGGCATCTCTCCCGAAATGGCGATCCGCCTAGACAAGGCCTTCGGAGGCGGGGCCGCGACCTGGTATCGCCTCCAGTCGGCCTACGACCTCGCGCAGGCCATGAAGAATGCCGACCGGATCGACGTGGAGCGGATACCGACTCCCGCTTGACGCTCGATCCAGACGCTGCAGCAACTGGACCATGGTCCCCCGACGCGGGTCTACGGCATCAGCGCCTGGGAGCGCGCGATTCCCCCGTGGGTCCGACGCCGTTTTCACTCCTTCTCACGGCGAAACGTCGATCACCCGGCGGCAACGGTCGCTGGCGCCCCATTCCGCAGGCGTGTTCAACGCGCGGACGGCGATCGCCTCGGAGAAGCCTCGTGAGGCGAAGACATGGTCCAACTGGCCGGATCGGCGCTCGGGTGATCCGCGGTTCGAATGGTACGTCGGACCGTCGTGCGGCCCCAAGTATTGGAAGTCGAGTGTCTCCATGCGCGTCCACACCGTCCGTTCGCGCGGGGTCCCGTATTCCTCGCCCTCCGGCCATGCATCGGGATTCATGCTGAAATCCCCGGCTACAAGGATGCGGTGCGATCCAGGGTCCTCGTGGCCGATGAAGCGAGTGGAGGCACCAGCCCGGATTCTATGGTACGTGATGGACTCGCCCGAACGTCCCAGCACTAAGTGCTGAAAACACTAATGCGGCCGTCCCGGTGAACAGATCTCCGCCGCCCATTGTCACCTCCTACCTCGTCCAGTTCGCCGTGGGAACGACCCGTTACGGCACCAGGGGCTGCAGCTTGCCGAACTCGTACTCGGGGGGCGGGTCGGCGCCGAGGAGGTGGCGGACGAAGTAGTCCCAGCGGCGGCGCATCATGTAGGGCTCGTTGCCGAAGCCGTGGCCGCGGTTGGGGAGGAGCAACAGGTCGAAGTCCTTGTTCGCGGCGATGAGGGCGTCGACGACGAGCATCGTATTCGAGTGCGGGACGTTCGTGTCCATCGTGCCGTGCGCGATGAGGAGCTTGCCCCTGAGGTTCTCCGCCACGAGCGGGTTCGCCTGGTTGTCGTAGTTGGTCGTGCCGTCGGCGTACTCCTCGAGCAGCCCCTGGTACTTCTCGCCCCAGTCGTCCTCGTAGTTGCGGTTGTCGTGGTTCCCGGCCTGGGAGACGGCGACCTTGTAGAAGTCGGGGTAGCGCAGGATCCCCGACGTGGAGGCGAAGCCGCCGCCGGAGTGGCCGTAGATCCCGACCCGGTCGACGTCGATCCAGGGGTGGCGCTCCGCGAGTTGGCGGATGCCGGCGATCTGATCCGGGAGTCCGTTGTCTCCCATGTTCCCGTAGTAGGCGTCCTGGAACGTCTTCGAGCGCCTCGGCGTCCCCATCGCGTCGAGTTCGATGACGACGAATCCGAGTTCGGCCAGCGACTGGAGGTCGCGGTGCGCGGCGCGGAAGTTCCGGCTCCCCACGCTTCCGCTCTGCGGCCCCGGGTAGAGGTAGTTGATCAGGGGGTACTCGGCGCCCGGATCGAAGTTCGAGGGACGGAACATGAGTCCGTACAGATCCGTCTCGTCGTCGCGCGCCTTCACCGTGAAGGGGATGGGAGGCCGCCAGCCGGCCCGCTCCAGGCGCGAGATGTCGGCCCGTTCCACGGCCTGCAGCAGCTCGCCGTCCATGTCGCGGACGACGGTCACGGGCGGGATGGTAGGCGTGGAGTACTGGTCGACGAACGTCTCGCCGTCGGGCGCGAGCCAGACCACGTGGTTCGCGCTGTCGGGCGTGAGGAGTCGGACGTCCCCGCCATCGAGACCGGCGCGGTACAGGTACATGAAGTAGGGATCGCCGGGTTCCCGACCGTTGCCCATGAAGAGGATCTCCCGGGCCTCCGCGTCGACCGCCACCAGGTCCTCCACCTGCCACGCGCCCGAGGTCACCTGGCGCTTCGGTTCCCCGCTGTCCGCGTCGTAGAGGTAGAGGTGTCCCCAGTCGTCGCGCTGCGAGTACCAGAGGATCTCTTCGGACTCGGAGAGATAGCGCCAGTTGGCGTGGGACTCGAAGAACGTCTCCACGACCTCCTCGAACAGGTCGCGGACCTCGCCCGTGCTCGCGTCGGCCATGCGGACGAGCGCCCGCTTGTGGTCGCGCGAACTCGACACCAAGACGAACCGGGAGCCGTCGGCGCTCCACTCGACGTCGGAGAACGTGCCACCGCAGGCCACGTGGTCGCACACGGTGGATCGGTGCTGATCCGGGGGCATGTCCATGCGGACGACGCGGCTCCCCGCAGGCGCCTCCGTGTCGATCACGACGCGGTGGATGCGGAAGATGACCGAGTCCTCCGGGAGCGGGTAGCGCCACGCCTCGAGTTCCGGATGCCCGACCTCGGTCGTGACCATGTACATCATCCCCACCCCGCGGGCGTCGTGCTGGAAGGTCGCGATGCGGCGCGAGTCGGGAGACCACTTGAGCACGGGACGGTCGCTCTTCACCCAGCCCGCGTTGTTCGTCGCGTAGCCGAAGTCCTCGACCCCGTCCTCGGTGAGCCGGGTCTCCTCCCCGGTGGACAGATCCCGGAGCCACAGGTTGTAGTCGCGGATGAAGGCCGCCCTAGTCCCGTCAGGCGACACGATGTCGAAGCGGCGGGCCGTCGTGCCTTCGGGCCCTGGCACCGCCTCGCAGCGGTCGGGATCGAGCCCGCAGGCGTACGTCTCTCCTTCAACGTCGACCTCGAAGCGGACCGTCCCGGCCTCGAGGGCGAGACCTCCGAACGGGAGGGCGAAAGCGGCGTACTCTTCGCCGATCGCCGCGGTGAGCGCAGAGGCCATGCGCGCGTGGTCGAAGGCGCGCTCCCGCGTCCCCGCAGCCGGATCGATGAGGACGTACTCGGTGCCGCCCTCGAACCGGTTCCGATACCAGAACCGCCCGTCCTCCAGCCAGACCGGGATGACGGAAGCCCCGAGCACGAGCGGATTCACCTGGCTCGCGAGCCGCCCCTCCGCCCGCGCGTAGTCCGCCACCGTCAGCGCGTCGGGGGCCGCCTGGGCGAGCGCACCCGGCGCCGGCGAGAGGGCAGCGGCGATCAGCAGCGCTGCGTTGGCTATGCGGCTCATGCTTGCGATCCTGTTGGACGTCCTGGGTCCTCTACGGCATGCGAAGTCGCAAGATGCCGACCGCCCTCTTGGCCGGCCACCGCCCTCCATGACCTTTTGTGATGTTGCCAAGACATGGCGATATGGCATAAAATCGTTCATACCATGCTAAGAATAACACCATCTACGAGGTGGTTCCATGATTGAAGCGGTGAACAGCCCGGCCGGTGATACGGTTCAGAGCGAGCTGGTGGCGATCGACGCCGCTGGCCGGTTGGTTGTGCCCGGAAAATTCCGGAAGGCCCTCGGAATCAGCGGCCCGCAGCAGCTACTGGTTGGACTCGAGGGGAACACGCTCAGGGTCACTACGACAGATGGGGTCATCCGTCGCTATCAGGAACTTGCCAAGCGCAGGAAGCGGACGACCGGTAGCGTTGTCGATGCGTTCATCGCGGAGAGGCGTAGAGAGGCCGCGGAGGAATGAGGCTCCCCGCGGCGCTGCTGGACGCATCGGCGCTCCTGGCTCTTGTCTTCAAAGAGAAAGGTGCAAACCGGGTGTGGGATGTCGTGCGGCGGGGCGCGGCGATATCGGCCGTAAACGCTGCCGAGGTGGCCTCCAGACTCGGCAGCGAAGGTTGGACCGAGGAGGAGGTCGAGGGCTTCTTCGAAGACTCCCGCATCGAAGTCTTCCCGTTCGACAGACCCGCAGCCCTGCTGAGCGGGGCGTATCGGCAGTCGACCCGGCAGCTCGGTTTGAGTCTCGGCGACAGGGCGTGCCTGGCTACCGCGCGCCAACTCGGCCTCGCGGCACTCACCGCCGACCAGGCCTGGGCCGAACTGGAGCTTGACGGCGTCAGCGTCATCTGCATTCGCTGAACACAAGACCAGGGGGCGCCTGTTCTCCGCAGTCAGGGCGAAGCGGACGCGTCTGCCTCAGTGCGGAGGGCGTCGATGCGGCGGGCGACGCCCTCTTCGTAGCCGGACTCTTCAAAGCCCGCGCGCTTGAACTGGATGAATCCCGCCCGGTCCAGGTAGAACGTCGTCGGGTAGGCGAGGATCTCGTAGTCGAGGGCGAGGCCCTGCTCGTCGAAGAGAACCGGGAACGTGAAGCCGCCCTCCTCGATCTGCCTCGCGACCTCTTCGCGGGGAGACCCCGCGGTGGCGACGGTTAGGAACACGACCTCCTCATCGTCCTCGTACGTCTTGAGGAGTTCAACGAAGTGCGGGAACTCCTGGAGGCACGGCCCGCACCACGTCGCCCAGAACTTGAGCACGACGATCTTTCCCTCGAGGTCGGACAGCCGCCACTCGACCCCGTCCTGATCGGCGATCGCGAACTGCGGCGCCTCGCGCTCGATGCGCTGGCCCAGTTCGCGCCGCTCCAACTCCTCTCCAACCACGGGACGGCGCGCCGCGAGCCGTTCCTCGACCGTCTCGGGCAGGAGATCCGCCGCCGCGGCGGCTTCTTCGGCGAGGGGCTCGAGCCAGGATCCGCCGAAGGCCATCGCCTCGACAAAGGCATCCAGGGCCTCTTCGGGCCGGCCCGTGCGCAGCAGGTGCCGTCCGTATTCTCCCAGCGACCGGGAGCCCCTCGATTCGGTCGCCACCTGCCCGAACAGATCGCCGGCCGCTTCGATCTCCCCGAGTTGGGTGAGCGCGCGGGCCTGGAGGATGCGGGCGGCGTCGATCGAGTTCCGTCGCGACCGCTCGCGCTCGTCGCCCTGGAGACCGGGGTACAGGTATCCCGGAGAGTGTGCTCGCAGGTCGTCCTCCATCGAGATCGCCGCGTCGAGCACGGCCTGCGGCTCGATCCCGAAGTAGAGCAGGCTACGGAGCGCCGAGAACTGTGCGCGCGACTGCCAGCGTACCACATCCATCGCGGCATCGAACAACGGCTCGGCAGCCTCCGGATCGAGTTTTGCATGGGGAGGCTCCGCCGCAACGGTCACGGCTCCCCTCACCGCTCTGCCGCTCGGCGCATCACCGGCTATTGAAGCGAGCGCACGCTCTCTCACGGCCGTGAGATTCCGGATCACCCACGCGCTCCGCCGCCCAAGGCGCCTCGACTTCAGCCCCTCGGCGGCGAGGCGCGACACGTCGACGGTACTGTCCGCATACCCGCGCACGGCCATCTCGAAATCGATGGTCAAGTCCCAGTACCGCAGGTCGTCGGCCAGCACGCCCCGGTCGGGCGCCGCTTCGAGTCGCTCCAGCCATCGGTCGGCGTCGTTCTTCCGCTGCGGCACGTGAGCGTCGTATCCCGCTGCGAGCCGGTACAGCACGGGCGCCGCGGCGTCCGGGTCGCCTTCGACCTCGGCCGCGAGCGCGTCGAGGGCGGCCCCGATCGAATCCCTCACGAGCCGGCCCCGGTCCCCTTCCTCCTGTTCGGCGCGCGCGACGCGGAGCGCATCCACCGCGTGGCTCAGGATCTGGTCGTTCGGCCGCCGCGCCTGCACCTCGGCGAGGATCGCCGCGTAGGCCTCGAGTTGTCCGAGGTCCTCCGCCGCGTCCCGTGCCTCGTCGTAGATGACGGGCCGGGCCGGCGCGCGGCGGAGCGCCTCGGGGAGGATCTGCAGGATCTTCTCCGCGTACCGCCGGTCGGTCCCGTAGACGCCGGCCCACCGCAGGTCGGTGACGTACGCCTCCCAGGCAGCGGAGTCGTCGGGGTCGAGCTCGAGCGTGCGCTCCCAGGCCAGCGCAGCTTCCGCCCGAAGATCGAAGTAGCCGGCCAGCGTGGCGTACTGCCGATGGGCCTCGGCGTCGTCCGGTGATGTCGCGCGCGCCGAGTCGTAGCGGGCCATGGCACGCTCGAATTCGATCGCGTCCTTGTCGGTCGCCGCGTCGGCCATCAGCGCGGCGTGCGAGCGGGCGTCGCCGCAACCCGCGACGATCGTCAGACACACTCCAGCAAGCGTCAGATGCCTCATGGAACTCGCTCCTGTGGACGTTGAGGCGCCAGGCTTTGGTGAGCCGGGATCGGGTCGCGGGAGGTGCGCGTCACGCGGGATCGAGGCTCGGGGTTACGATCAGGATGAGGACGGGGTCCTCGGCGGAACGGCGCGCCGACCCCAGCACCACTCTCTGGCCATCCCGGATCGTGACGGAGGCGTCGAGCAGGGGCCCGAGCACGTTCATCCGGAAGACCCCTCCCTCAAGCTCCCTCAGGGTCGACGCGCGTGATTCTGCTCCGCTGAGAGTCACCTTTGCACGCACGTTCCTCGTGAAATTGCGTGCACTGACTTCTGCGTGGATCGCCAGCGGCGTTTCCGCATCGTCCGCAACGATTCTCTGGGACCCGGAGCCTCCAACCATGAAGCTCGACGTCTCCGCCAGGCCGACATTCAGCACGGAAGTCGACAGGAGCCGGTATCCCCGGAAGTTGAACAGCTGCCTGAGTTCGCTCACGACGTCACTGATCTCGGGGTCGTCACCGGTGAATCCGTCCGCCTCGACCAGGTGGAAGACGAGCTGCACGTTTTGCACGGTCTCCACGGCATCCTCGCCCTCCTGCGCGGTCGCGATGCCCGGATGGAGGCCAAGGGCCAGCGACACAATCAACGCACCTCGGATGCTCTTCTTCACTCTCGTGTTCACCTTTCCGATCATCAGTCACTCTCCTCCGGGTTGAGCAGCCATACGACGGCGATGTCGGGATCGTTCGTGGGGAAGACGACGAACGGCCGGCCGGCCTCCACGTCCATGTCGCTCACCATGCTCCGCGTGGGGGACGTGCGGGGGACGCCGCCTTCTTCGATGCCGTTGTTCGGCAACAGGAGCAGGGCCGCCACGACGGCAGCCGCCGCGAGCGGTCCCACGGTCCACCTGCGCCACGCGGGCCGGCGACCCAGGGGCGCGACGTGCTCTACGGGCGCGGCGTGCTCGGGGGGCATGGCGGGCAGGTCGTCGCTCACCTGGTTGGCCATCGCCGACAGGACGGCGTGCATGTTCCGTTCGTCGCGAGCGATTCGCCCCGCGTCCCGGCGCCCCCGGGCGTCCCGCTCCGTCATCGTTTCCCCTTGGTTCCCCTCTCCACGGGTCGCGCCAACATCTCCTTCCGCATCCGGCGCCGCGCGCGCAGCAGGTGGACCCGAAGCGTGTTCGGGTTCATCTCCAGCAGCCGCGCCGCCTCTCCGGGTCTCAGCCCCTGCAGGTCCACCAGGTCGAAGACTTCCCGCTGCATCATGGGCAGTTTCGTCACAAGCGTTCGAATCAGGCGCAGAGTACGCTTCATCTCGATGTCATCCAGCGGATCCTCCAACTCGGGAGCCCGCGACTCGGCCAGCCACTCCGCCTTCTCGGCCAGCCGCTGTTCCTGCCGCTTCTCGCGCTGGTGATCCAGGCTGGCGTTCCGCGTGATCCGGTACACCCAACTCGTCACCCGGGCGCGACCATCGAAGCTCCCGATCGAGCTCAGCGTCTTCATCAGGACGACCTGCGCGACATCCTCCGCGTCATCCGGATCGCCGGTCATGACCAGGGCCCACCGGCATACCAGGGGACGGAGGGCGCCCGCCAGCCTCTCGCGCGCCCCTCGCTCTCCCTGCCTGGCCCCTTCGACCAGTTCCAGGATCTCTCGGTCGGAGAGCATGGCGCTCCCGGTCCCTTCCCCCTTGCGTGGTTTCGAGAAGTGAGACGGAGAAAGGACGTAGAGCGTTTACCTCGCGCTCCTGCTTCGGCGCTCCTACTCCGCCGTCATCCGCCGGTTTCGACGAGGTCGTACAGCGCGACGGTCGGGACGCCGAATTCGTCGCGCTGCCGCAGGAGCACCCAGTCGCGGCCCGCGTCGAGGACGGCTCCGCTCGGCAGCGTAAGCCGCCGCAGCCATGCGCCGCTCGCGTCCAGGAGGTGCAGTTCCTCCCCCGGCGCCAGCCACCCGTGGGTCTTGACCCAGAAGGCGCCGTCCGTGAGCGCGATGAGGGCCTCGTATGCGGGGAAACGCTCCGGAAGCTGATCGCGGATGTCCGGCCAGACGTCCCGCTCGAAGTTCCGCCGGGCTCCGGGGTCGTCGTACCGCGCCAACCAGCCCTCGCGATAACTGTCGACGCGGTCGCCCGCCACCGTGAGGTCGGGGCCGGCCCAGCGGGCGACCCGGGTCACCCGGCCCGTCCAGTCCACGTGCTCGAGTTCATAGTCATCCGCCGTCCCGTACCACACCCCGGTGCCGGTAGGCGCGAACTCCATGTCACGCCCCCACCAGCGCGGACCGCTGGCCCCCGCCTCGATGAAGAACCGTTCGGCGCCCGGGAGCCCCGAGCGGAGAGTGACCACGCTCTCGCCCTCGACGGACGCGAGGGTCGTTTGCCACCGGTAGACATCCCCTTCAGCCAAGCCTTCCTCGTAGCTCGCACCCATGTCGTCAGGCCACGGCGTGTACACGAGGCGGCCGCCGGGTGCGCAGAAAGGGCCGTTGTAGGGACGGACGCCAGCGGACAGGAGCGAACGCGTGGCGAGTACGTTGCCATCGAGATCCAGCTCGGTGATGCGGTCCAGGCTCCAGTCGAAGACGGTGAGTGGCGCCCCCGGGCAGTTCCGAAGGAGCCGGAGCCCCTCGTACTCCCCCGGCCCCTCGCCCGACCGCCCACTGGTCCAGATGTGCCGTCCGTCCGCGTCGTATCTGCGGATGTTGCCGCTCTGTTCGTCCGCGACGACGATGCTCCCGTCGTCGAGACGGACCGCGCCCGTCACGTTGCCGAAGATGTATTCCAGCGGACCGTCCACGATCCCGACGCGCATCCGAGGCTCGTCAGCCACCGTCAGGTCGGGAGCACGCGGCGTCACGCTCTCGGTCACTTCCTGGGCGGCGATGGCCTGCGGCGGCACGAGGATCGAAACCGTGATGAGCAGCACGGCACGACTTGGCGAGCCGAGTCTCCGTCGGTGCATTTACGCCCCCCCCAAGAGGCATGGACAGGGAACATCGATTCCGGACTGAGGACACAGATTCGACGCCAGAGAGTTGCGTAGCGCTTATCCGGGCCGGGGCTCGACTCGCGAGCGGAACCAGTCGGCGATTGCTTCCTCGTCGAGTTCGCCCGCAGCCAAGGCCCACATCTTCCCCGCGACTTCCGCCTCGGGCGCAACGAGATCGAGTCCGTTGAGGCCGAGAAAGATGAGCGCCGTGAGGAACGAGATGCGCTTGTTCCCGTCCCGGAACGGGTGGCCGGAGCAGATGCTGAAGGCGTAGCAGGCAGCCAGACGGGGCAGATCCGAGTCCGGATCGTAGGTCCACCTCTGGCGCGCCCGGGCCAGGGCCGCCTCGAGGGCGTCCTCGTCGCGAAGGCCGAGCAGGCCGCCGTGTTCGCGAACCTGATCGAGTTGGACCGCCTCCACGACCACCCGGGGAACCCAGCGGGGCTCCAGCCGGGTCACTTCGCCAGGTCTCTCAATGCCCTCCGGTATCGCTTCTGAGCCTCGACCGCGATGGCGAGTCCGTCGTCCACATCCGGGTCGTAGGGGCTCAGCAGGATCCCGTTCGCCGTCTCGACCGCGAGCACTTCGTCGCCGGCCGCGAGGTGGAGGCGTTGCGCCATGTCGCTCGGCAGCGTGGCCCCGACGGACCCGCCCATGCGCCGCAGTCTCACGCTTCGAACCATGAACCCTTTCCTCCCTGTGTAGCACCTCAATGCTACGTTATGCCGCGCCTATCGTTCCGGCAAGTTGAAGGTCGTATGATGGGACGGAGTCCAGTTCACTCTTGGTATCGAGGTTTCAGATGCGTTCCCTGTCCACCGCCCTCGTTCTTTCCGTCGCCGCGCTCGCGCTGCCCGTCGAGACGCCGCTGGCCGCGCAGGAGCGGCCGTTCACGTTCATGGATGTGCAGGAGATGAAACGCGCCGGTTCGTTGACGCCGAGTCCGGACGGAGCGTGGATACTGTACACCGTGACGACGCCCGACTGGGAGGCGGCGGAGTCCCAGACGGACATCCACCTCGTGTCGCTGAGCGAGGGCGTCCCGTCGGACCGCCGGCTCACCTACACCGAGGACAAGGACGAGCGCAGTCCGGCCTGGGCCCCGGACGGGTCGTTCTTCCTCTTCGCCTCCAACCGGGATGGGGACGACACGCAGCTCTACATGATGCGCCACGACGGGGGCGAAGCGCGGAAGATCATCGACGCGGACGAAGGCGTGTCCGGCTTCTCGTTCAGCCCCGACGGGCGCTGGCTCGTCTACCGCTCCGGCGAGAACGGCCGTGAGCAGCTCTACCGGCTGCCGGCCGACGACCTCGCGGATGCCGAACCCGAGCAGCTCACCGACGGCGAGGCCGGCGTCGACCAGTGGGACTTCTCCCCCGACGGGAGCCGCGTCTACTTCGCGCGCCCCGATTCGTTCGATGAGGACGAGGTGGAACGGCGCGAAGAGGGCTTCACGGTCGACATCCGGAACGCGGTCACGCCGCTCTCGAGCCTGTGGAGCGTGGAAATCGAGACTGCCACGGAGAGCCGCGAGACGGACGATCCGTCCTACAGCGTGAACGGCTTCACGATCTCCGATGACGGACGCTGGATCGGGATCACCGGCGGCTCGACGAAGCGCTACGAGCGCAACATCACGGCGCAGCGGCTGTATGCGGACCTCTATCTCATGGAAGTGGCGACGGGCGAGATCGAGCGCCTGACGGACAACTACGAAGTCGGCGAGGGCGGGCTCAGCTTCTCCCCCGACGGCCGCTGGCTCGCCTTCTCGGCGCCGGACGAGATGGAGCGCTACTCGATGACGGAGAACCGCGTCTACATCCGCGAGGTGGACGACCGCGGGGCCGCGTTCCGGAAGCTGGGGGCGGATTTCGACCAGAGTTCGAGCGTCGGGTTCTGGTCCGAGGATTCGAACACGATCTACTTCAACGCGGGCGTGAAGGTGACGACGCAGTTGCACGCCCTCGACGTGGAGACGGGGGCGGTGCGGCAGCTCACCGACGAGCGGGCGGCGCTCTCCGTTTCCCGGGATGACGACACGGGCACGCTTTTCGTCGGCTACAGCGACCCGAAGACGCCCCCCACGGTGTTCGCGGTCGCGAGCGTGGACGATGTCCCGGACCGCTCGAAGTGGACGCAGCTGATCGACGTGAACCCGCAGTTGCGCGAGGTGGCCTTCGGCGAGGAGACCGAAGTCAACTGGCGTTCGTCGGACGGCAAGATGGTCGGGGGCGTCCTCGTCTATCCCGTCGGGTACGAGGAGGGAACGCGCTATCCGCTCATCGTCGCCATCCACGGGGGTCCGGCGTCGGCCGACATCCTGCGCTTCAACGGCGGGTACAACGCGCAGGTGTACGCGGGCGCCGGCTACGCCGTGCTCAAGCCCAACTACCGCGGCTCGCGCAACTACGGGAACGCGCACCGCACGGACATCGTCGGCGACTACTTCACGATGGGCTACGAGGACATCATCACGGGCGTCGACTACCTGATCGCCGAGGGGATCGTGGACGGCGACCGCATGGGCGCGCTGGGCTGGAGCGCGGGCGGCCACTGGTCCAACTGGATCCTCACGCAAACAGACCGCTTCAAGGCGATCAGTTCCGGCGCCGGGACAATGAACTGGATCAGCATGTACGCGCAGAGCGACGTACAGCGGAACCGGCAGTTCTACGTCGGCGACGGCTTCCTGTACGAGGACTTCGACACGTACTTCGATCAGTCCCCGCTCAAGTACATCGGCAACGCGAAGACGCCGACCATGATCCACGTCGTGGAGGGCGACCCGCGCGTGCCGAGCCCGCAGTCTGTCGAACTCCACATGGCGCTCAAGAAGCTGGACGTGCCCACGGAACTGTTCATGTATCCGGGCCGCAGCCACGGCATCCCCGACCCGCGCAACCGTCTCGTGAAGGCGGTGAGCGAGATGGCCTGGATGGACTACTACGTCCGCGGCATGGGCGAGAAGTTCCAGTGGCGCCAGGTCCTCGAAACCCTCGAGCCCGAGGTGGCCCCGACGGTAGTCTCGGAACGGTAGCCGAAGCCCGCTTCTCAAGGGTCCGGCATTGCTGACGCTTTCGATCTCGCTGGCGATCCGGATCGCTGCCGCCGTGGCCCTCGTCGTCGTGCCATTCGGGTACGCGACAGCAGGAAGCAACACCGATGTCGCGGTCGGAGCCGGATGCGGGCTCGCAATCGGCGTCGCGGTCGGCCTCCGCGGGAATCGAGGACCAAGGCCGTGGGCCGGCATCCTGGTCGGCTCGCTCGTGGGGATCACCGCCGTGCTCGCCGCGAGCGGACCCGTCGTAGTGGGAACGGTTGTCGTCTCGCCGGTTCTCGCACTGGGCGTTGGCCTGATCCACGGAGAAGATGTGTTGGACGAGGTGGGTGGGGTCTCCTTCTCGGGGTATCGGGACGCACTGAGAGAGACGTCGTTCGTGGCCATCATGCTCGCGCTGGGGCTCCTGCCCGCCATCTATGCGTTGGCGGATCCGTTGATCTTCGTTGCCATCTTCCTGTTTGTGCCGTACGTGGCATTGACGGCCGGCCTGGTCAGCCGACGAACCGCAGGATGGCGCGATACTCGTCCTCCGGGACTGTTGGTGCTGGGCACCGTGCTCACGCTTGCGTATGCGGTTGGCACCCTGGCGGAGGCGGTGATGGAGGAAGATCCCGGTCTGGGCGTCGGCGCCGGCGTCGCGATCGCCGGTGGCTGGCTCCTCTTTCAATTGGCGAGCACGGCGGCGTTTCTTGTTGCGGGGCGCGCCGCAATCATGTGGCTTCAGCCCCGACTACGGGTGTACGACCGGCTTGCCGAATACCTTCGGGTGATGTGGGTTCCGATCGGCGGATTCGCCGTCGGCTACCTGATGATCATCATCCTCTTCGCCGGATTCTATGGAACCCTGGAGCGGTTCAATGCCGGCGCGTTTGCCGACGCCGGCGTCGGGGTCAAGGAATGGCTGTTTTTCGCCTTCTTCACCGGCCTCGCCCAGGACTACGCAACCGTCGTCCCGGTTTCGGACGGCGCCCGCCTGCTGGTCGGAGCCCACCTCATTCTCTCGGCGGGGTGGGTAGTAGTGCTGCTCGCGGCCGTGATGTCGTCCATCGGACCCAAGTTGGAGAGAATCGCCAGACGCCACGCGGAGGAGGAATCGTGAACCGTTTGATCTGGCTGGCCCTCCGGATTGCGGCGGCGGTCGCCCTCATCGTCGCGACCTGCGGTTATGCGATCACGGGGAACCACACCGACGTCTTGCTGGGAGTGGGGTGTGCGGTCGCCATCGGCGTGGGCGTTGGCCTGCGGGGGAAGTCGAACGGCGGTCCGTGGGTCGGCATCCTGATCGGCTCGATCGTGGGGGTCGTCACGGCGTTCCTGGCCGGCGCCCTGAGCGTCGGCTGGGGCGTCATCATTCCGCCCCTTGGCCCATTGGCAGTCGGCTTGATCGGCGGGCTGGACCGGTCGTCCCTCTCTGGGTACGGGGATGTGACCCGGGAAATGTCCTTCGTGGCTGTCCTGCTGACCCTGGGGTTCATCCCCGCGCTCGTCGCCGGTGACGTTGCCATTGCGCCGGTCGTGGCGGCGTTCCCGCTCGCGAGCGTGCCCTTGGGAGCGCTCCTGATTGGCCTCATCAGCCGGCGCCGCGAAGGGTGGGAAGACGCCCGGCCTCCCCGGCTGCTGGTCCTCGGCGCCATTGCGTTGCCCGTCTTGACGGGCCTCCTGTTCGCGTTCGGGGTGCTATATGAGGACGTCGGATTATCGGGCATCGCCGAGATTCTCGTGATTGCCCTCATCGTGATCATCCCGCTTGCGGTGCTGCCGCTGACCGCGTTTCTGATCGGGCGCGCCGCCGCCACCTGGCTCCGGCCGCGGCTCCAGGTATACGGCCAGCTCGCGGCGTACCTGCGGGTCATGTGGGTCCCGATCGGCGGGTTCGCGCTCGGATACCTGACGATCATCTTCCTCTTCGCGGGCTTCTACGGAACGCTCGAACGGTTCCGCCCGGGGTCGTTCGCCGACGCCGGCGCGGGCCTGGCCGACTGGGTGTCCTTCGCCTTCTTCACCGCCCTCGCCCAGGACTATGCGGCCATCGTCCCCGTCTCGGCCGGCGCCCGGATGCTGGTCGGCCTGCACCTGATCCTCTCGGTGGGCTGGGCGCTCGTGCTGTTCGCGGCGGTGATGACGTCCATCGAGCCGAAGCTCGCCCGCATCGCGCGGCGACACGCCGACGAAGACGCCAACTCTCGAACTTTGGAGGATTCCCGATGACCAGGAGAAAGCAGGCAAGCGATTTCCCTCAGGAGGTGCTGGCCCTATTCGATGGCTACGTGCATGGGTTCATTCGGCGGCGAGACTTCCTGAAAGGAGCCGGGAAGGTGCTGGGCAGCGGAGCGGCCGCCGTGGCGGTCCTCGAGGCACTTCGTCCCAACTACGCGTGGGCGCGGCAGGTGGCGACCGACGATGCCCGAATCCGGCAGGAGTACGTCACCTACCCTTCGCCGGACGGCTCGGGGACCATGCGCGGTTACATGGCCGTGCCCGTCGACGCGACGGAGCCCAGGCCTGCGGTCCTCGTCATCCACGAGAATCGCGGCTTGAACCCCTACATCGAAGACGTGG
>JAPPGH010000061.1 GCA_026914155.1 Candidatus Palauibacter rhopaloidicola | reverse complement strand
AGGACGCTCTCGCAATGCTGGCGATAACACCATGTAAACAAGATGGTTATACACACTACTGGAAGATATGAGACGATCAGATTGACCTAGAGCAGCAATCCCTCCGGGAAGGGTGTCGCAACCGTGAGACCGTGGACGCTCGTCCTCATCGGATTGGCGCTGATGGCGCTCGCCTGGCGCGCGTTCCTCGCGCCGTTCCCCGGCCCGGGCGGCAACCCGTACCTCGACCTGATCGCCGACCGCGATCCGGGCCTGCACCGCGCGATCCACCTCTGGCACTTCATGGCGCCCGGCGTCGCCGTGTTCCTCGCCGGGTCGATCATGCTCTCGGTCTCCAGGGTCTGGCTCCAGCCGCGGCGGGGACGCACAGCGCACGGGCAGCTCCCCGGCTGGCCCGCGTCGCCCGGCGACGACGCGCCCTCGCTCGTGATCGGCGAACTGCACCACCCGACCGCGGCCACGGAGAGCGCACGGCCTTCCTGGCTCGTGATCCCCGAGAAGGGGCTCTACACCGGCATGCTCGTCGTCGGGGCCGTCGGCACGGGCAAGACGACCGCCTGCATGTACCCGTTCGCCCGGCAGCTCCTCTCCTGGCGGGCCGGCGATCCCGGCCGCCGCGCGGGCGCGCTCGTGCTCGAAGTCAAAGGGGACTTCTGCCACCAGGTGCGGCGCATCCTCGAAGACGCCGGGCGCGCGGACGACTACCTCGAAATCGGGCTCGGCGGCTCGCTCCAGTGGAACCCGCTCGACGATCCGCTGCTCGACTCCTACTCGATGGCCTACGGCGTCGCGTCTCTCATCAACCAGCTCTTCGGCAAGTCCCGAGAACCGTTCTGGCAGCAAGCCTATACGAACCTCGTGCGCTGGATCCTTGAACTGTTCCGGCTACTGCCGGGGGGCTGGGTCACCCTCCGGGACGTCTACCGCTGCACCGTCGACGCCGAACTCTTCGCCGAGAAGCTCGGGGAGGCGAAGGCCCGCGCCCTGCGGATCTGCCCCATGCGGGCCGTCATCGCCGCCAAGGATCTGAACGCGCACAGGCAGGCGCTGGAGGACTGGGGCTGGGAAATGGCGGGCGCCGGCAAGGTGGCCTGCCGTCTCGATCCGGACCGAGCCGCGCGGCTCGCGGAGTTGAAGGTCGAGTACCGGACGGAGCCGATCTCCGGCGCCGCGGGAAGCGAGTACGCCGAACAGGTGGACGCCGTCGAGCGTTGGTATCTGCACGACTGGATGGCGCTCGACGCCAAGCTCCGTACCTCGATCGTCGAGGGGATCAGCGTGTTCCTCTCGCTCTTCGACCAGCCGGACGTGGCCGCCGTGTTCTGCCCGCCGCCGCCTGGCCAAGAGGAGTCGCTGTCCGCTCCCCCGCCCGGCCATTCGGATGGCGCTGCGGCCGACGACGACGAAGCCGAACTAGACGCCGCCGACATGCTGCCCCTGCCGGGGCTCCGCCGCCGGCTGCCGCCGCTCAGCGACCTGATCGAGGGCGGCAAGGTCCTGGCGCTCAACATGCCCGCCGGGGCGAACCCGGCGCTCGCCCGCGCCATCGGAGTGCTGCTCAAGAACGCCTGGATGCAGGCGCTGCTCCGGCGGCCCGCCGAAGCTGCCCGCCGGCCCGACCGCTACATGCGGCCCGCCGTGTTCATCTGCGACGAGTACCAAGCGTTCGCCACCGTCGGCCAGGACGACCCGTCGGGCGACGAGAAGGCGTTCGCGCTCACCCGGCAGTGCCGCTGCGTGCCCATCGTGGCCACGCAGTCGATCTCCTCGCTCCGCTCCGTGCTCCCTTCGGGCGAGGCGTGGCGCACGCTCGTCCAGACGCTCCGCACCCGGATCTTCCTGTCGCTGTCCGACGAGGCGTCGGCCAAGATCGCGTCCGAGATGTGCGGCAGCGTCATGAAGACGCAGGCCTCCTACACGTTCACCGAGACCACGGGCAGGCCCGAGTTCTCGCTGCTGTCCGGCCGCGCCGGAGGCGGGCGCGGCACGATCGGCGCGAGCAAGTCGTTCCGCCGGCAGAGGGAGCCCGTGTTCACGCCGCGGGTGTTCGGTCTCCTGGCCAACTACCAGGCCGTCTGCCTCCCCTACGACGGCGTGAAGTCGCTCCCGGCCACCCGCGTCTACCTGAAGCCCCACTACCTGCCCAGGGAGATGGGCTACTGGCGGCTCCGCGAGGAGGGCCGGATATGAGGCGCGCGAGCGGCGTCGGCCATCTGACCCCGTTCCTGCCGGGCCTGGAGACGCTCCTCGAAGACGCCTCGGTCTCCGAGATCATGATCAACGGTCCCGGCAACGTGTGGATCGAGCGGGCCGGGAGGCTGGAGCCCCACGAGGCCCCGGGCCTTACCGCGGCCTGGCTCCACCGCGCGGCGATCCACATCGCCCGGCCGCTCGGGCTCGATCCCGCCGCGCGGCCCGTCCTGGACGCCCGTCTCGAAGACGGGTCAAGGGTCGCGATCTGCACCCCCCCCGCGAGTCCCGAAGTCGCCATCACCATACGCCGCTTCGGGGGCCGGGCGTTCTCGGCCGAGGACCTCGTGCGCCTGGGCTCGCTGCCCGAAGACATCCTCGAAGCCGCCCGGAACACGCTTGCGGCCCGCCAGAACATCCTCGTCTCCGGGGGCACCGGCTCGGGCAAGACCACGCTCTTGAACGCGCTGATCGAACTGCTGCCCGAAGACGAACGCATCGTCGCGATCGAGGACACGCTCGAACTCAGGATCGACCGGGCGAACTGCCTCCGCTTCGAGGCCGGAGCCACCCTCTCCGAGACGCCGGTCGAGATCCGCGACCTGGTGCGCCATGCGCTCCGCCACCGGCCCGACCACATCGTCGTCGGCGAGGTCCGGGGCGGCGAGGCCGCCGACCTGCTGCAGGCGCTCAACACCGGCCACGGCGGATCGCTCACCACCATCCACGCCAACAACGCGCGGTCCGCGCTCTCGCGGCTCGCGAGTTGCGCCATGCAGGCCGGCGACGCGCTGCCCTGGGAGGTCACCTGCCGGGGCGTCGTCGACGGGATCGCGCTCGTCCTGCACGTGGCCCGCCAGGGAGGCAAGCGGTTCGTCGAGGATGCGCTCGAGGTCGGCGGCTACGACGCGACCACCGGCCACTGGATCACCGGGCCGCCTGAAGCGAGGCCTGGGACGAACCGGAGAGAAGAACCCACACACGCCGAAGGAGGTGAACCATGACTTGGAACGGCAGCACCATCCCCATCGAGACGTTCGAGGACTTCGACCGCGAACTCGCGCGCGACGCAGGCGAGACGCTCGAAGTCGCGGCCTACCTGGCCGAGGAGTACGGCCTCTTCCCCGAGGACGTGGGGAGCGAGGAAGAGATCGCCGCCGCCTGGGGCGACCCGCACGGCGCCGCCGGCGAGGAGGTGGACGCATGAACCACGACGAATACCACCGCAAGTTCGCCGATGCGATCATCGAGCAGATCAAGAAGGGCACCGCGCCCTGGCAGAAGCCCTGGGCGCCGGGCGAGCGCGTGATGCCCATGAACGTGGACACGGAACGCTCGTACCGGGGCGGCAACAGCCTGCATCTCGCCGCCGTGCAGCAAGAGCAGGGCTACGGTGACGTGCGCTGGGGCACCTACCGCCAGATCCAGGCGCGCGGCGGACAGGTCAGGAAGGGCGAGCGCGGCACGCGCATCCTCTCCTTCCAGGACAAGAAGCGGATCGCCGTGACCGACGAGCAGGGTCGGCCGAGGAGGGACGCCGAGGGCAAGAAGGTCTACCGCTACGAGAAGCTCAAGGCGCCGTTCGTGCGCCAGTACACGGTGTTCAACGCCGAGCAGGCCGACGGGCTGCCCGAGCGCTCGAACCCGACGCCCGAGCCGCTCTGGAAGGTGCACCAGGAGGCCGAGCGGGTCATGGAGGATGTCGGCGTGCCGATCCGCCACGTCCAGGGCGACCGCGCCTACTACCACATGAAGCGCGACGAGATCGTGCTGCCCGAACGCGGGCAGTTTCCCTCGGCGAACCACTACTACCAGACCGCCCTCCACGAGCTGGGCCACAGCACGGGCCACCCGGAGCGCATGAACCGGGAGACGCTCGTACGGGGGATCAAGAACGGGTTCGGATCCGAGGACTACGCGCGGGAGGAACTCCGCGCCGAGATCAGCGCGATGATGACCGGCGAGCGCGTCGGCGTCGGCCACGACCCGAGCCGGGGCGCGGCCTACGTCGAGGGCTGGATCAAGTCCCTCGAGGAGGACCCGCGCGAGATCCGGCGGGCCGCCGCGGACGCGCAGAGGATCTCCGACTTCGTGCTCGCGCGGCACATCGAGCGCGAGCCCGCAAGGGCTCCCGCGGACACCACGCGGGAACCCATGGCCGTGGCCGCAACCCGCGCGCCCGGACTTCAGCGGATCCACGTGCCCGTGCCCCAGATCCCGACGCCACAGCGCGGCGCCGGGCCCAGCCGCTGAGCAGCCGTGAGAGGTAGGGAGACGTTCGGCCGCACGGCCGAACCGGACCCGCGCCCCGCCGCGCCACCCAGCCGCAATCCCCACCGGATGCGGGACGGCCACCGCCGAGAATACGCCGCCGAGCGGGAGCGCGGGTCCATCTCCTTCCCCGAACGCTGCGCCGGGGCGCTGGCCGACATCGGCGTCCACGGCGCGGTCTCGTTCCGCGACTTGGCCGAGGCCCGCTTCGGCGGGCACCCCTACACCACCCGCCGTGCCGTGGACCTGTGGATCCGGGACGGACTCGTCACCGAGACCACGGAGACGGGGCCGAACGGCAACCCGTTCAAGGTCCTCACCCTCACCCCCGCGGGCGTGGCCGACGCCCGGAAGCTCGCCGCCGAGCGCGGGATGGACCGGGGGCAGCGGATCGAAATCCCCCGCATCCGGTCCGCCCAGGCCAGCCACGACACCTCCGTCTACCGCGCCTGCGCCAAGGAGCGGGCACGGCTGCGGAAGCAGGGCGCCACGGTGCGGCGCGTCCGACTCGACGCCGAACTCAGGAGCGCCGTCGCGCGGGCGAGCGAGTCGGCGCGCCGGAAGGACGGCAAGCGGGCCGCCGATGACGAGCGGCACCGGATCGCCCATGAACTCGGGATACCCGTCGACGACGAGGGAAGGGTGCTCTACCCGGACGCCCAGATCGAGTACGAGGACGCCGAAGGGCGCACGGGGCGCGTCAACGTCGAGGCCGTCTCCGGCGACTACCGCGAACCGGCCGTCCGAGCCAAGGCGGCCGCCGGGTTCGCCATGCACGCCAGCAGCCCGGCTGGCGCGGCCCTCCTCCGCAGACTCGGCCTCGGCAGGGGCGAGGACGGCTCCTGGCTCAGGGGTCCGGCCGACCGCGATCCGCCTTCCGTCGAACTCTGACCGCACGGAGGATCCGCCATGCAGCCATGGAAGATCAGCGCGGGGCTCACCGCCTCGCTCACGGGAGCCACGTTCCTCCTCGCTGGCGCCCGCCTCGAATACCTCGCGCCCCACTGGGCCCTCATCTTCGCCCGGCACGGCCTCCCGGTCGCGCTGTACGCCGCGTTCGCCGTGCTGACCGTGGCGGCGGCCATCTACGGCGTCGCCCGCGCGACCGGGCTCGCAGACCTGGGCAGCCGCGTCGACCTCGCCGAACGGTCCGTCCGACGCGGCGACGGGGACGCGGATCTCACCGACGCGCTCCGCAGGGACGCCGAGGGGGACTGGGAGTGAAGCGCCGCGCGAAGGACCCGCCCACCGTCGAGGGCCTGCCCGCCGACTGGCGCAGGCGGGCCAAGTCGCTCCGCCGCTACGGCGCCGAGACCCCGGCCACCGCGATCGAGCGCTGCGCCGACGACCTCGAAGCGACCCTCGTCGAGCGGGACGAGACCACGTTCTCGCTCGTCGAGGCGTCACGGGAGAGCGGATACTCCGCCGACCATCTCGGACGGCTCGTCCGCGACGACAAGATCCCCAACGCCGGCAGGCCCGGCGCGCCCAGGATCGCGCTCAAGGACCTCCCCCGGAAGGCCCATGCGCCGGCCGGGCCGCGACTGGCGGAGAAGCAGCGATCTGGCGAGGTTTCGAATACGCAGATCGTGCAGTCCATCATCGAAAAAGGACTCGAATGATGGCACGCACGAAACGTGACCGGCGCATCTACTCAGAATACAGCGTAACATACTGTCATTACTGGTGTTACAGGCTGCATGC
>JAPPGH010000048.1:52591-54030 GCA_026914155.1 Candidatus Palauibacter rhopaloidicola | reverse complement strand
GCCTTCTACGGCGAGGTGCGCAATCCCGAGTTCCGCGCCCGCTCCGCCGACCGCGTGGAAGCGATGGACAAGATCCGCCGCCTCACCGCCGACCACATGGTGGTGGCGAAGCGGGTGGCGCCCCACGTCCACTCCTTCATCGAGGTCGACTTCACCCGCATCGACGAGCTGCGGCGACGCAACCGCGAGGCGTGGCAGGCGCGCGGCGCGCGGGTCAGCTACACCGCCTTCATCGCGTGGGCCTGCTCGCGGCTGCTGCGCGACTACCCGATGGTCAACTCGGTCGTGTCGGGCCGGAACGTCATCTACCGCGGCAACGTCAACCTGGGCATCGCGGTCGACCTGAACCCCGGCCTGATCGTGCCCGTCATCCACGACGCGGACGACTTCAGCCTGGTGGGCATGGCGCGCCGCATCGCCGACCTGGCCGCGCGCGCCCGGGCCCGCAAGCTCGACCCCGCGGACATCCAGGGGGCGACCTTCTCGATCACCAACCCGGGTGTGCTGGGCACGGTGGTGGGCATGCCCATCATCCCCAAGGGGACGGCGGCCATCCTGGGAACGGGCGCCATCGAGAAGCGGGTCGTGGTGGTGACCGACCCGGCCGGCGGCCACGACGCGATGGCGATCCGCAAGCGCGCATTCTTCTCGCTCGGGTACGACCACCGCATCGTCGACGGGGCCGATGCGGCGCGCTTCATCGCCGACCTGCGCACCACCCTGGCCGAGTTCCCCGGGGACGCCTAGAGCAGCCCGCGCCCTCCGTGCCACCGCCCGCCGCGTCAACGTCCCGCCGCCCGGCCGCGCAGCCGGCTCGGCCCGCCCCGCCGCCTCAATCCGACCGCCGCCCCACCGCCGCCCCGCCCGAACCGCAACCCGCGACCCTGGAGGTCACCCGCCTCGGGCTGGTCGAGTACGCGCGCTCCCTCGACCTCCAGGCCGGCCTGGTGCGCCGCCGCGCAGCCGGCGAGATCCCCGACCAGCTCCTCCTGCTCGAGCACCCGCACGTCGTCACGCTGGGGTCGAGCGCCCACCGCGAGCACGTGCTGGCCAGCGACGCCCAATTGCGCGAGCGCGGCATCGAGCTCTTCGAGGCGGGCAGGGGAGGCGACGTGACCTACCACGGGCCCGGGCAACTGGTCGGCTACCCGATCCTCCGGCTCCGCCCGGAGCGCCGCGATCTGCACCGCTACCTGAGGGACCTGGAGGAGGTGCTCATCCGCGCGCTGGCGGCGTTCGGGGTGCCCGCCGCACGGGCGGAGGGCTTGACCGGCGTCTGGACCGGGGGACGCAAGATCGCCGCCATCGGCATCCGCGTCTCTTCGGGCTGGGTCACTTCGCACGGCTTCGCCCTGAACGTCGAGCCCGACCTCGACTACTTCGCCAACATCGTCCCCTGCGGCATCCGCGGCCGCGAGGTCACCTCGCTCGCCGAATGC
>JAPPGH010000048.1:0-52491 GCA_026914155.1 Candidatus Palauibacter rhopaloidicola | reverse complement strand
CAACATCGTCCCCTGCGGCATCCGCGGCCGCGAGGTCACCTCGCTCGCCGAATGCACCGGCGGTCCCGTGCCGATGGCGGCGGTCGAGGACGCCGTGGTGTCCGCGTTCGCGGAGGTGTTCGCGGCCTCTCCGGTGCATCGCCCGCGGCGAGAGGCGGCCGATGGCCCTCGGGACCGGCACGAGATCCCGGGGGGGCAGAGGGAAAACCCCGTCCCCCGCACCTGAGCCGCAGCGCCGTGGACCGCACCCCTCCCCGATACTCGCGCGGGCGCATCAACCGCGCCGGCAAGGCGCTCGCTACCGCCGACCGGGACCGCTCGTCCCCTGAGCTCCGCGAAGACATGCGCGTGCTCAACAACTGGAGAGCCGCCCACGGCTTCCCGCTGAGCGCGCTGCATGACCGGCTGCGCGCCGAGGCCACGAACATCGCGGCCGACGCCGTCGTCTCCCAGAGGCTCAAGACCACGCCGTCGACGCTGTCGAAGCTGCGCCGCTTCCCCCGCATGCAGCTCGCCCGCATGCAGGACCTGGGCGGCTGCAGGGCCGCGGTCCACACCATCGAGCAGGTGCGGGAACTGCGCGACGCCTACCTGGCCCTGGACCTGGGCCACAAGCTCATCCGCAACATCGACTACATCGACCGTCCCAAGCCTTCCGGCTACCGCGGGGTGCACCTCATCTACCGCTACCAGAGCGACGACGCCTTCAACGGGCTCGTCATCGAGGTCCAGATGCGCTCGCGGCTGCAGCACGCCTGGGCGACCGCCGTGGAAACCGCCGGAGCCTTCCTGCACCACGCCCTCAAGTTCAGCGAGGGGGAACAGGAGTGGCTCCGCTTCTTCGCCCTCGCCAGTTCGGCGCTCGCCCTCAAGGAGGGGAGTCCGACTGTCCCCGACACGCCGTCCCGGGAATCCACCCTTCACCGGGAGGTGCGGGAGTACGCCACGCGCCTGAACGTGGTGGCGCGCATGCGCGAGTACGGGCAGCTCATCCGCAACATGTCCACGTTCAAGCGCATCGGCGCCTACTACTTCCTTCTGGAGCGCAGGCCGGCCGAGGGGATGACCCTCATCATCCCCTACGAAAGGGACGAGCTCGAGGAGGCTTCCGCGGATTACCTCGCATTCGAGGAGGAGGGCCGCGACGTGGTGCTCGTTTCCACGGACTCGCTCGAGGATGTCAGGCGCGCGTACCCCAACTACTGGCTCGACGCACGCCTCTTCCTGCGGGAGATGCAAGGGATCCTCTGAGGCGCCGGCTCAGGCCTCGCGGCCCCGTCGAGAGACGGTCTCCGCCTCGCCACGACGCGGTCTGCGAGCGGTCGAGAGCGGATTTGGGAATTCATCCGAAATTCGTCCCGAATACCCCTTGACACGGCCGAAACGGACCCCTATCATGGTAGTCCGATTCGAGCGCAGCAGGCTCACAGTCGATGGCGATGGTCATCCTTGGAGAGCAGCTCGGAGAGGGAAGCTCGCTGAGGCGGGACGCCGAGGCAGCGGGCGCGAGCCGGGACTTGAGCCCCGGTGAGCCGGCGGAGGGGTCGCTGTCCTCCGCTAGTAGCCCCGAAAGCGAAGGGGCACCTGAGCCGCACGTTGCGCGGCGAGGGGAAAAGGGACCAGGGCCGGTCGGCCGCACGCGGCCGGGATTCAAGCGGCGGAGCTGGTGCCGGCAGCGAGAAGAGGGCCCCCGAGTTCGGTGTGCCGAACCGGGGGCCGCTTCGTTTAACCCTTCCCGCGTTTGACGCACCTGCGAGCGTGACGCTCGGAAGGCTGCCGTCCCCGCCGTGCCCGGGCGAGCCTTCAGTCCTCGGGCGGCGCCCCCTCGAAGAAATCGAAGTAGCGCTTTTTCGTCTCGCGCTGCTCCTCCAGCCACTCCTCGAAGCCGGAGTCCACCGCGCCCCCCGAGTCGAGCTGTTCGGTCGCGGCGCGCACCGCGAGGGCGTGCACGTACTCGTTTCTGGGATTCCCCGAGTGTCCGCGGACCCACTCCCAGGTCACTTCGTGGGATTCGGCCAGGACGAGCGCCCGCTTCCAGAGTTCGACGTTCTCGACCGCGCCCCGCTTGCGCTTCCATCCACGGGCGCGCCAGCCGCGCACCCACTCGTTCATGCCGCGCACCAGGTACTGGCTGTCGGAGACGAAGCGGATTCTGCTGGGCCGCCGGATCGCGCCGAGCCCCGCAATTGCGCTCATCAGCGCCATGCGATTGTTGGTCGTGTCGGCCTCGGAGAGCCAGAAATCCTTGCGAACCCATGCGTCGCCTCGCCAGAACTCGAGCAGTCCGGCGGCTCCCCCGGGCCGCTGCCGGTCCTTGAACTGGTTCCCGAGGCAGGATTCGTCGGCGTGGATATGGACCATGCCCTCAATCTAACGGAAGGGTCCGGGGTGGTGCGGTCCGCCCGCCGTTTTCCTAGATTCCTGCCGACGCTGCTCTGCGCGAGCCGCGCAACCGCCCCTCCACCCATCCGCCGCCCTTGATCCGGACCACGAAGCGCGCCGAAGCCTGTCTGCTCCTGGAGGATGGCCGGCGCTTCGACGGGTTTTTCCTGGGGAAGCGCGGTGAAACCCTCGGCGAGGTCGTCTTCAACACGGCGATGACCGGCTATCAGGAAATCCTCACCGACCCCTCCTACACGGGGCAACTGGTGACGATGACCTACCCGCTCATCGGCAACTACGGGGTCAACGACGCCGACCAGGAATCGGCGCGTCCGGCCGCCGCCGGCTTCGTGGTGCGCGAGGTCGCGCGCGCACACAGCTCGTGGCGCGCCACCTCCGGGCTGGAGGACTACCTGATCCGGCACGGCGTGGTCGGCATCCAGGCGGTGGACACGCGCGCGGTGACCCGCCACATCCGCGCGGCGGGGGCCATGCGCGCGGCCATCGCCGACGCCCACACCGACGAGAAGACGCTGCTCGAGCGCATCCGCGCCCATCCGCGCATGGAAGGGCTCGACCTGGCCGGCGGGGTCTCGACGCCGGAGCGCTACGTGGTTGAGCCGGCGGGCACGGCGCGCTTTCGGGTGTTCGCCTACGACCTGGGGGTGAAGGCCAACTCGCCGCGGCTCCTGTCCGAGCGCGGCTGCCAGGTGACCGTCGTCCCCGCGCAAACGCCGGCCGAGGAGATCGCGCGCGAACGGCCGGACGGGCTCTTCGTGTCGAACGGCCCGGGCGACCCCGCTGCGGTGGAGATGGCCATCGGGACCATCCGCCGGTGCGCGCACGACGGCGTCCCGGTGTTCGGGATCTGCCTCGGGCACCAGCTCATCGCGCGCGCCTTCGGCGCGGAGACGTTCAAGCTGCCCTTCGGGCATCACGGTGCCAACCACCCGGTGCGCAACCTGGACCTGGGCACGGTGGAGATCACCTCGCAGAACCACGGCTTCGCGGTCAGGGGCGGAGACGGGGACGCGATCCCGGGAGCACCGGAACTGCGCCTGACCCACCTCAACCTCTACGACGGCACCGTGGAGGGGATGGCCCACCGCTCCCTCCCGGTCTTCTGCGTGCAGTACCATCCCGAGGCGGCGCCCGGCCCGCACGACAGCCGCTACCTGTTCGACGACTTCGTTTCGCTGATGGAGGCGGCCGGTTAGCCGTCGGGGGCGCGCCGCCTTGCCTTGACGCTCCCCCGGATTGCCCGTACCCTAACCCCCGTGCCGCGCGTCGGTTTGGCCGATTCGTCGTAAGACAAAAACACGAAATCGTGCGACATTTTCGTAGAAAGGGGTGCGGATCCCCGGCGAATGTCGCCTTCCAATCAGCGACTGATTCCCCACAGGTTTCGCATGACCAAAGCCGATCTCGTCCAGCAGGTGGCGGACGCCATTGGACCCGGGGTTACGAGGAAGGACTGCGCTCTGGTGGTGGATGGCTTCCTGAACGCCATCAAGCAGGCCGTGGCGAGCGGCGAGAACATCGAGATCAGGGGCTTTGGCACCTTCAAGGTACGCCGGCGCAAGGCACGGATGGCGCGCAATCCACGGACGGGAGATCCCGTGCGCGTGCCCGCCCGCGCGGTCCCCGTCTTCAAGCCGTCCAGGCTGCTCCGCTCCCAGGTCGTTCGTCTGGACGACGGCGGCTGAGCGCGGGGACCTTCCCGTGCGGGTCCACGCGCGCTTCTTCGCCGCGTATCGCGAGCTGACCGGCGCCTCGGGGGCCGAGGTGGACCTCCCCGAGGGGGCCACGGTCGCCGATCTCATCGACACCCTGCGCGAGCGGGGACCGTCGTTCGGCGCGCTTCCGCCCAGGCCGGCGGTCGCGGTCAACCTCGAGTACGCGCCTCCGGAGACGGGGCTCCGCGACGGAGACGAGGTGGCCTTCATCCCGCCGGTGGCCGGCGGATAACGCAGGCAATGCCCTACGCGGAGGTCACCGCCGACCCGCTCGACCCGGCACGTCTGCTGGCGCGGGTGGGCTCACCCGAGGACGGCGCCGTGCTCCTGTTCCTCGGGACCGTGCGCAACCACGCCGACGGGCGCTCGGTCTCCGGGATGCAGTACGAGGGCTACGAGGAGATGGCGCTCGAAGTGCTGCGCCGCATCGCGGAGGAGGCGAGCGAGCGCTTCTCCACCCCCAACCTGGCGGTCACGCACCGCCTGGGAGCGCTCGAGATCGGCGAGGTGAGCGTGGTGGTTGCGGTCTCGAGCCCGCACCGGGCGGAGGCCTACGGCGCGTCGCGCTACGTGATGGAAGAGATCAAGCGGCGGCTTCCGGTGTGGAAAAAGGAGTTTTACGTTGAGGGAGCCGCCGAGTGGGTGAGGGGTACGGTTCCTCCTGCCGATGGAAGTCCGGCCCCGCACTCCGGCGCCGGCGACCCGTGACCGTCCGCCCCGGACCAGGGAGCGTCCGATGATGCCTGAGACCAAGCCGGACTCTTCGAGCGTGCGAAGCCTTCCGGCCGCCGCCGCCTCGCGCTCCATGGTGGACTCCTTCGGGCGGCGCATCGAGTACCTGCGCATCTCGGTCACCGACAAGTGCAACCTGCGCTGCGTCTACTGCATGCCCGTCGAGGGGCTGCCCTGGCTCAAGCGCGACGAGATCCTGGACTACGAGGAGATCGCGCGCGTGGTGCGCGTGATGGCGAAGATGGGGCTCAGGCGGCTGCGCATCACCGGGGGCGAGCCGCTGGTGCGGCGCGACCTCTCCTCCCTGATCCGGATGCTCTCCGCCATCGACGGGATCGAGAACATCGCCCTGTCCACCAACGCGGTGCTGCTCGAGGACCAGGCCGAGGAGCTGAAGGCGGCGGGCGTCGACCGGGTCAACATCTCGCTCGACTCGCTGCGCGCGGACCGTGCCGACACCATCGCCCGGCGTCCCGGCACCCTCGACAAGGTGCTGCGCGGGCTGGCTGCGGCCGAGGCGGTGGGCTTCGAGCCGATCAAGATCAACGTCGTGCTGATGCGCGACTCCAACGACGACGAGATCGCCGACTTCGCGGCCATCACCCGCGAGCGCCCCTGGCACATCCGCTTCATCGAGATCATGCCCACCGGCTCGAACACCGACCTGTCGGCGGACAGCTTCATCTCGTGCAACGAAGCGCTCGAGCGGGTGCGCGAGCTCGGCGACCTCAAGCCCGTACAGGGCCCGCTGGGCAACGGCCCCGCGACCTACTACCGCTTCGACGGCGCGCCCGGCACCATCGGGGTCATCACCCCCATGAGCCACAACTTCTGCGACCGCTGCAACCGCATGCGGCTCACCGCGGACGGCCAGCTCAGGCCGTGCCTGTTCGGTTCAATCCAGACCGACCTGCGGAGCGCGCTGCGCCAGGGCGAGGACATCCGTCCGCTCGTCGAGGAGACCCTGCGCATCAAGCCCGAGCGACACTGGCTGGTGCAGGGGAGCACCGAGGGCTCCGGCGGCTTGATCGCGCTGAGCCAGACCGGCGGGTAGTGACCCGCCGGGACACCGCCTCCGCCGAACCGCGTCCGTGAGCCGCACCACCGATCCAGGGCGAGCCACGCCGCGCCGCGACCGTACTCCCCGAACATCCCTGCCATTTCCCGAACCTCTCGTTCGGAATGCCTGGTCGAACCCCTTCCCGAGGAGGATTCCGAGAATTCCATGAGCGCACGAAAGATCACCGTGGTTGGCGCGGGCCATGTGGGCGAGAGCTGCGCCCAGCGGCTGGCGGAGAAGGAGCTGGCGGAGGAAGTCGTCCTCATCGACATCATCGACGGCATCCCCCAGGGCAAGGCGCTGGACCAGTGGGAGAGCGCGCCCATCGAGGGGTTCGACACGCGCGTCGTGGGGGCGAACGATTACGAGCCCGCGGCGGGGTCCGACATCTTCATCGTCACCGCCGGCATCGCGCGCAAGCCGGGCATGTCGCGCGACGATCTGCTGAACACCAACGCGCGCATCGTGAGTTCGGTGTCGTCGGAGATCGCGCGGGTTGCGCCCGACTCGATCATCATGATGGTCTCGAATCCGCTCGACGTCATGGCCTACGTGGCGCTCGACACCACGGGATTCCCGCGCGAGCGCGTGATCGGCATGGCCGGGGTGCTGGACACGGCCCGCTACCGCTCGTTCGTGGCGCTCGAACTGGACGTAAGCGTGGAGGATATCCAGGCGCTGGTGCTGGGCGGGCACGGCGACACCATGGTGCCGCTGGTAAACTACACCTCGGTGAGCGGCATCCCGCTGACGGAGCTGCTGCCGCGCGAGCGCATCGACGCCCTGATCGACCGCACTCGCAACGGGGGCGCGGAGATCGTCGGGTACCTGAAGACGGGGAGCGCCTATTACGCGCCCTCGGCGGCCGCCGTGCAGATGGCCGAGGCAATCGTGAAGAACAAGCGGCGCATCCTGCCGTGCGCGGCCTACCTGCAGGGCGAGTACGGCCAGGAGGGCATCTTCCTCGGGGTGCCGTGCAAGCTGGGACGGGGCGGGCTGGTGGAGGTGGTCGAACTGACGCTCTCCGACGAGGAGCAGGCGATGCTCGACGGCAGCGCCGAGCACGTGCGGTCGACGATGGGGGCGCTCAGCTAGAGACGGCGGTGTCCGGAACGGCGTCCGAGGATGTCTCGGGCCGCGGGCCCCGGGATGTGATTCCGGGACGCTTGCGGGCCTCTACGGGCGCGAGAACACCGCCATGTCGAGGTCTTCGGGGTTGATCTCAACTTCGCTCATGCGCAGGATCTTCCACACCCGGCCCTGCCTGACGTGGACGCGGGCGCCGACGTAGGGGTAGCCCTCGTCGGTGCGCAGGTCCGTCCAGCGGTTGTGGTCGGTGCCGCCGGTTCCCCCGGTCTGGTAGGTTACCTCGACCGGCCAGGTGCGCCCGTCCTCGAAGTAGTAGTGCCAGACGTCGCTCCCGACGCCCTCGCCGAAGGTGACGATGACGTCGTGGCGGTCCTGGGCATCGCGCCCCTGGTAGGCGAGGTTCACGCCCGGGTCGCGCAGCTTGAAGGGGAGCGCCATCCAGTAGTTGACGTCGCCGGAAACGTAGCGGACCTCGTCGCGGTCGCGGTCGCCGGGTTCGAGCGGCTCGCCGTTGCGGAGAGCCCAGTCGGCGACCCCGTCCCAGCCCTGCTCGATGTAGTCGTTGCCCTCCCAGCGGTCGATGCGCGCCAGCTCGCCCATGTCGGTGCGCGCGATGGTCACATAGCGCGGGCGGGCGCGCCGCATGCGGCCGGTCTCGGGGTCGTAGAGCTCGGTGGTGAAGGTGTAGCGGGCGCTGTGGAACCCGGCGTAGGTGTCCATGCCGCCCACCGATTCGATCCAGGCGTCCACGAGCGCCATCGCCTCCGGGTCGGCGGAGTCGGGGCCGGAGCCGGTCTGGGCGGAGAGTTCGGCGCCCCCGCCAAGGGCGAGCGCCACGAGCAGCGTCAGCAGGCTTGAAGTCACACGCATCCCGGGCCTCCCCCGAAAATCCCTCAACAGGTGTTTACGATTCGGCAAACCATATCGTCGCCAAAATAATGCACCACGGGCGGGCGATCCAATGCAGCGCCGACTCGGGGGCCGCGGTTTGGCATCTGGAAGCCGTCTTCCTATGTTGCCTCGCCATCGTTCGCCGCGGGCCGCGCGCCGGCGCCCGGCGGACATCTTCCTCGACCCCATCCCCCGCGACCCCGCATGCCCATCCGAAGCGACCACTGGATTCAGGAGATGGCGGAGGAGCACGGGATGATCGAGCCGTTCGAGGCCGGACAGGTGCGCGATGGATGCATCTCGTACGGCCTGTCGTCCTACGGCTACGACATCCGCGTCGCCGCCGACTTCAAGGTGTTCACCAACGTCCACAACGTGATCGTCGATCCCAAGCGCTTCGACGACCGCTCGTTCGTGGACATCCCCGAGGATGCGTGCATCATCCCGCCCAACTCCTTCGCCCTGGGGCGCACCGTCGAGTACTTCCGCATCCCGCGGGACACGCTGGTGGTGTGCGTGGGCAAGTCGACGTACGCGCGCTGCGGGATCATCGTGAACGTGACCCCGCTCGAGCCCACCTGGTGCGGCCACCTGACGCTTGAGATTTCGAACACGACGCCGCTGCCCGCGAAGATCTACGCGAATGAGGGCATCGCCCAACTGCTATTCCTGCAGGGAGACCGGGAGCCGCGCATCGCGTACGCGGACCGGAAGGGCAAGTACCAGGACCAGAAAGGGGTTACGCTGCCGAAGTTGTAGGGGCGCGCCTGTCCCTGGGGGCCCGGCAGAGTCCGCGTCGCCCTTCGCCGGATTTCGTTATCCTCCACCGGCGGACGCTGTTTCAAGGGGACGGCGTGACGGACCGGGAAGGCTCATTCAGGGCGCCGAACTCGAGCACACGCCTTCGCCTTCGTGGCGGTCGATGCCTGCCAGCCATTCCTGGAAACGGGCATTGGCGGGAGAACACAGGTCGGTGGACACCCAGTTGAACACCTGGAGCGGCAGATGCACGAACTGCTGCGGGAGCGGTCCCGTCAGTTGCTCGTTGCTGCGGAGGTAGAGCCTCTGAAGCCTATGGAGCCCCCCCAGCTCGTGAGGCACGGGCCCGGACAACTGGTTGTAATGAAGCCCGAGAAACGTGAGCGACGCCAACGCACCAAGTTCGTCGGGGATCTCACCCGTCAGCTGATTGCAGCAGAGGCTCAATAGCCGGAGGTGCGTGAGCCTGCCCAGGGTGGTGGGAATGGGACCCAAAAGTAGATTCCCATGCAGCCTGAGCTCGTTGAGGCGGGAGAGGTTGCCGAGGTTCGCCGGAATCGTGCCGGTCAGTCGATTGCCGGAGAGCCCCAGGTCCTCGAGGTTGACCAGTCGGCCGAGTTCGGGAGGGATCGAGCCGGAGAATCTGTTGCCGTGGAGTCGCAGACTTCGGAGCCTCGCGAGGTTGGACAATTCGCTCGGAATCGGACCTGAAAAGTGGTTCGACACCAGGTTCAGTTCTTCAAGGTCCGCGAATTCGGCCAGGTAGGGCGGCAGCGTCCCATTCAGGCCGTTGGCCGACAGGTTGAGGGTATGAAGCCCGGTGAGGTGCCGGAGTTCATCAGGGAGGGGTCCCACCAGTCCGTTGACCTGGAGATTCAACGAGGTAACCCGTCCCTCCACGTCGGTGACCACACCACGCCAGGTGCCGATCGGCTGATCCGTCAGCCAGTTTTCGCTGTTCGTCCAGGTCGCCCCGCCGGTCGCGTTGTAGAGAGCGACGAGCGCCGCCCGGTCCCGGTTCTGGACTACGATGCGGGCGCTCGCGGTCAGGCTCGAGGCGGGCAACTGCGCCGAGATCCCGGCTGATCCCGGGCGTACCCCGGTCACCAGGCCGGCTGCGTCCACCGTCGCGACCGATTCGTCGTCGGACAGCCAGGTGACGTCGGCATCCGTGACCGCATTCCCGTTTGCATCCCGTACGTCCGCGGTCAACCGCAGCGTTTCCCGTGGGCTGAGCACTGCGGAGTCGGGAGAGACGGTCAGCGATGCCACCTCTTGCTCCACGGTGAAATTCACGGTCGCCGACACCGGGTCGGACGACGCCGAAACCGTAGCGCTGCCGTTTCCGACTGCGGTCACCAGCCCCGACGAACTGACGGTGACGACCGACTCGTCGTCGGAAGCCCAGGTGACGGTCGCGTCCGCGATCGGATGGCCGTTCGCGTCCACGACTTCCGCGGACAACTGGAACGTTTCCCCGAGAGCCCGGAAGATGCGGGGATCCGGCGTCAACCGCACCTCGGCGGCTTCCTGCTGCACGGACAGGTCAGCGATGCTCGACGCCCGATCGGCCGAAGCCGTTACCTGAGCGCTGCCGTTGCCTGTGGCCGTGACCAGCCCCTCGCCGGTGACGGTGACAACCGCTTCATCACTCGATTCCCAGGCGACTCCGGAACCCGCCACTGAATGACCGTTCGCGTCGAGCACCTCTGCGGATATCCGCAGCGTGTCGCCGATCGCCCGGAGAACGGTGGAATCCGGGGTCAACCGCACTTCGGCGGTCTCCTGCTCGACGGAGAAGTCCGCTACGGCCGACGCCTGATCGGCCGTAGCCGTTACCTGAGCGCTGCCGTTGCCCGTGGCCGTGACCAGCCCGTCGCGGCTGACCGTAACAACCGCTTCATCGCTCGACTCCCAGGCGACTCCAGCATTCGCCACCGAATGACCGTTCGCATCGATGACCTCTGCCGACATCTGCCGCGTCGCGCCGATCGCCCGGAGAACCAGAGAATCCGGGGTCAACCGCACCTCGGCGACCTGCTGTTCAACGGCTATCGCCGCACTCCCGGAAGCCCCGCCGCCCCGGACGGTGGCGGTCACGTTGGTAGCTCCGTTTCCGACCGCCGTAACGACCCCGGAAGCGTCCACAGTGACGATTCCTGCGTCGCTGCTTGCCCAGTTGACGGCGACGCCGGTCATGGGAGCGCCGGTCTGGTCGCGGACGGTCGCAGTCAAGTGGACGGTCTGCCCGAGGGAAGCCAGCACGGCGGAAGGAGGTGTGATTGCCAGCGTCGTGGGTACCGGCGGAGGTGCCTCGTCGACCACCGTTCCCGTGTCTCCGCAGGCGAGAATCAGAACCGGAAGGAGGAGAAGCACATGCCGGAGGGGAGCGACACTGCCAATGGACGTCATGGAATCCCTCCAACGGGGAAGTCGGCCGTCGAGACGCCGGACATCCGGAAGGCCTGGAGCGAACGGGGAAAGAGTAGAGGCTGCTACGACCCCGGGTTCACCTCCAGCAGCTCGACCTCGAAGATCAGCACCGAGCCCGCGGGGATGAGGGGGCTCGGGGACTGGGCGCCGTAGGCCAGTTGCGGGGGGATGACGAGTTGGCGGACGCCTCCGACCCTCATGCCCGGGAGCCCTTCCTCCCACCCGTCGATGACCCTGCCGGCGCCGGTCGGGACGGCGAACGGCTGGTTGCGAGTGTGCGAGGAGTCGAAGAGAGTCCCGTCGTTGAGCCAGCCGCTATAGTGCACGACCATGACATCGCCAGTGACCGTGGGTTCGCCCTCGCCTACCTCAAGGTCCCGGATGTAGAGCCCCGAGGACTGGCGATCCATCGCGGAGAGGTCGACGCCCAGCGACGACGCGTAGCTGATCTGGGCGGGGTCCTGGAGTTCGACCTCCAGGGGTCCGTTCTCGTCGCCGCCGCAGGCCGCCAATGTGAAGGCGAGGGGGAGGAGGATGAGGGCGCGGAGGGGGCGGGTGGCAGGGGACGTGAGCATGGGTTCCCGGGTGTTCAGTCGTGGGGGGTCTGATGTGCGTTCCAAGCTAGCCGCGCCGGTTCGGGATGCACAGGGCGAGGAGGTGGCCATCCAGCGTTGCGGCCAGCGAGACAACCAGACGGGGCTACGCGAAGAGTTACTGCCGAACGGCAACCCTGACGTTACGTGAGGGTTGTCACGGCGTTGCCGCCGCCTCTCTGACCGGCTGGAGGTCAGCCCTCAAGCCGTCGCAAGCTCGTACTCGCGCACCAGCACGTCGGCCGGAAGGCTCCATTCCCGAGACAGAACTCGAATCATGGCCAGGGAAAGCGGACGGCGGCGGCGGAGAACCTCGGACGCGTGGGGCTGCGATCCGATCAGGGCCGCCAAGTCCTTCTGCCGCAGTCCACGGGCCTCCATGACGTGATGGATCGCGGAAATCGGATCGGGGGCCTCGATGGCCCAGTGCTCCGATTCGTACCGTTCGACCAGGGTCACCAGAATCTCCAGCTTGTCGGATTCCGGCGTCCCCGGGGTGGCCCCCATGAGGCGGTCGATCTCAGCGAGCGCCTCGTCGTAGTCGGCTTCGTTCCGGATCGGTCTAATAGTCATCTTGGACTCCTACACCTGGGAGGCGTCGATCCTGTCGTACTCCGCGTGGGTTCCCACGAATCGCACGAAGCCAATCCGGCGCGGGTAGTCGAACCGGATGATCAATCGATACCTGTTCCCACCAATGTTGAACACCACCCTGTTTCCAGAGATGATGCTCGCGTCTCCGTAAGCCGCCTTGACGTCCGCTGGGGAGGACCAGTCGGCCTTCCCGGCGATCGCGTACCACGCTTTCGGAGGCTGTTCCGCCCAAGGCTGTCTCTCCCAATAGATCCGCAGCGTCCTCTTTGCGATGATCCGCATGACGTCCTCAAACTAGTTATCCCGATTCGGGATGTACAGGGCGGTGCTCCGTCACCGCTCCTCGATTAGACTACTCGATGGATGCTAGAGAACATGGTTAGAAACCGGGGGCGAACGAATGGCTGAATGGGAATCGACGCGAAGCGATCAAGATCGCCAGAAGCTTCGCAATCTTCTGATTGAAGGCGCGGAATCGCCGCCTGCGGTCATCGCCGACGCGGTGTACTTCGAGACGTTGCGCGCTGGAGTAGGCCGCCACTCAAGGGGCTGACGCCGACGTGTGCCAACCTTGGCACGATGATGCCGAACCGGTTGCCCTTTTTCCAGAGCGCCCGTAGACCCCGGAGGGAAGGGGCTCTTCCTCGACGACGAGCCCCTGCCTGCGGGCGATCTAGACGGGATCGACCGGGATGCGGGTGACGCTCAGCTGGGTGAGGAGGTCGGTCGCGACATCGCGGTCGACTTGCCCCACCCAAGATGGGAGGAAACGGTAGGCTCGTCCATTGCGGAGTCGGTAGATGAACGAGAGGCACCAGGAGCGCGCGCCTGCTTGCATGATCCAAAAAACCCTATCACCATCATCTGCGGCCGTGTAGCGGCCTACTCCAACCCAACAGAGCCGCTGGTGAGGAGCCCCAAGACCTAGCCGCCGGTACGCATTCAAGCGCGAATCGGGATGCCATAGAGACGAGACCCCAGGATGACCACCGACATCAAATTGTTCACGCTCACCAAGAATTCCGCGAAGGAGATCCCCGGCGAAGCTTCCGCCGTTGAGAAATCACTTCACGAGCTCATCGAAAAGCACTTGGAGACGATGCTCGGAATTCGCTTACTTGGTCACGAGTACGCTACCGGACCGAAGCATGGGGGCCGAATTGACACGCTGGGCATCGACGAGAACAACAGTCCGGCGATCATCGAATACAAGCGATCCACCAACCAAAACGTCATCAACCAGGGCCTTTTCTACATGGATTGGCTCTTGGATCATCGGGGTGAATTCGAACTCCTGGTTCTTCGGAAGCTGGGTGACAAGACGGCGGGCCTGATCGACTGGTCCGCGCCTCGGCTGCTCTGCATCGCGGGTGGGTTCACTCGTTACGACGAGCATGCCGTACAACAGATGAATCGTGACATCGAGTTGATCCGATACCGGCGGTTCGGAGAGAGCCTTCTGATGCTTGAGATGGTCAACGCCGTCTCGGCGACGAGTCCGTCCACCTCTGAGAACAAGGAAGGCGCGTCCTCAGGTGCGGGTCCCAAGACCATCTCGCAAGTGCTTGATTCCCTTGATGATTCCCTTCGGGATCTCTACGAGACGCTGCGCAACCACATCCTGGCGCTCGGTGATGATGTGCAGGAGAAGACGCTCAAGTATTACGTCGCCTTCAAGCGACTGAGAAACTTCGCGTGCGTGGAGGTACATCCAAGCAACTCGACGGTGACGGTGTACCTGAAGGTAGATCCGGACACGGTGACCCTGGATCCCGACTACATGCGTGATGTCCGGAAGATCGGACATTATGGCACGGGAGATCTCGAAGTGGAGATCAAGGCGCCCGGAGATCTTGAACGGGTCATGCCACTACTCCACCAGAGCTACGAATCCAGTTGAATCCACCTCAGCTGAGATGCCTCCAGGCGTGTTCTGGACTGAGCCCTGTCAGCGAGTGACCCTAGGGGTGAGAGCGGTCTCAAACCTCGTGTGAACGGAAACCGATATGCATCCCAACAAGGACTCCCTGATCGACATCGTCGGCGACGTGCGCAAGGGAAAGGTCGTTCTCCCGGAGTTCCAGCGATCGTTCATCTGGAACCGCAGGCAGATCGAGGAGTTGGTGGTCAGCGTCCTGAACGAATACTTCATCGGTTCGCTCCTGACGCTCAACGTGGTCCCTGACCACGTACCGTTCAGGCCTCGCATCATCGAGGGCGTCGAGCATGCTACGCCTCACCCGGCGACGATGATCTTGGACGGCCAGCAGCGAGTCACAAGCATCCACTACGCGCTTTACGGTCCCGACATCAACCTCAAAGGCACCTCCTTTCCGTATCGCTTCTTCCTCAACATCGATGCAGCCGTCAACGAGCGATGGGATGAGGCCGTCTACAGCCTGCCGGCTTACAAGAAGTCCGTTCCTCCCCTCTTCGACCGACGGGAGCTCCAGTACGCGGAGGGTTGCATCGCGCTGAGCGCTCTGCGCAGCTGGGAAGCCTGGATGGACTGGTACAATGGCTACCGCGACTACCTGGCGAGGGCTAACGAGGTCGACGAGCGACGGCTGAAGCAGCTCATGGCGTCAGCGAGGCAATTCCTGAATTTCCAGGTCGCGGTAATCACGCTGCCCCAGAGTACATCGCTCCCGACCGTTGTTGAGGTCTTCGAGAGGATAAATCGCACGGGTCAACGCCTCGGAGTGTTCGAACTCCTCACGGCTCGTTTGTGGGGAGACGGCATTGCGCTTCGCGACCTCTGGGATGCAGCAATTGAACAGCATCCACGGCTGGCGACCGTATCTGATCCCAAGAGTGAACGTTATCCCACATTCACCCTTCAGGTAGTCGCCTTGCTCCGAGGCAAGGAGTGCAAGCGTAAGGATCTCATTCTCCTCAAGGGCGCGTCCTTCGAGCAAGATTGGAATCGGGCTACCAACGCAATCGAAGCTGCGCTCGAACGTCTGCAGTCCACGGCTTCCGGGGGATACGGTGTCGTTCCGAGGTTCAGTGCGCCGTACTCAACGATGGTGACACCGCTTGCGCTGATGCTGAACCATGTCGACGCCCTGTCCGAGTCAGTTGGCGTTGCCTACGACAAGATCGATCACTGGTACTGGAGTTCAGTGTTTCGCGGGCGTTACGGGGGCTCTACAGAGTTCACGAGCTACCGGGACGTCAACCAGGTCAAGGCGTGGATCGCGGAAGATGGGGCGGTCCCTGACGCTGTGCCGACCCACAAGGACGATGTAAAGCGGGAACTGACCAATGTACGTTCGGGTGCGGTCTACCGTGGGACCCTCTGCTTGGTTGCGCTCCGTGGTGCCCAGGATTTCTTCACAGGCCAATCCATCGAGCTACACGACCTCGACGATCACCACATCTTTCCGAAGGCATTCCTCAAGGAATCGGAGGTAACGGCAGATCATCAGAATACCGTATTGAATCGGACCCTGATCAGTGCCGACACGAACCGGCGGGTGATCGGGGCAAAGCGGCCATCGAGATACCTTGCGGAGATGGAGACGGATCTCGGCCGAGAACGTGTACGCGCAGTCCTCGCGAGTCACTTCATTGACGACTCTGCCATCAAGGCCATGCGTGACGACGACTACGGTCGCTTCCTCTCCGCGCGAGAGCGCGCCCTCCGTGCCGAAATAGTGCGCCGGTGCGTTTTTTCCACGATAGGTGCGGTGATCGAACCCGATGAAGGCGGGTTTGTCGCGGGAGAAGAGAACGCAAGGCTGGATCGCCTTGAGACCGCCCTTCGGGGCCTGATCGACGAGTTCCTACAGGAGATGGCGGGCGACAGGTACTGGCGACAACTCATACCCCAGGACATCCGATCGGGTGTCAGGAAAAGGTTGCAACTGCAGCAAGCGCTGCATCCTCGGGGTGACCGGGCCCCTCAGGTGACCCACCGCGACCGGCTCGATTTCTGCGACTTCTCGGACTACGCTCGGATCGTCCTGCAACGGAACGTCTGGCCGAGCTTCGCGTCGGTGTTCATGCGCCGCGGTGAATTTGAGCGCCATATCACGTCACTACGCCGGTACCGCAACAGTCTCAAGCATGGTCGCGAGATCGAGCCGGTCGAACATCTTGCTGGCGGGGCCGCGATAATCTGGTTTGAGCGGGCCATTGGCGAGACTAGGTTCTCGGATCGCGTCGTGGGCGGAACAGAGGCTACGATTGAGGATTGTCTTCGCGTGCTTACTCGTAGGAGTGTGCCGCGCGGTCAGCGTGAGCTGTACCAGGCTCTCGTCAGAGCCGGCCCACGTGGATTGACTCCGGCCGCACTGGTTAAACAGATGGCCAGGGAATCGTCGACGCTGGGCGGCATCATGGGCGCGCTCGGGAAGCGAGTGAACCAAACCCCTGGTTTCGGAGTTGCGAATGCACCCGGGACCGAAATGCTGGTGGAGACCGCCGAAGACAGCGAAGGCCAGATCCGCTATGGCCTCAGGCCCGTAATGGTCGAGGCGTTGCGAGAGTTGGCACCGCCGTGGGTTTCGCAGTCCGATCTGTCGGTGTTCGACTCGGCGCCGGAGGAGTTAATCGATTCAGGTGAAGCGCCGGGACGACCTGAAAAGGCTCAGCCCGAGCAGCAATTCACGGAAGGACAACAGGTCTACTTGCGTTTCTGGACGGAATTCAAGGCTTTTCTCAAGAACAACTCGACGACGTTGCGTTCCCGGGAGCCGAAGCCGCATTACTGCACTGGGTTCGCAATCGGTCGCACGCACTTCGAAGTCCTAGCGGTGGCGTCGTTCTGGAACTCCGAGCACCAAACATTTGGGACCAACGAGCTACGAGTAGAGCTGAAAACTGGTAGTAGGGAGTCACACCAACATTTTGACGCGCTGAGAGGACAGAAGCGGGAGATCGAAGAGGCGCTTGGGTTCGCAGCGGTGTGGGACCAGACGCCGGAAAGGCAGAGGTGCCGTATCCTTGTGCGTCGAACCGTCGATCTGTCTGACCGGAAAGCTTGGCCTGACTACCACGCCTGGCTCTCGAGGCACCTTGAGTCGTTTGATCGCGTGCTGCGGCCATTGATTGCGGAGCTGTAGCGAGGTTGGATGCCCTGTTGACGGAGCCGAGCCGCAAATTGGTTGGTGCGAACCCATGAAGCTCGAACGCATCGTTCCTGGGATCCGCCTGTCGGGTGTCGCAGGTGACGCGGCGGTCGAGATCATCGCTACCCGTGCCTACGGCCCAGATGCGGTAGAGGTCACTTGGAAGGGGCCTGACGGCTTGGGCGACCGGATTCTCTATCGAGAGGACGAGCGCCGGATCCAAGAGGTCGCCCCGGGCCGTCGCTACGCATTCGATGGCGATGGCCAAGCGTTCCGATTGGCGTCGGAAGCGCTCCGGATCCGGCTGGCGCACCTCTTCGATCCTTACGTTGCGGTCAACGCCTCGCATATCGAGCCGCTTCCGCACCAGTTGACCGCGGTCTACGAGGCGATGCTCGGCCGGCAGCCACTCCGGTTCCTGCTGGCCGACGATCCCGGCTCCGGCAAGACGATCATGGCTGGCCTCCTGATCAAGGAATTGCTGATCCGCGGGAGCCTGGAACGGTGCTTGGTCATCGCGCCCGGGAACCTCGTCGAGCAGTGGCAGGACGAGTTGTACGACAAGTTCGATCTCCCGTTCGAGATCCTGACCCGGGCTCAAGTGGAGGCATCACTGACGGGCAATCCGTTCGCAGAGCACCCGCGTCTGGTCGCACGGCTCGACATGCTGGCCCGCAACGACGAGCTGAAGGCGAAGCTTGAGGCGGCACCCGAATGGGATCTGGTCGTGTGCGACGAGGCACACCGCATGTCGGCGAGCTTCTACGGGCAGGAGGTGAAGTACACGAAGCGCTATCAGCTGGGGTCACTGGTGGGCCGGCTGGCTCGGCACTTCCTGCTGATGACGGCCACGCCGCACAATGGCAAGGAGGAGGACTTCCAGCTCTTCATGGGCCTCTTGGACGCGGATCGGTTCGAGGGCCGCTTCCGGCAAGGGGTACACAGGGTGGACCCGTCGGACATGATGCGTCGGCTGGTGAAGGAGGAGCTGTTCCGCTTCGACGGCACGCCGCTTTTCCCCGAGCGCCGCGCCTACACGGTCTCGTACGGGTTGTCGCCGGGCGAATTGGAGCTCTACGAGGCCGTGACGCACTACGTCCGCGAAGAGATGAACCGCGCGGACCGGCTGGCCGAGGACGGCACAAGGCGCCGGAACAACGTCGGGTTCGCGCTCCAGATCCTGCAGCGCCGACTCGCGTCCTCACCGGCCGCGATCCACGAGTCGCTGAAGCGGCGCATGGCGCGGCTCCAGGACCGGCTGGAGGAAGAGAAGCTGCTGCGTGCGGGTCGCGGTGGCCGTGACCGGATCGGCGTGGGCCTGAAGCCCATGCTGGAGGAAGAAGATCTTGACGAGGCCCCGGGCGACGAGGTCGAAGCTCACGAGGACCAGCTTGTTGACAGCGCGACCGCAGCCCAGACGATCGCGGAGCTTGAGGCGGAAATCACCGAGCTTCGGCGTCTCGAGCGGATGGCGCGCGTGCTGCGCCACTCGGGCGAGGACACCAAGTGGCGCGAGCTCGACCGTATCCTTGACCATCCTCTGGTTCACGACCCAAGTCGTGACATCCGTCGTAAGATCGTCATCTTCACCGAGGCACGCGACACGCTCGAATACCTCGCGAACCGGATCCGTGCTCGAACGGGTGAGTCGGAGGGCGTGGCGGTGATCCACGGCAGCGTGCCGCGCGATCGTCGACGTGCCACGATCGCCGCCTTCAACGACGATCCCGCTGTACGGTTCCTGCTTGCCAACGACGCGGCCGGCGAGGGCGTGAACCTGCAGCGCGGCGCGCACCTCATGGTCAACTACGACCTGCCTTGGAATCCGAACCGCATCGAGCAGCGCTTCGGTCGCATCCACCGGATCGGACAGACAGAGGTCTGCCACCTGTGGAACCTCGTGGCGAGCCAGACGCGCGAAGGCGCGGTCTACCAGCGATTGCTGGAAAAGCTGGAAACGGCACGTGGAACCCTTGGCGGCAAGGTTTACGATGTGCTGGGTGAGCTTTTCGAGGCGCGGCCTCTGCGGGATCTGTTCATGGAGGCGATTCGCTACGGGGAGCAGGACGAGGTACGCGACCGGCTCTTCCGGGCGATCGACGGTGCGGTCGATGTGGATCACATCAACGACCTGGTCGCACGGAGCAAGCTTACGCGCGAAGGGCTCGACCCGCTGACCGTCAGGCAGGTCCGCGAGGAGATGGACCGCGCCGCGGCCAGACGGCTTCAGCCGCACCACATCCGCTCGTTCTTCGAGGCGGCGTTCAGGGACGCGGGCGGCGTCATGCGTCCCAGGGAGAAGGGCCGGTTCGAGCTTACGCGGGTGCCCGCAATTCTCCGCGACCGTGACCGGCTCATTGGACGTGGGGACCCTGTCCTGCCGCGCTACCGGAGGATCTGCTTCGACAAGGAGAGCATCGCGGGCCAGCCACAGGCGGCCCTGGTGGCTCCAGGTCACCCGCTGCTCGACGCGTTGATCGATCTCACGCTCGAACGCTACCGGGAACTACTGTTGCAAGGCGCGGTGCTGATCGACGAGTCGGACCGCCACAGCAACCCCCGAGTGCTGGTCACGCTCCGTCATCGGATTCGTGACGGCCACACAACGCGACACGGCCACCCGCAGTCGATCTCCGAGCGGCTCCAGTTCGTCTGGCTCGAATCGGATGGCCGGGCTATCGACGGGGGCGCAGCTCCATATCTGGATTGCCGCAGCGCCGCCGCCGCCGAGCGGAAGGAACTGGCCGGGCTCATGGACGAATCGTGGCTCAAGGAGCCACTCGAGGAACGGGCACGCGCGCTCGCGATTACCGATCTGGTGCCGCGACACCTCCGTGAGGTGAGGGAGGTGCGCCTGTCAGAACTCGACAAGATCGAAGCGGCCGTGAAGGATCGGATGCGCCGGGAGATCATGTATCTTCAGCACCGCGCCCTCGAGCTCGAGACCAAGGAGCGGGCGGGCAAGAAGCCGCGGCTCAATTCGAAGAACGTGCGACGGCAGGCGGAGGCACTCCGGGACCGGCTGGAGTTGAGGCTTGCCGATATCGCCCGGCAGCGCGACATCGCGCCGCTGCCGCCCGAAGTCTGTGGTGCGGCGCTCGTCGTGCCCGCAAGCCTGGTCCGGCCCGTGGGTGGGGATGGGGTAGCGGGTGGAGCCAACACACCCGATGCACTCGTCCGAGCGGAGGTCGAAGCCAAGGCGATGCATGCGGTCATGGAAAGGGAGAAGAGCCTCGGGTACGAGCCCATCGACATCTCGAACGAAGACCGCGGCTACGACATCGAGAGCCGAAATCCGAGTACCGGCCGCCTGCGGTTCATCGAGGTCAAGGGTCGGCGTGCGGATGCCCGCGCCATCACGATTACGAGAAACGAGATGCTCACGGCCCTGAACGCAGCGGAGTCGTATTTTCTGGCCGTGGTTCTGGTGGATCGCGGGTCCGTCCGATCGCCGCTCTACCTGCGCAACCCCGCCCCCATCTTCGGATCCGAACCGAACTTCAACGAAGTTGCGCGCCAGATCTCCGTTAGAGCCCTCAAGGCTGCGGAGCGGCTGGAGTAAGCCTGACACGAAAGGTCGTCATGACACACCAACGCAAGAAGCTGATCGAGGTGTCCCTGCCGCTCAAGGCGATCAACGCGGCATCGGCACGAGAGAAGGCGATACGGCATGGACATCCCTCGACCCTGCACCTGTGGTGGGCAAGGCGGCCGCTCGCGGCTTGCCGTGCGGTTCTGTTCGCACAACTCGTGGATGATCCATCCTCTTGGCCGGACGAGTTCCCCACCGACCAGGCGCAGGCACGAGAGCGGAAACGGTTGCACAGGATCATTGAGCAGATGGTTCCCTGGAAGGCAACCCACGACGAACGGATACTCGGGGAGGCGCGCTACGAGATAGCACGTTCCCTCGCCCGGGAGCGCGGCGAGTCACCGCCGAAAAAGAATGATGCCCGCGTGGTCCTCGACTATCTTGCCGAGCATGGGCCTCCTGTCTGCGATCCGTTCTGTGGCGGCGGCTCGATCCCGCTGGAAGCCCAACGCCTAGGCTTGCGCGCTCACGGATCGGACCTCAATCCCGTGGCCGTGCTCGTCTCGAAGGCGACTTGCGAGATCCCGCCGAAGTTCGCGGGACGGGCTCCGGTGCATCCCGACGTCGATGGAACGAGAGGATGGAGGGGAGCGTCCGGGCTGGCCGAGGACATCCGCCGGTACGGCGAGTGGATGTGGGACGAGGCGAGGTCCCTGATCGGGCACCTTTATCCCCAGGTGCGAGTCACCAACGCGATGACGGAGGGTCGAGACGATCTCCGGCCCTACGTTGGTCAAGAGCTGACAGTCATCGCGTGGCTCTGGGCGCGCACGGTCGCCTCACCGGACCCGATGCTGCGGAGATCGCAGGTTCCGCTAGTGACTTCGTTCGTGCTGTCGTCGAAGAAGGGTAAGAAGGCCATCGTGGTATCGATCGCTCACCGCAAGCACGGCACATCCCGGTTCACGATCAAGACAAGCGGCATAGGTCGTGACGAGTTCGCCAAAGCCAAGAAGGGTACCAAGGTCGGGCGCGGATCCAACTTCACCTGTCTGGTCTCGGGTGCACCGATATCCGCTGAGTATGTCAAGGCTGAGGGCATGGCGGGCCGCATTGGCGCACGGCTAATGGCGGTCGTGGCCGAAGGGAAGCGTGGCCGTCTCTATCTTGATCCGACCGAGGACATGGAGGCGATCGCACGAGTGGCGGAGCCATCGTGGAGGCCAACCGAGAACCTCCCCGTGAACCCCCGTTGGTTTTCTCCACCAAGCTATGGGCTGCCACGGTACGCCGATCTCTTCACCGACCGGCAATTGGTGGCGCTGACGAAATTCTCGAATCTGATCGCGGAGGCGAGGGAGAAAGTGCTGGCCGATGCGGTGGCGGCGGGTATGGACTCGGACGGCCTCCGCCTCGCCGACGACGGTATTGGCGCCCACGCCTATGCGGACGCCGTGGCAACGTATCTGGGGCTGGCCACCGATAAGGCAGCGGATTACTGGAGTGGAATCTGTAGCTGGCATTCGTCGGGCGAGTTCATCCGGAACACCTTCGCTCGCCAAGCCATTCCAATGGTCTGGGACTACGCAGAGGCCAATCCTTTGGGAATTATACGCCTGTCTTGACGGCGAGCGGGTCAGCCCGCGACCTTTCGCGGTGTGACAGACCGGCGTTCCGCCTTCCATTCCGCGATCTTCTCCGCCCGCTTCTCGGGATCCACGGGCAGCATCAAAGCCCGTGCCACGTCGGACATCATCGCGCCCCGGTAGCGGGGGTTGATCGCCTGCACGTCGAACGGCTTTTCCACGTTTCCACGATCTTTTCCACTCATTTTTCGATGCTCCTGTAGGTGTCTCCATTGCGGATTCCGGCGGCCAGAAGGTCCGCGATCAACGCGGGCATGTCCCGGTCGCCCTTCTTTGAGTTGCAGGCTCCGCAAAGCAACTGGAGATTGTCGAGATGGTCGCTCCCGCCCTTGGATTGCGGCACGACGTGATCGACGGTGAAGTTGCGGAACGGGAAGTGAACGAGACACCCGTTGCAGACGCCTTCCTGTCGCCCGTAGAGGGTGTGCCGATGCGTCCTGTAGTTGGGCAGCTTGCCAAGATCGGAACGCTTCGGAATGTCCGTCCGGTCAATGATCTGGCCGAACATGCCGTGTTGTTCCTGTAGACGTTCGCCTACGAGCTTCACGGCGAGCGGAGACAGGTCTATCCCGGCCCACCGACGGTGTAGCGTTTCGGCGGCAACGAGCGCCGTGGCGCAACCACAAAACGGGTCTAGAATCATATCACCGGGGTTGCTGCTCGCCCGAATGATCCGGTCCAACAAGGCGACCGGCTTTTGCGTCGGATAGCCTGTGCGCTCTTTGGCGTGACCGGAGACTGGAGGGATATCCGTGACAACATCCCGGATCGGTGCGCCGGGGTGCTCGCTCAAATAGCGTTTCACATATGGTCGCCCGCTGTTGGACCACACCAACCGCCCGGATTCGTCTAGTGCCTCCACCTTTTCCCGCACCTTTCGCCAGCCCCATTCTGGCAGGTATCCCTTGTACTCGTAGGCAAGGTTCGGGCGCTCCCCCATTGATGCCGTGCGGATGATCTCATGCAGGCGGTACTTGCCGTTGTCATCTTCATGTCGATAGAACTTGCGGACGTATTCTGGATCGTGTGGGGACAGGGTGCGGTTCCAGTTGAAGTCTCGGGACCGTGTATAGAACAGGATCGTATCATGCACCGCGCCCCACCGCTTTGCATCGTTGCGGCTGGAGGTTCTTCGCCAAACGATCTCGTTCTGGAAGCACGACGGCCCGAAGATCGCGTCCATGAGCGTCCGCAGGTAGGCGTTCGCGGTCGGGTCGCAGTGCAGGTAGATGCTGCCCGTGGGCTTCAACACTCGTTGCATCTCCAGCAACCGGACGGCCATCATTATCAGATAGGATTTCATGGACGCACCGTGCGCGAGCCCTGCGGCCCCGATGATCGCATACAAGCTGGGATCGCGCTCCGCTATCTCGCCGTGCCATGCCTCGTCCACGTCGTCCAGCGTCCAGGTATCCTTGAACGCCGCGCCAGCCGCCTTGCTCCCGATGGGGGCCGAATAGGTCTTGTTGCTGTTGAACGGCGGATCGAGGTAGATCAGCTCGACGGATTCGGAGTTGAGCCCCCGGAGGATGTCGAGGTTGTCCCCGGTCCAGACCGTGCGGTTACGGAAGTTCGGACGCCCCTTCATCGGCTGTACTCCTTTGCTGTGACATCAGACCTATTGCAGGTCGCTGGGAAGCGTAGGTAGGTTTCCGGTTGACGGCAAGACGCAGCCGAACGAGCTTGCCCAGCAAAGGAGGAGACGTGCCAGTAACCGCCGAAATCGTCACCATCATCGGGACGGGAATCGCCCTCGCCGTGGCGATCCTGCCGGGGATTCACGCGCTCCGACGCGACGTGGGCAGTCTCCGCGAGCGCATGGCCCGCGTTGAAGGGATTCTGGAAGGGCTCGCGGTCAGGTCGGATTCGCCGCTCAACTAGCCAGCGAGCGCGCTCCGTCCGTTGTCGGCGATCAGGTCCCGGTACATCAACCGGCGTCCGACCATCCCGGCGACCACGTGTTGCATCTGCGCCAAGGTGTCCATCTCTCGCACGTTCTGACGGCCCGCGAAGGTGTCCACGTACCGCTGTAGATGCTTCGGGCTCAGGCGATGGTAGACGCCCTTGTGCGCCCGCTTCAACATGCTCCAGAACGATTCCACGCCGTTGGTATGAACCGTCTCGCCCGCCAGATACCGGACGTACTCGGCTGCGGAGTGCTTCACGGTCTCCCGGTCCCGATCCGTGCCCTTGTACGCGCTCGTATCGTCCGTGTAGAGCTTCGCGTCCGGCGCAACATGATCGTCCACGAATCCGCCGAGTGTCGCGCCGTCCGTCCGGTCCACCACCTTCGCCACCACCTGCTTCGTCTCCCGGTCCTTGGCCGCGACCACGGCCTGCTTCCCCTTCGGACCCTGCGCGAAACCCTGACGCTTCAACTCCGCCCGCTTCGCGTTCGACATCGACTTCCGCTTCCCACCGAACCAAGCCTCGTCTACCTCCACCGGACCCGTGAACGCCATCCGCACGTCGGCGAACGCCTCGCGGATGCGGTGGAGCATGAACCACGCCGTTGCCTGCCGGATGCCGAGATCGCGATGCAGCTTCATCGAGGACACGCCCTTGAGCGCCGTCATCTCCAGGTAGATCGCCCAGCCCCACAGCCGCAGCGGGAGCTTGCTCTGCTCCATCGCCGATCCCGTCTTGAGGCTGAAATAGCTCCGGCAATCCCGGCAGCGGTAAGGCTGCGGCTTCCCGGACTTCACCCGATACGCCCCGTCCGCGCTCCCGCACTTCCGGCATACGATGTTGCCGTCCGGCCAGTACCACGACTCGAACCACTTGATCGCCGATTCCTCCGTCGCGAACATCCGCGCCACCTGCGGCATCGTGATCCCTTCCCGATGGCTCTTGCCCGGTGCCTTCGCAGCCATGTAACCCCCTGTCCGTGTTGCTCTTACCGTACATGAAGTATAACATGATTATGGCCGCGTGTCAAGACAGGCGTATAATTCCCAATCCTTTTTCGACGTCAACCGGCAACTGGATCGCCTGCGTGGATTGGGTAAGGAAAGTCGTCGCTTCCTCGCCAACGGCGTCCTCACAAGCAACCGTGATCCAACAGGATGCAGCTGGGGACACGCCCCTTCTCGACAAGACAGTCGTGGCGACCGACCCTCCCTATTATGACAACATCGGCTACGCCGACCTCTCTGACTTCTTCTATGTATGGCAGCGTCGGACGCTACGCGACATTTGGCCTGATCTCTTCCGTCGCGTCTTGGTGCCCAAGGAAGAGGAGCTTGTGGCGACTCCCTACCGCCACGGCGGCAAGAGCGCCGCCGAACAATTCTTCATGGAGGGCATGGGCCAAGCACTTCGAAACATGTATCGGTCAGGTGCGGATGAGTTTCCGGTGACCCTCTACTACGCCTTCAAGCAAGCAGAGGTGGCTAAGGAAGGCCTCACGTCGCCCGGGTGGGCGACCTTCCTGCAAGCAGTGTCCGACGCAGGATATACGATCGACGGCACATGGCCCGTGAGGACGGAACTCTCTAGCCGCACCGTCGGCTTGGGTGCGAACGCCCTAGCCTCGTCCATCGTGCTTGTCTGCCGGAAGCGGCCAATGCACGCGCGGGCGATCACCCGCCGCGAATTCATGGCACATCTTCGCGCGGAGTTGCCCGACGCGCTCGAGAAGATTCGCGAAGGTGGCGTAGGGCCGGTGGACATGGCCCAGGCGGCAATGGGTCCCGGGATGGGCATCTTCACGGCAGCTTCGAGGGTGCTGGAACCGGACGACACACCAATGTCGGTGCGAACGGCGATAGCGCTCATCAACCAGGTGCGTGACGAGATAACGGGCGAAGAGGCGGCCGGCTACGACAGGGAATCGCGCTTCTGCATCGACTGGTTCGAGGCGTTCGGGACGGATAAGGGTAGGCCAGGGGACGCGATCACCATGGCCCAGGCCTACGATGTCGGGATCGACGACCTTCAGAACGCCGGGGTGTTTAGCGCCCGCGGCGGCCATGCGCGCCTGCTCCGGCGAGACGAGCTCCCGGCCGACTGGAATCCCGACGCAGACGCACACTTGACCGACTGGGAGTGTGCGCAGCATCTCGCGCGAGTGCTCGAGGCCCCTCAAGGAGGCATCGAAGCCGCGGCTCGCCTATACTCGGCGATGGGACCGGAGCGGAGCGAGGCGGCGCGGATGCTGGCGTACCGGCTCTACGACATCTGCGAACGCCAGAACCGCCCGACAGAAGCACAGGTGTGGAACATGTTGGCCCAGGAGTGGCCAGCCCTCGAGTCCGCGCTAACGCGCCTTACGGAGGATGCCCGGCAGCGCAAGGAGGCGGCGGGTCAAGAGAGCTTCGAGTTCGGGGTGACGAATGATGGTGCGTAGAAGGCTTCGAGCCGCGGGAGGCGGCATGAACAGGAAAGAAACGGCCGAGACGGCGCTTCAAGCGAAGAATCGGGTCGCGAAGGGTCTCGACGCGCTCCGGGTTGGCCTCAGTGCCTATGTATCGAGGCGCATGAGCAACCGCTACGGTCGCCAGTGGCGCCACTACGCGAGCCGCGCTGGAGGGGGCGACCGAACTGGTGAGCTGGATCTGTACGCCCTCCTGAAGACTCTGCTTGCCCTTTGGCGAGACCTGTTCTCGGATGACGCGAAGCTCAGGAAGGCCCGCAGCTACATCTCGCTCTCCATGGATGCGCGCAACAGCATTGCGCACTTCACCGGCCGGATGTCGGCGCGCGAGGCGATCCGCTACCTCGATGCCATGCGAGAGCTGGCGCTAGCGGTCGGTGCAGGAGCGCAGGTCAAGCTGATCGGTGCGCTCTACGACGAGCAGTTGACTGCGCAAGGCGGCGACCAGCCCAGGGCAACCAGGCAGCTACCTTTGGGCGAGCCTCCCGCACCTGCCCGACTCCGCCCCTGGCGCGATGTCTGCGAGCCCCACCCGGACGTTCTGAGTGCCCGCTTCTCCGATGCCGAGTTCGCCGCAAACCTTGCGCTGGTGGATCAGGGGGAGGGGAGTGAGGAATACGTCGATCCGGCGGCGTTCTTTCGGATCACGTACGCGACCGAGGGGATCACGCGCGTTCTGACGACAACCGTTGCCCGGATGGCCGGCAAGGGTGGCGATCCTGTGATCGGCCTCCAGACCAATTTCGGTGGCGGCAAGACGCACACCATGCTGGCACTCCACCACTTGGCAGGGGCCGCGGAGGCAGGATACGAGGCGCAGCGACTGGCAGGTATGGCTTCCATCTTCAAGGCAGCGGATGTCGGCACGCTGGGCCACGTGCGCCGCGCCGTATTCGTCGGCACCCACAAGGGAGCGGCCGAGGTGATGCATGTCGAGAATGGTCGCGAGATCCGCACCCTTTGGGGATATCTTGCTTGGCGGCTTGGAGGCTGGGAGGCGGTTGACCACATCGCCGATTCCGAGGCGGCGCGCACCAATCCAGGCTCGGAGCGGCTCATCCCGATTCTTCGCCGCGCCGCACCGTGCATCGTCCTGATGGACGAAGTCGTGGCGTTCGCACGTCAACTTCGCGGCCTTGAGTATGACGCATTCCACGCCTTCATCCAGTCATTGACGGAGGCCGGGGCCGCGGTCGACGGAGCGGTCGTGGTCGGATCACTGCCGGAGTCGGGCGCCGAAGTCGGTGACGAGCAGGGGCGGGACGCGCTGCGGCGTCTTGAGAAGATCTTCGGCCGCGTCCAGTCGGCGTGGATGCCAGCGAGCGGCATCGAGACCTTCGAGATCGTGCGTCGACGACTTTTCCAGCCGCTGGACCCAGCGGAAAAGAGGATCCGCAACCAGACCATCCGCGCGTTCCGGAAGTTCTACCGGGAGAACCCAGCGGACTTCCCACCGGAGGTCCGCGAACCGGCTTACGAGGAAGAGATGCGCCGCGCCTATCCGCTGCATCCCGAGATCCTCAGGCGCTTTTCCGGCGACTGGTCGGTGCTCGAGAAGTTCCAGCGCACCCGGGGCATCCTGAAGATCATGGCAGACGTGGTCTATACGCTCTGGCGCGGGGAGAGCCGGACGCCGCTGATCACGCCTGCCATGCTGCCGTTCCGCGACGTCAAGGTTCGCACTGCGCTCCTCGAGCCGCTGGATCCCGCGTTCGGACCGATTCTGCAATCCGAAGTCGACGGCGATCAGTCGCATACGGCCAGGATCGAGGCGCGCCGTCCCCGTTTTCTCAGGACGCGAGCGGCAACGCGCGCAGCACGCGCCGTGTTCTTCGCAACGGCGCCTCATGCGGGCGCTCGCCGGGGTGGTGTGACGGGGAGCGAACTGCGTCTTGCCTGTGCCCAGCCCGGAGATCAGATCGCGATCTTCAAGGAGGCGCTCGAAGAGCTAGCATCTCGTTCGGCCCATCTCTACCGCGACGGCAACAGCTACTGGTTCTCGCCGAAGGCGACGCTCAACAAGATCGCCGCCGATCGCGCCCGGGACGTGAGCGACGGAGCAGCTGACCGGCGGATCACCCAGATCCTGCGCGAAGAGCAGCGCAGCCGGGCCGGGTTCTCACGCGTACATGCCGCACCGGACAACCTGACGGACATTGAGGATCGCCGCGCCACGGCGCTCGTTATCCTCCCGCCCTCGGCATCCCATGATCCGAGCGCCGGTTCGAGGTCGCCGGCAGAGGTCGCGGCCCGCGAGGCGCTCGAACGCCGGGGTAGTGGACAGCGCAAGTACAGGAATGCCCTGGTGTTCGTTGCCCCGGATGCCACGAACATCGATGCAGCCCGCCAGAACGCCAAACGTGAACGCGCATGGCAATCGATTCTCAATGACGTCGATCTTCGAGACAATCTGACCAGGGCACAGACGAGCGATGCGGAAACCCAGGCCCGCCGGAGCGGTGAGGCGCTTCTCCGGAGTATTCGCAGCGCGTGGGTTCATGTGCTTCATCCGGCGCCGCCCGAAGGAGCAGGCGATGCCTCGACCGTAGGGGGCGGCTACGCCATGCATTCGGCGCGGCTGATCAATCGCGGCGGAGCAAAAGGCGTCCCAAAGGCGGTCTGGGATAAAGCGGTCGGCGACGGCACCGTGATCGAAAAAATGGGCCCGCAAAACCTCGCCCAGAGCTTGGAGCCCGTCTGGCCCGACGACCAGACGCATATCCCTATCGAGACCATCCGGGACTGGTTCGCCTCCTACGTATACATGCCCCGGCTTCGGGACCGAGCCACGTTCGACAAAGCGCTCGAACGGCTCGTTTCCGACCTTGGCGAGCCCTACGCGTATGCCTCCGCTTTCAATGAAGATGCCGGCAGATACGAGGGCGCGATTGAGGGTATCGTACGCGACTCCGGCGATCTGCGCAGCGGACTTCTTGTGCTCCGAGAAGCTGTCCAGCCCTACGGGGACGAGGGTACCGAGCTCGACGGGACCGAGGGCTCCGATCTGGACGAAACGGACGACCCCGTGCCGGATGGACCACCGGCCGAGCCCTCCCCGAGGCGGTTCTTTGCGAGCATTTCGGTCGATCCGGAACGAGCTGGACTCGAGGTCGCTCGAATCATGGATGGGCTCTTGGTCGAGCTCACCCGTTCGCCGGGATCGAACGTTCGAGTAACCCTCGAGATCGAGGGGACCGCCGACGAGCCAGGCTATCCGGAAGATGTCGTCGATATCGCTAAAGCCAACGCCCGAGACCTCAAGCTCGATGAAGGTGCGTTCGGCTTTGAGCGGTGATGGGGGCGTGCATATTGGATAAGAAGACCGGATGACAGGGAGGCCATCAGCGGCCGAGGATGACCGTCACGCGCCGAGCTATATGTAGGAATACGCTTTGAGAATGCGCCAAGTCGCTTGACCATCGATCAGGCAATACTTCTTCTTTGCACCGCCAGGAAGAACCGTCAGGCTGCGGAGTGTCTGGCGAACACGGGAGCCAATGAGGTGACAATGCTGCACGACACACAGTTCAGCCTCGGTATCGACCATACGATGAATTTGATCGGCGCGGCTACCGCACATATCCAAGGTCATTTCTGCAAAACGACTAGGCCCCTTCAACAGGAATGCGGCGGTTCTTCGTCTACCTCGAACGGTGACGTTAGCGGAAAAGTGATCGTCTGACTCACCGCCCCAATCCTTCTTCGATGGCTCGACAAGGAGATCGGTGATCGCCTCCTTGACCTGAGTCTCGGATATTGATTTCATCACGTGCATCCACTCGTCGGCGCTCGTCGCGTTCACCTCCTTCATCCGAGCGAACTGCTCAATGTCTTCAGGTAGTATTTCACCGAAATCGCGTCCAAACCACATCAAGTCTTGTGCCTTGTCGGCGTTTCGGGGATGGTCGAGCCACGGCGCTCCGATAACAAGTGGCTCGATTTCAAACCGGTCCGCGTGGTTATGCAGCAACCCAACGATTGAGTTGACGTATCCCTCCGCTGCGCCTTGCTCAAGAACCATCTTCCCGGTGTCACTAACCAGATGTGATGTGTGGTACGCGATGCAGACGGGCTTTCCGAAGTCGAAGTCGAGTTCGACAGCGTGACGGACACGAGGAGCGTCGTAGATTTCGGGGCAAGGAGCGAGGCGTTCAGTACTGCGAAAAAGATGCTTTGGTCGTGCCCTATCGAGCGCTGTAAGCAACGGCGGCACTTCGAGCGCTTCGCACACATCCAGCAACAGCGTCACCAATAAGTGATCGTTGCTGAGCACCGTCATGTGGTCCGAGCCTGGTTTCTGGTGCTCGAAGAAGTACTCTCGAACCTCCGGCAGGAGAGCAGTGATGCAAAGCCGTCGATTGAGGAATCCCATGTCTATGTGATGAAACAGGTCCTTGCATCGTAGTTCGTCCGGAATCTTGCTAGCAGACATAAAGATCGGCCTCTTGTTGAGGGTTCCAGTTTCTTTGAATCAAGCGTTACGCGATACGGTCAGCCACGTTTGCACTTTGTAGCGGCCTACGGTGGAAGAACAAACCTCGGTTCAGCGAGCTGCGCACGTCAACCCATCAGAGGAGCGGGCCAAGGCGCGACAGGTTGGCAGGGACGAAGTGATCGGTGCCTCCATGCCTACCGTAGCCCCATCTCTCGCAAGAACTGAGAAGCCCCCTTCAGGTACCCGTAGTATGCCCGCGATCTCGTCATCGTGAGCGTGTTGCGAGCACGCGTGATGGCCACGAAGCAGCTCCGGCGTTCCTCCTCCATTTCCTGGCTCGTCGGTCCCTTCTGCAAGGCTCGGAAGAAAGGGAAGACCTCCTGAGCCATGCCGATCAGGTAGACGTGTTCGAATTCGAGGCCCTTTGCGGCGTGTACCGTCATGCACCGAAGCACGTTGGATGCAGGTGGTGGCGTCTTCGACGACAGATCCAGTTGCTGCAGGTACGTGTTCAAGGGTACGCTCGCTCCGTACTCGCCCATGATCTCGCGGTGCAGTCCCTTCCAAGTCGTGACTTCCTCTTCGGTCAGCGTCGCGCGATCTGCGTCGCTCCACGATTGCCATCCCTGGTCCAGGAAGGTCTCGACGATCCCGGGGAACGTCAGCCGATCCACGAGGCCGGTCCGGATTTGCTTGAGCGCGCTCTCACCCTCGCTGCCGCTGGCGGCGGTCGCTGCGTCAACCCAGGCCCGCAGGAAGTCACCTCCCAAGAGGGCAGCTGCGGCACTGACGGCACTCGGTTCAATGGCGACGCCTGTCAACCCTTGCCACGCCAGACAGATCCTGCGGAGGATGACCCGGTCATGGCGGGAATTGGCCAGCCGCAGAGCCTCCACGAGAACGGCGAGCACGGGCGAGTCGAACTCGCTTTTCTTTCGAGGCACATACGCCTCGATGCCCCCCCGGGAGAGAATTTCCGCAGCATTCTGGATCAGTTGGTTGGTTCGGCCGAGGACAACGCATTCGGAAGGCCGAAGTCCGCGTTCGGCGATGTCCTCTCCGACGAACGACGCCTCCCGCTCGGGCGACGGGAAATGACCGTGGCGCACCGTCCCATTGTATTCTTGCCCGGGATCATGCACGGACATGGCCTTCTTGGCGGTGATTCGCCGCGTGTTATGCGATATCAGGCGGTTTGCGAGAGCAATGATCTCGGGTGGACAGCGATAGCTCTCCGGTAGTTGAATGGTCTCCAGGTCATAGTCGCGGCGCAGGTCTTGGAACCGTCGTGGACTTGCGCCGTTCCACTGGTAGATGATCTGGTCGTCATCCGCCACGACGAACAGATTGTGGTCCCTGGCGGGCGCGATGAGTCGGAGAAGATCGTATTGTGCCCTGTTGGTGTCCTGGAACTCGTCGACACAAGTGTGTGTCCAGCCCAAGCGAACGACGCGAGCGACGGCGGGCTTCTCTCTTAGCAGCCGCGTCGCGAAGTAGAGCAAGCTCCCGAAGTCGAGCCGGTTGGCCTGAACGAGAGCACCGCAGTACCGTCGAAAGAGCCGGGGCAGCCATGCGGGCGTTGACGTCAACGAGGCCGATTCGCCTCGGCCGGGATACGACTCCGAGAATAGCCGGTCGATGAGCCGGAGGATGTTGTTGCGATCCGGCGGCAGCTCCCATCCACCGCCCGGCAAGTCGCGGATGACCTCATCGAGGATCGCAATCCTGTCGTCGTCGCGCGTCAGCGGATGGAAGTTGGGCCGGATTCCCAAGTGGCTTCCGTGCTGTCCGACAACGTCGGCGGCAAAGGAGTGGAAGGTGCACAACTGCGCCCGGTCGCTGTGCTCGCCCAGGAGTTGGTCCACCCGCTCACGCATCTCGGCGGCGGCCTTGTTGGTGAACGTAAGGGCCAAAGCCGCAGCATCCTCGTCCTCTTCGAGCAGCCGTGCGACGCGTAGCGTCAGGACGCCGGTCTTGCCGGAACCCGGGCCGGCCAGCACAAGGAGCGGGCCGTCGTTTTGCTCCACGGCACGGCGCTGGTTTTCGTTGAGATCTTCAAAGGTGATCATTGCGCGCCAGCCCTCGCGAGGGAAACGACCTTTTCCAACGCGGCCTGGATCTCGGAGGTCACTCCAGCCTTTCCACGACCCTCCATCTCGATAGCAACGTCGGCCGCGGCTCTGGTCTTCTGCCTCGTCCGGTACCGTTGGTACACGTTGGCGTAGCCATTCGCTTTCAGGTGCTGTTCGATGTCGGGGTACGGGAACACGAACCTTTCCGCCTCCTCAGCGCCTCCCAGATTCTGCCTGAGCTTGGGTTCATCCTTCACTCGATTGGTATCGTCGTCCCCGACGCAGTACCACGGGATACCAAGCGCGTTCGCGGTCTTGGTCAGCATCCCGACATCGGACTGCTTGAACTCTACCACGCGCACGCCTTCACGGTGAAGATTCAAGTCGAGCGCCCGTGCGGCGGCCGGATACACCCAGCTTTCGGTCTCGCCCTCCACCAGCAACCAGCATCGGGCGAAGAGCAACTCGCCGCGAGCTCGACGGATGTGGTAATTGAACTTTCGCGTCTCTTCGGGCAAGAGGAGGTTGCGGGGCACCCGGAATGCCTTGATGCCGTTCCGAGTCCTGGCCAGCCGACGTATGTCGAGGATGTCGGTCTCAGCCAGGAGCTCGCCGCTATGCGTTGAGATCAGCTTCTGTCCCGTGAAGCCGCCTACGAGTGCCCATAGGGCGCGAATCGCTGACGGATGGAGATGCGCTTCAGGCTCCTCCAACGCCAGCACGGGCGCCCCCTCGGCTTGAGCTTCGAGGAAGGCCGAAAACAACATGAGAACCGCGAGGCTTTGCGTTCCTTCGCCGTGGCGGTGCAGTGGAATCTTGGCGCCCGTGGTCGTCCCAAGCTGGACCTGGGCCTTGGCGAGCATATCGAACATGCGGCCCGGCACTGCTTCGATCGAAACTGCTTCCCCGGTGGCAAGGGGCACCACGGACTGCACTCGTGTAAGTCCGTCCTGCACCTGTTCGAAGCTGGAGTGCGAGGAAACGACGAGTTCGTTGACCTCGTGGAGCTTCGCCTCGATCTCGGCCTTCTTCTCCCGGGAAAGCTGCGAGTCCTGCAGGAAGGGTCTCCAGAACGGCCCCTTGGCGTCAAAATGGCGGGCAGCGTCACGCAGGGCTGTCAGATAGTAGTACCTGATCTCCTCCTGCAGCACCGTGAGTGCCCGGGCGCCGGCACGGCTCAGTGGGTCTCCCTGCAGGTCGACAAACGACGGCTGGTGACTGAACTCCCTGGAATCGCTGTCGTACTCGCAGGTGACCTGAAGGCGGACGTGGTTTCGCCCGTCGTCATCTACTTGGAGAATCCGCGCTCGATTCAGGCGACCAACCAACTCGTCGTCCCACTGCTCGTCCGGCCGATCCGAGCACATCACCTCGATCTCGATTGGTTCGGTGGAAGTCGGTTCGGCTTGGCCGTCGGGCAAGTGAAAATCCAGCCCGTCGAAGACGAAGCGGCGGCGGGGACTGAGGTCTCGAAGACAGAGTTTCAGCGCATCAAGCACCGATGTCTTGCCGCTGTTGTTCTCACCGATCAACACCGTGACCTTGCCCAGCTCGATCTCGAGATCCCGAATGCCCCGGAAGTTTCTGATCCGAACTCTGGTGATCTTCATGGCCTTCGGTCAGCTTGAGCAACGGTGACGCGGTTGGCTCCGTCGTTGTCGAACGCGAGTCGCGGCAGGAAGCTAACGCGTCGGGCTCAGCAGACCATCAGCGGGTCCGAGCCCCTTCCATCGGATGCGCCGCCCATTCCGACGGATGCTGTCCACCGATTCCGATGGATGCCGTCCACCCATTCCGAGAGGTGTCGACCACCCATGCCGAGCGAAATCGTCTGCCTACCCCTGTATCAGCTCTCCAGCACGCGCTGTGGCGTTGACCGAACAGGAGGTAGTTGCAGGAGGTGACGGGCATCAGTCTGGGCAGTTGGGGCCAAGCGGGTGTCCAAACATCGCCCGGAGGGTCACGTTCACCTCCTCGACGCTGAACGCCTCCGGATCGAAATCCGGGTCCAGCCACTCCGCCATCTCCTCGTACTCCTCGTGCTCCAGGTCCGCGAGAATGGCCTGCATCTCGTGGAAGCCCCAGATCCCTCCAGAGTCCTCGGGCGGGCAGGCGCGCTTCCCGGAGATGCACACGGGCAACCGCACCGCGGGGTCGCGAGGCAGGATCTTCTGCAGCGTGATCCGGTGATACCAGCTGTCGCCGAAGTCGTAATCATACTCCATCCAGTCCTTCTCCCGGGTCAGCAGTTCGGCGATCCGGTACTTCCGCTCGTCGAGAAACAGGGGCTTTCCGAAGGGGTCCGGGTCATCGATCCAGGGGCTGGGCAGCGTGAACCGCCGACGACGCTTGATGAACATGTGGAGGTGACTGTCGTGCCAGCCCATGACGGCCTGCAGGACATCGTGCAGCCCGGAAAGGTCCATCGCGGGCGAGACCTGAAAGCGGCGCCAGATCGGGGGCCTGGCGCCCTTGAGGGCGACCCGGAGCTGGCAGGTGGTGCGGGGAGGCTTCGAATGTCGCGGCGGCATGGGCTGGTTCCGGTTCGGGGGAGAGGAACGCTATCGCGCGATACCCGCCTCCGACAAGGATTGCGGCGGGGGTCTGCGGCGATCCATCGCGCACCTGTCCGCGGACGCTTTCGCGAGTTCGATTGAGAAACCCTGACGTAACGTCAGGGTGCTGTTGGCGCGGATCACCGCCCTTCAACGACCTGCCAAAGTGGGCATAGGCTCCTGTGGAACGGTGGCCAGGCGCACGACGGCAACACGCTGTAGCTCCACGGAGTCCGTCACCACGCCGATCGCGACCGAGTCCGTCAGGCGATAGGGTGTGAACCCATCGGGAAAGACGACCTTCTGGAACCGTGGGGCGGCATCGTCAAAGGCAACCGTCATCCAGGTCCTGCCATATCCGAGAGGATGGGACGAACCATCGAACTCCTGAATCCAGATCCGTCCCGGGGCACAGCGCAGATCGATCCCGAGCGGGGCTTCCGCGGCCAGGTGGTCGCCCGCACGTGCGAGCAGGTCCGCCGCGGCGCGTTCGATCTCGTCGTCGGCGACGTTTGCTTCTCGCATCTCGTGACGCATCATCGCGCGGACATAGCCCAAGCGCTCCTCGTACGACAGCGGACGCCCGGTCCACGGGAGCGCGATCTGCCTGTCCTTCGTGCCGCTGGGGCGGTAGAGATGAAGGCTTCGGTCGACCGGGTCGAGCACGGCGGCGGCCCCATCGGCACATCCGTCCCAGAGCGGCACCGGGCCAAGACCCATGGCCGGAACGCGGCTCGCGGCTCCGGGAAGGTCGACGCTGAAGTCCACGACCACGACCGGCTCGGCATCACCGTGCGCGTACCGCACGATCTTGCCTTCCCAGAAGTCGTCGCCCCGGCTGATCCCGTCGGGATAGCTGGCCGTCCAGACTCCGGAGTTGTCCTCGACGACTCGAAACGGATCGCCGAAGGTCACGCTCCTGATATTGGCGCGAACGGATTCCCGGGCGATGGTTGTGGGCGTCGAACTCACGAAGTTGCCCGTTGCATCGAACACCGAGCGCCTGCGGGTGGCGAGATCCCACGCGACCACCTCGCCGGCGGACGTCGCCGCGGACAGGATCCAGGGGTTGCGGAGTTCCCCCGGCCCCTGGCCCGAGCTGCCGAAGTCGGCGAGCATCCGGCCGGAGCGATCGTACGCCCGCAGAAAGGGTGCGGCTCCAGTGAGCACCCAGATCACCGCTCCGGACTCGATGATGTCGCGCACCCCCCACAACTCCTCGCCTTCCCGGAAGGTCGTGAGCGCGGAAGGGTCGATCTCGACCTCGGCCGTCGATGTGTCCGGGAGCGTTGGGGCGCACGCGCCAATGCCAAGCGTCACGAGCATCAGCAGGGGCAGGATTGGCCGCCGCAGCCGCAGTTGACTGTGAACGAGCACACTTGCCAGGGCTGCGAGAGACGCGACTGCGGCAGCCGGAACCGGTGTCGCGGTCGCACCCGGAGCTTGGAGGAAGCCGCTTCCACCCATGAGAAGCAGGCCGGATCCGAGCGTCACCGCGCAAGCAAGGAAGCCCGAAACCATTCCCAGGCCCTCCCGCCACGGACGCCGTCGCGGAACGCCTCGCGCCTCGCGCTCCAGGGCGCACATGATCGCGTCTACGCTGGACTCCGGGAGCGGTGTATCGGAGGCTCCAATCTGCCGTATCGACGCGATCAGCCGCAGCGTCTCGCGCACCTCCGCATCAGCCGTTCCCCCCGCCGATTCTGCTGTCGGCGCCGTATCCCCTTCCACGACGGCCGTGACGAGACGGTCGGTCGTCTGAGCGTCCATGTCGGCCCGCCCGGCACCGCGCCGATCGGACAGCGTTCGCATCTTCTTCAGCATGCGGGTTCTCCTTTGGCTATCAGGTCTCGACGCCGAGCCGGTCCATCTGGCGCAGCTTCTTCAGGCCCCGATGGATCAGCGAGCGGACTGACACCTCCTGCACGGCCAGCATCCGCGCCACCTCGGCAGTGCTCCGGCCTTCGAGGATGCGCAGCAGGATCGCGTCCCGCTCGCGCTCCCTGAGCCGCTCAAGCGCCCGGTACAGCGCGGCCGCCCGCTCCTGGCGGTTCAACTGGTCGGCCGGATCGGGTGTGCGGTCGGGGAGATCGCCGTGGTCGTGAAGGCGGACCAGGCGTCCGTACCGACGTTTGCGTGCCTCCGTCCTGCAGACATTCCTGCACACCGTCAGCGCCCACCCGAGAAAGGACCCGGTACCGGCGAAGCGCGCACGCTTGCGGTAGATGCGGATCCAGCAGAGTTGCAACAAGTCGGCCGCGTGATCGTTATCCCGCGCGTAGCCACGGATCACCCGCAGCATGCGCGGGGACGTCTCGCGGACCAGTTCGCGAAACAGCGCCCGGTCTCCCGCATGAAATCGCTCCCGGTCGAAGCCGGTGCCGCCATCGCGCGGGGTCAACGGCGGGCCTCGCGGTCCGGGCGGACGAAGGCGAACAGGATCCCTGCCGCAATGGACGGCACACACAGCGGGAGGACGAACAGCAGACCTCCCCAGACCGCGTAGTATTGGACCAATTCGCCGGCTACGGCCACGGGAATCCAGAACGCCACGAACAGTACTCCGCCTGTGAGCCAGCGCGTGGCGTAGCGGGTCCAGGTGGAAAGTCCGCCGGTCAAGCTTCCGGCCAGATCACCGAGCACGGCGGCGAGCAAGACGAACGCCGCGTTCGCAATCGGCACGATCAGCGTCGCGAGATCGTTCGCCGCTCCACGCAAGTACCTCGCGGCCTCGTTGCCCGTCGCCGCCTCCGCAGCGGCTCGGGCGGATCTCACGGAATCGAGCAGGGCGGCGGGAAGCGGCCAGTCGGCGCCGGTCCAATGCGCGAAGGCGGGCCACACAAGCGCCGGCAGGGCGTATGCCGCCAGGGCCAACGTTGCCAGGAGAATCCAGGGACGCGCGGCCGTACCCGCAAAACCGAAGATGCCGCATCCACCCAGGGCGGCGGCAAACATCGCAGCGGGGAGGATCTGGACAACGATGAGAGGGAGACGCCTGACCACCAGCGCGAAGAAGTCAGGCACCGCATCCGGACGCCCCCAGAAGTGGGTCGCCGAATACGCGAGGTACACGGCCAGAAGGACGACAACCCAGATCGCGATTCGCCTGGGGAAACCGGACTCCGGCTGCGGATGGGACCTGGTCTCGGTCATATGCACCCCCGTGGCGCAGTGATCTTGCCCGATCCGGCTCGCGCCGAACGCGGTCGTTCTACAAAGGGGATGCAGTATCGGCGGGATCCGTTGCGAGATGCCCCGGCAGCCATCGAGCGCTTCCGGCGGGTGCTGGATGAGCTCGTGGCGCGGGGGACGATTCTGTGCGAAGGGGCTCTGTTGCGGGTCCCCGACGGCGCGGAGGCAGGATCCCCCAACGTGCTTGGCTGAGCAACCCTAACGTCACTTCAGGGTTTCGGGGAGCGAGCATGGTCTCCTGCGGGATCGGGCGGTCCGCGGGGCAGAAGATGGACCCTCCTCCCGATCCTATTCCAGTCCCAGCCCGCACGGTCCGGGTTCGCGGCGCGCGCCCATCGCGCCGGATCGTCCTTCAGGTATTGGCTAGGACCGTGCAGAGGCTGATACCTACCGCCCCGCCGCTGCCCTCCCCGCCGCCAGTCCCGCTGAATCGCTCACGATGAGCAACTGAAAGCCCTGCTCCATGCGCTCGGCGATGTCGTCCGCGCCCGCGGTGATGCCGCAGGGCACCCCATGGCGCTGGCATGCGCTCAGCACCTGCTGGATCGCCGCCTCGACATCGTCCTCACTACCATAGGACTGGCGCAGGTCGTCGGGGCCCGCAAAGACCGTGCTGACACCGTCGGTGCCAACGATCTCGTCGACCCTGTCCACCCCGGTCCGACTCTCGATGATGAGCATGCTGAACAGCGAGCCCGAGGGGTTCCCGGGCCAGTGGTCGTCACCCATCGCGGCAACTGCGATGGCCGCGTCGTCGGCCGATTCCACATGCGGGAAGAAGATCGCCGCCACGCCCGCGTCGAGCGCTTGGGCCACATGCGCCTCGGCCGCCTCCACACCGTCGCCGATCGGTGGGATCCTGAAGATGAGAGGGTCAAACGGACCCGACTCCAGGGAGTAGAACACAAGGTCGAGTTCTTCGCTCTGGCCCATGAGCGCGCCCTCCTCCCGGGTGGTCGCTCCGGAGAAGATGGCGAAGGCAACCTGGCGGTCGGCGATCAGCTCCACGACGGCGGGCGGGCTCGGCGCGTCGGATGCGGCTTCCATGGCTTCGGACGCGGGGTCGTCGGCCTGCTCCGGAGCGGAGCATGCGGTGGCGACAGTGACGGACGCAATGAGTGCCGTTGTCACGGTGAACAAGAGCGAAGTGCGTGGCTGCGCGAGCATGGGTTCCTCGGGCTGAATCAAAGGTTGGCTCGGGGGATTCGGGGCGAAACAGTAGCCCTCCCATCCCAGCTGCGACAAGAGTGTCACGCCAGCGCGAGAGGTCGAGCAGGTGGCGGGTGGTTGCCCAGCGCGTTCCCTCCCTTGCACCCCCCACCGCCCACCGGCAACCTCCACCCGACCCCGCGACCCCCATTCCCCACCCCCGGGAGACCCCAATGCGACAAACCTCCCCATTCTCGGAACGATTCGAACTGGCGGTCATCGCCGTCATTTGCATGGATCTGGTGCTCCAGACCGCGGAGACGGCGGAGGCCATGGCCGGTGCCGCGACGTTCTTCTTCTGGGCCGGCGTGGGCGTATGGGCGCTCTACACGGTCGAGTGGTGCGTTCGCATCCGGCGGGCGGAGGACTGGAAGAAGTACGCGTTCAGCTTCATGGGGATCGTGGACTTCCTGGCCGTTCTGCCGCTGTGGGCGTTCACGGGGTTCGATCTGAAGGCGCTTCGTGCCTTTCGCCTGTTCCGCCTCTTCGTCTCGACGGCGAAGCTGGCCGTCCACACCCACGCCGTGAGCAAGCTCGCGAGGGCGTTCCGGCATGCCATGGATGAGGCCGGTGCGCTGATCGCGGGCACGTCCATCGTCGTGTTCACGGCCGGGTTCGGCATGTACCACCTCGAGCGCGAGGTGCAGCCGGAGGTCTTCGGCTCGGTGTACGATGGGCTTTGGTGGGCGGTGGTCACGCTGACGACGGTGGGGTACGGAGACATTCAGCCCGTGACGGCCGGCGGGAGGATCCTCGCCACGGTGGCGATGTTCGCCGGGATCGGGGTGATCGGGTCGGCGTGCGGGATCATGGCGGATGCGCTGCGGGAGGCCGGCGACGGCGAGCAGGCGGCGTAGGCGGCGGACAGGCCCGCGCGCGGCAGCGCGCCGGATCGTCCTTAAGGTGTCGGCAATGACCTCGTGCAGAGGCTGGTAGATCCCGATCTCCCCTCCGCCCGGCAAGGTTACGGTCGTCAGTCTGCCCCACCCCTGTTCCTCGACCGGACTGCAGTCGACCCCCGCGGCGGACAGATGTTCGACCAGCGCGTCGACATCCTCGCACATGAAGTACAGCTCATGGACGTCGTTCTTCTCGGAGGGATGCACCGCCACTTCCGACGGAGGCAGGGCGAAGAGCAGCCAACCACCCCCGAGATCGATGTTCGGCAGGTCCAGCACGTCGCGGAAGAAGCTTCGGTCGGCGGCTGGATCCGTACTGTAGATGATGGTATGCGCGCCCGTGATCATGGTCGTTCCCATCGCCCCATCACTCCGCTAAGTCGGACTGGATCTGTGTACACATACCGGACACCCTCCGGCCCCAGGTCGTTCCCGGTCAGAAACTTCGTCCTCCGCCTCACCGCACCTGCAGTTGAAAGCACTGCCGTCCGCTGCCGTGTGTCCACAGCTCCCGAGGATGGAACTGTCCGGTGAGCGGATCGTCGACCCGGATCCTCGCCGCTGCATGGCAGCCCTGGCAGCTCATCTGAACGGCCGGGGGGACTGTGGCCGGCTCTTCGGGCCCGGAACGGGACTCCCCATCGAAGGTTGCGCACACCTCGTAGCGCAAGCTGTCGAGCGCCGCGTATCCGTAGATCTCCGAGCTCACGGGATCGCGGGTGTTGACCCTCAAGCCGGGGGCGGCCGTCAGATCGTCCAGGGACGCCGGCAGCCGCGAATGTCGAGACCGGTAGAGGTTGGTGGCCGCCGCGATTCCGTGCAGGTCCGCAACGCGCCGAGCGTCGATCCGGCGCTCGCGCTCCTGCGCGGGAGATCCCAGGAGGACCAGCCCGAACGCCACCGCCGCCACAACGGCCGTTGCCGAGGCCGCCAGCGCAATGGATCGCGGAGAGAGGTTCATTCTGCCACCTCCTCCTTGCGCACGTCGCGGAGGAAGTACCCGAACAACAAGCCCGTGATCGTGCCGACGGTGAGGACCTTCAGGACGAACCGGACCGTCAACTCGCCGCCGAGAAGGTTGTAGACGATGCTCGTGACCACGCCGATGAGAGTGGCTGCACCCAGGAAGAGTGACAGGTACGTCAGCGATTGCCGAACTCGCGAAAGCCGTCGACCCGGGTCTTTGCGGACAGCGCGATCATTCGTCCAGAAGACGAATGCGAAGACGGGAAACGTCGCGACGAGGAAGGAAATCGACCATCGTATTTCCTCTCGCGCCGCCTCCAGGGCGGCCGCGGGGTCCAGGGAAGGATCGGGGAACGCCTGATGGATGAACGCGAAGATGAGGCTCCCCAGGCTGACCGCGCTGGTGTACAGCGTGCCGAAGAGAACGAGGTAGACGAAGGCCTCGCGAGCGGACAGATACGGTGCCGGGCGGGGGACCGGGATCGGAAACGCGACATCGGCAAAGCCGCCCATGGCGCGTCGAACCTGATCCTGCGGCCAACCGGCCTCGCGGAGCACCTCCTTGAGTCGCTCTCGAGGCAACCCCTGCTCCAGGCCTGCCTTCAAGAATCCGGAAATCTGCTCGTTGACGGACATGTGGTGGTTCCTCCCTTGAGTGGTTGATCCGGGTCTGTTGACGCCGCGCAGGGTTGCCCGTTAGAGGCGGTACACGAACGAGATGGTGGCCGAGTAGGCAGCGATGTCACCTAGCACCAGATCGAAGGTCGCGGGGGTCCGGCCATCGGCGAGCACCGGCTCGTGACTTCGCACCAGGTCCCATTTTCCGGGTTTTTGGACATCGCGGTAACGCGAATAGCGGCCCCGCAACGCGAGGCTGACTCGCTCGTTCGCCTCGAACGCCACCCCTCCGATCAGGTTGGTTCCGAGTGTCGATTCAGCCACCGGAAACGACATGTAGTCGGTCGTGCCGGCCGCGCGCGTCTGCCATGCGGGAACAGCCCTGCCCACGGCTGGCGCTACGCCGCCTGTGGGCGCGAACCCGTCGGCGAGCGTTCGCCGAACCCGCAAGCCTTCGAAAGCGAGAATGACGGTGGAGATGCCACCTCCGACGCCCAGGAACGGCATGAAGCGCGACGAATTGCTGAAATCGAGGTGCACGTTCACGAACAGGTCGTTGATGCTGAACCCCGACACCCGGGCTTGAGGCCGTTCGACCGCGCTCCACTCATCCACCCTCTCGGCCGCGAGTTGCCCGGCGTCCAGCATCGGCGCGGAGGTTCCGCCGAGCATGGTGTTGCTCAGTTCCGCTTCCACCCGGAGCCGGCCACGGGCATAGCCCAGGGCGAGAGCGGTTGCGCTGGTCATGGTCTCCGCTCCCCGATCGAACTCCACCGTCGCCAACACCGCGGATGAATGTCCGGAGCATGCCGGATCGCGCGGGACAGCGGCCGGATCGGGATACAACAGCCGGTCACAGCGCGTGGGTTGATCGATGCCCTCGATTCGGGCCCGCATGGTCAGCGCATCCGAGTCCCCGAAATCGCCCCGCAGATAGAAGCCGTCCCGCCCCTGGGCGCTCGCCGAAGCGGGGACGACGAAGCAACCTGCGGCGACCAGGACAACCGCCGTCGCGAGGCGCGCGCGGGTGGCAACATGCTCTCGAGGTAAGCCCCGCTCCAATGCTGCCTCCAGGAACCCGGGAATCTGCTCGTTCGCGGACATCGGCTGTTCCTCCTCCTGATTGTGGCCGATCCGATGCTGTTGACGGTGTCAACATAACCGGCGACGTTGACGACGTCAACATTGCCGGTCACCTTTGGTCCCATCACCTTGTGGCATGACCCTCGACGACAGCGCGTATCACCACGGAGACCTGCGGGCCGCACTGCTCGTGGAAGCCGCCGCGATGATCGACGAGGGAGGGACCTCGAGTGTGACGATGCGCGCGATCGGGCGGCGCCTGGGCGTATCGCGGTCCGCGGCCTATCGCCACTTCGCGGACAAGTCCGCGCTGTTGGTTGCGGTCGCCGCCGCCGGCTTCGACCGCCTTCGAGACCGCCTGGAGGCGGTGGCTGCGGGAGCCCCGGGCGCAAGGATCGGCCGGCTCCGGCAGGTCGGCGAGGAGTACGTGCGGTTCGCGCTCGAGAACCCGGGGCACTATCGGCTGATGTACGGCAAGGAAGCGGTTACTCGCGAGGACCGACCTGAACTCCGCGAGGCCGCGAACGCATTGTTCGACGAACTCGTGCGAATCGTCCGGACACACCAGCGGAACGGAACGATCAAGCGACAGGATCCCCACCAGCAGGCCTATGTGGCATGGGGTGCCGTGCACGGTCTGGCGTCGCTGCTGATCGAGGGACAGATCCTCACTGCGGTGGATGTCGATGGGCTGATCCGGCAGACCACCTCGACACTCGTGGACGGAATGCGAGCCGATTGACGGCCAGGACGCCAACTACAAAGGAATGCACATGTCGAACAATGATCCCGCAAATGGCCACCGGACACCGACCCGCTCGCACGGCGGATCGCGCACCCGACTCCCTCGGCTGGCCTCCCGAGTCGGCCTCCTCGCTTCTCTGGTTCTCGGCGTCATAACCGCCTGCGCCGCGCCGGCAAACGACGCCACGAGCGCCGGCGAGGCCCGCGGCCAGCCCGCCTCCACCGCCCAGCCCGTCGAGGCCGACCACTTCGTCCCATCGACCCCCGAGAACGTGACCTGGGGCTGGTTTCCCATCGACAAGGAACCGGTGCTGCGGGTGCAGTCCGGAGAAACCGTGCGCGTCAACACGCTGACCTCCGCGGGAGCGACCCAGGACGAGAACCCGGTCGACTTCCTCACCGGCCTCGGCATCCCGCGCGAGGAGGTCCATCAGGACGTGCTGGACTTCTGGGCGTCGCGCGACGGGCGGCCTCGCGATGTGGGGGGCGGCCACCTCATCACCGGCCCCATCCATGTCGAGGGTGCGGAGCCCGGTGATGTGCTGGCGATCGAGGTTCTTTCCGTCGAGACGCGGGCCAACTGGGGCATCAACAGCACGGGCGCGCGCAGCGGCGTGTTCTCGATGTCGTATCCCGGCTTCCGGGAGGGCGATCCGGCGTTGGACATCCCGCCGGAGAGCGGCCGCCACGTGATCCACACGGGCATGGCGGACGGCGTGGAGGTCGCGTTCCTCGCCGACGACATCCACGTGCCGCTCGAACCGTTCATGGGCGTCATGGCCGTGGCGCCGGAAGATCCCGTGATGGGTCAGCCCGGCGTGATGGCGCCCGGCGTCCAGGGGTCGACACCGCCCGGCGCGTTCGGGGGCAATCTGGACGTGAAACATCTGAAGACCGGCACCACCCTGTACCTGCCCGTCTTCCACCCCGGAGGCCTCTTCTACGTGGGCGACCCGCACGGCGCGCAGGGCGACGGGGAAGTGAGCGGGACGGCCATAGAGCAGTCGCTCACGGGCACCTTCCGCCTCTCCGTGCACAAGGACCGGTCCATCGAGTGGCCGATGGCCGAGAACGACGAGCACTACATCCTGATGGGCATCGACATCGACCTGGATCGCGCCACGCGACACGCCGTCCGGGCCGTCGTCGATTTCCTCGTCGAAGAAAGGGGGCTCACGCCTGCGAAGGCGCTCTCGCTGGCGAGCATCGCGGTTGACTTCCGCATCAACGAAGTGGTGGACATCACGCAGGTCGTCTCGGGGTTCATCCCCAAGAGCGTTTTTCTGCGGTAGGGGCTGCTGCGCGAGGGTTCCAGGATCCACGGGCCAATCCTCTTGCCCAACCGGCCCGCGATGGTGACCGTTCTGATCGTAACCCGCGGCGGAGGAGCGGGATGGGCACGAGAGGGATGGAAGATCTGCCTGGAGCGGCTTGTGGATCTGGTGAGCGAGCGATGACCGCGGCGGATCACCGGCCGGTTGGTGATGCCGAGAGGACCACATGCCGCTGGACGGTTGGATCGGGATTCGTGTGGCGCATCCGGGCGTCGCGCGTGGTTGCGCTGCTCCATGGCCCTGTTCTCGCGGCCGCGCTGCTGTGCGCCGCTTCCCTCGACGGAGCCTCCGCCCAGGCGACGCCGAAGGTCCTCCTCATCGGCATCGACGGAGTCCGGCCGGACGTGCTGGCGGAAGTGCCGACCCCCAACATGGATGCCCTCGCGGCGAGCGGGTGGTACACGGCGGAAGCACGCACGACCACGCCATCGGTGAGCGGCCCGTCGTGGTCGTCGATGCTCACGGGGGTGTGGCCCGGGAAGCACGGCGTCACGAACAACAGCTTCACCGGCCGCGACTACGATCGCTGGCCGAGCTTTCTCACGCGCGTCGAGCGGGAGCGTCCGGAGTTGTACACCTTCGCGGCGCTGGACTGGCTGCCGCTGGCCGAGGTGGACGGGCTGTCGCTGGCCGAGCTTCAAGGCGGCGGTCCCGTGCTTCCGGCCTCCCTCGACACCCGCGTCGTGCTGAACGGCTACGACCTGGGTTGGGCCGAGGCCGACGCCCAGCTCACCGCGCAGGCCGTAGCCCATCTCGCCACCGCCGACCCCGACGCCATGTTCGTCTACCTCGGCAATCCCGACGAAACCAGCCACCAACACGCCTCTATCGGCGCGGAGTACCGGGACGCGATCGCGCTGGCCGACCTGCATGTGGGCATGCTCATCGACGCGGTCCGAGCCCGGCCCGGCTACGAGAACGAGGACTGGCTCGTGCTCATCAGCACCGACCACGGCAGGCTCGCGGACGGCAACCACGGCGGAGATTCACCCGAAGAGATGATCATCTTCATCCTGGCGAACGGCCCTGCCACCGCCACCTGGCCGCCGCCCGGACCGGCCTTCATCGTGGACTTGGCCGTAACGGCGCTGGACCACCTGGGCATTGTGATCGACCCCGGCTGGGACCTGGATGGGAGACCGCTGGGGAAGCCGCGGTAGCCGCCTGGAGGGCTTCCACGCGTTCTCACAAGGAACCAGCCGTTGGCTGTGACCAGGCGTATCGCATCCATGGTACTTGTCGCGGGTCCAAACGCTTAAGGCATGGGATGGCGATGCGTTTCGCGTGCACCGTCACACGCCGTGACGGCCGGCTGCCCGAGGCCGAAACCTTCGGGTTGGCGAAACGTACGCGAGCCCGGGCACGCGAGACCGGCAACCAATATGAGGAGGATAGTCGCAGTGACTATACCAGGTACAGTTAGAAAGTCCGTTTCATTGTACGCGGGACATCCGGCATCCCGCAGCCTGCTCCTCACCGGATTGCTCGCGGGCGCCCTCGCATCCGCGGCCGCGCCTCTCGCGGCTCAGCAACTTCGCTACAAGCTCCGTCCCTCCGTCACCTGGACCGAGTGGGACGAGTCGCTCGGCCTCGGCAAGGCGCGCTCCCTGGGCGGCTCCGCCGGACTCGGGTTCGGAGAGTACGTGGACCTGACGGCCTTCTACCGGAAGAGCGACTCCCGCTCGACCCACTTGTCCGGCCTGCCGTTCACGGCCCACATGCGGACGCCCCCGGCCGACCAGCAGCTGGATATCGATTCCTGGGGAGCCGAGGTGTCCATCGGGCTCGCTAGGGGCTCGCTGGTGCCGGTGATCATGGGCGGAGCGGGCATCCTGCGGTTTCGGCCGGAGGCGGGCAGCGACATCCGGCGCGTCCAGCTCAGGTACGGAGCGGGACTGCGGACCCGGGTGCTGGATCTGTTCGAAGGCGAGGTGATGGTGGAGCGCAGCAGGTACTATCTGGATCCGCTGGAGCTGGCCGCACCCGTGTCCGTGGGGGATGCGGCGCTTCCCGAGGATCCTGGTGCGGGCGCCCTGCGCCGGAATCTGGCCCTGCGCGTGGGGCTGACGCTGCAGCTCGGCGAGCCCGACTACCCCTCGTTGTCGGATCGGGATCGCGCCGGCGACCGCCGATTCCGACCCCAATCGTCCAGTGCCGCGGTGCTGTTCGAACCCTTCGGCGGCGCACAGGCCTTCGATCCCGCATTCGGCATCGACGATCAGGCCATCGCCGGCTTCCGCGCCGGCTTCGAACTCGGCCCTTCCGTGGGGCTGCGCGGCTTCTACTGGCGGGGCGTCGACGACCGCCACGCATGGGAGGACGGGATCAGGGGGTACGGCGGGGAAGCGCAGTTCACGCTGGGTGGCCTCGCGCTGTTCTCGCCCCATCTGCTGGCCGGCGCGGGGAGGATGGAGTTCGGCCCGGAGCTGGCTTCGCATGGGGGAAGCATCCCCGCCGACCGCACTACGCTGATCGTTGGAGGGGGCCTCGATCTTGGACTGGGCCGGCACCTGCGGCTGACGGCGGCCGCGCGCGACTACATCATGTCGAGGCCTGACCTCGATGCCGCTGCCGTGGACTTCGAAGACGTCAGGGATCCCCGTGACCTCGTCCATAACTGGCAGATGTCTGCCGGCCTGAAGATCCTTGTGGGAGGCGGCAGCGGTCCCCGCCGTCCGGACTTCGGCCGCGACGATCTGGCGGCGATGGAGGACCGCCTCGCGGAACGGGTGGACGCGCGCCTGGACGAGATGGAGCGAAGGATGGAGGAGACCGCCCGCGCCGAGGGTGCCGCTGCGGTCGCCCCGTTCGAAGCCGAGCCACAGGACGCTACTGTGATGGCGGTTGAGCCCGAGTTGGCGCCCCCGCTGACCGAACCCGAGGCCACCCCCATCGAACCCGAGATCGAACCCGCGCCCGGATTCGAGTTTGACCCCGAATTCGAGTTTGACCCTGAACCAGTCGAGCCCGAAACCGGCTTCCCGGAGCAGGTCTTCGGTGACAGCCGCCTCGATCCCGCGCTCGGCTTCCCGGCCCGGGAACTGCGCCCCTACACGGGCGTCCTGGGAGGACCTCACACCCAGTGGATCTTCGGCGTTGCCGCGGATTGGGGCCCGAGCGATCACCTGACGGCGTTCAACTTCGTCCCGGAAGCGTCGCTCTCCCTCGGGCAGGGGAAACCCAGCTGGCTGGTGGCCGCCAACCTCCAGTACCGGCCGCCCTGGCTCTACCAGCGCGACAGCTGGTGGATCAGTCCCGTCACCTCGTTCGGTCTCGGGGTGCTGAACCAGGACGGCTCGGAACTCGTGCTGAACGCCTCCTGGGGCGTGAACCTCCAGCTCTCACACGTGCGCGGCGTCTCGGGCGAGCCCCTCAACCTCTACATCGCGCATCAGGGCATCGATTTGTTCAGGAAGGAGCGGCTGATCCTGGGGATGAGCGTGGAGAGATGAACCTCAGCCGCCGTCCAGGGTTTCCATCACTCCGTAGACGCCCTCGAGGCGGGCGAGAAGTCCGGCGTCAACGCCCTGGGGATAGCGGGCCAGGAGTCGCAGGCGTTCGTGGGTTTCCGGGTCCAGGCTGACTTCATCCAGCACCAGGGAACGGGCCTCGGGGGGTCTGGGTGGTCCGAGGCTGAAGAGAAACGTCCAGACGCTGTAGTCGAAGCCGTCGGCATTTGCGAATTCGGCGGTCCGGATGCCGGTGAAGGGAATCCGCGCCAGCCTTCCGGCCATGCCGTGCTGCGGAACCCGGTCGACCAGGACAATCAGTGCGTCGTCCTCCACAGCCAGAACCTCTGCCTGCATGAGGTCGCCTCCCACATCGAGGACCGAAGCGATGCCCGCGGGACGGGTAGCGGGCGCCAACTCGCTGACCCGCGGCCCATAGTAGGGAATGCAGGCCGACATCAGTAGGCAAACGATACCCGCACGGATGAATCGGTGTTGAAGGTGCGCCATTCTCGCCTCCCGGGAGTTCATCTTGCAATCAGCAGGACTACAGCCCCCGCCGCGAGCCCGAACAGCGTGCTCAGTGCATTGTAGGCGATCGTCTTGTCTCCATCGATCACGGTACGGAAGCGTTCCAGCGCGGCGACACTGTCCCGCGCGATTTCGGAAACGGAGCCGACCGGACTGAGGCGAATATCGTAACGGTCTCCGTTGCCGGTGACCCGCGCCTCCTCGATGGTGACGCCTTCCGGGAACAGGACCGTGGATCCGTCCGCCAGATGAGCCTTGACGGACGACGGGATGACACGCGGCGAGACATCGAGCGCGACGGCATCATCCATCGCGATCGGCTCGTGCCTGAGAGCAGTGGTGCTCATGCACGAGGCGCCGGCTCCAATCACCAGCAACGTGTCGAGCACGGCGATGCTTCGCCTGCGGAGTTGGAGGGTGCGCGCGAAAACCGAAGACCGATCTGGAACTCTCATTGACGTTGCCTCCTTCTCCAAGCTATTCACGCGAGGGTCGAACCCGTGATTGCCGCGACGGTCGTTTTCGCAAGGGTACACTCGCTACTGACTCCGAGCCCGCGGATCGGGTTGTCTCGCGCCCGGTCCTCGTTGTTCCGAGGGTTAAGCGTTTGGACCCCGGTGAACTACCATGACGTGGCGACCGGTCGGGGCAGGTCACCCCAACTCGTTGGGAATCGTCCGACGGATCGTCAACCCTTCAGGAATCGTCCAGCGAACCCTCAAGCCATTCCGCCCAGGCTTCGGAATCGGCGCCGAAGTCTTCGCCGCTCACGGCCTTCAGGAGATCGATCGCGGGTTGGCGCGTGATCTCGTGCTGCGCGCCGACATGCGCGAGCAGGAGGTCGGGGGCTTCGCGGATGAGCTGCTTCGCGAGTGTCGTCTCGCTCGCGGTAGCGGCCAACACGTCCAGCACGGTCCGGAACACGTACGGGCTGGTGCCATCGAGCACTGCCAGCAATTGTGCCCGCGCAGCGTCCCACCGGACGGCGCGGCTCTCGCCGGCTCGAATCCACGCCTCGAGAACGCCGTGGGCCGACCCCTTGACCCGATCTTCCGGATCGATCGCGGCAGACACCAGATCGTGCCAAGCCGCATCGTGGTCGCTGAAGTTGACGAGGACGCTGGCCGCAATGGCTCGTGACGACCAGGAGGCGTCACGAGCGAGGATTGCATGGGCGAGGAGGCGATCCTGTTCGCTGTCCACGGCCTCGATCATCGTCCAGACACGAGGAAGGCCGCTCGTGTCCAGGCCGAATACCTCGGTGCGCTGCCGCACGCTCTCTGGGTCGTCCCGCAGGTGAAACATCCCCGTCGCCAGTTGGAGAGTCCGGAGATCCTCCTCGGCCACGGATTTCAGGGCCTGCCATGATTCCGGCAGATGGATAGTCTCGGTTCCCACGGTACGGTATCGGACCCGCGCTCGATCTTCGATGCCGATGATGACCGTGTACCGCTCGAGGTCACCGGACAGGAAGTCTTCGGGAGAATCGGCGTCGACCCAGCCGACGACGGCGGCGTCGGCAAAGCCGAGTTCGTACTTCATGGTCGCCGAGCAGGCGTGGAGGGGCTGGCCGGGCGCGGTCTCCCGGATAGCCTCCAGCAGCGCCGACGCCTTCCAACGCTCGAGCCCGATGAATTCGACGGGTCCCTCCGGCCCTTCAAGGACCTGACCGACACCAGGTGACGCCGTCACGGCAAGAAGAATCGCCACGCGAGGAATGGATCGCAGGATCGCCACGGTTGCACCCTCTTCAAGCGCTGTCTGATAGCCACCCCGACCGTCGCGTCCCCATGCGGTTGCCGGCCGCCCGACGGGAACATCTTCGTGGAGGCGGACGACATCGCTTCCGTGGGCATACCAACTACCCGGCATGCGGGTTTCGTCAGCCATGGTCCGGTAGTACTTGCCAGGGACGCCGGCCGGCACCCGCAACCCGGATCGGGTCGTTGCCCACGGCGCACCCGGCCTCCTAGAGTCTTGGTGTCCGATCAGACTTCGACCGTCGCCCCCAACCTCCCGCGCAGGCCCTATGAAACCCAACCAGCCGATGACGGCGCGCAGGGGCGACGACGCGGCGCGCGAGTTCGGGGGTGCGCTCGGGGCGGGCCTCATCATCACGGTGTCGCACGCCTTGATGCTCTACCTGTGGCTGGCCTGGCGCTTCCATGACGGCGCCGTTTTTTTTCCGGCCGGGATGTCCGACGTGGGGCCGTTTGGGGTGCGGGTCTGGGAGCAGGTCGTTGCGCACGCGACGCCGTCCTGGGGCACGTTCGCGATCTACTGGACGTTTCTGGTCGTGCAGGGACTGTTGTCGGCCTTTCTTCCGGGATTGAAGGTCAAGGGCTTGCCGATCCCGTCGCGCGGAGGCGAGCAACTGGTCTACCGCTGCAATGGAATCAGCGCCTGGTGGCTGACCCTCGTCGGCGTGGCCGGGTTGCACTTCTCGGGCATCTTCCCACTGCAGACGATCTACGAGCAGTTCGGTTCGCTCATGATCGCGGCCATGA
>JAPPGH010000038.1:49855-54862 GCA_026914155.1 Candidatus Palauibacter rhopaloidicola | reverse complement strand
TACCCGAATCCGTGGAGCGAGGAGGTGTCGCGCTTCTGCTTCATCTGGCTGTCGCTGCTGGGGGCGTCGCTGGCGGTCGAGCACCGGGCGCACTTCGGGTTCGACCAGGTTACGAAGGCGCTCGCGCCGCGCGCGAAGAAGGTCGTGGAGACGCTTGCCCGGGCGGTCGTGCTGCTGTTCTCGCTCCTCCTCATCGGCACCGGCATCGCGCTCATGGACCTGACCATGGGAGAGCGCTCGCCGGCGCTGAACCTGCCTGTCGCCCTGGTCTACGCAGCGGCTCCGGTGTCCGGCGTGCTGATGGTGGTGCACATGGTGGCGGGGTGGGCGGGGGAGGACACCCGCTGATGGGCGCGTTTCTCCTCGGGATCTTCGGCCTGCTCGTGCTGGCCGCCGTGCCCATCGGCTTCGCGCTCGCGATCGCGGCCGTTCTCGCCATCGTGGTGGCGGACCTCCCTCTCGTCATCATTCCACAGCAGATCGTCGCGGGGATGGACTCCTTCCCCATGCTCGCGGTTCCCCTCTTCATTCTGGCCGGCTTCCTGATGGATGTCGGGGGGATCAGCCGCCGCCTGGTGACGCTGGCGCGCGCGCTCGTGGGACACCTCCCGGGCGGCCTCGGGCAGGTGGTCATCATGGCCGAGATGTTCTTCTCGGGGGTGTCGGGCTCCACTTCCGCCGACGCGGCCGCCATCGGGGGCATCATGGTCCCGCAGCTGACCGCGAACGGATACGGCCGCGCGCGCGCCACCGCGATCGTGTCGGCCGCGTGCGGAATGGGGATCCTCATTCCGCCGGCGATCGTGATGGTCGTCTATGGCGTCATCGGCAACGTCTCCATCGGCGCCCTGTTCGTCGCCTCGATCATGCCCGCGCTCCTCATCGCCGTGGGCCTGATGACGCAGATCGGGTGGCAGGCGCGGAGGCAGGGATGGCCGGCCGGAGAGCGCGCGTCCTTCGCGGAACTCCGCCGTGCGGCGCGAGATGCGCTGCTCCCCCTGTTCATGATCGTGGTCATCCTGGGCGGCATCCGCTTCGGGCTCTTCACGCCCACGGAGGCCGCCGCGGTGGCCGTGGCCTACGCGCTGCTGCTTGCCGGGGCGGTGTACCGGTCGCTCACCCTTGCGGAGCTGTGGAAGAAGATCGTCCAGACCGCCATGGTGTCGGGGATGGTGCTGTTCGTGGTGGGTGCCGCGCGCCTGCTGGGCTGGGTGCTCGCCGTCATGCAGGTGCCCCAGACGCTGGCGGCATCGGTGGTGGGGATGGGCGGCGGGCAGGCCGGCTTCATGATCCTCACGATCCTCGTCTTCCTGCCGCTCGGCGCGATCCTGGAGGGCGTGCCCGCGGTCGTCCTGTTGACGCCCATCCTGCTGCCCCTGGCGACGCAGCTCGGGATCGACCCCGTGCACTACGGCGCCGTCATCGTGGCGACCCAGGGCATCTCCGTGTTCCTGCCGCCTGTGGGCGTGAGCCTGCTCGTGGCCTGCTCGGTAGGAGGGGTCGAGCCGGCGGAGGTGGCGCGGCCGCTGTGGCCGTATCTTGCGTTGATGCTGGGGCTTACGGTGGTGATCGCGCTGGTGCCGGGGGTGGTGTTGTGGCTGCCGGGATTGTTGGGGTGGTGAGCCCCGACCAACACCGGCGCGCGCTCCACGGCGCGATGGCGGCGCTCTTTCTGGCCGCCATGGGGAACACGGTCGTGAGCACCGTGCTGCCTGCCGCCATCGCCGACCTGGGGGGTTTCGACAGGTACGCGTGGGCTTCCACGTCCTACATGGTGACCTCGACGACGGTCATGCCCATAGCGGGCAGGCTCGCCGACCTCTACGGTCGCCGGATCATGTTTCTGGTCGGCATCGCGGCCTTCACCCTCGCTTCGGTGCTTGTCGGGCTGAGCCAGTCGATGAACCAGCTGATCGCCTTCCGCGCCCTGCAGGGCGCCGGGGGCGGTGTGATCCTGGTCAACGCCATCGCCGCCGCCGGAGACCTGGCTCCCCCTGAGGATCGCGGCAGGTACCACGGCCTCGCCGGCGCCGTCTTCGGCCTGGCGGCCGTCGCGGGACCGTTGGTGGGCGGCGTAATCGTTGACCGAGTGCACTGGGGCTGGGCGTTCCTCGTCAACGTACCGGTCGGGTTGGCGGTGTTGGCCCGGCTCGCACGGTCCTATCCTCGTCCCGCCCGCGCGCCCAGTGATCGTCCGGCCATCGACCATGCGGGAATCGCGGCGCTGGTCGTAGCCACGATGTCTGTGCTCGTGGCCCTCTCGGCGGGAGGCGTCCTGTATCCGTGGGGTTCCTGGCAGGTCATCGGGCTCCTTGTCTTCGGACTGGCGGCCACCGGACTCTTCATGACCATCGAATCCCGGGCGGCGTGGCCGATTATGCCCCTGGACATCTACCGAAACCGAACCGTGCTGGTGTCCGTGTCGGCCATGTTCCTGATCGGTTTCATGATGTTCGGGGGCATCCTCTTCATACCGCTGTTCTTTCAGGCCGTGCAGGGAACCTCCGCCGCGCAAAGTGGCGCCTTTCTTGTCCCGATCATGCTGGGCATCGTCATCGGCGCCGCAACGTCGGGACAGCTTCTATCCCGTTCCGGTGTGAGCCAGCGCGTGTTGGCCCTGTCCAGCACGGCGCTCGCAGCGGCCGGGATGCTGGCGCTTTCGACCCTGACCCCCGAAACCGGCGTTGCCATTGCCCTCGCGTACATCCTGGTGATGGGCATCGGGATCGGCGGGGTCACGTCGGTATTCACGGTTGCGGTACAGAACACGGTTGCGCATACGAACATCGGCGCCGCCACGGCGGCAGTGCAGTTCCAAAGGTCGGTGGGAGGGACGGTGGGCGTGGCCGTCATGGGCGCGGTGGTTGCGCAGCGCACGCCCTCGCGGTTCCTGGACATCCTCCCCGAGTCGCTGCGCGTCCAGCTTCCCGACGGCTGGATGGAGTCGATGGCGCTGGCCGGAGCGGCTCTCGACTCGACGTCGCGGGGACTGCCGGGCGGCGCTCAGACCGCTGACAGCGTGCGCCGGTACTTCACGATGGCTCTGGGCGGCGCGCTCGACGATGCTTTTGTCGTCGGAGGCCTGGTTGCGGCCGTCGCCATCGCCATCGCGATGCTCTTACGGCCCGGAAGGGCGGACGCGTAGCGCACCCCCGACACTGGCCAGGCATCCTGCCCCGTCCTATCAATTCGGGCATCGCTGGCTCGGAAATGGTCTGAGCGGGAGAAGGGAAATGAGGGATTCGACGATGCTCGTTCGGGAACGCTGCCTTGCGCTGCTCACCGCCGCCATCCTCGCATCCCCGCTCGGTGTGACCCCCCTCGTCGCGCAGGAGCGGACGTTCCGCCCACTCCGGTCGCTCGGCGGAGGCAGCGAACTGACGGCCTCGGTGAGTCTGGGTGACGTGAACGGCGACGGAGCGCTGGACGTGGTCGTCGCCAACGGTCGCCACTGGCCCGAGCAGAACCGCGTCTACCTGAACGACGGGAACGCCGCCTTCACGCTGGCGCGGCGGCTGGGCGAGGAAGAGGCGGGCAGCTATGCCGTCCCGCTCGCCGACTTCGATGGCGACGGAGACCTGGATGTCGCGGTGGGGAACGACCGCACGCGGAGCCTCATCTTCTTCAACGACGGTGCGGGCCGTTTCGAGGCCGGAGCCACCTTCGGCACGCCGAGCTCAACGCGAAGCCTGACGCTGGCCGATCTGGACAGCGATGGGCACGTGGACATCCTGGTGGTCAATCGGGGCCGACAGAACTTCATCTTCCATGGAGACGGTGCGGGGGCCTTCGGCAAGGGAACGCCGTTCGGGGCCGGGGACGACTCTACCATCGATGTCGTCGCCGCGGACCTCGACCGCGACGGGGACGCGGATCTCGTGCTCGCCAACCGGGACGGTGGGGCGAACACCATCCACTGGAACGATGGCGGCAGCTTCGCGCGGGTGAGCGGATACGGCACCGGAAGCGACGAGACGCGCGGCGTGGCGGTGGGCGATGTCGACGGTGACGGCACGCTGGACATCGTGACGGCGAACATCGGCGAGTCGAACGCCGTGTACTTCGGTGACGGCGCCGGCGGGTTCGACCGCAGCCTTCCGTTCGGGCGGGACGACGACGAGAGCTACGCGGTCCACCTCGCGGACCTGGATCTCGACGGGGATCCGGACATCGTCGTTGCCAACGTGGGCGCGCAAAACGCCGTCTACTTCAACCAGGGCGGCGAGCCCCCGGCGCTCCACGAGTTCCGATTCGGATGCGCGGACTGCTCATCCTACGGGTTGGGTGTGGGGGATCTGAACGGCGACGGGTTTCCGGATATCGTGACCGCGAATTCCGGGTCGCCGAACGGCCTCTTCGCGAACGTCGTGGCTGGACGGGACTAGAACGTCTCCTCTCCGGGCAGCGCCGACGCCTGCCTGATCCAGCTCACCAGGAGCTCCTCGTCCGGCTCATCATCCTCGTGGATGTGGAAGTAGCGTACGTGCTCGTACCTTGAAGTCACCGGCGGAGGGGGACGCAGCGAGCCGCCGTTGAGGAAGGTCACCTTCACGTACTTCGTGAAGCAGTGATAGGCGAGGAACCAGCCCTGGTCGTCGATGCCGTAGAAGGGCGTGTTCCATCGGACCGCCTTGCGGACGCTGGGCACGCACCCCTCGACGAGGGCGTCGAGATAGCGGCCGACATCGTGTTTCCAGCCCGGCATGGCGGCGATGTACGCCTGTACGGGCGCGTCTCCATCGGCCTTGGGAATCTGGGGGTTGCCGCCCGAGAGGAGTTTGGGCTTCACGCCGCAACGAAGCGCTCGACCGCGATCTCCTGCGTACGGTTACGAGCCTGCCAGAGATCGTAGGCTGTCTGCATCCCCAGCCATGTCTCCGGCGTCGAGCCGAACGCCTTCGACAGCCTGATGGCCATCTCCACCGAAACCCCGGTTCGCTCGTTCACCAGCTCCGAAAGCGCCTGCCGGGTAACGCCCAGACCCTTGGCGGCCCGTGTCACGGTCAG
>JAPPGH010000038.1:0-49755 GCA_026914155.1 Candidatus Palauibacter rhopaloidicola | reverse complement strand
CCGAAAGCGCCTGCCGGGTAACGCCCAGACCCTTGGCGGCCCGTGTCACGGTCAGTCCTAGGGGTTCGAGACACTGCCGCTTCACGATGCCACCCGGATGCGGCGGGTTGTGCATGGCCATGATCGACTTCTCCTCAGTAGTTGGACCTTTGGAAATCTACCACCACTGGGTTCATCCGGCGTCACTCCGCCTTGAGAAGGCCGCAGAATCTCCGCGGCAACGCACTGGCCCGGCATCAGCCTCCGTCCTATCAGTCAGAGTACCCGAGTTGTCGGTCTCGGGATGCCTGAGCGGGAGGAGTGACATGAGGAATCGGACGCACTCACGGATGATGAATCCCCGGATCTCGACCGCAGGTGTCCTCGCGGCCTTGGCCACCCTCGCCGCACTCACCGCGTGCGAACCCGCCGCAGACGCTCCCTCCACCGACGCCACCGACGCCAACGACATCAGCGGCGTCGTGACCGGCGCGAACGGGCCCGAGGCCGGCGTCTGGGTCATCGCGGAGACGCTCGACCTTCCCACCCGCTTCGCCCGGATCGTCGTGACCGACGACGAGGGGCGGTATCTGATCCCCGACCTGCCCGAGGCGAGCTACGACGTGTGGGTGCGCGGCTACGGCCTGGTAGATTCGGAGAAGGTTCGCGTCGCCCCCGGCACGGCCCTGGACCTGACGGCGGTGCCGGCGCCAGACGCCCGAGCAGCCGCGGAGTACTATCCCGCGGGCTACTGGCTGTCGCTGCTCCAGGTGCCCGAGGAGCACGAGTTCCCGGGGACGGGCGACGACGGCAACGGGATCTCGCCCAACCTCGAGCATCAGGCGCAGCTCATGCGGCTCCTGAAGTCGGGCAACTGCACGGCGTGCCATCAGATGGGCGGCCTCGGCACCCGGAACATCCCGGCGGAACTGGGTGAGTTCTCCTCCTCCGTGGACGCGTGGGACCGGCGCATCAAGTCGGGGCAGGCGGGCGGGGGGATGAGCGGCGGCTTCGACCGCATGGGCCGGGAGCGGATGCTCGAGATGTACGCCGACTGGACCGACCGCATCGCGGCGGGCGAAGTCCCGGCGGAGGCGCCTCCCCGGCCCGAGGGCATCGAGCGCAACGTGGTCGTCACGCTGTGGGACTGGGCCGATCCGAGGGCCTACCTCCACGACGAGGTTTCCACCGACCGGCGCGATCCCACGGTCAACGCCTACGGCCCCATCTACGGGGCGCTGGAAGCCAGCGCGGACTACGTGCCCGTGCTGGATCCGGTGGACCACGCCGCGACGCAGATCCCGCTCACGGTCCGCGATCCGAGCACGCAGCCCGCGTCGGGTCCGGGCATGCCCGAGCCGTCGCCCTACTGGGGAGACGAAGTGATCTGGACGAGCAAGAACAACGTTCACAACCCGATGCTGGACGAGCGGGGGCGGCTCTGGCTCACCTCCACGGTGGCTCCCCCGGAGAATCCCGACTTCTGCCGCGAGGGATCGGACCACCCGTCGGCACAACTCTTCCCGACCAACAGCGCCCGGCGCCATCTGCAGCTTTGGGATCCGGAGACGCAGGAGCTCACGCACATCCGCACCTGCTTCAGCACGCACCACCTCATGTTCGCGGAGGACGAGGACAATACGCTCTGGACGAGCGGCGGCGGGCAGGTCGTGGGCTGGCTGAACACGAGGATGTTCGAGGAGACCGGGGACGAGGCGGCTTCCCAGGGCTGGACCGCGCTCATCCTCGACACCAACGGCAACGGCCGGCGCGACGACTACGTCGAGCCCAACGAGCCGGTCGATCCCACGATGGACAAGCGAGTCGTGGCCGGCTTCTACTCCGTCGCGCCCGCGCCGGACGGGTCAGTCTGGGCAACCTCACTCGGCTATCCGGGCGCGATCGTGCGGCTGGATCCGGGCCCGAACCCCCCGGCGACGGCCCTCGCCGAGCTTTACGAGCTACCCCTCGACGAGACCGGCGCGCCCATCAATGGGTTCTCGCCCCGCGGCGGGGACATCGACCGCAACGGGGTGATGTGGGTGGCCCTCGCCAGCGGGCACATGGCCAGCTTCGACCGCACGAAGTGCACTGGCCCGCTCAATGGCCCGGAGGCCACGGGCCAGCACTGCCCCGAGGGCTGGACCTTCCATAGGGAGCCGCTCCCGCAGATCGGGGGTGTAACCGCCCCGGGAAGCGCCGAGGCGAGCTACTACACCTGGGTCGATCAGTTCAACGTCTTCGGGCTCGGCGAGAACGTGCCCATCAACACCGGCAACGCCTCCGAAGGGCTGCTGGCCCTCGTGGGCGGAGAGTGGGTCGTGCTGCGCGTCCCCTATCCGCTCGGCTTCTACACCAAGTGGCTGGACGGCCGCATCGATGACCCGGACGGCGGCTGGAAGGGCCGCGGGCTGTGGGCGACCGTGAGCACTCGGGCGCCGTTCCACATGGAAGGCGGGAAGGGCACGCCCAGCAAGGTCCTCCAGTTCCAGTTGCGGCCCGACCCGCTGGCGGGGTAGGGGACGCCAAGCCCCGAGCCCCGTCCTCCGCGCTTCTCAGGACTCCGGGGGTTCGGCAGGTCCGCACAGCGGCGGCATTCCGTCTCCGCCTGCGCCAGCTCGGACTTGGAGCACGCGCTGGGTCGCCGTACCGAAGAAGCCGGTCCCATCCCCGAACACGGACGGGATGCGGATGATCCCCGAGGGGTTGAAGTTTCCGCCCCGGGCCCAGTTCACCCAGTTGCGGTCGGTGGCGGCGAATGCAACCCTTGCCCAGGCGCCGCCAGGGAGGCCGTCGTCGAGAATGCGGAGGAGATCGGTATCGGCACCCTCGCCCAGGTCGAACAGCCCGTATTCCCCTGGGAAGAGGACATCGGTGTCGTCCTGTCCGATCGCAAACCCCGTCAGGTACAGCGAGTCGGGTGCTTCCACGTCGCGGCCCGCCAGCGCCTGCGGCAATCCCTCGATCCAGGCGTCGGAGAGATACGACCAGGTGCCCGCCGCCTCCGTCCAGTTGAAGCGGTAGTTGGTGTCGGGTTCCAGGCGGCAGTACCCATCCTCGTGCGTGAGGCCGATGAAGTCGAAGGCGGAGGGTATCCGGCTCGCCCCGGTCAAGGTCCCGCCTTCGGGGAGAAGTACTTCGAGTTCCAGAGCCTCGCCCGGAGAGAAGGGCGACGGAGAGACGCTGGCCCGGTAACACGATCCGATTTCCCGGAAGGGATCGTCGTCGTCGTCATCCTCGGGCTCCGGCCGATAAAGACACACGCCCCCGCTGTCCGCTGCCTCTAGCTGCACGGTCGCCCCCGATTCCCCCGACACGCTCACCATGGCGCCTTCCACCTCGTCCGCGCGCGCGGCGCTCAGCGTCCGGTGCAGATAGCTGTACGCGGCGAGGGATGTCCCCCCGTCGTCGTGAAGGTTGATGGTCAACTGCGTCTCCGAGATCACCACGTCATCCGATTCGGCGATCGTGACCTCGGTGAGCTCGCAGGCTGCGAGCAACGCGACGACGGCGGTGACCGACGGCAACGTGGTGCCGGCGTTCCGGCACCTCCGCACTCGCGCTGAGGCCATCATCAGAACGACACCTCGAAGCCCACGGTGGGAAGGAAGGGGATCATCGACACGCCCTCCCGGGCGGGAGGCACCGCCTGGTAGTCGAAGAAGTAGAACAGGACGTTCTTCTGGTTGTAGACGTTGATGATGCTCAGGTAGGGCGTCATCGTGCCCCAGCTCTTCGTCACGGTCTTCCGGAGCGAGAGATCCAGCCGGTGCCGGGCCGGATAACGCGAGCCGTTGCGCGGCCCAAGCACCACCGCGTCATCGTCATCGATTTCAAGGACTCCCGTCACGAACCGGGTTCGATAGACGCGGTAGGTGCCAAGTGGTTTCGTGTACGGCAGGCCGGTTCCGAAGTTGGCCCTGATCCCCGCTTCCAGTCCCCACCAGCCCAGGGGCCGGCGCAGGGAGAGATCGATCTCGAGGCGGCGATCGAAGACGGGCGGATAGGTGATCAACGGCAGGGGATCGATCCCGACGCGCGTGTCCGGGAAGGTTCGAACGGTCTTAAGGAACGAGACCGACAGCCATCCGGTGGTCGTGCCGCGGTCCCGCTTCACGTAGAAGTCCACGCCGTACGCGTTGCCGTCACCCGCCACCAGAGCATCGGTTTCGTCGTTCGGGTCCTCGGCCGCGTTGACCGCGGCCACCCCGTCGAAGGTCCGGTAGTAGCCTTCCAGCGAGGCGAACCACTGGTCGGCGTCGCCGAAGAACCTCTCGGCTCCGACCTGGACCTGGTCCGACACGACGCGCGGGGCTTCCACGCCCGCCAGGATCCATGTGTCGAGCCCGAAGGGAAACTCCTCGTCGCGCGTGGAGTGGATGAACTGGCTGTACCTGCCCACGGCCAGACGCACCGCCGCGTTTCTCTCTCCCAGAAAGCGTCTCACGGCGAAGCGGGGCGAGAGCGTGACCGCCGTCTCCCCCGCGCTCGGACGCCAGTAGTCGAGGCGCAGGCCGCCCTCCACCAGCCAGTTGGGGTTGGGGTCCCAGTGTACCTGGCTGTAGCCGGCCACCTCGACCCCCGTGCCTTCCTGGTCCAGGAAGGTGGAGCCGCCTCCGACCAGTCCGTTGTCGTAGGCGACCCGCTTCACGGCCATGCCGGACTTCCAACGCGTAGCCCACGCCGGACGCTGTTCGAAATCGGCCCCGAAGGTCGCCTCCTCCACGCCCGTCTGGAACTCCGTGTCGACCTCCGGAAACGACAGATCGGACCCGAAGCGCGAGAAGGAGGCGCGGACCTCCATGGACGCGCCCCCGTCCATGGATTGCGTCCATGACCCGCCGAAAAGGTCGTTCCCCCACCACCAGCGGATCGGAAGCGGCGTATCGTCGACCCCGGAAAGATCCAGGATGTCGCGTCCGCTGTATCCGACGAACCGGAGTCGGCTTCCTCCTGCCGTCCAGCCCTCGAAGACGCCCTGAAGATCGGTCAGGTGGTACGGGAAGTCGACCCACGGCTTGAAGAGAACGTCCAGATACGATCGGCGGGCCGAGGCGCGCCAGCGCGTCGTGGTGAATCCGAGTGTCTGCGAGGCGCCTTCGGGAAGGGCCCCGTTCATCGCAAGGCGGGTCGCCAGAAGGCTGACGCCCGCGTCGACACCGAAATCTCCGTCGCCCGCATCGCTGGCAACCGTCAACACCGAAGACACGCGCCCGCCGTATTCGGCCGGAAAGCCCCCTGACTGAAGCTCGACGCGGTCCACCATGTCCGCGTTGAACACGGAGAAGATGTTGCCCAGGTGAAACGGATTGAAGATCGGGACTCCGTCGAGGAGAATGAGGTTCTGGTCGGCCGAACCGCCTCGAACGTTGAAGGATCCGGCGAAGTCCGACACCGTCGTCACCCCCGGCAGCACCTCGATTGCGCGCAGCGGGTCCGCCTCGATCAGCACCGGGATGGACTTGAGGTCGGCGGCCGCGATCTCCTGGACGGTGATGCCCGCCGACTCCTCGAAGCGGGTCTTGGCGCGGCTGCGCTCGGCCTCCACGGTAATGCCTCCGACCAAGATCGCCTGGGCGGCCATCACGACATCGACCTCGGTCACGTCCGCCTCGACGCTCACCTGTTCCCGGTATTCCTGGAAGCCGATTCGGGTCACCCTGAGCACGTAGGCGCCCGGCTCCAGATCGCGGAGGGCGAAGAAGCCCAACTCATCCGCGAGGGTGTATTCGACCCGCGTAGAATCCGAAACCGGGTTGACCTCCGCCAGCGCGCCTTCGACGGGACGGCCGTCCTCAGACCGGACCCGGCCGCTGAGCTGACTCGTCTGTGCGAAGACGGGAAGAGGTGCAGTGAAGGCGAGGAGCGAAAGCAGGATCGGCATCCCCGTCGCGAATCGCGCGCACATTCTTTCCACGTCATCCCTCCACGCGCGCGAACCGGAGGTTCTGGACCCGGCCCGCGTCGACCATCATCGCCTGGTAGCGGGTGTCGACCAGTTGCGAGAACCGGAGAGTCCACCCCCGCTCGCTGGTGAGCACCCGTTCGGACTCGGCCATCAGCGCGGCCGGATCGAGCCGTCCCACGTGAAGCGTGAGGCCGTCATCGCTTTCCGCCACAATTCGATAGGTGGTGTCCAGTTCGGGGCTGTAGAAGGACCCGGCGTAGCGCGTACGGTTGGGGATGTCGAGGTCGGGCTCATCCGGCGAGTCTGCGTCGCCCGTTGCCTCCGCGGGTGGCTCCTCCTCGGCCGTCACCTCGGCTTCCTCGCCCTCCGCCGGCTCCATCCGGTCTTCCAGGTAGATCTCGGCCGTGCCCGCGATGAGCGTCGCGGGGGCGATGGCCGACCGGTTGCAGAACGCCACGAACGAATGGCCCGCCTCGGGATAGCGCGACATCGCTGCCCGGTAGCCGACCCACGAGCCGGTGTGGCCGACCGTCGCCAGCCCGCGATGCTCGCCGTGGGAGATGCCGAAGGCGTAGGGGATGGTGTCGCCGGAGTTGAGCACGCCCCGCTCGTGCATGAGCGCCACCCACTCGGGCCCGCCGACGGTGCCCTCAGTAAGGTTGCGGTCCCATGCGACCCACTCCTCCACTGAGGTGAAGACGCCGCCGTCGCCCACCATGTCGAGCGTGGTCACGTTGATGCGGAAGCCGTCGTCGGTGGGGGCGTAGCCGATGGCGCGGTTGGGCACGATCTCGTTGTGGTCGTCGTGGAAGTGGGTATGGGTCATGCCCAGGGGGCCGAAGAACTCGCTCTCCGCGAACTCGCGCAGGCTCCGTCCCGAGACCCTGGCCACGATCTCGCCGAGCAGGAAGTAGCCGGCGTTGCTGTACAGGTACTCGGCCCCGGGCGCGAAATTGAGCTCGCGCTGCCGGTTGATCGCGTCGAGAACCTCCTGGTTGGTGTAGAAGTCCTCGCTCCGATTGCCCGCCAGGGACATGAGCACGATGTAGTCGCGCACGCCGGACGTGTGGTGGATCAGATGTCGGACCGTGGGAGCGTCGGGATAGTCTGGAAACTCGGGGATGTAGCGCTGGACGGGAGCGTCCAGTTCCAGTTCGCCCCGGATGGCCAGCAGGGCGATCGCACCGGCCGTGAACTGCTTCGAGACCGAGCCTGTGCGGAAGATGGTCGCGGGTCCGTTGGGGATACCGTGGTCGAGATTGGCGGTCCCATAGCCCGTGGCATGGATCAGGCGGCCGTCCTGGATGACGCCCATGGAGCAGCCGGGGCCCGCCTCGCTGGCGTAGTCGGCGAAGATGGCGTCGACGCGGGCAGCAGTCGCGTCGTTTCTGGCGGGCGCGTCGCCCATGGGGGCGCAGCCGGCAAGCGCGGCGGCGACGCCCGCACGGATCAGAACAGTGTTTGTCCGACGCTGCATGGAATACCTCCTGTCAGCCCTCTTTTGTGTGCCAGATCAGCTCGTTTCTGGCGGACAAACCGCCACTTCGTCGGGCGTCCGCAGGTTCGACAGCCATTCAGCGGTGTCCGTGAGTCCCCCGAAGGTAAACAAATGAATACCCAGGGAAGCCGTCTCCTCGCGACCGGCCAGGTGCCGGGCCAACGCCAGCGCGATTGGAGTGGGTGACCATCTGCCCGCCAGTCGTGCAATGCCGGGCTTGCGCTTCAACGCCCGTGCCGACGCCACGACGCCGGAGCGGACCGCGTAACCGATCAGCGCGCCCAGTGCGACCGGCCCCGGCATCCCGATGCGAACCGGCAGCGTGCAACCCGCGTTCCGCATCCGCTCCAGCCACGCGAGCGCGGGGGACGATGAGAACACGAACTGGGTCACGATCCAGAGTTCCGCATCGGTCGCCCGAGCGTATTCCATCTTGCGCCGTAGTGCTTCATCGAGATCGGCCTGGGCGATCACGGGATGCCCCTCCGGGTACGAGGTGACGCCGAGCCGCCGGAGGCCGTGCTCGGCGAGGAGCCCGGAGTCGAGCAGGGCCGGCGTGTCGGGGTATGGCCCGGCGGGCGTGGCGGGGTCTCCGGCTACGAGCATCAGGGAGTCCACTCCGGTATCCACCGCTGCGGCCAGCCAGTCGTCGAACTCGCCCGCGCCCCGCACCGAGCGCGCCGGCAGGTGCGGCACCGGCTTCATGCCCGCCGCCAGCGCCTGTTCGCAGGCAGCGATCGTGTCCGGCCACCGGCCCTTCGGGGGGTACGGTATGTAGACGGAGGTCGCGCGCGGGAGGTGGCTGGCGAGGACTTCCGGAGACGGCAGTTGGCCCGGGAGTATCTCCACCGAGGCGCCGAGGGCCAGCTCGCGGAGCGCGGCCCGAGTCCGGGTGCTTGGCGTTTCATCCGATGCCAAGGGCCTGCCGCCTTCAGATCCGCCCGCTGCGGCGCAGCCACCTGAGGTGGGTGCGCGCGTTGTCGTGCTCGAAGTAGGCGTCCTGGAGGTGCCGTTGTTCACTCGAACGGAGCGCGGTACGACCGTGCAGCACCCGGTGGCCGGCGCACAGCAGGACCTGCCCGCCCTCCAGCCGGAAGGTCACCTGGGCACTCGCGTCATTGACGCGCCTGGACAGCTCGTGATAGGCGTCGTAGAAGTCGCTCAGCCGCGGCTCCGACAGGGGGACGGCCTGCATCTGCGCGGTGTTGAAGCGCATCAGCCTGATCTCGCCGGCGCTGTCCAGCTCGACCATGGGGTTGGCGGCGTAGACTTCGTATCGCTCGCTGAAGATGCGGAACGGCACCGGTACCGCGCACAGCGCATCGAACTTGTCGGGGGAATCGCTGCGCAGCTGGTGGAGGAGCCCGAAACCGTCCACGACGATGGACTCGCCGCCGTCGCACTCGTTGACCAGCATGTGCAGCGCCTGCACGCTCGGCGGCCAGGTGTAGCTGGTGAAGTCGTTGTGCGGCGCGACGGCCAGGCCCGTGTGCGCGATGTTGTAGCCCTTCGGGTCGACCTTGACGTTGTGGATGCGTTCGAACAGCACCTCGCGGACCGGGCCCAGACGGGTCGCGAGCTGCTCCGACGAATCCGGTTCGGTTGGAGCGTCGGTCAACACACAGACCCCGGTCCTGAGAAACTCCTCGATCAGCTCCGCCGCCGCATGGTCGCTCGCCAGGAACCGTGCATAGTCGAACCGTCGCGGCTGGAACCGGCCATCCCAGTAGCGCAGCTCGGAGCGAGGCTGGCTCAGCAGACCGTGGATCTCGCTTGAGCGGTATCGGGTGCGGTGCCCGTCGGGCCACGCGATGGAGATCGCCTCGTCGCCGGATCCGGCGCGTTCGATGTCGACCTGCAGGGGTCTCAGGTCGCTGGCGACCTGGAAGATGTGGAACCGCTTCTCCGTGGTCTGGAAGACGCGGCACTGGCTGCATCCGCAGTTGTCGCGCAACCAGAGGTAGGGAAGATCGGTCCGTTCGCCACTGCCCCAGACCGCGGCCAGGGCGCCGGCATTCGGGCTGACGCTGCTGATCGAGTGCTGCATGGTCGAACCTCCAGGTCCGTTGTGACCGGCCCGGGGTCGGCTTTCGCATTGGCTCCGGGCATCCGCAGGCTCAGCCCCGTGTGGAGCGTACCCGAGTAACAAGTATCTGATTGCGCTCATGCTGCGCGAGTCAAGCACCGACTCCACGCGCTCGTCCTTGACACATCTCTCGGCGCAGGCGCACGCTGCGGGGCGACGATCCCTCACCGGGGGAGCGTGGACGGTCATTGAGGACGTGACGGGCATGGACGAACCGGCAAGGCGCGGCGACCGCGTGGTGAGCTTCACCAGCATGGCGGACGGGACCCGTGAGGACTACGAGTTGCTCGCGCACCTCGAGGAGGAGTTCGCCGCCGGCACCGCCGACCGGGTGCTGGCGCACCTCCGCGAGCTGTCCGGTTCGCTCGCCGGCTACCAGGTCGACCGGCTGGAACATTCTCTGCAGACCGCGACCCGCGCCCATCGCGACGGCGCGGAGGAGGAGCTGGTGGTGGCGGCGCTCCTGCACGACATCGACGACCTGATGGCGCCGCACAGCCACGGCGAACTGGCCGCGCTGCTGCTGCGTCCCTACGTGACCGAGCGGACGTACTGGATCGTCCGGCATCACGGCCTGTTCCAGTACTACTACTACGCCCACCACGTGCGCGGTGACCGCAACGCGCGCGACAAGTACCGCGACCATCCCTGGTATCAGGACGCCGTGGACTTCTGTCACCGCTGGGACCAGTGCGCGTTCGATCCCGATTACGACTCGCTGCCGCTCGAATTCTTCGAGCCGATGGTGCGCCGGGTGTTCGCCCGCGAACCGTTCAGCCGCGCCCCGAGGGAGGGTTCCTGACGGGACGGCTTCGGGATCCGAGAGCCCAATCGCGTTTCAGCTGAAACTCGGGGCTCCGCTCCATCCGCAACTCCTCGATCGCTTCCCCGTTCGCTCCGCATGTCAATCGGCATCGCTAATGCCGGGGATGGAGTCCGTCTTCCACCGGCGTTCCGCACCCCGCCGTTCACGGATTGCCCGGTCGCGTTCCATGATGCCCCGCCAGCGTTGTTGGTTCTCGATTTCCATTGCGGCCTGGATGGAGCGCTGGTATTGCAGTCGCTTCCAGCCAGGCAGGCCGAACCCGCAGTTCGAGGCGTCGAAGCGTCCGCCACAGGTGCGTATGGCGAACCCGGCGAGGTAGATGCTGCCCGGGGCGACGCCCCAGAGCCGTCCGGCTGCGTCCCGAGTCGTCCACGTGTCGAACGCCCAGGCGTCGGGCGGCGTGTATCGTGATCCGCCACCGTCGACGCGGTCGCGCAAGAGCATGCCGCTCGTCCATTCCGTATCGGCTCGAGCGCCCCGGATCTCCCGCCAGAGCGCGGGATTGGTGAAACGGGGCCTGAGCCGGGCGGCGGGTTCGATCCGGTCAGGTCGCGACGGCTCGCCTTCGATTGTCTCAGCCGCATACTCCATTTCGGGCGCGGAAGGCTCCGCCACGGGTTGCTCGGTCGCAGGTTCGGGAGACTCGGGCCGCGCGTCCGATTCGTGCGACCGGCGCTGGGCAACCGGCTCGGCGACGATTCTGATGACCCGGATGCCCGAGAGGGCGTCGGATGACGTGGGGCGGCCGGGGGAGTCGGGAACTGTCCCCGCACGCCGGCTGGTCTCGGCCGATGGCACCATGACGACAGAGAAAACGAACGCATGGATCGCGATCGACGCGGCCATGGAAGCTACGATGACCCGTCGGCTGTTCCTGCGTCGGGCGTCGACTCTCGCGCGATCCGATGTTCCTGTCGTCACCGCATGTCGCTCGTCCTCGGGAACGATGCACGCACCAAGGCGCGACCCGGCCGGATGCCTCACGCCCTCGGTAGGATGTGATTCTCTCTGTGGCGAGGAGGTTGCCCGATTGCCCCGTGACGCCCTCAACTAGGCCAGAAGAACGGAATGCAGATCGATGCCACGATCGCCAGAAGCAGGTTTAGCGGCCCGCCCACCTTCACGAAGTCCATGAAGCGATAGCCGCCCGGCGAGTAGATCATGACGTTGGTCTTGTAGCCGAAAGGGGTGACGAAGGAGGCGGAGGCTCCGAACATCACCGTCACCAGAAGGGCGTACGGGTTGAGCCCGGCGTCCTGCGCCACCAGGATGGCGACCGGGGTGAGCATCACGGCGGTGGCGGTGTTCGCCACCACGGCGGTCATGACGGCGGTCAGCAGGTAGAACGCCGCGATCATCCCGGTCTCGCCCAGCCCGGAGGTCGCGCCCACCACCCCAGAGGCGATCCAGGCGGCCGCCCCCGTCGACTCCATCGCCACCCCCAGCGGGATGAGCCCGGCCATCACGAACACGACCAGCCAGTCAAGCTCCGCGTAGATCTCGTCGACGCGCACGCACCCCGTGAACACCATGAGCGCCACCCCCGCCATGGCCGACGTGGAGATGGGGAAGAGGCCGACGCTCGCGGCCAGTACCACCGCGGCCATGATGGCGGCCGCGAAGGCGGCGCGCGGCCGGCTGCCCACCGGGTGGTCCACCTCGGCCATCAGGATGAAGCCGGGCTCGTCGGCCAGGCGATCGAGGGCGCTCGCCTCCCCGCGCACCAGGAGGATGTCGCCCACGGAGAACTCCATCTGCGCGATCCGGTCTGTCACTGCGGCTCCGTGGCTCTGGACCCCGAGCACGGTCACGTCATAGCGCTGGGCGAATGAGAGGTCCTTGAGCGTTCGCCCCACGAGCGCCGAACCGGGCCCCATGATGACCTCCACCATCCGCCCGCCGACGACGGTCTCGCTTGCCTCCTGCGGTGGCTTCCCCTCGGGCGTGTCCAGCCGCTGTCCCTGGGCGAGCCGCAGCAGGTTGTCGGCCGCGCCCTGGGCGTAGAGCCTGTCGCCGGCCTCGATCACGCGCTCGCCCGCGGGGAGCGAGATGACCCGTCCACCCCGCTCGATTCCCACGACCACGACGTCGAAGCGCTCGCCCCAGCGCAACTCGGCCAGCGAGCGCCCGGCCGCGGGCGAGCCCCGCCCCACCCGCAACTCGGTCGTGAACCGGCGCACGCCGTAGCGGCTCGACAGGTCCGGCGGGCGCTCCCGGCGGGGCATCTGGTGACGCCCGATGGTGAAGAGGTAGAGCATCCCCACCGCCAGGCAGATCAGCCCCACCGGCGCGATGGAGAACATCGTCAGCTCGTCGTACCCGCGCGCGACCGCCTCCCCGTGCACGACCAGGTTGGTGGCGGTGCCGATCAGGGTCACCGTGCCCCCCATGATGGCCACGAACGAGAGAGGCATCAGGTACAGCGAGACCGGTTCGTCGGCCTGCTCGGCGAGCGCCGCGAACACCGGGATGAACACGATCACCACCGCGGTGTTGTTCAGGAACGGTGAAAGGAAGGCCACGAGCAGGCACAGGATGAACATGCGCAGGGTCTTGCCGCCCAGCGGCGCCGTGCGCGCCCAGATGCCGATCGCCGCTACCAGCCCGGTCTTGCGCAGCCCCAGCCCGAGCACCAGCATCGCCGCCACCGTGACGGTGGCCTCGCTGGAGAGGCCGGAGAGCGCTTCCAGCGGGCCGATGATGCCGCCCAGCAGCAGCACCACCGGAACCGACATGGAGAGCTGGTCGAGCCGGATGCGGTCCATGGCGAAGAGCACCAGCGCCGCCGCCGCAACCACAAGCACGAAAACGATTTCGTATGTCATGGGCCTATTCTAGCCCCGGGAGTCCCTGGGGCACACTCAGGCCCGCAGCTCCCGCCAGGTCACCCGCCCTTCGAGCACGGCTTTCCGCACCGCCCGCTCGCGCGCGCTCAGGCGAGACCGGCCTGTCTTGACCTCCACGAAAACGATCTCGCGCACATCGGTCTCGCCGAGGCCGTCGAACACGACAAGGTCGATGGGGCTGCCGAGAAAGCGGGCGTCCCGCGGATGGTATCCGAAGTCGTCCATGAAGGGTGCCAGGTGCTCGAACGCCTTCCCGCGCACGACCGCCGTGCTGCGCGCCACCGCGTCCTCGCGCGCCTCCTGCAGCCGGGCCGGCAGCTCCAGGCGCAGCCGGGTGTAGCGCCGCAGCACGATGGCGAGGACGAGGGCGGTGAGGGCGAGAAGGCCGCCCAGGATGGCTATCGCGACGAGGTAGGGGTCGTTCACGGGAGGTCTCCGGGCCGGGGGTGGAGGAAGATACTCTGATTGCGGGGTTGCCGGGCGGGAAGAACGCGGCGTAGCATCCGTGCAGCCCCGCCGGCGCGAGCCAGCCGACCGGCGCCCGACCTCCAGCCCGGAGTACCGCCATGCTGCACATCCTCATCGCCGCGGGACTCGTCCTGGGCCTGGGGGTCGGGTTGCTCGCCGCGGCCACCGGGTCGGAGGCGCTCATGTCGGTGGCGCTGGCCTCCGCGCCCATCGGCACCGTCTTCATGAACGCCATCCGCATGGTGGTGATCCCACTGGTGATGGCGGTGATCTTCACGGGGGTGGCCCGCCTCGGCGACCTGCGCAAACTCGGGCGGCTGGGCGGCACCACCCTCGGCTTCTACTGGATCACCACCCCGCCGGCGATCGTGCTGGGCATGGCGACCATGGCCTTCTTCCTGCGCTTTGCGCCGGAGGTGGCGATGCCGGCGGCGGGCGAACAGGCCGCGCCCGAGATCCCCGGCGTGGTCGACTTCCTGGTGACTCTGGTGCCGCCCAACCCCTTCGCGGCCGCCTCGGCGGGAAGCCTGCTCCCGCTGATCGTGTTCACGGCGCTCTTCGGAGCGGCCGCGGCCGCGCTGGGCGGGAAGCACAAGGAGCAACTCCTGGCCTTCGCCGACGCGGTCTCGGCCACGCTGATCAAGCTGGTCTGGTGGGTGCTCTGGAGCGCGCCGGTCGGCGTCTTCGGGCTGGCCGCCCCGGTGACCGCGCAGCTCGGGTGGGACCTGGTGCAGAGCCTGGCGGTGTTCGTCGCGGCCGTGCTCGCCGGGCTCCTCCTGTTCACCGGCGGGGTGTTCCTGGTGCTGCTGCGTTGGGTGGGCGGCATCGGCCCCGGCCGCTACGTGAAGGGCGTGTTCGGCGCCACCTCCATCGCCTTCGCGAGCACCAGCACGGTCGCCGCCCTCCCTGCGTCGCTCCAGGAGGCGAGCGGGAAGCTGGGGGTGTCGCCGAACGTCGCCGACCTGGTGGTGCCGCTGGGCGCGTCGCTCTACCGGCCCGGCAGCGCGCTCTTCCAGGGGGCCGCCGTAGTCTTCCTGGCGCACCTGTTCGAGGTGCCGTTCCCGCTCGCCGCGGCCGGAGGGGCGGTGCTCGCCGTATTCCTGGTCGCGCTCACCATCGCGCCGGTGCCGTCGGCGAGCATCTTCACCATGGCGCCCGCCCTGGACGTGGCGGGGGTGCCGCTCGGCGGGCTGGGCATCCTGCTCGGCATCGACCGCATCCCGGACATGTTCCGCACGGTCACCAACCTGTGGGGCCAGATCACCACCTCGGTCCTGGTCGACCGCTGGGTGGGGGGAGGTGACGGGCCGCCTGCGGACGGCTGATGGCGCGGTACCGTCTTACGTGTCCGCGAACGATCGGCAAATCGCAAGACGCATACCGGTTTGATCGGCAACTCGTCTTGCGCCCCCTACATCCTCTGGCTGGCCCGCGAACTCCGCGCCGCCGGCGTGCATTCCGGCCAGCGCCCGCCGGTTCCGCCGAGCCCCATGATCAGCTCTCGCCGCTCGCGGCTCACCCGCTGATCGTCCTCGGAAGCCAGGTAGACGAGCGAAGCCGCCAGCACCGCGTTGTTCCTCAGATCGTCGAAGACGAGCTTGTCGAAGGTGTCGCGGTGAGTGTGCCAGGTGTGTGAGCCGTAGTCCCACGACAGCGCGCTCAGGTTGATGCCGGGCGCGCCGTGGCAGACGAAGGACGCGTAGTCCGAACCGCCCCCGCCCGGATTCCCCGGGAGCCTCAGGCTCACGTGCCCCGAGACCTCGACCGGCACCCGCGTCAGCCATCGCGCGAGCGACGATCCCACCTCCGTAAACCCCTGGGCGGAGATGTTCACCACCCGGCCGGTCCCGTTGTCCTGGTTGAAGAGCACCTGCAGCCCCTCCACCACCTCGGGATGGTCCTCGCTGAAGGCGCGCGAGCCGTTGAGCCCCTGTTCCTCGCCGTTCCAGAGCCCGATGAGGATGGTGCGCTTCGGGTTCGGATAGACGGCGGACAGGATGCGCATGGTCTCGAGCATGAGCAGCGAGCCGGTGGCGTTGTCGGTCGCGCCCGATCCGCCCTCCCACGAGTCGAAATGCGCCGAGAGCATCACATACTCGTCCGGACGCTCGGTCCCCGGGATTGTGCCGATGACGTTCGAGACCGGCACCTCACCCAGGTTCTCGGCCTCCGCGGTCAGCCGCAGCACCGGCTCCTGTCCGTTGGCGGCCAGGCGATGGACGAGCCCGTAGTCCTCGCACCCCAGCTCGAAGGTGGGAGTCTCGCGGTTGTAGGCGTTGAAGACGCGGGTCGTGCCGTAGGAGCCCGGCCAGAGCGAGGTCACGATTCCGAGTGCGCCCGCTTCTTCGATCTGCGTGTGCAGGTCGCGGCGGCGCGGATCGCGCGTGCCGGTGGCGGCCAGACTCTGGTTGAACGCCCGGTTGCCCGCCGTGCGCGCCTCGGCCATGGCTTCGTACGATCCGTCCTGTGCGAACTCGAGCCACTGCTCGTCCGCGCGGCAGGTCGGCTGCGGATAGGAGAACATCACCCACTTGCCGCTCACCGTGCCCAGGAAGGCCTGCCAGTCCGCCGGCGAGCGCATTTCCGGCAGGACGGCGACCCCGCCTTCGACCGGCTCGCCCCCGGTCCCGGGGCTCCACGCCAGGATGCGTCCCTCCAGCGAGCGCACCCGCGGCGACACCAGGTCCACGTGGCTGACGCCGCGGTCCCAGCCCTCCCAGGTGCCGTACTCCTCGGTGCGGGCCTCCACCCCCCAGCCGGAGAGCATCGAGACCGCCCATTCCTGGGCCCGTTCCATGTGCGGCGACCCCGTCAGCCGGGGGCCGATGGCGTCCAGCAGCACCTGTCCCATGGCCTCGATCTGCGAGTTGTCCATCGTCTCGGCCCAGATGCCCTCGAGCACGGGATCCGGCACCGCCAGTCCCTGTGCCGCGGCTGCCTGCGGCGGAATGGCCAGTGCCGAGGCTGCGCCGAGCAGCATGCCAACGCCCCATCCCCGCATCGTGATTCGCATCGTTTTCATGTCATTCCGTCCTTGCCTGCCGTTGCGCAGCGTCAGCCATCACCGCCGTCCGTGGTAGAACAAGCCGTCACTACCACACGATGTGGAACCTGCTCTGCCTCCGGAACACCCAGTGGCGCGCGCCCTCGGTGTCGAGGTACGCCTCTTCCTCCTGGCGGCAACTGGCCGCCTTGCCGTCCCACTCGGGGATCGGGGTCGTGGCCTGCAGCTCGATCGAGTGCCAGGTCGAGGGCAGCAGCACCGCGTCGCCGCGCACCGGCACACCTTCCTGCCCGTCCCAGCGTCCGATCAGCGGCCCGGCGCCGTGGCCGTGATCGCCGATGGGGTGCGTGTACACGGTCCCGTTGATGCCTTCCTCGTGCATCTGCGCCAGCGTGTTGGCCAGGATCACGTTGCCGGTCAGCCCGGGTTCCATGTGCTCGAGCAGGATGTCCTGCAGGCGGTTCGAGTTGGCGATGCACTGCCGGAGTCCCGCAGGCACCTCGGTCTCACCCTCGCGCAGGACGTAGCCCAGGTGCTGGGTATCGGTGTGGAGGTTCTGCGCCACCACCCCGAAGTCGGTCCAGAGCAGGTCGCCTCGCTCGATGACGGCGGGGCCGTCCGAGGGCACCTCGCCCGCCCGCTGCACGTCCACGTTGGCCTGGAACCAGACCGTGTAGCCCAGGTCGCGCACCCGCTGGCGCATCCACCACTCCACGTCCTCAATGGTGGTCTCGCCGGGGGTGATCACGGCGTTAGAAAAGGCCTCCGAGATGACCGCGTGCACCGTCTCCTCGATCTTCCGGTATCGGGGCATCATCTCCGGCAGGCGCAGCGCGATGTAGTTCATGGCCAGGCGCGGCTCGCGCTTCACGCGGCCCATCAGCTCCGGGCCCAGCGCCTCCTCCAGCTCCTCGCGCTCCCCGGCGTGCAGGCCGTCCGAGAAGGCCCAGTCGGGGTCGATGTTGAGGACGATGTTCTCCGGATCGCGGTCCTCCACCAGCTCGCGCAGGAGCCGCCACTGCTCGTTGCCGACCAGCTCCGCGGTGGGCTGCGTGGGCGCCGGCCGCGTGGAGCGATACGCCTGGAAGACGCCGCCCTGGTCGGTTCCGCCGAGCGCCAGCCGCTCCACCGCGCCGTCGTCCTGACGCGTGAATACGTAGATGGAGCGCCGGCGGGCGGCGAAGGTGGTCGGCGATGTGATCGACCAGAAGACGGGATCCTCGGCGTACTCGCGCATGGACAGGATCCACATGCGCACGTCGTATTCCGCCATCAGCGCCGGCAGAATGCGCCCGATGCGCAGCTCCAGCCACTCCTGCTGCTCCGCCGCCTGTTCGCGCAGGGAAGGAAGGGGTTGGACGCGGGCCGGGATGTCTTCCGGAACATGGACCGGCTTCTGGGCGGCCAGATCGGCCGCAAGCGCGGGGGCGAGCGCAAGCAGGAAGAGCGCTCTGCCGGGGAAGCGGCGGCGCGCGCGCGCATCGATGATCGTCATGGCTTCATCCTCCATTACGGTTGCGGGCCTGCCAGTCCACGGTCGCCACGGCCGACAGGTTGACGATGTCCTGCACCGCGCATCCCCGCTCCAGGATATGCACCGGCTTGGCCATGCCCAGCAGGATGGGACCGATCGCGTCGGCGCCCCCCAGGTGTTCAAGAAGCTTGTATGCGGCGTTGGCGGCCGAAAGGCGCGGGAAGACCAGGATGTTGGCGGGCCCGGTCAGATGGGTGAACGGGTAGACCTCGCGCAGTGCCACGGGGTCCACCGCGGTGTCGGCCTGCATCTCGCCGTCGATCTCCAGTTCGGGATCGGCCTCGCGCACCAGTTGCACCGCCTGCGCCACGCGCCGGGACTCGTCGTGCGGCGCCGAGCCGAAGTTGGAGAAGCTCACCATCGCCACCCGCGGCGGGATGCCCAGATCGCGCACGAAGGAGGCGGTCTGGAGCGCGATGTCGCGCAGGGTCTCGGCGGAGGGAGCGATGTTCACCGTCGTGTCGGCCAGGAAAACCAGGTGGCGGTTGCGGAAGGCCAGCATGTAGAGGCCCGCCACCCGCATGTCCCCCTTGGCCCCGATCACCTGCAGCGCCGGGCGCAGGATCTCGGCGTAGTTGGCCTCGATGCCGGCCACGATGGCGTCCGCCTGTCCCTCCTCAACCATGCTGAGCGCGAAGTAGATGGGCTTGTACAGGTTCCACTGGGCCTCCGCCAGGGTGAGGCCCTTGCGGGCGCGGCGCTGGAACAGCTTCTCGGCGTAGTCGTGGCGGTCGTCGGGACGCTCGGCGGCGTAGACGACCTCGACGCCCGTCATGTCCAGCCCCATCCAGCCCGCCTTCTCGGCCACGCGCGGCGGCCGCCCCAGCAGGATGGGGCGGCAGGTTCCGGCCTCGGCGAGCTCGGCGGCGGCGCGGATCACGTCCTGGTTGTGGCCCTCGGGGAAGACGATGCGCGCCGGCTCGCGACGGGCCTGCGCGCGGATCCCGGTCATGACCGCGCGCCCCGGACCCAGCAGCGCCTGCAGGCGGTCCAGATACTCGTCCAGGTCGAGCTCCTGGCGCGCCATGCCGGTGCGCATGGCCGCCTCGGCCACCGCGGGCGCGACGTGGAAGAGCACGCGGTGGTCGAAGGGTTTGGGGATGAGGTAGTCGCGCCCGAAGTGGATGTCTTCGTGGCCGTACGCCCCACGCACCGCCTCGGGCACCTCCAGCCGCGCCAGTTCGGCGAGGGCCCGGGTCGCGGCGAGCATCATCTCCGCGTTGATGCCGCGCGCGCGCACATCGATCGCGCCCCGGAAGATGAAGGGAAAGCCCAGGACGTTGTTGACCTGGTTGGGATAGTCGGAGCGCCCCGTAGCCATGATGGCGTCGTCCCGGACCGCGGCCACGTCTTCCGGCAGGATCTCCGGATCGGGGTTGGCCAGGGCAAAGATGACGGGATCCGGCGCCATCGACGACACCATGGCTGGGGTCATGATCCCCTTCACCGAGAGCCCGATGAAGATGTCGGCTCCGTCGAGCGCCTGCTCCAGCGTGCGCAGTTCAGTCTCGACCGCGAACGGGGCCTTGTACGCGTTCATCCCCTCCTCGCGGCCCCTGTAGATCACGCCGCGCGAGTCGCACAGGACGACCTTGGCGGGATCCGCGCCCAGCCGGCGCAGGTGGCGGGCCGTGGAGATCGCCGAGGCGCCCGCGCCGCTGAAGACCACGCGCACGTCCTCGATGCGCTTGCCCACCAGGTCGATGGCGTTGAGGAGTGCCGCCGCCGCGATGATGGCGGTGCCGTGCTGGTCGTCGTGGAAGACGGGGATGTCGAGCTTGTCCTGCAGCGCCTGCTCGATGACGAAGCACTCGGGCGCGGCGATGTCCTCCAGGTTGATGCCGGCCACGGTGGGGCTCAGGAGCTGGCAGAAGCGGATGACCTCCTCCGCGTCGCTCGAATCCACCTCGATGTCGAACACGTCGATGCCCGCGAAGCGCTTGAAGAGCACCCCCTTGCCCTCCATCACCGGCTTGGCGGCGAGCGGCCCGATGTTGCCCAGCCCGAGCACCGCGGTCCCGTTGGAGACCACCGCGACGAGGTTGCCGCGCGCCGTGTAGGTGAAGACTTCCGCGGGATTGGCCGCGATCTCGCGGCAGGGCTCGGCGACCCCCGGGGAGTACGCGAGGGTGAGTTCGCGCTGGGTCGAGAGCGACTTGGTCGGAACCACCTCGATCTTGCCGGGGCGGCCGTCGGTATGGTAATCGAGAGCCTGCTGGCGCCGGTCTGCCATGTGTATGTGTCTCTGGTAGGTATCGATTTCGACAAGGGTATCGGAACATTAAGCGCCCAAAGCTGGATGCGCTCGAACAACGATGCAAACCCCGGCGCGCTACGGACCTCCCGAAGATCTCTCGCAATACCTCTTGACCGCGTCCATGTCCGCGGCAATCGCCTTGCGGACCATGCCCTTCATCAGCGGCACCATGAGTCGGGCCGGGAAGGTGAGAGGCGTAGCCTCCATGACCAACATCAGGCGCGTGTTACCGTCTCGGCCTGCCACAACCGTGAAGACCGTGTCCCACTTCACACCACCGGCCTCCGACAGGAACCGGACTCGCTCGGGCTCTGCGAACTCCGTGATCTCGAGTTCGACCGTGGCCTCCCGCCCACGCATGCGGCGGGTTTCGCGGAAGCGGGTGCCCAGGCCGGTCCGGGTGTCGGACACGAACTCGACGCGCTCGATGTGCTCCACGGCGCGCGAGAACTGTCTCACGTCGGCGACCGCTGCGAAGACCCTGTCGGCGGGCGCGGCGATGGTGCGCTGTATCTCTGTGCGGCTCAAGGCTCTCTCCTCGGTTTCATTTCCCTTCGCTCCCCGGTCTCGGGAAGAACTGGTCGATCAGCACCGGGTTCCCGTCCGGATCCACCACCACGATGTGCGCGGGCCCGGTGCCGTCCGGGTCCGTGTCCGTCGACATCTCCACGCCGTCCGCCACCAGCGACGCGCGGATCTCCCTCACATCGGTGAAGATCTCCGGCCGCGACATGTCCTGGGCCAGCCCGGGGTTGAAGGTGAGGATATTGCCCTCGAACATCCCGTGGAAGAGGCCGATGACGGTGGTGTCGTTGACCATGATCAGGTAGCCCGTGCCGTCCCCGCCGGTCTGCCTGAAGCCGAGCTTCTCATAGAAGGACTTGGAGGCTTCGAGGTCGTTGACGGAAAGGCTGATTGAGAAGGCGCCGAGTTGCATATCAATCGTCTCCTACGGGTGGGGATCACGAGACATCCTTCTCCGCGCCAAGCCATGCGACTTCGCCACCATCTCACGCCCTGCTTCCATCCAGCACCCCGGTGATCGCGGCACCGCACCTACGCAGCAGCGCTTGTCCCTTTCGGCCGTGCAGCGTGACCTTGGTCCTGCGAAGTATCGTCCGCTCGGTTGCGCGCAGGGGTTTTCCTCCGTGCGCTATGGTTGGTAACAACAAAAACCTCTGGTGCGGCGGAATCCACGCTTCTGCCATAGTAGCGGTTCCTTGAAGCTGTTTCAGCACATGTTCGGCAGCGAACCGACCGCTCTTGAGTTCTATGGGTACAACCCAACTGGTCCCTTCCTCGGCGACGAACAAATAGTCCGCCCTCGGGCCTGCGTGAAGTTCAGAAAGCTCGTCGCAATCAACGTCAACAAGCAGATGATTGGCAGGCACTCCTTCCATGGACATCCAGCAGCGATCTTTGCCACATCGACTCCTGTGACAACCGCCGGTGATTTGGTCGCTGAGAAACCGCACGAGTCCCTTCATTTCTCAGAGCTTTCCTGGAGTCGATTAAAGATCATCGCGCTCTCATTGTACAATGCCTCACTAACTTTGTTGTAGTCGGTTGGAAACAACCCTGTCTCCGGATCGACCACGATCTCCTCCACGACCGATCCTGACTCAGCGGAATCGGGCTTGAACAGCCACGCTCCGACTTGCTTCGGCTCCAATGCCATATCTGCGATGCCTGATCTCCTGGCAGGCTCCAGACTTGAAAGTTGAACAAGGTTGCCGATTTGCTCAAGAAACCAGTCGCTGTGAGTCGTAATTATAACCTGGACGCCCGCGTCGACCAACCGAACGAGTTCCCGCGCCAGCATCGTTTGTGCCGCGGGATGCAAGTGAGCTTCAGGCTCTTCGATGATAACACCATCGCCAGGACGAATCAGATACCGTAGAAAGAGCACGATGGGAGTAAGTTCCAGCACCATCGACGAGGCACGCATGAGTGGCAGATCATCACTCCAGCCCTGCGGGCGATAGGAAAACTCAGGAGTCCCGGATTTCTCATCTTTCACGTGAACTGTTCCCTGAAGCAGTGCGGTCTCGAGATCTCCTGCCATGTCCCTTGCCTTTTGCCACGGGCGGCGTGGACGTATTCCCGTTAACTGGCGCAGAAAGTCCGTGACTACGCCAGACATAAGCGGCGAAACCGCCTGAGGCATGGAAAGGCGATCAAGTGATACATCTTCTATCAACGGGAGGCTGTGCATCAGCCCGGTCCGGTCTGCTGGGAGATAGTACACATTTCGGAGCAGAGGCCTGAACACTTCCCTGTAGAATCCGTGGAGCAGGCGTGCGAGCCAGCGCGGCAACTGATCGTCATCGCTTTCCAGGTCTATCGGAGCGCGTTTCAGGGCGCGGAGGAAAGGACCGGGCAATCCCCGCAGGCGAGGAATACTCGCGCTGTGGGTAACGCCGTTGTCGTCGAACCGAAAGTTGTATTCAACCGGTGCATCGCCGTTCCCCCAGGGAAAGCGCACGACGACCTTGGCAGGTCCAGCGGGGCGCTCATCCGCGAACCTCACCAAGTCACGTAGCGATGCGTCGAAGACATGTCCCGTGCCGAAGCACCTGCCGATTTCTCTTTGGAGTCGCGTCTCGACCTCGGGGTCACGATGCAAGCGCGCGTGGATGAAATCCAGGAGGTCGGGAGGCAGAGGCGGCACTTCTTCGGACACGCTCGCCTTGGACATCCAGGCAGCGAGGCGAGGCAGATGCTCCTGCTCTCTGGACCTGTCAGGACCCATCGCGGGAAGACCAGGAAGAGACAAGCTCCACGCGCCTCCGAATCGCCGAAGCCGCAGACCCGAGCCGATGAAGCACCGGTGGAGCGCATACACCAGGATGGCCAGGTAGGATTTGCCGGTGTTGCTTGGACCCACGAGGATGGTCAAGGGGCGCAGATCGAGAGAGGCCCGTGCGATCGGCCCGAAATCGCGAGCCTCCACGCGGTACCCACCCTGGGGAGGGGCGAGGTGTGGATCCTTCACTGACGACTCCTTCCAGCTCGTTACTGGGATACCGGAACCCGAGTAACATAACAGCGTCCAGCAGAACCGGTCCCTAAGGGTGGGGCTGCGGTTGGGCGGTGGGGGCGGCGCCTACCGGGAGTCCTCCCGGCCTTTCGCCGGATCCCCGAGGTGGCGCCGGTAGAACTCCACCATGCGCCGGGCCGCGTCGATCGCGCTCGACCTCCGCCATGACGAGATGACATGGCCCTGATCCAGGTACGAGGCCAGCTGCGCGGGCTTGCCCAGCCGCCGGAGCGCGCTGAAGAGCTTGCCGGCGTCGTGATAGGCCATGTCCTCGGTTCCGTGCACGATCAGCACGGGGGTCGAGATCTTGTCCGCGTTGTAGTACGGGGAATTGTCGAGGTAGCGGCGCACGTCGGCCCAGGGATGCGTGCCCATGCGCGCCTGTCCGCCCTCGCTCCAGGCCAGGAAAAAGCCGCCGCCGTCGACGTCGATGCGCCCGTAGGTCCCGAACAGGTCGAAGATCCCGGAGATGGGCACCGCCGCGCGGAAGATGTTGGTGCGCGTGATGATCGAGCCGGTGCCGTAGCCGCCGAACGACTGGCCGGTGATCGCGAGCCGGTTCAGGTCGACGTAGCCGAGTTCGGCGGCGCGGTAGACCTGGGGCAGGAGCACGTCGACCATGTCCCGGATCGGGTTGCCGGCCTGTTGGTTGGGGCCCAGGGTCAGGTCGCAGAGCACCACCGCATAGCCGCGGCTGGTGAAGACCAGGTTCGGCACGGTGAACACGCTTCCGCCCCCGAAGGCGGCGGCCCGGCGGGTTATGTCGCTGCCCGGATACATCGTGACGAGCGCGGGAAGACGATCACCCCGCGTTGCTCCCGGGGGAAGCAGCACGGCGGTCTTCACGGTGGCGAGCGTGCCGTCGTGAAGCGGCACGGTGGTCTCGAAGACCTCTGCGGTTCCCACCTCCACGTCGTCCAGGCGGGGGTCGATGTGGGAGATGCGCTCGCGGGCCGAGAAGTCCGCGTCGAAGCGAAAGATGTTCGACGGCGTGCGCATGTCCTCGTACTGGCCCACGATGAAGTCGTGGCTGCCGCCGGACGTGAGGTTGACGAGGCGCGCCCGGGCCTTCCAGAGCACGCGGCTGTCGTCCGTGGCCGGATCGTAGCGGAGGATGGCCTTGGAGCCGGTGGCGCGTTCCGTCACGAGCACCGAAATCGACTCGTCGTCCGGCTGCCACGCGGTGCGCTCGTCGGCCTTGAGGACCTGGTCGTAGGTCCAGCGGTCGTCGTCGAGGGCGAAGGTCGCGGGTGGGCTGCCGTCCAGCGGAACGACCGCGAGCGCGCGCGGGCGCGGGTCACCGTAGCCCTGGTCGTCTACGACATCGACCCCCATCACTGCCGCCTGCCCGTCGCGTGTGAAGGCGAAGACGGTGGGGGCGACGTCGCCAAGCTCGGGGGCGAGGGGCATGGGGGCGGCGGGCGACCCCGTGCGCAGGTCGAGCAGGTGCATGCGCTTCCCGTCCAGGTACACCAGCCGGTCGTCCGACGGATGCCAGGCATAGCTGACGCCGAAGTAGTCGTTCCGGGTGAGCGGGACGTTGCGCACGGCCGGAATCGGTTCGCCGCCCGCCGTCGGCACCACCGCGACGTCCATCACCGTGGACTGGGTGGTGTCGCTCTCCGGCCGGAAGATGGAAAGGTATCCCAGCCATCTGCCCGACGCCGAGCGGCGCAGGGTGCCCGCCGGGAACTCCGCGTCCTGGGCCACGAGCACGCGCGTCTCCCCGCTCGCGACATCGACCGCCTTGATGGCCACCAGGTGCTCGCGCGCGTAGTGGTCGGTCATCGGCGTGGGGGGCGGCGCTTCCGCCTCTGGAGCCGCGGCCGCCTCACTGCCGCTGCGCAGAACCACGACCCCGGCCGGGTTCTCAGGCCGCACTTCGGCCGGGCGCATCGGGTTGCTGAACGGCCCCTCCGGCGCGAACCCGACATATAGCGTCGACCCGTCCGGGCTCCAGCGCGGCTCGTCCCCGTGCCAGAGCTTCGGCTTGACCGGCTCCTCGGAGAGTCTGCGCGACATCCCCGCCGCGACGTCGTGCACCCAAAGCTGCGGCTCGCCATCGGCGTCCGAGAAGAACGCGATCAACGCCCCGTCCGGGGACCACACCGGCCTCCAGCAGGTGCCCCCCGGGCAGACCTCCACCGTCCGCTTGCTCGCCATCTCTGTGTAACGGATGGTCGCTCCCACCACCGAGCTGGGCGTGCCGTTGGGCTGGTAGCGCTCGTCCAGGTTGGCCGTAGTGTCCGCGGGAGGAACCCGCACGTCGTAGGCTACGAAGCGCCCGTCCGCCGAAACCGCGAACTGCGTGTCCCAGATGAAGGACGCCATCCCGAAGGCGAGGTCGTAGGGGAGGGCGCCGGGGGGGGCTTGTGAAGAGGTTTGCTGGGGGCCGGCGGCGGCAGCGGCGGGGCAGACCAACGCGGCCACGAAGGCAACGCGGACGATGGTGTTCATCGGAGTCCTCTTCTCCTGGATGTCGTTCCTCCCGGCAGCCGCGCAGGCGAGCTTTGCACCGCCCGGGGGCAGTCGAGCTTAACGCCCTCCATCGGATTCCAGCCAGACGACGACGTTGCTCCGACCACGGCGTCACATTCCAGTTCGCGCATTCGTTCCCCGAGCACAGTGCTACCTTCACCTTGAGCGAGTTGATGTTGAACAGAGGATCAGCGTGAGCAACTACGGACGCGTCGGAGGCAACTTCCGAATCGAACCGGTATTCCGGGTCGCGTGCGTTAGCCGCATCGCTCTGGCTCTCTGGATCGCTGCCGCGCTGCCGGCCCTGGCCTGCTCCGACGACGTTGTCGAACCGGGCCCTGCCGAACCTGTCGTCCAAGAGCCCACGGATCCCCCTCCCCCGGACTCGATCGTCATCCCACCGCGCTCGGTCTCTGCGGAGGCTGCCGTTCTCGAGAAGAGCAATGCCTTCGCGTGGAGGCTGCTTCCCGCCGCGATGGCCGCCGATCCCGAGGCGAACGTCCTCGTCTCGCCACTGAGCGCGTCCATGGCTCTCGGCATGGCGCTCAACGGAGCTCGGGGGACGACGTATGGTCAGATGCGGGCCACACTCGGGTTTGAGGATGCCCCGCTGGACACGGTCAACCTGGGCTATCATGGCCTCATGGCTCATCTGCCTGCGGCGGATTCCACCGTGAGCACGCAGCTCGCCAACTCCGCGTGGTACCGTGACGGATTCGCGGTCGAGCAGGACTTCCTGGAAGCGGTGCGAGCATTCTTCGACGCAGAGATCGCCGGGCTCGATTTCTCGAGTGCCGCCGCCGCCGACGCCATCAATCAATGGGTGTCGGAGGAAACCGGCGGACGAATCGAAGAGATCGTCGAATCGCCCATTGACAGCCGCACGATGCTCTTCCTGATCAACGCGATCTACTTCAAGGGCCCGTGGAAGTACGCATTCGATCCGCAAAGGACGCAGGACGCGCCTTTCCACATTGCCGACGGCCGGTCGCAGTCCATGCCCATGATGGACCTGACCGCCGAATTCCCATATGGCGAGGACGGCGACCTTCAGGTCATCGAGCTGCCGTTCGGAGAAGGCGCCTTCGCGATGACGGTTCTCGTGCCGGGAGCCGGGAGCAGCATCGACGCGCAACTCGCTTCGATGGATGTGAGGCGCTGGCAGAGTCTGCTGGACAACCTGAACGGGAGGAAGGTGAGGGTCGTGCTCCCCAGGTTCCGCGTCGAGTACGACGAGAGTCTCAAGCCGGTCCTGCAGGCGCTCGGGACGACGGACGCCTTCCTCCCGAACGTCGCCGACTTCACGGGCATCTCCACCACTTCTCCTCCGCTATTCATCTCCGAAGTCAAGCAGAAGACGTTCGTGGAGGTGGCCGAGGAAGGCGCGGAAGGAGCCGGCACAACCTCGGTCGGGATCGGGGTCACGAGCCTACCGCCATCGGTGATCGCGAACCGGCCCTTCGCCTACCTGATACGAGAGCGCGAGTCCGGCGCGATTCTTTTCGCAGGAGTGCTGAGGAGGCCGCCGGACACGGGATAGCTGGCTGGTGTTCCTTGAACATCCTCACTTGTTCTGCGGAATTTCAAGGATTATCGTAGCGGATGCTGGTTGATCGCCCGACCCCTACCAACCGCATCCGCGAAGCCCTCGCGGTGCATCCCTGCGCCGCGCTCACCGGTCCTCGGCAATGCGGCAAGACCACGCTTGCCCGACAGATCTCCGCCGAGTCCCCCGGGACCACATTCTTCGATCTGGAGGCCGCCGTCGACCGCCGGCGGCTCGCCACACCCGAGCAGACGCTCGGACGGCTGAGCGGACTCGTGGTCATCGACGAAGTCCAGCGGATGCCTTCGCTCTTCGAGACGCTGCGCGTGCTGGTGGACCGCCCGGACAACGACGCCCGCTTTCTCTTGCTGGGCAGCGCCTCTCCCCAACTGGTGAAGGGCGTCTCCGAGTCCCTTGCGGGGCGCGTCGGGCTCGTGGACCTGGGCGGCTTCAGCCTGAGTGAGACGGGAACCGATGCGTGGCGGAAGCTCTGGGACCGTGGCGGATTTCCCCGCTCCTTCCTCGCGCGCGGCACGCAGGCGTCATCGCTCTGGCGACGCGACTTCGTCCGCACGTTGCTGGAGCGCGACATTCCCCAACTTGGCATCACCATTCCAACCGAGACCCTGCGGCGCTTCTGGACGATGATCGCCCACTACCACGGGCAGACTTGGAACGCCGCCGAGCTCGCCCGGTCACTCGGGTCGAGCGAAGCGACCGCCCGCCGCTATCTCGACATCCTTGCGGGGGCCTTCATGGTGCGCGTCCTGCCGCCATGGTTCGAGAATCTGAGGAAGCGTCAGGTCAAGGCGCCAAAGGTCTACGTGCGCGACACCGGCCTGTTGCATTCGCTGCTGGGGATTCCCGGTGAGAACCAGTTGCCGGGTCATCCCAAGGTAGGAGCCTCATTCGAGGGGTTCGTCGTCGAACAGCTGCTCGGTGCGCTGGAGACGCGGGACGCGTACTACTGGGCGACCCACGCCGGCGCCGAACTCGATCTCCTCGTGCTCGAGGGAGGGAGGCGCTACGGCTTCGAGTGCAAGTTCGCGGACGCCCCCGGGACCACGCGGTCGATGCGGGTGGCGCTCAAGGATCTGAAGTTGGACCATCTTTGGATCGTGTATCCGGGTGATGAGGGGTACGTGCTCGACGACCGCATCTCGGCGCTTCCCGTGGCGGAGATCGGGACCCTGGTGGAGAGGATTGGCCCGAAGGGTTGGTAGTCCACGCATCTTATATTATATTGTCCGTCATATATCATATCTATATAGTATGTCTAATATATATTATAGATTATGCATATCAATATATGCTCAATACATCACGTCACTACAATATGAGGCGACAATATGAACCGCACCGTCCTGGCCCTCATCGAAGCCGAATACCAACGCTACAAGATCCTCGGGGAGCGCGCCTTCGGCCAATTGGACGCCGAGCACCTCGTCGCCGGTTCCGAACACGCCATCTCGATCGCGACCATCGTCTGGCACGTCGCCGGCAACCTGGAGTCGCGCTTCACCGACTTCCTGACTACGGACGGGGAGAAACCGTGGCGCGACAGGGAGTCGGAGTTCGAGCCGCGCGAGGTGTCGCCCGACGACGTCGCCGCGAAGTGGGACCGGGGCTGGGGCGTGCTCTTCGACACCCTCTCACAGCTCACCGACGACGACCTGACCTCTGAAGTGACCGTCCGCCGCGTTCCCCATCGAGTCGACGAGGCACTCCTCCGCTCGCTGGCCCACGCCGCCTACCATGTGGGGCAGGTCGTCTACCTGGCCAAGTCCTTCCGCGGTGGGGACTGGGACTACCTGAGCATCCCGCCCGGGCAGTCGGAGGCCTACAACGAGAATCCGACGCTGGAGAAGTCCCTGACATACGTGGAGAACGTTGAGAAGACGCAGGAAGAGCGCTGAGGCGAGATCCGCTGAGACACGACCGAGCGGGAACGTTCGGCTCATGGAGGCAGTCTGAAATGGAAGGAAGTTCGCTGCCTGCTCGTTCCGGCGGCTCGCCGAAGGGGGGCGATCAAATGATTGGCAGGTCCACCAGGGCATCGCAGCCTTTCGCGGTTGCTCAGCGGCCCCTCGCTGTTGCTCGACCGCCCGTTGCTGTCACTCCACTGGCACTTGCCGTCGCCTTGGCCGGCTCGCTAGCCGCCTGTGACGCGCCCGACTCCCCCAGGGACCTGGCCACCCTGCAGGACAGCACCGCCACCGTAGACATCCTTGAGAGTCCGGCGATGTGCGCGGACTGCATGACCGTCGACCACGTCGTGACCCTGGGCGACACGGTCGCCCCGGGGTACATCGACTGGTCGGTTTACGCGGCGGTTGATGATTTCGGCAACTACTGGGTAGGGATGCCGCGCGAATCGGTGGTGAAGGTCTGGGATGCGGAGGGCCGATTCGTGAGACAGGTCGGTCGCAGGGGGGACGGACCCATGGAGTTCCAGCGTCCTGCACCGGTTGGCAGCGACGGCGAGGGACGGATGCATGTCGTCGACTTGGCTACCGGGCGGGAAACGGTTGTGAACACCGACTTTTCCTATGATTCGGACAGGTCTCTCTTCCCGGGGTTTTACCAACTCGCGATACCGCTCGGGGAGGACGGCAAGTACCTCGGGAACACAAGCAGGACGGCGGCCGGGACAATGGGTGTGCCGCTCCACATCGTCGATGGGCTGGACATCCTTCATTCGTTCGACCGGATGGAAGGCATTGAGGCTCCGGGCGACGTACCTCGGGTATTAGCGGTCGATCGGCAGCCGCGCATCTACAGCACGCGAGCAGGCGACTATCTCATTCAGGTATGGAGCGAGAGTGGCCGCAGGATCCTGGGGCTCCGAGGACCCAGGCTGAATGAGGAGGAAGCCTCACGCGGATTCTGGTCTCCCGACAATCCCCCGCGCAACCGGATCTTCGCGATGCAGGTTGACGCCGAACAGCGACTCTGGGTGATCAGGCATATCCGCAGGGAGAACTGGCTGGATCACCTGGAAGAGCGGGTCGCGCCCAATGGGCGGGTCGGGCATGCGCCGACCGACGATGACTGGCGCTATATCTTCGAGAGTCACATCGACCTGATCGATCTCACCCGCGGCTCGTTCATCGCTACCCGCCGTCACGATGCGCTGTTCGAGGCCTTTGTCGGCCATGGGCTGGCCATCGAGAACAGGGAGACCGAAGCCGGCTACCCTCAGATGGTGGTCTGGAGGCTGGGGTTCGACCCGATGAGGTAGGTCACCCTCCCGCCTGGGACGCGATGTGCCTGAACGTCCGCGCCAACCCCTCGCGCAGGCTATGCGCGGGTGCCCATCCCACCGCCTGCATCCGCACCGTCGAAAGCGCGCTGCGCCGAAGTTCGCCGGCTCGGGCGTCCCTGTGGACCCGGCCGGGACGCGCGCCCGCGATCTCTTCCAGGAGGGTCGCCAGCGTGTTGACGCTCGTCGCCTCTCCGGTACCCACGTTGTAGGCTCTTGCGTCGATGCCCGCGCCGTTGTCGAGCGGCATGTCGGCAGCGGTCAGGTTGGCCGCCGCCACATCCTCCACGTAGACGTAGTCCCTCGTCTGCTCGCCATCGCCGTAGATCTCGAGCGGCTCGCCATCGATCAGGCGATTGCAGAAGATGGCCACCACGCCCGCCTCGCCATGGGGATCCTGCCCGGGGCCGTAGACGTTGCCGTAGCGGAGCGCGACGTAGTCGAGGCCGTGCACCGCGCGGTAGTAGTCGAGGTAGCACTCACCCGCGAGCTTCGACACCCCGTAAGGGGACACCGGACGTTTGGGGGCGCTTTCCGGCGTGGGATACACGTTGGGCTCTCCGTAGACCACGCCCCCGCTGGACACGAAGACCACCCGGCGGGTCCCCGCGTCGCGCGCTCCCTCGAGGATGTTGATGAGGCCGGCGATGTTGACCCTGGCATCGGCAATCGGGTCGGCGACCGAGGCGCGAACGTCGATCTGTGCCGCGTGGTGGTTGATCAGGTCGAAGCGGACATCGCGGATCAGGTCGCGGGCACGCGGATCGGCGATGTCCACCTCGATGAGTTCGGCACGGGCCGGGACGTTCGCGGGCCGCCCGGCAGAGAGGTCGTCGACGATCCAGACCCGGTCGCCGCGCGCGATGTGGGCGCGCGCGACGTGGCTACCGATGAATCCGGCGCCGCCGGTGATAAGGACCTTCGTCTCCAGACCTCCCCCCTTTTCCCGTGGTGGCCATCGGTGTTGTATACGGTAACCCAAACCAACACCGATGGTAGCAGAACTTGAGTCCACCCCTGACCCTCGTCATCCTCGCGGCCGGCCGCTCGACCCGGTTCGGCCGTCTCAAGCAGCTCGCGCCCATCGGTCCGGGCAGCGAGGCCCTCCTTGACTACGCGCTCTACGATGCCGCGATCGCCGGGTTCACGCGCTTCCTGCTCGTCATCCGGGAGACGCTTCGCCCCGATTTCGACGCGCATCTTCGCGGCGCGGCAACGCAACTCGACATCCGCTACGCGTACCAGCGGATGGCCCATCCGGGACTGGTGGATGATCCTCCAGCCGGCCGGATCCGCCCCTGGGGCACCGGGTTCGCGGTCCTCACCGCGGGGGAAGAGGTCGATGGCCCCTTCGCCGTCTGCAACGCCGACGACTTCTACGGGCGGGGGGCGTACGCGGCGCTCGCGAGGGCGATGAGGGATGCGCACACGAGATCGGTCAATCCAGCCACGCCTTCCGCTGCCGCCAGCGCCGGCGACTCCCTGCACGCCGACGACCCGGGCTCCGGCACGCGTGCCACCCGCAGCACCTTCCCCACCCGCGCCATCACCATCGGCTACCCCCTCGAAGTCACCATGTCGGAGAGCGGGGGCGTCTCACGGGGCCTCTGCGAAATCGACGAATCGGGCGGGCTCCGGCGGCTGACCGAGGGGCTGGAACTGCGACGCGACGGGGACCGCGCCGTGGGCCGGGACGTGGCCGGACGACCGCTCGACGTCCCCGTGCAAACGCCGGTTTGCACCAACCTCTGGGGGTTCCAACCGGACATCCTTCCGCCCCTCCGCGACCTGTTTGCCGCATTCCTGGCTTCGAGACCGGGACTCGACCGCGAGTTCTACCTCTCCGAGGCCGTGAACGACCTGATCGCGGCGGGCCGGGCGAGCTGCACCGTGCTGCCCACCCGCGAGCGGTGGCTCGGCGTCACGTTCCCGGACGATCATGCGGGAGTGGCCGAATCGCTGCGGGGGCTGGTAGACTCGGGGGTCTATCTGATGCGTCTCTGGGACGGCGGGCCATCCCTTCGGGACGCTCCGCCACCCGTGCGGGACGCTCGCCCATCCCCTTTCTCCCGCGACTGAAGCCGCATGCAACTCACCACGCTCGACTGGATCGTCATCGCGCTGTACGGGCTCACCGCCCTCGCCATCGGCCTCCGTTTCGCCCGGCGCGCGGGGTCCGGGGCCGACGAATTCTTCCTCTCGGGGCGGAAGCTCCCGTGGTGGCTGCTGGGCACGTCGATGGTCGCGACGACCTTCTCGACCGACACGCCCAACCTGATTGCGGACTTCGTGCGCGGGGGCGGGGTCGCGCAGAACTGGGCGTGGTGGGCCTTCCTGATCACCGGGATGTGCACCGTCTTCTTCTACGCGCGCCTGTGGCGGAGGTCCGGCGCGCTGACCGACATCGAGTTCTACGAGCTGCGCTATTCGGGGCGCGCGGCGGCGTTCCTGCGGGGCTTCCGGGCGCTGTATCTGGGCGTCTTCTACAACGTGATGATCATCGCGACGGTGACGCTCGCGGCAACCAAGATCGGGGGCGTGCTGCTGGGGCTCGATCCGCTGACCACGGTCCTGATCGCGGGCACCGTGACCATGATCTACTCCGCGACTTCGGGGCTCTGGGGCGTCGTCGTGACCGACCTCGTGCTCTTCGTCGTGGCGATGATCGGATCGGTCGCAGCCGCCGTGTTCGCGCTGCGGCAGCCTGAGGTCGGAGGGCTCGCGGGGCTCGTCTCGCACCCGGAGCTGCAGTCGGCGATGAACTTCTTCCCTGACTTCTCCGACTGGAGCGTAGCCGCGGGCATCTTCATCATCCCCATCGCAGTGCAGTGGTGGAGCGCGTGGTATCCGGGGGCCGAGCCGGGGGGAGGAGGCTACGTCGCACAGCGGATGCTGGCCGCGAAGAACGAGAAGGAATCGATGAAGGCGACGCTCTGGTTCAACGTCGCGCACTACGGGCTCCGCCCCTGGCCGTGGATCATCGTGGCGCTGTGTTCGATGCTCGTGTACCCGGAGCTGTCCGACATCCAGGCCCGCTTCCCGGACCTCGATCCCGGGCTGGTGGGCAACGACCTGGCCTATCCCGCCATGCTCGTGTTTCTGCCCGCCGGACTGCTCGGCCTGGTGGTGGCGTCGCTGGCGGCGGCGTACATGTCCACGATCAGCACCCAGCTCAACTGGGGCTCGTCCTACGTCGTGAGCGACTTCTATCGCCGCTTCGTGAACCCGGATGCCAGCCAGCGGCGGCTGGTGGCGGTGGGTCGCCTGTCGACCGTCGGGCTCATGGTCCTGGGCGCCTTCATCGCGCTCCAGCTCGACACCGCGGGGCAGGGATTCCAGATCCTGCTCCAGATCGGGGCCGGGACCGGACTCATCTTCCTGCTGCGCTGGTTCTGGTATCGCGTGAACGTCTGGAGCGAGCTCGCCGGGATGACGATTTCGTTCATGGTGGCCGTCTACTTCGCCTGGGTGCACGGAGCGCTGGGATTGGCGCCCCTCCCGGCTTGGACGCAGCTCGTGATCGGCGTGGCGATCACGACGGTCGGCTGGCTCGGGGTGACCTTCCTCACGGCCCCCGCCGATTCGGGGACGCTGCAGGGGTTCTACGACAAGATCCGGCCGATGGGCGCGGGATGGCGGCGGGTCGTCGACGTGGGCGACGGACCGCGCGGGTCGGGGTCCGTCACGGCCGCCTTCCTCGCTTGGTTCCTCGGGTGCGTCCTGGTCTACGCGGCGCTCTTCGGTACGGGGTACCTGCTGTACGGGCAGGGAGTGGCGGCGGTGGTGGCGCTGGCGATCTCGGCCGGGGCGGGGGTCTGGCTCTTCCGGCTGCTGCCGAAGTTGGGCTATTCGGATTGAGCTGGCGCGTCACCGCCCCCGGCCGCGTCAACCTGATCGGCGAGCATACCGACTACAACGGCCTGCCGGTCTTCCCGATCGCCATCGACCGGGATGTCCGTGTCGACTTCCGGGTCCTGGACGATCCGGTGGTGCGGCTGGACAGCCCGTCGGCCCGTTTCGTGCCGTTCGCGTTTCAGCTGAAACGTCCCATCGAGGCGGCGGTCCAGGGAGACTGGTCCAACTACGTGCGAGCCGCGGCGCGGGGACTGCTTGAGCACGGGGTGCCACTGGAGCGAGGTATCGAGGGAACGGTGACGGGGAGTGTTCCCATCGCGTCGGGGCTGTCGTCGTCATCGGCGCTGGTGGTGGCCTCGGCGCTGGCGCTGCTGAAGGCGAACGGGGTGACACTTCCACGCCTCGAACTCGCGGCCCTCATGGCGCGCGCCGAGCGCTTCGTCGGCCTCCAAGGGGGCGGGATGGACCAGGCCGCGTGTCTTCACGGGGTCGCCGGACACGCCCTCCGCATCGAATTCGACCCGTTGCGGGTGACCCCGGTACCTGTGCCCGAAGGATGGCGGTGGGTGGTGGCGTCGTCGCTGGTGCCGGCCGAGAAGTCCGCGGGCGCGCGCGAGCAGTATAATGAGCGTGCGCGGCAGTGCCGGGAGGCGCTGACAGCCTCGGTCGGCGTCGTGGCGGGAGGTCGGGCGGCCAACTCGGGCAACCGCGCCACGAGCACCGCGGCTACCTACCGCGATCTGGTCTCAGCGCCCGATTCCGACGGCCTGCTCAGCCGCGTCCGCCGGATCCTCTCCCCCGTGCTGTTTCGCCGCTTCCGTCACGTGCTTACGGAGGGCAGCCGGGTGGCGCTCGCCGAGCGGGCCATGCGCGACGGCGACATGCGCCGTTTCGGCCACCTCATGGTGCGGTCGCACGAAAGCCTCCGCGACGACTACGAGGTGAGCACGGATGACCTCGACGCAATCGTCGCCATCGCACTCGACGCCGGTGTGGCGGGCGCGCGCCTGACCGGTGCCGGTTTCGGTGGCTGCGCGGTCGCGCTGTGTGACGACGGCACCGTAGCGCCGCTCATGGAAGCACTAACCGCCCGGTTCTACCAGCCCCGCCTGGGCAACCCGCCCACCCGCGACGTGATGTTCGTCGCGAAGCCGAGCGAAGGGGCAGTGGTCCAGGAGGCGTAGTCCCAGCGTGGGCCGGAAGCGGCTGCAAACGGGACCGGCGTGACCCATTCAACCCCGATGCCGTCCAGCTGCCCCGCTATCCTCGAGAGTCTGGTCTCTGCCGCACCTCAAGATTATCTTGCATCAGTATGCCACAGGAGGACCGATGGGAGACAACATGCAAGAAATTATTGCGCGCTCCGTGCGCGACCGCCGGAAGGCCTTGGGTATGAGCCAGCGAGAGTTGGCAGAGGCCGTCGGGTTTGGCTCGCACCAGATCGTCTCGGAACTGGAACGAGGCCAGCGAGACGTCAAGGCCTGGGAACTGGCCAGAATCGCTGATGTTCTCCATACGAGCCTGCCGGCGCTAGTCAAGCGGGAACAAGCGGGGCAAACGGAACAGCGCATCTTCTGGCGAACGGATGCACCGGAGGCGGATCGGTCCAGGCACGAAGCCAGGCTGCTCGAGCGTTTCGAGCGATACCGCCGGGTTGCGAAACTCACGAATGCCGGCGGCGATGCACAGTCATTGCCCCGCTTTCACGTCGACCGATCGACATCGTTCGGTCAAACGGAACAGATGGCGTCCCGGGCGAGGCGTAGCATGGACCTCGGCGGACGGCCTGCAATGTCATTGGCCGCGGTCGTGCAGGAGCGTTTCGGTGTCATGCTGTTCCTGGATGACCTCGGTAGCGGAGGATCAGCGGCGTGCGTGCGGACGGATTCGGATGCCGCGATTCTGCTGAACCGGAATGAAGCACCCTGGCGCCAGCGCTACAGCCTGGCTCATGAGCTGTTCCATCTGGTCACCTGGGACGCGGTGATGGACTCGTGGCCCCGTGGCAACCATCGCACATGCTGGCCGGACCGAGTCGAGAAGCTCGCGAACGTATTCGCATCCGCGCTGCTTCTGCCCGGTGATGACCTCCGCGGAGAGTTCCAGTCGCGCTTCGAGGGTCGAGATCCTTCGGATCCGGAACTGGTGAACATGGCTCGAGCCTGCGGAGTCTCTACCTCGGCCCTGCTCTGGCGTCTCCGAACGCTGGGCCTAATGGAGGAGGAAGCGGTCCGGGAACGGCTCGGTAATGGATCGTTTCGCGGCATGGACCGAGCGAGTATGCCGAAGCACTGGAGCAAACCGCCACCCGATCTCCCGGACCGATTCGTGCGGCTTGTCGCCTTGGCGTATCGGACGGGCGACATCTCCAGAAGCGTTGCCGCCAAGTACCTGGAGACGAATCCGGCAGAACTCTACTACCTCGACTGGGACGAAGACGATGGCTGGGCGGCCGAGACTCGTCCTGCTTGATGCAGGCGCTGTCTTCGCAGCCCTGGAGCATGAGGCTTGGGATGCATTGACGGATCGGTATGATGTCGTCGTGCCGCGGATCGTCTCGGACGAGATCCAGTTCTACCACTCCCGAGAGACCCACCGGAGGGTCTACGTGGATCCAGAGAGTTGGGTTGAGGATGGGACGATTCAGGAATACGAGGCACAGGCGACGGACGTCGCCGAAACACTCACCCTGATCAACCGGGCGGATGGCCCGGAAATCCACGATGGAGAGGCAGAGGCCTTGACCTATCTTCGACTTGAGGTCGATCCTCTTGCCAGCGACATCGCCTTCGTAAGCGCAGATGGAGCTGCCATCCAGGCAACAGCCTTGTTGGATCTGTCACATACCGCGAAGTGCCTCTCGGAGGTGCTGCGCGCGATCGGGTATTCAAAGCCGCTGCCCCTGAGACACCGGCGAGAGTTCGTCGACTCGCACCTGAACAGGGGATTCCAGCGCAGGATGGGGAGGTGAGGGGGTACCTCCATTCAGATAGGAGCCCGCTGTAAGCAGCAAACGCCGGGAAGAACTCCTAGCCCGTAAGGCCTGCTGGACCACCCGCTAAGACACCAAGGAGTACCGACTTGTCCGACGCATCCTGGAAGTTGCATCCCAAGGTGCATCCGATGACCGTGAGCACACTTCTCGACTCGGTAATGGACCTCGGCACGGCCGCCGCAGGCTTGCTTGACAAGAAGCGGTTGTTCGACACCAACGGAGGCTGGAGGATACTCCAAGGCGTCGTCCGTCAGATGTCAGTTCCCTTGCGAAAGCTCTGCATCGACAACGAAGGCGCATTGCTCAAGAAGACCATCGCCAGCCCGACCTTCCATCCCCTCGGTGGCCGAAAAGGTCAATTCCGCCGAGCAACGATGTCGTGGCGGTCTGAACGGCAAGAATGGGTTCTCGGCTATGGAAGCGGAAAGAAGGAGAAAGTCGTCGTTCCTGAAACCAAGCATGAAATCGAGATCGGGCGGCTGTACGGCGTGGACTTCCTCGATGAAGGGTGGTGCGCGATTCACAGCCCTTTCGATTACCAGGCGCTCCCGATTCCGTTGGATGCATGGTTGGACGCCAAGGCTCTGCAAGTCAATTCCGTCAGCTACACCATCAAGGACGGACTCAAGCTCGTGGCCGACTACGAGGGCGCTCACGCAAACGAGCTACCCGCCTTGGTTGCGGTTGGCGTCAATCCTGAGGACATCGACAAGGGTAGGAACATGAAGTACCGTTTGGTCAATGCCGTGTACTTCGGCTGTCTGTCGTACGTGCACATCATCGCTCTCCACGCGGGGCTGTATCTTCTCGGAAGAGCGCAGCAACTCCTCGCCGCGTCCAATGCGCTTGCAGGGGTAGATGCCTCTCCTGTCCAGCAGGCAATTCGACACATCCGCACCGACCTCGTCCTTCGCGCGCCCATAGTCAAAGCAACCCATGAAATGATCGTTGTTGGAAAGTCCGACGTCCCAGGCGCGCGTCGCCGCCGCCCTGTCTATCGCCTCTGGTCAGGGTCGCGGGAGTGGGATGCTTCTGCCCCTCAACCGCGTCCCTCCGATCAACCCTGAAGGGTTTTTCACCCCGGCTGCGCCCGTGTCTGACCCGCGACATGATGTTCGCAGCAAGGCCTAGCGGAGCGATACGGCGGGTTGCACCAGCGGCCGCAGGTCGTCCAGGTGATGGCTCGCAGGAACCGCGCGGCAATCGAGTGCGGGCAGGTACGCGTCGAGTTCGTCGCCCGCCATGACCTCGATCGCATGCTCGTGAGGGAGTTCAACACGCCTCGCGGCGTAACTCGCTATGCGACCCCCGAGGTTACCGCGCTGGAGAGCCGGCCAGCGCGGTCCGGGTCAATGGCCAGGTCCCATCGAGGCCCGCGAACCAGGGCGGCCGGTCCCGCTACATGTCCGCGCTACGGCTCGGGGACTGCTCGTCCACGGCCTACCCGGGCTTCACCAGCCGCAGAAGCTGCGGATGCTCGACGTCGTTGGCGTCGCGCCGCACCCCGAACACCTCGTCGGCCCCCACACGCATCAGTTCGAAGCGCGCCGGCGTGTCGACGACTCCGAGCCACGCCCCCGACGAGTCCAGCACGTACCACTCCTGCGGTTCGTCGCGCCGGGCGAGCCCAAGGTACTCGCCCGCCCACACATTCCCGTCGGCATCCACGATCAGGCGCTGATAGCCCGGCTTCTCGGCGGGCTCGGGCAGGCGAGCCATGAAATCGCGAATGAAGGGACTGGGATCGGGGCCCAGCCATTCCTCCCTCTCACGCTCTACTTCCGCGCTGGACACGGTCAGCGGAACTCCCGGAATCCTCGCGATCAGGCGCAGCTCCCCGGTCCCGCCGTCGACGATGGAGTATTCGAGCGCGTCGGCCGTGCCCATTGCGATGCGCCCCTTGCCGTCCGGCACCGCGTGGGGCAACCGGCCCATGATCGGGATGTCGTCCCCTTCGGTAACGATGAAGTTCTTGTATCCGGGAAGGCTGGTGACCGAGTCGGCCGACATCCGGTCCTCCGACAACCGAACGACGGTGACCGGAGGGCGCGGTACACCCGCGCTTCGTCTCTCCTCATCCGTGTCTGGCGCCAGGTCCAGTCCCCAGACCACGTCCGAGGGCAGGGGATGCCGAACCGGAGAGACCCCCTCCGGCATCCGAAACGAAGACACCAGCCCCGATCCCAGGTCGAACTCCGCGCCGCTTCCCCCCGCGGCTCGGTCCAGCGCCACGAGTCGTCCGTCGGGCTTCAGGACGACGGTCCAGAGAGAGCGAAACTCGCCCGGCCCCTCGCCCGGCCCGCCGAAGGCGCGGACGAATCGCCCCGTTGCATCGTAGATCCGGACCTCCTGGGATGCGCCGTCGGCAACGGCCAGATGCCCGGATCCCGTGCGCAGCACATCCCTTACGCGAAAGAAGGTGTGCATTTCGCCCGAGCCGGCTCGGGCGAGGTCGAGGATCGGCTCCTCCTCGATCTGCCAGGCGTCACGCGCGCCCCACAACGGCGCAACCGATTCGACGATCGTTACCCCGAGGCTGTCGCGCGACGTGTTCGTGGAGACCGGGGCCGCTTCGCAGCCGGCAACCGCCGTCACGGCCAGGGCCAGGATCGCGCACCGCGCGCACCGCCGCCGAAGCTCTCGCCGGAATGCGCCGAGACCCGGTTGTCGCTTCCGTCGCTTCATCGTTTCCCGTCTTCGATCACAGCCCCGCTACCTTCAGTCGGCTCAAGAGCCGCGTAGGCGGACGGCTAACGGCCAACATCCCGGCAGGAGATCACGTAAGTCTAACTGGGGCTGCACGATCTGCCACTCCTGCCGCTTGACTGGACCTTGCTGGATCGTACCGCAAAAGCGGGAAAACCGGAGTCAATCGGCGGGACTCCCAAGTAGCCTCGACGTACTCTTGTCGGCACCCTTGGCAAGGCGCAAGAGCCGTAGCCAGCGATACCGATTTCGCGCTCTTTTCCATGCTCTTTCGGCAACGTGCAGGGAGCGGATCTCGTGAGCATAGCGCAACTCATCTAGCCAGATCGTAAAGTCTTTGCGCACGGCCATAGCGTACCGCCATTCGGGTTTCGGGGTGAGGGCAAGCGTTGTTGGTTCCGCCCAACCCCTACTCACGGCTTCATTCAGGAGACCTGTCACATCGCGAAGTGCTTCAGGCGGATGCGGGCTAGGGATGCCCGCCCTTTCCAGAAATCTAGTGAGCCCTTGGAGCTCATGAATCGCTTCTTGGAAGCTGGATTGGGAGTAGACCCACACATCGTCAAAGCCATCTTCGCCATCAGGAATCACCCTATCGCCTTGGGCAATCCGTCTCAGGGGATCCAAATGGAGCGTCGCGCACTGTAGGTCCACCCAGCGCATTTCGTGCTTCCTCCGCGCACTTCGCGTCATCCTCAGAACGCGCGTGACCCGGACGACCGCCAAGTCCTTCCATAGCCTGATTTGCAGGCGTTTGTCCTTTAGGACGGGGACCCAACCAGGGTGGATGGTCATCTGCTCAACTCAACCACATGGAAGGAATGCTGCCGCGATCAACACGTTTCTGTCCTCACAGGAGGTGTCGAGTTGGTTCCAGAGATCAATGATAGCAGGCCAGCCGCGTCCGCGCGCCGAGCGATCAGTCGCGCCCGGCACCGGACCGCGCCGAACGTGTCACACCGTCCACCCTGTGGAGAGAACCGCAGCCTGCTCAAGCACGGTCCTCGTCGCCTTCTCCTGCTTGTCGGGTGGGTAGCCGTGCTCGCGGAGGATGCGCTTGACCAGCACCCGCAGCTTGGCGCGTACATTCTCGCGAAGTGTCCAGTCGATCTTGACGTTGTTCCGAACGGTCTCGACCAACTCGCGGGCGATGTCTCGCAGCGTCTCGTCTCCGAGCACCTGCACGGCACTGTCGTTGGTCCCGAGCGCATCGTAGAACGCCAGTTCGTCCTCGGTGAGCCCCAGTGCCTCCCCACGGGCGTTCGCCTCGCGCATCTCGCGGGCAAGCTGAATCAGTTCCTCGAGGACCTGCGCGGCCTCGACGGCGCGGTTCGCGTAGCGGCGCACGGTTTGATCGAGCATCACGGCGAAGGATCGCGCTTGGACGACGTTCCTCCGCCTTCGAATGGCCAGTTCTCCCTTTAGCAGCTTTCGTAGCAGTTCGACCGCGAGGTTCCGCCGCTTCATGCCCCGCACTTCGGTCAGGAACTCCTCGGACAGGATCGAGATGTCGGGCTTCTCAAGGCCGGCCGCAGCGAAGATGTCCACGACGCCTTCGGAAGCGACGGCCCGTGAGACGATCTGGCGGATGGCCATGTCAAGCTCTTCCTCGGTGCGCTCCTCCCCGGTGGCGCGCTTGGCCAGCACCGACCGGACGTCTTGGAAGAACGCCACGTCGTCACGGATCCGTATGGCTTCCTCGTGAGGGACGGCGAGCGCGAACGCTTGGGAGAGCTCGCGCACGGCCAGCAGACAACGCTCCTTGCCGTTCTCCTGCGCGAGGATGTGCTCCTGCGCCGCCGGGAGCAGACTCGTGCGTTCGGCGGGCGTGCCATCGATCCACCCTGAGTAGTCGAAGCCGTGGAACAAGCCTCGGCACACGTCGTACTTTTCCAGCATCACCGCGACCGCCTCGGACTGGTCCAGCGTGGTCCTGCCCGCGCCGCCGCTCTCGGTGTAGGTTGCGAGAGCGCGTTTGAGTTCGTGCGCGAGGCCGAGATAGTCCACGACCAAGCCGCCCGGCTTGTCCCGGAAGACCCGGTTCACCCGCGCGATGGCCTGCATGAGCCCGTGGCCGCGCATCGGCTTGTCCACGTACATCGTGTGCAGGCTCGGGGCATCGAAGCCGGTGAGCCACATGTCCCGCACGAGCACGACCCGGAGGGGATCGCCGGGATCGCGGAACCGCTTCGCCAGAATCTCGCGGCGCTTCTTGTTCCGGATGAGCGGCTGCCAGTCGGGAGGGTCCGAGGCGCTGCCGGTCATCACGACCTTGATCTCGCCGTCGGCGTCGTCCTCGTGGTGCCACTCGGGGCGAAGCCGGATCAACTCCCGGTAGAGGTCGATGCAGATGCGTCGGCTCATGCAGACGATCATCGCCTTGCCGTCGATGGCTTCGAGCCGCCGGTCGAAGTGTGAGACGATATCCTCGGCGATGAGCTTGAGGCGGTGCGGGGATCCGACGACCGCTTCGAGTTGAGCCCACTTGGTCTTGAGCTTCTCCTTGCGCTCGACCTCCTCGCCCTCGGTCGCCTCCTCGAAGTCGGGATCGATCTTCGGCCGTTCGGCCTCGTCCAGCGCGAGCCTCGCCAGTCGGCTCTCGTAGTAGATCGGCACCGTGGCCTTGTCCTCGACCGCCCGCTCGATGTCGTAGACGCTGATGTAGTCGCCGAACACGGCCCGCGTGTTGGCGTCCTTCAGTTCGATGGGCGTGCCGGTGAAGCCGATGAACGAGGCGTTGGGAAGCGCGTCGCGCATGTGGCGGGCGTAGCCGTCGATGAAGTCGTACTGGCTGCGGTGGGCCTCGTCGGCGATCACCACGATGTTGCGGCGTCCCGACAACTCGGGCATCCGGTCGCCCTTCTCGTCGGGAAAGAACTTCTGAATGGTGGTGAACACCACGCCGCCCGACTCGACGGCCAGCTTGGCGCGCAGATCGGCCCGGTTCTCGGCTTGGGTCGGTGGCTGCCCGAGAAGGTCCTTGCAGCGGGAGAACGTGCCGAAGAGTTGGTCGTCGAGGTCGTTGCGGTCCGTCAGGACCACGATGGTCGGGTTCTCCATCTTTGGGGCGCGGGCGATCCGTCCGGCGTAGAAGGCCATGGTCAGGCTCTTTCCCGAGCCTTGGGTGTGCCACACGACTCCGATGCGCCGGTCGCCCGGCGCGCCTCCGGGCTTCCGGCCCGGCTGGTGCTCGCTATCCCCAGAGACCCGCTTCGCTTGCCGCCGGAGCGCGGCTGCGCGCACGGTCTCCTCCACCGCCGTCTCCACCGCATGGAACTGGTGATACCCCGCCATCTTCTTGGCCAGCTTGCCGCCGCCGTCGTCCTCGAAGACGATGAAGTCGCGGACCAAGGACAGGAACCGCTCGCGCTCGCACATCCCTTCGAGCATCACCTGCAACTGGGGAACGTCCGGTCCGGCCAGCGTCTCGCCCGCGATCGTGCGCCACGGCTTGAACCACTCGCGTCCGGCGGTGAGCGTGCCCATGCGCGCCTTGAGGCCGTCCGAAGCGATCAGCACCGCGTTGAAGGCGAACAGGTCCGTCAGTTCGGCCTTGTAGGTCTGGATCTGATTCCAAGCCGTCCACACCGTGGCCTTCTCGTCCGCTGGGTTCTTGAGTTCGATGAGGCCCAGCGGAAGACCGTTGACGAACAGCATGACATCCGGTCGACGCTCCTGCTCGCCCTCGACGACGGTGAACTGGTTTACCGCCAGCCAGTCGTTGGTCGCAGGGTTCCCGTAGTCGAGTACGGAGACCTGCGCGCCGCGCACGGCACCCCCACGGGTCCGGTACTCAACCGTCACGCCATCCACGAGCAGGCGGTGGAACGCGCGGTTGCGGGCTTCGAACGGCGAACCTTCGGGGCGGGTGACCTTGCGGAACGCGTCGTCCAAGGCTTCGGCGGGCAGGTCGGGGTTCAGCCGGTCCAAGGCGTCACGCAGCCGGTGTTCCAGAACGACTTCGGCGTAGTCCGCCCGTTCCGCGCCCTCCGCGTGCGGCCCGATGTTGGGGCCGTGGGCTACCCGCCATCCAAGAGCTTCGAGCCATTCGAGTGCGGCGGCTTCGACCTCCGATTCGGTGAAGGGGTTCATGCCTCCGGTTCCGCCAAGAGGTTGGTGATGAGACGAACCATCAGGTCTTTGTTGGCGGGAGCGCTCTCGGCGATGAGGAGGGTGAGCGCGGTAAGCGCCTGTGGGTTCAGGCCGTGATTCAGCCCCTCCTGGCGAAGGTAGAGCAGGAAGAGGAGCGAGCCGATGCGCTTGTTGCCATCGGTGAAGGGATGATCCTTCACCAGGAAGTATAGGAGGTTTGCGGCCTTTTCCTCGCGCGTTCTGTAGAGAGGCTTGCCGAACATGGTCTGCTCGACGTTGCCGAGGATGCCTTCGAGGGCGTCGCCGAGAGGGTTCCCGAAGAGGGACGACGCCTCGCCGCGTGCGATCAGCGTCGCCTTCAGGTCGGCGATGGCCGCGACTGCTCGGTCGTGCTCAAGGGCGGTGGTCGGCGGCTGCGTTTCCTCCGGAGATGCAAGGCGATCCTCGTCGTATTCCAGCAAGAGCCGCCACGTGTCGGCGTAGCCGGTGATGATATCGAGAACGGCTTCCCCGGTGTTGCTCACGAGCGACCGGCTTCGCAGCGTCCGTGCCAGAAGATTCAGCGTCTCTCTGGCTTCCCGCAGGCCGCGCTCGGCGAGACGGCGTTCGTACAGGGTGTACCCGCTGACCAGATGCTGGCGGAGGGTGCGGGTGGCCCATTGGCGGAAGCGGACGGCGCGCTTCGAATTCACGCGGTATCCAACTGAGATGATGGCGTCGAGGTTGTAGTGCGCCACGGCGCGTCGAACCCGCCGGCGCCCTTCGGTTCGAACTAGCAAGAAATCCTTGCTGGTTGCCGCTCGATCGAGTTCACCGTCCAGAAACACCACCTGAAGATGCTGGTTGATGTTCTGACGTGTCGTCTGGAACACGTCGGCCATCTGTCGCTCGGTCAGCCAAACTGTCTCCTCTTCAAGGCGGACGCTTAGCGAGACTTCGCCGCCTGGGGCTTCGTAGACAACGACTTCGCCGCCTGGGCGGGGTTCGGGGGCGGCAGTCACTGAGTCGGTCCCCGGTCTGTGGTCGGCACGCGGATCTCGCCGGAAATGAGCTTGGGGAGGAGAGCCTCGCGGAGGGCGGCGAGGGTGCGACTGTTCAACTCGGTTGCAAGCTGCCGGTCCAACAGGCACGAAAACATGTCCGTGAGTTCGGCGATAACACCACTTGGCGGGCAAACGCAGAGAGCCTCCGTGAGGTGGTGCCGCCTGATATGTCCCATCGTCGTAGCCTTGTCCTGCGCGATCTGCCGGAATGCCGGAAGATGAGACAGGAGCGAGTGGAGGTAGAACCACTTCGGATACCTGTTCGAAGTCACTCTGAACAGATGCTGGTTCAAGGCCGCCCGCCCGCCGCACCACATCATGACTAGAAGGCTACCCGACCAAGAGAATAGGACATCGCCGTCCTCGATGATGCACTCGGGCTTGATGGCTGCGCTCGCCCACTCCCCGCTATTCGCTTCCCCTGTCCGCATCTGAGCGATCTTGACCACTGGCAATCGAGCTTCGTTCCCTGCCGGGCGGAACTTCTGAAGCGCGAGTCCGTTTCGAAACCGTGCGATTACGTCGAGGGGAACCACCTCCCATCCCTCTGGAATCTTGCCCATCTCGGAGTCCACCAGCCGGTCGGGAAACAGGTCGGAGATACCGTCGGGCAGTCCGGTGTCCCGGCCCTCCATCTTGGCTCGGACCGGATCGAAATCGACCAACCAGGACTTGAACAGCGCCCTCGTCATAGCCTCCAGAATCTCGTTCATCCGGCGGTTCAACTCGATCTTGTCGTCCAGCGTGCCGAGGACGTGGGCGATACCGCGCTGCTCGGAGAGGAATGGGAGGGGGATTTGAAGGTCAGCTATGGCCCTTCCAGTCAGGTGCTTTATGGTTGTCCCTGTAAAGTAGGGTTCCAGAGCACCATTGCGGCCCGCTAGCAGAAACCAGTAGTGGAGGAAACGGTTGTCCAACTGGTCTCCCGCGCGGATTCGATGAAGTGCCTTCTGTATCTTCATCCCCGGCAATTCGTCTTTCCAAATGGCGCAGCGGCCCGGCTCCCCGCCTTCACAGACGACAAGATCGCCGTATTTCAGTCCGTATCGATCATGCTCGTGCTGCTCAAAGCGCATCCGACCAAGTTCTCTGGTGTCAAAGCTCCCCCACCGGACATTCTTGTTCCCAAGGTATGGCAGCAGTTCGCCTCGGTTTTTGCGTTGGTCGAGCATCTTGCCCAAGCAGGACTCGGCATGATCGCCGAGGCGGACCATCGGCCAGTCATCTGGATCGGAGTGAGTGGAACGTGGCTGCGTGTACCACTCGATACCTTCCCGCCGGATATGCTCCCGCAACGTCCGGTCACTCACCGAGTCGTACAGTATCAGATCGACCGACTGGGCCATGGGGATCTCATCGACCGCTACGGCGAGATGGGCTTGGTCCGTCAGCGTCAGCCGGTCACCGAACAGCGCGATGTCCACAGCGGAAGTCACGGTGTTCGTCCCGGTCGCTCTTGATCCGAACAGCACGGCCCGTTCTACCCGATTATTCGCAGCGAGGGCGGCGATGATCGCCGCGCGGTGCGCGTCCTTGAGACCGTCCGTCACCGCGTTCGCCTAGCTTCCAGAGCCCGGTGGAGTCGCGCCAGAACAGGGTGGTAACGATCCCTGATCAGTGTCTCCGCCTCCTGCGCCACGTCGAGCAAGTAAAGGGAATTGTATACACAACTAGCCACTGCCCGGCCACGCTCGCTTGTTCAATTCCGTTATGTACGTGCTGATCGCCCCCGTCCTCATAACCCCCGCGAGGCGGCGCTTCATGCGCCAGGCCCGAAAAGACCGGATAGGGAACAGAACGAGCATAGCACACCAGTTCACTATTGACTCGTCGGTAAGGCGCGCGCGCGCCTGGAACTTCCAAGTTTCAAGCACCAGTTGTGACTCTTGTTGATCAAGGGTGCCGGTCTTGTTGCATTCTTCAAGGCGCGACACGTTGTTTTGGAATAGGCGGAACGTGTGATCCAAGATTTGCTTCGCTTGCCCTCGTCCCTTGCCGCCGGGAAGAAGTTGGACGAATCTATATCCCGCAAGAAAGGGGTAGAACAAGACGTTCACGCCGTGCTTGATAATCCTCCACATCACTCATTCCTCCGGTTTTGCGGGTTAGCCTTGGCCCGCCCAATCGGCCTCAGCAGCGCCTTGGCCAGCTTTTCGGGCGTAGCGCCTTCCATCTCTTTGCGCCAGTCTTGGGTACGCCTCCTTACGAACCCGAACGCGTTGAGGTTCTCGGTGATGACGGCATCGAGCCGCTCGCCCTCGGCCGTCTGCTCACGGAGTTCAGCCACCAACCGCGTCATCTTCTCCTCGAACGGTTCTCCATCATCCTCTTGCGGTTCGACTCCGACGTACCGGCCCGGCGTAAGGACATGGCCGTGCTTGCGAACCTCGTCCAGCGCCGCGCTCCTGCAGAAGCCGGGCACGTCCGAGTAGCCGTCCTCGTGCGTCCTCCACGCATGATAGGTATCCGCGATCCGGGCGATCTCCTCGCCGGTCAGTTCGCGGTGAGTCCGGTCCACCATGCGCCCGAGCTTCCGTGCGTCAATGAACAGGATCTCACCACGCCGCCTACGTCCGCGCGCCAAGAACCACAGGCAGGCGGGAATCTGAGTCGAGTAGAAGAGTTGGCCCGGCAGCGCAACCATGCAGTCCACCAGTTCCGCCTCGATCAGGTTCTTCCGGATCTCTCCTTCGCCGGACTGGCTCGACGACATCGACCCGTTGGCCAACACGAATCCGGCGATCCCCCTCGGCGCGAGGTGGTGGACCATGTGCTGCACCCAAGCGAAGTTCGCGTTGCCCTTCGGTGGCACGCCGTAGCGCCAACGCCTGTCCTCGGCCAGCCGCTCGCCGCCCCAGTCCGACACGTTGAACGGAGGGTTGGCGAGGATGAAGTCTGCTTTCAGGTCCGGGTGGCGGTCGTTGTGGAAGCTGTCGCCGTGGGCGATCTGCCCGCCGATGCCCCGGATGGCCAGGTTCATCTTCGCGAGCCGCCACGTCGTGTAGTTCGACTCCTGACCGTAGATCGAGATGTCGCCGCGCGCCTTGCCGCCGTTGGCGTTGCCGGTGGCGTGGGCGCGGATGAACTCGACCGACTGCACGAACATGCCGGAGGAGCCGCAGCAGGGATCGTAGACCCGTCCCCGGTAGGGCTCCAGCATCTCGACGAGCAGCCGGACGACGCAGCGGGGGGTGTAGAACTCGCCGCCCCTCTTGCCTTCGGCGCTCGCGAACTGCGAGAGGAAATACTCGTACACGCGCCCGAGCACGTCCTTGGAACGGGCCTCGGCGTCCCCCACCCGGATGTTGCCCACCATGTCGATCAACTGGCCCAGGCGCTGCTTGTCCAGCGCGGGCCGTGCGTAGTCCTTGGGAAGCACCTCCTTGAGCGCCGGGTTGTCGCGCTCGATGGCCGCCATGGCCCGATCCACCGTCTGGCCAATGGTAGGCTGCCGCGCTTCGGCCTTCAGGCGCGCCCAGCGCGCCTCCGGCGGCACCCAGAAGATGTTCTCCGCGATGTACTCGTCGCGGTCCTCGGCGGCCTCTTTTCCCCAGTCGGCGAGCACCGCCTCGCGGCGCTCCTCGAAGGCATCCGAGATGTACTTCAGGAAGATGAGGCCCAGCACGACATGCTTGTACTCGGCGGCGTCCATCGAGCCGCGGAGCGTGTCGGCCATCGCCCACAACTCGGCCTCGTAGCCGGTCGTGGCACCGCTGTCGATTTGGCTGGCGGGCATCTTCCACTCGCACGCTTCAGGATCTGGATCGCTTCGGTCGCTGCCGGAGCCCCCTCCCAAGATACGGCATGTGTCGCGGGGCAGTACACCACCGGAGCAGGCTTGTGCGCCGGTACACGGCAGTCGTTGGCAGCCATCCCGGCCGAAACCCGAACGCCCCGGAAGGCGTAGTCGTTATGGTGGATCGCCTGACCGATTGGGCCGACGCCGTTCCGAGAGGCTTCGGGCCGACTCCGGCGGCGATGGCGGATAACGAGGACCAAGGGGCGTTCACCGGCACCGTCAGCCCTCCCGGTTACGCCGTACTGGAGTGTGAATTCGACGTGGGGGGTCGATTCACAGTTTGGGTCTCTCGGGATTCACACGGCGGCAGACGCGCATCCGCGGCGCGCGCAACCTCCTGCGGCCATGCGGTCCGGCCGCCCGTTGCCGAACGGGCCACACGGGCCGTGGCGGGAGCAACCCCCCTCGCCGAAGGCTCGGTGCGGCGTAGCGGCGAGTGTGTCTTCACAACTCGCCACCGCCTCCGGGGTTGCTCCCGGTCCAGCAATCCCGTGCGGGAAGGCAACGGCGAGCCGGTCGTCCGGTTCCGTATC
>JAPPGH010000059.1 GCA_026914155.1 Candidatus Palauibacter rhopaloidicola | reverse complement strand
GCGCGCGCCATGGTGGGCCTCTCGTTGGCGCTCGCCGCCCTGGCCGGGCTGCTGGCGGGGCTGCCGAGCGGCACGGCGGCGCGAGGGGCCTGCGTCACCATGTTGGAGGTGGGTACGCCGGTCGCGGCCGTCGGAACGCTCGCCGACGCGGTGCCGGAGCCGCAGACGGGCCGGGGAGGCGGCCCGGTCCGGGTGTCGATCCGCGACGTCCGCATCGCCTCGGGGGGGCGGATCTGCCGCCTGGGCGCGGTGCGGGCCTTCGTGCGGCCCGGAGCGGGGCGCGCGGCGGGCGCGGCGGTGCTTGCCCGGGGCACATGGCGCACGGCGGGCGGGACGGACCCGGACGCCGGACGGACGCGGCTGCCCCGTCCGCCCGGGACGGTGGGCTGGATCGGCGGCGCGTCGCTGGAGCCGCTGGATGTCCCCGCGCACGCGGTGGGCCCGCTCGGCCCCGGCCGCTGGATCATCGAATGGCGCGCCGGGCTGCTCGCCCGGCTCGACGCCCGGCTCGCCCCCGAGCACCGGGCCATCGGCAAGGCCCTGCTGCTCGCCGACCGCAGCACCCTCGACCCCGCGACGCGAGAGGCGTTCGTCGGTGCCGGGATCATCCACCTGCTCGCGATCTCCGGGCTCCACGTCGGCCTCATCGGAGCCTCGCTCGCCTGGCTCATCGGCCTTCGGGTGCGCGGTCCGCGCCGGCTCCTCTACGCCGCCGCCTGCACGAGCGCGTACGTGTGCCTCATCGGCGCGCCACCCTCGGCCGTGCGGGCGGCGCTGATGTTCTGGGGCTGGGCGCTCGCTTTCCGCCGCGCCCGCCCCGCCCGCATCGGCGACCTCGCGGCGCTCGCGGCAATGCTCGCCATCCTGGCCGACCCGCTCATCGTCACGGACGTGGGCTTTCAGCTCTCGTTCGCCGGGCTCACGGGCGTCGTGCTCGGGGGCCGCGTGCCGCTGCCGCGTCCGCTCTCCTCCCGACGCCTGCGCGGAATCGGGCGGGCGCTGGCCGTGAGTTGCGGCGCGTTCCTCGTCACCGCGCCCATCGCGGCCTACCACTTCGACCGCATCGTCGTCGCCTCGATCCCGGCCAGCGTAGTGGCGGGCGCGGTCGTGAGTCTCGCGCTTCCCGCCCTCGCGCTCACGCTGATCCTGCCGTGGAGTCTGTGGATGCTGTTCGCCGGCGCTGCGGACACGGCGCTCGCCTGCCTCGCGGCGATCGCGGCCTTCTTCGCGGGGCTCCCGCTGAGTTGGACGGGCCCCGGCCTCGGCCCCCGCGCGTGGGCGGTCGCGGCCGCGCTCGTCGCCCTCGCGCTCGACCGGACGCGCGCTCGGCGCGGCCTCGGCCTCCTCTCGGTCGGCGCCGTGCTCGCACTCACGGTCGCCTGGCCCCTCGTCCGGGCCGGCCTCGACCGGGGCACGGCGCTCGTCTGCACCCTCGCCGTGGGGCAGGGCGACGCCGCCGTCGTGCGGACCGGCGCCGGCCGATGGCTCGTCTTCGACGCGGGCCCGGGCTCGGCCTTCCGACCGGCCGGCACGGCATCCGGCCCGCCGATGGCCGACGCGGGAAGCCGCGTCGTCGTGCCCTTCCTGCGCGGCAGGGGCGCCCGGACCGTGGAGCTGCTCCTGATCTCCCATCCCCACCTCGACCACTACGGCGGCACCGCCGCGGTGTTCGAGGCCCTCCGGGTCCGCCGTGTGTTCGATCCCGGCGTCCCGGAGCCCAGCGCCTCCTATCTGGCCTTCCTCGAACGACTTCAGGTGGAGGGCGCCTCGTGGCATGCGCCCCGCGCCGGAGACCGGCTCCGCATCGACGATGTCGAACTCGAGATTCTCTGGCCCGACGGCCCGGCCGGCTCGGACGCGAACGAAGGCTCACTCTCCTTCCGCCTCACGATCGGCGGCTTCCGCTACGTGAACACGGGCGACGCCGGCATCGACGTCGAACGCGAGATCCTGGAGCGCCTCGCGCCGCGCCGGCCGGAGGCGGACCTCCTGAAGCTCGGCCACCACGGCAGCCGGACCTCCAGTTCCGTCGAGTGGCTGGAGGCGACGCAACCGGACATCGCCGTGATCTCGGCGGGGCGCGGGAACCGGCACGGACACCCGCACGCCGTGACGCTCGCGCGACTCGATTCCGCCCGGGTGCCGCGGGTGTGGCGGACGGATCTCGACGGCCCCCTTTGCGTCGAAATCGACGCGCGCGGCTGGAGGATCGCGGACGCGCCTTGACGCGAAAAACCGCCCCTCCGTAACCTCTAGCAGTCCGTGGCAAGAGCCCCGCGACTGCTGGCCCACCCCCCGACTTCCGCGGAGCCACCTTGACCGGATCCATCGTCACCGTCGAGCACTTCATCGCCGAGCAGGAGCGCGAATACCCCCAGGCCACGGGCGCGCTCACCGACATCCTGCTCCAGATCAGCCTCGCCGCGAAGGTCATCTCCGCGGCCGTGAATCGCGCCGGCCTCATCGACATCCTCGGCGTGATCGGGAGCACGAACGTGCACGACGAGGAAGTGCAGAAGCTGGACGACTACGCGAACGACGTCCTCCTGAACCTGCTGCGGCGCTGCGGCAGCCTGAGCGGCATGGTGTCCGAGGAAGAGGAGGGGTTCGTGCATGTCCCCGAATCGCGCGACCCCGGACCGTACATCATCGCGTTCGACCCGCTCGACGGCAGTTCGAACATCGACGTGAACATCTCCGTGGGGACGATCTTCTCCGTCTACCGGAAGCGGAGCGACGGGACCAAGGTGCGGCGGCGAGACCTGCTTCAGCCGGGGTCCGAACAGGTCGCGGCGGGATACGTGCTGTACGGCTCTTCGACCATGCTCGTCTTCACGACCGGGGCGGGCGTTCACGGCTTCACCCTCGACCCGGGGATCGGCGAGTTCCTCCTCTCGTACCGGAACCTGCGCATTCCCTCGCCCGGGAAGAACATCTACAGCATCAACGAGGCCTACTTCGACAGGTGGACGCCGGGCCAGCAGCGGCTCGTGGAGCGGTTCCGGCAGCCTCCCCCCGACGCGCCGTCGTTCTCCGCGCGCTATGTGGGGTCCATGGTCGCGGACTTCCACCGCACGCTCCTCCGCGGAGGGATCTTCATGTACCCGGGGACCGTCGCCAAACCGGAGGGGAAGCTGCGCCTGCTGTACGAGGTGGCCCCGATGGCCATGATCTGCGAGCAGGCGGGCGGCCGGGCCACCGATGGCCGCCGGCGCATCCTCGACATCGAGCCCGAGGGGCTCCATCACCGCGTGCCGACCTTCCTCGGCGCCCCCGACCTCGTGGAGATGGCGGGCCGCTACCTGGCCGACGACTGACGATACACGAAAGGGGGCCCGAAGGCCCCCTCTCTCGTGTCCGCCGCGGGAGCGTCGCCGCTCCCGCCTGCTACCTACCGCATCAGAACGAAATCCGCGCCCCGAGCTGAAGCGCCCAGCGCGACAGGATGTTGTCGATCTGGTACACATCATCGATGCCGAGCGCGCCGCTCTCGTCGGCGTCGCGCTGCGTGAAGCGTACCACCGGCACACCCGTTTCCGAGTCGTAGCGCCGGAACGACAGGATGGTGGACGTTCCGAAGTTCGTGTAACGCTGCCGGCCCCACTCCGAGTTCAGGAAGTTGCCGACGTTGATGAAGTCGAGCGTGACCTGAATGTTCCGGCTGCCCGGCCCGGGAAGCGGTACATCCTGCGCGATCCGCAGATCGAGGGTGCGCACCCAGGGCTCGCGCGAGGAGTTCCGGCCCACGATCCCGCCGCGGTACTCGTCCAGCCCCGGAATGTCGCTCACGAACGCGTCCCACGCGGCGAAGTCCATGCAGCCGCGACAGTTCGTCTCGAAGATCGCGTCGTCGGCATCGCCCGGAACGAACGCAAGGTCGTTGAACCGCCGCCCGTCGTTGTTCGCGTCCCCGAAGTACGTCCAGCTGAAGGGCCGGCCCGCGCGAGCCTCGTAGAACGCCGTGATCGTCGTGCCGACGTTCTCGCTCCACTCGATGCGTTGCGAGAGGGAGGCGATGATCCGGTGCTTGATCTCGAAGTCCGCCGTCCCCTCGCCGGGGTTGTTCGGATCGACGCCGATCTCGTTGTACTGGAAGTTCGAGATCGCGCGGCTGGACTGCCCGCTGTTCACGTCCGTGGCGTCCGTCCACGTGTAGGCGAGACTTCCGAACATGTTCGGAAGGAAGTCGCCGCCGAAGCGCTTCTGCAACTGCGTGGTGAACTGGATCTGGCGGCCCTGGTTCGTGTTGGCGAGCAGGAAGACGCCGGGCGAAAACTCCCGGTCCACCGGGTCGTCGGAGAAGAGCACGCGACCATCGCTCGTCCTCCCCTCCGGCTGGATGCTGAGATCCTGGTAGAGGATGTCGTTGACGTTCTTCGTGTAGATCCCCTCGACCGTGAGCACGAGGCCATCGCGCAACTCGCGGTCGATTCCGAGCGTCGTCCGCCACGCCTGCGGGAACTTGAAGTTCGTGTCGGTGAGGTCGACCTCGGTCGTCGCGATCTCCGCGCCGGGCACCGGCACCGGCGTGGGGTCGCCCGTGAACGGCGGCGGCGTGCAGCCCCGCCACGGGGCGCAGTCGATGCGGATGAAGTCCATCCCCGTGTTCGAGTACTGGTTCGAGAGCCACACGAACGGGTTGCGGCCCGTGAAGATCCCGGTGCCGCCACGGAGCTGCGTCCTCCGGTCCTCATCCAGCGCGGCGTTGAACCCGAGCCGAGGGGACCACATCACGTTGCCGCTCGGCACGTCGCTCGTGTGCCGACCCGGGAAGGCGGCCGCGAAGCTCGGGTTCTCGAGCGGCGCGTCGGGCATCGCCATGATGTCCGCGCGCAGCCCCAGCGAGACGTTGAAACGATCGCTGAGGTCGATCTGGTCCTGGGCGTAGAAGCCGAACTGCATCGCGCCCCACTCCGCCCTCGGGTATGGGTCGGCGAGCCGCGAGATCGACGCCCGGTACCGGGTCGCCATCCCGTTGCGGAAGTTGTCGAGCGCGTTCTCGCCGTCGAACTCCCACTGCCCGAAGGCGTCCTGGATGAAGAGATTCGAGAACGAATAGAACTCGTTGTGCGTCCCGAAGGTCAACGTGTGGTCGCCCCGGAAGAGCGTGAGGTCGTTGGTGATCTCGAACACATCCTGATCGAGCGCGTTCTGCTGCGAGAAGCGCTCGATCCCCAGCGTCACGCTCTCGCTCTCGCCATCGAACGGTTCGATGTCGACCTCGGGGAAGATCGCGAGGTCCGGCGTGCGCTTGTCCCGCTGACGCTGGTACGAGACGCGGAACATGTTGGCGGAAGCGGCCCCGAGCCGGCTGTCGAGCTGTATCACCGTGGAATTGGATACGGCGTCGAACGTATACCCCTGGCCGGGCAGGCCGACCTCACCGGCGTGGCGGCTGATCCCGCGCTGCGAATTGGCGTTCACATGGTTGTGCCGCACGATGAGGTGGTTGTTGTCGGACAGGTTGAAGTCCAGGCGGGTGAAGAACTTGAGGTCGTCCGTCTCCCGCTGGAGGCTCTCTTCGAAGCGGCCCGGATCGTAGTTGTAGACGGAGTTCGCGATGTCGACGATCTCGTTGATCGTCCCCGCGTCGATGAAATCGATGGTGTTCGTCTGGCTGCTGCCGACCAGCCCGAGCGCCAGCGGGCGGCTCGTCTGCTTGATCTCGCCGCTCGTGAAGAAGTGGATCTTGTCGCGCTGGATCGGGCCGCCCGCCCGGAAGCCCGCCTGCAGTTCGCTGAAGTCGGACAGCGGGTTGTCGTCGAGGTTGCCCGTGAATCCCTGGTTCCGTCCGAAGGCGTAGCCGGAGGCGTCGAAGTCGTTGGTCCCCGAGCGGGTCACGACGTTGATCGAGCCGCCGGTGAAGCCGCCCTGGCGCACATCGAAGGGCGCGATCGCGACCTGGAACTCCTGCACCGCGTCGAGCGAGATGGGTTGCGAGTTGGCCTGCCCGCCGGGGGTCCCGCTGGCGGGGAGCCCGAACACGTCGTTCAGGATCGCGCCATCGACGGAGATGTTGTTGAAGCGGTTGTTCTTACCGCCGATGCTGATCCCGCCGATGTTCTCGCTGCTCCCGATGTTCGTCCCCAGCGCCTGCGGCGTGAGCCGCGCGAAGTCCTGAATGCTGCGGGCGATCGTCGGGAGGTTCTCGATCTCGCGCGTCGTCACGGTCTGCTGCGGCCCCGTGCGCCCGCTCGAAAGGATCGCGCCGCGTTCCGCCGTGACGGTGATTTCGCCCACGGCCACGGCCTCCACGCCGAGCACGAAGTCGACGCGCCGGTTCTCGCCCAGCGCGAGCACGAGGGCCTCGGCCGACTCGTCCCCGAAGCCGATGAGCGACACGGAGATCGTGTAGGGTCCGCCGACCCGCATGCCCGGAATATTGAAGCGGCCGTCCGCGCGGGTGAGCGTCGAGTACGACGTCCCGCTGGGCCCGTGTACCGCGGTGACCACGGCGCTCGCGAGCGGCGCGAGATCCTGACCGGTCACGCGCCCGTTGACGGCCGCGGTCGTGACGCCCTGAGCCCACGCCTCGGACGGCGCGAACAGGCCGCCGAGAGCCGCAAAGGCGGCGATCGCCGCGGTTCTTAGGGAGAGGTTGTGTTTCATGGCGTTCTCCTGCGTGAAAGAGGGCAAATCCGAGGCGCCATGCGCCGGGATTGGGATACAAACGGCAACGGGCAACATCGCTTTTGAATGTAATGGCGACCGGCGGTTTGCGTAACAGGCATGAAGCGCCAGACGGGCACGTCTATTCGTACCTCAGCGACTCCACCGGATCGAGCCGGGCGGCCTTGCGGGCCGGGAGGATGCCGGCCACCAGACCGATCGCCATGAGGATCCCCGCGCACACCGCGGCGATGGGGACCGAGAGCTTCGGGTTCACGATGTACTGCAGGGCCGGGTCGTCGATCGGCAGGGCATCGATGCCCGTCACGAGCAGCGCCGCGATGGCGAGCCCCGCGAGCCCCCCGCCGACGGCGATGAGGATCGCCTCGAAGAGGAACTGGCTCACGATGTGCCGTTTCCTCGCCCCGACGGCGAGCTTGACGCCGATCTCCCGCGTCCGTTCCCGCACCACGACGTACATGATGTTCGCGACCCCGACGCCGGCCACGATCAGCGTGAAGGCGCCCACCAGTCCGAGGAAGATCTGAATCCCGAGCCCGATCTGGCCCACGATCTTCTCGTCCTCGATGAAGTCCCAGATCGCGAGCGCCCGCTCGTCGGCCGTGTCGAACCGGTACCGGCCGCCCAGCACCCGGTACAACTCCTCCTTGGCGACCGCCGCGTCCTTCACATCGCGAGGGCGCAGGAGCAGGTGGTTCACGAACTCCTGGCCGTAGATGCTCCGGAACGTGGAGGCCGGGATCACGGCCCGGTCCTCGTCCGGCCCGTTGTTGCTCGAGTCCTGGAACTTCGACTCCATCACGCCGATGACGCGGAACGGAAGCCCGTCCAGCGTCACCGTGCGGCCCACCGGCGGGGCGTCGCCGAACAGGCGTCCGGCGATCCCGTCTCCGAGGAAGAGCACGCGCCGCTTCTCGTCGATGTCGCGCTGGTTGATGAACCGGCCGCCCGGCGCGGGGAACATGCGCCGCAACTCGGAGAAGACCGGGTTCACGCCCTCCATGTAGGTCGTCGTCTGGTTTTCCTCCACCTTCAGGTGCGTCCGCCCGCGGCCGTAGGAGGGGCTTCCCATCTCGAACTCCGGCACCGCGCGCAGCAGCAGGTCGAGATCTTCCTCCCGCAGCCGAATCCGCCGTCCCTTCGACAGCCCCTCGTGCTCCATGCTCGTCTGGCCGCCGTAGACCATGAAGATGCGTTCGCCGGCGTTGAGCAGCCCCACGGAGAACTGGTTCCGGAGTCCCTGTCCGAAGGCGAGCAGGAGCACGATCGAGATCGTCCCCCACACCACGGCGAAGATCGTGAGGAAGGCACGCGTCTTCTGGGCCCGCAGGTCGCCGAGGAACTCTTCGAGGAGGATCTTCCACATGGGTCAGTCGCGCAGGCACTCGACGGGGTCGAGCGCCGCCGCGCGGCGGGCCGGGAAGAACCCGGCCAGCATCGCGATGAAGGCGAGGAGCGCCAGGGTCACCCCGGCCACCTGCAGCGAGATCGTGGGCGTGCCGACGAACTCCTGCATCGGGACCAGCGACATGAGCTTCACGACTCCGAGCGAGACGACGACGCCGAGCGCCGCGCCCGCGACGACGATGAGCATGCTCTCGGTGAGGAACTGCCACAGGATGGATCGCCGGGTGGCGCCGAGCGAGCGCTTGATCCCGATCTCGTTCGTCCGCTCGCGTACCACGATGTACATGATGTTCGCGACCCCGATCCCGCCCACGCTGAGCGTGAAGCTGCCGACGATGGCGAAGAAGATCTTGAAGCCGAGGAAGAGGAACCCGAACATCCGCTCCCACTCGGCCGTGTCCCATACGGCCAGCGCATCGTCGTCGGCGGGGTTGAAGCGGTACTTGGCGCCGAGGACCTCGTAGACCCGCGCCTCCACGGCCTCCGTCCGCGATGCGTCCGCGGTCCGGTACACGAAGTTGGAGACGAAACGCGAGCCGAACAGGGCGGCGTGCGTGCCGGCGGGGATGAACACGCGGTCCTCGTCCCGCGAGTTGTAGGACGAGTTCTGAACCTTGGGCTGGAGCACGCCGATGACGGTGAACGGCGAGTCGCCGATCCGGACCTGGTCGCCGACGGGGTCAGCGTCCCCGAACAGGACGCGGGCGACCTCGTCCCCGAGAAACACGACGCGTCGCCGCTCCCGCTGGTCGCGCTCGTTGATGAAGCGGCCGCCGGGAAGGGGAATGACGTTCCGCATCTCGCCGTAGATGGGATAGATGCCGGTGATGTTCGGGTTCACGCCGTTGCGGCCGTAGCGGACGGGCGCCGCCCGCGTCGAGTACTCCGGGCTGATCATCGCGATATCGGGGATCCGCCGGGCGAGAACCTCTGCGTCCGCCTCTCGCAGCCGGATCGACCGTCCCTCCCTGAACCCCGCGTGCGGCATCGTCGTGCGTCCGCCGAAGAGGATGACGATGCGGTCGCCGAGCCCGTGAAACCGCTTGATCGTCTGCCGCTCGAGGCCGACGGAGAAGGCGAGCAGTACGACGACCGCCACGGTGCCCCAGGTGATGCCCAGCACCGTGAGCGCGGTCCTGACGCGCTGGGCCGAGAGGTCGGCCCACAACTGCCGTGCGGCGTCGAACAGTCTCACCGGGCGCCCGCCTCGCGCGCGGTCAGTCGGCGGCCGGCGCCGTGCACTACGTGATCTCGCGTCGCGGGGGCTCCAGCACGCGCTCGCCCTCCGCCAGGCCGTCCAGCACCTCGACGCTGATGCCGTCGCTCAGTCCGGTGCGGATCTCGCGTTCCTCCGTCTCCTCGGGTCCCAGCCGGACCGTGACGAGCGTGCGCTCGTCCTCGAACCGGACCAGGCGCTCCGGGATGACGAGGATGTCCGAGCGGCGCTCGATGATCACGTGCGCGTTGGCGGAATAGCCCGCCCGCAGCGCCGCGCCGTCCAGCGGGAGCACCGCGATCTCGACCGGGAAGAGGGTGGCGTTCTCCTCGTCGCGGCCCTTGAGCGAGATCTTCGTCAGCCGCCCCTCGATGCGGGCGTCCGGGAGCGCGCCGATCGTGATCTCCACCGGCATGCCCTCGGTCAGCCGCCCCACGTCGATCTCATCCACCGTGCCCCGGAAGAGCAGTTCGTCCATCTCCGCCATCGTCATGAGGGCGGTCCCCTCCTGGAACGTCGTCAGCGGGACGACGGGGTCGCCGATCTCCACCATCTTCTCGAGGATGAAACCCTGGATCGGCGACGTGATGACCGTCTCGACGGCTTCGTCGCCGATCGTCACGCGGCCGTCGGAGAGGAGGGCGAGCCGTTCGGTCGCGATCTGGACCTGGAGCGAAGCTTCGTCGTGCTGGCGGGCCACGGTCTCGTATTCCTCCTCGGACACGAATCCGCGGCCGCGCAGCGCGTCGAGCCGGTCGCGCTGCCGCTCGAGCTGCTGGAGTTCGATGTCCCGCAACTCCACGTTGCGCCGCGCCTCGACGAGTTCGATCGGGGTGGGGTTGGGCTGGACCTCGAGCAGGGGCTGGCCGCGCTGGACGTACTCGCCGGGCTCCTTGAACATCTGCCGCACGACACCCGCGAGCTGCGACTTCACGCTCACCTCGACCAGCGGCTCGATGCGTCCCACGGCGAGCGCGCGGTCCACGATCTCGCCGCGCTCCACGGCGACGGTGCCGGTGTCGCCGTCGTCGCTGTCCCCCGCGCTCGACACCGCGAACGCCGTCGCTCCCAGCCCGCCGATGAGGACCGTGGAGACCAGTATCTTCGTGCCTCGCTTCATACGAACCGCCGCTCCCCGTCAGGTTGAATCCGCGCGTGCGCGCCCGCCCGCCGCCACGGACCGCTTCACCTGAGAGCCTACGGGGGAGCCGAAGGTTGGTTTCGTCCGGCGCCGCCGCGGCGGGCGGGATCGGCGGATCGCTACCGGGCTAGGGCGTGGGAGATTCGATCCAGCGGGGGGCGCGCGGGATGGGGAGGGGCTGCGGCTGTGCCTCCAGGTAGGCGACGAGCGCCTCCAGATCGGCGACTTCCAGGGGGTCGATGACCTCGGCTTCGGCGAATGTGGTGTAGCCGCCGCCCCCGCCCGAGATGAAATCGTTGGCCGTGACGACGTAGCGGCCCTCGGGCCGGAGCGGCGATCCGTCGTCGAACGTCACGTCGAGAATCCGCTCGCCCAGGGGGGCGTCCGGATCGTAGCGGACGACGATGCCGCTCGCGTGCAGGTCGACGTCTCCGTTCCGGGCGGAGTGCTCGAGCGTCCGCAGCAGTTGCGCGCCGGTCATCGTGTGGCGGACGAGCATGTTGTTGAAGGGCTGCAGTTCGAACAGGTCGGCGAAGGTGATCGGCCCCGCCGGCAGCGACCGGCGGATGCCGCCGTTGTTCATGAGGGCGACCTCGGCCCCGCTCGCGTGCCGCTGCGCGTCGGCCACGATGCGGCCGAGCGGGAAGTCGCCGTCGCGCGGGGCGGAAAGCGCCTCCGGGAGGTCCACGATGACGCGGTCGACGATGGCCGCGATCTCGGCGCTGTAGGAGGCGACGAGCCGCTCGACATCCGGGTCCGGCGCGACCTCGTCCGCCCACGTCTGTCGCACGCCGAGGCGCTCGGCGCTCACGGCCCCCTCCGCGCTCCGGTCGATGCGTCCGAGTCCGTACGCCATCGTGTTCGAGTACGACTGGATGACGGGAACGCCCCGAATCTCCGTCTCCAGGCGCGAGTGCGTATGCCCCGTGACCGCGTAGTCGAAACGTTCCGTCGTCGCGGCCAGCGCTTCCAGGGCCGGGCCCCGGCACGCGTCCGCCGCAGCGTCCGGCAGACCGACCTCGCAGAAGGCGCCTTCGTGCATGACCGCGACCACGAAATCCACCCCCGCCGCCCGCACCTCCGGGATGTAGCGGTCGAGCGCGTCGGAGATCGACCGGAAGTCGAAGTCCGCGACGAGCGAGGGCCGGGCGACGACCGGCGTGGACCGCGTCGTCGCGCCGATGAAGCCGACCCGGACGCCGTCCCGCTCGACGATCGTCCAGGGCAGGACCCAATCGGGGTGCCGGTCGGTGCCCTTGAGGTAGATGTTTGCGCCGAGCATGGCGAAGTCCGCATCGGCGATGCGATCCACGAGGATGTCGACCCCCCAGTCGAACTCGTGGTTCCCGATCGCGACGGCGTCGTAGCCGATCCCGTTCATCGCCTCGATCATCGAGCGCCCATCCGTGAAGTTCGAGATCGGCGTGCCCTGCATGATGTCGCCGCCGGAGACGACGAAGAGGGGACATTCGGGCGTCGTCGAGCGCTCCCGCGTCACGTAGGCGGCGAGCGCGGCGGATCCGCCGACCGGACGTCCGTCCGACCAGTTCTGCTCCGCCGGCAGCAGCCGTCCGTGCGAATCGTTCGTGGAGAAGATCAGCGCGCAGGCCGCCGGGTCCGCGGGCGCGCACGCCGGGAAGGCCGCGATGCCGGCGCAGAGGAGGGCCGCGAGGGCGGGCTTGAAACGGGCGGCGGGACGGCGCGGCATCAGACCGTCTGCAACGCCTGCGAGCGGTCCAGGTCCACGAGCGGCGCGGCATAGTTGCCGGTCCAGCAGGCGTCGCAGAAGGGACCGTGCTCCGCGACCGCGTCGCGCATGCCGTCCATGCTGAGATAGCCGAGCGATTCCACCTGCAGGTGTTGCCGGATCTCCTCGACGGTGTGGCTGGAGCCGATGAGTTCCTCCTTCGTGGGCATGTCGATGCCGTAGTAGCAGGGGGAACGCACCGGCGGGGAAGCGACCCGGAAATGCACCTCCTGCGCCCCCGAGTCGCGGAGGAGCCGGACGAGGCCGCTGCTCGTCGTGCCCCGGACGAGCGAATCGTCCACGACGACGATGCGCTTGCCGTCGACGAGTTCGCGCACGGGGTTGTACTTCACCCGCACCTTGAAATCGCGCCCCCTCTGGGTCGGATGGATGAAGGTCCGGCCCACGTAGTGGTTGCGGATGAGCGCGAGTTCGAACGGGAGGCCGCTCACCTCCGAGTAGCCGAGCGCAGCCGAGTTCGACGAGTCCGGCACGGCGAACACGCAATCGGCCTCCGCCGGATGCTCGAGGGCGAGCTGGCGGCCGAACGCCCGCCGCGCCTCGTCCACGCTGCACCCCCACACGCGAGAATCGGGACGCGCGAAGTACACGAGTTCGAACAGGCAGGCGCTGGGCTCGGCGGGGGGCAGCGGCCGGAGCGATTCCACGTGCCCGTCGCGGACCTTCAGCACTTCTCCCGGCTCCACGTCGCGCACGTAGGCGGCCCCGATGATGTCGAGGGCGCACGTTTCGGATGCGAAGACGACGGCTTCGCCCAGCCTGCCCATGACCATGGGCCGGAAGCCGCGGGCATCGCGCGTCGCGTACACGGTGTCGCCGATGCAGAGGAGGAGGGAGAAGGCGCCGACGAGCTGCGAGAGGGCGTCGTCGATCTTGCCATCCAGGTCGCGGTGCCGGGAGCGGGCGATGAGGTGGACGATGACCTCCGAGTCCGCATCCGTCTGGAAGATCGAGCCGTCGCGGGCGAGCGAGCGCTTGAGCTGGTTCGCGTTCGTGAGGTTGCCGTTGTGCGCGAGCGCGAGCGGCTTGTCCTCGTACTGCACGAGGAGCGGCTGCGCGTTGCGCAGACTGGATCCTCCCGCCGTCGAATAGCGGACGTGCCCGACGGAGAGCGACCCCTCGAGGGCGCCGAGCACATCGTCGTCGAAGATGTCCGCCACGAGGCCCATGCCCTTGTGGACCCTCGACATGCCGGACTCGTCGACCGTGACGATCCCGGCGGACTCCTGCCCGCGGTGCTGGAGCGCGTACATGGCGAGAAACGCGAGTTCGGCGGCCGCGCCCGAGCCGCTGACCGCGACGATGCCGCACTCCTCCCGGGGCTTGTCCGGCCCGAACGCCCCGCGCCCCGCGCCGGGGGCGCCGTTGGTCGGGAGTTTCTTCATGACGTGATTCCCGCCTCCTCGCTCATGCGGCGCGGGATCGCTTCCTCGTAGATCCGCGCCAGCTCGGCGGCCGGTGGGGCGATCGCGTGGCCGGCGCCGGTCAGCCGGCACGGGCTGTCCGGGCCGTTCACGACGCCCACACGCGCCACGGGCACGCCGTGACGCCGCCCGTGCGCGGCGATGCGCTCACCCTCGCCGGGCCGGCACGTCAGCACGACGCGCGAGTGCGACTCGCCGAACCAGCGCCCCGCGGCCGACACGTTCGCCCCGGCGGGCGCCGCGTCGAGATCGGCCGTGCAGCCGAGCAGCCCGCCCGCCGCCCCCACCGCGCACTCCGCAAGCGCGACGGCAAGCCCTCCATCCGAGGCATCGTGCGCCGAGGCGAACGCCCCGTCCGCCGCTCCCTCGACGAGAAAGTCGACCAGCGCCGCCGCCTCCCCCAGCTCCAGGGCCGGGGGCAGGCCGGCGACGAGGCCGTGGCAGGCCGCGAGATACTCGGACCCGCCGATCTCGTCGCGGGTCGCGCCCGCGACCCAGATCTCGTCGCCTTCGCGCTGGAAGGCCGAGGGGACGCGCCGTTCCAGATCCTCGATCACGCCGAGCATGCCGATGACCGGCGTGGGGTAGACCGGCTGGCCGCCCGTCTCGTTGTAGAGCGACACGTTGCCGCCCGTCACCGGCGTGCGCAGCGCGCGGCACGCCTCTCCCATCCCCTCGACGGCCCCCGCGAGTTGGAAGTACACCTCCGGCCGCAGCGGGCTGCCGAAGTTCAGGCAGTTCGTCACGGCGAGCGGGCGCGCCCCCGAGCAGGCCACGTTCCGCGCCGCCTCGGCGACCGCCGCCCGGCCTCCCGTGCGCGGGTCGAGCCACGTGTGCCGCCCGTTCCCGTCCGTCGAGGCCGCGAGCGCGCGCCCTTCGGCGGGCAGCCGCAGCACGGCCGCGTCGGAGCCCGGCCCCTCGAGCGTGTTCGTCTGCACCGTGGTGTCGTACTGCTCGTAGATCCAGCGCCGCGAAGCGATCGAGGGGGCGTCGAGCAGCGTCCGCAGCGCCGCGTCCACCTCCCGGTCCGACTCGAAGGAGGCGTACGCGCCGAGGTCCGCGGACCGGGCTTCGGCCACGGCCGGGCTCATCACTCCCTCGCGGACGTACGTCGGACAATCGTCCACCAGCGGCTTCACCGGGATCTCGACGCGCACGACGCCGTCTTCGCGCACGCGGAACATCCCGTCGTCCGTGACCTGTCCGATCGTCGCCGCCTGCAGGTCCCAGCGCTCCAGCACCTCGCGCACCGCCCCCTCGTGTTCGGGCTTGGCGACGAGGAGCATCCGTTCCTGCGACTCCGAGAGGAGCATCTCGTACGGCGTCATCCCCTCCTCCCGGACGGGGAGGTACGCCACGTCGATATCGATCCCGGAGCCCGAGCGCGCCGCCATCTCCGTCCCGCTCGAGGTCAACCCCGCCGCTCCCATGTCCTGGATCCCGACGAGGAGGTCCCGCTCGATGAGTTCGAGACTCGCCTCGAGCAGCAGCTTCTCCGTGAACGGGTCGCCCACCTGCACCTGCGGCCGGCTGTCGACGGCCTCCTCGTCGAGTTCCTCGGACGCGAAGGTCGCCCCGTGGATCCCGTCCCGTCCCGTGCGGGCGCCGACCGCCATCACCGGATTGCCGACCCCCTCCGCCTCGCCCCGGATGAGACGCTCGAGCGGGAGGACGCCGATGCACATCACGTTGATGAGCGGGTTGCGTTCGTAGGCCGGGTCGAAGATCGCCTCGCCTCCCACCGTGGGGACCCCGACGCAGTTGCCGTAGTCGCCGACCCCGCGCACGACCCCATCGAAGAGGTAGCGCGACTGCGGCGAGTCGAGCGACCCGAAGTGGAGGCTGTCGAAGATGGCGATCGGCCGGGCCCCCATCGTGAACACGTCGCGCAGGATCCCGCCCGACCCCGTCGCCGCGCCCTGGTAGGGTTCGACCGCCGAGGGATGGTTGTGGGACTCGATCTTGAACGCGACGCCCCATCCGCCGCCGACATCGATGACGCCGGCGTTCTCCCCCGGACCCTGAACGACGGCGGCGCTCTCCGTGGGCAGCGTCCGCAGCAGGGGACGCGAGTTCTTGTAGCCGCAGTGCTCCGACCACATGGCGCTGAACACGCCGAGTTCCGTGAAGGTGGGTTCCCGCCCCATGAAATCGAGGATCTGCTCCCACTCCTCCGGGCTCAGCCCGTGCTCCGCCACGAGCGCGGCGCTCATCACCGGATCGCCCGGCCGGGCCTCCACGCGTTCGAGCGAGGCGCGCGTCATGACGACACCCCCGCGCCCGCCCCGGCCACCGCTCCCGCCGCGAACTCCGGGGCTTCCGGCGCCGCAGGGTCGCTTCGGCGTCCCCTCCCGCGGGCCACGGCCGCGAGCAGCGACTGGAACACGCCGAGCCCGTCCGTGTTGCCGAGGACGGAGAGCGAGTGGCGCTCCGGGTGCGGCATGAGCCCAAGGATGTTCCCCTCCGCGTTCGCGACCCCGGCGATGTTGCGCGCCGAACCGTTGGGGTTCGCGGCGTCCGTCGCCTGTCCGCGCCGGTCGACGTAGCGGAACACGACCCGGTCCTCCGCCTCGAGTTCGTCGAGCGTCGAGGCCTCCGCGACGAACTGGCCCTCGCCGTGCGCGATCGGGATGTGGAGCCGGTCGCCTTCGGCATAGGCCGACGTGAACGGCGTCGCGGCGTTCTCCACGCGGAGCCCGACGTCGTGGCAGCGGAAGCGAAGGTTCCGGTTCCGGACGAGCGCCCCCGGCAGGAGGTGCGCCTCGCACAGCACCTGGAATCCGTTGCAGATCCCCAGCGTGAGCCCTCCGGAGCGCGCGAAGTCGATCACTTCGCCCATGATCGGGCTGAAGCGGGCGATCGCCCCCGCCCGCAGGTAGTCGCCGTACGAGAATCCGCCCGGCAGCACGACGACATCCACGCCCTCGAGGTCCGTCGACTTGTGCCACAGGTAGGTGGCGCTTTCTCCCAGCCCCTCCGTGACGGCCCGGTACACGTCCGCATCGCAGTTCGAGCCCGGGAACCGCACGATACCTACCTTCATGCCCACCTTCATCCCCGCCGTCATCCGTTCACCCCTCCCGCACACGCACGACGTAGTCTTCGATAATCGGGTTCGCGATCAGTTGTTCGCACATCTTCTCCGTGGAGACCCTGGCCGCCTCCGCCCCGTCGGCTTCGACCTCGAGGCGGATCAGCCGCCCGGCCCGCACGGAGTGGACGCCCTCGTAGCCGAGGTTCCCCAGCGCCCGGCGGATCGTCTCCCCCGCCGGATCGAGGATCCCCTCCCGCGGCGTGACCCGGACATCCACGGACCAGACCCGGCTCATGCGGGCGCCTCGTAGAGTTCGTGGCCCGCGATGCGCCGGAAGGCCTCGAGGTAGCGTTCCGAGGTCGTGCGGATGACCTCCTCCGGGAGCGCCGGGGCCGGCGGCGTCTTGTCCCATTCCCCGCGCCCGACGATCTCCTGCAGGTGGTCGCGCACGGGCTGCTTGTCGAGCGACGGCTGGCCGCCTCCGATCCGGTACGAATCGGCCGGCCAGAAGCGGGAGGAGTCCGGCGTCATCACCTCGTCGATCAGGATGATGCGCCCGTCCGCCCCGCGCCCGAACTCGTATTTCGTGTCGGCGAGGATGATGCCCCGCTCGCGGAGCGTGTCGCGGCCCGCGGCGTAGAGCGCAAGGCTGATGTCGCGCAGTTCCCCCGCGAGTTCCGCCCCCACGATGTCGCACATGCGGTCGAAGGTGATGTTCTCGTCGTGCAGCCCCTGCTCGGCCTTCGTCGAAGGCGAGAAGATCGGTTCCGGATACTCCTCCGACTCTTGCAGCCCCTCCGGGAGGGGTTCGCCGGCCAGCGTCCCGTGGCGGCTGTACTCCTTCCACGCGGAGCCGGAGATGAAGCCCCGCACGATGCACTCGACGGGCAGGGGCCGCGCCTTCTCGACGAGCATGGCGCGATGTCCCCACGTGTCGGCCGAGCCGGCGAGTTCCGGCACCGCCTCGGCGATGGCCGCCGGGTCGCTCGCGACGCGGTGGTTGCCCACGATGTCCGTCGTGCGGTCGAACCAGAACGCCGAGAGTTGGGTGAGCACGGCCCCCTTGTGGGGGATCGGGTTCGGGATCACGCAGTCGAAGGCGCTGATGCGGTCGCTGGCGACCATCAGGATGCGGTCGTCGAGGTCGTACATCGAGCGCACCTTCCCCTTGCGGAGAAGCGGCAGCGGGAGGTCGATGTCGTGCAGCGCGGCCGGCGCGTCCGCGCCGAGCGTGGTCTGTGTCATGGTGTCCTTTCGAGTGTCCTTTCGGGGGTCACGGGTCGGGTCCGGTCGCGTTCCCGCGGGAACGCCGCGTCCTACGCGTCCTGCACGTCATACGCGGACCTCCTCGGCGGGCCGCGGCGCCTCCGCGGCCTCGAACAGCGGGTCGATGCGGGTGGTCAGGAAGCGCTCCACCTGGTGGGCGGAGCGGCCGACGAGCCGGTGCGGGTCGGCGAGCGCGTGGAGTTCCTCCATGCCGAGCCCGAAGGCGCCGTCGGCGGCGATGCGCGCGAAGAAGTCGTTGTCCTCCGCCCCCTCGTCGAGCCGTTCGCGCGCGGCCAGGGCGTGTCCCCGCACCCGTTCGTGCAGGTCCTGCCGGTCGCCGCCCCGCCGCACGCCCGCGATGAGGATCTCCTCGGTGACCATGAAGGGGAGGGCCCGGCCCAGCCGACGCGCCACGACGGCCGGGTGGACGACGAGCCCCGCACTCACGTTGCGCGCGAGGATGAGGAGGGCGTCCGCCGACAGGTAGCCCTCGGGCAGCGAGATGCGGCGGTTCGCGGAGTCGTCGAGCGTGCGCTCGAACCACTGTACGGAGGCGGTCCACGAAGCGTCGAGTTCCAGCGTGCAGAGGTGCCGCGCCAGGGCGCAGATCCGCTCGCTCCGCATGGGGTTGCGCTTGTACGGCATCGCCGACGAGCCGATCTGGTGCTTCCCGAACGGCTCCTCGATCTCGCCGAACGCCTGCAGGATCCGGATATCGTGGCCGAAGCGCGCCGTCGAGGCGCCGATGCCGGCGAGCGCCGCGAGCGCCCGGTGGTCTACCTTCCGCGGGTACGTCTGGCCGATCACATCGTACGTGCCGGCGAAGCCGAAGCGCGCCGCGAGCCGCTCGTTGAGCCGGTCCACCTTCCCCCCGTCCCCTTCGAACAGTTCGAGGAACGTCGCCTCCGTCCCCGTCGTGCCCCGGGCGCCCCGGAAGCGGAGTTCCGCGCGCACGGCTTCGATCTGCTCGAGGTCGAAGAGGAGATCCTGGAGCCAGAGGCAGGCGCGCTTCCCGATCGTCGTCGGCTGGGCCGGCTGCAGGTGCGTGTAGCCGAGGGTCGGCTCCGCGGCCTGTGCGCGGGCGAAGGCGGCGAGGTCCTCGATCGTCCCCAGCAGCCGGTCGCGCACGATGTCGAGACCCTGCCGGTGCTGGATGAGGCCGTGGTTATCGCCTACGAAGGCGCTCGTCGCGCCGAGGTGGATGTACTTCCGGGCCTCCGGGGCGACCTCGCCGAAGTGATGCACGTGCGCCATCACATCGTGCCGGAGGTCGCGCTCGATGACGGCGATGCGGTCGAGGTCGATCTGCTCCCGCGCCGCGTGCATCGCGACGATGGCGTCGTTGGGAATCTCGACCCCGAGCGCCCGTTCTTCCTCGGCGAGCGCAATCCACAGGTCGCGCCAGACGAGCGCCTGCATGCGAGGGGAGAAGATCGCCGCCATCTCGCTCGAGGCGTAGCGGTCGATGAGAGGATGTGGGTAGTGACGTTCCGCCATCAGAGGCGCAGTCCAGTCCAGCCAGCGGCCCTCCCGGGGCGACCTCGGTCGCCGTAAGGTCGCAGTCTAGCCCATGATCAGCGCACGCGGAAGGGTTGGAGGTATCCGATCTCCGTCCCGCGCGCGATGTAGAGTTGCACCGAGCCGTCGCGGGAGCGCGCGTAGTAATCGAAGAGTTCGCCCGCGTCCTCGGCGGAGCGCACCTCGTTGCGGTTGATGCTGAGGATGACGTCCCCCTCGCGGAGCCTCGTCCCGCGCGCCTCCTCGCCGACCGACGCGATGAGCGCGCCGGCCTCGACCCGGAGGTTGAGTTCCTGCTGGATCTGCGGCGTGACCGTGATCAGCCGGAGCCCCGCGAGCACCTCGATGCGCTCGGCCCGCCCGGTGGGCACCTCGTCCAGCCGGAAGCGCGCCTGGAGTTCACGTCCCCCCCTCTGGAAGGTCACGTCCACCGTCGATCCCACCCCGGAATCCACCAGCCCCACCTGCCAGTCGAGATCGTGGTTGATGACGCGCCCGTTGAGGGTCACGATCTCGTCCCCCGCCTGCAGTCCGGCATCGTCCGCCGGCGTCCCATCCAGGACCTCGACGACGAGCGGCCGGCCGAAGACGGACTCGGGGTCGGGCCGGTCGGTGAGCACCTGCAGTCCCGCCCAGGGCCGGCGCACGCGCCCGAACTGGAGGAGTTCGGAGGCGACGACGAGCGCCCGGTCGATGGGGATCGCGAAGCCCATCCCCTCCGATCCCCCCGAGCGCGAGAAGATCGAACTGTTCACGCCGATGACGTCGCCGTCCGCGTTCGCGAGCGGACCGCCCGAGTTGCCCGGGTTGATCGACGCGTCGGTCTGGATCATGTCGGCGTAGAGCACCTCCTGGCCGCCCGCCGCCTGGATGTCGCGCCCCACGCCGCTGACGACGCCCGAGGTCACGGTCGCCTCGGTGTTGCGGAGGGCGTAGCCGGACGGGTTGCCGAGCGCCACCGCGGGTTCCCCGATGAGAAGGTTCGAGGACGAGCCCAGCGGCGCCGCGGGCACCCGGCCCGGGGGGACCCTCACCACGGCGAGGTCGGTGAGTTCATCGAAGCCGACCACTTCGGCCTCGAACCGCTGCCCGTCGCGGTCCACCACCTCGATGCGGTCCGCGCCGCTCACGACGTGCGCGTTCGTGATGATCGTGCCCGCGTCGTCGATCGCGAACCCGGAGCCCAGACCCGCCTCGACCCGGGAACGGCCGCCGCGGTTGAAGAAGCGGGTGAACATGTCCTGCGACTGGACGGTCCGCTCCGTCCGCAGGCTCACGACCGAGGGGAGCACGCGGACCGCGGCGATGACGGTGGGCGTCCGCCGGGCCCCCGAGATCTCGGCCAGCGACTGGGGCGCGGGCCGGTTCGCGGGGTCGGCCAGCGAGGTGCGGGCAAACGGGTTGTCCGCGGGCCGGCTCTCCTGCGGCGGCGGAGGCCCGTTCCCCAGCGTCGTGACGAGCGCGCCCACGCCGAGGCCGGCGAAGATCAGGACCGTGGCCGCCACGAACACGCGCGCGGCCGCCAGCAGCATTCTCCTGACCCGATTTCCCTCGTTCATGGGCTGCGCCACCTCATGTCCCTCGTGCGATCTTCGGCCCGGGAGGCACGCCGCCACCCGCGCGGTGGCGACTCACACGATAACTGTACGCCAAACAACCCCCGAGGGTTCATGTTTGATGCCCCTCGGCCGGAGGTTCGGCCGGGAGCCAGGGGACTCCCGGGCCGGAGTTCCATTCGCCGCCGTAGCGCACGCCCGTCAGGTAGAGTCCGCCGGGCGGGGCGGGGAAGACCGGCCTCGAGGCGGCCTCTCCCGCCAGCAGTCGCTTGAAGTCGTCGAACGGGCGGCGGCCCGCGGCGATCTCCACGGACGTCCCCACCAGGTAGCGGACCATGTGATGGAGGAAGCGGTCGGCGACGATCTCGAAGAAGAAGAAGGGCGGTCGGTCGAAGTGCCAGGCCGCGCTCGCGACCCGGCATCGGGTCCCCCGCTCGGGCTGCCCGGCGCGGGCGAAGCGCTCGAACGACCGTTCGCCGGGGACGGCCTCCGCGAGCCGGACGAGCGCGTCGCGGTCGAGCGGCCATCGCGCGATCCAGGCGCGGTCGCGCAGGAAGGGCCGCTTCCGGCCACCTTCGGCGACCGCATACCGGTAACGGCGCCCCTCCGCGTCGAAGCGCGGATGGAAATCGGGCGCCGCGTCCCGCACCCTCCGAACCGCGACATCGTCGGGAAGAATCGCCCCGAGCGCCCGCGACAGTTCCTCCGGACTCCAAGCGGGAGGCGCGCCGAACGCGATCTCCTGCGCGGTCGCGTGAACCCCCGCGTCGGTGCGGCCGGCGAGGTCGATTCGGACGGGGCGGTCGAGGAGTTTCCCGAGGGCCTCCTCCACCGCGCGCTGGACGGTGCGCACCCCGGGCTGTAGTTGGGATCCGTGGAAGGAGGTCCCATCGTACTCGATCGTGGCCCGGAAACGGGCGAGCGGGGCCGTGGAATCCGACATGCGCGAAGATTAGCGACTTTCCGCCGCCGAGGGGAAACCGCCGAGGGGAAACCGATGAGGGGAAAACAGGAGGAATCGAGGTGACGAACACGATCCGGCGCGTCCTCTCCGGAGAGACCCTGGAGGCCGCCGCCGCCGAAGCCACGTTCGACCGCTTCATGAGCGGCGAGGCGACCCAGGCCGAGATGGCCGCGCTCCTCGCCGCGCTCAGGATGCGCGGGGAAACGGCCGCCGAGGTGGCCGGCGGGGTCCGCGCGCTGCGGAAGGCCATGATCCCGCTCGCCCTGGACGACGACCGCATCATCGACACCTGCGGCACCGGCGGCGGCACGCTGACCACGTTCAACATCTCGACCGCGGCCGCCATCGTCGCCGCGGCCGGCGGCGTCCGCATCGCGAAGCACGGCAACCGTTCGTTCACCTCCAAGTGCGGCAGCGCCGACGTGCTGGAGATCCTCGGCGTCCCCATCGAGCTTCCTCCCGAGGACGAGAAGCGGATGTTCGAGGAAACCGGGTTCGTGTTCATGTTCGCCCCGGCCCACCACCCGGCCATGCGGCACGTGGGGCCCGTCCGCGCCGCGCTCGGCGTGACCACGATCATGAACCTCCTCGGCCCGCTCGCGAACCCGGCCGGCGTGCGGCGGCAGGTCGTCGGCGTCGCCCACCCCGATCTTCAGCGCCTGGTCGCCGACACCCTGCTCGAACTCGGCCACGAACGCGCGCTCGTCGTCCACGGCGAACCCGGCATGGACGAACTGAGCCCCCTCGGCCTGACCCGGGTCTTCCGCATCGAGAACGGGACGCTGTCCGAGTTTGAGGTCGCGCCCTCCGACTTCGGCTGGCCCGAATACGCCCCCTCCGATCTGGCCGGAGGCGAGCCGGAGGAGAACGCGGAACGGGTCCGGCGCGTGATCGACGGCCGCGAAGCCGGGGCCGGCCGCGCGGCCGTCGTGCTCAACGCCGCCGCCGCCTTCTGGGCCGCAGGCGCCGTGGACACCATCGCCGCCGGCGTCGCCGCCGCCGAACAATCCATCGACTCGGGCGCGGCCAACGCGCACGTTCGATCCCTGCAGGCATTTCGACCGACAGCATAATCGTGCCGTTTCGTGGCCCGCGAAGCGGGTGAGCGAGACTGCGGAGTCGGTCGCAGGATGATTTCGTCCCCTCTCGGCAAATATCGTCCCCTATTCATCGATTTTGTCCCTTCCGGGTTGTCTGGCGATCTCCGAGCTTGACCCTGCGAGCCAGCGCCGAATGGAGGGGGACAATGAGGAACGCGGCCAAAACAATCTGGGTCGGAGTCATCGCGGTCGCCGCGTCTGTTGCGGTGCTTCGATGGTGCCAGCGCCCGGGCGGACACAGCGTCCGGCAGCGCCACCGTTGGTAGGGACCGGGCGAGGTCACAGGCTGATTTCGTCCGCTTTTGGCAAATATCGTCCCACATTGGCGGATTTTGTCCCTTCCCGGCCGCTGGACGGTCCCCATCTTTGAAGGCAGCGAGAGTCGCCGTCTCGACGGCCACCCACCTCCCACCTTCAAACCGGCGGGGCGGCGGCTCTCGCTTCCAGCCTTTGCCGGGCCTTGCCGCAGCTTGGCGATCCACCGCGGGCAGCGGAACTCCGAACGGGTCCAGCGGGTAGTCGGCGGCATGAAGTGGGAACGGCACGGGGAGGAGGCGCCCAAGAATGATCCAGGTCTTCGCGGATACGCCTCGTGACGCGGACAGGATAAGGCGGGCGGTCCACGGCGACGTTCAGGTCGTGGAGAACGCCGAGGAACTCGCGACGGACCTCGGCTGCGACCACAGCCGTCTCGACCGCGACCACGGCCGCCTCGACTGCGTCGTCGTCGGTTGCCACACACGTTTTCTGCACGAGAGGATCGGCCTCCTCACTCGACTCGAGCGGGAGCTCCCGTGGGTGCCCGTCATTCTCGTCACGGACCGTGACGCAAAGGCCGCGAAGCTGCTGGCCTCCACGCGCTGCTCCGCCCTGGTCTGGTTCGATGACCCCGCCGCTCGGCTTCGCTCCCGCATCGAGGCCGCCTGCGAGACCACGGCGTTGGAGCAGTTGGCCGAAAGGGTCCGCCGCTCCGCACTGCCTCCGGCTCTTCGCCGCGCCCTGGTCCACGGCTTGCGGCGAGCGGGGAGCGACCCGGTTCCGAGCGTCGGAGCGCTGGCCGCCGCCATGGGCAGTTCTCCGGTCACGCTCTCCCACGAGTTCACGGCCCGCGTCGACGGCGGGGCAACGCTCTGCCGGTTCCTGAGTGCGCTCGTTATCCTCAGGGCCCATCAGCTTCGTCTGTCGGGGTCCAGTTGGACGAATGCGGGCGGCCGTCTCGGGTTTCCCCGCCGTACGCTGAACCGGAAAGCGCACACGTGGCCGGGGCGCTCGCTCGCGGATCTTGAGCGCATTACTCCCGACCGGCTGCTTTCGGCATTCGTCGAGGAGTACGTAAGGCCGCTTCTGGGCCAGGACGTGTTGTAGCGGCGGGTTCCGTGAACGTGTTGGGCCTACCGGCGATTGTGGGATGGCGGTCGGTTCCGCGTAGTTGACTTGAATGCGGGTTCACAGGTCTGCGTCGGAAACGGAGGGCCGGATGTGCAACGACTTTGGCCAGATCGCGCGGGCGGCATCGTTGGCTGTGTGGCTCCCGGCGATCCTGGTTGTAGGGGGTGTTGAATCCCTCGCCGCGTTGCAGGAGGATGGTTGCGCCGGCCGAGGGTCGCTCGCGGTTGAGGTGCTCGACGATTCGGGGCTGGTTCCGATCCCGGGCGCGACGCTGGCGCTGCGCTGGACGGATGCGGAACGGCGACCGGTGCGGGAGCCGGTGGGCCCCGACGGACGGCTCGTACTCTGCGTTCCGCCGAACACGCGACAGGCCGTCGTGTGGGCCGAGTTCGGCGACGCGTCGAGCGAGGAGATGGCCGTGACCGTGGAACCCGGAGCGGCAGTTGCCGTCCAACTCCGCCTGCTGTTCGGGACCATGGCCACGGGGCGGGTCATCGGGCAGGTTCGGGATGCGCGGAACGACCGGCCTGTGGCTGCGGCCGCGGTGTCCGTCCCGGGTCGGGCGGAGGCGGCTCAGAGCAACCGCCGCGGATATTTCGTGCTCAGCGGGCTGCCGGTGGGTGAACACGAGCTTTCGGTGCGGCATCTCGGCTACGCGCCTCTGGTCCATCGGGTGGCGGTCGCGCGGGGCGTCACGACCGAGGCCATGATCGGCCTGTCTCCGGACCCGGTGGTCCTGGCCCCGCTCGTCGCAGTGGCGACGAGGTCCCGGCGTCTGGAGGTTTCGGGGTTCTACGAACGCAGGGACTGGGGGGAACTCACGGGTGGCGGCGAGTTCTTTACCGTCGAGGACATCGAACGCCGCAACCCGCTTCGCATTTCGCACATGATCGCGGACGTGCCCGGCGTACGGCTGGGCAACTGCGGGGTCCAGGCCCACGGCTGCCACTTGTACGGCACGAGAGCCTCGGCGGGCTTCACCAACCAGGGTTGCAAACTGAACATCTTCGTCGATGGCAACCTGGTAATTCAAGGAAGCGACGAGCGGTGGGCCGCCGAGGAGGTGCCCCTTGCGATCCTGCGAATGAGCCGCATGACGAACGAGAATGAGACGATCAACGATTACGTCCTCCCGGGGGAGATCGCGGGCCTCGAGGTGTACACGGGAGCGGCCGCGCTCCCGGCGGAATTCTCCGGCTATGACGCCCGTTGCGGCGCCGTCGTGATCTGGACCAAATAGGCTTGTTGATTCCGGAGACGGGAACCTCCGCCCCGACGGTTTTTTGTGGGAGGTGGGTGGCCGTCGGGACGGGTACTCTCGGGGAGTCGAGAGCGGTCCTCCGTCAACTGCGGTGAGGCTTCTTCTCCGTCTTCAGTAGCGCCGGATCACTCCGATCACGACGCCCTGGACCGTGACCTGCGATGGGTTCAGGTAGATCGGCGCGAGCGCCGGGTTCGCGGGTTGGAGCCGAATCCGGCCCTGCTCCAGGTAGATCTTCTTCATGGTGGCGTTCTCGCCATCGACGAGGGCGATCACCATTTCGCCGTTGTGCGCCGTCTCGCGCGATTGGACGATGACATAGTCGCCGTCGCGGATCTGTTCGTCGATCATCGAGTCGCCGCGCACCCGGAGCACATAGTGTTCGCTCAGGGAACCCGCGATCATGTCTTCGGGGACGGAGACCGTCTCCTGCTCCTGGATCACTTCTATCGGCTGGCCCGCCGCCACGTTGCCGTACAGCGGCAGTTCGACCGCGGCGACCTGGAGTTTTCCTTCCACCAGTTCGACCGACCGACTTTCATTGTAGTTCTTTCGTATATACCCCTTCGCCTGCAGGTTCTGGAGATGCTCGTGCACCGTCGCGAGCGAGCGGTAGCCGAACTCCTCCGCGATCTCCTCGAAGCTCGGGGAATACCCGCGGAACCGAATGAAGCCCTCGAGGAAATCCAGCATCTCGCGCTGTCGCTTCGTAAGCGCCATCGTTTTTCGCTCCGCTCGCAGCTTCCGCACCGTGCCCGCCCCGGACGCTTGCGGCGGGCCGAAGGATTACCGAACATACCCGAACATGAACCGAAGCGCAACCTTCCACGCGAACCGGCGCGGCCGCCGACGTTTTGCGGCGGGATAGCGGCGGTCGCAGCTTGGCGCCCATGGCACACGACACGATTCTCGAAGAGATCCTCGCGGCGAAGCGGGAAGAGGTCGCGCGGCTCCGGCTGTTCCGGAGCGCGATTCGCGGGCAGGCCAGTGAAGCCCCGCCCCCGCGCGGTTTCGAGGCAGCTCTGCGCCGTCCCGGGGAAGTCTCCGTCGTCGCGGAGTTCAAACGCCGTTCTCCCTCCGCCGGCGACATCAACCCGTACGCCCAGGCGGCGGGCGTGGCGAGCGTGTACGCCTCCGCGGGGGCGGCCGCGATTTCGGTGCTCACGGACGAGCGCTACTTCGGCGGCTCGCTGGACGACCTGAGGTCCGCGAAGGACGCCGTCGGGGTCCCGGTCCTCCGCAAGGACTTCACGCTGGATCCCGTCCAGTTGTACGAGGCGCGGGCGGCGGGCGCGGATGCGGTCCTGCTCATCGTGCGCGCGCTCGGCGATGCCCGGTTGCGGGAACTGCTCGAAATCGCGGGCGAGCTCGGCCTCGCGGCGCTCGTGGAGGCGCACGACGAGGAGGAGGTGATGCGGGCACTGGAGGCCGGGGCCCGCATCGTCGGCGTGAACGCGCGGGATCTCGCGACCTTCGAGGTCGATATCGAGTGCTCGTTGAGCCTGATCGAGACGCTTCCGGCCGATGTCGTGGCCGTGGCGGAGAGCGGGATCCGGTCCGCGGAGGACGCGGCGGCAGCGGGTGCCGCGGGGGCGGACGCGGTGCTGGTCGGCGGCTGGCTGATGGCGGGCGACCCGGCGGCGGGCGTCGAGGCGCTCGTCGGCCACCCGCAGCGGCCCCGGAGCGGCCGGATGCAGGCGGCGGGCGCCGAGGCCTCGATGGACGGCGACGGCGCGCCGTGACCCGCGCCAGGGTGAAGATCTGCGGTCTCCGGGAGCCGCGGCACGCCGCCGCGACGTCTCGCGCCGGAGCGGACTACGTGGGCGTCGTGTTCGCCGGCCGGGTGAGGGAAGTCACGGCCGGGGAAGCCGCCGGGGTCGTGGAGGCGCTCGAGGGTGGCACGCGCGCCGTGGGCGTGTTCGTGGACGCGGGCCCGGCGGAGATCCTCGTGAAACGGGACATCGCGGGGTTCCACGTCGCCCAGCTCGCCGGCGCCGAGCCGCCCGACCTCTGCGACCGCCTGCGTGACGAAGGGCTGAATGTCTGGAAGGGTCTCCGGCCCACGTCGAGCGACGCGCTGGTCGAAGGGTGGGACGAGTACCGGGAGGCCGCGGACGCGATCCTCCTGGAGGGCTTCTCGCCGCGCGGACCCGGAGGCACCGGGACCGCCTTCCCGTACGAGTGGCTGGCGGGGCTGGAGCGGGACGGGTGCGGGCTCGCCCTCGCGGGTGGGCTGAACGCGGACAACGTGGCGCGTGCGATCCGCGAGGTGCGTCCCGACATCGTCGACGTTTCCTCGGGCGTCGAGCGGGCCCGGGGTGAGAAGTCGATCGACCTGATCCTCGAATTCCTGGCGGCCGCCAAATGAGCAGCCCAGCCCCCGGCTGGTTCGGCGACTTCGGCGGGCAGTTCGTGCCCGAGACGCTGATCCCGGCGCTCGACGAGCTCACCGCGGCCTGGGCCGAGGCCCGCGACGATCCCTCCTTCCTGGAGGCCCTCGAGGCGAGCCTCGCGCACTACGTGGGACGGCCCACGCCGCTCTACCGGGCGCCGCGCCTGGGGGCGGATCTGGGCCTCGACCTGTGGCTGAAGCGTGAGGACCTCAACCACACGGGCGCCCACAAGATCAACAACACGATCGGCCAGGCGCTGCTCGCGAAGCGCATGAACAAGGCCCGGATCATCGCGGAGACCGGCGCGGGCCAGCACGGCGTGGCGACGGCCACCGCCTGCGCGGCGCTCGACTTCGAGTGCGCCGTCTACATGGGCGAGGAGGACATGCGCCGGCAGGCGCTCAACGTCGAGCGCATGGAAATGCTGGGGGCCGAAGTCATCCCCGTGTCGAGCGGGAGCCGGACGCTCAAGGACGCGACGAACGAAGCGATCCGCGACTGGGTCACGAACGTGGACACGACGCACTACATCATCGGGTCGGTCGTCGGCCCCGCGCCCTATCCCGCGCTCGTGCGCGACTTCCAGCGCGTCATCGGCGACGAGACGGTTCGGCAACTCGCCGCGCACGGCGTGGAGCCGGACGCCGTCTTCGCCTGCGTGGGCGGCGGCTCGAACGCGATCGGCATCTTCACCCCCTTCATCGAGCGCAACCGCGAGGTCGCGGCGGAGGCGCGCGTCGCCCTCGTCGGCGTGGAGGCGGCGGGGCACGGCGTCGAAACCGGCCGGCACTCCGCCTCGCTCACGGCGGGCGAGCCCGGGGTGCTTCACGGCAACTACAGCTACCTGCTCCAGGACGAGGACGGGCAGGTGATTCCCGCCCATTCCGTCTCCGCCGGCCTCGACTACCCCGGCGTCGGCCCGGAGCACTCGTGGCTCAAGGAGACGGGACAGGTCCGCTACGAATCGGTGACGGATGAGGAAGCCCTCGCGGCCTTCGGGGACCTGTGCCGGCTGGAGGGGCTGATCCCCGCGCTCGAGAGCGCCCACGCGCTGGCGGGCCTGCGGCGGGAAGCCGCACGCTGGGCCGGACGCCGCGCCGTGATCTGCCTCAGCGGCCGGGGCGACAAGGACGTGGAGGAAGTCGCCCGCATCCAGGCGGCGGGTGGCGAACCCGGTGGCGACCCCGGCTCGGGCGGGCGCTGACCGTGGCCTTCATCGAGTATCCGGATCCGGCGGGGATCCCCGAGGAGGACCGCGTCGCGGACGACGACAACATCATCCGCATTCACGGCGTCCACAGCCGCGTCATCCGGCTCCACTACGACCTCTACCGCGAACTCATGTACGGACCGGGGCCGCTGACCCGGATCCAGCGGGAGATGATCGCGGTCGTCGTGTCGGGCCTCAACGCCTGCCGCTACTGAATTGTCCATCACGGAGAGGGTCTCCGTCGCCTGCTCGAGGTGGCCAACGCCGGCGGTTCCAGCGAGGAGAACGAACGCCTCATCGCCGCCCTCGCAACGGACCATGCGGCGGCCGAACTGGAAGAGGCCGACCGGGCGATGCTCGACTACGCCGCGCGGCTGACGCTCGACCCGGGCGGCGAGCACGGAGCCGCGGTCGACGGATTGAAGGCGCGCGGCTTCGATGATTGTGCGATCCACGATATCTGCGCGGTCACCGCCTACTATGCATTCGTGAACCGGATCGCCGACGGGCTCGGCGTCGAACTCGAAGACGAGGGAGGCTGACGGAAGTGGCCATGCTCCCGCCGACACCGCCGCAGGGCGCACCCGGTACGCCGGGCGCCCCCGCCGTTCCGCCGAATCTCGACCATCTGCTGCTGGGGACCGCCCACCTCGAGGAAGGAGTGGCGTGGGTGGCCGAGCGCCTCGGCGTCGAAGCCGCGTTCGGCGGCCGCCACGAGAACCTCGGCACCGCGAACCATCTCCTCTCGCTCGGGGGGGACATCTATCTGGAGATCCTCGGTCCGGATCCCGAAGCGCCGCCCCGCGACGAGCCGCTCCCGTTCGGGATCGAGGGACTCGCCGAGCCCCGGCTCGTCACGTGGGCGGCCCGCGGCACCGACCTCGAGTCGCTCGTCGCGCGGGGGTCGAGCCGGGGCGTGCCGCTGGGGCCGGTGCGGCCCGGCTCCCGGCTCCGGCCCGACGGCAGCGAACTGAGCTGGGAGATCACGGCCTTCACGTCCGTCCTGCACGACGGTCTCGTACCTTTCTTCATCGACTGGGGAACGACGCCGCACCCGGCCCGCGCGACGCCGCCGGGCGGGCGGCTGATCTCGTTCCGGGCCGAACACCCGGACCCCGCCGCGGTACGATCCACCCTCGAGTCGCTGGACCTGGCGCTCGAAGTGGACGAGGGGCCGGAGCCCGCGCTCGTGGCGAGGATCCGTACCCTGGACGGCGACGACGTGGAGCTGCGCTAGCAGAACTGTCTTCAAGTTTCGAGGCGATATTCATGGGACTCATGAGCGATACACATCGGGCACATCGCGGCGGTCGCACGATCGGCCTGGCCGCAGGCTTCCTGACACTGGCCCTGGCCGCGGCCGGGTGCGTGGACGACCCGGCGGACCCCACGGGGCCGGAGCCGGGCTCGGACGGGACGCCGATCACGTTGGCGGCGGCCATCTCGGAGACCGGGCGGCACGGCGTGGAGGGGATCGAAGTCGTGCGCGGGTATCGTCTCGCCGTTGAGATCCTCAACGAGAAGGGCGGCATCCGCGGCCGGCCGGTGCAGCTGGAGATTCGCGATGACGGGAGCGACGCGCAGGCGAGCGCGCGCCTGTACGCGGAACTCATCGCCTCCGGCACGGTCCATGCCCTGCTGGGACCCTACAGCAGCCCGATCACGGAGACCGTCCTCGCCGTGAACGAGGCCGCGGGCATGCCGATGGTCGCGCCGATGGCGGCGGCGCCCTCGATCTGGTCCGAGCGGCAGCGGCAATGGAGCGTCCAGTTGCTGACACCGGGACCGGCCTACCTGCAGGGTTCCGTCGAGGTGGCCGTGTTCGGCGGGGCCCGGACCGCGGCGATCGTGTACGAGAACAGTTCGTTTCCGGCATCGGTGGTCGAGGGCGTGCGCGAAGCGGTCCGCCGCCACGGACTGGAGATCGTGCTGGACCAGTCCTATGAGGTGGGAGCCGCCGACCACGAAGCGATCGCCACCGCGGCACGGGACGCCGGCGCGGACCTCTTCATCGGCGGCGGCTACACGGCCGACGCCGCCGGCTTCGCCACTGCGGCGCCCGTCGTGGGCTACAGGCCGGTCCTCATGAGCCTGATCATCGGGCCGGGTCAGCAGCACTTCGTCGAGGACGTAGGGCAGGCCGCGCGGTGCGTCGCCGGCAACTCGCCCTGGCACCCGGCCCTCGAGACGTCCGGGTTCATCGCGGACAACGCCACCTTCGTCAGCCGCTACCAGGCGGCGCACGGCACGACACCGGGCTACCACGCGGCGGGCGGCTTCGCGGCCGTGGAACTCATGGCCGAAGGACTCGACCAGACGCTCTCCGGGCCGGGCGGACCCAACCGCGGCGCGCTCCGCGACTTCCTGTTCTCGGCCCGGACCGGGACCATCGCGGGTCCGTACGAGGTCTCCCCCGTCGGCGACGCGGAGGCCGGGGCCCAGCGAGCGCTCAAGGGGTTGCAGGTCCAGTGGCAGGACGACGGCGCCGGCGGGCTCGCCCTCCGGATCGTTCATCCGTGGGCCGCCGCCAACGCCACCCCCTGCTACACGCGCTGAACGCCTGCTAGTTCCCGCGGATCCCGGCGGCGGCGCCGGCGGCGTTCTCTTCCGCCGGTCGCTGCCGCTCGAGCGTCCGCGCCTCGGGATGGATCTCGTCGAGCGTCATCCCGTCGTACAGCCGTCCGTCCTTCATCACGTAGCGGATGTCGACCGTATTCCGCAGGTCGTCGAGCGGGTTCGAGTTGAGGACGACGATGTCCGCGAACTTGCCTTCCTCGATGCTCCCGAGCTGATCCCCGAATCCGATCGCCTCGGCGCCGAGGATCGTCGCCGCCCGGAGCATGTCGAAGTTCGAGGCGCCGCCGGCCGCCATCGCCCACAGCTCCCAGTGATACCCGACGCCCTGGATCTGTCCGTGGCTCCCGACGGCCATGCGGGCGTCCTCTTCGAGCATCTTCTTCACGAACTCGCCGTGGCGCGCGAAGACGTACTCCTCCTCGAGGAACCAGCCGCCTTCTCCGGGGCTCCCCCCGGCGCCCGGCCCGCGCCGCCTCGCCCGGGCGTCGATGTTTGCCTTGGGGACGAACGTCGCGAGCTTCTCGTCCCCCAGCACGTCCTCGTGGGTGTAGAAGTAGTTCTCCCCGAACGGACCGCCGTATGAAACGAGCAGCGTCGGGCTGTTCGTCGTCTCCGACGTCTTGAACAGTTCGACCACGTCGGAATAGATCGGCGCGATCGGGAGGTTGTGCTCGATGCCGGGGTATCCGTCGATCGCGTGCGTGATGTCGATCTTGTAGTCGAGCCCGCCCTCGGTTGTGGGCATGAGTTCGAGGTCGCGCGCCGCCTGGATGATCCACTGGCGCTGCTGGCGGTTGCCCGACATGTACATCTTGAGCGTCTTCGTGTCGAAGTACTCCGCGTAGCGCCGCAGGATGGTCTTCGCGTGGTCCGCATCCCGGATGTTCTCGCCCGCGAACACGCCGGGTCCCGTCGAGTAGATGCGCGGGCCGGTCATGCCGCCGGTCCGCACCCGGTCGGTGTAGCTCAGGATGTCGGTCGTGGCGGTCTGCGGGTCGCGCGTCGTCGTCACGCCGTAGGAGAGTGTCGCGAGGTACTGCCAAACCTCTTCCGGATGAACCTCCGGCACGAGCCACTGTGCGTGATAGTGGGTATCCACAAACCCGGGGACGAGCGTCTTGCCGCTCACGTCGATCACCGCGGCGCTGTCCGGGACCTCGACGGAGTCCGCCGGACCCACGGCGACGATGCGGTTGTCCGTCACGAGCACCACGCCGTTCTCGATGATGCGCGGTTTCATGGCGGGCTCCTTCGGCTCCTCCTCCTCCTCCTCGCCGGCCGCCGCCCCCGCCGTGTCGGGGGGCGCCGCCGCGGGTTCGGGCGGATCCGCGCCCGCCGTGTCGGCCGGGGCGCCCGTGGTGTCGCTCGGGGCCTCATCGGGAACCTCCGTCATCGTGAGGATCCGCCCGCCCGTGAGCGCGACCGTGCCCCGCGGGACATCGCGCGGCAGCTTTGCCTCGATCCGTCGCTCGTGCGCCTCGTAGGTCTCCGTCGTGTCGGCGAGGACCTCCTCGTCGCCCGCTCGCACCGCGGCCGACTTGGCGGCCACCTCCTCCGCCGCCTGCCGGATCGAGTCGGCGCGGGCCAGCAGCGAGTCGGCCACGACCTGTACGGAGTCCGCCTGGAGCCGCGTGATCTCGTCCTCCAGCTCCTCCGGCACCTCCTCGTCGGCGTTCTCCAGGCTGTCCGACTCCGCCCGTTTCTCGGCGAGCGAGTCGGTGATCGCCGCCGCTCTCACGCGCAGGAGAGCGCGCGCCCGGGCGGTGACCTCCTCCTCCTCCTCCTCGGCCTCGACGTGGTCCAGGTCGTAGGTGAACAGGACGTTCCCCAGGGCCCAGTGGAGGGCGCCGCCGTCCGGCGCCCACGAAGGGAACTCTCCGCCCACGTCGGTAACCTTGCGGATCGGCAACGGAGCGGAATTCAGCGTTATGAGCATGATCGTCGGCGGCTGCTCGCCGATCTCGGCCACATCCACCACGTAGAGATCCCGCCCGAACTGCACGAAGGCCCGGTCCCCTTCGGGAGAGAGCATGATCAGGCCCGCCGGCGTCGGTCCGCCCGGCTCGGCCGGAGGGTCGGGGTCCGTGGGGTCGGGGCCTTGCCGCCACGGGAAGACGCGCCGGGGCAGGAACTCCCACTCGTTGGGGTGCGGGTCGCCGATGCCGGCGATGCCCTGGCGGCCGCGCACGATCAGATGGCGCTTCACGTCCGTGCCGTCCCAGCGGAAAGACACCAGCCCCTCGACCGGGCTGTAGGCGTAGATCCGGTCCGGATCGTCCGCCGCGAAGTGCGGCACGTCGCGGAGTCCCGTGGGTGAGATGACCTCGGCCTCCGCCGGCTCCGGCCCGGCCGCCGGCACCCACACGAACTCGCCGCCGATGGGCCCGAAGAAGGCGCCCGCCGCCTCCTTCAGCTGACGCGCGGCGCCCCGCGAGGCGACGATCCGCCCGCCGTCGGGCGACCAGGCCACGTTGTAGTAGAGGGCCGCCGTGGCCGAGAGCCGGATCGGCTCGCCGCCCTCCGCGGCCACCTTCATGATGTGGCCGCCGTCGGCGTCGTCCCACGTCGTGTAGGCGACCCAGCGGCCATCCGGCGACCACTGCGGGTGGAACTCGCCCGCATCGCCCTCCGTGAGGCGGCGCGCCTCGCCGTCGGGCAGGTCGCGGATCCAGAGGCGATCGAAGGCCGTGAACACCACCTGTTCGCCATCGGGTCCGACGACGGGGCTCCGGATCTGGCTCGCCGTGACCATCGCCGTGGTGTCGATCTGGTACTCGAACGACACCCGCGGGCCGACATCGAGTTCGACCTCCGCCTCGAACGGGATCTCCGCGGGTTCGCTCCCGTCCATGGGGACGTTCCAGATGCCGCCTCCGTAGGAGATGACGATCGCCGAGCCGTCCGGCAGGAAGGCGTAGCCCGGCAGGAGGTCGAGCGGCGCCCGCGACTCCTGCTCGTCCCGCTGCACGGGATAGGCGAGCCAGCTCTCCTCGCCCGTCTCGAGGTCGCGCTTCCGCAGCCCCGTGTCCGCGTTGTAGCGGGTGCCGTACACGAGCCAGCGGCCATCGGGCGAGATCGCCGGCCGGAACGCGGACCCGTACCGGTTCGTCATGGTCGTCGTCGTGCCCGTCTCGCGGTCGTAGCGGTAGAGCTGGTAAAGCGGCAGGACCGCGTTGTACGTCCAGTCGCCCGACCCTCCCGCGTACCAGACGTAGCGGCCGTCCGGGCTGAACGCCGCGCCGATCCGCTTCTGCTGGGGGGATCCCGGCAGCGGCAGCGGCGACCCGCGCTCGGCGTGGTACATGGCGAGCTGCGCCACTCCGCCCAGCCCGGTCGAGCGGCTGGCCACGATATAGACGCCGTCGGGGCTCCATGCGGGCGACAGCATGAGGCTGGACCCGCCTCCGGCCACCCGGGTCGTGTCCGTGAGGTCGAGGCGCAGGGTCCACAGCGCGTCGCCTCCGCTGCGGTCCGAGATGAAGGCCACCGACTCGCCGTCCGGGCTGAAGCGGGGCTGCGTCTCGTACGCCATCCCCGTGAGGAGGGGCGACGCCTCTCCGCCCTCGATCGGCATCGTGTAGAGGTCGCCCAGGAGGTCGAACACGATCGTCGTCCCGTCCGGACTCACGTCGAGCGACATCCACGTGCCCTCGGTGGCCGTGAACGCGGCCTTGCGGGCGCCGCGCAGGGGGAGCGGATTGCGGTTTCCCGGACCTCCGGGGCCCAACACCACCTGGGCTGCCGCCGGAACCCCGGTCACCGAAGCGACCAGCGCGGCCAGCGCCGCGGCCCTCCCGATCCGTGCCAGCCTCTCGCGGGGGCTCATCGGTCACCTCCCCGGACGCCGGCGCTTACCGCGGGCGCCGTATCCCTCCACGGTTCGTTCGGAGCCGGCCGTTGTCTCGGCCACAGTTCGTCGAGCGTATCGCCGTCGTAGAGTCGACCGTTCATCATCACCATGTCGATCGCGTTCGTGTTCCGGATGTTCGCGAGCGGGTCCGCGTCGAGAATCACGAGGTCCGCCAGCTTGCCGGGTTCGATGGACCCCAGGTCGCCGCCGAGGCCGATCGCCTCGGCCCCCATGAGCGTGGCGGCGCGCAGCGCGTCGTGCTCGTCCATGCCGCCGCTCTGCAGCGCCCACAGCTCCCAGTGGTAGCCGAGTCCCTGCAACTGGCCGTGGCTGCCGACGCCGGTGTTCCCGCCGCCCTCCACCAGGTCCGCGAGCCACGCGGCATGCTTGGGGAAGGCGTATTCGTCCTCGTGGAACCAGCCGCCCGGCCCCGGCCCGGTGAAGAGCCCCAGACGCCGCGCCTTGATGTCGAGTTCCCGCTTCGGCGTGAAGTGCATCAGCTTCTCGTCGCCGAAGATGTCCCAGCGCGTGTAGAAGTAGTTCTCCGCCCACGGCCCCCCGTACGAGACGAGGAGCGTCGGGGAGTTTACCGTCCCCGAGGTCGCGAACAGTTCGACGACGTCGTTGTACGCCGGCACGATCGGCATCGAGTGTTCGATCCCCGGGTATCCGTCCATGGCGTGCGTCATGTTGAGGCGGTACTCGAGGCCGCCCTCCGTCGTGGGCATGAGGCCGAGTTCGCGCGCCGCCATGATGAGCCACTGCCGCTGACGCCGGTTGCCGGACATGTACATCTTGAACGTCTTCGTGTCGTAGTACTGGCTGTATTTCCGCAGGACGTCGAGCGCGTGCTCGTAACTGCGGATGAAGTCGAACTGGAACACGCCGGGGCCCGTGTGATAGACGCGCGGCCCCACCATCCGGCCGGCCCGCACCATGTCCTCGTAGGAGAGGACGTCGGTCGTCGCCGTCTGCGGGTCGCGGGTCGTCGTCACCCCGTAGGCGAGGTTGGCCTGGTAGATCCAGGGCCGGGCCCAGTGGAAGTCCCAGAGGTTCCACATGTGGGCGTGCGTATCCACGAAGCCGGGGACGACGGTCTTGCCGCCGATGTCGATGACCTGCGCGCCCTCGGGCACCTGGCCGGGGCCCGCCGACACCGACGCGATGCGGTTGTCCGCGATCACGATGTCGGCGTTCTCGAGGATCTCGTCGCCGTTCATGGTGATCGCGCGTCCGCCGCGGAGGACCACGGTCCCGCGCGGGATGTCGCGCTCGGCCGTGACCTCGATCTGCCGTTCGGCGGGCGCGTAGGCCGTGTCCGCGAGGGCCGCGTCGAGGTCGTACGTGAATAGGGCGTTGCCCAGCGACCAGTGGACCGTGCGCCCGTCCGCGCCCCACACCGGAAACTCGGCCCCGAGGTCGTTGAGCTTCCACGCCGGCACCCCCGCCGAGTCCGGCTTGGCGACGTCGATCCGGGGCAGCGTGGCGCCGAGGTCCGGCACCGTCACCGCGTACAGATCATCGCCCACGTGGGCCAGCGCCAGGTCGCCCTGGGGCGCCATGACGACGGACCCGGCCCCGAGCCGGAGGATGAGTTCGCGCGGCTGGTCATCGTCGTGCGTCCGCGGCATCGGGAGGTCGGACTGCGGCGAGCGCTCGTACCGCTCGTACGCCGCCGGGACGCCGCCCGCGTCGAGGTTCGCCCGGGCCGTCACCGCCAGGTGCTGCCGCCGGTCCGTGTCGTCCCAGCGGGCGGAGGAGAGCGCGGTCGTCGGAATGGGCGAGCTGGGCGATCCGGGCACCGCGTCGGCGCGCGCCAGGCCATAGTAGTAGATGCGGTCCGGGTCCGACGTGAAGTGCGGCTGCCGGCGTCCGCCGGTGGGGCCGATTCGGGTCAGATCCCCGCCCTCGGCCGGGACCCACACGAACTCGGAGTCCAGCCCGAACCCGATGAAGGGATCGACCGCCTCCTGCACGTTCCGGCGCGACGAACGGATCGCCACGATGCGCCGGCCATCCGGAGACCAGGCAGGCTGCTGGTAGTAGGCGGGCTCCCGCGTGACGTCCGTGCTCGCGCCGCCCTCCGCGGACACGCGGCGGATTTGGCCCTCGCCCGAGTCGTCGTCCCACGTCACGTAGGCCACCGAACTCCCATCGGGAGACCACACCGGGTGGTACTCTCCCACCTCGTCTTCCGTGAGGCGGCGCGGCGTCCCGTCGGGAAGGTCCGCGACGTAGAGCCGGTCGAGCGCCGTGAAGGCGACCCGCGCGCCGTCGGGCGACGGCCGCGTGTTGCGGATCTGCTTCACGACGAAGGTCGGCGTGTCCTCGATCGGGTACTCGAAGTCGACTTCCGGACCGATCGCGACCTCCGCGTTGACCGTGAACGGGATCTCCGTCGGGTCGCTCCCGTCGACCGGCACGCGCCAGATCCCGCCGCCGTAGGAGACGACGAGCGCCTCGGAGTCGGGCGTGAAGGTGTAGCCCGGGTGCACGTCCATCGACGCCGTGGACTCCTGGTCGTCGCGCTGCACGGGATAGGCGAGCCAGCGCTCCTCGCCCGAGTCCAGTTCGCGGAGCCGGATCCCGGTGTCTGCGTCCTCCCGGCTGGCGTACGCGAGGCGTTCGCCATCGGGGGAGAGGGCCGGCCGGAAGGCCGACCCGTAGCGGCTCGTCATCGGCGTCCGGGTCCCCGTCCGGCGGTCGTAGACCCAGAGCTGGTACTGCGGGAAGATCGCGTTGTACTGCCAGGTGCCGGAGCGCTGCGCGTACCAGACGTAGCGCCCCTCCGCGTCGACCGCCGCGCCGAGCATGCGCTGCGCCCCGCTCCCGCCCACCATCTCGAGGCCGGTGCCGCCGTCCACGTGGTAGAGCCAGAGCTTCTCCAGCCCGAAGAACGCCCGCGAGCGCGAGACGACGACGTACTTGCCGTCCGGCATCCACTCCGGCGAAAGGAAGACGCTCCCGATCCCCTTGCTGAGCTGGGTCGGCTCGCCCCCCTCCGCGTCGATCAGCCACACGTTCTCGTCGCCGCTCCGGTCCGAGACGAAGACGATCCGCGACCCGTCCGGGCTGAAGCGCGGTTGCATGTCGTGTGGCAGGCCGCTCGTGAGCCGCGTCGCCTCGCCGCCCGCAATGGGCATGCGGTAGAGGTCGCCCAGCAGGTCGAACACGATCGTCTCGCCGTCCGGGCTCACGTCGAGCGAAATCCAGGTCCCCTCGCTCGTCGTGAAGCGGGCCCAGCGCGCCGGTTCGAGGGGGAGGCCCCGGTCGGGGTCCTTCTTCTCCTCCTCCTGGGCCGCGGCGGGCGGCGGTGCGAGCAGCGGCACGAGCAACAAGAGGGTCATGGCCCGGAGGCGATGGTGGCAGGAGAACATTCGCCGGCTCCGTTCGGGAGTTGAACCCATATTCTGTGGACGGGGTGATGTACGTACGAGCGATATAGTAGTGTCGGCCGGTATCCGCGACCAACCAAAAAAGGAACGATTCTTGAACCACCATCGGGACATCGCGCTCATCTCCGTCTCCATCGACCTCGGCGCCGGACGCCGGGGCGTGGACATGGGACCCTCCGCTCTGCGCATCGCCGGGATCAGCCGGGAGATCGAAGCCATCGGCCACAGCATCGTCGAACTGGGCACCGTGACGGCCGGCGGGCTGGAGACCACGGACGCGGGCGAGCACGAGTTGCGCTTCCTGGACGAGATCGTCCACGTGGCGGAGGAGACGCGGAAGCTCGTGCGCGAGGGACTGGTCCGGGGCTGCACGCCGCTCGTGCTCGGCGGAGACCATTCGCTCTCGATCGGATCGGTGGCGGCGGTCGCCGACCACCACCGGTCCCGGGGGGCGTCCATCGGCGTCATCTGGGTGGACGCCCACGCCGACATGAACCGCCCCGACACCACGCCCACCGGGAACATCCACGGGATGCCACTCGCCGTGCTGCTGGGGCACGGGGAGCCGCAACTGACCCGGGGCGCGGCGAGCGTTTCCCCGGAGAACGTGAGCGTCCTGGGCGCTCGGTCGCTGGATGGGGGCGAGAAGCGGCTCATCCGGGAGCTGGGCGTCCGCGTGTTCACGATGTCCGAGATCGACGAGCGCGGCGTGGGGGCCTGCATGGACGAGGCCGTGGAGCGCGCCGGCGCCGGCACGTCCGGGTTCCACCTCTCGTTCGACGTCGACGCGCTCGACCCGCGCATCGCCCCCGGCGTGGGAACACCCGTCCGCGGCGGCCTCACCTACCGCGAAGGGCACCTCGTGTGCGAGAAGGCCGCGCACTCGGGGAAGCTGCTGAGCCTCGAACTCGTCGAACTCAACCCCATCCTCGACCACCGCAACCAGACCGCCGAACTCGGAGTCGGCCTCGTCGCCTCCGCCCTGGGCGCCGCAATCCTCTAGCGTCGTCTCCTTGCCGGGGATACGGCGGTGACATTACGATGATCGCATCGACAGTCACTGACAGTAAATCGATGTACGTGTGATTCAGGAGGGAACTTCGGACATGGATCAGATCACCGCGCGCGTCCCGCACGAGATGGTCGAAGCCCTGGATGCCGCGGCGTCAACGCTGAGGCGAAGCCGGGCCGACGTCGTTCGCCAGGCCCTGGAGCGATATCTGGAAGACTTCGACGACCTGACCGTTTCCGTGGAGCGGCTGCGCGATCCCAGCGATCCCGTGCTCGACTGGGATGAGGTCCGTGGTGGCCTACTCCGTTCGGATTAAGGGGAGTGCGGTCAAGGCGCTCGGCCGGATTCCGAAGCACGACCGCGTGCGCATCGTGGACGCCATCGATGGATTGGCAGAGCATCCCCACGCGGGCAGCTCCCTGAAGGGAGGCCTGCGCGGCCTTCGGCGCATCCGCGTCGGCGGCTACCGCGTGGTGTACGAGGTGCAGGACGCGACGCTCGTCGTTCTCGTCGTACGCGTCGCACACCGCGGAACCGTCTACCGTCCGCTCTGACCGACCTCTGCCGTCGGCTTCCGGCTGGCCGCCGCTCGGCTCATCTCCGATAATTCCAGGTCTGACCACGGGCCGCCTACGAAGCCGAAGGAGCGAAGGATGAAGACGAAGTTCGGAAGCGCCGTCCTGCTGACAGCCATCGCCGGCGGAGCGCTCGCCGCGGACGCGGCGGCCCAGACCCGCCGGCTGTCCCTCGACCACTACATGGACATGGAGTCGGTCTCCAACCCCCGGATCTCGCCCGACGGGTCGAGGATCGTCTACACCCGCGGCTGGGTGGACAAGGTCAACGACCGCCGCGAGTCGTCCCTCTACATGATGAACGCGGACGGCAGCCGGAAGCGGGCGCTCCTCGAGGGCGGCGGGGCGCGCTGGTCGCCCGACGGCACGCGCATCCTGTACACGGCGGCGGGCGAGCCCTCCGGGAGCCAGATCTTCGTGCGCTGGATGGATGAGGAGGGCGCCACGACACAGGTCACGCGCCTCGAGAACGGCCCCTCCTCGCCCCTCTGGTCGCCCGACGGAGAGTGGATCGCCTTCACCAGCCGGGTGAACGACCGCGCGGACTTCGCCGGGGTCGATCTTCCGTCGCGGCCGGATGGGGCGACGTGGACCACGGGGCCGAAGATCGTGGAGCGCGCCGGCTACAAGCGCGACCGCCAGGGGTACGTCGACACCGGCTGGACGCACGTGTTCGTCGTCCCCGCCGACGGGGGCTCCGCCCGCCAGCTCACGACGGGGGACTGGAACCACGGCGGGATCGCGTGGAGCCCCGACGGGAGCGAGATCTACTTCTCCTCCTACCGCGCCCCGGACTGGGACCGGCCCGAGCACTGGCAGGAGTCGGAGATCTACGCGGTCTCCGTGACGTCCGGCGCGATCCGCCAACTCACGGACCGGCGCGGCCCCGACGCGGGACCCGTGCCCTCGCCCGACGGCCGCCTCATCGCGTACAGCGTGGGGGACGAGCACCGCGACACCTACCGGAACGGCAGAATCCACGTCATGAACCGGGACGGGTCCGGCTCGCGGCTCATCTCCGGGGACTACGACCGGCAGTCCGGCGGCTTCCAGTGGGCGCCCGACGGCAGCGGCCTCTACTTCAACGTGAACCGGGAAGGGTACCGGCAGCTTCACTTCGTCTCCGTCGACGGCGGCGTCACGCAGCTCACCGAGGGGGCGCATCTCTTCTCCCTCTCCTCCTTCGCGGACGATGGCGAGGCGGTCGGCACGATCTCGACCGACCATGAGCCCGGGGATATCTACCGCTACTCCCTGTCGAACCCAGGCGACGTGACGCGTCTCACGGAGGTGAACGCCGACGTCCTGCACGGAGTCACGCTGGGAGAAGTGGAGGAGGTCTGGTACGAGTCGACGGACGGCTTCCAGGTCCAGGGCTGGATCGTGAAACCGCCCGACTTCGACCCGAACCGCGAGTATCCGCTGATGCTCGCCATCCACGGCGGGCCGCACTCGATGTACAACGGCGGATTCAACTTCGCCTTTCAGGAGCACGCCTCGAACGACTATGTCGTCCTCTACACGAACCCGCGGGGAAGCACGGGCTACGGGACGGAGTTCGCCAACGCGATCAACCACGACTATCCGGGCGCGGACTTTCCCGACCTCATGGGCGGGGTCGACGAGATGCTGCGGCGCGGCTACGTGGACGAGGACAACCTGTTCGTGTACGGGTGCTCGGGCGGCGGCATCCTCACCTCGTATATCGTCGGGAACACGGACCGCTTCCGGGCCGCCTCGGCGAACTGTCCGATCGTGAACTGGATGTCGGCGATGGGGACGTCGGACGCCATCGGCTATCTGCGCACCTTCGAGCAGCCCTTCTGGGAGGACCCGGAGGAGTGGATGGACCGGTCGTCCATCTTCTACGTCGGGAACGTGACGACGCCGACGATGCTGATGACGGGGGAGATGGATCTGCGGACCCCCATGGGTCAGACCGAGGAGTTCTACCAGGCGCTTCACTACGAGGGCGTGCCGACGGTCATGGTGCGCTTCCAGGGGGAGTGGCACGGGACGAGTTCGCGCCCGTCGAATTTCCTGCGCACGCAGCTCTACCTGAGGAAGTGGTTCGAGCAGTGGGGGACGCACCGGCCGGCCGTGACGACGGAGGAGGACGCGGGGGACGACGTGGAGGACGACGGCTCTTGAGCGTTCCCGGCGGGACCATGCCCGCCGCGGCCCCCGTCACGCGAGTCGGATCGCGGATCGAGGCCACGTTCGAAGGTCGGGAAGGGGCCGCGTTCATCCCCTTTCTGTCGAGCGGGTTTCCGGGACCGGCGGACACGCCGCGACTGCTGGAGCGGCTGGCGGCGGACGGCGCGGACATCATCGAACTCGGGATCCCGTTCAGCGACCCGCTCGCGGACGGGCCCACGATCCAGGCCGCGAGCTGGCGCGCTCTGGAGCAGGGAGTCACGGTCGAGTCCACGCTGGATCAACTGGCCGAAGTTTCCGGCGATCTGCCGCCGGTCGTCGTCTTCTCCTACCTGAATCCGATTCTTCGCATGGGCGTTGAGCGATTCCTGGCGCGGGCGGAGGCCGCGGGGGCGGCGGGACTCCTCGTCACCGACCTGCCCGTGGGCTCACACCCGGAGCTGGAGCGGCGGCTGGCCGCCGGCCCGCTCGACCTCATCCCGCTCGCGGCCCCCACCACGCCGCGGGCCCGGCTCGAGACCATCCTGGGCCACGCCTCGGGGTTCCTGTACTACATCTCCCGCCTCGGCGTGACGGGGGCGCGGAAGGCGCTCGACGCCTCGCTTGAGGACCAGGTGAGAGCGCTCCGGAAGATGGTGCGGCTGCCGGTGGCGGTGGGGTTCGGGATCTCGACGCCGGAGCAGGCCGCCGCGGTCGCGGGCATGGCCGACGGGGTCGTCGTCGGCTCCGCGCTCATCGCCGCCCTGGGCCAAGGCGAAGCCGCCTTCGCGGAGCTGTCCGCCGCCCTCGCCGCCGCCGTGCACCGCGGGGCGTGAGGGGGTGAGCATGAACCGGCTCATCAACGCGCGGCTCGCGGGCTTGACGCGCTTGATGTCCCTAGAGTAGGGCCGTACCATAACGGTATGGCCACCACCATGATCAAGTCCACCTACTCGCTCGATGTGGAGACTGTGCGAACGCTGGAAGCGCTGGCGGCGCGCTGGAACGTCTCCAAGTCCGAGGTGTTGCGCCGGGCGGTCAGGACAGCGGCGGCGGAAGATGGAGCCGGCGCGGGCGGACCGCTGGCGGCCCTGCGCCAACTGCAGGCCGACGTCCGGGAGGACGGCGTGGACATCGACCGGTGGGTGCGCGACGTCAGGGCCGAACGCCGTGCCTGGACGACGCCGCCCCGCGGGGTCGAGGAATGATCCACCTCGATACCAGCTTTCTCATCCGGGCGCTGGTCGCCGGATCGACGGAAGATCGGCGGTTGAGCGGCTGGATCGCGGCGGGCGAGGGGATCGGCATGAGCGCCGTGGCGTGGGCGGAGTTTCTGTGCGGCCCGCTCTCGCCGCCCCGACTGCGAGTGGCCGACGCCATCGTTGGCCCCCGCGTCGATTTCACCGGAGTGGACGCCGTCGTGGCGGCGCGTCTCTTCAACGAGTGCGGGCGTCGGCGCGGATCGCTGCCCGATTGCATGATTGCGGCGTCGGCGCTCGGCGTCGGCGCACAGCTTGCCACGGCCGATGAGGCGGGTTTCCGCCGTTTCAAGGCGTTCGGAGTTCAACTCGCTTGACCGATGACGCCGACGAACGCCCGTACGGCACGGAGTCCGCGGCGTCGACTATGGTCCCAGCACCCCGGAATCATTGTCTCCGCGAGGGTCGCTCGAAAGGCCCGCTATGATGTGGTCATTGTCTGGCCCACGGGGATCCCACCAGGGAGTGTCGCCGCCGAGAACCAGGGGGTCGCCGTCACCCGGGTGGTAGTAGCGCCGGTCGTTGCGCAGGCGGTAGTCCTGGTCGCCCGGGTCGTCGCCGAACAGGCATCCAGCGGACATGACGCCCAATCCGCCCATAAGCACGCCGCGGCCAAAGACGGCCACGAAAGTGCGACGGGGCACATCCCGAACCCGAACATCGCGCCGTGCTATCGTGGTCTCGCGTCGTGGAGATGTCATGTCCGGCCTCCTGGTCCTTTCTCAGCCGATGACCTCGAGGATCCCCTCTCGGATCATCGTCCCGAGCACGATCTTCCGTCCCGGCCAGTCGAGCGAACGGTCGAGCGAGCCGGCTGTCTGTGGTCCGCCCTCCAGCACCGATCTGACCGTCCCGGCGGCGGCCTCCGGGAACTCCAACTCTCGCCCGGCCGCAATTACGACGACCTGGCCGTCGCGGATCTCCGCCCTGCTTCGGAGGTCCGGGCGGGGCCGTATGACGTCCGTCGGAGATAGCGACTCGGCGGCGGAGGTTGCCTGGGACAGGTAGTTCGACGCGCACGGCCGAAAGGCGGCCCCGACCTCGTCGAGCCTCGCTGACAGAACGGCCTCCACGTCGAGTTCATCGGGCAGAGCCGCGATTCGACCGATCAGTTGCTGCCGGATCTCTCCGAAGTCGGCGCCCGTAGCGCCGATGCCGAAGGGGAGGTTCTCGCGCCAGCGACTCGACCTCAACGTGAGTTCACCGAGACATTGCCCCAGGAATTCCGACCATGTGTAGGCGATCAGTCCCAGCGTGATGTGGAGCGACGTCTCTTCTCCGGATTCGGCGGCGTGCATGACTCCGCGCGGGAGATAGAGGACATCGCCGGCCGTCAGCATGAACTCCGCCACCACCGGGCCCGCCTCGTGCGTCTCGGGATCGAACTGCTGGCCGATCACCGGCAGGTCCTCGCCGCCCTCGTAAAGGCGCCATCGCTTCGATCCTTCGATCTGCATCACGAACACGTCGTGCGTGTCCCAGTGGTGCCGGAAGCCCTGCGCGTGAGGCGGGGTCAGGTAGATGTTCGCCTGCGTCCGGGCTCCAGTCTGCCGGGAGAATGCCGCGCAGAGGCGGCGAAGAGGTTCGTGCCGATCGTGGAGCGCATCGAAAATGACTGTGCCACCCTCCGCGAAGAGGCGCGCGACCCTCCGAGGATCCGCCAATCCGCCGCGTTCGTACTCCGACCCGTCGACCGGGCGGTCGAAACGAACGACGCGAATGTGTCGCGGGGTTAGACCGTAGGTTCCGAGGATCCGGTCCAACACCTCCGAGGACAGGAGTTCGCGGAAACGGTCTCGACGGCCATCCCGGCAATGCAGCGAGCGTCTGCCGAGAATCTCTTCGAGAAAAAGAACTTCGGAGGGTGGAAAACCAAGGATCCAACTGAGCGGGTCCACGTGATCCCGCTCGTCGATCCGCGGGTTCGCCTGGTGATGGCTCCTCAGCCTCGGCCCGGCAGGACCATCGGGCCCGTCCGTTACGGCCACAAGATCTAGCCGCCGTCGCCGTGACGCGAATCGTTGGTACGGCTGTCCTCATCCTGGAAGATGATATCCCCTCCCTGGTAAGGCTGGTCCCGGATTTCGTGGTCGCGATCGTTGGGAGTGTCGCTATCGCGGAACAACGGCACGTTGCACGCGCTCACCCCGATTCCCGTGCCGCCGGCAATCACGCCCAGCACCCGCACGAAGGATCTGCGTGGCACGTCTCTGCTGGAGACATCGTCAGCCGACACGGTTTCACCGTTCGGGGCCGCCGGATTGCGCAACGCTCTATCCCGGGGAATGGTTGAGTCCGAGCCGATTCGGCACCATACACCCACTCGGGCGTCGGCGTTCCACGCCCGTCGCCCCACGAACCGAACTGGTTCCTTGAGGGCGGGCCCACCGCGATGGGAGATCAGCCACCGCGCGCTCGCAGTGCAGGCGGCCGAACAGGGCGTGAGCATGAACCGACTCACTAGCGTGCGGCTCGCCGATTGGCGCATGCGGCGGCCGATCGCTTGAATGGAGGAGCGGGATGACAAAGCGCGTTGCCTGGCTTGCGATGTTTGCGGCGGTGACTGGACCGGTGGCGGGACAGGATGGGTTCGGGGCGGCGGTGTGGGCGCCGGCGGCGGACGAGATCCTCGTCCTCAAGCCGGAGTTCGGCCGGGGGGTCGCCTCGGTGCTCGTGTTCAGCAAGGGCGATTCCGGCTGGTCGCAGGTCCAGGAGGTGCGGTCGGCGGGCTCGCTGCTCGGGGAGTCGTTCGGCCGCACGATGGCGGCGGTGGAGGGCGGCTTCCTCGCGGCGAGCGGGGACCCGCAGGTGATGATCGGCGCGTACGGGTTCGCGCGCGCGGCGGACGGCGCCTGGGCGGAGGCGGGCGCCCTGCCCCTTCGGGCCGAAGCCGCTGCGGCCCCCGAGGAGATGAGCATGGGCCGGGTGATGGCGATCCTGCAGCCGCCGGCGCGTGTCGTCGCGGCGGACGGGGATGTGGCGCTCGTCTCGGCGCCGGGCGGGCAGGGCGCCGGCACCGAGGTGCGGGTCTACGCGCGCGGGGAGGACGGCACGTGGAGCGCGGCGGGCTCGCTGGAGGCCGGAGAGCTGCGGGCGAACGCGCGGTACGGGACGGCGATGGCGGTCCGCGGCGGGCTGGCGGCGGTCGGGGCGCCGGGGCAGGGAAGTTCGGGCACGGTATACCTGTTCGCGCGCGGGGCCGAAGGCGGGTGGAGCCGCCAGGCGGCGCTCGCGACGCCCGCGCTGGGCGGGGGCGCCGGGCTGGGCTCCAGCGTCCTCTTCACCGGAGACGACGAACTCGCGGTGGGCGCGCCCTCCGCGGATGGGTCGGTCGGCCGGGTGGTGCTCTTCGGCCGCGGGCCGGGGGGCGGCTGGTCCGAGACGGCGATTCTGCTCCCGAGCGACCCGGGGCCGGGTCAGCGCTTCGGGACCGCCCTCGCGGCCGCCGGAGACGGACTGATCGTGGGCGCGCCGGGGGCGGACGACGGCCGGGGCAGGGTCGACGCCTTCTCCCGCGCGGACGCGGACGAAGGATGGCGCGCAGCCCACGCCTTCGCGCCCGGGGAGACCGGCCTCGTGGCGGGCTTCGGGTCCGCCCTGGCCCTCCGCCCCGGCCTCGCCGTGGTCGGCAGCCCCGCATCCGAGGGAAGCGCGGGGCTCGCGGCCGTCTACGAGGCGGCAGAGGACGGCGCCTGGTCGGGGCCGGTCTGGCTGCGGCCCGGGACTCCGCCCGTCGCGGTGACGTCGGCGGAGGTGCGCTGCGAGGACGACCGCGCCGCAGGCTTCGACTGCGCGGATGTCGACCTCCAGGCGTACCTTCCGCTCGCCTCGATCGGCGCCGAACCCGGCGAGCGCGTGAGCGACGCGTGGGGCTGGACCGACCCCGAGACGGGCCGCGAGTACGGCCTCGTCGGCCGGTCCGGCGGGGCCGCGATCGTCGACGTCACCGACGCCGTCAACCCCGTGTATCTCGGCGTCATCCCCGCCAACCGGAGCGGCGCCCGCGACCTCAAGGTCTACGCCGACCACCTCTTCTTCACCGGCGACGGGGCCGGCGCGCACGGCCTCGTCGTCTTCGATCTCACCCGGCTGCGTGACGTGGCGAATCCCCCCGTGGAATTCGCGCCCGACCTCCGCTGGGACGGGATCGGGAGCGCCCACAACCTCATCATCGACACCGGCGCGGGCACCGCCTTCACCGTCTCCACGAGCGGGGACGGGCACACCTGCGGCGGCGGCCTCGTGATGATCGATATCCGCCAGCCGCTCGCGCCTGAGTTCGCCGGCTGCTACACGGACACCGAGGGGCTCATCTTCCAGGGGCGGACGCACGACGCGCAGTGCCTCGTGTACGACGGGCCCGACACGGACTACCGGGGCCGGGAACTGTGCTTCGCGTCGAACGAGACCGCACTGCGGATCGTCGACGTCACGGACAAGGCGCACCCGCGCCCGATCTCCGCCGCCGCGTACCCCGGCGTCGCGTATATTCACCAGGGGTGGCTGAGCGACGACCGGCGCTACTTCTTCCTGGACGACGAACTCGACGAACTCGTGGGCACGACGGACCGGACGAAGACGATCGTGTGGGACGTGACCGATCTCGACGACCCCGTCGTGATCGCGGACTACTACGGACCCAACAACGCGACGGACCACAACCTCTACGTGAAGGGCGACCGGATGTACCAGGCCAACTACCAGGCCGGCTTCCGCGTCATCGACATCAGCGACCCCGAGAACCTGCGGGAGGTCGGGCACTTCGACACCACGCCGTACGGGGCCGATCCTCCCGGTTTCAACGGGGCGTGGACCGCGTTCCCCTACTTCGAGAGCGGGACCGTGCTCGTGACGAGCATGCTCGAAGGCGTCTTCCTCCTCAAGCCGAGGCGAACCGAACTCGTCCCCTGACGGCGGACCCAACTGCAACGGAGATCGGATGACGGAAAACGGATGCATCGTTCACTGCGGCGGCGACGGCCCGCTGCTCGTTCGGAGCCCCCTGCGCGTCCGCACGGCGGGAGCGGAAGACGGTATCGCCAAGCCGAAGGCCGCTCTGTGCCGGTGCGGGGAGTCGGCGAACAAGCCGTTCTGCGATGGGGCGCACCGCGACATCGAGTTCCGGGCCTCCGGGCCGATCGACACGAGCCGCGCGACGTCGGAGCCGGGGCAGGAGTCGGGGTCGGAGGCGCCGTCCGGAGACGGGGCCGGGGAAGCGGTCGTCACGGCGCACGCGAACGGTCCGTTGCACTTCGACGGCGTCGTGGAGATCAGCGGGGAAGGGCACGAGGGGTCCGCCCGCTTCCTGCAGCCCTGGCTCTGTCGCTGCGGCGCGTCGAGTAACAAGCCGTTCTGCGACGGGTCCCACAAGGAGATCGCGTTCGAGGCGGAGGGGCTGTAGCACCCCATGGCCGGGCCGGAGTCGCTCGCCTTCCATCCTCTCCTGTACGTCGCGTGGGCCGACGGGGAACTCGCGGCCGAAGAACTCGCCATGCTGCGCGGGCACCTGCGCGAGGCGGGGCTTCCCGAGGGAGCCCTCGCGGAATGGCTCGACCCCGGCGCGCCCCCCTCGGCGGAGCGGCTCCTCCACCTCCTCGATGAGGTGCGGCGGCGGGCGGCGGACATCTCGCCCGAGCGAAGGCGGTCCCTCACCGAACTCGGCATCGCGATCGCCGAGGCCGATGGCGCGCACCCGACGCGGGAGGAGCGCGCGGCCATCCTCCGCATCGAGGAGGCGCTGGGCCTGGGCGGTCCGGACGCCGTGGCGACGCTGTTCGACCCGGCGCGGCCGATCGCGCCACTTCCCGAAATCCGGCCCCGGTTCGACCCGGTCGCGATGGCGCGCTTCCTTTGCGGTCCGTCTCCGGAGACCCGGCAGCGTGTGTGCGCGCTCCTCTCGGACGGCCGGTTCGAGCCGGCGACCGGCCTCTCGACGGCCGACTACCGCGCGCGGGTCACCGAGTGGTGCCGCACGCTCGCCGACGAGGGACTCGGGGCCCTCAGCTACCCCGCGGAGTTCGGGGGCGGGGACGATCCCGCGGCCTTCATCGCCACCTTCGAGACGCTCGCCTTCTTCGACCTCAGCCTGCTCACGAAGTTCGGCGTCCAGTTCGGGCTCTTCGGCGGCAGCATCCACCAGCTCGGATCGCGGCGCCACCACGAGAAGTACCTGAGGGACGCGGGCACGCTGGCGCTCCCGGGGTGTTTCGCGATGAGCGAGACGTTGCACGGGTCCAACGTCCAGGACATTCAGACGACGGCTGTGTATGACGAGGGGACGCGTGAGATCGTGGTCCACACTCCCGTTCCGGGAGCGCGCAAGGACTACATCGGGAACGCCGCGCGGGACGGCCGCCTCGCCACCGTGTTCGCGCAACTCGAGGTCGAAGGGGAAGGGCGCGGCGTACACGCGATCCTCGTCCCCATCCGCGGTGAAGACGGGGAGGCGCTGCCCGGCGTGACGATCGAGGACTGCGGGGAGAAGCTCGGCCTGAACGGCGTGGACAACGGACGCCTCCACTTCGATCGGGTGCGCGTGCCGCGCGGGAACCTGCTCGACCGCTTCGCCTCGATCGACGATCAGGGGGCCTACCGGAGTCCGATCGCGAGCCCCGCTCGGCGCTTCTTCACCATGCTCGGCACCCTCGTCAGCGGCCGCGTGGCCGTGGCGGGCGCGGCGCTCAGCGCGACGAAGGTCGCCCTCACGATCGCGGTCCGGTATGGCGCGCGGCGTCGGCAGTTCGGTGCGCCCGGCGAAGCCGAGCGCATCCTGCTCGACTATCCCGCCCACCAGCGGCGGCTGCTCCCGCGCCTCGCCACGACCTACGCGCTCAATTTCGCCCTCCACGACCTGCAGGCGGAGTACGTGGCCGCGGTGACTGCGGAAGGGGAACCGGGGGACTCCGGCGAATCGGAGGTTGGGGATGCGGCGCGCCGGCGACGCCTCGAGGCTACCGCGGCCGGACTCAAGGCCTCCGCCTCGTGGCACGCGACGGACACCATCCAGGTCTGCCGTGAGTCGTGCGGGGGGCGCGGCTACCTCGCACACAACCGCTTCGCGGCGCTCAAGGCGGACAGCGACGTGTTCACGACCTTCGAGGGCGACAACACCGTCCTCCTGCAGCTCGTGGCGAAGGATCTCCTCACGGGCTTCCGCCAGCAGTTCGGCGATCTCGGCGCGCTCGGCATCGCGCGCTTCGCCGCCGGCCGCGCGCGGCGCGCGATCGCCGAGCGCAACTGGATCATCTCACGGAAGACGAACGAAGCCCACCTGCGTGACCCCGGGTTCCACGACGCGGTTCTCGATGCCCGCCGCTCGGATCTCGTGCTTTCGCTCGCCCGTCGGGTCCGGCACCGGATCGCGCGCGGGATGACCGCGTTCGACGCCCTCACGGACTGCCAGCATCACGCGCTCACGGCCGCCCGGGCCCACGTCGAGTGCGAGGTCCTGCGCTCGATGACCGCGGCCGAGGGGCGGACGCCGAGTTCCGGCGTCGCCGAGTGGCTCGAGCGCCTGCGCTGCCTCTACGCCCTCGCCACGATCGAGCGCGAGGCGGCGTGGTTCCTGGAGCAGGGCTATCTGGATCCGCCCAAGAGCAAGGCCATCCGCCGCACCGTGACCGCGCTCTGCGCCGAAATCCGTCCCCAGGCCATCCCCCTCGTCGACGCCTTCGACGTCCCCCGATCCAGTCTCGAAGGCTCCATCGGCCTCTAGCATGTCCTGATTCGGAGTCAGGCTCCGGATCGGGACACTCTGGCAGCCCGCAACCGCAACTCCGAACACACTCTCGGGAGGCAGCATGACAGAAGCAGATCGACCACCTCCGACCGCGTCACCGTATCAGATCTTCATGCTGGTCTGCTGCGTGCTCGTGCTCGTGGCTCTCGTCCTGGAACTCGCGCTGCCGCTGGACCCCGAGATCCTGCGCATCCTCTTCTACGCGGACACGGCCTTCTGCGTCGTCTTCTTCGCGGACTTCCTCCTTTCCCTCGCTCGGGCCAAGGACCGCAAGCGATACATGCTCACCTGGGGCTGGATCGATCTCCTCTCCAGCCTGCCCGCCATCACGGAACTCCGCGCGTTCCGAATCGGCCGCGTACTGCGGATTCTGAGGTTCCTCCGCGCCGCGCGCGCCGCGAGGGTCGTCGGCTCGTTCTGGATGGGACGGCGGGCACAGACCACGGCGCTCGTCGCCGTGTCCGTTGCGATCCTGACGGTCGTGGGCGCGAGTATCGCCGTCCTTTACCTCGAGCGGGCGGCGGGGGGCGAGATCGGCTCGGGTCCGGCTGCGCTGTGGTGGTCCTTCTTCACGGTCATGACAGGCCAGCAGGGCGACCCGTTCCCGGTCACCGCGGCAGGACGCGCCATCGGCCTCGCCCTCATGACGGTCGGCGCGGCGCTCGTCGGAACGCTGACCGCCACGCTGGTGTCCTGGGTGATCCGGCCGCGGGAGGACGCGAAGGACCGCCAGCTGAACGCGATCCGCGAGGAAATGGCCGCGATCCGGGCGCTCCTCGAGGCTCGCTGACCCGAAGCCGGGCGGCGCCGGAGACAGTCTTGCCTTTTCGATGCCATAGAACTACAATTGTAGCTACAGAATGGCGGAACGTTCCTGAGGGATGGGGAGTGAGGTGGGGTCGTATGAATGGGATCGCGAGAAGAGCGAGGAGAACCGGCGTAAGCACGGGCTGAGCTTCGACGATGCTCCCATCGTCTTGGGCGGTCCGTGCTTGACCTTCGCAGACACTCGTTTCGAATACGGAGAGGAACGCTACATCACGTTCGGTTTCTTGCGCGGTCGAATGGTGGTCATCGCACACACTCCACGTGACGAGACCACACGGATTATTTCGATGAGAAAGGCCAATAGCCGTGAGCAACGAGCCTATCAAGAGCGATCTGAAGCGAATCGATCGGATGCGTGATGACGATATCGATTACTCCGATATCCCCGAGGTCAACGCAGCCTTCTTCGAGACCGCCCGTGTGGTGGTTCCGCCTGGCAAGAAGCAGGTCACGGTCCGCCTGGACAGCGATGTCCTGACGTGGTTGAAGAGTCAGGGCAGGGGCTATCAAACCCGGATCAACGCCATCCTGCGCGCGTACTACGAGGCCCACGCAGAGTAGTCGACACTACACCGGTAGCCTCTGCGCCAGGTCCAACGCGTTGACCGGCCCATACACCTTGGGGCGTGGTCGCCCTACGCCGGAGAGACGCCGGGGATGAAATACGCGGTGATAGTCGAGAGAGCCGGAAACAACTATTCGGCATACGTCCCGGACCTGCCCGGTTGCGTCGCGACCGGGGACACGAGGCGAGAGGTTGCCCGGAAGATGCGGGAGGCGATCGCCTTCCATCTCGACGGTCTGCGAGAGGACGGAGTGCGGATCCCGAGCCCGCGGACTGTCGCCGGACGTCAGCTCGCTGGGGGTTCCGGGCGTAGGAGTTGAGTGGCGAGGTTGAGGGCGTCGGTCGGCCAGTACACCTTCGGGCGCGGGCGCCTGACGCCGGGTCGGCCCGCTTCGGGGCGGCAGCGGAGGATCGCTTCTGTCCAGCGCGCGGGGATCGCCTCCAGCCCATGGACCGCGCCCAGGAGCGCCCCGCAGATCGCGGCGTTCGTGTCGGTGTCGCCGCCCCTCATCACGCTGTCGATCACGCCCTCCTCGAGCGATGGCGCGTGCCGCAGCTGCCACAACGCGTTGCGGAGCGCGATCAGGACCCAGCCCATGTGCGTCATGTAGTCGTCCGGCGGCCCGGCGGTGGCCTCCTCGACACACGCCCGCACCGCCGCGCAGATCTCCTCCTCGTTCGCCCACGCCGCGATCCGCTCGTACAACTCGCGCGGCGTCGGGCCGCGGTCGATGGCGTGCGCGATCGCCATCGCAAACAGCGCGTTCGCGTCGAGGCAGACGCGGTGCGGGTGCGTGAGGCGCGCGTCTTCCCGCGCCAGGCGCGCGACCATGTCGAGTCGATGCCGGGAGCCGAAGATGCCCAGCGGACCGATGCGCATCAGCGCCCCGTTGGCCTGGCTCTCGTGGCGCGGGTTTCCGAGTAGGCCATCATGGATCGTGAGGCCGCAGTCGAACGGGTCCGAGTCGAGCCACTCCCGGTAGGCGCGGTTCGCCGCCACCGGGTCGTACGCGCCGCGCCCGACCAGCGTGCGGGCGAGCGCGAGGGCCATCTCGGAGTCGTCCGTCGGCTGTCCCGCGAGCGTGTCGAACGTGCCCCCATCCTCGAGGTCGCGGACCCCGTCGGGATAGAGGAGGCGGATGTCCTCGGGCGACTGGAACTCGACGAGGCTGCCGAGCGAATCGCCGGCGATCAGGCCGATGAGGCAGCCGCGCGCGCGGTCGAGCTTCGCGTCCTCGCCGCGGGACGTTCCCGCGGGAACGTCGGCGGGCGGCGCGTTCATGCTTCCTCCATGCGCCGGACCATTGCCTTCACGAGGTCCGAATCGGGTTCGACGAAGATCGTCTGGACGCGGTCCGGGGTCACCGTGCCGGGAGGAGACTTCCGCGGCTTGCGCACGTACTTGCGGCGGGTCCAGACGACCGGGGCCGTGCGGTTGTGGCGCGCCCCGCTGTGGACCGCCGCCACGGTCGCGGCTTCGAGCAGGTCGCGCCGCGGTGGATTCTCGTCCCTTCGCCCCCAGCGCAGAATCACGTGCGCGCCCGCGGCTTGGGAGGCGTGCAGCCAGATGTCGTCCGGCGCGGAGTGGCGGAAGGTGAGGTCGTCGTTGTCGCGGGCGCCGCGCCCGACCCGGATCTCCAGCCCGCCCGAGGAGCGGAGCTGCGTGTAGGGTACCCGGCTCTCCGGGCCTTCCGCCCGTCTCCCGCCCGCGTCGGTGCGGACCGGTCTCCCGCCGGCCGCGGTCCACAGGGCGTCCGACGGACCCGACTCGGCGAGCCGCTCGAGGTGGGCGTCGAACTCGGCCGCGCGCTCCCGGGCCGCCGCGATCGCGTCGGGCAGGCGCTCCCGCGCGCGCTCCCGGCGCCGGGCCTCGTCGAAGAAGGCCTCCGCGTTGGCGACCGCATCGCGCGCGGCGTCGAGCGCGATCTCGCGCGGCGCGCCGTCGAAGTCCGGCAGCGTCACGGCGGAGGCACCCCTCGGCACCTCGTCCTTGCGGGCGAGGAGGATCTGGCCGAGGAGGCGGGGCTCGTCGGGCGGACCGGCCGCGGCCAACTGCCGCTCGAGCGCGGCGGCCCGGCGCAGGTGCCGCTTCCGGCGGGCTCGGAGGCGCTTTCGGATCTGCGCGGCTTCGTCCCCGTCGTCGTCATCGGCCGCCGCGGGAAGGGCCTGAAGGGCGGGGGCGGGGCCGCCGCCGGGGGCGAGCAGTTGCGCGGCCGCGGTCAGCAGTCCGGCGGCGGACCCGCTGCCGGCCCCGGCGGGGTGCGGATAGGGCTGGGGGCCCCACGGG
>JAPPGH010000015.1 GCA_026914155.1 Candidatus Palauibacter rhopaloidicola | reverse complement strand
CGATCTGGGGCGGGTCGCCGTTCACGACGAACGTCCATAGCACCGAGATCTCGTCAGGGTCGCCGGGACGGCCGTTCACGGTGAGCAGAATCGCGGGGACGGGCGGGAGCATCGGGCCGGGCGCCGCAAGCCGGCGGCGGGGGCCGGCGACTGGAGCCGATGGGCGGGCCCGGCCTTCGTTCTGCGACGGCCCGGATCCGTCAACGGGTGCCTGCCCGTCCGGCGCGCATCCCCAGACCGCCGTAACTGCGGCAGCCGCCGATCCGCTCTCCAGGAACCGTCTCCGCGACCAGGCGGGCACCGATGTCATCTCAATAGACCCCCGGAATGATCCGCCACTTCACCCGCGCCCGATACTCTGCCCACTTCTCCGCCCCGTACTTCTCGGCGCAGTATCTCTCGTCGAAGCGTTGACGGAAGGTGAAGAACGTGACAACGAACACGGTGTAGGTCCAGGCCCACGGATTCGCGAAGTAGCCGAAGACCAGCGCAATCGAGAGGCCGAGAAACCCCTCGCCCATGTAGTTGAAATGGCGGGCGGCACCCCACAGGCCGCTGCAGAGGATCTTGCGGTCGCCGGCCTCGATGTACTCCGGCTCGACGAGACCCAGAAACTTGCGGTCGGGCCATCGCTTGAACGTGTACTTCTGCAGGTTGGCGCCGCGCGAGATGCCCCACCCGAAGAGGAACAGCGCGGACGCGCCGATGAGCCAGACATCCGTCCACGCCGGCGTGAATCCGGGATTCGGGTGCACGGCCATGCCCCACAGCGGCAGGATGAACAGCCACCCGTAGACCACGAGGCCGCCCCAGATCATCTTGAAGCCGACATTCTCGTGGATCAGATCGTAGGTATAGAGTTGGACGCGCTCGAAGATGAAATAGTCCAGCACGTAGAACGTGAAAAACGCTGCGTACAGGAAAACGCCCGGATTGGAGTCTGCGCCGAAGAGCTGGTAGTGGTACGCGGCACCGGAGAGGGCGTTGAGCGACAACATCGTCCCGCCCACAACATACAGGTACATCTTCACGTCGAAGCGCTCGTTGAAGAACGAGAGCTCCTGAGCGCGGCCATGCCACAGTGCGAGGAACCAGTTCCTTCTCTCGCCTCGCGGCTGGGTGAACACCGCCACGAGGGCCAGGATGATGCACAGGTCCGTTCCTCCGACGACCGCGTATATCGAGGATCGGTAGAACCAGTCGCGCGGCATCCCGGTGAGCTCGAATGCCCACACGATCACGGCGACCGCAAACACCAGAAGGCCGTTCAGCCGGTAGTTGCGGGGCTTGCCGGTCCGGGGATCGATGACGTAGCCGGGAACCCGACGTGCGGGCAGCACGACCTGCAGGACGAAGAACACGGCGAAGATCGCGAGCGGCGTCAGATAGCCCGCGATCGCTTCCGTGCCGGATAGCTCCAGCAGGTGGCCGATACCAAGCCATTCAACCATGATGGAGTCACCCTGCGCCCGCCGGTGGCCGGGGTCAAGTGCAACGACGACGATTGGCGGTTGTATGGATGGGAAGCGCGTGACTGTGCGGTGCGGTTGGGGCCTCGTTACCGCCGTTCTCCACGCGCTGCCGGTCACCTTGGGCCCGCTGGCCGCGCAGCAGGAACGGACCTTCCGGCCACTCAGGTCGCTGGGCGGCGGCAGCGAACTGACGGCCTCGGTGAGTCTGGGCGACGTGAATGGCGACGGCGCCCTCGATGTTGTCGTCGCCAACGGTCGTCACTGGCCCGGCCAGAACCGCGTGTACCTCAACGATGGACGCGCCGGCTTCACCCTGGCGCGTCGGCTGGGCGAGGAAGAGGCCGGCAGCTACGCCGTCCCGCTTGCCGATTTCGATGGCGACGGAGACCTCGATGTCGCCGTGGGCAATGACCGTACACGCAACCTCGTCTTTCTGAACGACGGGACGGGCCGGTTCGCGGCAGGAGCCACCTTCGGTACCCCCAGTTCGACGCGAAGCCTGACCCTGGCCGATCTGGATGGCGACGGGTACACCGACATCCTGGTCGTGAACCGCGGACGCCAGAACTTCATCTTCCACGGTGACGGCTCGGGGGCGTTCGCGCGCGGGACGCCGTTCGGCGCGGGGGACGACTCCACGATCGACGTGGCCGCCGCGGACCTCGATGGCGACGGCGATCTCGACCTCGTGCTCGCCAACCGGGATGGCGGGGCGAACACGATCCACTGGAACGACGCGGGCAGCCTGGAGCGGGTGAGCGGGTACGGCACCGGCAGCGACGAAACGCGCGGTGTGGCGGTGGGCGACGTGGACGGCGACGGCCGGCCGGACATCGTGGCCGCGAACATCGGCGAGGCGAACGCGGTGTATTTCGGCGACGGGGCGGGAGGTTTTGGTCGCAGACTGCCGTTCGGGTCCGGAGACGATCACAGCTACGCGGTCCGGCTCGCGGACCTGGATCTCGACGGGAAGCTCGACATCGTCGTGGCGAATGTGGGAGCGCGGAACGCGGTGTATGTGAACCGGGCCCCAGGGTTCCACGAGTTCCGTTTCGGGTGCGGGGACTGCGCAACCTACGGCGTGGCGGTCGGAGATCTGAACGGGGACGGATTCCCGGAGATCGTCACGGCGAATTCGGGGGCGCCGAATGGGGTGTTTGCGAATGTGGGCGCAGGACGGGTGCCACCGCGCGAATGAGCTTCCGTCGGCGCGGACGGGCGCTCAGGACGCCGCTGGAAAACCTGCAACCATGCAAATGCAATAAGTCGTGTACGATTTGTCAGGTTATTTCTCTATCGCCTGCCCAAATCCGCATCCCGAATCGCCCGGAACTCGTTACCCTCCCGCCAGTTCGGCCAGTCGGCCGAATCCGCAATCCGATAACCCACGCGAAACATCAGTGCCAGGTCGTCCAGCGCCCCCGTCAGATCCCACGACGGGTCGTACTCGTCGGACGGCTTGTGGTACCGGTTGCTGACGTAGTCCGCGCGCCGCGCCAGCGTCCACTCCTCGCCGTGCTCGACGTGGTCGATTCCGGAATCGGTGTAGAGCGAAGGCACGCCCACCTTCGCGAAGCTGAAGTGGTCCGAGCGGTAGTAATAGCCCTTCTCGGGCTCCGGATCCGGCCGTAGCGTGCGTCCCACCTGCGCCGCGGCATCCGCCAGGTAGTCGTCCAGCTCCGAGGCACCCATCCCCACGACAGTGACGTCGTTCATGGGACCGTCGACGTTCATCCCGTCGATGTTGATCGTCGCCACCGTGCTCGCCGTGGCGTACACGGGATTGGCCGCATAGTAGGCCGAACCCAGTAGCCCCTGCTCCTCGGCGGTCACGGCCAGAAAGAGCACGGACCGCGCCGGACGCTCCGGCAGCGCCGCAAACGCCCGCGCGAGTTCGATCAGCCCCGCGGTGCCGGTGGCGTTGTCGAAGGCGCCGTTGAAGATCGGGTCCTCCATGGCGGGGTCGGTGCTACGTCCGAAGTGGTCCCAGTGGGCGGTATAGATCACGTACTCGTCCGGCCGCTCGCCCCCCGGCAGCAGCGCGAGCACGTTCTTCGACTCGGAGCGGTGGATGTCGTTGGAAACCGCCACCGACGCGGTGGCCCCCAACTCCACCGCCCGGAAGCCTGGCTGAGCCGCCTGCCGCGACAGCACGTCGAAGCTGTGCCCGGTCGCCTCGAAGATCTCCCGCGCCACCTCCCGGCGCATCCATCCCTCGATCGCGACGCACCCCATGTTCCCGTCCGCCGCGGCCTGACCGAACTGCGGGCCCGTCCAGCTCCCCGTGACGACCTCCCACGGATACCCCGCCGCCGCTTCCTCATGCACGATGATGGCGCCCGCCGCCCCCTGCCGCGCCGCCTCCTCGAACTTGTAGGTCCAACGCCCGTAGTACGTCATCGAATTGCCGCGGAACACGGCCTCGTCCTGGGTCGCGAAGCCGGGATCGTTGACCAGAATGACCACGGTCTTGCCCGCCGCGTCGATGCCCTCGTAGTCGTTCCAACCGTACTCCGGCGCGACCACGCCGTAGCCGACGAAGACCATCTCGGTGTCCTCGATCGACTCGCTCTCGACGACCCGCTTGGTCCACGCGACGAAGTCCTCGGTCCACGCGTACTCCAGCTCGCCGCCCGCCGTCCGGACCGTGAGCACGGGCTGTCCCTGCTCGGTCAGCGCCACGAGCGGCACGTTCTGGAAGAAGGAGTCGCCGTTGCCGGGTCCGAGCCCTGCCGCCTGGAACTGCTCGACCAGGAAGGCGGCCGTGAGTTCCTCGCCGGGTGTGGACGGCGCGCGCCCCTCGAACTCGTCGCTGGAAAGCGTCCGGATCGCGTCCGCGAAGGTCTCGGCGGACATGGCGGCGATGGCGGAGTCCACATCGTCCGGTGTGCCTGTGGTGGAGGAGGGGGAGGACGACGGGTCAGCGCAGGCGGACAGGGCCGCGCAGAGCAGCGGGGTGGCCAGCGCGGTGCGCCTGCGGGAGGGGGAGGGGGTGGCGTGCGGGGAGGAGCTGTTCATGGGGGCCTCGTGGTGGAGTCGAATTGTCAACTATGCTTTCCATTATGGAAATCAAAGTTTACATTGACGAATCACAATAAGGGTCCCCTAACCTAATTGAGGTTGCCCGACCAGGACGAGGCGTCCCACGGTTACCCGGCTACTCGCGGACCAGTCGATACATCCGCACCGTCTGCACGCCCAGCTCGTCCGTATGGAACCCGAGCACGAAATCCGCGCCAATGTCGGTGATCTCGAAATCGCTCGGGGTCGCCAGGTGGCCCACGAGCCGGCCCTCGCCGTCGAAGATGTCCCATTCCTGCGGGCCCGGATCCGCGAGCAGGTGGCTGCGGTACCGTTCCACCCACAGGTTGCCGGCCTTGTCGGCGAGGATAGTGCCGTGGACCGGGTGGTGGCTCGCGTACTCGGTCGCGAGAATCCTCTCCACCGCGGGACCCGACGCGCCCTGGAGGCTCCTCTCGACCGCGGCCTGGGCCTCGTCGATCTCCGGCTGCGTCACGGCCGGGGGCGCCCGGTCCAGACGCACGATCCGCCGGACGGCCCCGGTCCGGTCATGTGCCACCAGTTCGAAGCGCCCGGATTGTCCCACCCAGGCCAGGTTCCCGCCCGCTGCGAATTCCGCCCGGGACGCGAAGCCCAGGGGAAGGCCGTTTCGGCCCAGAGGGCTGCCCGGAAGCTCGCCGAGCGTTTCCAGGATCTCGCCGCTGCGATCGACCGCGTACAGGAAGTGGGTCGATTGGGCGCGCATGTCCCGGGACGGCGACCTGGTGAGGCTCTCGATGAGCAGGGTGCCGTCGGCCAGCCAGCCGACCACATTGGGGGCGGACGCGCCGGGAAGCCGCGGAATCGGGAACGATCGGCCGAACACGCCTGCCGAACTGAACAGGGAGACGCGCCCGCCGAGCGGGTCGATTGCCGCGATGGTATCGCCGCCCAGTTCGGCAATCGACCAGAGCGTCGTGAACTCGCCGGGGCCTTCACCAGGACGCCCGAAGGTGAGCACGTGACCCCCGGCATCGTCAAAGACGCGGACCTCCTGTGCGTGCCTGTCCGCCACGGCGATGTGCCCGTTCGACAGCCGGATGGCGTGCGCGATGGCGCCAAAGAGGTCCGAGCCGGGGCCCTGGCCTTCGCCTCGGCCGATCTCCAGCACGGCAGGTTGCTCAAGGGCCCATTCGTGGCCTGCGGCTCCGGGCGGATTCTCCGCGACCATGACGCCGGCGCTGTCGCGAACGACCGCGGTTTGCGAGGAGTCACCCGCGGGTGCGCAGCCGAAGAAGACGGCCGATACGGCTGTGAGCGAAGAAACGCGGTGGGTCATCTTGCCTCCGGCTAATGTGGTTGGGCAGTTACGACCAACGTGTCTGCCTCTTGGACATCGGCCTTTCTCACCTGGTTGTCTGCAGCCCCGGGCCATAACGAAACCGGGGTGGTTGGTTAGCTTGGGCTTCGTGCGATTCGTGGGAACGCACGCGGAATACGATCGGGTAGACGCGTCTCAGGTGTAGGGGGAATCCAAGATGACAATCAAGCCCATCAGAAACGAGATCGACTACGACGCGGCGCTGGCCGAAATTGACCGACTGATGGGCGTCGCCCCGGGTACGGTAGAGTCCGATAGGCTGGAGGTGCTGGTGACCCTGGTCGAAAGGTACGAATCCGAGCATTGGGCCATCGACGCTCCAGACCCGATCTCGGCGATCAGCCACGTGATGGAGGCTCGCGGACTGCGGCAAAAGGACCTTGCAGCGCTGATCGGGTCCCAGTCGCATGCGTCGGAGATTCTTCGTCGCAGGCGCCCTCTTTCCCTGGCCATGATCCGGGCGTTGACTGCGGAATGGAACCTTCCGGCTGAAGTGCTGGTTCGCGAGTACGAGCTTGCGACGGCATAGTTCGGCCTGCCGTTGGTGCGACAGTCGCCGCCGCCGCCCAAGTCTCCGCCCTCATCCCCCTCAAGCTCCTTCCGGCGTACGCTCTTTCTCCTCCTCGCCCCCGCGCGCCGCCCTGCGCTCTTCTTCGATCGCCCGTGACAGGCCGGTTGCGATCAGTCCCGCTGGCACCGCCACGATGCCCATCCCCAGCAGCAGTATCACGAACGTCCAGATCCTGCCGCCCACCGTGATCGGATAGGTGTCGCCGTAGCCCACGGTCGTGAGCGTGACGACGGCCCACCAAAGACTGTGGAAGACGGTATCGAACTTCTCCGGCTGGACCTCGGATTCGAAGTGGTATATGCCCATCGCGGCGATGTACAACAGGACCAGGGTCGCGAACAGAAAGACCGCCGCCTCGTCGCGCGCATACTTCAGGGCCCGGCCGATGCGCACGGTCGCCTTGGCGTAGCGGGCGAACTCGAACGTGCGGAACACGCGCAGCAGGCGGAGGGCGCGGAAGGCCCGGAGGTCCAGCATGCCCCCCCAGAACAGGGTCACGTAGAACGACAGCAGCGCCACCAGGTCGATGAGGCCGTAGAAGCTGAGGACGTACGCCCGCTTACGTTCGGCCGTCACGATCCGGAGCACGTACTCGATCGTGAAGAGGACGATGATGACGTACTCGGCCACCGCGAACACCGCCAGCCACATCTGTGAGAAGCTGGTGACCGTCGACAGGGACATCGGCACGACGGACGCGATGATCAGCAGCAGGACGGTCCTGTCGAATCGGCGGCCTGCGGCCGTGTCCGACCGCTGGACGATGTCCTGGAGGGTCAAGGGCCGGCCTCCGTGGGGGTTGTGCTGGCCAGCGTGTCGCCCTTCAAGGACCGTGTCATGGCGGTTTCCCTCAACTTACCGGCCTCCCCCGCGGCCTCAACACGAACAGCCCCTCGCTCCAGCTCGACACCACCACCACGCCGCTCTCGAAGAACGGGTAATTGCTCCAGGCCCCGCCGAACGCGGGGAGTCCCGCATCGTCCGGCACCGTGTCGAAGAAGCCGATCTCGATCGGGTTCTCGACATCGCTGATGTCGAGCACCCTCAATCCACTCATCAGATTCGCCTGGTACAGACGGTTGCCCCGCACGTACTGGTTGTGGTCGATCGTTCCGGTCTCGGCGAAGTGCTCCTTGAGCAGGAGGGGGTCGTCCAGGTCGGCCACGTCCCAGATGAGGGTGCGGGTGCGGTCGACGCCGCCCTGCGCTTCGTCGGCCTCGTCTCCCATGAAGAAATGGCGGTGGTCCTCGGTCAGCCAGCCCTGGTGCGCGTAGGCGACGTTGGGGTACTCGCCGCGGGCGATGGCGACGGGGTTGTCGCGGTCGGTCACGTCGGCGATGCTTAGCGCGGTCTCGTTGGCGCCGAAGCAGATCTCGCGGCCCTGGTAGTCCTCGTCGGGACCCCGGTAGATGACGCACTGGGCGTCGTGGGAGTAGCCGGTGCGCTGGCGTCCGGTGGCGGCGTCGGAGAAGCAGCCCAGGAAGACGGGCTCTGCGGGCGCGCGCACGTCGATCATGTGCAGGCCGCCGCCGCAGGTCTGGCCGCCCATGCTGCTGCCGACCGCGTACGCCATCCCCGTCTCCTCGTTGATGACGATGTTGTGGGCGCTGGCTATGCCGTCGTAGCGCGCGGTCTCGGCGAAGGTCACCGGCGGGCCGGCGGCGTCCCGAAGCTGCGTGAGGTCGAAGATCTGCACGCCGTGTGCCCCTGCGCCGTCCGCGACGATGAACGCGTGGTCCGCGTACACCTTGATATCGCGCCAGAGGTTTTCGGTGGCGCCCTCGGTCAGCGGCAGCTCGCCGGCGTACCGAGGATTGGCGGGGTCGCTGACGTCGACGAAGGCCGTGGCGTCCGAGCGCCCGACCAGCGCCCAGTCCGTGCCGGTCACGGGGTCGGTCCAGCCCCAGATGTCGTTGAGGATCGTGCCCGGATCGGCTCCCAGCGACGCCAGCGGCACGAACGCGACCAGGTCGACCTGCGAGCAGTCGAAGGGCCCGGTGGCGCCGTCGGTGCAGGGGGTCTCCTCGCCGGTCACTGCTGTGAGTGTTCGAGTGGACTCCCGGAGGGTTGAGCTCTCGGCCCAGCCGCCGTCCCGGCGCTCGAACACGACAGCCGCGCCCAGCCGCATGTCGGCGTTCGAGGCGGCAACCACGGCCACGTCGTCACGCAGAGCAACATGCGAGCCAAAGAGAGCGCCGCGGGAGAATCCGGGGGCCGGGATGGTGGATTGGGGATCGAGGGTAATGGCACCCGGCCCGCCCGCCTCCGCGACCCGGAAGACCTGCGCACCGCCCGCGCCCTGGCCCACGCCGCTCGCACCGACCCAGGCGCTGCGGCCGTCGAGGGCCACCGCCGAGCCGTACCCTGCCGGTCCTGACTCGGGGAAGGAGAGACGGACGGTCGCATCCCATTCGCCGTCGTCGCTGCGGGTGAAGAGGAGAGCTGCGCCCGCTCCTTCGTCCGCGCCAGGCGCCCCCATGAGCACGGAAGTGCCCGAGGCGGCGAGGCTCGTGCCAAAGGCGTCGCCGCCGAGGCCGTCGGGGAGCGCCAGAATCGCGGTGGGCGAAGGGCCAGCGGCCGGAAAACCGGCGTGGAAGGCGTAGGCCACGCCACGATCGCCGCGGGTTCCGGGCGCACCGACGAAGAGGAGGTCGCCAGTCAGGGAAAGGGACGCGCCAAAACGGTCGATGGTGGAGACCACGGGGGAGGGGAGAACCGTGGCGAACCCGCCGTCCACGTCAAACCGCAGAACCGCGCCGGGGCCCACCTCCGATGGCGCCCCGAGGTAGACGGCGTCGCCGGACAGTGCGACGGAGGCTCCTGCGCCCCGGGTTTCCCCATCGGCTGGAGGCACCAACTCGACCGTCTGCGCCCACGCGCCATCGCTACCGCGCTCGAAGATGTAGGCTCCACCGACGCCCTCGGCCCGCCCCGGTGATCCCACCAGCAACCGATCGCCATCGACCGCTAGCGCGGCCCCGAACTCATCGCCGATCTCGACATCGTCGTCGGTGATGATGTAGGCGAACTCCCACCCATCGTCATTGCGCTCGAAAACATAGATGCTGCCGGGCGAGGGATAGATCGCACCGGCGATCCCGCCACCCGTGCGCCCCACGAAGATCTCGCCATCGCCGATGGCGATCGCGGCTCCGAAGCCGGCGGCGGCCCAGGTGGTCTCGAGGCCGGGGGAACGGGACTGGGCGGTCAATGGTGCGACCTGGCCGAGCGACGCGATGCCACCCCGGGATCCGTCGCTCGACTGCCCGACTCCACTGAGGATGAGGACTGCGCTGACGACGATCGTTCTGGCTCGGAACTTCATGGCGATTCTCCTGTGTCACTGTCGAGTGGGTCCCAAGATCCCGCGCTCGGATGTCGCGCGCAATCTTGGGACGGGCCTCCCCCATACAACCGAGCCCGCGAGCTCTCCCAGCAACCGTCCCTCCTCCATCCTCACCGACCCCTCCTTGACCTGCTCAGCGATCCTTGCCCTTATCGCGGCGTCGAATTCGGCGGCCTGTCGACGCGACATTCGATCCCTGGAAAAGCCGTTCTGCGAGTGTCGTCGCTCGATGTACTCTTCTATCGTCGGCGTCCACGGAACCGGACCCGTGCACTCCTGGCCGAGACGCTCGAAGAGGCCCGCTTCCTCGAGCGCCGTCACCGGGTCCCAGCCCACATAGTCACGGTTCAGCGAGTAGCGGGGGATGATGTCGTCCTCTCGCAATCCCGCCTGCGCGCTGCGATCGACTACGGCGAGGACACCGTTCCGGGTAAGCAGCCCGGCGAACTTCGGGATGACGACATCCAGGTCGAACCAGCTCAGGCTGTCTGCCGCTGTGATGAGCGCATAGGGCCCGGCCAGGTCAGCCTCTTCGATGGACGCGCAGAGCCAGCGTATGCGTCGGTCATCGCCCCCTGGGAGTGAACGGGCCGTCTCGATCATGCCCTCGGAGAAGTCGACCGCGTCCACCCGCTCACAATCCGGCGCGAGTTTGCGGGCGAGGTCCCCGAGCCCTGTGCCAGCGTCAAGCAGCGAACCCGGACGGTCCACGATCAGTCGCTTGAGGAGATCAAACGTGCCGGGCGGGTGCGGTGGTCTGTGCCGATAGGCAGCCACCACGCTCGGGTCCTTGAACGTTTCGGCAAACTCGACACTCCGGCAGGCGGGCCGGGTCAGCATGTCGCCGTTTCCATCGTGATACCCTTGCCGGACAACTTGCCGCCGGGCTTCTTGAACAACATTCTCAATCCCCGCCAGCGGTCTTGCTGGCTGACCATGCAGGCGCCCGCTCCGGTTGGCGAGGCGGGCTGATCGAAGGAAGGTATCATGACGGTCCCGGGTGATACGACACGTCGCGACTTCCTCCTGCGCATGGCGGGACTTGGAGCGGCCCTGGCCACGCCGCGTACGGTGCAGGGGAGTGGGCCACGGCCCCAGGTCCCCCTCCCCACCCGTCCCATCCCCGGCACCGGCGAAACGCTGCCCATCGTGGGCTTCGGCTCCTCGAAACCCGTGCTGGAGATCCCTGCCGAAGGCACCGAGCCCGTCGCGGCCGTGATCCGGGTGCTCCTCGAACACGGCGGCCGGGTCGTCGACACCTCGCCGCGCACGCCGGAGATCGATGCCGAGTTCGGCCAGGTCCTGACCGCGCCCGAGTTCAGCGACCGCCTATTCGTCGCCACGAAGATCAACACGGACGGGGAAGCGGCTGGTATTGCGCAGATGAAGCAGAACCAGCGGCTCGTCGGGCGTCCGACGCTGGATCTGCTCCAGGTCGAGAGCATGCGCGACCTGGACGTGCACTGGCCCAACGTGCTCCGGTGGAAGGAGTCGGGCGCGGCGCGCTACATCGGCGTCACGGTGTCGAACAACCGCCAGCACGACGCGTTCGAGGCGGTCATGAGGTCGCATCCCCTCGACTTCGTGCAGATCAACTACTCGGTGATGGAGCCGGGCGCGGAGGATCGGCTGCTGCCCCTCGCGCAGGACCTGGGGATGGCCGTCCTGATCAATCGCCCCTTCATGAATGGCAGCTACTTCGGGCGCGTGAGCGGACGTACGCTGCCCGAGTGGGCGTTCGAGTTCGACTGTGCGACCTGGGCGCAGTTCTCGCTGAAATACATCCTCGCGCACCCCGCCGTCACGTGCGTGCTCACCGAGACGACCAATCCCGAGCACATGGCGGACAACGTCGGGGCAGGGTTCGGCCGCCTGCCGGACGAGGTGACGAAGCGGCGCATGCGGGAGCTGGCTCGGGACTTTTGAAGAGGGAGGCATTTAATGACTCGGCATAGCATCACCGCCCTTCTTTTGCTGGCCACCGCCTGCACACCCGCGCCCGACGAGGCCGCCATCGACAAGGCCAAGCTCCACGGCGTCTGGCAGATCATGACGGTCAGGAACCTGGAGACCGGCGAAGTCGACTCGATCGCGAACTACCGCACCATCTGGACCCACTACACGGACTCGCACTGGACCTACGTCTGGATGGACGCCGGCCGCGAAGGCACGACCCCGGCCGAGTTCGCGGCACTCACGCCCGAGGCCCGGCACGCCGAGAACCGGGCCAAGATGCTCGACGACGAGGGCGAGTGGCGCTTTTGGGGCAGCGGCGGCGAGTGGTGGCTCGACGGCGACACGATGGGCTACACGAACGTGGTGTCCATCGAGCCCTACCAGGTCCAGATGGGCGGCCTGGAGAAGGTCGTCTACGTCAACGACACCGCCTACGCCTACCACACGGTGCCCGCCGACGGCGAGGCGGTGCAGGAATACACGCACCGCCGTCTCGACACGATGGGCGAGCTGGCCGTAACGCGTCAGGGAGACATCGATCCGGCGGATCTGCGGGGCAATTGGCAGATCACCTCCACGCGCAATCTGGCGACCGGGGAGGTGGATGAGGTGTGGCAGCACCGCACGGCCTGGTTCCACGTCACGGACACCCACTGGACATACGTCTGGATGAAGAAGGGTCGGCCGGTCGTCACTCCCGGCGAGCTGGGGCGCATGGCTCCCGCGGCACGTGTCTCGACCCGTTATGCGCAGATCTGGAACGATCGCAACGAACCGGTCTTCTGGGCGAGCGGGGGCACCTACAGCATCGTCGACTCGATGTTCGTCGTGGGGCCGCGGGTCCTGTCCATCGAGCCGCACTGGATCGGGGTGGAGGGCGAGGAGCCGATCACGCGGCTGGACAGGGACGCGTACGTCTACCTGTCACCGCCCCGCACCGACGGCACCGTCATCGAGACGACGCATCGGCGCATCGACTGAGAGGCCTGAGCGGACCTGTGCGGGCGGGGAACCCCGCAGTCCTCAAGCCCGGGCCGGCGCCCCGCGGCTGAACTTGCGCCGATAGTGCCGGGTCCAGATGGCGATCGCCGGCAGGCCGATGACCGTCGGCAGGATCCATGGCACGACTGTTAGCGGCCCGCCGAGTTCATAGGCCCACAGGCGCTGGACTCCGAACACGGCGAACGCGGTGTGGAAGGCGATGCCACCGCCCAGCATCGATCCCAGGTGGCTGTAGAACCAGCCCATGTGCTCCGCCCGTGGGTTCCGCATCAGACGCAGCATGTTGCGGCCGGTGAAGAGGCCGATGGGGCTCAATCCCAGCAGGATTGGCGAGACGTCGGACCACACCGCGAGCGCGAACGCAATGAGGGCGGCGCTGCTGCCGATCGACGCCCAGGCGAGCGCCTCGTGGACCGGGGTCCGCAACGTCTCCGGGGCTCTGCGCGTGGCCAGAACCCGTATCGCCTGGCGGACCGTGGCGAACGTGACCAGGCCGAGATAGCCCAGAAACAGGGAGATGCCGTACAGGGCGGGGTCGTCGGCAAGACGGATCCCCTGGACCTGGTAGGAGACAATCCGCCCCGCCATCGCGGTGACCGCCGACAGGGTCACCACGTAGGCGCAATAGACGAAGACGCGCCCGGCGCGCACGTGCGTCCGGCCGCCCTTGCGCGCGAACACCGGGACCCAGAACGCAGCCAGGCCGACGAAGCCGGTCAAGACATGGGTCAGGATCAGGATGTCGAAGAGCAAGGTCCCGAAGTTCATGACGGAGGACCCTCCTCTCGACCTGGTCCGACGTCCGCTGCGGCCCCGGCGAGCGGCTGGGTCGTCGCAAGCCGCCGGTCGATCGCCGCCAGGGTTTCGTCACACCAGGTCACCTTGGCCTCGATGGAATGGATGCCCATCCGGAGGGCCGCGAACTGGTGGAATCCCGCGTCGCCGTAGCGTTCCGGGTCTCCGTGGGTGGCGACGATGTCCCGTTCGATCGCGCGGAGCTGGGCCAGCCAGCGCGAAAAGTGGTCGCGAAGCTGCGTCATGAAGGCCCTGGTCTCGTGGATGTCCCCGATCGTGTCCATGAAGTACAGCTGGGCCAGGTACGCGAAGCGCTCCGTGCCGACTGCGGGGTCGTCGTGCAGCCAGCGCAGCAGCTCGGCGTGTCCCGCATCCGTCAGCTTGTAGACCTTGCGGTCCGGTCCCTTCGGGGACGGCTCCCACCGGCTGTCGAGCATTTGTCGCTGCTCGAGACGCTTGAGGGTCGGATAGATCTGGCTGAGCCGGGCAGACCAGAAGTGCTGCACCGTCTCGCCGAAAACGTTCTTGAGGTCGTACCCGGTGGCGGGCTCGCGGAGCAGGCCGAGGAGGATGTGATCGAGGCTCATCTCGCTATGTCGCTCCCATGACTATATCAATGCCGATATAGTAACTATATAAGAACTGTCATAGCAATGCAAGGGTTCGGGTCACTTGTCGGTTTCGGCGGGCGTCCGACTATCGGCCCGTGAGCTCCGCCTCCAACTCGTCGAGCGCCGCCGGCCAGCGCGGGTGCCGCGCGGCCCTGATCCGCTCCAGCGGCCCCGCCACGACGGTGACGAAGGCCGACGGATCCAGGTACTCCAGCGCGACCGCCTTGACGTCCTCGGCGGTGACGGCGCCGACAGCGCCGGGCCACCCCATCAGGTGATCCGTGCCGCCGCGCCGCACGTGTTCCACCGCCAACGTCTCGCTTGCGCCGGTCGCCAGCTCCAGCGACCGCCGCCAGACCGCGTCCACCAGCCAGCCCTTGGCGCGCGTGACCTCGGCCTCGGTGACCGGCTCGTCCGGGTCGTGCATGCGCTCGATCTCATCGAGGCTGTACCGGACGAGGGGCGCGACGGCCTCCGGGCGTCCGCCGGTGCGCACGACCAGCAGGCCGCTGCCGGACCCGGTCACGGGAATCTCGAAGTGGTCGCGGTTGGCCAGGCCGCGTATCTCCCGCGCGGCGATGTTCAGGCGCTCGGCGAGAATGAAGCGGAGGGCGGCAAGCGCGGCCCTATCGGCATCCGGAACGGCACCCACCGCACGGCCGATGGCGATCCACCCTTCCAGGCTCGGGACATCGACGCCGTGGAAGCGGTTGAAGGCACCGCCCGACGCAGTCGCGGAGGCGTCCGTTGTCGGCTCGACCACGCTGGCCTCTACCGCCGGCCCACCGCTCGCGGCCCACCCACGCGTTACCGACCCCAGGATTTCCTCGACCTCGTCGCGGGAGACCGCCCCGCCGACTCCGAACACCACGCGGTCCGCCGCCAGACTTCTGGCGGCCAGCGCCCGCACAGCCGCTGGCGAGACCGCGGTCCCAGGGTCCGGGGGTGCCAGAGGGTACCCGCCCAGCCGCCGCTCGAGTTCCACCTTGGGACGAAAACCGTCCCCCCCGATCCCGGCCATCGGCATGCTGTAGCCGGGACCCGCGCGGTAAGCCCGGATCGCCGCAGCATCCAGGTCGGGATTCCGCACGAGTTCAACGAGAAGCTCCAGCGCCTCCTGCCAGTCCTCCGGAAGCACGTGGATGGAGATGTGAGTGGCGTCGAGGGTCTCCACGGTGCTCAGCGACGTGCCCAGCTCGGCGAGGCGGAGCGAGAGTGGATCGCTGGCGCCAGCCGGGCCTCGGGTTGTCAGCAGCTGCGTCACAAGCGCCGACGCACCCGCCTCGCCTTCGGCCTCATGGAGGCGGCCAAGGGGCAGGGCAACTGTGATACGCACCAGCGGATCATCGGGCCCGCCGGGCACGACATACCCCTGCACGCCGCTCGACGTCTCGATAAAGGTTGCGTTGGGGTTGGGCGGTGTGAACGCGGCGGGTCCCAAGGCGAGTTCGCTCGGGTCGGCCCAGCCGTGCTCGAAGATCGGCCGGGAGCGGCCGGGAAGGGTGTCGCCGGCGCTGTCGCATCCGCCAAGCGCGCCCACTACCAGCCCACCCACCACGAGCCCCATTGATGCCGCTGCAAGTCGCACGACCGGCCTCCGCCGCGAGCCTCCGACGCACCCCCGCGCGCTCATCGTCCGTCTCCCGGCAGGTCCGCCCACAGGAAGTCGAGCCAGCTCGGCCCGCTTCCCTCGGGAGGCTGGGCGCGCGCGGTCGCGATGACCCGGTTGGAGGGCACGAAGTACCTGGCTGCGACGCGCTGCAAGTCGGCGACCGTCGCGGCGTCCCGTGCCTCGATCAGGTCCGGCAGCACGCTCCAGTGGTTCATCGTGTGGTGATGCCCGATCAGGAACGCGAGCTCCTGGGGATTGTCGAGGAACTCCGCCCACGCGACCCGCAGCCGCTTCCGCGCCCGCTCCAGCGCACCCGCATCGATCCGCCCCTCGCGCAGGTCGGCCACGACGCCCAGCAACACCCGCTCGACCGCCGCGAGGTCACCGTCACCCGCCGCCTTCGCCACCAGGTTGAACGCACCCGGCGACCCGAAGCGGTGCGTATGGATCACGCGGAAGTCCGCCGACACCGCCGCCGACACGCCGCTCGCCGCCACCGCCCGGCTAGCCATGCCATGAGGCCCACCCAGCAGCGCAGCAATCAGGTCCAGCACCGGCCGATCCGGATGCCCCATCCCCGGAATCCGGTACCGCACATGCACCTGCGGCGACAGCGGCTCCGTCCAGTCCAGCCGGACCGATCCGCCCGGCACCTGCTCGGCCTCGACATCCAGGTCGGCCGGCGGCTCGGGCCCCCTCTCCAGCGCCCCGAAATACCGTTCCGCGAGCGGCACCACCTCGTCCATGGTCATGTCGCCGACCAGCACCAGGGTCGCGTTGTTGGGCACGAAGTAGTCGTCATAGATCCGCCACATCGCGGCGCGAGTGAAGTTCGCGAAGTCGGGCAGGTGCCCGCCGTCCGGCGTATAGACCGGATGCGACTGCGCAGTGACGCCGTCGATCGCCTCGTTGAAGCGCGTCTGCGGCCGACTCAGTCCCCCGAGGATCTGTTCCAGCACGGTGAAGCGCTGCGCCTCCCAGCCGCGCAGGACCGCGTTGACCATCCGGTCCGCTTCGAAACGGAAGAATAGTTCCATGTGCTCCGGCGGGAGCGCCATGTTCATCTCCATGTAGTCCTGCTCGGTACTGGCCGGCACCGGATCGGTGTGGCGCACGTACCCGCCGTGCTGCATGTACCACTTGTAGGTGGTCCAGAAGTCGCGGAACTCGTTGTTCCGGTCCTCCAGTTCGTAGAGCTGTTCCCGCAATGCGTCCATCTCTGGCGTGGTCGGCCAACCCAGCTCGTCGAAGAAGACGTCCCGCTCGCGCAGCCGGTTGCGCGCCCGGTTCCGCTCCGCGATCAGCGCCTGCTCGGTGTCGTGAATCTGCTGCAGGATTGGCAACTCGGCGTCCAGGTCGCGGGTGCCGATCGTCGTCGTCCCCTGGTGGATCACGTGCTCCAGAAAGTGCACGATGCCGTGCAGCCCCTCAGGCTCCAGCATCGACCCGACCCGAAACCACAGGTTGGCGGCCACCCGCGGCGCCCGGTGATCCTCGACGAGCAGGATCGTGAAGCCGTTGCCGAGCACATGCTCCTGGACCTGCAGCGATGGGGAAGGGGATTGGGGGTTGAGAGCGGCCTCCGGCGGGCCCGCGGACGGTCCCGCCTCCGCGTCAGGCGCCGGTTGCCACGCAAGGGCACCGATCGTGCCCACTGAAACGATGAAGAGCAGGGTCTTCATAACTGCGGCCTTCTGAATCCCTTTTGACGAACGGTGCTGCCATGCAGAATGCGGCACGGTGCTGCGTCGGGCCAGTGGGGGCGATTCGAGGCGAGGAAATCTGCTTTTGTTCCTAAGATTTTAGTTGACACACGGTGCCTTACACCGTAGGGTCACCCCATGGCGTCAGGAAGAATGGGCCGCACGGCCACGGTCATCGTTGCTGTCGCGGGAGCTTCGTGCGGACCGTCGGTCACCGTCGAAACGACCGTAGCCGATTCGGCCGGGGTCGCGATCGTCACCAACGTCGGCGCGCCGAGGGTACTGCAGTGGACGCTCGACACAATCCGCATCTTTGGCGGAGAGGAATCGGGTCCGGCCACCTTCCACCTAGCAAAGCCATCCCTAATGGATGTCGATGCCCAAGGCCGGATCTTCGTCCTGGAACCCTTCGAGTACCGTGTCACCGTCTTCGATTCCACGGGCGTGGCCCTCGGATCCATGGGCAGGCAGGGGGAGGGGCCCGGCGAGCTGGAGTGGGCGATGTCCGTGTCGGTCCTGGACGATGGCCGCGTCTATGTTCACGACGGTGCGGGCCAGATCGTGGAGTTGCGGATGGGCGACGAGACGGGCACCGAGTCCGCGTTCAACTACGCGGTCATCTACACCAATCTGCGCCATGTGGAAGCGACTTCGCGCGGGCTCCTCATCTGGGCCCGGAGGCGGATCAACCCGACGGGACCGAACATTGGCCATGACGACTGGGTGGAACGACTCCTTTCCGTGACGGGCCGCGACACGGTCGAACTCATCAGCGGCAAGTCTTCCTACAGTTCTACGGCATACTATCCACGCTGCAGCTTCACCTTCTCGATCCGCCAGCTGCTGGCCCCCCGAAACCGCTGGTCGCAGTGGGGAGACCACGTGGCGTTGACGGCGTGGGGCGGGTTCCGGATCGACATGCTGGACGATCATCGGCTCGTCAGAAGCGTGCGCTGGGCCGGTGTCGGGGAACGAGAGCTGACGTGCGCCGAGGCGAAAGCATTGCTCACAGCCCGCGGATACCTGGGGCCGTGCGACGACGATCTCGACGAGACGCTCGAGAAGCACGGCTTCCATCCGCGGCCCCAGCTGGTGGGTGAATTGGCGGTTGCTCCGGATGGCTACGTGTGGGCCCAACTTCTCACTCGCAACAACGCCTTTCGCGTCCTCCTGCTCAATCCAGAAGGCAGGATCGCGGGTGTAATGCCCGACGGATTCCCGATGCCGCTGACGTTTCTGCCCGACGGCCGTCCGCTGATCGCCGTGGTAGACTCGCTGGATGTGGAGCGGATTGGGGTCGGTAGCGTCGTCAGGTAGCAAGAGCGCGGAGAATCCCGCGGTGCCGCCTCCTGTCATCTGTCGCAGTTAGGCGTTGTCGTTGTGTACCGCATGGCGGTACATTCGACATGGTCGACTACCACTGACCACAACGGAGAGTTGCCAATATGCCGATGAAGGACCCCCCCCACCCCGGACTGAGCATCCTGATGGACTGCCTGGAGCCCTTGGGCCTGACTGTCACCAGGGCATCTGAAGTCCTCGGCGTGGCGCGTCACACGCTTTCGCGGGTTCTCCATGGTCACGCGGCGATTTCGCCGGAAATGGCGATCCGCCTGGAGAAGGCTGGCTGGTCCAACGCCGACTTCTGGATGCGCCGACAGGCTGCGTACGACCTCGCCCAGGCTCGGAAAAACGAGGACCAGATCAAGGTGGAGCGATGCTGGCCGCCTGACGCCCGCCCAGCTAACCGTTAATCCACGCCGTCCACGCCTCGAGGTCTGTTCCGAAGTCCTCGCCACTGATGGCCCTCAGGAAGTTCACGGCGGGCTCGCGTGTCCGTTCATGCTCCGCCCCAACGTGCGCGAGGAGCAGATCAGGGCTCTCGCGCACCAGTTGTCGTGCGAACTCCGGGTCGACGTCCGTGGCGACCAGGAGTTGCAGGATCTCGCTGAACACCCATGGATTCGTGCCATCGAGGAGCGCTGACAAATGCGTGCGGGCCCCGGTCCATTCGACGGGGTCCATCTCTGGCGCCGCCAATCGGTCGAACATGATCACGGCCGCCGAGCTGACTCGATAGTTGGCATCGACCAGCGAACCCACCAGACCGTGCCACGACGTGTCTTCATCCATGAAGTTGCTCAACACGAGGGTCGCGATCGACCGCGCCGACCACGATGAGTCGCTGGCGAGCACTTCATGGGCGAGGAGCCGGTCTTCCTCGCCGTCCGCGCTGTCGATGAGGTCCCACAGCTCATCCACGGTCTCGGGATCGGCACCCATTCGCGCGGCACGCCGCCCGGCTCGGTTGAAGATGCCGTTGAAGAAGCCGGTGCGCAGATGGAGCGTGCCCGCAGCCGCTCGCAGCACTCGCACGTCATCGCCGACGACTGTGCGCATGTTTCGCCAGGCCTCCGGGAGAGCGGCCGACTCGCTGCCTGCCGCGCGGTGCCGGACTCGGGTGCTGTCCTCCACGCCGACCACGACCGTATACGAGTCGCGAGACAGCAGGTCGTAGGATGCCATCGCGGCGGCTTCAGCGAACCCGAGTTCCTCCTTCATTACAACGGCACAGGCGTGGAACGGCCGGCCGGGAGCTGTCGCCTGAATGGCGTCGAACAGCTCCTGAGCGCCCCATTCCTGCAACCCGATGAACTCGACGGGACCGTCGGGCCCGGCGATGACCTGGCTGGCGCCCGGCGACGCTGTCACCGCGAACAGCACGGCCACTGCAGCGACCATGGGTAAACTCTTCCTACCGCGTGTCTCCATTCAGCGAATCCTCTCGCACGGGGTTGTTGAGTATCGCGGTTAGCCGGTGAAAGCACAAAACGTAGTCGGCGCCACCCCCACTCCGCCACGAGCCGCACTTCTGCCTCGCTGGCGTCGGTGACCGCAATATACCTTGGTTCGCAGGAATCGCCACGCACCCGATGCGGAAGTTCGTTCCGGAAGGCCTAACGTGAGAACAGCTACCTACCCAATCATAGCCACCCTGCTCGCAACCCCAGCCGTCGCGCAGGACCATCCGCTGACCGCAGACATGACCGAGCTTTACCGCGTGGGTGGTTTGAACGCGCAAGAGTGGGCCTTTTTCGGGCCTCGCCTGGAGATGAGCTTCGATGGAGCCGGTAACCTGCTGGTGCTGGACGTTGTGAACCAGCGCGTCGTTGTAATCGGACCCGACGGTCAACTTGTGCGTGTTGTCGGACGCGAGGGCGAAGGGCCGGGCGAGTTCCAGATGAGTTTGGTAATCGCGGTGTGGCGCGATGGCCGCTTAGCGTTGCCCGACATGGGCCATTCCGCAATCCAGGTGTTCAACCCCGAAGGCGAACTTGAGCGTTTCGTCAGGCTGGCCGACGAGACCACTCCGCTGACCGCCACCCTCGGTTTCAGAGAGAGGATTCGGGCCGATCCGCTGGGCGACGGAATCATCGCCCAAGGGGTCGGTGGCGTGCTGGCCCAAATGGCGAACTTTGCTAATCGCCGCACGGGACAACCGGAGGACGAGAATCCGGCGGGGGTCGATGATCGCGCGCTTGAAATGTTGGACCTGTCCGGGGATGTGATGACATCGAGCCCGATCCTGCACGGATGGAGGGCACCTCGCCCCGGCGCCAGCCTGTCATCGGCCGACGCAGCAGACTGGTCGAGTGTGGTCGCGACGACGGAAGACCGGTACTTCGAGCCGGGGTTTCACTGGGATGTGCTGCCCAACGGCACCATCGCCTACTCCGACTCCTCCGCGTACGCTATCAAACTCGCCCGTCCTGATGGATCAGTCATCAACGTTCTGACACGGCCGCCCTCGCCAGAGGCGGTGTCCGAACGGATCCGGCAGGAGTTGGTCGCGTCGCGACTTCAGCTCCTCGATGAACGGTCAGCGGGACGTTCGTCTTCGGCTGGGGCCTTGCCGCCGCAACCCCCCGGGGAGAGCCGCCAGAGGATTCGGAATCGAGGCTTCTACCACGAAGTCCCGGTGGTACGGGGGATAGCGGTCACTTGGGACGGTGGGCTGTGGATCCAGCGTCGCGGCGAGGATCCGTGGGATGACGATGGGCCGATCGATGTCTTCAACGCGGATCACGAGTACTTGGGCACGCTCGCCGTCGGCCAACCGGCGATGCCAACTGCTTTCGGACCCCATGGTCTCGTAGTCCATATGGAACGCGATGAACTCGACGTGCCAACGATCGTCGTGAGTCAGTGGGTGGAAGGCAGGTAAGTGGACAACTACCGGATGGCCCAAGGTGGAGTGATGCTGGCCGGCTGGCGCTCGCCCGGTTGACCGGTGACCCACGCCCTCCACGCCTCGACATCCGTTCCAAAGTCCTCGCCGCTGACGGCCCTCAGGAAGTTCACGGCAGGCTCTCGGGTGCGGTCATGCTCGGCCCCGACGTGCGCAAGGAGCAGATCCGGGCGCTCCCGTACCAGCTGTCGCGCGAACTCAGGGTCTACGTTCGTAGCAACCAGGACGTCCAGAGTGTATCGGAACGCGAACGGATTCGTTCCCCCGAAGATGGCTGACAGAGGGGCGCGGGCCCTGAACCAATCGACAGGGTCCTTCTCTCCCAGGCCCAGCCCGTCGACCATTGCCATGGCGACCGAGCTGACTCGTGCATCGGGATCGATCAGCGACCCCACCAGGGCGTGCCATGACGTGTCGTCATCAATGAAATTGCCGAGCACAAGCGTCGCGACCGATCGTGCCAGCCACGATGAATCGCTGGCGAGCACCTCGTGGGCGAGTCGGCGATCCATTTCTCCGTCGGCGCGGTCGAGGAGACCCCAAACCTCATCCAGCGTCCCGGGATCGGCACCCATGAGTTCACCAAGCTCCCGCCGACTCATGGGGACGCCATCCACGGTGACATCGTGCCAGTGAAGCGCGCGTGCGGCCATAGCGAGGATGTCCATGTCCTCGCTGGCGACCGCCCTCAGGTTCTCCCAGGGTTCCGGCAGAGCAATTGTTTCGCTCCCTGTCGGGCGATACCGGACTCGCGCGCTGTCTTCCACACCCACCACCACCGTGTACGTGTCGTCTGATCCTTCGACCGAGAAGCTAAACGCGCCCGCCTGGGCAAACCCGAGTGCGAACCGCATGTCAGCGGCACACGCGCTGAATGGACGGTCTGGATCGAGCTCCTGAATCGCGTCGAACAGCTCCCGCGCGCCCCAATCCTGCAACCCGATGAATTCGACGGGACCGTTGGGCCCGGCAATGACCTGGCCGGCGCCCTGTGACATCGTCACGGCAAGCAGCACGACGACTCCAGCCACTGCGCGCATCCTACAACCCCCCCGGCCTTCTCGCCCGCACCGGCGGATCCGGCTCCGCCAGGATCTCCACCGCTTCCGTCTCCAGCAGCCGCATCGCCTCGGCCACCGCGGCCTCGAGCTGCGGGTCGCGCCCCGCGATCATCTCCGCCGGGATCTGCCGCACCTCGATATCGGGCGCGACGCCCTCGTTCTCGACCTTCCACTCGCCGTTCAGATCGAAGAAGCCGCCGCGCGGCGCGGTCACCAGCCCGCCATCGATCAGCGGGGGCACGTCCCAGATCCCTACCAGGCCTCCCCACGTCCTTGTCCCCACCAACGGGCCGATCCCGCGGAAACGGAACATGTACGGAAGAAGATCGCCGCCCGACCCGGCCGCGTCGTTGATGATCATGACCTTCGGGCCCCAGATCCCGGCGCCGGGCAACCGGAACGGCGTGCGGTCGCCGGCCGGGTTGTTGAAGTAGCCCATCAGCGGCCTGGCCATCAGGTCGACGATGTAGTCGGCCGCCGAACCCCCGCCGTTGTAGCGTTCGTCGACGACCGCGCCCTCCCGGTCCTGTTGCGCGAAATAGTAGCGGTTGAAGTAGGTGTAGCCGCCCTGCGCAGTGTTGGGGAGCCAGACATAGGCGAGCCGGCCGCCGGACATCTCGTCGACCTTGCGGCGGTTGTCCTCGACCCACTCGCGCGACCTGAGCGCGCCCTCGTTGGCCACCGGGACGACCTGCACGACCCTCGACCCCTCGCCGTCCGGCCTCGCGCCGACACGCAGTGCCACCTGCCGCCCGACCGTGCCCTCAAACAGGCTGTACGGGTTGGTCGGGGCCTCCAGCGCCACGCCGTCGACCGCGATAATGTAGTCGCCCTCGGCGACATCCGTCCCGGGCGCGCTCAACGGCGACTCCAGGCCCGGGTTCCAGTTCTCGCCGGTGTAGATATGGGCAATGCGGTAGCGCCCCGCGTCCTCCTCCAGATCCGCGCCCAGGAGCCCGACTGGCACGGTCTCGACGTCGGGGTTGTCGCCGCCGAAGACGTACGAGTGCCCGATCGCGACCTCGCCGGCGAGCACGTCGAGGAGGTAGTTCATGTCGGAGCGGTGCGCGACGTGCTCGATCCAGGGCTCGTACATGTCGTGAACAGCCGGCCAGTCGGCACCGTGGACGTTCTCGACGTAGAGGAAGTCGCGCTGGTAGCGCCACGCCTCGCGGAAGAGCTGCCGCCACTCCTCGCGCGGGTCGACACGCATGCGCACCGCGGTGTCGATCGTGCCGTCGCCGACGCTCGGGCTGCCGGAGGTGCCGACCACGCCCCACGACGGACCGCTGCGGTAGAGCAGCTTCTGCCCGTCCGCCGAGACGCTGAATTGCTGGACCGGCGTCAGGAACGGGGTGGCCTCGTCGTCGTCCAGGGAATAGCGGTAGAGCGTGCCCGCGCCGGGACCCGTCAGGGCGGCCATGGGCCCCGCACCGCCCGCGCCCGGGCCCGTGAAGAAGACGACACCTTGGGGCCCCGCTGTGAGACCCGAGTAGTTGCGCGCCGGGACGCCGGCCGCGAGGATGCGCTGCCCCATCCCCTCGAAGTCGATGCGGATGTCGTCCCCGTCGGTGTCGTCCGCGTCGCCGCCGCGCGAATCTCCGCCCTCACCCCCCTCCTCCTCGTCGCCCGTGTCGTCGGCCGCCTCTTCGTCGCTGACCGGAAGGAACGGCGAGGGCTCGTCGGCCTGGAGCACGGCCAGGTAGAGCGCGCGGCGCACCGGACGCTCATAGGAGGTCATGTCGAGCCAGCCGCTGCTCAGCCCGTAGTCGGTGCTGGCGAGGAAGTAGAGGTACTTGCCGCCCGCGTCCCAGGCGGGGGAGAGCGCGTCCGAGAGGCCGTCGGTGAGCTGGCGGGTCGTGCCGTCGGCGAGCGAGTGGACCATGACGACATGGAACTGGCTATCGAGGCGCTTGGCGTAGGCCAGCCAGCGGGAATCGGGGGACCACACGGGGTCGATCGTGCGCAGCGGGTGCGCGTACCGGTCGGTGTCGACGAGGGTGACATCGCCGGTTGCGACCTCGACGCGCCAGAGATTGAGGTCGGTGTCGGTGAAGGCGAGGTGCTCGGAGTCGGGGGACCAGGTGGGGGTGAAGAAGAAGGTCGGGTTCGGGATGACAATTTCGCGCGGCTCGCCCAGGCCGTCCTGGGAGCCGATCACGAGCCGGTACTCGCCCGACGCATCCGAGAACCAGGAGACGTGGCGGCCGTCGGGGGACCACGCGGGGCTGCGGTCGGCAACGCCCGAGGTGCGGGTCAGGTTGCGCCAGTCGCCGTCCTCGGCGGGCACGGTGAAGATATCACCGCGAGCCTCGAAGAGGGCACGCACGCCGGTGGGCGAGAGCGATGCGTTCTGGAGACCGCCGCCGACGTTCTCCCAGTGGGCGCGCAGCCAGGGGAAGTCGCCGCGCACGGTGATGTCGACCTGCTCGGCCGTGCCGTTGGCCGGGTCGAGAAGATGGATGTAGCCGCCCTGCTCGTAGACGACCGCGCCGCCGCCCGCATCGAGGCTCTTGACGTCGAAGTCGGCGTGCCGGGTGACCTGGCGGACGGCACGCCCGCTCGTGTCGTAGGCCCAGATGTTGGTCGCCCAGTCGCGGTCGGACAGGAAGAAGACCTCGTCGCCGAGCCAGACGGGGTCGAGGTCGTTGCTGTCGTCCCACGGGACCTCCTCGAGCGCCCAGTCGTCCGTGTCGACGATCCACACCGGGTTCACCTGCCCGCCCCGGTAGCCCCGCCACTCGGGGTCGTTGAGCCGGCGCTGCTGGTAGGCGAAGCGCGACCCGTCGGCGGAGAAGTCGCCGGTCAGGCCGCGCGGAATCGGCATCTCTTCGGGCAAGCCGCCATCGAGCGCGACCGTGAAGAACCGGGGGTACGCGATCGGCGCGCTCGTGCGTCCCGAGTTGAAGACGACGCGGCCGCCGTCGTGCGTCCAGCCGACGACCTGATCGGCTCCAGGATGCCATGTAAGGCGTTTTGGGGTCCCTCCTTTGGAGGGCAGGACGTAGACATCGGTATTGCCGTCGTACTGGGCGCTGAAGGCGATGTGCCGGCCGTCAGGGGAGAAGTGAGGGTCTGTTTCCTGGCCCTGGAAGGTGGTGAGGCGCATGGCCTCGCCGCCGGCCCGGTCCACGATCCACAGGTCGTTGGCGTACGCGAACGCGATGTGCGTGGCGCTGACCGTGGGCTGGCGCAGGAGCCGGGTGGACTCCTGGGCGGCGGCTTCGGGCGGCGTGAGGGCGAACGCCGCCGCGGCGAGTAGCGCGGAGACGAGGGTGGCGGCGCGCCCGGTAGGCGCGGAAGCGGTTGAGACAGTCACTGCGGGGTCTCCCTTGGCTGGCGTTGTCTTCAGGTGTTGTCCCGCGCTCTCGGCGCGCAGCGGGCCATTGACAATAGTCGGTTACGACGATCACCGCAGTTGGGATTCGCCCTGAAAGCCCCACGCCCGCAGGCCCGGCAGCCGCCGGCAAAAATTGGCAAACTGGTACCCGTTGCCCGCGCTTCCGCCCCCCGGCCTACCGTTCTCTTCGAATGACAGGCAATACGATGTGCGACGCCCGTTCACCCCCGTGGTACACTTGCTGCGTCGCCACCACGGCCTCGTCGGCGCTCACCATCGCCACGTTGTCCGCGCCGCTGTTCAGGTTGGGCAGGTAGTACGGATACCAGCTCGACGAGATCTCGATCCCGATTCGGTGGCCCTCCAGGAAGAGGTTCCCGGTCCCGCGCCAGAACCGCAGCGTGTATTCGTAGACCTCGTCCGGCTCGATGGTGCTCAGCCGGGCGCTGTTAAAGCGCCCCTCGTTGTCGGGGTCGCGGTTCCGCGCCCGCATGACCGCCTCGGTCAGGAGCGCCGAGTATCCTTCGGGACCGATGTCGACGAGGCGCACGAACCAGTCCGTGTCGCGAGCCGACGTTGATGCGTAAAGTTTGATCTCGATCGGGCCGGTGACCTCGACGGCTTCTTCAAGCGGCGGCGTGCGGTAGACGAGCACTTCCTCGCCGGTTGCCGAGGCGCGGGTGTCGAGCGCGCCGTCGATGTGGCCGTTCTTGTTGGGCCAGCTGTCGAAGGGGTCGCGGGTGGGGTTGAAGGGGTCGTAGACGTAGGTGTCGCGGCCCTCGTCGGCGGGTGCGTCGGTGGTGAGGATGCCGTCGCCGTCGGATGAGTTGGCGCCGTTGGCACTGGTCAGGTAGTAGTTGGTCCATTCGGTCTGGGGCAGGGGCCAGTCCTGCTCGGCGTGCCACCGGTTCTCGCCCATGACGAAGACGTAGACGGGCGGGTCGTTCTCGACGCCGTTGTCTTCGCCCTTGAGGAAGTGGTCGAACCAGCGGACGACGTAGCCGTCCACGTCGATGACCGCGTCGGGGCCGTAGTCTATTCCGCCGGAGGACTGGGTGTTGATGCCGTGCACCCAGGGCCCGATAATCATGCTGGGCCGCCGCGCTTCGGGCGTTGAGCCGTGCTCCTTCATCCCCAGGTAGTTCATCGGCGATCCGGGGTAGTTGGCGTCGAACCACCCGGTGAACGAAAGCGATGGCACCGTGATGTTGGAGTACGATTCCGGGGTCTGGTATGCGATGCCCTGCCAGTAGTCGGCGGTCGAGAGGTTGTTGCGGTACCACTCTTCGAACCAGGGCCCTGCCCGCAGCCCCCGTGACGCGTTGATCTCGATGTACGGCGTGTGGGGCGGATCCTGGCGGTTCTCCGACCAGCCCAGGTATCCGCCCACGCCGGCGATCTGCTGGGTGCGGCCGGACAGCATGGCTGCCCAGTCGAGCATCCAGCCGCCCACGAGCACACCGTTCTGGTACGGCAGGTTCTCGAAGTGGTCGGGCGGCGCGACCTTGGGCGCGATAGCGGCCAGGTGGGGTGGCGCAGTGCTGGCTGTCCACCACTGCGTCCACCCCAGGTAGGAACCGCCGATCATCCCGACCTTGCCGGTGCACCAGGGTTGTGCAGCGATCCACTCCACGAGGTCGTGACCGTCGGTCTTGTGAAGCGGGTTGAAGGGATCCCAGTCGCCGCCGGAGTCGTAGCGTCCGCGCACGTCTGCCGCGACGACGACGTAGCCACGCTGGGCGAACCAGACGGCACCCGTCCTTGCCCCGTTGTTGTCGTAGGGCGTGGAGGTGAGGATGGCGGGCGCCGGCTGGTCTGCTCCGGCTGGGGCATAGATGTCGACGGATAGCTCGACACCGTCCCGCATGGGCACGAGAACGCCCCGCGTGACGTTGACGTCGTAGTCCGGAGCCGTGTATTCGCCGGCATCCGGCGCCTCCGAGGTTCCTGGACTGCTGGGCGCCTGTGCCGCCGGTCCGCACGAATTGACCGCAACAAGTGCGATCAATGTGTAAACTATACGTGACATATTGTAATCTTTTCTTTACATTTGTGGCGAGGCTTCCACCGGCCTTTACAAGTTCGGGTTCGAGTCCTTCTCCCTGCGTGGGATCTGCATGCACGTAGTCGTGCCATACGTGTTCCCGTCGTATGGGTGCGTTCCCGTGGCGAAGGGCAAGTCATGGCGCAGGAAGTCGTACAGCCTGCGGCCCTCCAGGTACAGTTCCCGGTAGCGTTCCTCCATCACCTGTGCCATGACTTCGGCACGGTCGTTCACATCGGCGGGCTCGTACGCCGGCAGGCCGGCTGCCGCGTGGAAGCCGTTGACGATGTCCACCGCGGTCTGGCCAAGCTCGATCTCGGCGATGATCAACTGCGCTTCGGCCGCGTTGGCAATCGCGATGGGGCTGGTCCAGGAGGGGTACTTGTGGATATGCCGGAGCGGCGAGCCATCCTGCCCGATGCCCGCGAGCGTGCTTTCCACCCGCGGATCGACCATCCCGCCGAACGCCAGGTTGTCTCCGTCCAGGGTCGGCTGTCCGCTCTCGTCGTTGAACTCGGGCGAGAGGAACCCGTCCACGTGGTTGTGCTGGTAGATGCGGTTGTAGCGGTAGAGGTCCGCAGCCGAGTAGTTGGCGTCGTAGCGGAACCCCGCCGGCACCGCCGACGCGTCCGACATGGCTCCGGAGGTGTCGCCAAGATACAGGCGTACTCCCGCGCGCCGAATCTGCGCCGCCGTGGCCAGGTCGCTGCGTCCGGCTGCCTGGGCCAGCGACATCGCCTCGCCCAGCGCCGATTCGGCGCTCTGCAGCATCTCGGTCTGCGACATCAGAGGTCCGACGTCGATCGTCATCTCGCAGAAGGCCTCGCCCAGGATGGCGCGCGAGAACGCGCCGTAGGTCGCAACCGTGGCGATCTTCTCGGCTCGCCCGGGCACGTCGCCGTCGCCCCACTCCTCGAGTCGCGTGCGGGAGGATTCGGCCGACACGCGGGCCTTCTGCACCGGCGTGAACACCCCGTATCCGAAGTTGCCGTTGCAAAGGGCCACGTCCCGGTCCTGCCCGATCTTGCGGTGGTCCCACTCGGTCATCACCAGCCAGCCGGAGCTATGCCTGAGCTCGTCGGTCAGCTGTCCGCTGGCGGCCACGAACTGGCTGAATGCGCACTCGAACTCGCCGATGGCGCTGTTGACCAGCACTTCGGCCACCGACGGGTTTTCGAGGTTTTCAGCCGCGACCTTGGTGGGCAGGTCCACCTGCAGGAGGTCTTCGCACGCCGTGTTGAAGGAGGCCAGCAGGAGCGTGGTCACGGCCACCGTGACTCGCCGCGAACCCGCCAGGAACATGGGCCTGCCCGGCCGATTCCGCCGGTGAGCGCCCTTTTTCTCATGGGTCAACATCGTGTATTCTCCCCGTTGTGTGCGGTGTCGGTCAGTAGCTGAGTCGCAGGGTCACGCCCACGGTGGTCGCGGGCGGCATGGACGTCTGGTGGTAGGCTCCTCCCTCACGCAAGGCGTGCCACTGCCGCGTGAGTTCGACATCGATCTCCCTGCGTCCGAAGGTTCCTGACTGGGCTTCCCAGAGATTGAAGAGATTGCGCGCCGCGATGGTCAGCGATCCGCCCGAGCTGCCAGCCAGACCCGCGATGTCCTCGGACAGCGTGTAGGAGAGCGAGAGCTCGCGCAGCTTCGCCAGCCCTCCCTTGAGCACGCCTGCCTGGAGCCAGTTCCCCACGATCTCGCTCATCGCCGCGAGCTGCGCGTCCTCCCGTTCGAGAATCTGCTGCGAGTTCTGGAAGAGCAGGTGGGACGCGGCCAGGTCGCCGCTGATCTTGGTGAAACCGCCGGAGAAGTCGACGAGCGCGAAGAGCCGGAAGTTCTGGAGGAAGCGCAGCGATGTGTTGATGCCCCCGAACCAGGTCGGGATCGACGGCCCGCGATAGACCGGCTGGGCCATCGCGCACGGCACCGTGCCGCCGCCCTGCTCGGGCGTCGCCTCGCACTGGTCGTTGACGATGTTGCCGTTCGCGTCGAACTCTGCCGAAATCACGTTCTCGACGAAGATGCCGCCGATCGGCAGCCCTTCCTGGTGCCGCTGTCCGAAGAGGAAGATCGTCGGAAGGCCGCCCAGGTCGACCACCTCGCTGTCGTTCGTGGCGTAGTTGAAGCCGATATCCCAGTCCAGAAGCTCGCTGCGAACGAGCGTCGCTGTCCCCTCCACCTCGATTCCCCGGTTGTTCAGCTGGCCGACGTTGACGAACTGCGTGCCGGCGAACCCGCTGGACGGCGCTACCGGGCGCGCGATGATGGCGTCCTTCGTGTCCTTGTTGTAGAAGGTGAATCCGAGCCCGATCCGGTCATTGAACAGGCTGGCGTCGAACCCGATCTCGAGTTCTTCGCCCACTTCGGGCTGCAGGTCGGGGTTGCCGACCGCGTCGGTGGTCAGGCCGGGCTGATCGCCCCCGGCCGTGATCGGAGCGTACAACCGGCGCGCGGCGAAGACATCGGGCTGTCGTCCGGCCTGTCCCCATGCCGCCCTCAGCTTGAGATTGTCGATGAAGGAGGCGTTGAAGAACGATTCTTCGCTCAACACCCAGGAACCGCTGACCTTGGGGTAGAGCACGAAGTCGTAGTTCGTGCCGAAGGCGCTGTTGTCGTCACCTCGCATGGCCGCGGTAAGGAAAAGACGGTTGCCCCAGCTGAGCTGTTCCTGCACATAGACGCCGAGCGTCTTGTTCTCGATGAAGTCCTCCCACCCCGTCTTGACTGCGGCCGAGGAGACCGTGCCCGGCCCGGGAGCGGGAAACTGGTCGCCCACCGCACCGAACTCGTGCGTCCTTTTCACATAGTACTGGGCCCCGAACGAGGTCTCGGAGGTCGTGCCGAACAGGGGAAGCTCCACCGTCGCCGTTGCTCCGTAGTCCACGTTGGCCTGGGTGACCGCCCGGTCCGTCGTTTCCACGTGTCCGAGACTCATCGAGCCGAAGAAGTCGGCGGAACCCAGCGGCGATCTTGGCACCATGCGCCCGGAAACGGTGCTTCCGAAGTCTGCACCGCCGGTAATCCTGTGAACCAGCCAGGGGAACGGATTGTGCCGTATCGTAGTGCTGGCGATGATCCGGTCGATTCCCTCGGTGACGTCAACGGTTTCCATCGCCCAGGGCGGGGTCCAGTTCCAGCCCCGGCGGCGCTCGTCCTCTGCCGCCGCGGGTGTGCCCCAGTAGATGGAGGATACGAACTCGATGGGGAAGGGCCCGCCTCCGTTGAAGCGCGACTTGGAGCGCACGAAGCCCATGTTGGTGGAGATGCTGAGCTGTTCGTTCGGCGTCAGTTCCAGGTTGGCACGTGCCGAGTACTTGTTCTGGTGGTTCCAGTCGACGAATCCCTCGTCCCGGTCCATCTGCGCGGACACGTAGTAGCGAATGAGGTCGGTCCCGCCGCTGGAGGAGATCCCGTAGGTCTGGTCGTGCCCGTAGGTAAACGGGATTCCATGGCCGAGCGCCTGCTCTGACTTCAGCACCTCGAACTTGCGCACACCGCTCGGGAGCATCTCACAGTTTGGGCACGCGGCCGTGCCCTTGTCGTATACGGCCGGCCAGCGACCGACCGCGTTCGACAGGTAGGACACTCCCTGCCTGACGGTCACTTCCCACTGCGGAGCGCCGGCACTGCCGCGCTTGGTGGTGATCTGGATGACCCCGGCCGAAGCTTCGGTTCCGTACAGTGTGGCTGCCGCCGGGCCCTTGATGACCTCGACGCTCTCGATCTCTTCGGGGTTCAGGTCGTTGAGACGGCTGACCGCGCCCCCGCGCATCGTCCGCGTGCCCTGGTCGCTTCCGATGCGCGCGTTCGAGTTGTTGTCGATACGGACACCGTCTACGTAGACGAGCGGTCCGCTTCCCAGGCTGACGCTGCCGATGCCCCGGATCTTGACGGCGCCGCCCGTCCCCACATTGCCGGGGCCGGTAGCCATGTTCAAGCCTGCGACGTTGGAGTTCAGCAACTCCTGGATGGAACCCGACTGACCGACCCGCATTGCCTCGGTCATGTCGATCTGGGCGATTGTGGTGCCGATCGCACGTGTCTGCGATCCGCCGGCGGTACCCGTGACGACGATCGCGTCGAGATCGATCGCGGTTTCCTCCAGATCGATGCGTATGGCGCTGCCGGTCGCGACGGTCTCGGTGTGATCACGGTAGCCGATCAGGACAACGCGCAGGGTCACGGTGGCCCCGGAGACGTTCGTGATGAGGAATCGGCCCGATGAGTTCGTCGAGACACCCTGTTCGGTGCCCTCGACGACCACCTGAGCGCCCGCGAGAGGCTGGCCTGTGCGTGCCGACACCACCATGCCCGTAACCACCTCCTGCATGGGCGCGGCGGCCAGGGCGGCTTCCGACGCCAGCAAAGCCGTGGGGGCCGCGGCCAGGGCCAGGCGGCCCGCCGATAGAAGTTTCCGTAGACTTTGCATGGTTACACACTCCTCCCATTGAAGGGGCCAACTGGGGTTTCCCGAACCGGGCACAGGCACGTGAAGAATGGTCGGAGGGATTGTCCTGCTTCGGCCGGTCCTGCCATGGCCAACTCCAACGAAAGCCCTGCGCCATCACGACGTCCTCGTCCCGCGTTGCTCGATTCAGGCCGATCGCCGTCGCTGGGACCGAGAGCGTCAGAGTCTAACGTGTACGGATATGTATACAGTTCCGCAAGGTCAAAAGGACCCAGTCCGCCGCAGGGCAGACCTGGGTTGCCTCAAGAAGGGCTCACCTCGGCTCCTTCCAAACTTCGCGACATACACGCAGCCAGTTGCCGCCCAGGATGCCGCGGACGTCGTCTTCACCGTATCCTCGTCGCAGCATGAGGTCGGTGAGTTCGGGCAGTTGCTCCACCTCGAAGCAGGCCAGCGGCTCCCACAACCCCTGCGCCCTGCCGGGCCACTCGTCCGGCCGCGCGTCGATGAAACGCCGCAGGAACTCCAGACCGGGCTTGTCCAGGTTGTCGAGGCCGATTCCGACATGCTGTGGTCCCACCAGCTGCGCGACGTGATCGAGATGCCGGAAATAGGTCTCGGTGCCGGTGTCGCCCAGGTAGAAGCCCGCGCTTGTGATGCCGATCACACCTCCGCCGGCGGCACATGCCTCGATCTGGTCGTTGCGGACGTTGCGGAAGTGCTCGCGTATGGAATCGCAGCCCAGGTGCGAGAAGATGACCGGCGCCTCCGATACCTCCATCATCTCCAGGGTGGTGCGGTAACCGGCGTGGGCGGCGTCGACGAGCATGCCGACGCGGTTCATCTCGTGGATGACCTTGATCCCGAACTGGGTGAGCCCGATGTCGATTCGGTCCGCCGAGCCCCCGCCGATCGAGTTGACGAGGTTGAAGATGGGGTGCACGAAGCGGACGCCGAGCCTGTAGTAGGTCTCGATCAGGTTGAGGTCACGCTCCAGGCAGCGAAACCCCTCGAGGTGCAGGCCGACCGCCAGCTTGCCGTCGCGCTTGGCGGCGAGGATGTCGTCGACGGTGTTGACCAGCACGTAGCGGTCGGGCCGACTCAGGATCTGATGTCGGCATCGGGCGATCCTTTGCATGGCCTCGCCGATGTTGTGGCGATCGCCGGCGGGGTGCACGGAGACGAAATCGACCCCTGCGGCTCGCCACCGGGGGAAGAGACGCGCGTCGTTCCCGTGGTCGGGCTCCCAGACGAAGACCATGTCCCACACCAGGGCGTCGTCGTGGAGCGCGGCGGCCAGGGGAGAGACGGCCCATTCAGCCATTGAGTCGCCCATCCGGCTACCTCCGCGTAAAGCGCAGGCCCCGAACCCGGTCGACCGAGGCGTGCAGGGTGGTTACGCGGCCGCTGCCGTCGCGTTCGAACCTGATGGCGAGGGGCGGCAGCGACAGCAGGTCCAGCATGGAGGGCCGGCGCGGCTCCGCGATGAAGGCGTCGGGCGCCGTCGGCATGAGGTTGAAGTTCTGCCCGGTCTGGACACCGGCGCCGATGCGCAGGGTGAGGTGTTCGCCCGCACTCTCCACGTGCCAGTGGACACGCAGTTGGTCGGAATGGTAGCTGCCCACATGATCGGTTGAGCGTGCGTCGGCGTAGACGGCAGGCACACGCGCGAAGCGACGCGGAGAGTCCCACGCGCTCCAATGGACATGGAGCTCGTCCGGCGACCCCGAGTCACAGCCGGGGGCCGCGACCTCGATGGGCGGTATGTGGACGTTCCGCACCGTCTGGAAGGTGCAGTCACCCATGTCCAGCAGTGGGGCGGGCGCGCCCGAGAACTGGTGCGTGAGCGAGCCGGGCTGGCCCCTCGAGCGGAGGTAGTCGCCGGTTTCAGGGTCGACGAACGTGCCGGAGAGGGCCCGCTGTTGCTCAAGAGAGAGGGGAGCCGGCCCGACTTCGCCAGGCGCCGAGTAGCCCGAGCCCAGGTCCGAGGCCAGGAAGGCATCGACCATCTGCGTGTGCAGCGAGCCTGCGGACAGTCTGCCCAGGTGGTTTGTGAAGACCGCGACGATCAGGTCGATCTCGGGATAGAACGCCCAATGGGTGCCGGTGGCGCCGCCGTGGCCCCAGCCGCGCAGCCCTCGGTGCCGTTCCTCGCCGAGGCCGAAGCCGTAGGCGACGTCGGCGCCGTTCGCCAGCCGCGTCGGGCCCTTGAGCCGGTCGAACATGGAGGCGCCGTCCTCGAAGCCTTCGCGCAGATGCAGAGGCCAGCGGAGGAAATCGTCGAACGTGGTAAGCAGCGATCCGTCGCCCGACGTCTGAAATGGAAACTCGAAGCGAGGAGGGGCAACACCTTCGCCCGCATACAGGTACGTGGTGCCTTGCCCGTCGAGTATTTGTGCGACGTCGGGGGGCGCCGTCGTCCGGTCCATGCCCAGCGGCGCGAAGACCAGCTCCCGCAATGCCTCCTGCCAGGAGACGCCGGTTACGGTTTCGATGATCCGCGCCATCATCCGCCAGTTGGTGTCGATGTAGTTGTGCGCGGTGCCCGGCGTGTAGTTGAGCGTGTCCTGACGGCGCGCGAGCGCATACATCTCGTCCAGGGTGGCGTGCCCGGTGATGCCGGCCATCGGCAGAAGCCACTCGTCGTACCAGAGCCCCGACGTGTTGGTGATGAGGTGCCGGATGGTCAGGGGCGCCGGGAACGTCGGAAAGTCGGTCAGGTACCGCTGAACCGGATCGTCCAGGTCGAGCTCTCCGGCGTCTGCGAGCACGAGGGTCGCGTGCCCGGTGACGCCCTTCGTGATCGACGCGATTCGGTACCGAACGTCCGGCGTCCACGGGACCCGGAACTCGCGGTTTGCAGATCCGTACCCGTCCAGATGCACGATCCGGCCCCTGTGTATCACCGCCGCGATGCCTCCGGGGCTCTCTGGAGCGTCATGCCCGGCAAAGAGCGCGTCTATGCGGGCGGAGAGATCGGTCGACTCGGCGATGACCCGGTCGTGTTCGGGTCCGGCAGGTGCGCACGTGGCTGAGGCCGCTGCCAGGGCGAGGGAGAAGGCGACCGTGCGCGCGAGCGAGTTGGTCAAGTCCTTCCTCCGTTCAGACGTGTACGCAATGCGCGGTGCCGGCAGTCCGGGGTGCCCGTGAACGGCCACATTAGCCGGGCCTGCCGCATTTGTGCTACTGTTTACGACTGCCAACTCCGGCCCGGTCGGCATTCCGGGCGAAGAACCAGACCTCTCATGGGAAGCACTGTGATGAGCAAGAAGACCGTTGACCAGGCCGTTCCGGCCGGCCAGCCAGCAGGGCAGGCCACTCCAGCCATCGGCGACGAATCACTCGGCCGCCGCAAGTTCCTCGGACGGGCCGCCGGCGTGGCAGGGGCGGGCCTCGTCACTGCCTGTGGCGCCGAGGCCGGCGACGCGATCGAGGGCGCTCCCGCCGTGCAGACGCAGCAGCGGGTGATGTGGCGGCTGGCCTCGAGCTTCCCACGTGGCCTGGACGCCATCTACGGCTCGGCCGAGATGCTCGGAGAACTGACATCCGCGCTGACCGGCGGCCGTTTCCAGATTCGCGCGTACCCCGCGGGCGAACTGGTGCCGGGCCTGCAGGTCATGGATGCGGTCCAGCAGGGCACCGTGCAGGTCGGCCAGAGTACCAGCTACTACTACACTGGCAAGAACCAGGCGCTGGCCTTCGACGCCGGCGTGCCCTTCGGCATGACCGCGCGCCAGCAGGACGCGTGGCTGAACGAGGGCGGGGGACTGGAAGTGGTTCGCAGCGTCTTCGCCGACTTCAACATCATCTCGTTCCCGGGCGGGAACACCGGCGGGCAGATGGGCGGCTGGTTCCGCAGGGAGGTGAATTCGGTCGAGGACCTGCGCGGTCTCAAGATGCGCATTCCCGGGCTGGGTGGTGACGTCATGGACCGGATGGGAGTGACGGTCCAGGTGCTTGCGGGAGGTGACATATATCCCGCCCTGGAGCGCGGTGCAATCGACGCCACGGAGTGGGTCGGGCCCTACGACGACGAAAAGCTCGGCCTCCACCAGGCCGCGCCCTACTACTACTATCCCGGCTGGTGGGAGCCGTCGGCTTCCGTCTCGTACGAGGTCAATCAGCAGGCGTGGGACAGCCTCTCCAGCGAGTACAAGTCGGTCTTCGAGGTCGCCGCCCAGGCCACCGCGCGCCGGATGCTCTACTACTACGATGCCAGGAACCCGGGCGCGCTGCAGCGCCTCATCGACGGCGGCACGCAGATGCGGTCGTTCTCGGACGACATCATGGCCGAGGCGCGGACAACGATCGGCGAGATCCTGGAAGACTACGCCGGGGCCGACCAGCAATACCGCCAGGTCTACGACCACTGGCGCAACTTCAAGGAGGCGTCCTATCGCTGGTTCGGCACGGCCGAGCTGCGATTTGCGAGCTTCGCGTTCCCGGACCGGACGTCGGCCTGATTTCCGACCTTCAGTTCACCAGCCCGGTCACCAGGCCCGGCCACTGGATGATCAGCAGCAGGCCGATGATCTGGATGATGATGAACGGAATCACCGCACGGTAGAGGTCTGTCGTCTTCACCTCCGGGGGAGCCACACCCCTCAGATAGAATAGAGCGAAGCCGAACGGCGGGGTGAGGAACGAAGTCTGCAGGTTCATTCCGATCATGACCCCGAACCACACCAGGTCGATGCCCAGCAGCGCGGCCGCCGGGGCCAGCAGCGGGATGATGATGAAGGCGATCTCGAAGAAATCCAGGAAGAACCCGAGGATGAAGATCACCAGGTTGGCGACCAGAAGCAGGCCGATGTGCCCACCCGGCAGATTGGTCAGCAGGTCCTCGATCCAGATGTCGCCGTAGAGGCCGCGGAAGACCAGCGCGAAGGCGGTCGACCCGATGAGCAGGAACATGACCATCGTGGTCAGCTTGGTGGTTCCCACGCACGCCTCGCGCAGCACCGCCATGGACATGCGCCCGCGCGTGCCGGCCAGCAGGATCGCGCCCACCGCCCCGATCGCCCCCGCCTCGGTGGGCGTCGCGATGCCGGCGAAGATCGACCCCAGCACGATCAGGATGAGCGCCAGCGGGGGCAGCATCACCACGACCACCCGCTTGAGGAGTTCGCGCCAGGGGATGTCGGTCATCTCGGGCGGCAGGGCGGGCGCGGCCTCGGGCCGGACGACCGCCACCCCGCCCACGTACGCCGCGTACATCGTGGCCAGCATCAGCCCGGGAACCAGCCCCCCGATGAAGAGGTCGCCCACCGAGATCCCGAGCTGGTCGGCCAGCACCACCAGCACGATGCTCGGCGGGATGATCTGCCCCAGCGTCCCGGACGCCAGGATGACCCCCGACGACAGCCGCGCCGAGTACCTGTAGCGCAGCATGACCGGGAGCGAGATGCTGCCCATCGCCACCACCGAGGCACCTACGACGCCGGTCGCCGCCGCCAGCATGGCTCCCACGACCACGACCCCCAGCGCCAGCCCGCCCCGGTGCCGCCCGAAGAGGGTGCCGATCGTGGTCAGCAGGTCCTCGGCCAGCTTCGCCTTCTCCAGCACCAGCCCCATGAAGATGAAGAACGGGACCGCCAGCAGCACGTAGTTCGACATCACCCCGAAGATCCGCTCGGGCATGGCGAAGAGCAGGTGCCAGTCGAAGAGGCCGGCCTCGACGCCGATGAAGGCGAACAGGAGCGACGCGCCGCCCAGCGCGAAGGCGACCGGATAGCCGCTGAAGATGATCAGGAAGACCGCCACGAACATCAGCGGGGCGAGGATGTTGGCTTCCATCCGTCAGTCCGCCGGGTCCGCCGCCATGAGCTACATGCCGGCCTTGCCGCCGTGGGTTCCGGGTGACGGGATGTCGTCCGGTTCCATACCGTCTTCGGGACCGCGTCCCCTATGCACCGAGACATCCTTGAGCAGCTGCGATATGCCCTGGGCCAGCAGCAGCACGAACGCCAAGATGATGACGGCCTTGAGCGGATAGCGGGGCAGCCCGCCCGGGTCCGGAGACACCTCGCGCACCGCCCACGAGTTGCGGATCGACGGCCACGACACCCAGAGCACGAAGACGCAGAACGGCAACAGCAGCAGGACCGAGCCGACCGCGTCGATCCGCGCCCGCGCCCGGCGCCGCAGCCGGCCGTAGAGCACGTCGACCCGCACGTGCGCGTTCTCCTTGAGCGCGAAACCGGCCCCCAGGAGGAAGATCAGGGAGAACAGGTACCACTGGAGTTCCAGGTAGAGATTGGAACTGAGGCTGGCGTGGATGAAGCGGCCCAGGTAGCGCGCGATGGCGTTGTACGCGCCGATGAGCACCATGACCAGCGTCAGCCAGGAGACGAAGCGGCCGAGGCGGCTCGTGAGGCGGTCGACGGCGCGGGTGAAGGGGTTGCCGTTCATGACCCACCCAGACTATTCCGGGACGGTCCCTCCGAGCAAGGATCGGCCGGTCATCTCCACGGGCTGCGCGATGCCCATGAGTTCGAGGACGGTGGGGGCCACGTCGGCGAGGATGCCGTCGCGCAGCGTGGTGGCGGGGGAGCCGGTGGTGACGAGGAAGAGGCGCACGGGGAAGGTCGTGTGGGCGGTGAAGGGGTTGCCGTCCGCGTCGAGCATCTTCTCGGCGTTGCCGTGGTCGGCGGTGACGAGGGCGGTTCCGCACGCCGCGCGGATGCCGTCCAGCAGCCGGCCCACGCAGGCGTCGACGGTCTCCACCGCGGCGATGGCCGCCGGAATGCTGCCGGTGTGGCCGACCATGTCGGCGTTGGCGTAGTTGACCAGGACGAAGTCGTGCCGCCCTCCCCGGAGGTGCGCCAGGAGCGCTTCGGTGAGTTCCGGCGCGCTCATCTCGGGCTTGAGGTCGTAGGTGGCGACGCCGGGGGAAGGAATCAGGTGACGGTCCTCGCCGGCGAAGGGCTCCTCGATGCCGCCGTTGAAGAAGTAGGTGACGTGCGGGTACTTCTCCGTCTCGGCCATCCTGAGCTGGGGGCGGCCGGCACGCGACAGCACCTCCCCCAGCGTATCCGGCAGGCTGCGCGGGGGGAACAGGACGGGGTGGGGGAAGTCGTCCTCGTAGCGGGTCATGGCCACGAAGGTGCCCAGGGTCCCGCGCGGACGGGGGAAATGGGGGAAGGCGGGGTCGGTGAGGGCCGCGCTGAGCTGCCGGGCCCGGTCCGCCCGGAAGTTGAAGAAGAGGATTCCGTCGTCCGGACGAACGCCGGCGCCCTCGCCGATCACGGCGGGTGGGAGGAACTCGTCGGTCGTGCCCCGGCCGTAGCAGCGGGCGACGTAGTCGGCGGCGCTCTCCGCGCCCGGCCCGGCCCCCTCGACGATTGCCCGGTAGGCGCGTTCCGTGCGCGGCCAGCGCTTGTCGCGGTCCATGGCGAAGTAGCGTCCCGATATGGTGGCGATCCGTGCGTCGCGGGCCGCTCCGGTTCGCGCGGCCAGCTCCTCGATCCACCCGACCGCCGAGGTGGGCGAGGTGTCGCGGCCGTCGGTGATGCAGTGCACCCGTACCGGCACGCGCGCGCGGTCGGCCCAGTCCAGGAGCGCGTGAAGGTGGCCGATCTCGCTATGGACGCCTCCGTCCGAACACAACCCGACCAGGTGGAGCGCGCCCCCGGAGTGGCGCAGGGTTTCGGCGAGCCGCGCCAGTGCGGGGAGGTCGAAGAAGGATCCGTCGCGGATCGACATCGTGATCCTGGTGACGTCCTGGGGAACGATCCGTCCCGCGCCCAGGTTGAGGTGGCCGACTTCGGAGTTGCCCATCTGGCCGGGAGGCAGGCCCACCGCCTCGCCGGAGGTTTGCAGCAGGCACCAGGGGTGCCCGGTGAGCAGCCGGTTGCGCACGGGGGTGTCCGCCATCGCCACCGCGTTGCCCCGCCGCTCGATGGCGTGCGGGTCCGCCGGGCCGACTCCCCACCCGTCGCAGACGATCAGTACCGTCGGCTTCCTGCTATCGTTCATGGATGGGCGGAGCGGTTCGAGGGGGTTCGGCACCGGAACGGACTCCCGGCGGCCGGAATCCAACTCCCGCGAAGAGGAGCAATGCGTTTGTGAATGACGTGTGGAGGACGTGCCTGGATCCGCGCGGCCGTCCCGCACCGCCTGTGAGCTGGACCACCGCGGCGCCGCCACGCGATCGGGCCGAATTGCGGCGCTGGCGGGCGGCGGTCGGACCGGCAAGGGCCGGTGTAGCGGGGGATGGGGGTGTTTCGGGGGCCGGTACCGCCTCCGGACCGGGACCCGGTGCCGGGGCCGGTGCGGCGCGCCTGATGGTCGTCGCCTGGAATGCTCGCGTCGGCGGCGGCGCCGTCCACGCGTTGTGGGACCACCTCACGGGCCGCACCGGGATCGCGGGCCGGGACACCCCGGTCGTCCTGCTTCTGCAGGAAGTGTTTGCCGGAGGACCCTCTCTCCCCGCCGCCGGCGCCGGGTCCGCATGGGCATCCCGGATCGCCGACCGCCCGCCAGGGGAGGACCGGACGGACATCGTGTCCTTCGCCCGCCGGGCGGGTCTCCATCTCTTCTACGCTCCCTCCATGCGGAACGGTGGTCCGGACGACGGCGGGCCGCCCGAAGACCGAGGCAACGCGATCGTCGCAAACGTGCCGCTGTCGTCGCACCGCGCCATCGAGCTGCCCTTCGAGCGCCAACGCCGGGTGGCGCTGGCGGCCAGGGTGGCGATTGGGGCCGGATCCGTCGCGCTCTGTTCCGTGCATCTCGAAAACCGGGCGCCGTGGAAACACATGTGGAGATCGCTCGGAATCGGCCGCCGCCGCCAGATGGCCGGGCTCCTCGCGGCGTTCCCGGGACCGGAAGCGGAGGACGCGCCCACCCGCCCGGACGCGCACGTGCTCGGCGGCGACCTCAACACCTGGTTCCGGGGGCGCGCGGAGGCCGCCTACAAGGTGGCCCGAGAGCGGTTCCCGCAGCCCGAGGACCCCGACCCCAACCCGACCCACCACTGGGAAATCGGGGGCTGGCTGCGCCAGACGGACTACCTTCTGTTCCGGCTCCCGCGTGGCTGGCGGGGCGAATACCACTGCCTGGACGACGCCTTCGGGTCGGATCACCATCCACTGGTTGGGACGGTGGAGCCCCGGAGCGGAAGGGCTCGAAGGACCGTCCCTCGACGACGGTAGAGCGGCGGCGCCACGGATCTCCTCATCACACCCCCTGCGTGGCCCAGTACCCGCCCCGGCCGTGATCGAAGACGATCTCCCCCCCCACCGGCTCCCTCTCCACGCGACCGTCCGCGAAGACCGTCCGCCCCCCCACCCACGTCCGCACCGGCCACCCCTTCAGCACGGCTCCGTCCCACGGACTCCACCCGCACTTCGTCCGCTGCTCCCCGTTGCGGACCGCGCGCTCGGCCCGCATGTCCACCAGCACCAGGTCGGCGTCGTATCCTTCCTCGATCCGGCCCTTGCCCACGATGTCCCAGACCCGGGCCGGACCGTCGCACATCCACGCGGCGAGGTCCTCGAGCGTGCAGCGACCCCGGTGCACCTCGTTGAGCATGAGCGGGAGCACGACCTCGACGGCCGGCACCCCGGACGGGGAGGCGGGGTAGGGGGCCGCCTTCTCCTGGAGGGTGTGCGGAGCGTGGTCGGTGGCCACGATCTGGATCGCACCGTCCCGCAGCCCGCCCCAGAGCGCCGCCCGGTCGTCCGCCGTCTTAAGTGACGGGTTCATCTGGGCCAGCGTTCCGAGGCGGCCGTAGTCGGAGACGTCCAGGAAGAGGTGGTGGGGGCAGACCTCGGCCGTGATCAGACCGGGCTTCTGCCGGGAGAGGATCGCGACCTCGTCCGCCGTGGAGACGTGCAGGACGTGGAAGCGGTGGCGGTGGCGCCGGGCGAGGTCGAGCGCGCGCCGCGTGGCGGTGACCGCAGCGCGACGGTCGCGGATGCGGGAGTGGTCGTGGACGGTGAGCGGGGGCTCGAGCGCGGCCCGGTTCGCGCGCACCGTGGCCTCGTCCTCGCAGTGGGCCGTGATCGGGAGGGTCGTTTCGGCGAAGATCGCCTCCAGCGCGTCCTGGTCGTCGACGAGCATGTTCCCCGTGCTCGACCCGATGAAGATCTTGATCCCGGGCGTGCGGGAGGCGCGCCGCACCTCGGCCAGGTTGTCGGTGGTGGCGCCGATGTAGAAGCCGTAGTTGACGACCGACCGCCGCGCGGCCAGCGCCAGCTTCGCCGCGAGCGCCTCGACGGTGACGGTTTGGGGCACGGTGTTGGGCATCTCCAGGAACGAGGTCACGCCCCCGGCCGCGCATGCCCGGCTGCCCGTGCGCAGATCCTCCTTGTGGGTGAGGCCGGGGTCGCGGAAGTGAACCTGGTCGTCGATCACGCCGGGCATGAGGTGCAGCCCGCCGGCCTCCACCACCTCGTCCGCGCGGGCATGCACCGCCGCGTCGACCGCGGCTATCCGACCCCCTTCGACAAGCACGGAAGTCCGCACGGTCTCCCGCGGCATGACCACTGCCGCGTCGCGGATCAGCGTGTGGTGCGCCACCTCCGGTCAGCCCGCGGCCATCCCCGCCCGCTCAGGTGAAATAGGGGTTGTCCCCACTCGCGTGGTCGGTCACGTCGTGGATGGCCGTGACTTCCGGAACCGATTGTGAAACCATGCGTTCCACACCTTGACGTAAAGTCATGCGTGACATGGCGCATCCCTGGCAGCCCCCGGCCATTTCGATGAAGATCTCCGTGCCCTGCACGTCCACCAGGTTGATTACGCCACCGTGGGCCGCGATCGCCGGATTGATCTCCGTGTCCAGGACATGGGTGACCCGCTCGGCCAGTTCCCCGGCGGGGCCCGCACCGTCCATGGCGGACTGCAGCGCGTCCGGGTCCGGGGTGATCTGGAAACCGCTTTCCCGCACGGTCTCCACGAAGTCCACCGTGGCCCCGTCCAGCCGGTCCGCGCTTGCCCTGTCCACGAGCACGGTGAACGACCCGGCGTCCACCGCGAGATCGGACTCGCCCCGGGTGTCGGCGTCCACGAGAGTAAGTTCGTAGTTGGGAGCGAACGGACTTCCCTCCACGGCGATCCTGAGCGCCTGCACGCCGTCCTCCTCCAAGTCCATGAAGGACAGTACCATGTCGCGGGCCTTGTCCGAAAAATTCAGCTTCATATCCTTCCCTCGGGGTCCGGATGAACCGGGCGGGCCGACCCGCCCGGGCGTTGCTCCGCACAGGTCATGTGCGCATATGAATATGTGCCGGGCATGGCCTGGGTGTCCACAGACCGCGATCCGGCCCTGACCCGACAGTGGAGACGAGATGAAGACCGTCATCATCACCGGCGCCAACCGGGGAATCGGACTGGCGGCCGCCCGCAACCTCGCCGGTCGCGGGTACGACCTGATCCTGGTGTGCCGCAACCCGACGCGCGGCCGGGCCGCGCTGGAAACACTCCACTCGCCCCAGAGCGCGGGAAATCACCGGTTGGTCGTCGCCGACCTGGCCTCCCTCGATTCCGTCCGTGCGGCGGCGGCGCAGATCGCGGAAACAAATGTTGCCATTTCCGCGCTGGTCAACAACGCGGCCTGTCTCCCGAGGAGGCGCACGGAGAGCCGGGACGGGTTCGAACTGCAGCTCGCCGTGACCCACCTGGCACACTTTCTCCTGACCCACCTTCTCTTTCCCCGACTTCGCAGCGCTCCTCCGCCGAGCCGCGTCATCACGTTGTCGTCAGCGGCCCACGCCGGTGCGGCGTTCAACTTCCGCGACCCCAACTTCGAGCGGCGCAGGTATCGGAGGAGGCGAGCCTACCAGCAGAGCAAACTGGCCAACGTCCTCTTCACCCGGGCGCTGGCACGTCGAATCGGGGGGACCGGAGTCCAGGCCGTGGCCCTCCACCCGGGGGTCTACGACACGGGTTTGCTCCACGACTACATCGGCGGGATACCTGGCGGGGGCGCGTTTCGCAGGCTCGCCGCCAACCGCGCGGAACGGGCCGGGCCCATCGTTGCCGAGTTGGCCGCCGGGAAGCGCGGGGACGACCTGAACGGACAGTACCTCGACAGGGGTGTCCGGGCCATACCCGCCAAGGCCGCGCGCGACCAGAGGGCCCAGGAACGGCTCTGGGAATGGAGCGCGGCGGCGACCGGGCTGAAGAGCGAGGAACCCGGGGAAACGGGCGGGAGCACCAACCCCCGGGACGAGCGGCCCGTGCGTGGCGGCGGAGGCGGAACCGACCCCGGCGCCCACCCGCTGGCGACCTGAGCCGGGTGGTCCGGCCCGGAGCCATCGCCGGCGGAGTGCGGCGGGGATTCTCCCACGGGCTGCTAGATTCAGGGGGCCCGCGAAAGACACCCGAAGTGACCTGACCAACCTGCCCGAACGGGGATGCCACGTGCCGGACCGCATGGACAAGATCGTCTCGCTGTGCAAGCGGCGGGGATTCGTGTTTCAGTCGTCGGAGATCTACGGCGGGGCCGCGTCGGTCTGGGACTACGGCCCGCTGGGCGTGGAGCTCCGCAGGAACATCGCCGATGCCTGGTGGTCCACCATGGTGCACGCCCGCGACGACATCGAGGGGCTGGACGCCGGGATCCTCATGCACCCGCGCGTCTGGGAGGCGTCGGGGCACGTTTCCGGCTTCACGGACCCCCTGCTGGAGTGCAAGACCTGCAAGAAGCGCTGGCGGGCGGACCGCCTGGACGAGGCCGGCTGCCCGCGCAAGCCGTCGGTGCACCCTGGAGGGCACGGAGACTGCGAGCTGGGGGAGCCCCGCCTCTTCAACCTCATGTTCAAGACCTTCATGGGCCCGGTGCAGGAGGACGCGGCGGTGGTCTACCTGCGCCCCGAGACCGCGCAGGGGTCCTACGTCAACTTCCTCAACGTGCAGCAGACCACCCGCCAGCGCGTGCCCTTCGGGATCGCCCAGCTGGGAAAGGCCTTCCGCAACGAGATCACGCCGGGGAACTTCATCTTCCGCACCCGCGAGTTCGAGCAGGCCGAGATGCAGTTCTTCGTCAAGCCCGGCTCCGACGACGATTGGTTCCGATACTGGCTTGACCGGCGCCTCGACTGGCATCGCGAAATCGGGATCCGCCCGGAAAAGCTGCGGGTCCACGCCCACGGGCCCGGCGAGCTGGCCCACTACGCCAAGACGGCCGTGGACATCGAGTACGAGTTCCCGTTCGGTTGGCAGGAGCTCGAGGGGGTTCACAACCGCACCGACTTCGACCTTGCGAAGCATCAGGAGTACTCGGGGAAGCGGCTCTTCTACATCGATCCGGGTTCGGGGGAGCGCTATGTCCCCTACGTGGTGGAGACGGCGATGGGGGTCGGCAGGACGGCTCTGGTGGCGCTCGTGGACGCATACCGCGAGGAGGAGGTCGCCGGGCAGACGCGGGTGGTGCTGGGGCTGCACCCCGCGCTCGCGCCGATCAAGGCGGCCGTTTTCCCGCTCATGAAGAAGTTCGGGCAGCCCGAGACGGCCATGGAGCTCATCAAGACGCTTCGAAGTGCCAGGATTCCGGCCTCCTACGATCAGGCCGGTTCAATCGGACGCCGCTACCGCCGCCAGGACGAGGCCGGGACGCCGTGGTGCGTCACCGTCGACAGGCAGACCGGCGACGACGGAAGTGTGACGATCCGGGACCGTGACACTCTGGCCCAGGAGCGGGTGGGGCTGGATCATGTAGAGGCGTGGATCCGGGAGCGGCTGTAGACGGAGCTGCCGGTTCGCTGGTCCTGCTCGAGGGTACGACCGGCGCGCTGTTGGTCAACGCCGTGGGAGACGGGATCTATGCCGGATACGAGGATTGGGTCACGGACGGATTCTACAGATCCGAGGTTGAACTGTGGCAGTTTGGAATCGCCGGGAGGTAGATCGGAGCATCGCGTTTCGGGCTGCGCTCCCGACGTGCATGGCGATTGTAGCCGGCGGGGCTTGCGACACCCGGGTGGACAGGTCCGGCCGAGGCCCTGTCATCGACACGCTTGCCAACGGCGCCGTGCGCGTCGCCAACCGCCAGATCGACGCCTGGGCCGGTACGGAGCCATGGGTGCTGGTCGAGGAACTTCGTCTTGGGGCGGTTGACGACGACGGGCCCGAACTCTTCGCCACAATACTGGACTTCGCACTGGATGCGGCGGGCTCGATCTACGTGCTCGATGCCGGCTCCCGGGAGATCAGGGTGTTCGACTCGGGAGGCCACTTCCTGCGCTCCCAGGGTGGCCCGGGCGAGGGACCGGGCGAGTTCGGGGGGGTCGGCGGGTTGACCTGGGGTCCGGCGGGGGAGTTGTGGGTAGTCGATTACAGTCTGCATGTCTATACCGCCTTTGCACCGGACGGAACGTTTCTGCGCTCCATGCCCCGTGCGGTGCGGGGATTCATCTACCCCTGGCCGGGCTGGTTCGACTCGGGCGGCTTCCTCGTGGATTGGACCTACAGCAGGGAGAGGGTGGCGGTGGAGGACTTTCCCGCTCGCGAGATCAGGAAGCTCGTGCGCGTTTCCAGCGACGGCGAGCCCCTGGACACGCCGCTCGTCCTAAGCCATGTGGTTCCTCTTGTGGCCAGCGGCGAGCGTTGGATCCCCTTCCGGCCCGCGACCGGAATGCGCCCCGGACCATCCGGTTCGTTGCTGTGGTATCGGACGGACGAGTACTCGATTGCACGGGTCACCCTGTCGGGCGACACTACTCTCGTGTTCTCGCTCGATTCCTCCCCGGCGCCCGTGACTGACGCGGAGCGGGACTCGGTCCTGGCGATCGGCGGTTCGGAAGGTCCCCGCTATTCGTCCCTGGACATCCCCCGGGCGAAGCCCATCATCCGGCGCATGACGGTCGGCGACGACGGTTACATCTACGTACTTCCCGAGACCGTTGGTCGTGGTGCCGGCTCGGTCGTGGACATCTTCACGGACGCGGGGGTGTATCTCGGTGCGATGGAGGCGCCGGGGATATCCGTCGGGCGCGGCGCACCGCCGCCGGTGGTGCGTGGAGGCTACCTCCATGCCGTGGTTCGCGACGAGCTTGATGTGGAGAACCTGATCCGTTTCCGCATCGAAAGGCCGGACGGCTCATAGCAGCCCGAGCCCGGCCGCGCTGTCGGTCGGCGACCATGCGGCGTTAGGTTCGCACTGACAGACGATGACGCGTGCGCCCGGCCCCGCAATGCGGTAGGTATGTCGGCGGTTCCACGCACCCCCAACCAGGAGCCAGGCACCCGTGTCCACCCGATCCGCAGTCTTCACCACCCGCTGGGGAATGCTCCTGGCCATGCTCGGCATGGCGATCGGCACCGGAAACATCTGGCGCTTCCCCCGCATCGCCGCATCCAACGGGGGCGGCAGCTTCCTGGTGGCGTGGGTGGTCTTCCTGCTGCTTTGGTCGGTCCCGCTGCTGATCCTCGAATTCGGCATGGGGAAGGCGACGCGGCGCGGCACCGTCGGGTCGTTCATCGAAACGATCGGGCCGAAGTTCGCCTGGATGGGGGCCTGGGTGGCCTGGGTCGCCACCGCGATCCTCTTCTACTACACGGTGGTGATGGGTTGGACGATCCGCTTCTTCGTGGCGACGGTGGGCGGAGAGATCCCGACCGCGGTCCCGGGCGAGTTCTGGGACGCCTTCAACTCCACGCCGCAGGCGGTGCTCTTCCACGCGATCGCGATCGGACTGGGCATCTTCGTGGTGGCGAAGGGGGTGCGCGGCATCGAGACCGCGGCCCGCTTCCTGATCCCCTCCCTGGTGATCCTGGTGGTGGTTCTGGCGATCAAGGCTCTGACGATGCCGGGTGCGTCCGACGGGCTGGCCTTCCTCTTCACCCCGGACTTCAGCCAACTCGGCGACGTCAGGATCTGGCTCGAGGCGCTCACCCAGAACGCGTGGGACACCGGCGCCGGATGGGGACTGGTCCTTTCCTACGCGGTATACATGCGGGCGCGCGAGGACACGGCGCTCAACGGCTTCGTGATCGGGTTCGGCAACAATTCGATGTCGCTGCTGGCGGGCATCATGGTGATGTGCACGATCTTCTCGGTCATGCCCGAGGCGGCGGACGAGATCGTGGGCGCGGGCAACGAGGGGCTGACCTTCATCTGGGTCCCGCAGCTCTTCGCGCAGATCCCGGCCGGGCAGTTCTTCATGGGGCTCTTCTTCCTCGCGCTGGTCTTCGCGGCGTGGTCGAGCCTGGTGGCGATGATCGAGCTGTCCTCGCGGATCCTGATCGACCTGGGGCTGACCCGCAGGCACGCCATCGCGATCGTGGGCACGGCGGGCTTCCTGCTGGGCATCCCGTCGGCGATGCGGATCGGGATCTTCCAGAACCAGGACTGGGTGTGGGGCGTCGGCCTCATGCTGTCGGGCTTCTTCTTCGCCTTCGCCGTGCTGAAGTACGGGGTGACGAAATGGCGCGAGACCTTCATCAACACGCCCGATTCGGATGTGCGGATCGGGAAGTGGTGGGACTGGGCGATCCGGCTGGTGGTGATCGAGGCGGTCGTGCTCATGGTGTGGTGGCTGCGCGCCGCGGGCGGCGAGGACTTCTGGTCGGCCGGGACCTGGACGCTGATGTCGACCTACAACGTCGGTTCGGTGCTGATCCAGTGGGCGGTCGTGCTGCTGGCGCTGTTCGCGCTCAACGGGTGGATGGTGCGCAGGATCCGGGCGGCGCGGGGTGGGGGGTGACCGAGTGGCCATCCACGACGCCTACGCCCGGTTCACGCCGTACGAACTGCTGCTCCCCGACGGGGAGTTTCCGGAGCGGCACTTTCCCGGGATCGGCGCCGAGGCGCGGCAGCGGGGGATCGATACGGACAATCCGGCCGCGTTCGTGATGCTGGGGGCGGTGCAGGGGGCGCTGGCGGAATTGCGCGAGGAGGGTGCCGGGCCCGGGACGGAGCACGACCACGGAGGCGTCCTTTTCTTCGCGTACCACATGTGGCGGACGGATGGGGAGGTCGTGCTGGCGCGACAGGAGACGCTGCGCGGCCTGCTGGCGGGTGGGGCGGGGGTGGCGGGGGCGGGTGGAGAGTCATTGTGGGTGGAGGACCTGAAGGATCGCGCCGGCTACTTCCAGTTGCCGCAGCACATGGTCTGGATCGAGGAGGCACGGAGTGGTCCGCCGGAGTCCATGGACGGGTTCTTCTGGATCGGCGACGGCACCGGCGTGCTGCACCTGGCCCTGGTGGCGGGCATGCGCGGCGACCGCCCCGGCTACGCGGTCGTGCCCGTTCCCCCCCAGCCCCTCGACGCCCTGCCCGGCTGGGCGGCGGGACCCGCGCGGGAAGAAGGCCGCGACTTCGAGACCTCGTTGCCCGGTGCCGAGCTGGACGGGCTGCTGGGGATCCGCACTCCGGCCGAGACCTTCAAGCTGGCGGCGCTGCTATTCGCCCGCATGGCCGGCGGCCGGCCCGGGTTGTGCCCCCCTCCGGAGTCGGCTTCCCCCGGGCAGCCCCGCCCGTCGGCGCTGCCCTTCGCCACGCTGTGAGCTTCCCGTGAACGCTCCGCGGCTCCCCTCCCTCCGCTCGAACTTGTCCGGGCGGCTCCACCGGGGCCGCCCATGACCCGCTTCGAAGCAAGGAAGTCGCGCACCGCGCGCGCCGGTGCGATCTACGACCTTCTGCTCGCCGAATACCCCGACGCGAAATGCGCGCTCGACCACGCTTCCCCCTTCGAACTGGCGGTCGCCACGATCCTCTCCGCCCAGTGCACCGACGCCCGCGTGAACATGGTCACGCCCGAGCTGTTCCGGCGCTACCCGGATCCGGAGGCGCTGTCCGCCGCACTCCCGGAGGAGCTGCAGGAGGTGATCCGTTCGACGGGCTTTTTTCGCAACAAGACACGCAACCTCATCGGGATGGCCACCGCCCTGATCGAGCGGCACAACGGTGAGGTGCCCAGGAACATGAAGGAGCTGTCGGCCCTGCCCGGGATCGGCCGCAAGACGGCGAACGTCGTTCTCGGCAACGCCTTCGGTGTCGACGAAGGCGTGGTTGTCGACACGCATGTCAAGCGTCTTTCCCGGCGCATGGGGTTCACGGCGGAGGCCACTCCGGAAAAGATCGAAAAGGACCTGATGGCCCTCTTTCCGCAGCGTGTCTGGACCATGCTGGCGCACCTGCTGATATGGCACGGACGGCAGGTGTGCAACGCCCGGCGCCCCCTGTGCAACCGGTGCGCGATATCACATCTGTGCCCTTCCAGCACGGTGTGAGCCGTGTTCCCGGGCGGCGGCGTCACCGGCCATCGGGGCGGCCCGGGCTGACGCTACCGATGTCCCCCCATCCGCAATCGCAGACCCAGCTGCGCCCGCCACTGGGAGGTCGGCACTTCCGGCGCGTAGGGTTGCACCGCGGTGACGCCGATCCCTTCCGAGTCGGGGTCTCGCCGCAGGGCACCCATGTAGTACGCCTCGAGCGGATCGCCGTCGGTGAAGGGGTCTCGGTCGGGTCTGCGGACCCGAAAGAGCTGGACCACCGGGTTCGAAACCTGCACGATGCCCCAGGAAGGGTCCAGGAAGTTGAGGACGTTTAGCAGGTCCAGGGTCACGTCGGCCGAGAATCCGCGGGCTGCAACCGTCTGCGAGACCCGGAGGTCGACCCGGTGCGACCATGGCGTGTCGCAGGTGTTGCGGGCCAGAATGCGGTTCCACTGCTCCTGCAGGCATTCTTCCTGTTCAAGGAGTTTGCCCCAGATGAGCTGGTGGGCGAAGCCGGCCGGAAGGTCGGAAGGCCGTTCCGGAACATAGATCAGGTCATTCGCCAGCCGGGAAGCGCGGGGTCCGTTGAAGCCGTCTCCATTCACGTCGCCCTCGTACACGTACGAATAGGGAGCCCCGGACTGTCCCACGTACATGACGGTGATCCCCGTGCCGCCGAAGCGGGGCAGGATCTTCGTCTGGGCGCTCGCGACCACCTTGTGGGGCCGGTCGAACCGCGAGCGTTGATGGGGCGGGTCGTTGGGGTTGAAGTTGATGGGAGTCGTCGCGTAGTTCGTGGTAACGTCTATCGTGAGAAGATCCTGCAGGTCGGCGGAACGCGTAAGCGAGTATCCCGCTTTCAGCTCCAGGGCGTTTCCGAACTCCTTCCTCAGTTCGATCGTGGCGGCATACGCGAAGTTCCCGCGTCGGTTCCCGACCCGCAGCACGGGACCGAACAGGTCGCTGACCCGGTCGCCGGTGAACAGCACTTCCTCCAGCTCCTCGACAGGTTGCCCCCACACGTGGCGTGCGTCCGGTCCCATGAACCCGAAGCCGTCGGTCAACCCCCCGTCGCTCCGCGAGCCGAGGTTCTCGTTCGTGATGAAGATCTGCCGGAGCGACCGGTTTTCCATCCAGCTCACCGACAGCACCACGCCGCCGGGCAGCCTCTGGTCGAGGGCGATCAGCGACCGCAGGTCCAGTGGAAAGCGGAAGTCGGGGTCGAAGTAGTTGACGATCGGCGGGGACGGCCGCCTGCCTCCCAGGTCGCCGGCGCACTGCTCGGGCGGAGGCGCGGAGGGGTTGAAGACCGGTGCTTCGTTGCCCCTGCAAAGGAGCGTCGTGACAGCGAGCCCATTGTTCTGGAAGGCGTTGGCCAGCCAGGCGAAGGCGGGGCGGCCCGTGAACAGTCCGGCTCCCATCCGGATCTGTGTGTCGTCGAAGGGACGCCAGTTGAGCCCGGCCCGGCCCGACCAGTTGACCCCCTGGCCGGGGAGCCTGGAGACCTGGATCCCGAGTTCGCGTTCCAGCTCGGCATTGGGCTCGGGGCGGCCCGTGAACGTCGGCACGTCCAGGCGCAGGCCGCCGCGGAGCGTAAGGCGGTCGTGCACCTCCCATTCATCCTGTGCGAAGAGCGCGAATTCACTCACCTGGAACGACGGGGCCACTCCCTGTTCGGTGACGGGGATGGTGACCTCGTAGCGGTCCGGTCGGTTCTGCGCGAACTCCTCGAGGCTGCCGAACTCGTAGCTGCCGAGCGCGCCGGGCACGAACCGCCGGTCGAACGAAAACCAGGTCCCCGAAGCGCCGAAGAGGAGTTGATGGTCCTCCACGTCGTAGCTGACGTGGTTGGCGACCTGAAAAACCCGCTGGTCGAGTCCGTTGTCCTGAGCGAAGTACTCGGCGCCCGCCCGCACGTCTCGCGTGACGAAAAGGCCTTCGACCCTCCCGTCCATTCTGACCTCGACCTGGGGGAAGGCGGACTTCGCGGTCTCGTCGTCGCTCAGGATCTGGACGTTCGCCGAGAACTCGTTCGAGAGCCGGTTGCCCAGCGAGGAGATCAGCCGGAACACCGCCGAGTGGTTGCGCGAGCGGATCGCGGTTCCGTTCGACGACAATTCGTAGGCGTCGCCGGGCAGCCGGTTGGGGTCGGGGTCGTCGTCGGCCGCGGCGAAGCTGTACCGGAACATGGCGTCATGCCGTTCCCCCATCTCCCAGTCGAAGCGGGCGAAGAGGTTGGCGATCCGGTTCTCGAGGCTGAACGACGAGGCTGTGCCGGGGTCCGCCCCGTACCCTTCGAGGATCGACCTCAGGCGCTTCACCGAATCGGGATGAAGCGACAGCCGGAAGGGATCGGACTCGCCCACATGGAACCCGGTCGGAGGTTCCCGGACACGTTCCCACTCGCCCGCGACGAAGAAGTGCGCGCGGTCGCGGCGGATCGGTCCGCCGACGGTGAAGCCCCCGCGGGAGGTGGAAACCTCCGGGGTGGTCGAGACATCGTCGATGACCAGTTCCCCGGCCAGTCCGCTGCCGCGGTAGAAGCCGAAGGCGGAGGTCTCCAACTCGTTGGTCCCCGACTTGGTCACGGCGTTCAGCGCGCCGCCGCTGAAGCCGGACTGGCGGATGTCGAAGGGCGCGACCTCCAGCTGGAACTGCTCGACGGCCTCGAGGGGGATGACGCGGCCGCCGGCCCGCCCTCCGGCGACGCTGTTCGTCGACAGCCCGAAGACGTCCTGATTGAGGGCGCCGTCCACGTTCAGGGTGTTGAAGCGGTAGTTGCCCCCGGCCACCGAAATCCCCTCCTCCGACACTCGGGAGAGTGGAGACAGCGCGGCGAAGTCGACGAAGTTGCGCGTGAGGGTCGGGAGTTCGCTCAGGACTTCCGCGGTGACCAGAGTGGCGATGCCGATCCTGCCCGGGTTGAACTCGGGGTCCTGCTCCGCCTCGACCACCAGTCCCTCGAGGTCGATGGCCTCCGAAACGAGGGTGATCTCCAGGTCGACGAACCGTCCCAGGAGCAGTTCGATGTCCTCGCGCGTGAAGCCCCTGAATCCGATGTGGGTCACGGTGAGCCGGTAGGGGCCGCCGGGGCGCTGCCCGCGCAGCGTGAAACGCCCGTCGGCGACGCTCAGCACCGTGCCTGTGGCTCCGGTTTCGGTGTGGGTGAGGGTCAGCAGCGCCGCCTCGACGGGCGTGCCCTCGCTGTCCACGACGCGTCCCCGCAGCCCCGCGGTGGAGGTGCTCTGGGCGGCAAGGGGAGGTGGGGCGACGGCCCCGGCGGCCAGGGAGCCGAGGACCAGCAGCAGAATCGGGTTGTCGGGGGTCCGTGCCGGGGGACGGAGCGCTGGGGACGCGGACCGTCGCCGGCCGCCGCGGGGCTTGCTCGACACGTTGCCTTGCTCCTGTTCCGTCACACCACTCCTCCTCCGGGTTGAGTTGCGAATCTCGTCGCGGCCAATCGGCCGGGAACCGAGCAAGAGCGCCGAGCAAACGCGGCGCGACGGGGATCTTCGCTCGTGCCCTCGGTGAGATAAGATGGAACACCGGGATGATTTCGTCCACCCTCCGGTCTACGCCCCGTCCAACCCCGTGCACCCGACGCGCCGGCACGTTCGGCCGGGTTGATCCGGTGATGGATGCTCGCCAACATGTACGTCGCCCCTGCCAAGCCGACCACCCCCATGCCGATTGTGTGCGAAAGGTCAAGCCATGCCCAGCAGATCCGAAGCCGTTGCCCTGCTCGAGGAATGGGTGGAGAGCGAGGCGCTGCGGAAGCACATGTACGGCGTGGAGGCGGCGGTACGCCACTACGCCCGCCTCATGGGAGGGGATGAGGAGCTGTGGGGCCTGGCCGGACTGCTTCATGACCTGGACTGGGAGAGGCATCCCGACGAGCACCCGCACGTCGGCGTCGACCGGCTGCGGAAACTCGGCTACCCGGAGGAGGTCGTCCACGCCGTTCTGACCCACGGCTACCCCGACCGCACCGACGTGTCCCCCGAGACGCCGCTGGAACGCGTCCTCTACGCCTGCGACGAACTCAGCGGCCTGATCTGCGCCTGCTGTCTCGTCCGCCCCAACGGCATCGACGACCTGAAGCCGAAATCGGTGGCGAAGAAGTTGAAGGACAAGGCCTTCGCGCGGGGCGTGCACCGTGACGCGGTCCACCGCGGGATCGAACTGATCGGGCTGCCGCGCGCCGAGCACATCCGCAATGTGATCGACGGGCTGAAGACGGTGGCGGACGTGCTGGAGGTACGGGGTGCGGACATGGCGGCCCGGCGGGGAGGGGGCGGGGCCGGGGGGATTTCGTCCGCGGACCGCTAGCGTCGTGTCACACATCACACGTCGGATAGAGGCGCTTGAGCTTGACGCGTGCGTCGTCCTTGGCCTGTCCCATTCCGACATGCTCGCGTCCCGGGTTTCGCCGCGGCGACGGGGGCTCCGGCAGCTTCCAGCCGCGCGGCGGAGGTGGACTGCGCGTACTCGAGCGAAGAGGTCGTCGGACATGGGTGAAATCTCCTGAAAGCTCGGGCGGCGAAGACCGGGGGTGGAGGCGACGCAACCGGGTCACGAGGCCATCGGACGCGCCCCTGGGCCTTCCAGCGGCCCCCGGGGGGCATCGTGGAAGCGGTCCCGGGCGCCGCGAGAGAGCGAATCCGAAACCATCCATGGCAGAATCGGCCTGTGATCAGACGATTTGGGACGCTCATGCTCGCGCCGCCGCGGCAAATCAAGGGACAACCGCATGCTTGATTGGGACTGGCGTCATGTCAGTCGAGCACCCGCCCCATCCCCGCCGCGAAGTCGGGATTGCGCCGCGGCGGGATCACCCAGCCCACGCGCCGCCACGGATGGCGTTGCTTTTTGCACCCCGCCGGTGGCCTGTCCCATTCCGACATGCTCGCGTCCCGGGTTTTGCCGCGGCGACGGGCGGGCGCCTGATCACGCCACCGCCTCCAGCGCCTCGAGCTCCAGCGACAGCGGGACCGCCGAGTCGACGAAGCGGGGGGCGCCGTTGGACAGGCGGTCGGGGGGCGGGGGCGGGGGCTCCGGCAGCTGCCGGGTGACCTCCGGCAACGGCGGCGCGCTCCCGAGCACCTGACCCGCCCGCGTGAAGAACGCGGCCTTGCCGTCACGGTCCAGCGCCAAGCGCGTGCCACC
>JAPPGH010000060.1 GCA_026914155.1 Candidatus Palauibacter rhopaloidicola | reverse complement strand
CCCGTCCGCGACCTCCACGGGAGCGCGAAGAGCGGGGGGATCGAAGGGGGGGCGGAGGCCACCCCTCGCCAGCCCCATTGTATGACAATGGGTAGGCTGGCTGCCCGACATAAGCCGCGTCCGACACGCCCTTGGGCGCGGCGTCCGGGACACGGCGACCGCCGCCGTCGCGGCGGTGTCGGGACACCTCCGCGAGCGCACCGGGGAACTCGTTCAGACGGACCTCGCGAGGCGCGGCTGGCGGTGGGACGGAGACCGGGCCGTCCATGCACTCCGGAAGCCGGAGCGGCGAACGATCTCGCCAGCGCCCATGTCGCTGGACACGGGCACCGGTTCCGCCTTGGGGTGGATCGACCTGACTACTTGCGACTCCTCCGGTGCTGCGACTCGTTCGCTCGGGCCGTCCTTCGCGCTTCGGTGACCCGAAGGGCGGCGTACTACGGATTCCATCCGCAGATGGTTTCAATCCGGTTGGCGGGCGGTTCGGACAATGCAACCTTCGAGGTACGCCGGAGACAGGCTCACGGTCAGGTCGGAGGACCGGAGCGCCCCTTCGGGTCCTCCGGGTGGGGGCGATCATGGTGCGTTCCTTCGCGAGCTTCATGCCCGAATGGTGGAGGACCGTTCAGGGGGCAGTCAACTGGTAGGAGAGATCCTACATTCCAAGGCGTTCCAAGGACTTCCAGGGAGGGATCCGGGCTGTCGGACACCGCCGCCAGAAGCGGTCGAAAGCTCCTCCCCGACTGGGCTGGTGGCAGGTCCGGGAACGTAGTAGTCCGTTCAGGTGCCGGAGGATTCTGACGGCCCTTATTAGGCGGGCCAACTCATCCCGCCCCTCAGCACCTCATGCCGGATCAACCGATGGCTCAAACTCCCCGGCGATGGCTTGGAAGGCTTCCAGCGCGGCGTGCAGATCCTCGACGATCTCGGCGGCCAACACCTCCGGTGCGGGCAGGTTCTCGCCGTCCTCCAAGGCGCTGTCCCTGAGCCACAGAAGGTCCAGATTCAGCTTGTCTCGCTTCGCCAGTTCGTCGTACTCGAACGCCCGCCAGCGGCCACCCTCGTCTTCCGGGCTCCACTTCGGCTTCCTCCTGTGGCGCTCGCCCGGCCGGTAGCAGGTCACGAAGTCGTCCAGGTCCGCCCGCCGGAGCGGCTTCATCTTGAGGGTGAAGTGCTTGTTCGTCCGCAGGTCGTAGACCCAAAGCCGCTCCGTCCAAGGCTTCTCGCGCGCGGGCTTCGCGTCGAAGAACAGGACGTTCGCCTTCACCCCCTGGGCGTAGAAGATCCCCGTCGGGAGGCGGAGAAGGGTATGTACGTCGAATGCTTGGAGCAGATTCCGCCGCACCGTCTCGCCAGCACCGCCCTCGAACAGGACGTTGTCCGGCACCACGATGGCGCAGGTGCCGTGCGTCCTGAGCAGCGTCTTCACGTGCTGGAGGAAGTTGAGTTGCTTGTTCTTGGTGGTGGTCCAGAAATCCTGACGCTCATAGGTGTCGGACTCCGTCTCCAGTTCGCCTCCTTCGTTCACGATCCGGACGCTGCTCTTCTTCCCGAACGGCGGATTGGTGAGCACCATCGAGAAGCGGTCGCCGGGATCGTTCGCCAAGCTGTCCACACCCGACCGGATCGGGGACTCGTCCGGGGCGATCCCGTGCAGGTAGAGGTTCATGATGCAGAGCCGGGCGGTCGCGGGCACGATCTCCCAGCCCTGCACGAAGCCCGTCCGCAGGTGGGCCTTTTGGTCGGGGTCGAGTGTGCTACCGTGCTCGCGGACCACATGATCGTGCGCCGCGAGCAGAAAGCCGCCCGTTCCGCAGGCGGGATCGCAAACGGTGTCGTCCGGCCCCGGCCGCACGCAGTCCACGATGGCCCGGATGAGTTCGCGTGGCGTGAAGTACTGGCCCGCGCCCTTCGGCGACTCCTGGGCCGACTTGGCAAGCAGGCCCTCGTAGATGTCGCCCTTCACGTCCGCGTGCATCGACATCCAGTCCTCGGGGTCGATCAGGTCCACGATCAAGCGCTTCAGCGTCGCCGGGTTCTGGATCTCCTGCCGGGCCTTCTTGAAGATCTCTCCCAGCATCGCTCCCCGTCTGGGAAGCTCCGTTAGGATGCGGCGGTAGTGCGCTTCCAACTCCTCGCCGTCTCGGGCGAGAAGGCTCGGCCAATCGAGCCCCTCCGGCACGATGGGCGAGCGGTCCCACGGAGGCTGCGTTCTCTGGTGCGCCATCTTGAGGAACAGCAGGAACGTGATCTGCTCCGTGTAGGCCATGTAGGACAGGCCATCGTCGCGGAGCAGGTGCGCGAAGCTCCACGCCTTGTTGACGATCTGCCGGGTGTGGTTGTCGGGCATGGGGGGAATGTACGGTCTTGCGTTAGGTAGCGGTATCGGCTCATGAAGATGGACTTCGGGCGCTCCGCGACTGCGACGTTGGCCCTCGTCTCCCTGCGAATGTGGCTTCTCGGCTTCGGCGCGTCCCTTCTGGCTTCAGTCACGCATCCCGGCGACAGGAATGGTCCCGGCTTCCAGGATTCACCCCTTGAAGGTGACCGATCAGCCCAATGGAGCGTGCGCGTGGCGGGGAACCAGCGCTGGCGTCCCGCCTGAGAGGACGGCTATGGGCGACGGACATGGACCCTGTAGATTGCCTAACCACGGACAGCGATGGAGGAAGGACATGACCGGAACCGGCGAACGCGCTGCAACCTCGAATCCCCCGCACTGGACGGAGCCGATCCGCGAGAGCGTGAACGAGGTTGGACGGAGCGTCACTGAGACTGCGGCCCGGCTGGGCTGCGAACTCGCGCGGACCCGAAGGGTGCGCGGGTGAGGGAAGACTTTGGGATGCGGTTCCTCGCGGACGGTCCCGCGATTCCCGATGTCCTCTTGGATGAGCGGGACGCTGGCAACGTCGTGTTCCTGTGCGGCGCTGGAGTGTCGATCGAGGCCGGAATGCCCCACTTCAAGGACCTCGCGCAACACGTAGTCGGTGAGCTCGACGCGCCGCAGGATTCCGAGATCCAGCGGGCTCTCCAAACATACGACGCCGACGAAGACTCAACTCCGGTCGGATGGCGTCAACGGTCACTCGATGAAGTGTTCCAGATGCTGTACGACGACTACCGTCCCGAGCAGGTGGCGGAGAGCGTCTGGAGGAAACTGAGCAAGACTGGGGAGACGCAGCCACACCACACCATCGCCCGCCTTTCCGCAAACACCGAAGGGCACCCGCAGATCGTCACTACGAACTTCGACCACCTCTTCGAGATGGCGATCGGCAAGGAAACGCCGAGATACGAGGCTCCGGCGTTCCCCGACCTCCGCCGCTCACCGAAGGGAATCACCTACCTGCATGGCCGACTGGCCGACTCGGAGTCCGGCCCCCACAACTACATCCTCAGCAGCTCGGATCTCGGACGCGCGTACCTCGCGGAAGGATGGGCCGCCGGGTTTGTCCGAGAGCTCCTGCAACGCTATACGGTGGTGCTCGTGGGCTATCAGGCGGAGGACCCTCCGCTACGCTACTTGCTCCAGGGACTCGACAGCGCCGGCAAGCCATCCTGGGAGCGCCTGTTCGCGTTCGACAAAGGAGACGATGAGCATGTTCGCGCCAAGTGGAGTGGCCGTAACGTGCGAGCGATCCCCTACAACGGAAACGAACACGACGCGCTGTGGGAGACCTTGGAGGCTTGGGCTGAGCGTGCCGACAACCCCGCGGAGTGGAAGAATGCCGTCGTGGAACGGAGCGGGAACGGACCGCGGGCACTTGAACCCCACGAACGGGGCATGGTCGCGCATGTCGTGAAGACGGCAACTGGCGCCAAGCAGTTCGCCGATCAGGATCCGGTGCCGTCGGCGGAGTGGTTGTGTGTATTCGATGCGTCGTACAGATACGCGAGGCCAAAGAGGGGCATCGGCAGCTCCCTGCAGCCGTCGGATCCTCTCCTGCAGCCGTTCGATCCTCTGGAGACGTATGGTCTTGATGACGACCCGCCACGACCGTCCGCGAGTGGGTGGGACGGCATTTCCCAGCGTGAGGACCTGATTTCGTGGCGGCCAGGAGACGAGAGCGCGGACCGTTGGCAAGGCTTGTCCCGCCACCGAATGCAGCAACCCTCGCCGCTGCCACCGCGTTTGTTTCACCTTGCCCGTTGGCTGGTGTCGCGCGTGACCGACCCTGTCCTTGCGTGGTGGGTTGCCCGCCAGCCCGCGCTGCATCCGCAGCTACACCAGATGCTCAAGAGCGCTGTGGAAGACTCCCCGGGCCTTACGGATTACGCAAGGCGCGGTTGGATGGTGCTCCTTGAGGCGCTGGAGAGCCGAGCACCCCACCCCGTTGATATAGATCTGCACCATCTCCCGAAGCGAATTGGAAAGCACCGTTGGGGGGCCGGTCTCATCCGTGAGTTCGAGGCACTGACGGAGCCTGTCTTCGAAGCCGGGCCCCCGCGCACCCCCCGGGAGCCGCAACCGCCGTCCGGCGACTGGTCGGATGTCAAGTGGCGGACGGTGGCCGATATCCGGATTCGCTTCCCGTCGCGGACAGTCTCTTGGCCGGACGTCCCGGACGACCGTCTGCCATCGGTCTACGCGGCGCTCGAAAGGAATCTGCTGCGGGTCTGCGCGCGGACTCGAGAGGCCAGTGAGATCGCATGGGAGGGTGCCGATTTGCGCCGTGACAGCCGCGACCGGAACGCCTATGTGAGCTTGTTTCGAGAAACTCTGGATCGTCTAGCGAGGCGCGATGCGGACAGGGTGAAGCAACACATTGCGCTCTGGCCCGACCCTGATCCACACATCTTCGACCGACTCCGTCTCAGCGTCTGGAGCAACTCGCGCCTGTTCGGCACCGAGACGGCAGGTCTTGTCCTCGCCCTATCGGACGACCAGTTCTGGCGCGACAAGGACCGAGGAGAGTTGATGTCCCTGCTACAAAGCCGATGGGAGCACTATTCGGCCGATCAACGGCGTCTCATCGGCCAGCGCATCCTGGATGGCCCGCCACGAACCGACGATGAGGATCAACCACGCCGTCAGGCGACGGCCGCATCGTGTTTTGGTTGGCTCATCCAGAACGACTGCGCGCTGCCTGACGATCTGGTGGAGCGATGGAAGACTATGAAGGGCAACGTGCCTGGATGGGACGACACCTGGGTCGACGATGCCGTGTCCGCGCCGATGGCTCTCGGCGTCGGAGACGTGGTAACGAACGAAGACACGTCGGTGTTGGATGGCGTTTCGGTCGGAGACATCGTGCGCGTGGCATTGGAAAACTCGCGACGCATCTCGCTGTTTGTCAGGAACGAGCCATTCACCGGACTGGTGAAGACTCGTCCGGGCAGGGCGATCCGTGCTCTCGGTGCAGCTGCCCGTCGCGGTGAGTTCTCAGCTTATCTCTGGAGTTCGGCCCTACGCCATTGGCCCGATACCGCGCCGCGGCGTGCATCTAAGGCGTTGCACGGGCACCTGCGGCGGCTCCCGGCTGAGACGATCGTAGCGATGCCCAATCCGATCGGGGACTGGCTGGAAAAGCGGTTTCCAGATGTAGCCTCGGAGGACAGACTCTTCGCCCTCAGTGTATTCGATCACGTGGTCGAATCGCTCTCGACAGCTGCCTCAGAAGGACTCGGGAGCGAGCCGGGCGAACGGACGACCCTGAGCGGGGTGCAGGCGTCGCGGCTGACACTCGCGCGTGCCGTCAATGCGCCGATTGGCAAAGCGGTCCAAGGCCTGATCGAGGTGATCGGCCGGGACAAGCCTGAGCAGGGCGCCGGACTTCCGGAATACTCCAAGCTCCGGTTCGAGAGGCTAGTGAATGCGTCCGGCGAGGGGGCGGATGACGCGGTCTGCGTGCTGAGCAGTCAAATCGCGCGGCTCAATTGGATTGATCCAATGTGGGTGGATGCGAGGATGATTCCATGGTTTGGACCGGATCACCGCCGCGCCGAACCTGCCTGGAACGGGATTCTGTCGGCGCGGACCCAGCCGTCGATCCGACCCCACTTCGACAAGATGAAGGAAGGCTTTCTTGCCTTGCCGAACGCGATGTACGAATGGGGCTGGCGGGAGAAAACTCAGAAGTACAGCACAGCCATCGTTGAGTTGGCTCTGTTCTGGCGGACAGACGAACCCGGCCTGTCGTTCGAGGACGCCCGCCGATGTCTGCGACGGATCAGGGCGGCGGATCGTGAGCATGTCATCTGGTTTCTGGGCGGCGTGGGCGCAGAGAACGACGATGGCTGGCGAACCCTCGTCATGCCGTTCATTAGGAAGGCTTGGCCCAAAGAACGCCGGTGTCGCACGAGTGGAACGAGCGGCGCATGGTTTTCGCTCCTCTGCCACACCGGCGAAGCGTTCCCGGACCTGCTCGATGCCGTTCGGGACCATGTTGACGCTGTTGACTGGCGCCACGCCATGTTGTCCGGTTTGGAGCCGTTGGCGGAGCAGTTCCCAAGGCAGACGCTCGACCTCCTGGATCGCGTCGCGCCGGACGGTGTGGCCGAGGCACCCTACGGCCTGTCCCGGGTGCTTGATCTGCTGGCCGAGGCGAGACCGGACCTGATAAGCGACGCACGATACAGGAGACTTCATCGACTGTCGGCGCGGGAATAGCCTTGGATTGAATTGAAGTGAGCGTTGACTCGCCGGAGTGGCTCAGTGGCGTAACACACACAATGGGCTAATCCCACGGCTTGGTAGAATGCTGCCGGGTGCGGTTGGGGATTCAGGGAACTCTCGGCGTGAGTCTCACGTTCGATTTCATAGGGCGGTGCTTGCTCTTCCTTCTCGCGCCTTCCCGCTCGGCACGGATGCGCTCCAAGAGGACCGAGGCGGGCTCGTCGGCGAGATCCTGCGAGACCAAGCGGCCCGTGAAGGCGCGTTTCAGGATGGATTGGCGGAGGGCGGCAGCCCGGTGTAGCAATAGAGCGTTGATCGCCTCAGTGGATCGCGTAACTGAATCGGCCGCGTCCGCAGATTGGCGAACGATCTCTTCTTGCTCCGTTTCTGGAGGCAGCGGGAACGGAAAAGCCCGCAACTTCGTTCCGTTGACATTCGCTTGACCTACCTGCTGGGATACGACGGAGGCGACCCAGGCTCGCCCATGAGGACCATTCAGAGCGTTGGCCACGACTTGCGACAGGTGCGGACGCAGCAGTCTCACACGGATCAGATATGACGCGAACGAACAAGGGTTTGGGCGGCCCCGGTACACTGCGGTTTTCCCCACCAACTCTGCGCTGTTCGTTCGGTTGAACAGCAGGTCTCCAGCGGTCAACAGAAGCCTCGGAAACTCGGGATGGTCCGGCGGAAGGTACTTGAGGTTGTCGAGATTGAGCATGCCGTCCTGAATGTTCCCCATGCGAAGCACC
>JAPPGH010000023.1 GCA_026914155.1 Candidatus Palauibacter rhopaloidicola | reverse complement strand
CCGGGCGGCGCGGGCGTCCGGGGTCGGACTTGGCCGTGCGGCACCCCGCCCGTGGGTCGCTCGTTCCCGGCGGACGCTTATATTGAGTGGACCGATTCGACACTTGCGACGGAGAACGCGACGCGATGAACAGCCTGCCTGGCCGGATCATGGAGTACGCCGAGGCCACGCCGGAGGCCACGCCGATACAGGCGGACGACCTCCTGCACCTCGGCGACCGCGCCGCGGTGGTCCGGGCGTTATCCCGCCTCGTTCGCTCGGATCGGCTCCTGAGAATCTGCCGGGGCGTCTACATGCGTCCGATCCAGACCAGATTCGGTCTCCGCGCACCGCGTCTGGAGAAGGCGCTTGAGTCTCTCTCGGCGCTGTGGGGCGAGGTCATCGTGCCGAACGGGGGCGGCGCGGCCAACTGGCTCGGCCTGACGACGCAGAACACCGTCCGCTCGGTCTACCTCACCTCCGGTCCCGGCCGCCTCCTGCATTTCGGGGCTCACGCGGTGGAGTTGCGTCACGCACCCGCGTGGCAATTGACGGCGCCGCACCGGACCGCCGGCGTCGTCATCCGCGCACTTGCGTGGCTCGGCCCCAACGAGGTCGAGAAGAGCCTCGATGCCGTGATTCCGCAGCTCACCGGGGAGGACTTGAGTGACCTAGACGACGCCCGGGCCGTAATGCCCGCGTGGATGGCGGAGCCGCTGGGCAGACGGCTCGCGCATGGCTGAAACCAGCTTCCAGCGCCTCTCCGCGGCCGAGAGGAGAGATGCCCTGGATGTCGCGGCGCGGCGGGGAGGACGGGAGACCGTCCTTCTGGAGAAGGACACCTGGGTTGTCGCAACCCTCCGCATCCTTTTCGAGGCACCGTTCGGGCGGCACCTCGTGTTCAAGGGCGGCACTTCACTGTCCAAGGTGTGGCGGGCGATCCGCCGGTTCTCCGAGGACATCGACATCACCTACGACATTCGAGGCTTTGCCCCCGATCTCGTCGTGGGCGGCGACGAGGAGGCGATACCGCCCACGCGCAGCCAAGAGAGGCGCTGGACGCGGGCAATCCGGCCTCGCCTTGCGGAATGGGTGCGCGACACTGCCGGCCCGCTCGTCCGGGGAGAGCTTGCGCGCGCCGGGTTCCCGGCGCGGGTACGAGCGGAGGCTGAGCGGCTCTACATCGGATACGAACCGCTGTTCGAGCCACGCGGCATCGTGAGGCCCGAGGTCCAGGTGGACTTCGGCGCGCGCTCGACGGGAGAGCCTCACGCCGCGCATCCGGTGGTTTGTGACGCCGCCGCCCACCTTCCCGGCCTCGCGTTCCCCGAGGCAAGGCCGGCCACCATGCTTCCGGAACGGACGTTCTGGGAGAAGGCGACCTCGATGCACGTCTACTGCCTTCAGGGCCGCGTCCGGGGCGAACGCTGGTCGCGGCACTGGTACGACCTTGTCCGCCTCGACGACGCCGGGATCGCGTCCCGGGCTCTGGCGGACCACGAACTGGCGCTAGCGGTCGCGCGGCACAAAGCGATGTTCTTCCGGGAGAACGATTCCGACCGGCAACGGATCGATTACCGCTCCGCCGTTTCGGGCAACCTCAAGCTCGTTCCCTCGGGCACCGCTCAGGAGGCGCTCGCCGAAGACTACGCCAGCATGCTCTCCATCGGGATGTTGCTGGACCAGAACGAGCCGTTCGACGCGCTCATGCAGCGGTGCGCCCTGATCGAGGAAAGGGCCAACGCGCATGGGTAGGCCGGGAGATCAATGTACCCGGATGGCGAGGGGACCCGTCCGAAGCACTAAGGGCAGTTACGCCGCTCCCTTTCTGCCGAAGAGGCGATCTCTCCGTTGAACACCCTCACGCACGAAGCGCAGAGAGTCAGGATCCGCGAGATCGCTAACCGACTTAGAGGGCCGTGCCGGCCTCCTCGGCAGTGCTGCCGGCCCGACCCCGAAACACTCCCTCGAAGCCACACAAGACGATGATCACAGGCGAACTCAAGACCAAGGTGGACAACATCTGGAACACGATGTGGTCCGGGGGAGTCTCGAACCCGCTCTCGGTCATCGAGCAGCTGACCTATCTTCTCTTCATCAAACGGCTCGACGAGCTACAAACGCTGAAGGAGAACAAGTCCGCACGCACCGGCAAGCCCATCGAGGAGCCAATCTTCGCTCCCGATCAGGACGCCATTCGCTGGTCTCGCTTCAGGGAGACCGCTCCCGAGAAGATGTTCGCCACCGTGCGCGACGAGGTGTTCCCCTTCATGAAAGCCTTGGGGCAGAGGGGGGCAGCCGGTGCCCCAAGAAGCTCCACGTATGCACACCACATGAGGGACGCCCTCTTCATGATGCCCACGCCCCGCGTGCTGGCGAACGTGGTGGATCAGCTAGACAGCATCGACATGGCCGACAGCGATACCAAGGGCGACCTTTACGAGTACATGCTCGGCAAGATCGCGACCGCCGGTCAGAACGGGCAGTTCCGCACCCCGCGTCATATCATCAAGCTGATGGTGGACATGGCCGCGCCGACGCCGACGGACGTGATTTGCGATCCGGCCTGCGGCACGGCGGGCTTCCTCATCGCCGCTGCCGAGTATCTGGCCGAACACGATAGCGAGACCATCTACAAGGATGCCTCCGCCCGCCGTCGTTTCAACGAGGGTACGTTCCACGGCTACGACTTTGACAGTACGATGCTGCGGATCGGCAGCATGAACATGCTGCTGCACGGCGCGGGGAACCCGGACATCCGCTACCGGGACTCGCTGGCTCAGGCCGACGAAGACGATGCGGAGAAGTACTCGCTCATCCTCGCCAATCCACCCTTCGCCGGAAGCCTCGATTACGAGTCCACCGCCAAGGACCTGCTGCGGATCGCCAAGACCAAGAAGACCGAGTTGCTGTTCCTCGCGCTCTTCCTTCGCCTACTCCAGACAGGGGGACGGGCCGCAGTCATCGTGCCCGATGGCGTGCTCTTCGGATCGACCAAGGCGCACAGGACCCTGCGAACGATGCTGGTGGAGGAGCAGAAGCTCGACGCCGTAGTCTCCATGCCATCGGGCGTCTTCAAACCCTATGCCGGGGTTTCGACGGCCATTCTGCTCTTCACCAAGACCAACTCCGGCGGCACGGACCACGTCTGGTTCTACCACATGCGGGCGGACGGCTTCTCGCTGGATGACAAGCGCATTCCGCAACCAGACAAGAGCGATCTTGGTGACATTCTCGCCCGGTGGCGAGACCGCGAGGCCGAGAGCAACCGTGCGCGGACGGATCAGAGTTTCCTCGTGCCCAAAGCCGAGATCGCGGACAACGGCTACGACCTGTCCATCAACCGCTACAAGGAGGTGCAATACGAAGCGATCGAGCACGATCCCCCCAGAGTGATCTTGGAGCGATTGGCGGAACTGGAGGCGGAGATCGCGGAGGGGCGGCTGGACTTGGAGCGGAGGCTCGAATGAGCTTTCAAGAACTGCCGTTCCTTGATGTATTCAGGGACGCAACGGGCGGAAACGTCAAGACTCCTCGGACGGAGTTCCTCAAGGAGGGAGAATTTCCGGTTGTAGACCAAGGCCGGACTCTCGTCGCGGGTTTCGTGAACGAAAGGTCGAGCGTCTGTAGCGTTGATCCCCCGGTCATCGTCTTCGGCGACCACACCCGCGTAGTAAAATATGTGGACTTTGAGTTCGCGATGGGAGCTGATGGAACGAAGGTGTTGGTCCCTAAGGTCGAAAGCGACACCAAGTACCTGTACTATGCGTTGAAGGCAATCGAGGTTCCCGCCGCAGGTTACAGCCGACACTACAAGTTCCTGAAGGAGACGCGGATTCCCCTTCCGCCCCTCACCGAGCAGAAGCGGATTTCGGGGATTCTGGATGCGGCGGACACCTTGCGTGCGAAACGGCGCGAAGCCCTCGCCCAGATCGACACCCTCCTCCAATCCACCTTCCTCGACATGTTCGGCGACCCCGTCACCAATCCCATGGGGTGGGAGGAACGAACTCTTGGAGAACTGGCCCAGAACAGCTTGCGCAACGGTCTCTCGCCCTCAACCAGAGGAACCATTGACGGCGAGGTTCTCACTCTCTCGGCAATCACTCGTGGCCGATTCGACTTCGCCGCCAGGAAGATAGCGCGCTTCGATAGACAGCCTTCCCCTTCACAGAAGCTGAACACCGACACGTTTCTTATCTGTCGTGGAAACGGAAACATGAAACTGGTCGGTACTGGGGCATACCCAGACCGCTCATCAAGCCTTGTCTGTTTCCCTGACACGATGATCGGAGTAGCGACGAGTCCAAGTCTCATGGCGCCTGCCTATCTTCAGAATGTGTGGCGTACCCGCCGGGTTCGCAGGCAGATCGAGCGTGGAGCGCGAACAACCAACGGTACTCACAAGGTGAATCAGCGGGTCCTTTCCTCCATCGTGTTTCCGGTTCCACCCTTGGGTCCTCAACTTCAGTTTGCCGCCATTGCCGAATCCATCAGGCAACAAGAGGTCCGCCAACGCGGCCATTTGGCAGAACTGGATACTCTCTTCGCCTCCCTGCAATCTCGCGCCTTTGACGGCGAGCTTTGAGTCCCGATGGAGATCTCCGCGAACTTCGACTTCTTGAGTCAGGAATTCCCGCATGTGGCGGAGAGCGCGAGTTTCGCGGAGCGGCATGTCTTCGCCGACCCACGCGCATCCTGCTTCCATGCGAGACATGCGCTCGAACGCTTGGTCAAACGGATCTACCGAGTCGAGAAGGCTCTGGAGCCTCCTAGGGTCACCAACTTGGACGGCTACATCAGCGACCCTGCCTTCCGCGACCTCTTGTCCAAACCCGTGTGGCGGAAGGCCGAATTCATCCGGCAGGCCGGCAACGTGGCGGTCCACGCCAAAAAGTCGCCGACACCCGAAAGGGCTCTGGATGTCCTGCGCGAGCTCTATCACGTCGTCTATTGGGCGGGCTGTACGTACCTCCGAAAGGGTGCCGAGCGCCTGGAAGGCGCGACGTTCGACGAAACCCTCGTTCCGAGAGTGGAACCGGTGGGGACCCCCGCCAGTCTCCGGGAGCTTGCGGCCCTGAAGGCACAGCGGGACGCGGCGGACGCGGCTCGCAAGGAGATTGAGGGCGAGCTGGAGGTGCTACGTGAACGCCTCGCGGCTGTCAAGGCGGAGAACGAGGCGGTCCCCGAGACCCATGACTGGAACGAGGACAAGACCCGCAGGCTTATCATCGACCTCGATCTGGAGCGCGTTGGTTGGCCTCTGGACCGGGCACGGGACCGCGAATACGAGGTCTTCGGAATGCCGACCGAGTCAGGGATCGGCTACGCGGACTACGTCCTGTGGGGGGACGATGAGAAGCCGCTGGCCGTGGTCGAGGCAAAGAAGACCACGGTGGATCCAAAGAAGGGACGGCAACAGGCGAAGCTCTACGCGGACTGCTTGGAGGCGATGCACGGGCAACGGCCGATCATCTTCTACACCAACGGCTACAAGACTCGCCTGTGGGACGACCTCTTCTATCCGCCGCGCACAGTCGCCGCGTTCTACAAGAAGGACGAACTGGCACGCCTGATCGTGCGTCGCACCCAGCGAGAGGCGTTGGACGTGGCGCGGGTGAGGGACCGGATCGTCGACCGCTACTACCAGAAGCGCGCGATCGGGAGCATCGCGGAGCAGTTCGCACAAGCGCGGCGCAAGGCGCTCCTGGTGATGGCCACCGGTAGCGGCAAGACCCGTACGGCGATCGCCTTGGTGGATCTCTTGCAGCGGGCGGGGTGGGTGAAGCGAACGCTGTTCCTGGCCGACCGGGTGTCGCTGGTTAGCCAAGCGGTGGGCGCGTTCAAGACGCATCTGCCGGAATCGAGCCCGGTGAACCTCGTCACCGAGAAGGACGAGATAGGCCGGGTCTACGCTTCCACGTATCCGACGATGATGGGATTGATCGACGAGGCGGAGGGCGCCAAGGCTCGGTTCAGCGTCGGGCATTTCGACCTCGTGATCATCGACGAGGCGCACCGCTCGGTCTACCAGAAGTACGGAGCGATCTTCCGCTATTTCGACTCGCTCCTCGTCGGATTGACCGCGACACCGCGCGAGCAGGTGGATCGGAACACCTACGCACTCTTCGATCTGGAGCCGGGCGTGCCCACGGATGCCTATGAGCTTGACACTGCTGTGGCGGACGGCTTTCTCGTGCCGCCGCGCGTGCAGAAGGTGGACCTGAAGTTCCCGCGCGAGGGCATCGAATACGACTCTCTGAGCGAGCAGGAGAAGGAGCAGTGGGAGAGCCTCGACTGGGGCGACGAGGCGAACCTCGACGCCCTTCCGGACAGGGTCAACGCATCGGCGATCAACAACTGGCTCTTCAACGAGGACACGGTGGACAAGGCGCTCCAGCATCTCATGGAGCATGGCCACAGGGTCGATGGCGGCGACCGGCTGGCCAAGACCATCCTGTTCGCCCGCAATCACGAACACGCGGAGTTCGTCGAGAAGCGGTTCAATAGGCACTACCCGCAGTACGCGGGACACTTCGCCCGCGTCATCGACCACTACGCGAAGTACGCGCAGAGCCTCATCGACGACTTCTCGCAGAAGGACAAGGCTCCGCATCTCGCCATCTCGGTGGACATGCTCGACACCGGTATTGACGTGCCGGAGGTGGCGAATCTGGTCTTCTTCAAGCCGGTCTACTCGAAGATCAAGTTCTGGCAGATGATCGGACGTGGAACGCGGCTCTGCCCCGACCTCTTTGGACCGAATGAGGACAAGCAGGATTTCCGCGTTTTCGATTTCTGCTTCAACTTCGACTTCTTCGGCGAGAACCCGGACGGGATCGAGGCGGGTGGTGGAGTGCCGCTCGGCACTCGCCTCTTCCGCTCCCGGGTCCAACTCCTTTCCCATGTCCAGAAGACGCCCGCCTTGGACCCGGACATGAAGATGGTGGGTTCGCTGACCGATCAACTTCACGGCGAAGTGGCCGCGATGAACCGCGAGAACTTCATCGTGAGGATGCATCTTGAGGCGGTGAGCCGATTCCGTGAGCGGAAGGCGTGGGAGAAACTCAGCGACTCCGATGTCGAGGTGCTGGAACGGGAGATCGCTGGACTTCCGAACGAGATCGAGAAGGACGACATCGCGTCACGGATGTTCGATCGGACCGCGCTTCGCATGCAGCTCGCCCTGGTCGAGGGCAACAAGACAGGCTTCGAACGCAACCGGCGACTCGTCGTCGAGATCGCGATGCTGCTTGAAGAGAAGGGCACGATTCCCGCCGTCAAGACTCAGCTCGGCTATCTGGCTGCCGTACAGGATGTCGGCTTCTGGGAAGGAATCGGTCTCAGCGGCCTTGAAGACCTGCGGCTCCGGCTGCGGGGGATCGTCCCGTTCCTGGACAGGAAGAAGCGGAAGATCGTCTACTCGAACTTCCAGGATGAAGTTATGGGGGTCCGAGAAGAACCGGCGTCCTACATGCCGAAGATGACCGGGGCTCAGTACGAGAAGAAGGTCAAGGACTACCTCCGCAATCATCTCGATCACCTGGTCATCCACCGACTGAGAACGTGCCAACCGCTCACCGATGCCGACCTGAAGGGGCTGGAATCAACCTTGGTCGAGATTGGCGAGGAGGACGGAGAAACGTTGTTCTCGGGGCTTCTCGCCCGTAGCGATTCGCCCTCGCTCGCTCATTTCGTAAGGAGCCTGGTGGGGTTGGATCGAACGGCTGCCCAGGCCGCGTTCTCGGGTTTTCTGGCCGACAGGAGCCTCACGCCCCCGCAGATACGCTTTATCGAAATGGTGATCGACCAACTCAGCGCCCGCGGTTTCATCGAAGCTTCGGCGCTCTACGAGCCACCGTTCAGCAACCTTCACGCGGAGGGGCCGGACGCGCTCTTTGACAGCAACTCGGAGGTGATCGACGGCGTTTTCGAGGTGCTCCGGCAGGTCAATGCAAGATTGGTTGCGTAGTGGGAATGTGCAGCTTCAATGAGGCCGGGGCGGATCCGCCCCGAAGACGGGAGAGATGGAGGTTCGTCCATGGTGCATGAGAGGATCTTGGCGCTGGCCTCCGAACCCGAATCCGAGACGCTGGAGTTCAAGCGTACGACGGGAACGCGTCGTGAGGCAGCGGCCACCGTGTGCGCCATGCTCAATCACCGGGGCGGACACGTGCTGTTCGGTGTGACGCCGGAGGGAAGTGTCGTCGGCCAGCAGGTGAGCGACCGGACGATCGAGGAGGTGGGTGCCGAGATTCAGAGGATCGACCCGCCGGCTTTTCCGGAGGTCGGGCGGATCCGTGTCGCGGACGGACGCGATGTCATTGCGGTCAGCGTGAACAAGGGGTCCGTGCAGCCCTATCAGTACCGGGGGACCGCCTATCGCCGCGTCGGCAACACGACGGTGACCATGTCCGCCGGGGAGTACAACCAGATGCTCTTCGAGCGGCTGCACAGCGAGCAGCGCTGGGAGAATCAACCTGCTACCGGCTGGACGGTCGCGGACCTGGATGTGGCCGAAATCCGCAACACCGTAGCCGAGGCGGTGCGGACAGGCCGGCTGAACGAGCCCGGTACCCGGGAACCGGAAGACCTGCTCCGAGGGCTCGGACTGCTCCGCGAGGGCGTTCTGTTGCGCGCGGCGGCGGTGTTGTTCGGTAACTCGGCGCGTCTCGAATTCGAGTTGCCGCAGTGTCTGCTTCGGGTCGCTCGCTTCCGGGGCCTCGACCGAAGCGAATTCCTGGACAACCGGCAGTTCAATGGCCACGCCTTCGCGCTGCTCTCACATGCCGAGCGCTTTCTGCGCGACACGCTTCCCATTGCGAGCCGGTTCGAATCGGGCCGCACGCGGCGCATCGACGAGCCGCTCTATCCGCCCCTCGCGACACGGGAAGCGGTGGCGAACGCCCTGTGCCACCGGGACTATTCGCTGGGCGGAGGTTCGGTCGGGCTCGCTGTGTACGACGACCGGCTTGAGGTCACGTCGACCGGTACGCTGCACTTCGGACTGACACCGGCCGCGCTGTTCGCTCCACACGAATCGAGGCCGTGGAATCCACTGATTGCCCGCACGTTCTACCGGCGCGGCATTATCGAGGAGTGGGGCCGGGGGACGCTCAAGATGGCGGAGCTGGCGACCGCCGCCGGATTGCCACGACCGGAGATCGAGGAACGCGGCGATTGCGTGACCGTGTGCTTCCGGCAAGGACAGGATGCGCCCTCGCTCCGCAGCGGACACGCTCTGCTTGAGCGGCAGGAAGCGATTCTGTCCCTGTTGGATCGAGCGAACGACGGGTTGGCGCTGCGTGAGATACATGCCCGGTTGCCCCTACACGCCAGCGAACGCCAAGTGAAGAGGGCCTTGGCGGCGTTGAGGAGCCGCGGCCTAGCAGTGTCCACGGGTCGCGGCCCAGCGGCTCGGTGGAGACGTGTGTCCGAGTCCGTCGAGGACGAATGAGACCCCCGATGAGCCCCCGGGGTCTATTGAGGGGTCCTATTGGGGTCTCGTCGGCCCTACACTACTCGTCTGGCCGACCTGGTTGCTCACCGTTCTGTTGGTGACACTCGGCGGGGGCGGCGACCGTTACCTGAAACAAGTCGGTTTCGGTCTTCTCGTGGCAGAGTTCCCGCGATCCTCAAGCTTGAACGACCAAACGAGCGCGGACATTGGCACGAAGTTCTTGGTAGATCTTCACATTTGCGTCCTCGTGCCAGAACCGCACCGCCAACCCGTAGGCTTGCCGGGGGTCTTCGCCATGCGAGAATCTGCCCTGGCAGCCAACGAGCACATGGAGTACCGGCCGACCCTCTCCATCAGCAGTCGGCAACCCCGGGAATCGCCGCCATCTTTTGCGCCGCACCTGCAGCGTCGACCAATAGAGCGCAGTCTTGTTGGGCCACATTGACAGGAGCTTCGACTGCGAAAAGTTCGGAGGCTTTCCGTCGCCGGAATATGGCGTTCGCCAACCCTCGACTTCGTCAAGGGTCAGACCCTTCATCACCTCCACCCACATGGTGCGAGAAAGATACTCTTTACGACTTGATCGGACGGGGGGATCGTAAGCCAACGCGACCGAGATACCGCGATGCCCAGTACCGGCGCTAAAGGCCTCCGGCACCGGGATCGGATATATGTGCCAGCAATCCTCCTCGACTCGATCGGAGGCTACCAAGCAAGCATCGTTGTCGAGCGATGCAAGAACGCGGCTCACGTCGACCACACCGAACCCGGCAAGCCGGAGCTTCTCCCAAGTCTCCCTCGCCTTCGGATCGCCCAGCCAAGTGTCGTCGCACGGGGGCGTCTCCGAACTCACACCCAATATCGCTCGAGCTACGTTCGCGCTTGCCGGGTTTCCTAGGGCGGCACCCGCCGCCTCCAGAGCCCACGCCGCCGCATGACTGACCTGCGGGGCAGCGACGCTCGTCCCTGAAACTGCCGTTAGGTACCGACTATCGTCTCTTGGCAATCGCGTGGTCAGTTCGCCCAGATTTAGGTCGTTTTCAATCCAACGTGGCTGCCCCGCGCCGAAACTCTGGATCGCGAAATTCCCGCCAAAGGCAACAAAGTCCGGCTTGACCCCATGATTGCCCCTTTTCCACTCGTACCCAGGGCCGATTCGGCTGAACGGGGCGGGAGCTCCTTCGGGTGCGGCCGCAAACGAATCTCGCGTGCGTGGCGCGGCGGTACGCGCGATAGCCCCGACAGTCACCGCCAATGCGGCGGTGGCCGGGTTGCATATACGAGCCGACGGATTCGACCAGCGGAGATCCCGGACTCCCTCCTGGAATTCTTCTCTCGTAGCGGGCGATGCTGGCATCTGAGGTTCAGAATCGTTGCCTGCTGAAACCACGATGAGGACATCGAGTTCACGAGCAACTTGATCCAGAGCTTCCGCCCAGGCGTATTGCCGTCCGCCGTCGTACACATCATCCCGGTTGCCGACGGAGACGTTGAAAACACGGCAGTCGCGGGTCGCATGAAAACGCCGGATGGCTCGCACGACAAGCGCTTCAGGCCGAACGTCATCCGGGAAGGTGGTTACCGACGCGTCCCAAGGGTGCCGACGGAGGACCTTCCCGCTGGCGATCAAAACCCTGCGATCCCAGACGCCGGTGTCGAGGCAGTCCTTGATGCTGCCGTACATGGCGAGTCCGGCGACTTGCGTCCCGTGGCCCTGCTGGTCCGCCGCCGTGTTCTCGCCGCTGCTAAAATCCTCTTCTTCAACCACCCAACCTCGCAGCAGTGGGTGGCCCGCCAGCACTCCGCTGTCGATGACGCCGACCACCGGTTCGGTGCCCTCCGGCTGGCTGTCGGTCCCCGCCGCGGCAACGTCTTGGAACAACGCTCCGTACGCGGAGGGAAGCAACGGCGGGAGGTTCACTCGCGCAACACAATCGAGATCCAGGAGGGCCTCACCAAGCGCGCGGCCGCCGACGACACGAGCCAAAATCAGGCTGCTCGTGCGTAGGTCATCGGTGACCCTCCCTCCAAAATTCGAGCACACCGTTCGAAGATCGCCCAGTACCGTACGCGCCCCGGCGGCATCGCCTGGGTGCCAAAGATCAACATCCAACTGGATTCCCGGTTCATCGGGGAACCCTTCTGTGTGTAACCGATTGCCGGTTCGCTCTTCCCGCGAAACCGGTCGGATACCCTCCAGGCCACTAAAGAAGGTCTTCCTCAATCCCCGCGGCAGAGCAGTCGTTTCACGGTGATCGACACTGTAGGCCGTTGTCTCGGCTCGGAAGCGCTCGATTCCTTCGGCAGTGGCGAACTGCACAGTCAGTTTCCAGATGGGTTTGCCATCTTCGTCTTGGATCCGTTCATCGACCACTGCCGCATCAAACCGTTCCTCAAGTACATCGCGACAGCCTCGGTCGAAGGAAGTGAACCGCAGCACCAGAAGCCGATCCGCCGCGATCCCGAGGTGCTTCCTCTTTTCAGCTACAAGCGAGACCGTGGAATCAACATCATCACGAATCTTGCGACTATGCGAGGAACGATGTCGCACCGGCAGTTCTTGCCCGAAGCCACCGCCCCTACGTCGTGGAGGCTCTACATCAGGTTCACGCTGGAGCCCGATGTGCGGGTGGGCCGTGGCCCCCGAGCGTTCGGCCATTTCCGGGTCAGGTACGGTCGACCGCCGGAGACACGCGATTGGGAAGTGCGCGCTGGAGCACGTAGCGGCGGTACTGGAATCGCCGGAGTGCGACGGTTACGTCCTCCTCGCGCAGCTTGTCGGTTCCCTCTAGCGCGCAGCGGCGCCTCGCATCCAGACAGACTCGTTCAGCATCAGCGAAGGACGCACCGGCCACGGCATCGAGGATTGTCTTGACCTGCCGATCGGTGATCCGGAGCGGTCGGAAACGGCGTCGGATCAGAACCTCGAGGCTTGCTTCGTCTGGTAGGTCAAACCGGACAACATCGTCGAATCTTCGCCAGATCGCGGGGTCGAGGGCCTGTTCGAAGTTCGTGGCCGCAACGACGATGGAACGCCCGTGGAACCCATCGAGAAGCTGCAGAAAGGTGTTGACCACGCGCTTGATTTCGCCGTGCTCAGTGGCGTCGTCGCGCGAACGTCCGATGGCGTCGAACTCGTCAAAGAACACGACCCAATGCCCGCGGGCAGCGTAGTCGAACACCTTGCGAAGGTTGTTCGCGGTGGCCCCCAGGAGGGAGGAAACGACGCTGTCAAATCGCACGTAGAGCATGGGCAGCCCGATTTCGCCAGCGATCGCCTCAGCGCACGATGTCTTCCCGCATCCAGAGGGGCCGCAGAACAGCACCCTGCGCGTAGGAGCCAGACCGTGTGCCTCAAGGATCTCCCAGCCACGTACCTCTACCATGATCCGCGTCAACGCGTCTTTGGTCTCGTCGCTCAACACTAGGTCGTCGAGATACCTGTCTGGCTGGCGGACGGCGATGAGTGGGGTGCGGCGGTCCCCGTCCATTGGCACCGGATCGAAGGTAGAATCCGCCCTATGGACGCCCTGCATGGAGCGCCGACCGTTGGACAGGATCCGCTGCAGCTCGTTTGCGAGGACTGGGTGCTGCTTCTTTCGCTCCTCTTCGACGATCTCGAGCGCCACCGCGCGAAAACCCTCGTCGTCGCGCCGCTGGTAGGTCTCGAAGAGCTTCTTGAGCAGGTCCGCCCGCGCCATCGTCGCCTCGGAGAGGAATTGTGTCTGTTCCGTTGACGCATGGAAGTTAGGGTAGATCGAGGCGGCGTGCGAGGCGGCGTGCAGGGATGGTCCTGCTGCACCAGAGCGTTGGCGAGGATGAGGAACTTCCGCATCACGGCCGTCAGGACGACCTTGGGCGGCTTCCCCTTGGCGACGAGCGCCTCGTACTGCAGGGGTGATGTCCGAGATGCGCTCCAAGGTCTTCTCCTCCTTGATCCGCCGCCCGATCTCGGCGTCGTTGAGTTTCAGCTGGCGGTTGATCTGCCTCAGCCTTGCTCGGTGACCCGCTTGCCCCGGTTGGTGGTTGCGGTCCGATCCGTGACCAGTGCGTCGCGGATCTGCTGGAACTCGGTGAAGTCGCGCTGCCCCTCCGATCTCGCCTCGGTCGGGCGCAGGTCTTCGACGGCGACCGTCATGGTGGCCAGCGTCCGGGCGTCCACCGCGTCGGTCGTCGCGCGTCGACCCAACGAGCGTGCGAAGTGCCGGACTTGGAAGGGGTTGATCGCGCAGGGGGGGAAGCCCGGCCTTCCCCGAGACCCGGTCGTGCAAATCACGCCGGAATCTGCATGATTGGTAGGGACAAGCCAGCCGAGATGACCATCGGGTGGAACAGCGTCAACGGTCCCGATAAACTCCCGCCATTCGACCCGATTTCCCCACCATTTGAGCACGATCGAGTCCGATCTCGGCCTCACGGCAAGAACGGCAGATCATGCAGTCCTGATTAGACTTATACGGTTTTTCGCCGGAATTCCCATTCCCTCTTCGGGGCTTGTAAGGCAGGCGCTCTGAACCAACTGAGCTAAGCGCCCTGGAATGAAACCTACTGGATGCGCCAAGCCCTTGCACCGGGTCAGCCAGGAACGATGGAACCGCGCTCGCGTGGTCGAGTTGCCTCTGCAACCCGCCGCAGAGCCGTTATTCGCTCGCTCAGTTCGTCCAGGAACCCGGACAGCGTCATGCCGAACGCTCTCGCGAACTTAGTGGCTGCGTCAACGGTGAGGCGTGCCGCCTCCTTTTCCAATCGGCGGACATGCCGCGCGGACAACCCCGGGATATCCGTCTGCTTCAGGCGCCGGTCGCTTCTCGTGTCAAGGAGGACCTGCGACACGTTCTCCATCTGGTATCGACGGATCTCCACGTCGGACAGATACCGCGTCGGGCACTCCGGAAGATGCCGGAATTGGCGCAGGGCAGGCTATCGCATCCCGGCCAGGAGGGCCTTGGCCCCGGCCTGGCCGCGAGCACATCCCATGGGCCTCGGTTACTCCGGCTGCCATTTCAGGCTGAAGCCGGCTCCAAGTGCAGCCAGTCCGCTGGTCTCGGCCCGGTACTGCACGTCGAAGCCCCGCCCCACGGACGATTCATGGCTTCGTATCTGCGCGTATTCGGCTTCGTCCTCAAACTCGCGGTAACCCGTCCAGCGGAGCTGAATGCCGAGCGAGACGCCATCGTTCATCTCATAGTCCACGCCGGCGAACACCCGGTAGCTCGCGAGCACGTCCGAGAGCTTCAGGTCCGAGATCGAAGTCGTGCCGGCGATCCTCGCCCTCATCAACGGGTCGTCGAACGTGGTAATCCGGTCGGGGTCGTCGTTGCGCTTCCAGCGCGTGTAGTAGTCCAGCCTGGTGAGCGCCATGCCCACTCCCGCGCCGACGTACGGCGCGTAGCGCGACGCGTTGCGAAGCTCGTAGGCGAGGTTCACGAACAAGCCGTGGATTTGCACGTCGTCCACCCCGGCCTCCGCCTCTTCGAGCTCCTGGTCGGCCTTGCCCAGCGTGATCTCGTCTCCGATGACCGGCGGCGCGGGTCCGCCGTAGGTCGTAGCGCGGAAGGAGTACGCCGCCTCGATGCGCAGCCGGTTCACGCGGTAGCCCAGCACGAGACCCCCCATCGTGCCCGTCCCGCCATCCACGTCGCTGTGCCACTGCGCTCGCGGAGGAGCCGAAGCGCAGTTGCTCGGGTCGGTCTCGACCTGGGCCGGGTTCGAGAGCAGGTCGCACTTCGTGGACCAGTCGTCGTCCGAACCGTGGACGGTCATGCCCGGAGCCAGCGCGGCACCCAACTCCATGCGCACGTACCAGCCGTTCTGAGCCGAGACGCCGCAGGGTAACGCGAGCAGCGCGAGCAGGACGAGTCCGCACAGCCGCGAAGATCGTTGCATACCCACCAACTCCTGCTCCCCGCGAAGACGAAGAGCGCCACGCCCGAGGACCCCCGGGCAACGGGCACGACCGGCTCGGCCCCTGGCGTGTTCAGCGTCTGCCGACCGCCCCTGTGCTGATCCTGCTATGGTCATAGCCAACTCCCTTTTGCTCCAGTATCCGAGGCTTCATCTCAGCCCGGGCTTGTCAGTGGCCCGGACCACAGGTCAAGAAGCATGGTCAGATGCGTAGTCGGGTGCAACGGAAGATTCTTGGGTCTAGGCTCAGGATTGTTGAGTCATGGTTCGGCCCGGCACGTCACGACCGGGCTGAGCGTTCCTCCTGAGTTCGCGCCGGACGCCCGCAGCCACACTTGCGGATGGAGCCATCCGCCTTTGAGCGTACGCTATGCGGCGAAGCGGGTTGCGTGCCGTCCTTCGCGCCGCCGCGCAATCCGGACCGCGTGTCCCCGCTGGATGCCGCTCTTGGCGGGCGATTGACTGCGGCCCGTGCTGCTTCTAGTCTGACTCAGTATTGTTGAGCCAGATACCGGAGGGCGGAGACCCCATGAAGAACAAGCGACTGCTTCCCCTGAACTCGCTCCAGGCATTCGAGGCGGCGGGCAGACACGAGAGCTTCCTGGTCGCCGCGGCCGAACAGAGCGTCTCGTCGGGCTCCATCAGCCGGCATGTGCGACTGCTCGAGAACTATCTGGGTACCGAACTGTTCGTCAGGCGCAGAAACGGGGTCGCGCTCACCTCCGCCGGAAGGGAATTCGCCGAGACGGTGAGCGCCGTTTTCAGGGACCTGCGAACCGCGACGGATCGCGTCCGCAAGCCGCCGCGCGACCGCGCGATCGTGATCTCGACGCTCCCGATCTTCTCGGAGCGCTGGCTCTACCGCCGCATTCCGTCGTTCAGGAGGGCGTTCGACCATGCCGAGCTGCGGGTCGAGGCGCACAACGGCGAGCACGACGCGGAGCGCGAAGACGTGGATGCGTGGATCCTGTATTCAAACGGTCGGCATCCCGGCTACAGCGTCACGCGGCTGTTCGGAGAAGAGGTCTTCCCCGTTTGCAGCCCTCAGTTCCGCAAGACGCTGTCGACCCACCCCGATGCCGAGGAAGTCATAGGGCAACCGCTGCTGCACGACATCTACTGGGACACCGACTGGCCGGACTGGGCTCGCGCCGTCGGCGTGACCACGGGCGAGTTCGCCGCCAACATGCGCTTTGCGCTCTACAAGGGCGTCATCCGCGCCGCGGTCGACGGCATGGGCATGGCCGTCGGTCATGGCGAGATGGTCGCCGAGGAGCTGGCGACCGGACAACTCGTCCGCCTGGCGCATCTGTCGGTCGTGTCCGAGAAGTCCTATCACCTGGTCATGAACCCTTCGTCGGCGAACAATCCCGCCCTTGTCCGGCTGAGGGAATGGCTCCTCGAGGAGTGCGCGGTGCGCAGGTTGGGGAACGCCTGACGATGTTCTGCGTCGCCGGCCTCGCGCTGGGTTCCACCGGCGATTCCCGGGCAATCGGGATGGACGCCGCCGCCGCCCGAGATTGACCGTGGCCTGCAAGAACTTTAGACTGGACTCAGATTATCTGAGCCTCCGCCCGGACCAGAACCCCATGTCCGTTGACCCGCTTCCGCCGCTGAACGCGCTCCAGGCTTTCGAAGCGGCGGGCAGACACGAGAGCTTTCTGTATGCGGCGGCCGAACTGCGGGTTTCGCCCGGCGCCATCAGCAGACATGTCCGGAGGCTCGAACGATTTCTGGGAACCGAGCTGTTCGTCAGGCGAAGCAACGGGGTGACGCTCACCTCCACTGGCAACCGCTACGCCCGGAAGGTGACCCGCATCGTCAGGGACCTGAGAAGAGCGACGGCTGAAGTGCGGAAACCGGCTGCGCTCGCCGGGCCCTGACCCGAAGCCTCCGTACCGTTCGGACCGACGGCCGGCCAACCCGGCGTACGCGGTTCAGACAACTGCGTCGCGCCCGCCATCCGTGTACGGCAGCCCCTCTGAACCACCCGAGCTACCCCCCGGACCCCCTCCACGCATCATACCGCATGCGCAGGGTTCGGACCGGGTTGGCATCTTCGTGCGGCAGGGTGTTCGTCGGGATGGCGGAGATGTAGAGGTGGTACTCCCCGTCGTTGTAGGGCGCGCGCAGGTTCTCGGGATGGTTGTCGGCGAATTCGCCCAGCGTGTCCTCCGGATCCGCGGCGAGGATGTAGGCGACGTGCGAGGTCTTGCCGTTGCAGCCGGCGTAGGCCTCCGGCAGGGGCTCGGTCTCGCAGGTGCAGCGGCTGTCCCCGCCCAGTTCGTCGGCCCTTTCCATGGCGCGCATGACGCGGTCGATCACGTCGTCGCTGCCCTCCTGCATGATGCGCGCGGGCTCGGTGAGCGCCTCGGTGGTCGCAATGATGTTGCCTTGGACCGAGTAGAGAATGTTGTCCGAGCTGCGCCCCTGGATGTCCAGCGACACGGGCCGGTTGCCCTCGCCCGAGCGCCCGGCGGTGCGGCCCTGCATGTCGATGATGCCGAACTGGCGGCGCTCGATGTTGGGATCCTCCTCGAGCATGCGGATGATCTCGACGGGATGGGTGCCGTTCTGCAGCTCCGCGAAAATGAGCTTCTGGTTCTCGTGGGTGCGGTCAACGCCCGCCTGGGCGGCGGCCACGCCCACGCCCGGCACCACCACCGCCTGCAGCAGCTTGAGCTGGTCGGGCCCGGTGGCGGCGCAGGTGGCAGAAGCGATCACGACGCGCCCGGTGTTGAGATCGATGGCGATGATCGACCAGGTGGCGAGCGCGGTGGAGGGCACCAGAAGGATGAATGCGAGAGCGAGGAGCAGGCGTCTCATGGGACCCTCCGCAGGTTGAGGCTACGGCGAACTGCTGCGCGCCGGCCGCATGCTTCGGACCGAGAGCGTGGTCTCGTGCAGACACGGCGAACTCTCGGTGAGGACGCCCTGTACGACCACCTCGGTCCCCATCTCCCAGTCGCCTTCCTCGCCCTCCAGCGCGTAGACGTCGCCGAACTCGCCGAAAAGCACCGAGCAGGGTTCGCCCACGTGAATAAGCTGGCCCCGGCGGGTGAGGATGCCGTTCTCGTCGGTGGCGTGGAAGTAGTTGGAGAGGGCGAGCGGCCGGAAGTAGAAGTCGAAGACGATGAACACCGTGGGCCGGTCGAGGTGCGCCCACTCGGGCACGGTGACGGTCATGTCGATCCGGCCCCGCTCCGTGGTCAACTCCTGGCCGATCTCCTCGAAACCGAACTGCGCGGCTCCGAGCCCGATCCGGGTCGGGGTGATGGCGGGCAGCCCTCCGGTGTTGATGCTCACGCGGGTTCCCGCGGGACCCGTGCGCGGGCGGATCGATTCGATGCGGCGCGAGGGCGCATGGCCTTCCACCACTTCGGCCTGCGCCGCGGCCTGGCGCGCATCCGCGAGACCGAGCACGAGGAACGGGATCGACACCGCCAGGCGTGCCGTCAGACGGACGCGCGCGATCGGGGACGGATTCGGAACTGGGTACATGATCATCCTCCTCGCCGAAGGCTTCGGCTGCACGAGGTCAACTTTCTACATCGTACTCCAGAGGAGGGGGTCGGGCCAGTGGACGAAAACGGGGGTGGCTACCCGGAGGTCCGTGATTCACAGCTCGACGACCGCCTCGTCCCGGCGCTATCCTACGTGTCGCAGCATGGGAAGCGTTGGTTGACGCGATACAGTCGACGCGCGGCCGCAAGGCGGCGTGTAGCACGGAGCCGGATATGACCCGAAGCCGAGGAGTTCCCGGGCAGGTGGAGCGCCACGACGGGATGGTCACGGTGCGGGGCGGCGGCAGGCACCGCGCGTGGAACGGCATCGAATACAAGACGGGAATGTGGGCCGAGAACGTGGGCTCCAACGCGCTCTCGATGAACGTGGCGATGATCCCGCCCGGCGGCGTGGCGCGGGCCCACATCCATGTGGGCTTCGAGGTGATGCTGTACATCCTTCAGGGCAACGTGCGCCACGAGTTCGGACCGCGGCTCGAGAAGGCGCTCGATAACGAAGCCGGGGATTTCATCTTCATCGAGCCCGGCGTGCCGCACGAAGTGTTCAACCTCAGCGATACGGAGCCGGTGTTGGCGGTCGTCGCGCGCTCCGATGCCCGCGAGTGGGAGAACATCGTCGACTTCAAGCGGCCCGGACCCGGGCCGGATGGGGGTTAGTCGTCAGCCCCCTCGGGTCACCTCCACCGGACCACCCGGGTGCTTCCGCGTCGTGAACTAGAGGACGAGCGCGAGGGGCAACAGCACCAGGTAGCCGAGAACCAGCAGCAGGGGAGCCGCGGTGATCGATCCCTGCGCGAGCAGGGCGTACCCCAGGACGATGACCAGCAGCCCGGCGAGGCCGAGGATGCCGTTCTTGCGCGAAAAGCGCAGTGAGTCGGCGTCGCGGTTACGGTTTTTCTCCCGGCTGCGGGCCGCCCGGCGGTTGGTTCGCTTCCTTGCCATGGGTTCCAAGATCCTTTCGGTCGCGGGGCGGGTCAAGCCAGAAGGCGGGATCATTCGGGAGTTCAGTGGCACGCAGGCGCGCCATGCGCCAGCGTCCGCGGCGGCGGCGCATGACCACCATGACGGCGAGCAGGGTCCCCAGGAATGCCCAGAAGACGAGCGACTGCGACAGCACCAGGAGCCAGCCATAGCGGCGGCGCACGTATCGGCCCCAGTCTCCCTCGAGCTGCCCGCTGGTGACACCGAAGGTACGACGCAGCGCCGCCTCGAAAGAGTTGCCCTCGCGCCAGCGGGACAGGAAGAGCGCAAGCCCCCGCTCGCCGCTGGACGCCACCAGGTACTCGACGACGGTCGCGGAGAGCATGTAAGCGATCTCGGCTGACGCCCGGTCGCTGGGCCACACCAGGGCGAGCGAGTCCAGCGGGGGCGTGCGGCCTCCGGCCATGGCGATGCGCAGACGCCACCCCTCGGCCGCGTTCCATCCCCCGGAAGCCCATTCCGCGTACCCCTCGGAGAACCATCTCGGGACGCGCAGGCCCCGCAGGTATTCGTGCAGCCCGAGGTGCGCCCATTCGTGCCGGGCCACGCGCTCCTCGCTCCAGCCGCGTGTGCGGTCGTCGGCGTACATGGGCAGAACGATGGTGCCGGTGGAGGGAATGGCCAGACCCGCGCTCCATTCCGGGACCCGACCGCCGGCGAATCCCAGGAAGTCGGCCTCGGAGGCCGCGAGGTAGACGGTCGCCGTGGAGGGGAGGCCCGGAGGCAGGCCCGGAAGGTCCGGCGCGTTCACCAGCAGGTTCAGCAGCCGCTCGGCACGCAGGGAATCGCCCGGGGCGTAGTGCATGGTGATCCCGGATCGCTCGAGGGCGGAATAGCCTGACGCTTCCTGATCGGGGGGCGCATCGGGCGGTGGAAGTGGCGATAGTGCGGAGATGCACAGCAGGAGGATTCCGGGAAGGGTCATCGGGATCACCGGTGCGTTCGCGCCCACTCCGCGACCTCCGCCAGGTCGGGAGGGAGGGGGGAACGAAAGCGCATGCGCGTTCCCAGCAGGGGATGTGTGAAGGAGAGGGTGCACGCGTGCAGGAACTGGCGCCCGGTCCGGCGCGCCACCTCCCCCGCCCAGCGCCGGGCGGGCCCCGCCACCCCCCGCTCCCGCCGCGCCCCGTACACGGGATCGCCCACCACCGGGTGTCCGATGTGCGCCAGATGCACCCGGATCTGGTGGGTGCGCCCGGTCTCGAGGCGCACCTCGAGCAGCTCCGCCGCCTCCCAGCTCTCCCGTACCGCCAGGTGGGTGACCGCCCGGCGCCCCCCTTCCACCACCGCCATGCGCTGCCGGGCCCGGGGATCGCGGCCGATGGGGGCATTCACCGTCATGGGAGTGTCGCGCAGGTGCCCCCAGGCGGCCGCGAGGTAGGTGCGGCCTACCCTGCGCGCGGCCAGTTCGGCGGAAAGAGCCCGGTGGGCCGCGTCGTTCTTGGCCACCACCAGCAGCCCGGAGGTGTCGCGGTCGAGCCGGTGCACGATGCCCGGGCGCAGCCGCCCCCCTACCCCGGCCAGGTCGGCGACGTGGTGGAGGAGCGCGTTCACCAGGGTACCTCGCGGGTGGCCCGGCGCGGGGTGGACCACCAGCCCGGCGGGCTTGTCCACCACCAGCAGCGCGTCGTCCTCATGGACCACCGCGAGGGGAATGTCCTCGGGAACGAGGTCGACCGGGTCGGGCGGCGGGATCTCCACCTCGACGCGCTGGCCGGCCGCTACCGGCGCGGACTTCCTCACCGGCCGCCCCTCCACCTGCACGAGGCCCTGCTCCACGAGCCGGGCCGCGCGCGTGCGCGACAGGTCGAGGCGGCGGGCGAGCCACGCGTCCAGGCGCTCGGGGCGACCCTCCCCCACCGTGAGCGTTTCGCGCCGCGAGCCAGCCCCGGTCACGACGCCCCCCGGCCGGTCGGCATCGCGCACCGGAGGAGCGGCCCGGAGGGTCGCGGCGCCATCCGACGGCCGGCTACCCGCCCGCGTGTGCCAGCGCGATCGCGGCGCGGGTGCCGTCGAACGTCACTTCCCGGTGGCTGGTGTACGCCCCCGGCGCCCCATCCCCCTCCTCCGCGACCACCAGATCGACTGCCAGCGTCTCGCCCGCGATGAAGCTGCGGTGGCGGGCCGCGGCGGCGCGCACGCCCTCCGGGCCGGAGATGGCGAGCCGGATGCGGTCGGTGACCTCGAGACCCGAGTCCCTGCGCAGCCGCTGCACCCGGTTCACCAGTTCGCGCGCGAGCCCCTCGGCGCGCAGCTCGTCGTCCAGGCCGGGGTCGATGGCGGCGGTGAAGCCGTTGGCCGAGCGCACCACCAGGTCGCCGCGCGCGACTTCCGCCACCTCGAGGTCGTCGGGGCCGAGCGGGTGTTGCCCCCCGTCGACCGTGATGGACACCGCCTCCCCCCCGCGCCAGGCGCGCAGCGCCGGCTGCCCGAGGGCACGGATGGCCGCGGCGGCCGCGTTGCTGTGCCTCTGGAAGCGAGGTCCGAGCGTACGGAAATTGGGGCGCGCCTCGAGACGCACCAGGTCGCCGGCATCGCGCACGAACACGATCTGCTTGACGTTCAACTCTTCGCGCAACACCGCCAGCACCGGTGCCCGGAGGGCGACGCCGGGAATGGCCGCATGCAGCGTCCGCAGCGGCTGGCGCACACGCACCCCCGCCTGCTCGCGCGCCGCCCGCCCCAGCGTGACGAGCTGGCGCACCGCGTCCATCTCCCGCTCCAGCCCATCGTCCAGGCATCCCTCGTCCGCCTCCGGCAGAATGGACAGGTGAACGCTCTCCCCTCCGGTCAGGGCCCGGTGCAGCCAGTCCGCGGTGAAGGGCGCCGCCGGCGCGATCAACTGGCTCACCGTGCGCAACACGAGGTGCAGGGTGCGGAATGCGGCGTCGGCGTCCGCGGCTCCGGTCTTGCCCCAGTAGCGCGGCCGGCTGCGCCGCACGTACCAGTTGGAGAGGTCCTCGTCGACGAACTGCGCAACCTTCCGGTATGCGGGCGTGAATTGGTAGTCGTCCAGGTCGGCCCGGACGCGAGCCACCAGGCGGTGCAGCCGCGAGAGCATCCAGCGGTCGAGGAGGGATGGCTCGCGCGGGATGGCCGTCCGCGCCGGCCCGCCCTTGCCCCGCTCTCCTCCCTCCGCCGGCCGCCAACCCTCCACGTTGGCATACAGCGCGAAGAAGCGGTACGTGTTAAAGAGAGTATCGAAGAACTTGCGCGCCACCTCGGCGATCCCTCGCTCGTCGTAGCGCTTGGGCACCCACGGATTGCTCACCGTGACGAAATACCAGCGCAGCGGATCGGCCCCGTACGCGCCCACCGCCTGCCAGGGATCGACCGCATTGCCCTTCGTCTTCGACATTTTCCGGCCCTCGGCGTCGAGCACCAGATCGTTGACGAGGACGTTCCGGAACGCCATACCCCGTCCGAGCATTGCCGAGATGGCCATCAGCGAATAGAACCAGCCGCGGGTCTGGTCGAGCCCCTCGCTGATGAAGTCGGCCGGAAAGTGGCGCTCGAAGTGCTCGCCGTTCTCGAAGGGATAGTGCCACTGCGCGTAGGGCATCGCCCCGGAGTCGAACCAGACGTCGACCACCGGGGAGGCCCGGCGCATGGTCCCGCCGCATTCCCGGCAGGGCCAGGTCACCTCGTCGATGAAGGGCCGGTGCGGGTCGAAGTCCTCGCCCAGCGGGCCGGCGCGCTCCTCCAGCTCGGCCAGGCTGCCGACCCATTCGGTGATGTCGTCGTCGCGGTCGCACACCCAGACCGGGAGCGGGGTGCCCCAGTAGCGGTCGCGCGACAGCGCCCAGTCCACGTTGCCTGCCAGCCACTCGCCCATGCGCCCCTCGCCTATCTCCGGCGGGTACCAGGCCGTGTCCCGGTTGATGGCGAGCATCTCGTCCTTGAGGGTCGAGGTGGCGGCGAACCAGGATTCGCGCGCGATGTAGAGCAGCGGCGACTGACAGCGCCAGCAGTGCGGGTACGAGTGCGCCACCCGGCCGGCCCGCAGGAGATTGCCGCGGCGGTCGAGTTCCTCCACCAGCAGGGGATCGGCGTCCTTGACGAACATGCCCCCCACCAGCGGCAGCCCCTCGTGGAAGCGCCCGGCGTCGTCGATGGAGCGCATGAGCGGGAGGCCGTGGCGCCGGCCGGCCGCGTAGTCGTCCGCGCCGAACGCGGGCGCGATGTGCACGATGCCGGTGCCGTCCTCCGCCGTGACGAAGTCCTCGAGGATGATGCGCCACGCGGCATCGGAGCCGTCGGGGACCGGCACCACCTCCAGCGGCCGCTTGTAACGGACCCCCGCGAGCGAGCGGGCGTCGTGCTCGCGCACGATGCGGGCGCCCTCGCCGAGCACGCGCTCGACCAGGTCCTTCGCCACGATCACCCGCCGGCCTTCCGCCTCCGCCTCGGCGTAGGTGAGGGCGGGGTTGAGCGCCAGCGCCGTGTTGGAGGGCACCGTCCAGGGCGTGGTGGTCCAGGCCAGGAAGGCACGTCCTTCAGGGTCCGGCTCCCCTTCCTCGGTGAGGAGAGGAGCGAGGAAGAAGAGCGACGGATCCTCGACCTCGCGATAGCCCAGCGCCACCTCGTGCGAGCTGAGCGCGGTGCCGCAGCGGGGGCAGTAGGGCACGCTCTTGTGGCCGCGGTAGAGAAGCCCCTTCTTCGCCAGCTCACTCAGGATCCACCAGACCGACTCGATGTAGCTGGTGTCGCAGGTTACGTAGGGCCGCTCGTAGTCGAGCCAGTAGGCGATGCGCTCGGACAGCGCCTCCCAGTCCGCCTTGTAGGTGAAGACGGAATCGCGGCAGGTGCGGTTGAAGCGTTCGATGCCCACCGCTTCGATTTCGGGCTTCCCCGAGATGCCGAGCGTCTTCTCGGCCTCGATCTCGACCGGGAGTCCGTGCGTGTCCCATCCCGCGATGCGCGTGACCCGGCCTCCCTTGAGCGCCTGGTAGCGGCAGGCGAGATCCTTCAGCGTGCGCCCGAGGACGTGGTGCAGGCCGGGGCGCGCGTTCGAAGTGGGCGGTCCCTCGTAGAAGACGAAGGGCTCGCGGCCCTCGGATGCCTCCATGCTGCGGCGGAAGAGGTCTTCCTCGCGCCAGCACTCGAGGGTCTGCTGCTCCAGTTCGAGCAGGGTGGCGGGCAGGTCCGGGTAGCGCATGGGGGACGTTCTACGACAGCGAGGCGACGACCGCGCGGGCCACCGCGGTGAGACCGGGCTCCGCTTCCGTGGCTACCCGGATGATGGTCGGCACGTCGACCTCCTCCAGCGCGTCCGGGAGGCAGACGTCCGTAACGATGCACAGGCCGCACACCCGCATGCCCATGTGGCGCGCGACGATGACCTCGGGCACGGTGGACATGCCCACCACGTCGGCTCCCATGGCGCGCAGCATACGGTACTCGGCGCGGGTCTCCAGGCAGGGCCCGGTCACGGCCGCGTAAACCGCGCGGGCGAGCGGAATCCCCTGGGCGAGGGCGGAGTCCACGGCGACCTGCTGGAGCCCCCGGTCGTAGGGCTCGGACATATCCGGAAAGCGCGGGCCCAGCGCATCCGCGTTGGGGCCCACCAGCGGGTTGTCGCCCAGGAGGTTGATGTGGTCGTCGAGCACCACCAACTGCCCCGCCGGCCAGAGGGGGTCCATCCCGCCGCAGGCCGCAGAGACCACCAGGGTGTCCGCGCCCAGGGCGGCCATCACCCGGATGGGGAAGGTCACCTGCTGGAGGGTGTAGCCCTCGTAGCGGTGGAAACGGCCCTGCATGGCCACCACGGGGACCCCGTCGAGCGTGCCCAGCAGCAGGCGGCCCTCGTGGCTCTCGACCGTTGAGACCGGGAAGTGGGGCAGCTCCGTGTAGTCGATGGCGCACGCAACGGCGATCTCGCGCGCCAGGCCGCCCAGCCCGGTGCCCAGCACGATCCCCGCCTTCGGCTGGAGCGTGGAGCGGGCACGCACCTCCGCGACCGCCTCGTCGATGCGGGTGACGAGGTCGTTCGCCATCGTCATGCAACCGTCCCCGCGCGCCGCGCGGGCGGTCTCGGCCGCGGCCCCAGCAGCGCCGTGCCGATGCGGACCATCGTGCTGCCCTCCTCTATCGCAATGCCGAAGTCGTTGGTCATCCCCATCGACAGATGCTCCCCGCGGTATCCCTCGAGCGAGCCGAGTTCCTCGTGCAGCCGGCGCAGGGCGCGGAAGGCGCCGCGCAGGACGCCCTCGCGATCGGTGAACGGGGCCATGGTCATGAGCCCGCGCACAGACAGCCCCGGAAGCTCGGTGATGCGGTGGACGGCCTCCGGCGCCTCCGCGGGGGAGATGCCGCTCTTGGTACCCTCTCCCGAGGTGTTGACCTGAACCAGCACCGGCAGCGGAGCGGCTCCGGCGGGCACGAAGCGGTCGAGCCGCCCGGCGAGCCGAACCGTGTCCACCGAGTGCAGCAGGTCGCAGATCCCGATCACCCGCGGGGCCTTGCGGCGCTGCAGGTGCCCGATCATGTGCCAGCGCGGGGCCGGCAGGCCCTCCAGCGCCCCCACCTTGACCTCGAGCTCCTCCACCCGGTTCTCGCCGATGTCCCGGATGCCGGCGCCGAGCGCCGCCTCCACCGCCGCCAGCGGGTGGCTCTTGGTCACCGCCACCAGCGTCACGTCGGCGCCCGTGCGACCGCTCCGGCGCGCGGCCTCCTCGACCTCGTCGCGGACGCGCGGCAGCGCTTCCCTCAGCCTTTCCGGATACATCGCTCCATTCCGTCGCCCATGAACCAATCGCCCACAAACCAAAGGAACCCCGCCGGAAGCTCCGGCGGGGTTCCTGTCCGGCTCGGACCGTCCGAAGCGACTAACGCGTCTGGAAGGTAATGGGAATCGCGATCCACACGGGCACGATCTTGTCGAGATTGAGCGCCGGGGTGAACTGGAACACGTTGGCGACGCGCAGCGCGGCCTCGTCGAGGGAGGCGTGTCCCGAGGTCTGCGCCACCAGCGTCCTCTGCACCCTGCCTTCCTCGTCGATGAAGAACTGCACGTTCACGGTGCCGCCGATGCCCGCGTCGCGCAGGATCGGGGGGTACTCCCGCTCCAGCGCGCGCTGCACCTCGGACTCGTTGATGAGGTCGGGGCGGACGGTGTAGGGCGTGAAGGTGGGCGCCGCCGAGATGTCGACCGCCTCCTCGTCCGGCGGCGGAGGCAGTTCCTCGACCGGATTGTCCTCGAAGGTGGTCGGCGCGATGGTGATGTCTTCGCTGATGTCGGCCGCCGCGATCACGGGGGTCGCAGGCCGGCTGATCGCCTGGGGCGGGGGCGGAATCTCGATCTCGGGCGGGAGCTCGATCGCCACCAGCTCCTCGGAATCGAACGAGACGTCCTCCGCGGTCATGCTCGGCCAGAACATGAACATCACGAAGTGAACCACGGTCGCGGCCAGCACCGATCCCCAGAACCAGGTGTTGAACGACCTCTTGAAGCGGTCGTTCGCCGTCAGGGTCGGACCCTCCTGCACCTGCACGGATTCGTTGTCGCTCATCGTCTCTCCCTCGTCATGCGGCGTTCCAACTCGGTCGCGAATACCACTCGGATCACGTTTGCTTCCTGCAGTTCCTCCTGGACCTGATTCACGAACTGATACGGCACCTCCGTGTCCGCGCGCAAGGAGATCACCAGGCGCCGGTCCGAGGCCGCGTATGCGGGCGCCACGATGTTGGAGAGGGTGGACATGGTGATACTGCGGTCGTTCACCCAGACATCGCCGTTGCGCTCAACCCACACGTGCATGATGTCCTCTCGTTTCTCGTCGATCTTCTCGCTGGCTGCCGCCGCCGCCCACTCGATGGGCCGCTCCTTGCTGGTGCGGAAGACGGTCGTGACCATGAAGAAGATGAGAAGCAGAAAGGCGATATCGGCCAGCGACGAAGAAGGGATCTCGTCGGAAGCCTTCGATTTGCGCGAGAATCCGCCCGTCTTGATAGCCATCGGCTAATCCTCCAGCAGCTGCAGGGAAATACGTTCCGCCCCGGCGGTCTGCAGGGCGTCGAGGACATCCACCATGAACCTGTAGGGCGCGTTCGGATGGGTCTTGACCGCGGCGATCAGGTTGGGGTTCTCGGTGACCCCCTGCCGCCAGATGGCTTCCACGTCGTTGGCGCGCACCTGCTGAATCTGCGTGCTCTCGCCCCGCTTCACGTCCACCAGGCCGTTGGGTAGGACCGAGAGGTGCAGGATGTTGCGCTGGCTGACCTGGACCTCTTCCGCGGACTCGGGGAGCACCACCGCCAGCCCGCTGTCCTTCGGGAAGACCGTCGTCACCAGGAAGAAGATGAGGAGCAGGAAGGCAATGTCTGCCATCGAGGAGGTGGGAACCTCGTCGCTGACCTTGGATTTCTTGTTCTGCAGTACGGCCATCTTCAGATCCTCCCGCCGCTTGCGGCTGTTCCGTAATCCTTAACTTACCAATACGTTCCCCGTATCGTTCCCGTCACGCCCCGATCAGGCGGGCAGGCTCGGCGGGGGCGGGGACAGGGCGGTGATCGGATCCCTGGCGACCACGGTCAAATGGCCGGCGTTCTCCAGATCCCAGGTGACGTTCAGAATCGCCTGCGTGCCCTGCTCCATGTCGACGATCAGCTTGTCGATGCGCGTGACGAAGAAGTTGTATCCGATGTTGACCGGAATCGCAATCGCGAGCCCGGATGCCGTAGTGAGCAGCGCCACCTTGATCCCGCCGGCGACGAGCGCCGGATCCACGCTGCCCGCGGCCTCGATCGACGCGAAGGCGAGGATCATGCCCGCCACCGTGCCCAGGAAGCCCATGAGGGGCGCCACGTTGGCGATGGTCGCGAGCACCACCAGGCCGCGCTCCAGGAAACCGAGTTCGATGGTGCCGACGGTGCTGACGGCCTGCTCGATCTCGCCCTCGCCCACTTCGCGCCCCTTGATGCGCCGCAGCCCGGCCATGAGGATGGCCGACGCCGGTCCCCGCTTGGAGCCTGCCGCCGCCATGGCGCCGTCGATGTCCCCGGCGCGGGCCAGCTCGTCGACCTCCGCCAGAACCTTCGCGGTGTCCTTGTGGGCCGCCCACAGGGTCCAGAACTTGGCGATCATCACGCCGAGCGCGATAAGCGAGCACAGGACCAGCGGATACATCATGAAGCCGCCGTCGGCGAACAGGGTCAGGAGTCCGAATTGGTCGTTGGCCACCGAAGCCTTCCTTTTGACGGGATTCGGCCGGGATCGCAGATGCCCGGGCAGACGGAACTCTAGCGGGCGCGCGCCGCGCGCGCTACTTCAGCAGTGCGAAACTATCTGCCCATCCGCTGGCCTGTCAACGCCGAAATCCCGCCGGGAGGCGACGCCATGAACGCAATCTTCCGCACCACCGGCCGGGACGCCGCGCGCGTCCCCGGCGCGATCATGTTCCTGCTCCTGCTCGCCGCGGCGGGCCCGCCTGCCACAGAAGCCCAGGAGGCATCCGACCGGCCCGTCTGGCGCCCCGTCATCCTCGGCACCGAGGCGATGGTCGCCGCGGAGCATCCGCTGGAGGCGCTGGCCGCCGAGGAGGTGCTGCGCGCCGGCGGGAACGCCTTCGACGCCGCTTCGGCGGTCTTCTACATGACGACGGTCGTGGAACAGCACCAGGCGGGTATCGGGGGCGACGCCTTCATGGTCGCCTACCTCGCCGCGGAGGACCGCGTCGTCTTCATCAATGGAACCGGGCACGCGCCCGCGCTCGCGACGCGCGAGTTCTACGAGGAACACGGAGGCATCCCCGGCGCCGGGCCGCTGTCGACGGACGTCCCGGGCGCGGTGGGCGCCTTCGAGCTGGCCCACTCGCGCTACGGGAGCCTGCCCAGGCAACAGGTGCTGGCGCCCGCGATCCGCGCCGCGCGCCAGGGGCATCCCCTCGACTTCTGGGTCGCCGGGCACCACGAGCGTTCGGTAGAGAAGATCTCCCCCTACCCCGCCTCGCGTGAGCTGCTGATGCCGGGCGGGCGGCTGCTCGGAGTGGGCGACATCTACGTGCAGGAGGATCTGGCCCGTTCCCTTGAGGAGATCGCGCGCGAGGGCGCCGACGCCTTCTACCGGGGCCGGCTGGCGCGGATGAGCGCGGACTACTACGAGGAGCAGGGCGGACTGCTCCGCTACGAGGACCTCGCGGGCTACGAGGCCGAGGAGGCGGAGCCCATCCAGGTGAGCTACGCGGGGCTCGAGGTCTACCAGAGCGCGCCCAACTCGCAGGGCATCGTCATGCTCATGGCGCTGAACATCCTCGAAGGCTTCGATCTGGAGGCGATGGGACACAACTCCGCGGAATACGTGCATGTGGTCACGGAGGCGATGAAGCTGGGCTTCGCCGACCGGAACCGATACGTGGCCGACCCGCGCTTCACTGACGTTCCCACCGAGGAGCTGCTGTCGAAGGAATACGCGGCCGAGCGGCGCGGGCTCATCCGGATGGACCGGGCAATGAGCGCGGCGCCGGCCGGCGATCCCCGCAGCATGGCCGCCGTAGCCGAGGGGCAGGCCGCGGAGTACGAGAGCGGGGCGCAGGACATCTCGCGGCCGGAGGTTCTCTATCGGGAGGACGGCGAGACCTCGTCCTTCTCCATCGCGGACCGCTTCGGGAACCTGGTCTCGGTGACGCACAGCGTGAACTCGAGCTTCGGCAGCGGGATGGTGGTTCCGGGCGGCGGCTACTTCCTGAACAACCGCATGCCCTACTACGGGCTCGAGCCCGACGACGTGAACGTGCTGGAGCCGGGCAAGCGCACCCGCCACACCATCAACCCGGCGCTGGCGCTGAAGGACGGCCAGCCGTACCTGGCGTGGAACACCCCCGGGGGCGACAACCAGCCGCAGGCAATGTTGCAGGCGTTCCTGGCGGTGGTGCATTTCGGCATGAACGTGCAGCAGGCGGTGGAGGCGCCCACGGTCACGAGCACCGCTTTCCGGGCGTCGATGTATCCGGGGCGCATGCGGGGCATGCTGACGATGCCCGAGGTGCTGTACCAGGGGGCGGGCGAGGCGCTGGCCGCCCTCGGCCACCGAGTGGAGGTGAGCCCGCTGCAGCAGCCGTACCGCCAGGCCGCGTCCGGGGCCGGGGCCGTCAAGATGGTGATGATCGACCCGGAGACCGGCGTCATGTACGGCGGCGTCAGCCCGGCGAAGAGCGACTACGTGATTGGATGGTAAGGAGGAAAGAGCCATGCGCCCGCGACCCCAGACGCCCGAACCCACGGACGAAGAACTCAACACCTACATCCTGACCCGCTACCGGCTGCTCGGGATCGACATATCCGTGCTGCCGGAGTCGGACGAGGACGCGCCGATGGACCAGGAGCGGCTGCTCGAGAACGGCCGCTCGATCCTCCGGCAGGACGTGGAGGCCGCGAACTTCCACATCGATCCGCAGTTCAATCTGCCCAGCGCCTTTCCGGCGCCGTTGGTGGCATGGACCGAGGAGGAAGGATCATGAGCGGGGGTGGCGCCGGCCGCGCGGTGAGCGCCCGAGCCCGCGAGGCCCCGGCCCCCCAGGACGACCGGGTTTCGCGCCGCTGGTTTGTGGAGCGCATGGCGTGGGTTTCTTCGGCTGCGGCGGCCGGCACCCTGTTTTCGCGCACGCCGGCGGCCGCGAGCCCGGGCGGTCCGGCAGTGACTCCGGAAGCCTTCGGGGCGGATGTGCGGCTTCAGGAGGTCGACGACCTCACGCAGCTCACGATGTCCGAGTCGATGACGCTCATCCGAACGGGCGCCCTCGATCCCCGGGAACTGGTCGAGGCGTACGTTGACCGCATCGAGGCCTTCGAAGGAACCTACCAGGCCTACGCCGACCGTCCGTCGCGCGAGACGCTCCTCGCGCAACTGGCCCGGACGCCCGCCGATGAGCGGCGCGCCCCGCTCCGCGGCATGTGCCTCGCGCCGAAGGACAACTGCTACACGGCGGATCTGCTGACCGAGGGCGGATCGCTTGTGTACGAGGGCTTTCAGCCGGACTACGACGCCACCTGCGTGGCCCTGATGCGCGCGGCGGGCGGCCTGGTCGTGGGCAAGGCGCAGATGGGCAACCTGGCGGGGGGCAGGGCGCGCGTTTACGGCACCACCACGCCGACCACGCGGAACGCCTGGACCCCGGACGACGTGCGCTACAGCCCGTCGGGATCATCCTCGGGCACGGGGACGGCGGTGGCGGCCAGACTCGCGGTCGCCGGGCTGGGGACGCAGACCGGGGGCTCGGTAATCGGCCCCTCCACCGCCCAGGGGCTGACCGCGGTCAAGCCCACCTTCGGGCGCATCTCGCTGCACGGAATCATCCCGCTCAGCTACACCCGCGACCACGTCGGCGTGATGGCGCGCGACGCCATGGACGCGGCCATCCTGCTCCAGGTGTGCGCGCAGCCGGACCCGAACGATCCACGGACGCTCGGCCTCCCGCGGCCCCCCAACTACGCGCTCGCGGCGACACCGTTCGGAGGCGACCGGCCGCGCGTGCGCTGGACCACGCGGGTGGGCGTGTGGCCCGAGTATCTCGACGGCGACAACGAGCGCGTGAACGAGTTGAGGCGCGACTTCCTTACCGAACTCGAGCGCACGCCGGGCGTTCAGATCGTGTCGGATGTGACCCTCCCGGACGAATGGGAGGCCCTCACCTCACCGCCCCTCGGCGGCTCCCACGGCGACCCGACGGCGTTCTTCATCGAGCAACTGCGCGATGACGTGCGCAATTTCGCAGACCGCCTGCCGCGCTTCCTCAATGGTATGCTCCAGAGCGCCGACACCTACGTGAAGGTCCAGCAGGCCCGCAACCTCCTGCGCCACCGCATGATCACGCAGCTCTTCAACCAGTGCGACGTCGTGGTCACGAGCGCGGGCGGTTCGTTCGACGGGGTCGGGCTGCCGCTCGCGTGCACGCCCATCGGATTCGACACCGACGAGACCACCGGCGCACGGGTGCCGCGCGGGGTTACGCTTGGGGCGCCGCCCTTCGGCGAGGAACGGCTGCTCGCGGTGATCGCCGCATACCAGGCGGCGACGGAGTTCCATCGGGAGAGGGCGCCGGATCCGAGCTGAGAGGAGAACACCATGACCGATCTGCGCGAGCGACTGGACAGGCTACCCGCGGTCCGTCGAGAGAAGATAGACGAGCGCGCGAAGGCGTTGATCGCCGAGGCGGCGCGTCGCTTCCCTGAACTAGGTCCGCGCCTTCCGCTGTCCCCGCACGACGTAGAACAGGAAGCCGGCGGCGGCGAGCAGGAGCCCGACGCTGATGGGCGATGAGATGAAGATGAGGGGATCTCCGTCCGACAGGATCAGGGCGCGGCGGAAGTTGGACTCGAGCATCGGGCCCAGGATGAGGCCGAGGAGCACGGGGATCACCGGGTAGCCGAAGCGTCGCAGAACGTAGCCGAGGATGCCGATGCCCACCGCAACGTAAATGGCGAACGTCGTTCGTTCCGAGGTGAAGGCCGCGACCACGGCCAGCGGCGCGATCGCCGGGAAGAGGATGCTTCGCGGCACGCGCGTGATGCGCGCGTACAGTGGAAGCAGCGTCAGGCCGAACACCAGGATCAGCAGGTAGCTGGCGAAGAATGCGGCGAAGAGCGGGGCGACGAGGTCCGCGTTCTCGGTGAAGAGCTGCGGCCCAGGGGTGATGCCGTGAATGACCAGGCCGCCGAGGATGACTGCGGTCACCGAGTCGCCGGGGATTCCGAGCGCCAGCAGCGGGATGAGCGCGCCTCCGGTCACGGCGTTGTTGGCCACCTCCGGAGCGACGATGCCCTCGGGGGCGCCCTTGCCGAAGCGTTCCGGCTCGGGCGAGCTGCGGCGGGCTTCGCTGTAGGCCAGGAAGGCAGCCATGGCGCCGCCGGCGCCCGGGAGCGCTCCGACTGATGTGCCGATCACCGAATTCTTGACGAAGGGCCTCCATCCCACGCGCCGCACCTCGCGCCACCATCCCAGCGCGCCTTCCCGCCCTTCCGAGGGGTGCTCGTGGGTCCTCGACGGCGGCAGGCCCGCCTGACGGTACAACTCGGTGAAGGCGAAGATGCCGATCACCACCGGAATCAGCGGCAGGCCGACCAGCAGGTTCACCGAGCCCAGTGTGTAGCGCGGGACCGGCACCAGCGGGTCGATGCCGACGGTCGAGAGCATCAGGCCGATGACGGTGGCTGCCATGCCCTTGGCCAGCGACTCGCGCGAGACCGTCGCGACGGCGACCAGCGCCAGCACAACGAGGGCGAACATCTCGGGGGACTGGAAGCGCAGCGCGATGCGCGCGAGCTGCGGGCTGAACAGCACCAGGACCACGCCCCCGGCGAGGCCCCCGACGACGGAGCTGAAGGTTGCGATGCCGATGGCGGTGCCGGTCCGGCCCTGAAGCGCCATCGCGTTTCCGTCGAGCATGGTCATCGCGTTCGCGGGCGCCCCGGGAATGCGCAGTGCGATCGCCGCGATCGAGCCCCCGTAGAGGCCTCCGGTGAAGATCCCGACCATCATCACGATCGCGTTGGCGGCCGAGAGCTGGTAGGTCAGCGGCAGCAGCAGCGCGATTGCCAGGGTGGCGGTGAGGCCCGGGATGGCGCCGATGGCGATCCCCAGCAGGGAGCCGGCGGCAAGGGAAAGAAGCAGGGTCGGGTCGAGGAATAGTTCGAGGCTCACGGAGCGCCTCGCGTGCCGGGGAGGTTCGGAGCCCATCGCTCGCGACTCATCCCAACAGCCCCTCGGGCAGGCGGGCGCCGAGGATCACTCGGAATAGCAGGTAGGTGAGGAGGGTCACGCAGGGTGCCAGCAACAGGATCGTGCGTCGCCGGGCGCCGAAGCGTTCCGCAATCGCGCCTGTGTAGAAGAGGGTCGCGAGGACGTAGCCGAGGATCTGGAAGATGGTGGCGTAGACGATGGTCAGGCCGATGACGGTCCAGGCGCGGATGGGGCCGGCGCGGCGGGTGGCGTCGGCCGACCGGCTCTCTTCGGCTGCGCGCTCACGCCGCAGCTTGCGCCATCCGGAGAGCGCGATGCCGGCAGAGAAGAGCGCGAGGGCAGCTGCCAGGCCGATCGGGACGAGGGCTACGTCCGCATCTCCCGAGGAGGCGAGCCCGCCGGCCCCGAAGCCGTAGGCGAGGGCGACGACGAACAGGCTGCCACCGGAGATAAGATCCGTTCGGGGACTCACGCGATCCATTTCGAGACCGGGGCGTTGGCTTCCTCCAGCGGCTGCGTGACGACATCGAGGAGGAACGGGCCGGGGGCGGTGAGCGCCTCCTGGACGGCCTCGCCCAGCTCGGCGGGATTCTCCACGCGGCGGGCGCGCAGGCCGTAGGCGCGGGCGATGGCGGCGTGGTCGGAGTCCTTGAAGTCGACGGAGAAGTAACTGCTGCCGCGGCTCTTCTGCCCCGCCTTGATCCAGCCGTAGCCGGCGTTGTTGCAGACGATGAGGGTGACCGGGAGGTCGAGCCGCACCAGGGTCTCGAGCTCACCCGCGGAGATGCCGAAGCTGCCGTCGCCCATGACGCCGATGACGCGGCCGGCGTCGGGTCGGGCACAGTGCGCGCCGACCACGGCGGGAAGCGCGTACCCCAGGGCCCCGAAGGCGCGCGGGCTGACGAACCAGCGGCCGGGCTGCGGGAGGCGCCAGTAGGCGGAGAAGTACGGGCAAGGGGTGCCCGGATCGGCGAGGATGATGGCGCGCTCCGGAAGGCGCGGGAGCAGTGCGGCGAGCAGGCGCTCGGGGCGGATGGGGCGCGCGTCGGAGGCGAACAGCCCGGCCACGCGGTCGCGGTGGGCACGGCGGGCGGAGGCGATCTCGGCCGGGTCGAGGCGGGGGGTGGCGGCCGCCCGGGCGTGCAGTTCGGCGGTGAGGGCGGCCAGGCCGTCGCGCGCGTCGGCCCGCATGCCCGCAGCAAGCGGGTAGCTGCGCCCGAGGACGCCCGGGTCGACGTCGAGCTGGACGAAGCGCGCGTCGCCCGGGCGGGGCAGGGTCCACTTCTCGGTGGTCACCGAGCCGGTGGCGCACCCCACGTAGAAGACCACGTCGGCCTTGCGCACCAGGTCGTGGCGCCAGGGCAGGCCGCCGTTGCTACCGATCACCCCGAGGGAGAGTGGGTCGGTCTCGGCGATGCTCCCCTTCCCCGATACGGAGGTGGCCACGAAGGCGCCAAGTGCGCGGGCGAGCTCGCGCACTTCGGTCCACGCACCCGAGCGCAGCACGCCGGCGCCGGCCACGATCAGGGGGCGGCGGCTGCGGGCGAGCTCACCGGCGACGGCGCGCACCTGGTCAGGGGCGGGGGCGACCCGCTCGGCGGGGTAGCGACCGTAGCATGCATCGCCGTGAACGGCAGAAGCGGGGACCGAACCGCCCTGGGTGTCGAAGGGCAGGGCGATCTGGCAGGCGCCCAGGCGGCCGCTGGAGGCCTCCCGGAAGGCCGCGCGCGTCATGTCGGGCAGGTCCAGGGGGGTGGTGGGGGAGAACACACGCTGGGTCACGGGCGCGAACAGCGCAGCCTGGTCGAGGTCGGTCAGGGTGCCCACGCCCCGCTCGGTGGTGGCGATGTCGGAGGTGAGGCACACCATCGGCACCGACGACTCGTTCGCCTCCGCGACTCCGGGGAGGATGTAGGTCGCGCCCCCGCCGCTCGGCCCCTCGCACACCCCTACCCTGCCGCTCAGGCGGGCGTAGGCGTCGGCCATGAAGGCGGCGCTGCGCTCGTCGCGGGTGAGGACGTGGCGGATGGTGGGCGACGCGGCCAGCGCTTCGTACCACGGGAGCGATGTGTCGCCGCACAGGCCGAAGATCGTGTCGACGCCAAGGTGCTCCAGTACGCCGACCAGGGCCTGGCCGCCGTTCACACGTCCTCCAGCGTTCACACGTCCTCCAGCGCGGCCAGGAGACCCTCGACCCGCGGGGCGAGGTCGTTCAGGTATTCGCGCACGGCGGTGCGCCCGCGCCACGTCGCGCCCACGGCCCCGGCGCGTGCCCATTCCTGGAACTCGGGGGACGCCGCTGCAGCCTCGCAGGCGGTTTCCAGGGTCGCGAGCCGATCCTCGGGCGTGCCGGGCGGCGCCATCAACATCCGAAAGCTCCCGTATTCCAGGTCGTAGCCGAGTTCCGCAAACGTCGCCACGTCCGGCACCAGCGGACTCCGCTCCGGCGCCATCAACGCGAGCACCCGCAGCTCCCCGCTGCGCACGTAGGACATCGCTCCGGGGAGGCTGGAGACGACGGCATCGACTTCATCTCCGAGAATCGCGCCGACCTGCGGCCCGGAACCTCCCTCGTAGGGGATGTGCCTCAGTTCGACGCCCATCGCCTGCTCCATGGCCGCGGCGTGCTGATGCCAGACTCCCTTCTGCCCCACGTTTCCGACTGCGATTGTGGCCGGGTTGGCCCGCGCGTCAGCCTGGAACGCCGCCAGGTCCGCCCATCGATCCGCGGGGACGATCAGGGCGCTGGGATGCTCGGTCACCATGCACACCGGCTCGAGCGCCCTCCAGTCCACCGGTGCCAGCCCGAGCAACTGGACGCTGAGCGCATCGTAGGTCATCGTCCCGAGGGTGTACCCGTCCGCGGGCGCGTTCTGCACGACGGTAAGGCCGACCGAACTCAGGCCTCCCGGGACGTTTTCGGTGACCACACCGACGCCGATCTCTTCCTCGAACCACCTCATGAAGCCGCGCATGGCGGTGTCGGTGCCGCCGCCGGCGCGCCAGGGGATCACATGGCGGATCTCGCGGCTGGCATCGGGATAGGCCGCCGACTGCTCGCCCGACGGCAGGCGCAAGACCAGCACGACCAGGGCCAGCAGGGCAAGCGCGATGAGGGGGATGCGGAGGGGCAAGGAGGGGGTCTCCTCTCGTGGTTCGTAGGCCGTTTCGTCGGATCCGGCGAAGATACCATGTGTCGCGCAAGCAAGCGAAACGACGTCCGTCCGGTACTGGTGGAACGAAGCCAGGGCACGGCTCGATGTCTTCAGTTCATCGAATCGGCTCATCGAATCGGCTAAGATACACACTGTCGCCACAATTATCGACTAATTGTACACACCTCATACACAACAAAAACCGCTATATTTGTGAGATGCCATCAAGCCTGCTCAAACCCATGGGGTCCATGGTTCTCCTGGCATTGGCGTCCGGTTGCGGCGGCGAGGCCGATCCCGCGACTCCCGACGCAAGTCAGCCGACCTGCCCGGCCGGCTGGGGCACGGGCACGTTCTTCAGAAACGCGACCGCCGCGGACATCGCTGCCTGCGTGGAGGCGGGCGAGAACCTCAGAACCAGGAATTCCGAGGGGGACACGCCCCTTCATCTCGCCGGATCGTTCAGCGAGGATCCCGAGGTGATCCGGGCGCTCATCAACGCCGGAGCACGACCGGACGCTCGGAACAACTTCGATCACACGGTTCTGTGTATGGCCGTCAGGCACAATGAGAACGAGGCGGTAATCCAGGCTCTGCTCGACGGGGGATCAACCACTTCCGAGATCTGTCGCGCGCCTGGTGACCCCGATGGACTCTTCTCGGGCATCACACCCCTTCATCTCGCAGCACAATACAATGAGAATCCCGCAGTCGCGGAAGTGCTTCTGCAGGCCGGCGCGGACGTGAACGCGCAGGGCGGCATCGGCGGAAGGACGATACCCCTCTGGTTTGCAGCGTTTGGAAACGACAATCCGGCAGTCATCGAGTTGCTCGTGCGCTGGGGCTCGGAGTTGTGGGGAGTCACTCAAGCTGCCGCATACAATGAGAATCCAGAGATCATGAGGGTCCTGGTCGCGGCGGGCGCTGACCTGTCGGGGGCACTCCACAGGGCAACGTTCAACCGAAACCCGGCGATCGCCGAGGTTCTCATCGCGGCGGGCGCCGATCTGGACGAACTCCACAACGAGCAGGGGATGCCCAACCGCCAAGGAACACCCCTGCATTGGGCTGTACGCAACGCCGGGCGAAGCAATATCGCGGTCGTCGAGCTACTGCTAGAGGCCGGAGCCGACCCGAACGCCGAGGACGACGATGGCAAGACCCCGCTCGACTACGCGGAAGCGGCAGGCAACGCCGCAATGGCCAATCTGTTGCGGACTCATGGAGGACGGATGAGCGGGTAGTGGTCAGCCGGGACCGCGACACGGCTCGGCACCAGAGTCCGGGACATTCGGCTGACCGATGCTACCCCACGAACTGTCCCGTAGCCGGATGACCCCTGTCTTCCTACTCTAGAAGACGGTTCGCACCCGCTTCGTCCTTGCTCCGAGAGGTCGTCATGTCCGGCACCCGACTCTTTTCCGCCCGCTCACCGGTCATCGCCGGCTCACCCGCGTGCCTGCGCTCCCTGGCCATCTGCTTCGCGCTGCTGGCGCCGACGCTCCTGCTTTCGGGTAACGCCTCGGCCCAGGACGCCGATGCCCCCGTCAACGCCTCCGACCATCCGCTGCTGCGCGCATTTTCGTGGCGCAACATCGGGCCGTTCGGGCAGGGCGGGCGGGTCGACGACCTGGCCGTGCATCCCGACGACCCGTACACCTACTACGTTGGCTTCGCGACCGGCGGGCTGTGGAAGACGACCAACAACGGGACCACCTTCGAGCCCGTCTTCGACAGCTACGGCACGCACTCGGTGGGCGCACTCGCGATCGCGCCCTCGAATCCGGACATCCTCTGGGTCGGGACCGGCGAGGCCAACAACCGGCAGAGCTCGTCGTTCGGCGACGGCATGTACAAGTCCGAGAACGGCGGCAAGACCTTCACGCACGTGGGGCTGCGCGAGACGCAGACCATCGCGCGCATCGTCGCGCATCCGGACGACGCGGACGTGGCCTGGGTAGCGGCCAACGGCCACCTCTTCGGCCCCAATCCGGAGCGCGGCGTCTTCAAAACCACCGACGGCGGTCGGTCCTGGAGCCATGTCCTCAGCGTGGACGAGAACACCGGCGCCACCGACCTGGTCATCGATCCCTCGAACCCCAACACGCTCTTCGCGGCCACCTATCAGCGGCGCCGGACGGCGTGCTGCTTCGTGGGCGGAGGGCCCGGGAGCGGCATCTGGCGCTCCGACGACGGGGGCGAGAGCTGGAGCCGGGTGAGCGGCAACGGCCTGCCTCGCGGCACCATGGGGCGCGTCGCGCTGGCGATGACGCCGGCCGATCCCGACGTCGTCTACGCCCAGATCGAGGTCGCGGCGGACAGGGAAGAGCCTCTCACGGATGAAGAGCGGGCCGAGTGGGAGCGCCTGGACGACGAGGACGCGCTGCCTCCCGATCCCCAGTACAACGGCATCTGGCGCTCGAGCGACAAGGGCATGAGCTGGGAGTTCCGCTCGAACGAGAACGGCCGCCCGATGTACTTCAGCCAGATTCGGGTCGATCCTGCGGATCCGGACCTCGTCTATATCGTCGATCTGCGCATCTACAAGTCGCGCGACGGCGCGCGCACGTTCGAGACGCTGGACGGCTACGGACATGTGGACCAGCACGCGTTCTGGATCAATCCCGCCGACAGCGATCACCTGATCGCGGGCAACGACGGTTCGGTGGATGTCAGCTACGACCAGGGCGAGACCTGGGAGTCGCTCCGGCGCTGGTCCATGGGCCAGCCCTATCACGCATCCGTCGACATGCGGCGCCCGTACTACGTGTGCACCGGGCTCCAGGACAACGGCAGCTGGTGCGGCCCGAGCGCGGTCCGGACCGGCGAGATCCTCTCCGAGGACTGGTACCGGGTCGGGGGCGGGGACGGCTTCTACACCGCCGTCGATCCCACCGATCACACCGTCGTCTATTCCGAGTCGCAGAACGGCAACATCCGGCGCCTGAGCCTCGCGACCGGCGAGCAGGTCAGCATCCGGCCGCGCGCGCCGAGCGAGAACAATCCGTCGTCGAACATCGTGCCCATGCCCACGCAGGGCACCGAGATCCGCTGGAACTGGAACACGCCCTTCATCCTCTCGCCGCACAACCCCGAGGTCGTGCACGCGGGCGGGAACCGCTTCTTCACGTCGATGGACCGGGGCGAGACCTGGACGATGAGCCGGGATCTGTCGAGGAACACCGACCGCGACATGATCGAGCTCATGGGCCAGGCCAACGCCCTGCCGCGCTGCAACCAGATGGACCGCGGCCGGGAGTGCATCCTCTCGCGCAACGACGGCGTGAGCGCCTGGGGCGCAGCCGTGTCGCTCACCGAGTCCCCGCTGGTCCCGGGGCTCCTCTGGATGGGCACAGATGACGGCAATCTCCAGGTCAGCCGCGACGGTGGCGCCAGTTGGACCGAGGTGGGCGAGAACATCCCCGGGGGGACGAAGGGCTACTACATCTCCCGGATCGAAGCCTCGCACTTCGACGCGGGCACGGCTTACGCCTCCGTGGACGGGCACAAGAGCGGTGATCTCGCGCCCTACGTGTATGTGACGCGCGACTATGGCGCCAGTTGGGAGAATATCACGTCGAACCTGCCCGCGTATGGCAACGTCAATACCGTGCGCCAGGATCCGCGCAATCGGAACCTGCTGTACGCGGGAACCGAGTTCGAGTTCTTCGTCTCGCTCGACGAGGGCGGGAGCTGGCACCGCTTCATGACCGGGCTCCCGGTGGTGCGCATCGACGACGTGCTGGTGCACCCCCGCGACAACGACTTGGTGGTTGCCACGCACGGCCGCAGCGTGCTGGTCATGGACGACATCACGCCACTCCAGCAGTTGACCCCCGAGGTGATGGAGCAGGACGCCTTCCTGTTCGAGCCCCGGGAGGCGGTGGCCTGGAAGCAGAACCGGATGCGCTCGCGCTCAGTGACGGGCGACAAGGTGCTGCGCGGGGACAATGCGCTGCCGGGGACGGCGATCCACTACTACCTGGCGGATGATGTGGATGCCGATGATGTGAGCTTGACGGTCAGTGACGTGGTCACGGGGGAGGTGTTCCGGGATCTGGAGGCTACTGGGCACGAGGGGATCAACCGGGTACAGTGGGATTTGCGGGGTAATGTGCCGGAGGGCCAGACCGGCGGCGGGTTCGGGTTTGGTGGGCCGCAGGCGCCGGTGGCGGGGGTGGGGATGTATCGGGTGACCCTCGCGGTGGATGGGGAGGAGTTTTCGGAACTGGTTACGGTGCTGGAGGATGTGTGGATGGGGGCGTAGGGGGTCGGCGCCCTTTGTGTTGTGGAACGGCATGTCGTAGAACGGTAATCACCTGACCGTTGTCGCCCGAAGGCGACGGTGGCCAAACCGGCCGCACCGAGGTTGATTGAGAAGGTGTCCAGTCCACTCAACAACCCGGAGCAGAACTAGAATGACCACCATCCGGCAGCGAAAAAAGCGTGCCGGAAGAAGGCTTGCCGGATTAGTCGGCTACAGCCGCCAGCACTGCTACGAGATCCGCCGTCTCGAAAGCCATCGGCATCCACGCGCTCCAGCATTCAACCTACTGTGCCCACCGTGGTCGTTGACAAGCTGAAGCTCCGCGGCGATCCAAGTCCGCGCCGGAGCTCTTCAAGGCCCGTCCGGCCACAAGAAGAGATCGAAACCGCAGTCCCGAACTTGGACCTCGGTGATGGTCGCGCTAATGCAGGTGATTCCGGTGTGGTTTACGCTCCGGATGAATCCCGGGTCCGGCCCATTGTGCCACCTTACCACGCGAACAGACTCTTTTCCCCCACGATAACAAAACGCGTAAACGTGGGAATTGGGCTATGAGGCCACGCCATTTCCTGCTCGGCTACAATTAGAAAGGTCCAAGTCTTGTCCTCATCGTCCGTTTGAACCAACGCGTTCCTCAAATCCATTGAAAACCGCCAAAACAGCCGATCACGCGGCGTCTTGTAGTGTTTCTGAAGAAACTCTAAGTCACCGTTTGCGCTGAAACGTTCGTGGCGGCGAATACCCACGACAACCTCCATGATTGGCATCGGAAGATATCTTCCATATTCGTTTTCAACTCGCGCTAGGTCATAGATACGGTACCTGATGCCGAATTCTCCCCGGAAGCTCCACGACCCCACGCGATTGTCTGCCAATTTGAGTGCCGATGATTCCGCGAGAGCGGCGTTAGGCACACGCTCTTGGCCCACTCCGATGAAGACATCCATGAGTTGCCTTTCCGGGTAAACCACGTGAAAGTTCGCAAACAGGTCGTAATAGAACCCCTCAACTGACCGTACAATTAACTCCTTGGTGCCGTGAGTCTCGCCGCGCGACCACACAGCGAGCACATCACGCTGCCCTAGGCCTCCTGACAAACTCATGCGCTTGTAGGTCTTCGTTTCCCACAGAACCGTCGGTATTGGAGCACCCCAACTCATGTCTTCACTTCCCGCATCCGTGCCAAACGACGTATCACCGTCCGCCGACACATCCGATAACACCAGTCCAGATCTAACTGCCGCACGGAACGGTCGATTTAGCCCGCGTAGGTTCATAAGGTACTTCAACAGTCTCTCGATATCTTCTTCTGTCTCCTCGAGATGTTTTTCTTCTTCCCGATACCGCTGGTAAACCCGCACCAATACAGAATCAACGTGAATCGATCCGTCTGCGTTTGTTGCCGGACTACAATCCGAAGCGTCATTAACAAACGCGCCAATGCGTAGTTCGCCGAGGGCACATTTCACATCGCCACTCACACCAATTCTCGTGGTAGTCCCTACCGTATTGGTTGGCATCCGGCTTAATTCGCCAACGATCGCGCGAACCACGCATCGCAACGCCGCGATTCTGCGCGGATTTCCGACTGATCCTGGATTCCTTTCCGCGCTTGACCGCCACTTGCAGTTCGGCGCCTCCTGCCGCCATTCCTCTCGTTTTCGTCCCGTTCTGCCACTCGCCACCGATCTTTCGACAAGGCGCTCGGAAAGCCCCGCCACTTCCGTAATTGATACCTCGGTTCCGTTGCTACTTAACCCCGTCACGCCGATCTCCGGAGGCGCTGCGGCCGTTCTGGCAGCGAGGCCCAGCCAGAGAATTGATGTTACAACGACTGTAGATAACGCCATTCCGTTTCCTCTTTGTCTAAGGATTCCATCACCTACGAAACACCACCGCCTTTATTCCCCCGGCGGGGACACACAGAGTTCTCCGTCCCCTTTGAATACCATCGCCACTCCATTTCCACCCACACTCCATAGACTTCATTTGCCCAACAACTCCTAGCCGCCACTGAAGAGCGCACAGAATCTCACGGCTGGAACCCAAACTTCCGCAACAATCGTCCGTATGGTGTTACTCCCTTCTCTACCGCATGCCAGCCACGGAACTGGCCATATCTGTCCCATAAACATTCCATCCCCTGCAACTCTTCTGCATTCGTTTCGCTCCACGTGCAGTTGACCAATACTAGGCCGTCTCCTCCAAGATTGGTCTCGCGGCGCACCACGACCACCTCAGGAGCTTCGGTATTCCCGCAACGATCTACCTTTCCGCCGAGAACGATGTTCCAAAATCCGCCATTGCACTCCCGCTGAGAGGCATAGTTCGCATGCTTGCCCTTGGAAACCCACACTTTGGGTCGTCCCCTTGGGTTATCCGCCCATTGTAACCACGATACGGTCCTCGTCCTGTCGCCCGCAGGTACCCACGAACCATGGTGGGCCGACATGGTAATCTCTTCGGTTCGCCAAGATTCTGATTCCTTCGTGTATTTCACTATCATTCTGATAAACTCCGAATCTCCCTTATGGGCTCCAATTTCCCCAGTATCTTCGTGGTATCCGAGCGCATAGAAGATCGAGATCGTCGCTCCTCTTGGATTGTGGATCTGGGCAGCCCAATACTGTTCTCTAGAATTGCTACTCTCTGTTGAATCAAAGACCAGTACAGGAGCAAACCTAGCCGCAATGTTGTATTCACATTCATCCCACAATCCATCAGCATCAGCATCAAAACCAGGCCGGCCGCGCTCAACTTCACATTGGCGGAATGACCAATGAAGGCCGTCTTTCAGCGAAATACCTTCTACCGTTCCCAATCGTCTGGAATCAACTTGGTGAACTATATCAAGTTGATCGCTTCCAGATCCTCTCTTCTTCAATAGTTGTAATTCTTCTTCCTCGCTGCTAACAGCGCCCCCGATGCCGACGTTGGGTGTTTGCCGAAGGCCGATGGGGTCCGGAGCTCGACCTAGGCCGACTACATTATCAAGCACACCCTCGGGCATTAGAACGACTACCGGATCCGCGACCCACCGAAACGGGTCTAATTGGACAGTGTCTCCATCAATACGGAAGCCTACAAAAGACAACGGTACGGCCGCGGTGTCGAAAGCCACGATGATGGCTTGCTCACCACCCAACCAACTCAATCGATGAAGTGCTCCCGGAATCCGCAATTCAATCCGGCCCAACGCCCGCAATACGGAGTCTGTGACGTGTTGGTGAATACTGTCGCGTAACGTACCGTTCATGTTTAGGTGATCGGTGAAGCTGATCTGACGTTCAGGTAAGCGACTTTCTTGGAAAGCTTGATGCAGGGCAGCTCTGATTTGATCTGATCTAAGACTTCTGGAAAGAGCCTGACTGAGCGCTTGCAGATCTGAGTCTACGATCGCAGGACCTTCGGCAACGCCTGATGTGGTTCTTTCGGCAGTCCCACAAGAAGCGATAACAATGGCTAAGAGGATAATAGAAACCGCATGAGCCAAGAATGACGGGCTTGCATGATTCAAACAGCGAGTTTGCATGACGGTGACCTCCTCAGGGTCCCAGTTTGGTGGTTCGGGTCGACTGGAGGCCCAAGGCGACATAGGTCCGCGTCCGCGCGTGGCCTCTTCTCGGTCGTCTCCCTCAACAGCACTTCGTATCCGCTGCCGTCGTCCTGACTGCTGAAGCGGTGGTTGATCGTCGTCGCCTGCGTTTCGGCCGCGTCGAAATCTGTGCCGAAGCCCACGCTGCAGGCCTGGGACCTCAGGCCCCGCGGTTCCACGGTCAGATCCTGGCGGATTACGCCCGTGTAGCTGATAATCACGGCGTGATCGTCCCCGGGATCGGACCACGCGCACCATACCTCGGGATAGGAGCCGAGGTCCGAACTGACATCGCGCTCGACCTGGTCGCGCTGGCCGCTGTCCGCTCCGATCCGGTATACGATCTCCATGTCTTCCGTGTAGACCTGCGGATCGGGTTGGTCGCGGAAGTTCGCCTTTCGCTCCCGACGCAGACGACCGCTTCGGAGCCGGACTGGGCGGCAGCGGGTGTGGCAACCAGCGCCATCGCCAACGTCGGCAAGGCGAACGGCCGACCGCGCGGTCCGATCAGCTGACGGACGGTGCGCGCGGTCCTCTCAGCTGCGCCTCTGGTGGCGGCGAGGCTGCGTGTGATGGAAGTGCCGAAGTCTTGCATGATGGAACTCGCCCTCCTGCCCAGCCAATTGACGGGGCACTCGCTAGCACTACTAGCAAAGAGAAGGGTTGAAAATCGGAATCGCAATACGTCAATAACGCGCGTGCAATACGCCAATATCAGACATTGCCAAGCCGCCGTCTGGGGCTGGAAGGTGTAGGCTTTCCACGCACCACGGGCGCATCGACGACCTCGCCGACCGCGTCTCCGAAGATGGCATGCAGCATGTCGGTGGCCACGCCCTGCTGGAGCAACAGATTCCGGGTCATGGGAAAGCTGGTGACGCCGCCAGCGCCAGCGTTGGAGCTTCTTCATGCGCCCTCTCGTGTGGTCCGAGCGCGAAGGGATGGGGTTCCACCGTTGGGGGCGCGACCCCGAGGCGTGAATTCAACACAGCGGGTTCTCTACAATCTCGATTGAGCCTGTCGCGCCGTTCCGCATCAGCAGGTCCGCCACTTCATCGGTGTTGTTGAACAGCCACACGACGCTCAACGGGGTCCAGTTCGGGCCTGCCAGCATGTTGACTTGCGCGCCCGCGTCAATCAGCGCCTGAAGCACCGCCGGGTTGGGGTTGTCTCGCGCCGCAACGTGCAGCACGCTCGCGTCCCCATAGCAGTCGTTCAGTTCCCATTGGTTGAACGCGCACCAGTCGGTTGCCTCGGCACCGTGCCGAATCAGCGTCCGGATGACCTCGGGATCACTGGTGAACCGCGCGGCCATGCAGATCGGGGAATCACGTCCCTCGTTGCGTTCGTCGAGAGAACTGCCGGACAGGATGCAGCGATCGATCAGGCCGGGCGTCGCGTCCTCGAAAAAGCTCTTTGTGTTCCATGTGGCGCAGGGATCGTCAGGTGCTACCTCTTCCGGTTCGGTGCCAACGCCACAGGCTGCGAGGACGATGACGACGAGGGGGATGAGGAACCTCATTTCTGGAACGGCGAGCCCTGCCGAACTCCTTTCTTTCTGTTCGCTCACTTGTCCTATACTCCTGTAGGTGTCCGGCTGTGCTTCTCGGTCCAGTTCATGGAACCACTCGCTCGATCTGCACGGACATGGTCTTGAGCCCTAGCCTCGTCTTGTCTCGACAACTGACGAAACTCGCCAGACCAGCAAGTAGAAGGGCCGAAGGTTCAATTCGCAATACGTCAATAACGTGCGTCTAGTACGTCAATGTCAGACATTTTCCTTCTCCGGCATCCGGTCGGCGGCTGGGCGGTCCCGATGACAGAGGATGATCACGATCGCGCGCTCGACGGGCCCCCGCGGGCCTGACCGCCCGCTTGGCTCCATCAGCCACACATGTCAGGATCTAGTACTTGCGCCTCTCTCGCCCCATGTCGTATCAGCAGATCTATCACTTCGTCGGTGTTGTGCCACAGGTAGGCGATGTTCAGCGGCGTCCAGCCTTGTCCCGCTACCGCGTTGACCTGAGCGCCGGCGTCGATCAGCGCGTGTATCACAAGGGGGTTCTGGTTGTAACCAGCCGCAAGGTGAAGCACGGTCGCGTTCGGGCAGAAGCCGACCTGGAACCAACCCGTCATTGCACACCAGTCATCCGGCTGTGCACCATGCCGGACGAGCACGTTGATGACCTCAGGGTCGCTGGTGTACTGCGCGGCTGTGCAGATCGGGGACTGCTGATCGCCGTTCCGCGCGTTGACATCTTTCCCGGCGCGCAAGCAGTTGGCGATATCATCGGGGCTCGCCCGCTTGAAGAACCCCTCCGTGTTCCAGGAATCACAGAGCGTGGGCGCGGACTCCGGCTCGGTGGTTTCGCTGGCGCAGGCCAGGACAAGGATCAGGATCGGGATGAACCTCACCCCTTCCCCGCAACGGAGGTCCGCGGGCGGAGTGCCGGTGGCGCTCATCAAGTCGAGGATCTGCACGCCGAAGTCTCCTTCTTCCAGCCAGCAATCAACAGGGTGGTGACGCCGCGGCACCTGCCCGCGCCCGGCGTAAGGGGCGGAAGTCGGGAAAGCCTTCCAGCGATAACACGCGCTGCACAAGGTCCGCCTGACGCGAGATGCCCTGTTTGCGGAAGATGTTCTCTGTGTGCCAGCGCACCGTGCGTTCTTTGCGTCCCGTGTGCGCGGCGATGGCACGCGCGTCTTCCCCGGCTGCCACCATGACCGCCACCAGGCTCTCGACCGGCGTCAGGCCGAGCGCCTCCTGCACGAGGCGGGCATCGATCCTAGGGCTGCTCTCCGGGTCGACGACCAGGACCAGCGTGGCGACCTGCCTCGCGCGCAAGTCCCGCCGGTGGACGGGCACGGGGGTGACGTGCATCACCAGGTTTGTGCGGGATGACGAACGCTGGATCGTCATTGACCCGGACGATCCGGGGCCGCCGAGCCGCGGCAGCGCCTGAGCCAGCAATTGTTGCAACTCACCGTTGTCGCGAGGCTTCGTGGCCCTCAGGAACCCGTCCCGGTCCGACAGCCCTTCGGCCTGTCGCAGCAGACGGCAGGCCCGGTCGTTCGCCGCAACGATCCGCGCGTTCCGGTCGAGTTGGATGACGCTGCAGCGGCTCTCGTCGAGCAACCCGAAGAGCGTCCCAACGCTCCCGCATCGGTCAGCGTCTGGCGAACTCGCACGAACTGGCGCACGTGCGGCAGCAGGCGCCGGACCGCGGCGAGCTGAGCCGAAGTCCAGCCTCCCGGTTCCAGGGAGTCCGCGAGACACAGTACGATGTTCGATCCGCCCGGCCCGTCCAACCGCACGTTGAGGCCGTTCTGCATCCCCGTCCTGCGCCTCGCCTCGGTGTATGCCGAAGATGTCTTCTTCTCCCGGTCCGTGTACAGTTCGGCGGTGGGCACCAGCGCTCCGTCCGGCAGACGGCCGACGCGGGGAATGCTCTCGTCCCGTTCCCAATACTCCCTGAAGTATTCGCTCTCGAGGTCCTCGCGGCGTTCGCCATCGTGGCACAGCTGCATGAAGTAGAAGTACGCATCAGCCTGGGCGCGGCCATCGGCGAACGCCAAGGCGCTGCGCCTCGTCCCGCTGATCTCGTTGATCAGCAACGCCGCCTCCGACCAGCGCGCCTTGCCAAGCGCCGCCTCCTGCAGCGACACCACCACGCGCTCGAACACATCCGGTGGGTTCACGGCACCTGTCCTAAGAGGCGCGTTCCATCTTTCCGTCGTCGCACCTTGATCGTTGGAGGTCGCACGCTGTCGCTAGCCATTGTGCAATCCTGGTACGTTGAGGATTAGCTGGCCCTTGTCAGGTCGGCGGCTCCGGCATAGCGGGAGTCGGGGGCGGCGGCCTGCCGAGCGCTGCTCCCCCGACTCGGTCACGCTGATGCCCACATTCAGCGGCTTACCCGAACTCCGCACTGGCCTGTCGGCGGGGATGCCTGCTCGGGTCTTCAACATCGGCGGTCTGCTCCGTCACAACGGTCGCATGCGAATTCCGGTCGTCCTGCTGAGTCCGTTCATTGTATCTGACAGGTGTCCGTTAGGCAATGACGGACGCCCAATTGTGAAGGAAGTCGTGTCCACAAGCGTTCCGATGGATTCTCACATGCGAATTTATATGACTTGACCATGTTCACTACGGGAGTTATCGTGTTCTTATCGTGACCATTTGAAGGGCGGAAGACCGTTGAACGATTCCTACAAACCGGGGCCGGAGGCCGACGACCCGGTTGAGCGCGATTCCGCCGTGATCTCAGCGATCCTGCGCATCGGCGCGAGCCTCGACCTCGACACCGTGCTGCGCGAGGCCGTCGATGGCGCCCGCGCGCTCACCGGCGCCCGCTACGGCGCCGTCTACGCTCTGGCCGTTCCGGACAGCCCTCTCGACTTCGTCACCTCGGGCCTCACGCCGGAGGAACACGGAACGCTGGCCGCGTGGCCCGACGGGCCGCGGCTGTTCGAACAGCTGCGTGGCCTCGCGGTGCCGCGAAGGCTGCCGGACTTGGCGGACTACGCCCGCGCGCACGGCTGCTCGCCGATCCCGGTCCCCTGCCGGGCCTTGGTGGGCACACCGATGCGTCACCGGAACACGCCCGTGGGCGGCTTCTTTCTCGGGGAAAAGGAGGGAGGCTTCACGGACCGGGACGAGGAGGTGCTGATGCTGTTCGCGCAGCAGGCGGCGGCGGCCATCGCGCACGCCCGCGCGCACCGCGACGAGCAGCGCGCCCGGGCCTACCTCGAGGCGCTGGTCGAAACCTCGCCCATCGGCGTCGTGGTGTTCGATGTCGCGACTGGCGCGCCGCTGTCCCTCAACCGCGAGGCGAAGCGCATCGTCGCCGGGCTGCACATGCCGGGCCACTCCATCGAACAGCTTGCGGAGGCGGTGACCTGCCTGCGCGGCGACGGGCGCGAGGTTACGCTCGCCGATCTCAGCAGCGCCGAGCGGGTGCGGGCCGAGGAGGTCGAAATCTCGATGCCCGACGGGCGGAGCGTCCGGACGCTGCTCGACGCGACGCCGATCCGATCCGCGGCGGGCGCGGTCGAGACGGTGGTGGTGACCCTCCAGGACCTGGCCCCGTTCGAGGCGCTGGAGCGCTCCCGGGCGGAGTTCCTGGGGCTGGTGAGCCATGAACTCCGGGGACCATTGGCCGCCATCAAGGGCTCGGCGGCGACGGCGCTCGCGAATACGCGCGACCCCGATCGGGCGGAGCTGCGCCAGTTCCTGCACATCGTCGAAGAGCAGGCCGACCGCATGGACGGGCTGATCGCCGATCTGATGGACGCTGGGCGCATCGGCGCGGGCACGCTGCCGGTGGACACTGCGCCGGAGGAGGTCGGCGCCTTGGTGGAGCGGGCGCGCACGGCGTTCGCGGGCGGGGGCGGGAGCCACGCCGTCGTCGTCGACCTGCCGCCCGATCTTCCCCGGGTGGTGGCGGACGCGCGGCGCGTCGTCCAAGTGCTCGACAACCTCCTCGCCAACGCCGCGCGGCACTCGCCGGAGATCTCGCCCATCCGGGTGGCCGCGGCGTGCGACGGCGCGCATGTCGCGGTCTCGGTTGCCGACGAGGGTGAGGGTGTGGCGCCGGACGCGCTCCCCCACCTGTTCAGCCGGCACACGGGCACCGATCCCGGGGGCCGAGGGTCCGGCCTTGGACTAGTCATCTGCAAGGGACTAGTGGAGGCGCACGGCGGACGCATCCGGGCTGAGAGCGCCGGGCCGGGCCGGGGCACGCGCGTGGCGTTCACGCTGCCGGTGGCGGAAGCGGAGCCCGGCGCCTCGGGGAGCGGCTCTCGGCCGGCGCGGCGGGAGCGGGAGCAGACACCCATCCTCGTGGTGGACGACGATCCCAATTCGCTGCGCCAGGTGCGCGGCGCGCTCGCTGCGGCGGGCTACGCCCCGGTCGTCACCGCTGAGCCGGGCGAGGTGCCCCGCCTGGTCGATGCCAGGAGGCCTCGGCTGGTTCTGCTGGACCTCGTGCTGCCGGGCACCGACGGCATCACGCTGATGGAAACGCTTCCGGCGCTCGCCGGCCTGCCCGTGATCTTCATCTCCGCCTACGGCCGCGGCGACACCGTTGCGAAGGCGCTCGAGGCCGGCGCCGCCGACTACATCGTCAAGCCGTTCTCGCCGGCCGAACTCGTGGCGCGGGTCAAGCTGGCGCTACGCAAGCAGACCGGACCCGGACGCGAGCCCTTCCGGCTTGGCGACCTCGCCATCGACTACCAGAAGCGCCGTGTGACCGTGGCCGACCGGCCCGTGCGCCTCACCGCCACCGAGTACGGGCTGCTGCGCGCACTCTCGCTCGACGCGGGTGGGGTGACGACCTACGACTCCCTCCTTCGCCAGGTCTGGGGAGCGCACACGGCGAGCGGCGCGCAGCCGGTGCGCACCGCCGTGAAGAAGCTCCGCCGCAAGCTCGGCGACCAGGCGAAGAAGCCGAAGTACATCTTCACGGAGCGCGGCGTCGGCTACCGCATGCCGGCAGGATCTCTTTAGAAACGCTCGCACGATGGGGATCTGGGTGGCGGCCAGCGCGGTGAAGCTTCCTCACCTGACTCTCCCAATGCGGAGCCTCGGCGATGGGAGACGGCGCGGCGCTCAACCGTCCGCTTCTGGTGCTGGACGTGGAGCGGCGGCGGCCGCCTGTGATGAGGATGGCTCTTTAGTGTTCCGACCGATGGGCGGCCGGACTGGAATGGTTATGAATCGCTTGGTAGGGCCAGCGCGGAGGCAGGCAGCTGGACGGCCTCCGTGGCCTCAGATTGTCAGGGGAGAACGACGATGAAGGTGCTGACGTGGAACGTCAACAAGGCGGGCGAAGCGCGCCGTGAGGTGTGGGAGATGGTGCAACGCGAGGACGCGGACATCGTGTTGCTTCAGGAAGTTACTGGCGTTCCGGGGTGGATTCTGAACGGCTACCAGTGTCATCTGATACGGCCGCGGTACTTTGGAGGCCACAACGCTCCGTTTTCGTCGGCAGTTCTCTCGAAAGGGCTGATCGATGCGACGCCATACCTGGAATCGGAGTTCGAGTGGGTCAACCGGATCCACCAGGAACGCTACGGATGGATCGTCGGATGTGAGGTCGTTCTTGCGAGCGGAGAGCGATTCCGGGTCATCTCGGGTCACTCGCCGGCATTCTGCATTCCCCGAACCCAGTGGGCCGGCGTGAATGTTTCCGGCATCCAGCTCACGAACAATCCCGAGCTTTGGTTCACGGAGATCCTATGGGCGCTGCTCCGCGCTGCGAGTATCTCCGACGATACCAACTGGATTGTCGGCGGTGACTTCAACAGTTCTGTGCTCTTCGACGAACGGAAGGACAGAGGCAACCGGGAGGTCGTCGAACGTCTGAGTTCCCTGGGCCTGACCGATTGCCTGAGTCACGTTCATCACGGTCCGATACCTACGTTTCAGCACACAAACAGGAGCGTGGCACATCAGCTCGATTACTGCTACGTGAACGCGCCGATGCTCAGGCGGCTGAGAGAGGCGCGAGTGCCGCGTCAGGAGGATGTATTCCACCGGACGCCGAGACTGAGCGACCACCTTCCGATTCTGTGCGAATTCGATTCATAGGCGTAGCGAGCTGCGACGGCGCGTCTTCACGAAGGTGCGCAGCGGAACAGGGCTGGCCAGCGAGCACGGATGCCGCGGTGCCGTGCGGCCAACAGCTGCTTGTGGACCAGCGATGCCACCACCATCACCTCCGCTCATCCCACCAGACCGGCGTCGCGGGCCCTCCGGCAAGTTGGAAGCGGTGGCCAGCCCTCGGCCGCGCCATACGCCTCGCCCTCCTCCTCACCCCTCCCCATCCTCCGCCATGCGGTACCCAACCCCCCGCTCGGTAAAGATGTACACGGGCCTTGCCGCGTCGTCGCCGAGCTTGCGCCGGAGCTTCTTCACGAAGGTGCGCACCGGCTCGGAATCACCCCCGCGGCCGCGATTCCAGATCCGGCGCAGCAGGGTGTCCGTGGTCACGACGCGGCCTGCGTTAAGCGAGAGCACGCGCAGCAGCTCGTACTCGGTGGCGGTGAGCTCGACTTCGCGCCCGGCCAGGGTCACCTCGCGCCGGTCGGAGCGGATGCGGAGTTCGCCCGAGACGAAGGGATCGGCCTCGGCGCGCCCGCGCAGCGCGGCCCGGACCCTCGCGACGAGTTCCGTGGGCGAGAAGGGCTTGACGATGTAGTCGGCGGCCCCGGCCTCGAGCGCCCGCGCCATGGTCTCATCCCTGTCGTAGCCGGAGATGAAGATGACCGGCAGCTCGGAGAGCTCGGGGAGCTGCTCCATCAGCTCGATCCCGTCGCCGCCGGGAAGCATCAGGTCGAGCAGCACGAGTGCGGGCCTCTCGGTCCGGATCAGGCGTGGCAGGTTCAGCGGGTCACCCGTCACGACCGGCGCGAAGCCGGCCCGCGAGAGGGCATCGCGAACGAACCGCAGCGTCCGGGGGTCGTCGTCGATGACGAGAATGCGGGTGCTCTCGCGCTCTTCCCGGCCCTCGCCCGCGGCAGCCCCGCGACCGCCGTCGGACGGTATCTCCTCAGCAAGGGGCACGGTGAAGGTGAAGCACGCGCCCCGGCCCACGCCGGCGCTCTCGGCTCGAATGCGCCCTCCATGCGCCTCCACCAACCCCTTGCAGATGGCGAGGCCCAGCCCCTGGCGCACCGCCGTGCCGTCCCCGTCGCTACGGGCGTGCTTGCTGAACAGGTACGGCAGCCGCTCCGGCGCCAAGCCCCGGCCCTCGTCGGACACCGAGATCGCGACGTGCACGCCGTCGCGCACCGCCTCGACCCGGATGGGGGTCGACTCCGGCGAGTGTCGGGCGGCGTTGGTGAGCAGGTTGTTCAGCACCTGGACGAGGCGCCGGCGATCGGCCATGACCGGGGGCAGGTCGGGCGGCAAGTCGATAAGGATCGCGTGGCGGCGGCCACCGCTCACGAAGGTATTCCGCGCGCGGTCGACCAGAGCTCCCAACCGGGAGGGCTCCGGTTTGATCGACAGCGTGCCGGAATCGATGCGCCCTGTGTCCAGAAGATCGCCGATGAGGCCGCGCATGAGATCGGCCTGCTCGTCGATGATGCGGGCGAATTCGCGCTGTTCGGCCGGGTCCAGCTCGGGCGACGCCGTGAGCAGGGTCGTGCTCGCGCCCTTGATGGAGGTGAGAGGTGCGCGCAGTTCGTGGCTGACCAGGCTGAGGAACTCGGTCCGCGACCGCTCCAGCTTCTCCAGCGGCGCCAGATCCTGTGCGGTGACAATCACCGACTCGACTTCGCCGTCCTTGCCGCAGACCGGGCTGGAGTTGATCAACACCTTGACGCTCCGGCCGTCGGGTACCACGAACTCGACCTCTTCGGCGCGTATCCGCTCGGCCCCGCCGAGTTGCTCGGCCAGGGGGAATTCGCCCAGGACGATCACACGCCCGTCACTGAACCGGCACGTCATCCCGTCGAGCAAGTCCGTAAGCGAAGGGCCGAGGCGCTCGCCGAGCACCCTCGCCTCCCGGTTGAACACCGTGAACTCGGCCGTGCGGGCGTCCAGGACCGCAACGCCCACCGGTGAAGTATCGATCAGCACCTCCAGACGGGCCCGGGCCAGGTGTTCGTCCCGATAGGCGCGGGCGTTGGCAATGGCCACCGCCGCCTGTGACGCGAACAGCACCAGGGTTTCTTCGTCCGCGTCGGTGAATTCCTGGCCTCCCTCCTTGTTGTCGAGGAAGAAGCTGCCGACGTGCAGGCCACGGTGGTACATCGGGGTCGCCTGCAAGGTCCTGGAATGCCAGGTGGTCGGGGTCAGGCCCAGTGACTCGAGGTAGCGGGGCAGGTCCGCCACTCTCAGCGGCTTGGAGAGGCCGCGCAGGTGTTCGTAAAGCTGCTGCCCCTCGGGCCAGGTCAACACCCGCTGGAGTTCCTCCTTCGAAAGACCGGAGGCAACCAGCTCCTGGAGTCGTCCCCGGTCGTCCATGGTCATGATGAACCCGTACCGGGCGCTGGTCAGGGCGCGGGCGCTGTCGACGATCTCCTGCAGAACGGTATCGAGGTCCAGGCTTGCGCTGACGCGCAGAATCGCCGCCGTCAGCCTGGAGATGCGCTCCTGAAGCGCCTCGTTGCGGCGCCTGAGTTCGTCGATGCCGTTCAACGTTGCTTCCCCGGCAGAATACACGATATCGCCACAATATATAGCTGATTCGTCACAACAGGTTCACACCCCAGGTCGTTATATTGTGAATAGGCCCATTGCACAGTGAAACTGATGTGGCCTTGTGTTTTTCCGATCCTCGAAGGCGCCCCATGATCCCGCTGTATCACGAGACGCGCGCCCTTCGGGAGACGGTCGAGCGCCTGCTCGCGGATGTCCCGCTGGAATCCACGATGTCCCGTCGTGAGTTTGGCCTGCTCCTCGCCAACGCGGACGTCGGGATCATCGGTCTGCGCAGATGCTCCGCCACAGATGTGCAGTGGCTCCGCAAGGTGTCTCGCGGGGGACTCCTCGCCCCTTCGTGCATCGTGATCACGCCGCTGTCGATCGGCCGTCTTCAGCGGCTCCGCGCGATCGAGTCCGAGCGGATTCACGTGGTGTGGGCGGAGGAAACGGACGACCGGCTGGTCGACGTAATCACGGAGATCGCGCCCTGGCATGACGATCCGCTCCGGCTGCTGGGTCGACGTCTGCTCGCCGCGAGTTCGCCGCACCGGTCCGTTGCCGAGGCCATCCGGCGCATCTGCAACCTCTCCGGCCATCGCCTTCCCGCCCGGCCCGAGACGTCGGTCACCGGGCTGGCATCCAGCCTGGGGATCTCGCCCGACTCGTTCCGCCGCTACTGGCGGGAGGGAGTCCCCCTCAGGTGTGGTCCCAAGGTGCTGCTGAACTGGGCCGTGCTCCTCTGGGCGTTTCGACAGCGTCGCCAGGTCAAGTGGGACGCTCTCGCCAGGCAGGCGGGGATCGGCAGGCGCACGCTGGAGCGATATGGCCGGCAGCTTGCCGACTGTACGCTCGCCGAGGCGGCTCGTGACCCGAAGCTGCTCAAGCGCCGGTTCCGGGAATGGGCCGGAAGCGTCTCGGGAGTCGCGACGGAGGCGGCCCCGACGTGAGACAGGCTGGCGTAACGCCGGAAACAGGGTCATTTATGGTCGCGATCCGCAGGTCCGTGTGCCCAGCCGTCGGTACGTCATTCAAGGCAAGGTGACGGCTGCGCCCGTCGGCTCGCAACGTCAGAATCAGACGCCACTACGACAACATCGGACAGTTTCCCGCCCCATGCCCATCTCCCCCGTCATCGTCATCCCCGGGATCACCGCTTCGGACCTCCACGACGAGTACGAGCTGCCGCCCGAGGCCGTGTGGACGACCATGCTCAAGCGCCGCTACGACCGGGTCACGCTGCACCCTGAGGACCAGCGCTACGAGCTGCGCGAGCCGGCCCGGGTCATGCCCCGCGGTCCATTCCCGCTCATCTACGAGGACCTGGTCGAGGAGCTGCGCGACGGGCTCTCCGAGGACCAGCCGGGGCCCGTGCCGGTATTCCCCTTCGGTTACGACTGGCGCATGCCGCTGCACTGGACCGAGGAGCGGCTGGCCGCGTTCGTGCGCGAGGTCATCGACAGAACACTGCTGATGAAGCACTACCGGGACGACGAGGCGTATCGCGCCAACCCGACCGTGTCCCTGATCGGCCATTCGATGGGCGGGCTGATCATCGCGGGGTACGTCGAGAGTCTCTTCGCCGGACGCATCGGGAGCCCCACCGGCGGGAGCTCCCTCGTCGACAAGGTCGTGACGCTGGGGACCCCGTTCCGTGGCTCGTACGAGGCCATCCTCAAGGTCGCCACCGGGACCAGCGAATTCGGAGACGACTCCGGCAAGGCCCGGGAGCGGCGCATGGCCCGCATGACGCCCGCCCTCTATCACCTGCTGCCGGAGTCGGCGGGGTCGATCGCGTCGCACGGCGGCATGGCGGTGAACTCGACGCCTTCCGCCGGGCGGCCGCCGCCCAACTTCTTCCGGCCGGAAGCGTGGCAACCCAACGTGGTTCAGACCATCGAACATCAGGTCAGGGACTGGGACGTAACCGGGGCGGAACTCTTCCGGAAGATGCTCGACGAGGCACGGGCGCACCGCGAGCGCATTTCGGGATTGGAGCTGCCCGATGCCGGCGATGGCTGGCTCGCCATCGCGGGCGTCGACTCCAGAACCCGCGTGGGGCTCAGGGTGGCGCGCGACGAGAACGGCTTCCCGCGCTTCGACCTTCGGGGCGCGGAACGACGTAACGAGTGGGACTCCGAGATCGAGGGCGACCGCCGCGACACCGGCGACGGCACCGTCCCGCTCGAGGGCGCGATCCCGCCTTTCCTAGACGACGCGCGCGTGGTGTGCGTCACCCCCGGCGACTTCGGCTACTGGGAAATCCGCGACCGGGCGCTGTCCGCCGCCGCAGGCTTCCACGGGCTGATGCCCAGGATGAACATGCTGCACCGGCGGATCGCCAGAGGCTTGAATCACGGCAGGAGATCACGTAAGTCTAATCAGGGCTGCACGATCTGCCACTCCTGCCATTGGACCACGCTTGGTCGCAGAGGGTCGCAAAAGCGGGAAGACCGGGGTCAATTAGCGGGACTCCCGAGCGTGTTCGAACGTCGATACGGACGCGACGGTGACGCGCGGGAGCTTGCTGGCGTGGCCGAAGCGACCCCCCGCCATTGGTACTTGGCGTGCCAGGGGGAGGATTGGCATGGACACGCCATGCCATCCTCCGGGGAGGTCGCTCCTGGGCCAGCGAGCCTTTGCAGGAAGAGCATTGGACATCTGGGACGACGACGCCCTTGGCCTTGCGCGGCGATGCGGACTAAGTCCGTAGCCGACCGGTCGGGTGAGCGTGTCAGCCGCCGCGTCGAAACGGCGCTCGACACCCATCGGGGACGGATGCTGGCCGCGAGCGACCCGAAGAGGTCGGAGGCCGAGCGTGCGCAAGCACACACCCGGCCCCGAACCCGTACCAGGCCCTCGGACTGATGGGTCGCTGGTTGATCCTCAAGTACTTTCGTGGTGCTGCTTGCGCGGGCCGGGCGTCCGTGGACCCGGTCCCACGCGTATTGAGTCGGTTCCGGCCTTCGGCGAACTCAAACTCCCCGGCCTTCG
>JAPPGH010000047.1 GCA_026914155.1 Candidatus Palauibacter rhopaloidicola | reverse complement strand
GGCGCGCCGGCCGGCTTTGGCGCGGGCGCGCCACGGGGGCGCTGGTTTCTGCGGTTTGTGGTCGAGCCAGATGTTATTTTGCTTCACAAAAACTCTGGCTGGGGGATGCCCCCAGACCCCCGGAACGACACTTCCGCGCGCCGCCAAAGGAGGCCGCCCGACATGGCCCGTCCCCGGAAGCCCGAGGCCGAACGCAGGAGCCGCACGATCGGCGTGCGCGTCACGACCGCCGAAGCCGCGGAGATCGCCGAGCGGGCCGGAGCGGCCCGCATGACGACGGGCGGCTACATGCGCCGCAGGGCGCTGGGGCAGCCGGTCCGCGAGGCGGTCGTTCTCCGTCTCGGCGCGGCCGAGCGGGTCGAACTCCACCGGATCGGCGTCAATCTAAACCAGATCGCCCGCGCCCTGAACTCCGGGGCTTCCGCTCCTTCCGGTACGCTGGAGGCGGTCGAGCGGGTGGGCGAGCTCGCGGCCGGTCTCCTGAGCGGCGAGGCGCTGGACCGGTGATCCCGAAGATCAACGGATTGGGCCGCTCGTTCGCCGGGGCCGCGGCGTACTGCCTCCACGATGCGCCGGAGCCGGACGACCGCCGACCGAGGACATCGGAGCGGGTCGGCTGGGCCGACACCCGGAACCTCGCGACGTTCCGGCCGGAGCGGGCCGCGCGGCTGATGGCCGCGACCGCGAAGGCGGCCCCCGACCTCAAGCGGCTGGCGGGCGGATCGCCGGGAGGCCGGAAGCTGGCGAAGCCGGTCCTGCACTACTCGCTCAGCTGGGCTCGGGACGAGACGCCCGGCAAGGGGGAGATGAGCCGGGCGGTGGACGAGAGCTTGGAGGCGCTGGGTCTGGAGGGCCACGAGGCGCTGATCGTCGCCCATGAGGACACCGAGCATCCCCATGTCCACGTGATCGCCAACAGGGTCGATCCCGAGACCGGGAAGGCGGCGACGCTGGACAACAGCAAGCTCCGGCTGTCGCGCTGGGCCGAGGGCTACGAACGGGAGCATGGCCGGATTCGGTGCGAGAGGCGGGTCGAGAACAACGAGCGGAGGCGGGCGGGCCGGGAGGTGGTTCGCAACCCGTCGGAACGGCCGCGCCATTGGGCGCGCGTCCGGCGCGAGGGGATGCAGCCGGGGCGGGCGCGGCGAGCCAGGAAGCCGCGCCGCGAGGATCAGGTCGACTTGGAGGCATGGCGGCATGGCGAGGCGGAGGCTTGGGAGACGGTCGCGGACGGGCGCGAGTACAGCTTCCAGCACCTTGAGACCCGGGCGCGGAAGGAATGGGCCGAACTGCACAAGCGGCAGGAGGAGATGCGGCAGCGGCTCGACCGAGAGAGCCGCACCATGCTCGGTCGGCTCCGGATCTGGCGGCTCGATCGTTCGCTCAGGGAACTGGCCGGGGCGATCCGGGGCCGGAAAGATCTGGTCGAGGGCTGGCGCGAGGATCTCGACGGGTATCACAGGGACGAGCGGGCCGAGTTGGGCAAGGCACACGGCGAGCGAGCCCGGGAGATCGAGCACGGTTGGGGCAAGTTCTACCGGAACAGGCTGGTGGAGGCGGAGCGGCGTGCATGGTCGGTGCGCGCGACCATGAGGGAGAGGGAGCGCGAACAAACACGGGAGCGGGAGCGCGGGCGGACCATCACCCGGATTGTAGTACCGCGACCGCCCCGGTCCCGAGGCCCCGAGCGTGGCGGGGGTGGGTTCGAGCGGTAAGCCGTTACTTCGCCGGTCATCGCCACGCGGATCGTCCGAAAAGGGCCGATCCGGAGCGGTTTCGGCTCATCTGCGGGCTCTAGGATCGCTCCGGATCGACGATCTCAGGTCTCCGAGGGGTACGTGTCGGGTGAGAATCGCCTTTGAGCACAGCCTCCACGAGGAATCGGGGGATACCGAAGCGAATCGCGATGGCCGCCGGGTGCTCGCCCCGAACCGCCCGCTCCCGGATGTCGCAGGTGAGGCATACGGCTTCCTCCCGGGGACGGCCCACGTAGAGTTTGCCGCACGAGGCGCACCGGCGCTTTCCACCGCCGCCGACCGTGGTCAGCGACCCACCTCGAATTCCGAGCGGGGCAGACCTGACTGACGAATGATCGACATCAGCGTGCCCGTCCGCAGCTCTCGGTGATCCGGAACCGGGACGGTGACCGTTCCGTCGGCATCCGTCTTCTGCATGGCGATGTGGCTGCCCCGTCGTCGGACCTCGACGAAACCGTTGGCCGCCAAGATGCCGCACACTTCACGGCCGGACAGGACGCGAAGCCTAGCCAACCGCAACCTCGATCTGAGTCACATAGACCTCGCCTCGCAGGCGCCGGTTGACCTCGCCGGACGGCGCGGTCTCGAAGAACAGGGCGAGGGCTTCGGCGAGATTGTCGCGCGCCTCGGCCACGGTCTCACCCTGGCTCGCCACGTCCAACTCGGGGCAGAGCGCCACATAGCCCTCATCGTCGCGCTCAACGATCGCGGTCAAGCTTCGGGTCATTGCGGTTCCTCCATGGGAGCGAGGCCAAAGGCCCCGTTGGTTTCGACGACCAAGGCGATGGCTTCGCGAATATTCCACCGGGCTTCTTCGAGGGAAGTGCCTTGGGTGTTGGCACCGGAAAACCCCTCGACGAAGGCGATGTAGCCTTCGGGGACTTTTCGGAACATCGCCATACATTGCCGGTCCACACTGAACTCCTTGATGCTCATGATGCTGCACTGACGCTAGCAGGCACCCGGCTCCAGCGCCATCCTGACCCGAACCCTTGGGGCGAGCCCGTCGAAGCCCCCGGACGGCTAGGTGGTAACGGCTCGTCCAAGCAAGGTTGCCGTTCTCCGCCGCGCCGTGCGACCTTTTCGAGGCGGTTGCGGACCGGGAACGGGGCGTGCTGCTGTCACGACAGAAACGTCAAATCATCAGGGTGCGGATGAGCATTTCGGAAGAAGCTACTCCAGAGGGCGAGAGCACGGGGCTAGACGGCGCGTCCTCGGTGGAGCGGTTCTACGAACGCCCGATCCTCAACTCGCCCTACGAGTACCCGGCTCGCCACTGGCAGTTGGACGCTGCCGGGCAGCCGACCCAACGGGTCCTAGCCTACCGACGTCCGGCTTCCTTTGTCTCGCCGATTCCCAACCCGAAGCAGCAGAAGACGCCGAAGGGACCAACGGTCGAACAGGTCGGTATGGTCCTCGACGAGGGCAAGGGGCTCTCGACGGAAGACCAGCAGTATCTGGCCACGATCATCAACCGCGTGCGCGAGCGCGTGGACGAATGGAGGCGCATCCCGGACGAAGCCGATTGGCGAGTAACCCCCGAGACGGCGCGCCTGCTCCGGCATTGGCGATCTCATCGGTTCTCCGGCATCCGTCCGTTCTTCTGCCAGATCGAAGCGGTGGAGACTGCGATCTGGCTCACGGAGGTGGCCCCGCTGCGGAAGGCCGGGCGGGAACTTCTCGAACACATGGCCGATGCCAGCGAAGAGGCCAACCCCGGCCTTTCGCGGCTGGCGCTCAAGATGGCGACGGGCACGGGCAAGACGACGGTGATGGCGATGCTGATCGCCTGGCAGACGATCAACGCCGTGCGGAGGCCACAGAGCCGGAAGTTCACGAGAGGATTCCTCGTGGTGACCCCCGGGATCACGATCCGCGACCGTCTCCGGGTGCTCCAACCCAACGATCCGGACAGCTATTACGAGGATCGGGAACTGGTTCCGGGGGACATGCTTCCGGACCTGACCCACGCGAAAATCGTCATCACGAACTACCACGCCTTCAAGCTTCGCGAGCGGATGAAGCTCTCCAAAGGCAGCCGCGCGCTCCTTCAGGGGCGGGGACCCGCACCGGAAACGACGGAGAGCACCGGCCAGATGATCCGGCGCGTCATGCCCGAACTCATGGCCATGAAACGGATCATGGTCCTGAACGACGAGGCCCATCACTGCTACCGCGAAAAGCCGGGCAGCCGTGACGAGCGCATGCTCAAGGGCGACGACAGGAAGGAAGCCAAGGAGAACACGGAAGCTGCGCGGCTCTGGGTCTCCGGGCTCGAAGCAGTCGAACGCAAGATCGGTATAAGCCGAGTCATGGACCTCTCGGCCACCCCCTTTTTCCTGCGTGGCTCGGGCTACGCAGAGGGCACGCTTTTTCCGTGGACGATGAGCGACTTCTCGCTCATGGACGCGATCGAGTGCGGGATCGTCAAGCTCCCCCGAGTGCCGGTTGCGGACAACGTTCCCGGGTACGACATGCCCCGCTTCCGGAATCTGTGGGAGCACGTTGGGCGAAAGATGCCCAAGAAAGGGCGCGGGAAGGCCGGGGCGCTCGATCCGCTGAGTCTGCCGCTGGACCTGAAGTCGGCGCTCGACGCCCTGTACGGTCACTACGAGCGGACCTTCGAGGCGTGGGAGAAGGCGGGCATCCGCGTTCCGCCGTGCTTCATCATCGTGTGCAACAACACTTCGACATCGAAGCTCGTGTACGACTACATCTCGGGCTTCGAGCGCGCGCACTTGGACGGTACCTCCGCCATCGAGAACGGCCGGCTGCCACTGTTCCGGAACTTCGACGAGAACGGCCAGCGCATTCCGCGTCCCCGGACGCTGCTGATCGACAGCCGCCAACTCGAATCCGGGGATGCGCTCGACCTCAAGTTCCGCAGGATGGCAGCCGACGAGATCGAGCGCTTTCGCCGCGAGAGGATCGCGCGCACGGGCGACCGACACGCCGGTGAGAACATCACCGACCAGGATCTGCTACGCGAAGTTATGAACACGGTCGGAAAGCGGCGTCGGCTGGGCGGCTCCATCCGTTGCGTCGTCTCAGTGTCCATGCTGACCGAGGGCTGGGACGCGAACACGGTCACGCACGTGCTCGGCCTACGGGCGTTCGGCACCCAGTTGCTGTGCGAGCAGGCCGTCGGGCGGGCGCTCCGGCGGCAGTCCTACGATCTGAACGAAGAGGGTCTGTTCGATGTCGAGTACGCAGACGTGCTCGGCATCCCGTTCGACTTCACGGCGAAACCCGTCGTCGTGCGACCGAAGCCGCCGAAGGAGACGATCACGGTCCGCGCGGTGCGTCCAGAGCGCGACGAGCGCGAGATCCGCTTCCCCCGAGTCATCGGATACCGGGTCGAACTACCCGAGGAGCGACTCACGGCAAGCTTCACCGAGGCCTCGAACCTCAAGTTGACGCCCGAACTCGTGGGACCGTCCATCACGAAGAACGAGGGAATCGTGGGAGAGGGCGTGGACCTGACGCTCGAACACCTCGAAGGGCGGCGCGCCACAGTGACCTATTACCTAACGAAGCACTTGCTCTACACGAAGTGGCGCGACGAGGGAGAGAGCCCCAAGCTCTACCTGTTCGGGCAACTCAAGCAGATCGCCCGCCGTTGGCTGGACACGTGTTTGCGTTGCACCGGAGACACACATCACGGCCAACTCCTCTATCGCGAGTTGGCGGATCTCGCCTGCGAACGCATCACGACGGCCATCCTTGAGTCGAACGGGACGGCGCAGGTCAAAGCCCTGCTTGATCCCTACAATCCCGAGGGCTCCACCGCTCACGTCCGTTTCGAGACGACTAAGACCCAACGCTACAGGACCGACGCGCGCTTCTGTCACGTCAACTGGGCCATTCTCGACAGCTCTTGGGAAGGCGAGTTCTGTCGGGTGGTGGAGGCCCACCCGCAGGTTCTGGCCTACGTGAAGAACCACAACCTTGGACTGGAAGTGCCCTACCGTCACGGTTCGGAGAAGCGGACGTACATCCCCGATTTCGTCGTACTCGTCAACGACGGACGAGGAAGGGACGATCCGCTACACCTCATCGTCGAGATCAAGGGGTACCGGCGCGAAGACGCCAAGGACAAGAAGGCCACCATGGAGAACTACTGGGTTCCGGGCATCAACCGCCACGGCGGGTACGGCAGATGGTCGTTCGCCGAGTTCCGGGACGTGTTCGAGTTGGGGTCCGATCTTGCGACCGCGATCCCGGAGAAGCTAGACGATGTGATGCGCACCGCGACGGAAGGGCGGCAGGTGTCCGCAGAAGAAGCGTTGATCCGGGCGGGCGGCTCCGATCCCGAGGCGGAGTTCATTCCGCGGCGTCGGCCTTGGGCATGATCCTCGTGGACACCAACGTGTGGATCAATCACCTGCGGCGCCCGCACCCGATGCTTACGAAGCTTCTCGGAGCCTCCAAGGTTCTGATGCACCCGATGGTCCTCGGTGAACTTGCCTGCGGTCGTTTCAAGAACCGCGGCGACCACCTGCGTTCTTGGCGTCACCTGCCCCGAATCGAGGCACGGGATCACGCAGAGGTGATCGGCTGGATCGAGGCCGAGCGGCTGGCCGGCGCGGGCATCGGGTTCATCGACGCTCATCTACTTCATGCGGTTGTTGTCCAACGAGGTTCACGTCTTTGGACCGGCGACAGATCGCTTCGTTCCCTTGCCGACCGATTCGGCGCGGCGTTCCCCCGAGACGACTCATAGCAGCCATGGCTCGCAAAAAGGCACCCAAGAAGGTCGAATCCATCAGGCACGCTGAGGACAGCCGAAAGAACATTCCCACGGCTGAGTTCCGGGCCGTGATGGCCGAGGACGAACGGACGCCCATCGAGGTTGCGTACCAGCGCCGCAACCGCGACCTGGACCCCCAACTCATCTGGCGCGGCAAAGATGAGCAGGACCAAGGCGACCTGATCGCCCAAGCCGCGCCTCTCTACATTCAGGAGAAGGTGCATCCCAAGGTCTTGATCGACGACCTCGTTCAACATGCCAAAGACGCCGGGCCACCTGACGAAGCCATCGACCTGTTCGCCGACTTCAACGGCCTGCCTCCCGAGGCTGGCTCCACGGATTTCTACGAGCACGACGCCAACTGGTCCAACCGGATGATTTTGGGCGACAGCCTCCACGTCTTGGCTTCGCTCGCCGAGCGCGAGGATCTGCGTGGCAAGGTCCAGTGCATCTACTTCGATCCGCCCTACGGGATCAAGTTCAACTCCAACTTCCAGTGGTCCACGACGAGCCGCGACGTGAAGGACGGCAACCGGAAGCACATCACCCGCGAACCGGAGCAGGTCAAGGCGTTCCGAGACACTTGGCGGGATGGGGTCCATTCGTATCTCACCTACCTCCGCGACCGACTGACCGCCGCTCGGGACCTCTTGTCGGAAAGCGGATCGATCTTCATTCAGATCGGTGACGAGAACGTGCATCGCGTGCGAGCGCTGATGGACGAGGTGTTCGGTGAGGAGAACTTCGTCAGCTTGATCTCCTACGCGAAGACCACAGGGTTCTCTTCCCGGCATCTCGCATCGGTCTGCGATTACCTCGTTTGGTACGCGAGGTCAGAGGCTCAGATGAAGTTCCGTCCCTTGGTCGAGAGGAAGGTGATGGGTGGACCGGGGGCGGCGAAATACCGACCGGCATCTTCATTCAAGGCACTCGCGACCTCGGCCATGGATCCGGCGCGCCTTGTGACGTCAGCTGATCTGACGTCACAAGGCGCGCCGGGCCAGTCCGAGTCGCAATCGTTTGCCTTCAATGGTGCTACATATGCGCCTC
>JAPPGH010000024.1 GCA_026914155.1 Candidatus Palauibacter rhopaloidicola | reverse complement strand
AGGACGCTCTCGCAATGCTGGCGATAACACCATGTAAACAAGATGGTTATACACATTACTGGAAGGTATGAGACGATCAGATTGACCTAAACCAGCATTCCCTCCGGAACTGGGAAGTCTCTCCAGCCTGAGGACGCTGATCCTCGACGGGAACGATCTGTCCGACGCGATCCCTCCGGAACTGGGAAGTCTCTCCAACCTGAGGACACTGAGCCTCGCCGGGAACGATCTGTCGGGTCCGCTCCCCCCCGAACTGGGCCGCCTCACAAGTTTGGTCGAGCTTGTTCTTTCGCGGAACGCCGGCCTGACAGGAACCCTGCCCGCCGGCCTGACGAACCTGCGGTCACTCGAGAGCCTCCAGGCCGGCGGTACGATGCTGTGTGCGCCATCCGACGCCGACTTCACAGGGTGGCTGGAAACGATCCCCAGTCGGCGGGTCGCGCTCTGCGTTTTCGAATCGACCGGGGCCTACCTCGTGCAGGCCGTGCAGTCGCGCGAGTTCCCGGTCCCGCTGGTCGCACGCGAGGAGGCGCTGCTGCGGGTGTTCCCCACGGCGGCCCGAGCCAACAACGCGCCGATCCCCCCCGTGCGGGCTTCGTTCTTTCTTGGCGGCGCGCTCGCGCATGCGGTGGACATCGCCGGCAAGCCGGGGCCAGTCCCCACCGAAGTCGACGAGGGTTCGCTCGCCCGCTCGGCCAACGCGGCGATACCGGCGGAAGTGGTGCGGCCGGGACTGGAGATGGTGGTCGAGATCGACCCGGACGGGACGCTGGACCCCGTGCTGGCCGTGCGGCGGCGGATCCCGGAAACGGGCCGCCTGGCGGTCGACGTGCGGACCATGCCGGTGTTCAATCTCACGGTCGTTCCGTTCCTGTCAGCGTCCGCGCCCGACTCGTCGGTGCTGGAGTGGGTGGAGGGTATGGCGGCGGATCCGGAGGGGCACGAGCTGCTGGCGCTGACGCGCGACCTTCTGCCCGTGGCCGATCTCGAGGTGGCGGCCCACGAGCCGGTGGTGAGTTCCAGCATCAACGCGTTCGACCTGTTCGCCCAGACCGAGGCGATCCGGGTCATGGAGGGGGGGAGCGGCCATTACCTGGGCACGAAGGCGGGACAGATAGCGGGCCCCGCCGGGGTGGCATACAGCCCCGGGAGGGCCGCCTTCGCGGGTCTCTCATCCGGTACGTTCGCACACGAGCTGGGGCACAACATGAGTCTGGCGCATGCGCCGTGCGGAGGGGCGTCCGGCCCGGATCCGGCCTACCCGTACCCGAACGCGTCCATTGGCGCGTGGGGGTACGACTTCCGCGAGGGTGGGCGCCTGGCGTCGCCGGTCCGGCACCACGACCTCATGTCGTATTGCGGTCCCTATTGGATCAGCGACTACCACTTCGGCAACGCGCTGCGCTTCCGGCTGGGCGACGAGGGTGCCCCGGCATCGGCGGCGGAGGCCTCCGCCGGATCGCTTCTCCTGTGGGGTGGCGTGCGCACCGACGAGACTCCGTATCTCGAGCCGGCGTTCGCGGTCGAAGCGCCGTCGGCGCTGCCGGACTCGGCCGGTGATTACCGTCTCACGGGACATTCCGACCGCGGTGCCGTGCTGTTCTCGCTGAGCTTCGGCATGAACGAGGTGGCCGACGGCGACGGGGGTTCGTCCTTCGCGTTCGTTCTCCCGGCGCGGCCCGAGTGGGAGGACGGCCTCGCGAGCATCACGCTCACCGGCCCCGGCGGATCGTTCACGCTCGACGCGGAGAGCGACCGTCCAATGGCGATCCTGCGCAACCCGCGGACCGGCTAGGTGCGCGGCTTCCTGCGCGATCTGCCTCCGGCGACGCTGACCCCGGCGGATGCGGCCGCCGCCGTCTCGGCGGAGCCGGGCCTCGAGGTGCTGTTCAGCCGCGGGATTCCCGCTGCGGAGGCGTGGCGACGGTAGATCTTCGGGGTCCCTCCCTGTTGGCTCGCTGTTCCGTACGTCGCGTCGCCGCCGCTCTACGGCGTGGCCGTGACGACCGAAGTAGTTGTGCTGCGTAGCAGTTATGCGATCATCCGGATTCCGGCCGTGCCCCGCAGCTTGTTCCACGCCTCGTTCGCCCCCTGAATTGGTGGTGTTCCGTGGGTCCGTCCGTGCCCATTCTGGAAGCGGTCGGAATGGAGAGGGACGGGAAGACGGAACGCGGAACACATGATCACGCAGGACGGATTCGATCGCACCGTGGCGTCGTTGTACGGCGCCGCGCTGAACGACGGGGCGTGGGTCTCGGCGGCCGGGTCGATCAACGACCTGCTCCGGATCAGCGGCCATGGCCTGACGTTCGCGGATCCGTGCCAGACCGAGCCCGAGATCTTCTTCAACCGGTTCTTCGTCGGCGCGGAACACCGGACGGACCTGGAGCTCCTGTATTTTCGCGACTACTACTGGCGCGATGAAGCGATTCCGCGGCTCTACGCACTCGGGGATGGCGATTTCGTCTACAGGTCGGAACTCTATACCGACCGGGAGAAGGAGACGTCCCCCGCCTACAACGAGTTCCGGCACATTGCGAAGTCGCAGGATGGGCTCTTCCTCGCGCTCGACGGGCTGGACGGCTGCGGCGTCGTCTGGTCCATCGGCGACTCCGTCGAACGGGGAGGCTGGGGACAGGATCAGATCCGGGCCATCCGCCGGCTCGCGCCCCATCTGCGCCAGTTCGCCCGCATTCGTCGCGCGCTGGCCGATGCCAGGGCGCTGGGCGCGTCGCTTGCCGAGCTACTTGAAAGCGGGCGGTCGGGGGTCATCCAGCTCGACCGCCGCGGACGCATCCTGGAGGCGAACGACCGGGCCCGGGCCGTCCTCGCGAAACGCGACGGGCTCCGCGACGACGGCGGCGTGCTCGCGGCCGGAACTCAGACGGAGCACGCGGAACTGCAGCGCCTGCTCGCACGGGCGCTGCCCGTGTTCGGCGCCCGGGGGGCCGGCGGCACGATGAAGATCACCCGCCGCGACGCCGGAGGGCCGCTGGTCCTTGAAATCCACCCCGTCCAGAAGACCGGTACGGACGCTCGTTCGTGGGAGGTCGGCGCGCTGGCGCTGATCGTCGATCCGATCGCCCGACCCCGCGTGGATCCGGAGTTGCCGGCCATGGTCTGGGGGTTGACGGCGACGGAGAGCCGCGTGGCGGTGGCGCTGACGACCGGCCAGACGCCAGCCGGCGTGGCGGCCGAACTCGGGTGCGCGGAGAGCACCGTGCGCACGCACCTGAAGAGGGTCTACCGCAAGCTCGGAGTCCGCAAGCAGACCGAACTCGTGCGCAGGGTTCTGTCGCTCGAAGCCCTGCGCGGACCCTTCCGCTAGCCGGACGCCGGCGGACCATCAACGCTTCCGACTTCAAGGCGAGGTGTCTGGCGATCCTCGACCGGGTGCGCGATACGGGTGAACGCATCGTCATCCTGAAACGGGGCCCGCCGGTCGCCGAACTCTTGCCTCCGAGCCACTCCGCCTCCGATTTCCCGCAGGAGGAGTTGAGGGGGACCGTGACCGTCCACGGCGACATCGTCGCGCCGGCGATTCCCGAGGAACACTGGGAGAGCCTACGGACGTGACGCTGCTGAAGTCAGATCATCTGTCGGCGGACCGTCCCTGGGTCACAGCCGGAGGCGTGCGCGACGCCGAACCCCTCGCTCGAACACTCTTCGGTCGCCGTGCCCAGGGTGACGACGTCGCAGGTCGCGTGAATCAGCGTCCGCGCGACCGTGAATCCGGCGAGCGCTCCGCCCGCGCCACCGTACAGCAGGCCGCGCTTCCAGGCGGACTGTGTTCCGAGGCTGCGTTCCAGCCGCAGGATCTCGTCGCGGGTGAAGGCGCCGGACCGTGCCCCGCTCAAGCCGACCTCGAGTCCGTCTAACGTTACGGAAACGACCCGGCCCACCACCGTGCCGCCGCCGGTCGTCACGCGCACGCGGTCGCCCGGGGACTGCGCGATCAGGGGCTGGATGCCTCCCAGGAACGCGATGATCGCGATGACAGCCGTTCCCGTTCGTCTCATGAATCGCCTCCTATGGCAGAGCGTCGATGCGCCACCGCGACGTGTCGGGAATCCGGCTGGCCGAGAAGCCGCCAGAACTGATCTCCTTGTTGTGGCACTGCCAGTTCTCTTCGCCCCCGCTGGACCGGATCAGGCATCCGAATCCGTCGGGCATGACGGTGAACCGGAGACTCGTGGCGACCGAGCAACTCTGACCGGGGCTGACCTCCTGTCCGGCGCGGCACGCCGGGGCGTCGGAGGGTGATGCAGCGTCGGGCTCGAGCGCGTCGCTTCCGTCACCCCCGCAGGCGAACAGACCGGCGAGCGCCAGAACGGCGCAAACCACACGTGCAGCGGCTATCCCGTTACCTGAGTGTGTTTTCTGGCTGAATCGCGAAACGAACGTCTCCGGGCCGCCGGGGCCGCCCGAGGTCATATCCGGAGACGTGCGCCGAGAACGGCGGCGGGACGACCGTGATCCACTCTCAGATCGATGATCGGCGTGAAGACGGGCTCCGGACTCGCTCCCCCGTCCACCGAAACGATCTCCCACCGTTCCGGTCCCCTGATCAGTGCTCCGAGACCCAGACCCACCACACCGCCTGCGAGCGCGCCCCCCGCCGCCGCCAGGGGCGTTTCGTCGGTGCACTCGAAAATGCAACTCAGCAATGCTCCGAACGCAGCTCCGGAGACGGCTCCCCCCAGGGCGACAAGCCCTGCCCGCGACGATCTTCCACGGCTTCGCTCGAACCTCAGGATTTCGCCACGGGGCACGGAAACGGATTGTCCGCCCCTCAAGCTCAGATCGAATCGGTCCTCCGTCACCTCCACGATCTGTCCGATCAGCCTGCTGCCCCTATCGGTCGTCACGCGCACGCGATCGCCAGGGGATTGTGCGGTCAGGGGCTGCATACCGGCCAGGAACGCGACGATCGCGATGAACGTGGCTCCGGGTCGCTTCATGAATCGCTTCCTTCCGGATCCACTCCGGGCGCTGCCCGCAGAACCGCGTGGCAAGCGTCCTGGCTGATCTCCCTCCAGCCTCCCGTCGCGGCGTCAACGGTGACGGCGAACAGGCTACCGAAGAGGACGTCAAGTATGACCCAACGGGCTTCGGTGCTCGCGTTGACGTCGCACAGCACGGGCCAGTGGCCTTCCTTCCTGAAGACCACGGTATGGGACGTCCGGTTGTCGAGTTCCACGGTCAGCGGCGTGGTGCCGCGCCTCGTCCCGTCGATCCAGACCTCCGCCTCCGTCGGGCTCGATATCATGTCGATGGTCTTGATCTTCGAGTTGAAGAGGGTGCCGCACCCCGCGGTTGCCAGGGCCACGAAGAACAGCGGAATGAGGCGTTTCATCGTTCGGCTTCTCCTGGTTGCGTAGCGGTGTGTCGAGTCGTCGCGCCGAACTCTTCGGCGGATCCTTCAGGCCCGGCTGCGGAAGGAATGGTCAGCGTGCGGAGGTAGTCGGTGATCGCCTCCTCGCTCACCGACTGCCGGCTGCGGCATTCGGAGGTCCACCCGAAGCCCCTCGCCGCCGAGTACCCCCACAGCAGGGCGGGCCCTCCGAGCACGGCCACGGCGATGGCGTCCCACTCCGGGCCGTCGAAAAAGCTGTCGTCGTTGGACAGTCCGCGAACGAGGAGGGCACTCGAAACGCTCGCAGCCGTTAGATCGAGTATCGGGGCGACGGGCGAGGTCGTGCAGTCGCGCGCCGCGGGCCCCTCGGCGAGCCGGGGCTTCTTGATCAACGCCAGGGAGCAGCCGTTCGCCGACAGCACGACGAGGAGCAACAGCAGCGGACGCGCGATGATGCGAACCATTGGAACCTCCGTGAACGTGTGGGCGTCTCGGAAGATCCGGCCTGCAAGCGGGTCTCACCATCCCCAAAACTGGGGATGGCATGGGCCGGCTCCGCGCGGGCGTTGACCGGGTGGGGGACTGAACGGAGATTCACGCAGGCGTGTTGTGAAGGGATGTGAAGGGGACGTGCAGGGTTTGTTTCACCGTGATGGACCCATTCGGAAGGATGTACCTCTCATGAACCGAACCGCACTCGCGCGCCGGCTGGCGGGCGGGGTGGTCCCGGGCCTGCTCCTCGCGTCGCTGTCGGGCCTTGCCGCTCCGGCGCCCGCCGACGCGCAGTACATGCCGAGCCAGGCCCCGGTGCCTCCCCCGTTCTTCGCCCTCCAGAACGCGCGCATCGTGACCGGCACGGGCGCCGTGATCGAGAACGGCACCGTCGTCATCGCCAACGGACTCATCGAGGCGGTCGGAGCCGATGTCGAGGTCCCGGGCGACGCCTGGCTGATCGACGTCTCGGGCCTGACCGTCTACCCCGGCCTGTTCGACGGGCTGTCCCGGATCGGGATGGCCTCGCAGGTGGGGAATCCGGGCGGCGGGGGAGGCAACCCCTTCGCCGCGTTTGTCGAGCAGGCGAACCAGCCCCGCACCGTGGGGCCCGAGGACCGTCCGGCGACGAACTCCTGGGTCAACGCGGCCGACATGCTCGATCCCGACTCCGACGAGATCGAGACGTGGCGCAGCGGCGGGTTCACGAACGCGCTCGTGGCGCCCGATGACGGGATCGTGACGGGGCAGGCCGTCGTGGTGAACCTGGCGGGCGACGAGCAGGAGATGGTCGTGAAGGCGCCCGCCGCCCTCCGCGTGACGATGAGCGGAGCCGGCGGATTCCGGAGCTTCCCGGGTTCGCTCATGGGCGTCATCGCCTACATCCGGCAACTGTACCTGGACGCGGACCACAGCCAGCAGTACGAGGCGCGCTACACGGCCAACCCGAGCGGCCAGCCGCGGCCCACCTACGACCGGGCGCTCGGTCCGATCCAGGACGCGATCGCCGGCGGGTGGCCGACGGTGATGCCGGCGAACGAGGTGCGGCAGATCCGGCGCGCGATCAAGCTCGGGCGCGACACGGGCGCGCGGCCGGTCCTCCAGGGCGCGCACGAGGCGTACGGACTCGCCGACGAGATCGCGTCGGCCGGGGTCCAGGTGCTCGTGAACGCCGACTGGCCCGAGCGGAACCGCGATGCGGATCCGGAAGCCGAGGAGTCGCTCTCGTCGCTGAAGCGCCGCGCCTATGCGCCGACGACGCCGGCCCGGCTCGAGGAGGCGGGCGTCGAATGGGCCTTCTACAGCGGTTCGGCCGGGAGCCCCCGCGCGATGATGGAAAAGGTGCGGACGGCGATCGAGAACGGGCTCTCCGAAGAGGCGGCGCTGGAGGCGCTCACCGTCGCGCCCGCCCGCATCTACGGCGTGGACGCGATGCTCGGCTCCGTCGAGGCGGGCAAGATCGCGAACCTCGTCGTGACCGACGGCCCGTTGTTCGATGAGGGCACCGACATCCGGATGGTGTTCGTCGACGGTCACAGGTTCGAGGAGGAAGCGCCCGAGCCGCGGCCGACGGAGCCCCCGGCGGTCGACATGAACGGCACCTGGCTCCTCTCCCTGAACAACGACTCGCAGGAGGCGACGGCCGAACTCGAGGTTTCGGAGGACGGCACGATTTCCGGCGTCATCCAGGGCGAGCGGGGCGAGCAGCAGATCACCGACGGCTGGGTGAGCGGCAACGAGTTCAGCATTACGGTCTCCGCCACGATGGGGCCGGGCATGGACGTGGAGATCGTCTACACCGGTACGGTCGAGGGCGATTCGATCGAGGGGAACGCTTCCTTCGGTGGCATGCGCAACATGGACTTCACGGGCACGAGGCCCGGAGGAGGTGTCCGATGAGACATCCGCTGAGACAGCCGATGACACAGCCGCTGACGCGGGCTGCCGAACGAGTCGGCACCGGATGCCTGGCGCTCGGCCTGGCGTTCGCCGTCGCGCTCGCGGTCCCGGGCGGGGCGGCCGCGCAGGAGCAGCCGATCCTCATCACGGGCGCCACGATTCTCACCGCGGCGGAAGCCGGGCGGATCGAGGACGGCGCCGTCCTGTTCGAGAACGGGCGCATCGTCGCCGTCGGGCCGGCCTCCGAGGTGGAGGCGCCCTCCGACGCGATGGTCATCGACGGGACGGGCAAGTACATCACGCCCGGCATCGTCGACGCCCACTCCCACATCGCGGCCGACGCGATCAACGAGGGGGCGGTCTCCGTCTCCTCCATGGTGTCGATCCACGACGTGATCGACCCGACGGACATCGCGCTCTATCGCGAGGCGGCGGGCGGCACGACGACGTCGCACGTCATGCACGGGAGCGCGAACCCGATCGGCGGCAACAACGCCGTCATCAAGCATCGCTGGGGCGCGGACGCGCAGGGTCTCCTCTTCCAGGGCGCCCCGCCCACCATCAAGTTCGCGCTCGGCGAGAACCCGAAGCGGGCCGGGAGCCCCAACCTACCCGGCCAGGAGGCGCGCTATCCCGCCTCCCGCATGGGGGTGATGGACGTGGTCCGGCAGGCCTTCATCGAGGCCAGCGAGTACAAGGCCGAGTGGGACACCTACCGGGCGCGCGTGGCCGATGGCGACCGCGATGCGATCCCGCCACGCCGCAACCTGACCATGGATCCGCTGGTTGAAGTGCTCGAAGGCACGCGCTACGTGCACGCACACAGCTACCGCGCGGACGAGATCCTGCAGCTCATGCGGGTGGCCGAGGAGTTCGGCTTCCGCATCCACGTGTTCCAGCACGTGCTGGAGGGCTACCGCGTGGCCGACGAGATGGCGGAGCACGGAGCCCACGCCTCCACCTTCTCCGACTGGTGGGCGTACAAGATGGAGGCCTACGAGGCGATTCCGCACAACGCGGCGATCATGACGCAGCGCGGCGTCAACGTCTCCATCAACTCCGACAGCGGAGAAGAGGGACGGCACCTGAATCAGGAAGCCGCCAAGACGATGAAGTGGGGCGGCCTGACCGAGGCCGAGGCCCTCGCCACCGTCACCATCAATCCGGCGATCCAGCTCCTGATCGACGATCGCGTGGGTTCGCTGGAGGCCGGGAAGGACGCGGACATCGTCCTGTGGGAGAACTATCCGCTCTCCTCCTACGCCAGGGTCCGGACAACGTATATCGACGGCGAGGTGGTGTTCGATATCGACGCGGACCTCGCGATGCGGGCTGAGATCGAGGCCGAGAAGGCGGAGTTGAGAGAGCTGCTCGGCGAGGCGGACGAGGACGACGACTCGGATAACGAGCGCGATCCGGGCAACCGGTCAGGAGGTGGACGATGACGCGCATGGTGAAGTCGATAGTCGCGGCGGCGGCAGTCCTCGGGACCGTCGGGTTTGCCCTGCCGGCTGAGGCCGTCGCGCAGGACGGCGGCACGTTCGCGGTACAGGGAGCCACGATTCACACCGTGGCCGACGGCGTGATCGAGAGCGGCACGATCGTGATCCGGGACGGCCGCATCATCGCGGTCGGATCGGACGTCGACATCCCGGCGGACGCCGAGATCATCGACGGGGAGGGGAAGCACGTCTTTCCCGGCATGATCGATTCGTTCAGCTCGCTCGGGCTCACGGAGGTCGGGGCCGTCGCGGTGACGAACGACGCGAGCGAGCTGGGGCGCTGGAACCCGCATCTCAACGCGCACACGGCGATCCACCCCGCCAGCGAGCACATCCCGGTCGCGCGCGCGAACGGGATCACGCACTCGATGGTCGCGCCCGGCGGCGGCGGCCGCTTCGGCGGCGGCGGAGGTTCGGGCATCCAGGGCCAGGCCACGCTCGTCCACCTCGACGGCTGGACGGTGGAGGAGATGGAGATCGAGAAGACCGCCGCCATGGTCATCGGCTGGCCCACGCTCTCGACGGGGTTCCGCGCCTTCGCCGGCTTCGGGCCCCCGGCGGGCGGCCGTTCCTTCCGGCGGGCGCAGGAGCGCTTCGACGAGGAAGTGGCGGAGATGGATTCGTGGTTCGTGGCCGCGGAGCACTACCGGCAGGCGATGGCGTCCGGGTCGAGCCGCGTCCCCCGAAACATCCAGCTCGAGCACCTGTCGCGCGTCCTCGACCGGGGGATGAAGGTCATCGTGCGGGCGAACGGGTGGCGCGAAATCGAGTCAGCCATCGAGTTCGCGGAGAAGTGGAACCTGGACCTCACCATCGCGGGCGGAAACGGCGCGCGCGAGATCGCCGGCACGCTCGCCGAGAAGAACATCCCCGTGATCCTGGGGCCGGTGCAGCGGTTGCCGCAGGGCGAGGACACCGCGTACGACGATCCGAACACGCTGCCCGGCGTGCTGCGCGACGCGGGGGTCGAGATCGCGTTCGCGACCTTCAACTCGTCCGACGCGCGGACCCTCCCCTACGAGGCCGCGAACTCCGTGTCGTGGGGGCTCTCGAAGGAGGCGGCGCTGGAAGCGGTGACGCTGGGCCCCGCGCGCGTGCTGGGCGTGGACGACCGACTGGGGTCGCTGGAGGTCGGGAAGGTGGGGAACCTGATCGTGACCGACGGGGACCCGCTCGAGATCACGACCCGGATCGAGTGGGTGTTCATCAAGGGCGTGCCGTCCGACCTGGACAACAAGCACGACAGCCTGTGGGAGGAATACAGGAACCGCCCGGCGCGGCGGGTGACGACGACGACGACCTAGCAGCTACTCGTCGGATTCGGGACGGCGTCGCTGCCTCTTCGTGAGGGAGCGGCGCCGTTTCTTGTCCAGCCGTTGTTCCCGGGAGGTGCGGGTGGGCTTCGTCGGGCGGCGGGGCCGCGGCGTGTGCTCCCGCTCCCGGAGGGCGGCGCGGAGCCGATCCAGGGCGCGGGCGCGGTTGCGGTGCTGGCTGCGGGACTCGCGTGCGGTCACGACGATGCCGGTGGGACGGTGCGTGAGCCGGACGGCCGACTCCGTCTTGTTCTGGTGCTGGCCGCCCGGACCGCCGGCCCGGAACGTCTCGACCGCGCACTCGGCGAGCAGTTCTTCGTCGCTGCGTGACTTCGCGGCGCTCACGGCTTCCTCCCGTCGGATCGCCGGCCGGTTCCCGCCGGCCGAGGGCGCCGACACGAAAACCCTTCGATCAGCGTAACTTGTCCACATGAACGAGTCGACGCACAGCCCGGAGACGCCGGACCTGCCCGAGACGTCCGAAACGCCCGAGACACGGGGGACGCCGGAGACGGCGGGCTCCTGGGAACCGGCAGACCCGCCGAACCGGGAGGCCGGCAGCATTGCGGACGGGGTGCGCCGTTCGCTCGATCCGAAGGTGATCCCGCTGCAGCGCACGATCGGCGCCATCGTCACGGGTTGCGTCTCGCTCCCGCTCGGCGCCGCGGTCGGCGTGCTATGGGCGGCCTTTGGACCCCCTCCGGTCGTATGGGGCTCGATGCTGGGAGGTTGGGCCGCGGTCACCGGTGCGCTCGGCTGGTGGCTGTACCGGTGGCCTGTCCTTCACCACCGCTACGCCTCCTACGCCGTGCACCCGGATGGGATCGAGATCCGCAAGGGCGTGATCTGGCGGCAGGCGATCAGCGTGGCGCGCTCACGCGTCCAGCACACCGACGTGTCGCAAGGGCCGCTCGAGCGGAAGTACGGCCTCGGGACGCTGGGCGTCTACACCGCGGGCACGGACCACGCCAAGGTCTCCCTCGACGGACTCGAGCACGACACGGCGCTCCGCATCCGGGATCATCTCCTGCCGCCCGCGGGGGACGATGCCGTCTGAGGCGGCGGCGCCCTCGCGGGCGGTCGAGCACCGTCTCCATCCGCTCTCCGTCGGCTTCTCGCTCGCAAGCCAGCTCCGGCGGGCGATCCTCCCCCTGATCATCGGAGGTGCGTCGGCCAACTTCCTCGGCGTCGTGGAGATGCGTTTCGTCCTCCTGGTCGGGCTCATCCCCCTCGTCGTGGGGTCCGTCGTCCGCTACCTGACGTTCCGGTACCGGTACGAGGAGGCGGAACTCGTGATCCGGAGCGGACTCCTGTTTCGGCGCGAGCGCCACGTCCCCTACGCCCGGATCCAGAACCTCGACGCCGTGCAGGGCGTCTTCCACCGCGTGCTGGGCGTCGTGGAGGTCAAGCTCCAGACGGGCGGGGGACAGGAACCCGAGGCGACGCTGACCGTCCTCCCCCTGCCGGCCCTCGAAGCGCTGCGCCAGCGGGTCCGCGAGGGAAAGCGGGAAGCCGCCGGGGAGGTGGCGGTTGCCGGAGAGGTGACGGACACCGCGACGGGGACGGCTGCCGACGCGGCGGCGACTCTCGACGCAGCGGCGACCGGTATGCGCGCCGAGCCGGCGGCGGATCCCGCTCCGGCCGATTCCGCGGAGGGCCGCACACTGCTGCACCTTCCGGCGCGCGAACTCCTGCTCCACGGTCTCCTCCAGAACCGCGGCATGGTGCTGATCGCCGCCGCTTTCGGCCTCGCGTGGGAGACGGGCCTCTTCGAGCGGGCCTCCGACTGGGTCGCCGGGGAACAGTCGCGGATCGGGCCCGCGGTCGAGGGCGCGGCTGCCGACGTGGTGGCGGCCGGCATTCTCGTGACCGTGCTCGCCATAGCGGCGCTGGTCGTCGCCTTCGTGATCTTCGCCCGGCTGCTCTCGATCGTCTGGACGCTCGTGCGCCTGCACGACTACCGGGTCGTGCGCTCCGAGGAGGGGCTGCGCGCCACGTTCGGCATGCTGACGCAGGTCGCCGCCACGATCCCGCTACGCCGCGTTCAGACGGTGACGATCCACGAGGGGCCGCTGCAGCGCTGGGTGGGGCGCGTCGCGGTCGGCGTCCAGACCGCCGGAGGCAGCCAGGCCGGGCCGCAGGGGAACGCGGATCCGCACCGGCACCAACTCGCGCCGATTCTGAGACGAGAACGCCTGCGCGAATTCCTCCAGGAGGTGATCCCGGAGCTGGACGCGCCCGAGGTCAATTGGGAGCCCGTATCTCCGCTCGCCTTCCGGCGCGTGTTGAGGGGAACGTGCTTCCTCGCCACGCTGGCCGCGGTGCCGCTCTACTTCGCACTCGAAGCCTGGGGCGTGGCCTTCCACGCCGCCTTCCTCGCCTGGGCCGTGCTCCATGCACGGCGCTACGTCGACCACCTCGGGTGGGCGCTGAAGGACGACATGGTCTGGTTCCGGAGCGGCTGGCTGTGGCGCCGCACGACGATCGCCCGCTACACCCGCATCCAGGTCGTGGCGCTGCGCGCTTCCCCGATCGACCGCTGGCGGGGCATGGCCAGCCTCCGGGTGGACACGGCCGGAGCAGGGGCCGCCGCCCACAAGGTGGACATCCCCTACCTGCCCGTCGACACGGCCCGACAACTGCGAACCCTCCTCGCCGCGGAGGCCGCCCGAACCGCCTTCCGCTGGTAAAGGGCTGTCGCCGCCGGGGTCAGCGCGTGCCGTCGGTCTTGCGAAGCGCCTCGACGCGCCAGGCGAACTCTTCGTCGAGCTTCGAGGTGTTGCCGATCTTCACGAACTGGATGTAGCCGTCGCGGTCGACGAACCACGTGGTCGGCCAGGCCCCGATCCCGGCCCGCTGGACGTAGCCGTCATCCATCAGGACCTGGAAGTCGAAGTCGTTCCGTTCGAGGTAATCCTCGACGAGGTCGCGTGACGTATCGTTGCTGATCGAGACCACGCTGACCTCCGGGTCGTTGCGATAACGGAGGTCGAACTTCTGGTACTCGGGCATTTCGACGATGCAGGGGCCGCACCATGTACCCCAGAAGTGCACCACGGCGATCTTCCCATCGAGGTCGGCGGAGTCGACCATCGATCCGTCGAGCCGCGCCAACCGGAACGGCTCGTACGTCCCCGAAGCCTCGACCCGCGACTCCAGGATCCGCCCGCGGCGTCGGATCTGGTCGCGCTCGTTCAGCGTGGCGAGGTACTCCTCGATACCGGCGCGGCTCCCGTTGCGACGCTCGTACAGCGCTTCGATGGCCTCCTGACTTGGGTTCTCGCCCACTCGAGTGCTTCCGAGGCCGGCGATGTAGGAGTCCTCCGCGCGGTCCAGCCACTCGATGGCCGCTTCGGCGTCTCCGTTTTCGGCCGCCCGGTCGGCGAAGTGCTCGTAGACCTGCCCGAGGTGATATCGGGTCTCCCGATTGGATTCCGTGAGAACGAGAGAGCGCTCCAGCGAGTGCAGTCCGTCCTCCACCCGTCCTGCCTTGAAATAGGCCCAGCCCATCGCATCGTGGACGATGCTGAGGTAGTAGCGCAGCGACTGTTCCCACTCTCCCTCGGTATCGAAGGACCTGCGTGACATTCCGACACGGTCGACGGCGTTTTGGAGCCCGTGATTCCGTGCGATCTCGGCCGCCTCCAGCGCATGCGGCGTGGATTCGGCCATGTCGATCAGCGCGGATCCAAATGTGATGTGCGGGTTCAGGTCGTTGTGCGCGACGAGTCCCCGGACGGCCTCGGCCAATTCCTCCGAGGGGACTGGGTCCATGTCCCGGAGCGCGAAGTAGAGGCGCATGTAGGCGCTTGCCTTCTGTCGGTCCGAGTACAGCGGTCGCTCGAGAAAGCGGTTTACGGCATCGCGCACCACTTCGAGTTGCGCCATGTATTCCGGGGAATCGCGGCCTTCAGCCTGGTAGAGCCGGTTCAACTCGCTGCTCTCGGCGTTGTACTCGCGCGCGTATATCAGCGATGCGTGGCGGCTGAGAGGAGCGCGCTCGACGACCAGAGCCTCGAGTTCCTCCGCGCGCTCCATGTCTTCCATGTCCCGGTACATGCTCGCGGTCGCCGAGAGCCCGCGGATGGATTCGGGCCCCGCGTCCTGGAACGCCGCGATGCTGGCCTCGACCGCGGGACCCCGCTCGTCGGCGGCGAGCAAGTCCGACTCGAAGAGTATCCGCCAGTGCAGCTCTCGCACGTCGACGGAACCCGGCGCAAGGGCCAAAGCCTGTTCGATCAGCGCCGCCGCCTCTTCGGCGCGGTTGCCGCGAAACAGGTCCTCGGCCGCGCCAAGGTAGCCGGCAACGTGATCCGGCCACCGCTCTCGCAGCGTCGCGTACGTCGCAAGACTGGAGTCGGCCCACGTGGGATCGTCGAGTTCGTACTGGGCCCACCACTCGAGCCGTGCCTGCTGGTACAGCACCTCCGACGCCTCGCGCGTGTCCGAGTCCAGAGAGGCCAGGAACGAGCGCCCGCCCTCGATTCCGTCAACGAGCGACGCCTGCATGTAGGCCGCTGCAAACTCCGGGTGCGGCAGCGTCTCCCACGCCCGGAGGCTCGGCCCGGCCGCGAGTTGCCAGTCTGTTCCGGCAAGGGACTGCAGCGCTCGCGTGTAGAGGCCCCAGGGATTCTCTGGATCTTCCGCGAGGATCGTGTCGGCTTGCCCCCGGATCTCCCTGTCCAGGTTCCAGCCCGCCAGTTGGCGGGCGTATAGAGCTCGGAGTTCGGCGTCGTCCGGGGCGCGCGCGACCCATGCCTCCCCGAACGGTAGGCCGGCCTCGAAGGTCCGCAGCCGAACGTGGTCCCGAAGTTCGGCCTTCGCGGCTTCGAGTTCCACGGGCGTGTAGTCGGGTGGCGCGCCGCAACTCGCGAGGGCAGCGCAGACGAGCAGAAGCCCGACCCGGGAGCCGGGCCGAGAGGAGCGGAGCGACATGCTGTACCTCCGGGGTTCGTGGGTCTCCGCTGTCCGTCGCCTCCCGGTCAGGGGCTGCCGGTCGTCGCTTCGCGGAGCGCCTCCACGCGCCAGGAGAACTCCTCGTCGAGCTTCAGGGCGGTGCCGATCTTCACGAACTGGATGTAGCCCTCGCGGTCGACGAACCAGGTCGTGGGCCAGGCGCTCACTCCTGCACGGGTCACGTAGTCGTCGTCCACCAGCACGGTGAAGTCGAAGTCGTTCTTCGCCAGGTAGTCCTCGATCACGTCGTTCGTGCGGTCGTTGCTGATCGAGATCACGGCGACCTCGGCGTCGTCCCGGTAGCGTTCGTCGAACTTCTGGTATTCCGGCATCTCGACGATGCACGGCCCGCACCACGTCCCCCAGAAGTGCAGCACGGCGATCTTCCCCTCGAGGTCGGCCGAGTCGACCAGCTCGCCGTCCAGCCGCGCGAGCGTGAACGGTTCGTACGTCCCCGCCGCCTCCACCCGCGACTCGAGGATGCGGTCGCGCCGCCGGATCCGGTCCCGCTCGTCCAGCGTCGCGAGGTACTCCTCGATCCCCTCGCGGCTCCCGTTCCGGCTCTCATAGAGCGCTTCGAGCGCGGCCTCGTTGGGGTTCTCGCCGCGGGCAGCCCCGAATCCCGCGATATAGGAATCCTCCGCCTGGTCCAGCCAGTTGTTGGCCGCCCCCGTGTCTCCGGTTTCCTCCGCTTCCGCGGCCAGGTGCTCGTAGACCTGCCCCAGGTGGTAGCGGACGTTGCGGGAGCCCTCGGAAATCGCCAGCGCACGTTCGAGGGTGTGACGCCCATCCTCCACGCGGCCGGCCTTGAAGTGGGCCCACCCGATCACGTCGTACGTGCCGGTGAGGTAGCCGCGGAGTTGTTGATCCCACTCGCCTTCCGTGTCGAAGCGGTCTCGCGACTCGTTCAATCGCTCCATCATGACGGGCATGCCCTCGCGTACGATGTCGACCGCCTCGAGCGCGTAGGGCGTGTGATCGATCATCGCAAGCGGGGCCTGCCCGAACGTGAAGTAGGGATTGAGACGCTCGTACTTCGCAAGTCCCCGGATCGCCTCGGCCAACTCTTCGGCCGGGATCGGGTCCATCGCCTCGAGCGCCGAGTAGAGATCGAGATAGACGCCGCCGTGGAAGCGGTCGCTGTAGAGCGGGCGTTCCAGGTAGCGGTACGCCGCATCGCGAACCACGGGGAGTTCGGCGCGATACTCCGGCGAGTCCACGCCGTGCGCCTGCCACATCTCCTGTTGCTTTCTGCTCGCCCTGCGGGTCTCCTCCAGGTAGACGACCATCGCGTGATAGCTGCCCGGGTCGCTCTCAACGATTCGGGCCTCCAGTTCCGCAGCCCGCTCTTCGTCTTCCATCTGCCGGTACGTGGAGGCCATCGTCTGCAGGCCTTCCACGGTTTCGGGACTCGCCTCCCGATATGCCGACATGCTCGCTTCCACCGCCGCCTGCCGTTCCTCCGCGGGAAGGAGTTCGGACTGCCACAACCCCCTCCAGTGCTGGCTCCGCACTTCCCCCGACCCCGGCGCGAGCTCGAGCGCCGTCTCCATGAGCGTCGTCCACTCGTCCATGCGGCGGGCCTGGTACGCCTCGTTGGCCAGCCTCGTGTATCCGATGACGTGGTTCGGGAACCGCTCGATGAGTTCCGTCAACGTCGCGCGGGTGGTGTCCGCCCACGTCGGATCGCCCAGCGTGTAGCGGGCCTGCGACTCGATCAGGGCCTTCATTCGCAGGACCTCCGGCCAGGCGCGGGTCTCTTCGTCGAACGACTCCAGCAACTCCCGCGCCGCGTGGAAATCGACCGGCGCCAGCGCCCGCAGGTACAGGAAGGCGAACTCCGGCTGCGGCGAAGCCTCCCACGCCTTCCGCACGGTTTCGACGGCGAGGTTCGATTCACCGTCGAGGAGGTGCGCGTAGGCCTTGGCGTAGATGCCCCACGGATTCCCGGAATCTTCGGCGAGAATGGCGTCGGCCTGCTCGCGGACTTCCCTGGCCATTCCCCAGCCCACGAGCTGATAGGCGTAGAGCCCGCGGAGCTCCGCGTCGTTCGGAGCGCGGGCGACCCACTCTTCGCCGAACAGCTTGCCGGCCTCGAAGGTGCGCAGCCGGGCATGATCGCGAAGCTCCTGCTTCGCCGCCGCAAGTTCTTCGGCCGTGTAGTCGGGCGGAGCGGCGCCGTCCCCGCACGCTCCGAGCAGGGCGCCCGCAAACACGACGAGCGGAAGAAAAGGTCCGACGTTCGGGCCGGATCGGGGGGAACGCGTCGACATCGCACACCTCCGGGGCAGGGGCAGAGACAGCCGCAGGCTGAGCCTCTCAACCTGTAAGGACGTTGACATGACGAAAAGGGTTTTCCGCCGTTGAGGTTCCGTTGAGCCGGGGGCGGATATCCGTGGTATGTTGCGAACGATGATCGAGCCGCGCGCCCCCCACCCGGAATCCGTCCTCCGCGACGTGTTCGGCTACGACGAATTTCGGCCCGGTCAGGCGCACATCATCGACGCGGTGCTGGCGGGGCGAGACTGCATCGGCGTCATGCCCACCGGGGCGGGGAAGTCGCTCACCTTCCAGATTCCGGCGCGGCTCATGCCGGGGACGGTCGTCGTCCTCTCGCCCCTCATCAGCCTGATGAAGGACCAGGTCGACGCCCTCCTCGACCTCGGGTTCCGGGCCACGGCGATCAACTCGTCGCTCGCGGCGGACGAGCGCCGGCGCCGGCTGCGGGGGTTCGAGCGCGGGGACTATGAACTCGTCTACCTGGCGCCGGAGGCGCTGGGGCCGCACATGCGGCAGCGCCTGCGTCACGCGCCGCTCTCCCTGATCGTCGTCGACGAGGCGCACTGTATTTCGCAATGGGGACACGACTTTCGCCCGTCCTACCGGGCGCTTCAGGGACTGCGGGACGAGATTCTCGACCAAGGCGCGGGAGGGAACGGGTTGCCGATCCTCGCGCTCACCGCGACCGCCACCCGCCGGGTCGCGGCCGACATCATTCGACAGTTGGGGATGAGAAAGCCCGAGGGATACAAGGGTTCCTTCTTTCGCTCGAACCTCCGCGTCGTCTGCCGGAAAAAGGGGGAGGGGAATACGCGGGCCGAGATTCTGGGGCTCATCCGCCGGCACCGGGGGGAGAGCGGGATCGTCTACTGTCTCTCGCGAAAGTCCGTGGAACAGATGGCGGAGTTCCTGCGGCGCGAGGGCGTCGACGCGGTCCCGTACCACGCGGGACTCGACGACGATGCGCGGGCCGAGCATCAGGACGCGTTCGCCCGCGACGAGGTCGACGTGGTCGTGGCGACGATCGCCTTCGGGATGGGAATCGACAAATCCAACGTGCGCTTCGTCATCCACCGCGACATGCCGTCGGACATCGAGTCGTGGTACCAGGAGATCGGACGGGCCGGGCGGGACGGGCTGCCCAGCGACTGCGTGCTCTTCTACTCGTGGGCGGACGTGAAGGTGCGCGAGCGGTTCCTCGGCGAGATCGACGATCCGACGGTGCGCGAGGCGAAGCGCCGGGCGGCCGTCGACCTCTTCCGGCTCGCGGACCGCGACGCGTGCCGCCACCGCGGGCTGCTCGCCTACTTCGGAGAGGACTTCGAGGCGTGCGCCGAGTCGTGCGACGTGTGCACGGGACTCGGCGTGACGGATCTCGTGGACGTGCTCCCCGTGCTCAAGCGCAAGCCTCGGGCTGGACGCGCGGGCGGCCGCGTTGCCGCGGGGCGGGCCACCGCCGCCGCCGTCGACCGGTCGCCGTCGGACCCCACCTTCCAGCGCCTCCGCACGCTGCGGAAGGAACTGGCGGACGCGCGCGGCGTCCCCGCCTACATCGTGTTCAGCGACCAGGTGCTGTGGGACCTGATCGACCTGCGCCCGGCCTCGCCCGAGGAGATGCTGCGGGTCCCCGGCATCGGCCCCGCCAAGCTCGAGCAGTACGGCGACGTGTTCCTCGACGCGCTGCGCGAGGGCTGAGCTCACGACTTCGTCCAGATCACGACGACGCCGCAGCGGGATTCCAGCCCGGCGAACTCCGCCGGCAGCTCGGAGGGGCCCAGGTACACTTCGACGCCCGCGATCTCGATCGGAAGAACGAAATCGTTGATGTTCGGTACGTCACCGCCCCCGATCCGACCCCTGCGCACGATGAGGCTGCCGTCCAGGTAGATGTTCATCAGGCAGCCATCGGTCGAAGAGATATCCGATATCCGGGTGTTGTACAGCCTGCAGCTGTTCTGCCGCACGCCGCAGTTCCGGAGTCGGATGCCCGGGATATCGGCGACCATCTGCGTGATCCGGAGGGGACTTCGGCGCTCGATGTCCTCGGCCGTGAAGAACGTGCCGCCTGCGACCAGTTCGCCCCAGTATTTTCTCTCGTAGAAGCCCTGGGTTTCCAGTCGGCGAGACCGCACGACGGTCGCGACCAGCGGCTCCAACTCCACCGGTTCCGGGACGAGACCGATCTCGATTTCGGTCGTGTGACCGCGGGCCACCGCGACCGAATGGCGGAAAGGCGCATACCCGATGTGGCGCACGGCGATCTCGCGCCGGCCGACGGGGACGCCGGTGAGGACGAAGCGGCCCCGCCGATTGCTCGAGACTTCGCCGGCGTTGCCGAGGATGGACACGGCCGCCGCGGCCACGGGATCCTCCGTAGCGGCGTCGCGGACAAGGCCCACGAGCCGTCCGGTGCCGGCCTCCGAGAGCAGGAGCCGAAGCTCCACGTCGTGCGGCATCCCCGCTTCGAGCGCCACGACGGCTTCCTGGCTGGATGCGTCTCCGAACTCGGCCCAGAGCGTGGCCTCGCCCGCGTCCCGCGGAGCGCAGAGAAGCAATTGTCCGTCCGTGCCGGCGCTTTCCCGCACCGGTCGCCGCACCGCGTCCGTCCAGCGCAGGACCACGGTGGCTCCGGGGATCGGAATGAAGCCGGACTCGTCCACGACCGAGACCCGGAGGGAGGCCCGGCCGTCGCAGTCGTCCATCGACTGGCCCTCCACACCGAGGGGAACGACAACCGGTTGCAGCGCGACCAGAACGGCCAGCGCCAACGCTCGTCCGTGATGCATGTCCGTCACTCCCGACACTAGGTTCCCGGATGCTGTCCGGAAGACGCCGGAATCAGTTGCGGCGTCACATGGCTCCGACGCCCGACGCCGAGGTTCGACCCATGAAAGCCTCACACGCCGCAGCGCTCAAGACGCGCCGCTCCGGGTAGTGCAGCCGATGCCGGAGGTCTTTTTCCACGTGGGGGCGGGGCGGGCGGCGTCGCGCTGGCTGCAGGAACGGGTGTTTCCGCACTTCCGGGGCGTGCGTTACGTGCCGCGCACCCGGTTTCGGCAGAGCGCGAACGTGGTGCGGCGAGGGGGAGATCTTCCCGTTCTCGTGTCCCGGCAGCTCGGCTACCGCGAGTTGACGCCCGCGGTGGAGTGGTTCGCGCGCGCGGCGCCGGCGGCCCGGCCGATCCTGGTCCTGCGCCGCCACGATGAGTGGCTGCGGTCGGTGTATCTCCGGGAGATCAAGGAACTGCGCTACGTCCCGTTCGAGGCCTTCATCGACTTCGAGCGCGACGAGGGCGTCCGGCCCCGGTCCTCGGCACTCTTCCGCAAGCGCATCCGCGTGCTCGAGGATCACTTCGAGCATCGGCCCCTCGTCCTCTTCTTCGACCAACTCATCGAAGATCCCCGGGGGTTCGTCCAGACCATCGCCGACTACGTGGGCGCGTCGTATGACGAGGCCCGGATCTCGTTCCGCCCGTCGAACCGGTCCTATCGCGACCGGCAGTACCGATTCCTGCGCGAGGTGGGCCGGCGCTGGCCGGTGAAGCAGCGCGAAGAACCCGGGCCCGCCGCCCTCCGGTGGCTCCGCGTCCGGGGTCGACGGCTCGCCTGGCACGCCGGCGTGGCGCTCGGACGAGTGGCGCCGGCGCAGTTCCTTGGTTCCGACCCGCTCCTCACCGGAGAGCAGCTCGCGCGCGCCCGGGCCTTCTACGAAGCGGACTGGGAGGCCTGCGTGGACTATGCCCGCCGGCACAACCCGGGACTCATCGCCGGAGACTGACCTGACCCCGGGAAAGACCGAACGCCGGGACTGACCGAACGCCGCGGACGGCGGCGGACTCGCCGCATCCGGTCGCGCTCCCCAGATTCCCGCCCCTGCGATTCGTTTGCCGACGACATTCCGGAGGACGCATGCCCCGACTACCCTTCGCCACCCGCCGCACCGCCCTCATCATGCCGGTCGCCTTGCCGCCGGCCGCGCCGCTGCCGGTTGCCTTGCTCCTGGCCGCCTTGCTTCCGGCGCTGAGTGCGGCGCCCGCCGCCGCGCAGGAGCGCTTTCCCGACCCGCCTCCGGAGCACGGCCTGTACTCGGATGCGGTGCGGGTGGGAGATCTCGTATTCCTCGCAGGTGTCGTGAACCGCGATCCCGATCCCGCCACCCAGTTTCGCAACGCGTTCCGCCGCATCGGCCAGGTTCTCGAGGAGGCCGGGTCGAGCCTCGAGCGGGTGATCGACATCACCACCTATCACCTCGACATGCACGCCCACATCGACACCTTCATCGAGGTCAAGGACGAGTTCCTTCCCGAGCTTCCATCCTGGACCGCGGTGGGGGTGACCGAACTCTACAGTCCGGGCGTCCTGATCGAGGTCAAGGTGATCGCGGCGGTCGATGACCAAGGCTGACGGCGGGCCCGTGACTCCGGTCCGCGCGCGCCGGATCGCGCTATGCCTGACGCTCGCGCTCGGGGCCGTGCTCTCGGGCTGCGGCGGCGACGAGACCGCCGCCGGGTCCGGCGAACGTTCGCAGCCGCTGACGGCGTACGCGGGCGATGACTGGCCGGTGTACGGCGGCGACCCGGGCGGCCTCAAGTATTCCTCTCTGACGGACATCGACCGCTCCAACGTCGCGGAGTTGGAGGCGGCCTGGGTGTGGGAGACGGGAGAGGAACCGATTCCGGACGCGGCAAGCCCCATCCAGGGCGAACGTGTGGCGCCGGGCGCGTTCGAGGTGACGCCGATCGTCATCAACGACACGATGTGGCTATCGACCCCCTACAGCCGGGTGGTCGCGCTGAACGCGGAGACGGGAGAGGAGTTCTGGAGCTACGATCCCAAGGCGTGGGAGTGGGGGAACCTCCACCGCGGCTGTCGCTTCTGTCACCGCGGCATCGCGCAGTGGAGCGACGGAAGCGAGCGCCGGATCTTCCTCAACTCGCGCTGGCGCCTGATCGCGCTCGACGCCGCCACCGGCGAGCCGATTCCCGATTTCGGGGAGGGAGGCGAGGTTGACCTGACGGAAGGGCTCGCCTGGGACGCGAACCGGCTTCACATCTCCAACACTTCTCCCGCCGTCGTGTACGAGGACATCGTCATCGTGGGCAGCGGCGTCCCGGACAACCGGATCTACCGCCACAACCCGCCCGGCGACGTGCAGGCGTTCGACGCGCGCACCGGCGAACTGCGCTGGACCTTCCACACCATCCCCAAGGAAGGGGAGTACGGGGTCGAGACGTGGGAGGACGAGTCCTGGTCCTACACCGGCTCGGCGAACGTGTGGGCGCCGTTCTCGCTGGACCCCGAGCGGGGACTCCTGTACCTGCCCGTCTCCACCCCGAACAACGATTTCTACGGCGGGCACCGGCGGGGGCAGAACCTGTTCGCCGAATCGCTCGTGTGCCTGGACGCGCGGACGGGCGAGCGCGTGTGGCACTTCCAGACCGTTCACCACGGCCTGTGGGACTACGACCTGCCCGCGCCCCCCGCCCTCGTGACGATCAATGTGGACGGGCGCGAAATCGACGCGGTCGTGGCGGTGGGGAAGACGGCGTTCACCTACGTGCTGGACCGCGAGACCGGCGAGCCGGTGTGGCCGGTCGAGGAGCGCGCGGTGCCGGAGAGCACGGTGCCCGGCGAGGTGCCGTGGCCGACCCAGCCGTTCCCGACGCGGCCCGCGCCGTTCTCCCGCCAGGGGATTACCGAAGACGACCTCATCGACTTCACGCCCGCACTGCGCGCGGAGGCGCTGGAGGTGTTCCGCCGCCACCGGACCGGGCCGATCTTCACCCCGCCCTCCGTCGAGGGGACGATCATGATGCCGGGCCTTATCGGCGGGGCGGGGTGGGGAGGCGCGGCCATCGATCCCGAGCGCGCCCACATGTTCGTGAAGGCGTATGACGATCCCTTCCTGGCCCGTGTCGCCGAGGCGGAGCCGGGGGAGGGGGACGCGGACTACCTCCCGAACTTCGCGAGCACCCTCTCGGTGGCCGGCGGGCTCCCGATCGTCAAGCCGCCCTACGGCACGATCACGGCGATCGACCTCAACACGGGCGACCACCTGTGGCAGCGCCCGTTCGGGGACGACTCCGCGATCCGCGAGCACCCGGCGCTCGCTGGACTCGACCTCCCGCCCATGGGGGGCACGCCGCAGAGCCACGGCACGACATCGGGGCCGCTGGCGACGGCGGGCGGGATCGTCTTCCTGGCGGGCGGCACTCCGTGGCTCGAGGCCATGGATGTCCGCGATGGAACCACCCTGTGGCGGGGGGACCTGGGCGAAGGGCTGGGGCGCGGCAACCCGATGACGTACCGCACCCGGTCCGGGCGCCAGTTCGTCGTCGTCGCCACCTCCGCCGACGGGCAGGTCGACTCGAAGCTGCAGGCGTTCGCCCTCCCGGCCCGCTGATGGAGGCGATGACGGATGCCACGGACGGGACGGATCTCGGCCTCAAGGGGCAGGTCGCGGTCGTCACCGGGGCCAACTCGGGCGTCGGGAAGTCCGCCGCCGACCTCCTCGCGCGGGTGGGCGCCGACGTAACCCTGGTGTGCCGCAGCCGCGAGCGGGGGGAGCCGGCGCTCTCCGACGCGCGGCAGGCGGGCGCGGCGGCGGGCGCGGCTGTCCGCCTCGAAATCGCCGACCTATCGCTCCAGGCCGATGTCCGCGCCCTCGCCGACCGTCTGGCCGCCCGCTGCCCGGCGATCGACATCCTGGTGAACAACGCCGGCGTCTGGCTCCACCGGCGCCAGATCACGCCCGAGGGCTTCGAGGTCACGTTCGCGACGAACCACCTCGGCCATTTCCTCCTCAGCCACCGGCTCCTCGCACCGCTCGCGGCCGGGCGGGGCCGGATCGTCAACGTGAGTTCCGAGGCCCACCGCAACGGGGACCTGCGCCGCGCCGCCCTCGAGTCCATCGTCCGCGGCGATGCGTGGAAGGGCGGTTTCCAGGCCTACGGCGACACGAAGCTGGCCAACGCCCTCTTCACCTTCGAATCCGTGCGGCGCTGGGGCGCCCACGGAATCACCGCGAACGCCGTCCACCCCGGCGTCCTCCGCACGCAGATCTGGCGGAAGAACCGCAGCGCCCTCGGCCTGCTCCTGAACGCGGCCAAGGGCCTGATGGCGAAACCCGAGGTCGGCGGCCACGCCGTGATGCGGCTCGTCGCGGATCCCGCCCGCGACGAGGTGACCGGGCGCTACTTCAAGGTGGAATCCGAGGTCGCCGCCACCGCACAGGCCTACGACAAGGATCTCGCCCGGGAACTCTGGGACCGGAGCCTCGAGTGGACCGGCAGCGCCCCTGCAGGAGGCGGCGGCCCCGGTCAGCCGCAGTAGTCGGCAGCGGCCCCGGCGAGGATCTCGGCCAGCCTCGCGCACGATTCGAGGTCCACCCACTCGACGTCCGCGTGCGCGCCCGCGCCGTGCGGGCCGATCACGACGCTGTCCACGCCCGCCGCCTGCGTCAGGGCGGAGTCCATCCACGGGGAGTCCCCGATGACCTCCGGCGCCTGCCCCAGAACACGACGGGCGGCGCGCGATACACAGGCCGCGACCGGCGCCTCCGGCGTCGTCTCGAAGGGTTCGCGGTGGAAAAAGGTCGACCAGTCGACTTCGAGAGCCGGGTCCTCCGCCCGCAGATCCTCGATCAGAGCCGCGACCTCCTCTTCCACGGACTCCCGCGTCTCGGGCGGCACGGTGCGCCGCTCGATCTTGAGCGTGCAGCGCGGGGCGTAGGTGCTGATCCCGCTCCCGCCCTCCAGCAGCGCCGCGTGCATCGAGGGGGGGCCGAGGAGCGGGTGCCCCGGCCGGGCCTGGAGTTCCTCTATGAACGTCTCCAGCCGTTGCAGCACGCGTCCCATGCGCAGATTCGCATCGATCCCTTCCCGATAGCGGCTTCCGTGGGCGGCGCGTCCGCGCGTCGCGATCTCGATCCACGTGAATCCGCGGTGGGCCACGCACAGGTCCAGCGACGTGGGCTCGGTGACGATCGCGGCGTCGAAGGCCAGTTCCCCGCGTGCGCGCCGTTCGAGCAGGTCCGCGGTGCCCAGGCTCGCGTATTCCTCGTCGGCCACGGCGGCCACGAGGACGTCGCCCGCAAGGCGCGGTTCGGATTCGCGGAGGAGCCGGGCGGCCTCGATACAGGCGGCCAGCGCCCCCTTCATGTCGTAGGCGCCCCGTCCGTAGAGCCGCCCGTCCCGTATGCTCGGCGAGAACGGCGCCTCCATACCCTCCACGCCGACCGTGTCGTAGTGGGCGTTCAGCATCAGCGCCGACCCTCCCCCGGCCCCCGCGAGGCGCCCGACGACGCTCGGCCGGCCCGCCTCGGGCTCGTACCGCGCCACCTCCAGACCCGCCTCGCGCATGTGTCGGGTCGTGAGGTCCGCCATCTCCGTCTCGCCCGGCGCCCCCTCCACGAGGGTCGGATTCACGGAGTTCGTGGCGACGAAGTCCGTGAGGATGGTTGTGAGGCGCAGCAGGTCTGCGGAGAAGGTCAAGGGCTCGGGAGGCGCTTGATCTCCCTTCGGCCCGCCGCCACGCCGGTACCGACCCCGATCCCGAACAGAACGGCCGTGAGGGGAGTGACGAGCGGCAGGGCCGCGGCGAACAATCCGACGACGCCGCCTGCGATCCCGGCCAGGAGCGGGATACCGCGCCGATGAACGCCGTCCACGAAGCGCAATCGTCTGTGTACGAACCTCTTCATGGTCACGAAGCCGCCGATCGAAGCGGCGCCGGCGATGGCGAGCCAGAGGAAATTCCCGATGAACTCAAACATGTCGCACCTCCCGAAAAGCCCGTACGCCCTCCATCCCGGGGCGGTTTCAGCGGTTCAGCTGCCCGTTTCGCGACGGACCGCCGGCCGCGTTGTACTATGTTGCCGAAGTCCGACACCAGCCACGGAGATCGAGATGAACAGGGACGGAATCCAGGTCCGGTGGGACGGCGGGCTCAAGTTCAGCGCCGACCGGGCCGACCACGAGACGCGAATCGACGGGGACGAGGGGATCGCCCCGAGCCCGGTCGCCCTGATGGTGGAGTCCGTCGCCGCCTGTGCCGCGATCGACGTGGTGGTCATCCTCGAGAAGGGGCGCCAGGAACTCACCGGACTCTCGGTCCGGGCGAGGGCGCGCAGAGCAGAAGCGGCGCCGCGCTACGTGAAGGGTCTCCAGTTCGACTTTCATGTCTCCGGCAACGTGGACGAAGCCAAGGCCCGGCGGGCCGTCATGCTCTCGTTCGAACGCTACTGCTCCGTCTACCATTCGCTCCGGAAGGACATGGAACTCGAATGGACACTGACCCTCAACGGCGAGCCCGCGGGCGGGCGGGGCTGACGCGGGGCTTTTTCACGTCCCGCTAGTCGAAGGGGGGCAGTTCCCCGGCCCAGTCCAGGAAGCCCGCGCCGTCCGGCGTCCAGACCACGATCGCGCCGCACGTCGAGCCCGTGCGCATGAACTCCATCGGCGTCTCGACGTCCCGCCTGTAGACCTCGACCGCGCCGAGAACCTCCTTCTCGAGATCGTCGAACTGCATCCCCGCCTGGTACATCCCATCCAGGTAAAGCGCCGGTGGACATCCGAGCCGGGCGCCTTCTCCAAGGAAGATCTCCGCTCTCCCGTATTCGATCCGGCCCACGGAGACGTTCGGCAGGCCGCGCAGGAGGTCGCTCGGCAGGCGCGGGTTACGGTTGATGATGTCGCGCGGCGTGAAGAAGGTCCCGAACCCCTTTTCCAAGCGTTCCAGGAAGCCCTCCAGGTGCCGCGCACGGCGGGTCTGCCGTACCTCCACCGTGAGATCCGCGATGCGGATGACGGTACTCGAAAGGGTCAGCGTGACGCGCGTCGTCTGGTCCGGCTCGAGGTCGATGACGGTGTAGCCGGCCTCGTAGCCGATGTACCGCACTTCGACCGAGTCCCTACCGGCCCAGGTTTGGGGGACCCGGAAGTTGCCTTCGGCATCGGTGATCGCCCCGTACCCGGAGCCCAGGAGGATCACGCGGGCCCCTTCGAGCGGGAGTCCCGTCGACGCGCTGACCACCTGCCCGATCAACTCCGCCGTCTCCCGGTCCGCCTCTTCCTGCGCCCGGGTCGAACTCGGCGAACCCGCCAGCACGCCTGCCGCGACGAGGGTCAGCGCCGCCAAGCGGGCGCCTCTGTGTCCCGACTCCAATACACTCATACGACTCCCCCGGTCGAGTCCGGCTCTCTCCCCCATGAACGCTTCCCGTCGCCCGAAAGATACGGTCTCATCGCCTTGTCATCGACAGCACCGTCGGATCTCCACCCCCGCTGCCATGAATAGTGACGAGCAATTCGGCGCCCGTCGGGCTCTCGTACGTGAACCACCAGGGCGCGTTCGGCGGTGGCGCCTCCGCCGTGCTCCGGAAGGTGGCCCTCCGGCCTTCCAGGGCCGTGAGACGGTATTCGAGTCGCGCCTCCTCCCACGGCTCCCAGCCCCGCCCGACGTGCTTGAACCGATAGTAGATCTCGCCGTCGTCATCCTGCTCCAGCAGCAGAAGTTCGTACATGATCGCGAGACCGTCGCGGACGAGGCGGAAGGAGCCGGACATCGAGCGCCCCGCGGGGCTGAACCACGCCTCCTCGATCTGTCCTCCGAAGGCATCCCCGCCCCAGTGGCCCGCGATCCACGCCAGCTCCTCGAGGTCCGCATCCTGGCCCTTCGCGCCGGTGGCGCCGAACAGGTGGACGACGGCGGCGAGCACGACGCCGACCGCGGCCGTTCGGCGGCGAAGGGCCGGCGCCCGGATCGTTTGAGAAACCGCGGATCTCGCCGCATCTTCGCATGCCATGAGAGCCGTACTGAAGCTCCTGGTTTCCGTCATCGTCTGCCTCCTCGCCGGCCTCGCGGGGCTGGCGCTCGTGTTCAGGGATTTGCCTGTGGGTCCCGGTCCCGGGCTCATCGCGCTCGGGGGGGTGCTGTACTTCTTCGCGGGCTTCGGCCTCGCGCGGTGGCACCGCGGCGCGCGTCCCCTCCTCTGGGGGCTGGCCCCCGGCTGGAGCTTGGCTCTGCTGGGTGTCGTCGGCGTCTGGGTGACGCTGACCGATCCTCCTTCCGGCCACTGGGGCCTGGCGCTCCTCTTCCTGCTCGGCCCGGCCGTGGCGGGCTCGGCGGGCACCGTCGTCGCCACGAGGACGCGGATGGCCGCCCGTCGCAAAACCGCACCGCGTTCGAGCGGCGCTCACGGCCGTACCCGCGGCGGTCGTGCGAGGCGCTTGTCACCGTAGGGCCTGGCCACGCCAAGGTAGACGGAACCCAGCGCCCGGGGCACCCCGGGCATCGTGAAACGCTCGAGGTCGACGATCCGGAACCCGCCATGCTCGATCTCGGCGTCGATCCTTCGGTTTATGTTACAGCCGCAGGCGACGAAGTTCTGGATCGGGTTCAGGGTGTCCTGGAGGCGCGAAACCCATCCTTTTTCGTTCCGTCCGTGCTCGAGAAAGAGGAACTCGCCGGAGGGCTTCAGCGCGCGCCTCAGTTCGAGGAGGGCGTCCCGGAGCCGTTTGATCGAGCACAGCGTCCAGGTGCTCGTCACCGTGTCGAAATGCCCATCCGGAAAGGGGAGTCGGTCGGCGGCGTCGTGGACCATGCGCTCGACGGGAAAGGGGGCGCTGGCGATGCGGGCGCGTACGCGGCGTTCGAGGACGGCCGCGGGATCGATTCCGGTGACGCCGCGGATCGACGTTGGATAGAATTCGAGATTGAGGCCCGTGCCGAAGCCGACTTCGAGCACGTTCCCCTGCGCACGGGAGAGCACCCGGCGCCGATACCGGCGATGCAGGTCGCCCTTGAGCCCGCTCTCCATGAGACGCGGAAAGATGTGTTCGGAGTACAGTCCCACTCGCTTATTCTCCCCGGGGCCGCGGGCGCGCTTGGCGCCGGTGACGCGGGCGAAGGTTGAAACGTCTACCCAAACATAGACGTACCGGCACCTGTCGGGATGTACCGCCCGTCCGGGGGGGCGGTCGCGTCTCGCATCGGCCGCGAGCCCCTTGCCTCGACGCCGCGACGGCGGCTCTGGACTGGAGAGCGCTTTTGAACCGAACGCCTGCCGCCGCGCTGCTCGGGCTGGCGATGTGCATGGGAGCGGCCGCGGGCGTCGCTTCCGACGCGCACGCCCTCCAGGAAGCGCCCGTTTCCGTCTCACGTCCGATTCCGTTCGACGCCTACGCCGACGAGGGGATCGCGGGGCTGATCGAGCGCGCTCTGGCGCAGCGCAAGGCCCGGGCCGAGGGGCTGACGAGCTTCGAGGCGACCTTCCGCGAGCGCATCTACGCCGGGCTGGGCGGCGCGTTTCTGCGCCGCGAACGCGCGATGTTTCACCAGGAGCGCGCCGCCCGCCTGCGCTGGGCGGCGGAGGGCGAACACGTCGTCCGTTGGCTGGGCGTGCGGCGCGGGGTGCCGATCGTCGGTCTGGGCGTCGAATTCGAGGACGATCTCCGCGACGACGACGCGTTCGAACTCGACTTCGACATGATCGATCCGGCGAGCGAGCATGTGACGGTCGGTTCGGAGTGGGCCCTCCATCCCCTGGCCGACACCGCGGCCTACCACTACCGCTACCGCTCCGGCGATACGCTGCGCATCCGCTTCCCGGGGGACGACCGCACGGTGACGCAGATCGAGGCGATCGTCGAGCCGCGCGAGGCCCGCTTCGACCGCATTGCCGGCTCGCTGTGGTTCGACGCCGACGAAGGGGTCCTCACGCGCGCCGCCTACCGTCCGGCGATCGAGTACGACTTCGACCGCGAAGAACCGGAGGACGCGGATGACGTTCCCGGCTTCGTGAAGCCGATCCGCGCCAGGGTCGAGTTCATCACGATCGACTACGGCCTCCAGGAACTCCGCTGGTGGCTCCCGAATCGCATGGCCTTCGATGCGGTCGCCACGATGGCGGATCTCGCGAGCATGCCGGTGCGCTACGAATGGACCTTCGAGGACTACGCCGTGGATCGCGAGCCGTCGCTCGATCCGGGAGAGGATCTGCCGCCGGGCTGGACGCGTTGGGTCGATGGCGACGAAGAGTTCCTCGCGCCTGAAGGGCCGGCGCTCGACGTGACCGTGATGGAAGGTCGGACCCGGCGTCGGGAGGAGCGCGAGGCCGGGCGGACGCGTGACGACCCTCTCACCGCCGAACCGGACTCGCTGCCCGAAGCCGTGCGGCCGGTCGTGATCATCGTTCCTCCCATCGCCGAACTCCCCTTGTCCCGGGAGCTTCCGGAGCCGCTCTTCTCCGCCACCGTCGACGCCTTCGCGGCGGCGGAACTCGACGACCTGAAGGACCGCCTGTCCTCGTTGCAGATCCCCGCCGCCACGGCTCTGGGTCCCCGCCTGGATCTCGCTCCGGGTCTGCGCCGGCTGCGCTACAATCGGGTCGAGGGCCTCTCGTTCAGCGCCCGCTTCGCCGTACCGACGGGGGTCACGTCGGAGTTCGCGGTCACGCCGCGAATCGGCATCCCCGAGTGGGAGCCCGGCGTGGAGGTCGGGTGGCGCCGCCAGACGGCGACGGGCGGCTTCGGGTTCACGGCATACCGGCGCCTCACGGATCTCGGCGATTGGGGCCGTCCGCTCTCCTTCGGCAACTCCTTCAACAGCCTCGTGATGGGATATGACGAAGGCCTCTACTTCCGGGAGACCGGCTTCGAGGTCTCGGCGAGCCGCCAGGGGAAGCGGACCCGCGTGGAAGGCGCGCTCTTCGCGGAGCGCCACCAGAACGCACGGAAGCAGAGCGATGCCTCGCTCCCGAACCTCTTCGGCGATGCGGTCTTTCCGGATAACATCGTGGCCGCCCGCGGCGACGTCGCCGGCATCTCGGGCCGCCTGCGCGCGTTTTCCTCCGTCGACCCCGGCACCCCGGTCCTCAGCGGCTCCATCTGGGGCGAAGCCGCGGCGGGCGACTTCGATCTCTACGGCCGTGCCGCGGTCTCCGCGGCTCTTCAACTCCCCGTGAACCAGTGGTCCGTGGCGCTGGAGGGCGGGGCGGGCAGAGTGTTCGGGGAGCCGCCCCCACAGCGTCGCTTCCACCTCGGCGGGTCCTACACGCTGCGGGCCTTCGACCCGGTGTCGACCGGGGGCGAGAGCTTCTGGTTCGGCCGGTTCGAGCTGGGGCGCGGTTTCCGGATCGGCGATCCGGCCTACGACATCGGGGGCAGCCCGATCCGGATCACGGGGTTCTGGGACGCGGGCTGGACGGGCCCCGTGGATGCCTTCGGCACCGAGGGCTGGCGGTCGAGCGTGGGGGTCGGCCTGTCGCTCATGGACGGGCTGTTTCGCATCGACATCGCCCGCGCCGTCCGCGGCGGCAGCCTCTGGCGGCTCCACGTCTACTCCGACGGCCTCATGTAACGATACCGAGCGTCGGCGGTTCCCGTAACGGAAGGTCCGAAGGTATGGCCAGGAAGCGAAGCAAGAGCAGCAAGAGGCCCGACGCCAAACAGTCGGCGAGGGAGTGGGCTCGATCATTGATCGTCGCAGCCGCCGGTCTCCTCTTCTTTCGAACCTTTCTCCTGGCCACGTCCGTGATCTCCTCGGGGTCGATGGAGAACACGCTCCTGGTCGGCGATTTCCTGCTCGTGAACAAGCTCGCTCTGGGCACGGCGATCCCGTTCACCGAGGTTCGCATTCCGGGCTACGTGGAGCCGGTCCACGGCGACATCATCGTGTTCCGCTCGGACCATTCTCCGGGAATGGATCTCGTGAAGCGGACGGTCGGCCTGCCCGGCGACACACTTCGAATGGAGGGCGGCGTCCTGTACCGGAACGGGGTGGAGATCGAGGAACCCTACGTTCGCCGCGATCCACGCCGGCCGGATGCCGGAGACAGCCGGATGCTGTGGCAGAGAGGGCACCTGGTACCGGATCCGGAGCGAAGCGAGTACCGGCCGACGCGGGACAACTGGGGACCCCTCGTCGTTCCCCGGGAGCGCTACTTCATGCTTGGCGACAACCGCGACGACAGCCTCGATTCGCGATACTGGGGCTTCGCGGAGCGCGAGAAGATGAGGGGAAAGCCCTTCTTCATCTACTTCTCGTACGATCGGGAGGCGCTCGAGCCGTTTCGAGTGCTGACGGCGATGAGACCCGGCAGGATAGGGTCCCGGCCCGACTGACGGTCCGTACGGGCTTGCCGCGTCGGCCGGAGCTGCCCGAAGCGCCGGGCGTTTGCGTGGCGGGTGAGATGGTCGCAGAGTAGCGTCCGCCGCAACCGATGATGACGCCGGGCGCGCGGCGCGCCGGCGATCCCCGCAGAGAGCACGCCGAAACATGGCACGAAGTCGCAGAGCGAAGGGCCGTACCGGAGAGGCGGACGACGCCGCGGAAACGAAGCGGAAACGTCCCCCATCTGCACCGGCCTTCAGCGCGGAATGGTTCCGCGACTGGGCGCGCACGCTGCTCGTCGCCTTCCTCATCTTCATCTTCTTCCGGACGTTCCTGCTGGCGACGTTCGTGATCACGTCGGGGTCGATGGAGGGGACGCTCCTGGTCGGCGACTTCCTGCTCGTGAACAAGACGTCGCTCGGGGCGCCGATCCCGTTCACGAATGCCCGCGTACCGGGATACGCCGAGCCGGAGTACGGGGACATCATCGTGTTCCGGGCGGATCATTCTCCGGGACTGGACATCGTCAAGCGTACGGTGGGTCTGCCCGGCGACACGCTCCGAATGGAGAGAGGTGTCTTCTACCGGAACGGCGTCGCCGTCGACGAACCCTACGTCCGCCGGAATCCGCGACATCTGGATGAGACGGATCCCCGGATGCACTGGCAGCTGGCGCACCTGATACCGGACCCGGAGCGGGGCGAGTACGAACCCACGCGGGACAACTGGGGACCGCTCGTGGTGCCGCCGGAACGCTACTTCATGCTGGGGGACAACCGGGAGGAGAGCCTCGATTCGCGGTACTGGGGGTTCGTCGAGCGCGCGAAGATGCGGGGCAGGCCCTTCTTCATCTACTTCTCGTACGACCGTGAGGCGCTGAGGCCCGTGCGGTTCCTCACGGCGATGAGGCCGGGAAGGATCGGACCCTCCCCGGACTAGCGGGAACCCGGGGGCTCGGGGAAATCGAGCGTATGCCGTTCCGGTGTCAGAGCTTCTTGAGCAGTTTCCGAATGACGATCACGGCAACCGCGATGGCGATCTTTCTCATCAGGTCTTCCTCTTCCGCGCATGGCGTATGCTTCAAGGTGGCAAGGCCAGGCTCTGCCGAACAGTACGGGCCGCTCCCGGGTCGAGGTTTCGGCCGCACTGGCCCCCGGCCGGGGGTCGGGCAACGTTGAACGGACGGGACAGGTTCGCAGTCCGGGAGGTGTCATGCGCGTGAACCGGGCGGTCGCCATTGCGGCGGCGCTCTCTTGTGTGGGGTGCGATTCGCCGCCCGTCGACGAGGCGGCGGCAGCCACTCATTCCCATGCCGGCGGCGGCGTGGTGACGCACTGGACCGAGTCGCTCGAACTCTTCGTCGAGTACCCGCCGCACGTCCGGGGCGTCGCGAGCGAGCCGTGGGCCATCCACCTCACCTGGCTGGCGGACTGGAAGCCGGTGCGGGAGGGGCGCCTCGTGCTCCTGCTCCGGGGACCGGGCGGCGCCCGCGAAGAGATCGTCCTCCCGGCCCCGGCGAGCCCGGGCGTCTACAGTGCGAGCCCGACCCTCACGGAGAGCGGGACATGGCGGGCGGACCTGACCCTCACGGCCCGCGGTGCGGACCACGCGATCCCGGTGGGACAGCTGGAGGCGTTCGCGAGCGAAGAGACCCTCCCGCACGACGAGGAGCAGCCGCCTCCGGGGCTGATCGCGCTCCTGAAGGAAGAACAGTGGGCGATGCCGTTCGAGGTGGCGGTCGCGGAGACGCGCCGGATCCCGAACTCGATCCCGGTGACCGGAGAGGTCACGGCCCCCGCGCGCGGCCTCGCGCACGTTTCGACGCCGGTGGAAGGCCTTGTGCTCGTCCAGGGGCCATCCCCCGCCCCCGGCGAGCGGGTGCGGGAGGGAGAGACGCTGGCGCTGATTGCGCCCACGAGCCTCGACGACTCGTACGCCCGCATGCGGGCCGACGTCGTGGAGGCCGAGCGCGAGGCGGACCGGACGGAGCGTCTCGTCGCTGCCGGCGCCATCGCCGAGCGCCGCCTGGAGGAGGCGCGCCACAACCTCGAAGTGGCCCGGGCGGCGTTCGAAGCCGTGGGCGGCATTCGCTCCGCCGACGGGGACGGCGGTTCCGACCCGCATGTCTACCGGCTTCGGAGTCCGATCGGGGGCGTGATCGCCGATCGCCACGTGGCGCCCGGCGAGCACGTCGCCGTCGGGACGCACGCGTTCACGGTGGTGCGTCCCGAGACCCTGTGGTTCGTCGCACGGGTTCCGGCCCGCCACGCCGAGGCCGTCAGCGAGGTGCGCGGCGCGTGGTTCACCGTCGAAGGCGCGACCCGGGCGCATGCCGCCGATCGCGTGGTGTCGGTGGGCAGCATCATCGCGGCGGGAAGCCGGACGCTGCCGGTCCGCTTTGCGGTGGCGAACCCGGGCGGCGTGCTAAAGGTGGGGATGCTGGCCGAAGGTCACCTGCTCCTCGGCGAGCCCGTGGAGGGGGTGGCCGTCCCGACGCTCGCGATCCTGGACGAGGACGGGCTCTCCGTCGTCTACGTGAAGGTCGGCGGCGAGGCGTTCCAGCGGCGGGTGGTCGAGACCGGCCCCTCGGACGGCTCGTGGACCATCCTTCACTCGGGGGTTGCGAGCGGGGAGCAGGTCGTCGCCGTCGGAGCCTATCAGGTGAGACTGGCCTCGCTCGGCGACGTGGAGATCTCGGACCACGGACATCCGCACTGAGCACTGGACTGCTGGACCGGCTCGTCCACGCCTCGCTGGAGAACCGCTTCCTCGCCGTGGCCGCCGGGATCCTCCTCCTGGCGGGTGGGGGATGGGTGGGCGCCACGCTGCCCGTCGATGTCTTTCCCGACCTCACCGCTCCCACGGTGACGGTGCTCAGCGACGCTCACGGACTGGCCCCGGAAGAGGTCGAGAGCCTCGTCACCTTCCCGATCGAAACGGCGGTGAACGGCGCGGCCGGCGTGCGCCGCGTCCGGTCGAGTTCGGCGCAGGGGATCAGCATCGTCTGGGTGGATTTCGACTGGGGGACGGACATCCTCCGCGCCCGGCAGATCGTGAACGAGCGGCTTCAACTCGCCACGGCCCAACTGCCGGAGGACGTGAGCGCCCCGGTGCTCGCGCCCGTGAGTTCGATCATGGGCGAGATCCTGCTCGTCGGGATGAGCGCGCCCGCCCCGCAACTCATGGAGGCCCGGACGGCCGCGGACTGGACCGTGCGGCGCCGGCTGCTCGCCGTGCCCGGTGTCTCGCAGGTGGTGTCGATCGGCGGACAGGTCCGCCAGTACCAGGTCCTCATCCGGCCCGAGCGCCTGCTCGCATACGGCGTCGGGCTCGACGAGGTGCTGGAGGCGGCGGCCGGGTCGAACCGGAACGCGTCCGGGGGGGTCTATCGGTCGGGCGGTCGCGAGATCCTGATCCGCGGCATCGGCCGCGCGCGCGACCTCGAGGAGATCGGGCTGACCGTCGTCGCCGTGAGGGAGGGGGTACCCGTCCTCATCGAGGATTTGGCGGAGGTTCGGATCGGTCCGCGCGTCCGGCTCGGCACCGCTTCCGTGAACGCGGAGCCCGCCGTCGTGCTCTCGATCCAGAAGCAGCCCGGCGCCAACACGCTGGAGCTTACGGAGCGGATCGACGCCGAACTGAACGAGATCGAAGCGGAACTCCCGCCGGGCGTGGTCTTCGAGAGGTCCGTGTTCCGGCAGGCCGATTTCATATCGCTCGCCGTGGAAAACGTGATCGAAGCCCTGCGCGACGGTGCGCTGCTCGTCATCGCCGTGCTCCTGCTCTTCCTGTGGAACCTGCGGACGACGGCGATCTCCGCGCTCGCGATCCCGCTCTCGCTGGCCCTCGCGGTCATCGTGCTGCGGCTCCTCGGGGGGACGATCAACACGATGACGCTGGGCGGCATGGCCATCGCCATCGGCGCGCTGGTCGACGACGCGATCATCGTCGTCGAGAACGTGTACCGCCGCCTGCGCGAAGACCGCCGCCGCCCGCCGGAGCGCCGACGCCGGCCGCTGGCCCTCGTCCGGGACGCGGCGCGGGAGATCCGGACCCCGATCCTGAGCGCCACGCTCATCATCTCCATCGTCTTCGTTCCGCTCTTCTTCCTCTCGGGCGTCGAGGGGCGGATGCTCCGGCCGCTGGGGCTGGCGTACATCGTGAGCATTCTCTCCTCGCTGCTCGTCGCGGTCACCGTGACGCCGGCCCTCTGCCACATGCTTCTGCCGGGGGATCGGGCGATCGGCCGCCCGCGCGAGCCCTGGCTGCTGCGCGGGATCGAACGCGTGTACGGGCGTGTCCTCGACGGGGCGCTGCGTCGTTCCGGGGCCGTGCTCGGCGGTGCGGCGCTCCTGCTGGCCGGCACCCTGGCGCTCGTGCCACTGCTGGGGCGCGGTTTCCTGCCCGAGTTCCAGGAGGGGACGCTGACCATCTCCGTCGTGAGCCTGCCCGGGACGTCGCTAGTGGAGTCCGACGCGATCGGAGCCCGCGTGGAGCGCCAGCTTCTCGCGCACCCGGCCGTCGTCTCCACCTCGCGGCGGACCGGCCGGGCCGAGCTCGACGAGCACGCGCAAGGCGCCAACGCCTCCGAGGTCGACGCGCGGCTGGACCTCTCGGAGCATGACCTGGAGGAGGTCATGGCCGAGCTCCGGGACGACTTGGCGGGACTCCCCGGAACCAACGTCACGATCGGACAGCCGATCGGACACCGGATCGACCACATGCTCTCCGGCACGCGGGCCGCCATCGCGGCCAATCTGTTCGGCTCCGACCTGCGGCAGCTGCGCGACATCGCCGGCGAGATCGAGACCGTCGCGGGGACGGTGGAGGGGCTCGTGGACGTCTCCGTCGAGCGGCAGGCGGACATCCCCCAGCTTCAGGTCCGCGCCGACCGGCGCGCCATGGCTCGCCACGGCGTCACGCCGGCGGCGATGGCCGCGGCCGTCGATGTCGCGTTCCAGGGGGAGGAGGTATCGCTCATCCGGGAAGGTGATCGCGCGTTCGACCTCGTGGTACGCTACGCGGACGAACACCGCACGGACCCCGAGGCGATCGGCCGGACGCTGATGACGACGCCGGCGGGCGCCACCGTACCGCTGTCGCAACTGGCCTCGATCGTGCCGTCGCTGGGCCCCAACACGATCAGCCGGGAGAACGTGCAGCGGAAGATCGTCGTGAGCGCGAACGTCGCGGGGCGCGACGTGGGCGGAGCCGCGGAGGAGCTGCAGGCGCGGGTCGCGGCGGAAGTCGAACTGCCGCCGGGCTACTACGTCGAGTACGGGGGCCAGTTCGAGAGCGGGCGGGAGGCGACGCGGCGCATCACGCTGCTCTCGCTGTTCTCGATCGCCGCCATCTTCCTCATCATGTTCCGGGCGTTCGGGAGCGCCCGCATCGCCGCCCTTCTCATGGTGAACCTGCCGCTGGCGCTGGCGGGGGGCGTGCTCGCGGTGCTCCTCATCGGCGGCACCGTGAACATCGCGACGCTGGTCGGGCTCATCACCCTGTTCGGCATCGCCGTACGGAACGGGATCCTTCTCGTGAGCCGCTATCAGGATCTTCGTGCGGCGGGCGCCGGGCTGGGCCCGAGCATCCGGCGCGGCTCCATGGAACGTCTCAGTCCCATCCTCATGACGGCGCTCACGGCGGGCCTGGCGCTCGTCCCGCTCGCGTTGGGTATCGGCGAACCGGGCAAGGAGATTCAGGCCCCGCTCGCCGTCGTCGTCCTCGGGGGGCTGTTCACATCCACCACGCTCAACATGGTCGTCGTCCCGGCCCTCTTCCTCCGCTTCGCCGGGCCCCTCAGCGGAAGCGGTCGATAGAAAAGGGGGCCAGCGCTCCAGAGGTTGGCTCATCCGTGAGGAGGTCGGCCAGGAGCGACCCGAGGACGGGGGCGAACTTGAACGCGTGCCCGGAGCCGCCGGCGAACAGCACCGCCTCGGGATGGTCGGGGTGGCGGTCGAGGATGAAGTCCTCGTCGGGCGTGTTCGTGTAGAGACAGACGGACGCGTGGGCCAGCGCGCCCGCCACGCCCGGCGCGTACCGCCCGAACAGCCTTCGCAGTTCACGCGTCTCCTCGGTCCCGACCGCTCGGTCGACCCGCTCGACATCGGTCCCGCGCCCCGCTTGGAAGTGCATCCCCGCCTTGAGACCTCGCTCCGTCGGCGGGAATCCGTACCACGTCCCCTCCCGTGCGAGTTCCCACACCCAGGCGGGACCCTCCGCGAGCGTGTCCGCGTGCGGCCCGGCAGGTTCAAACCAGTACTGCACCGTGCGCTCCACCTCGAGCGGGAGGGAAAGCTCGGGAAGCAGTTGCGGAGTCCAGGCTCCCGCGGCGATGGCGAGCCGGCGCGCCGAATATTCTCCGCGTTCGGTCCGGATCCGGACGCCCGAGGCCGAAGCGGACCACCCGGTCGCAGGCTCGTCGAAGCGCAGGTTCGCGGCGCCGGCCGCCTCCAACATCGCCGCGATGCAGGCCTCCAGCGAGAGGACCGCGGCACCCGGTTCGTAGATGGTGACCGTCCCGTGATCCGGGCGGAGCCAGGGGAATCGCTCGACAACTTCCTCCACGGAGAGGAGGAGGTCGCCGGTGTCCGGCCGGACGACGCCGCGAAGCGGGCTCCCGGCGAACACGCGGCCGTCCTCCGGCCCCATCATGAGGGCGCCCCCCGTCCGCAGCAGCGTTCGGCCGGATGATCGCTCGAGCTTCTTCCAGCGCCGGAAGGCGTCGCGGACGAGCGGCATGTACGGCGACCCGTGGTACCACGCCGCGCGGATCATCCGCGTGTCGCTGTGCGCCGATCCCATCGTGTGCGGGGGCGTGTAGCGGTCGAATCCCACCACCGAATGTCCTCGCCGGACGAGTTCGGCCGCCGTTGCACTGCCTATCGCTCCGAGCCCGATGACGGCGAAGTCGTGCATGAGGATACCAGGCGCCGCTCAGTTCTCGATTCTCGGGAAGACGAGGCGCTGGTCGGCCTCCACCACCGAAACCGCCCCCGCGACGCCGTCCGCGACTTCGAACACGAACTGCACGGCGGCACCGTGCACGAGGAACGCGGTCGGGGACTGGGGGAGGAGTCGGAACGCGGCCTCGCCGGTGCGCGCGGCCATGAGCACGCCGTCCTCGAGCGTGACGGTCAGCGTGGTGGCCGGGTCGATGCGGTACTCACCGACAAGAAGGGACAGGTTCTCGGGCTCGACCCGCACGACGGGGAGCCGCAGCGCCGGATCGGGCTCGACGCCCAACTCCGACAGACGTTCCAGGAGCCGGGGCATCCCGGGGTTGTATGTGAGCGCCTGCCGGATGTGGTCCGACGCCGCCCCCGGGGAACCGGCCTCTTCGTGAAGCTCGGACAGCGCGAAGCGGATGGCCGGGGGCTCCGGCGTTTCGGCCGCGTAGGCCTCGAGGATCGCAATGGCCGTGGCCGGCTCGCTCTCCCGGAAATGGCCGGCGAGTCGCATAACCTGCCCGGCGGAGTAGTCGTATTCCTCCGGCCGCGTACGCCGCCAGTTTTCGTACCTCGACATCGCCGCTTCGACCCCGCCCGCCTCGACGATCGGCAGCAGCCGCTCCGCGATCGATGGTTTCGGGCGCACGGCTTCGGCGCCCCACAGCAGGTTCGTCAACCCTTCCACGAGCGGTCCCAGTGCGGAGGATGTGTTGTCCAGCAGTACGATGAGGCGTCCGTGGTCCGGGAAGACGCGCAGCCAGGAGGAGAAGCCGAAGATCCCTCCCGAGTGTTCGATCGTGCGCACGCCGGGGTGGCGTTCGATGTCCCGCGTCCGCGCCGCCACGCCGTACCCGTAGGACCCGGATTCGAGGCCGGGCGTCGCCATGCGCGCCGGCGTCCCCGGGTCCCGGAACAGCTCTCTTTCGACGAAGACGCGGGTGGCCCAGCGGGCGAGATCGCCCACGGTGGAGTACAGCATGCCGGCGGCATAGGGCACGGACGGGTCGATGAGGCGCGCCGGGCGATAGCCGACGAGGTCGCGCGTGTGGCCGTCGGCGTGGCCCTCCGGCGGCCACAGCGAGCCGTCGTACCCGGTATCGTGCAGTTCCAGCGGGTCGAGCACGAAGGTTCGAAGCGCCTCGGCGTAGCTCAGCCCCGTGACGCGTTCCGCGATCCAGCCCAGAAGGACGTAGCCCGAGTTGGAGTACTCGAAGTCCGTGCCCGGCTCGAACGAGAGGGGGGCCTCCCAGGTGAGCGCGAGGATCTCGCCCGGGGAGAACGGCGTCGCGGCCTCCCAGTTCATGAACCCCGGCAGGTTCGTGTAGCTCGGCAGTCCCGACGTGTGCGTGAGCAGGTGGTGGAGCGTGATCCGTTCCGCGTTTTGCGGAGGATACTCCTCGATGTGGCGGCCCACCGGGTCCTCGACGCGCAGCAGTCCCTCCTCCTCGAGTCTCAGGATGAGCGCGGCGGTGAACTGCTTCGTCAGCGACGCAATGCGGAATCGCGTGCCCGGGTCGTTGGCGCCGCCGCCCGCGAAGTCCGACCGGCCGAACCCGCCCTCGAACAGGACCTCGCCCTCGTCGATGATGAGCGCCGCGCCGTTGAAGAGCCTCAGATCGTGGAACGACCGCAGGTAGCCCTCCGCACGCTCCGCGCGCGACTGCGCCTGGGCGGTGGACGCAAACGCGGCGACGAGCGCGGCTGCGAGACCGTACCTCCAGAATGACTTGCGACGCGGATACAAGCGGGATCCTCCCGTAAAGCGGAAAGCGACCGAAAAGGGGGTCAGGAGCCCTGGCCGGAAAGCTCGCGTCCCCAGTACGAAAGGGATAGGATCGCATCATGCGCTCGATCTCAAGTCGGCAGCGGTCCCGGATCCTGGAACTGGAGGAGGCTGCGCGGCCGCTCGACCCCGACGCGGGGGAGCGCGACCGCCTCATGGCCGAGGTGCATGCCTACGCGCAGCGGTTTCTCGACGGACTCCCCGAGCGGCCCGCCTACCGTCACGACAAGTCTGCCGTCCGGGAGATCCGAAAGCTCGGATTCGGCCGGGGGCCGCAGCCCCTGGCCGGACTCATCGACCGGATCGACGAATCCGTGGCGGGCGTCGGCCTCGTACCCTCGCACGGCGGACATCTCGGCTACATCCCGGGCGGAGGCATCTACGCCTCGTCGCTGGGGGACTATCTCGCCGCCGTGACGAACGAATACGCGGGCGTTCGATTCACCGGGCCGGGCGCGGTCGAGATCGAGGATCTGATGCTCGACTGGATGGCGTCGTTCGCCGGATTCCCCGCCGGGGCCGACGGGAACCTCGCCTCGGGAGGTTCCATCGCCAGCCTTATCGCGGTGGTTACGGCCCGGGAAGCGGCCGGGCTCCGGGCGCGCGACTACGAGCGGGCCGTGGTCTACTCCTCCGCCCACACACACCACTGCCTGCACAAGGCGATCCGCGTGGCCGGCCTCGCGGAGGCCGTCCGGCGCGAGGTATCCCGTGACGGGGATCTCCGCCTGTGTCCCGACTCGCTCGCCGAGCTCGTTGCGGAGGACCGGGCACGAGGCCTCCGGCCGTGGCTCGTCCTCGGCTCGGCCGGTACCGCGGATACCGGTCAGGTCGATCCTCTGGACCGCATCGCGGATGTGTGCGAGCGGGAAGGGCTCTGGTTCCACGTCGACGCGGCATACGGGGGCTTTTTCGCTCTCGTGGACCGCTGCCGGCCTGTGCTCGCCGGCATGGAGCGCGCGGACTCGCTCGTGCTCGATCCGCATAAGGGAATGTTCCTGCCGTATGGCACTGGCGCCGTGCTCATCCGCGACGGCGAGGCTCTCCAGGATGCCCACGCCTACTACGCGAGCTACCTGCAGGACACCGTCGAGTCCGAGTGGGGAGGTCGTTCGCCTGCCGCCGTATCCCCTGAACTCACGAAGCACTTTCGCGGGCTTCGGGTCTGGCTGCCGCTCCTCCTGTATGGAGAAGCCCCCTTTCGGGCCTGCCTCGAGGAGAAGCTGGAACTCGCCCGGTACTTCCACGGCGAGATCGGGGCGCTCGGGTTCGAGGTGGGGCCGGAACCACCGCTTTCGGTCGTGACCTACCGCTGGGTGCCGAAGTCGGGTAACGCCGACGCGTTCAACCAGGCCCTCGTGGAAGAGACGCATCGCGATGGGAGGGTCTTCCTCTCCTCGACGACGATCGACGGGACGTTCTGGCTGCGAATGGCGGTGCTCGCGTTCCGGACGCACCTCGACACCATCGACCTGGCGCTCGAAGTCCTCGCGGAGGCCGTGGAGCGGCTGGAGGCCCACCCCGAACGGTGGCGCCCCGCCGCGCCCGCCGAAGCGCCCGCCGAAGCGCTGGCCGGGGGAGGGGGCGGCTGATGGCGGGTTCCGGCCCCGGCCTCGCCCGGCAGGACGTACGCTTCGAGCCCAACGAGCGTCCCCCGCTTCCCATGGCCGCCGGACTCGGCGTCCAGTACGCCCTCATCTGCCTCGCCAGCATCGTGCTCACGCCGACGGTCATGATCACGGTGGCGGGCGGCAGCGCCGAATACCTGTCCTGGGCGGTGTTCGCGGCGCTCGTCATCAGCGGCATCACGACGGCGATCCAGGCGCGCAGCGTGGGACGGATCGGCGCCGGCTACGTCCTCATTATGGGGAGTACGAGCGCCTTCATCGCGGTGAGCGTCACGGCCATCGAGCAGGGCGGGCCGGGCATGCTCGCGGTGTTGATCATCGCCTCGTCGCTGGTCCAGTTCCTGCTTGCGTCCCGGATGGCGCTCCTGCGCCGGGTGTTCACGCCCACCGTGGCGGGCACCGTGCTGATCCTGATCCCGGTGACGCTGACCCCGATGATCCTGCGGAAGCTCGCCGAAGTCCCGGCCGGAGCCCCGACCGCCGCGGGTCCGCTCGTGGCCGGCGTGACGCTGGCGGTCACGGTCCTGGTCCCGCTTCGGTTCTCCGGCGCCCTTCGGCTGTGGGCCCCGGCCCTCGGGATCGTCGCCGGATCGCTCGTCGCCGGCCTCGGGTTCGGGATCTACGACATGTCCAGCGTCTACGAAGCCCGCTGGATCGGCCTGCCGGACCTGGCGTACCCCGGTCTCGACCTGAGCTTCCGCCCCGAGTTCTGGGCTCTCTTGCCCTCCTTCCTCATGGTGACGCTCGTGAGCGCCATGGACACGCTCGGCGATGCGATCGCGATTCAGCGCGTCTCCTGGCGCCGGCCGCGCGCGATCGATTTCCGCTCCATCCAGGGCGCGATCGCCGCCGACGGCGCGGGCAATCTCCTCTCCGGTCTGGCGGGGACCGTCCCCAACACGACCTACGGCGTGGGCATCGCCGTCGCCGAACTCACCGGCGTCACCTCTCGCGCCATCGGGATGTGCGTCGGCGTCGTCTTCGCGGCGTTCGCCTTCCTGCCGAAATTGCTCGCGCTCATCATCGCGATCCCCGGCCCCGTCGTGGCGGCCTATTTCATCGTCGTCGTGGCGCTGATCTTCGTCTTCGGGATGAAGATCCTGCTTCAGGAGGGGCTGGATTACCGCAACGGCCTCGTGGTCGGCGTCGCGTTCTGGCTCGGCATCGTCTTCCAGTTCGACTGGATCTACCCGGAGCAGATCGTCGGGGCCTGGGAGGAATTCCTCGGCAACGGCATGACGGTCGGCGGCATCACGGTGATCCTGCTCACCATCTTCGCGGAGGTCACGGGAGGCCGTCGGGCGCGTCTCAAGACGCGATTGTCGGACGACACGTGGTCGGAGGTCGATGCCTTCCTGGTGAAGTTCGCGGCGCGCAAGGGCTGGGACGAGGAGATGGAAACGCGTCTGCGCGCGGTCGGCGAGGAGACGATGCAGATCCTCGGCCGCCAGGAGGCCGAAGCCGCGGTCGAAGCCGCGGCCGAAGCCGAGACCGGCGAGGCCCGAAGCCTGTTGCTCATCGCGAGCAGCGATGGCCCCGCCGCGGATCTCGAGTTCATCGCGACGACGGACGAGAAGAACGTCGAGGATCAGCTGGCGCTGCTCAGCGAAGTGGCCGCCGGGGTCCCCGTCGAGGCGGAGACTCCGCTGCGGCTGCTGCGGCACTATGCCTCATCCATCCGCCACCAGCAGTACCACGACATCGACATCCTCACGATCCGCGTCGAGTCCGCCCCCCAGGTCGCCGGCGACTTCTGATGAGATTGCCTTCGCTTGCCGTTGCCGTACTCCTCTCAGGGTGCGCCGGGGAGGCGGAACGGGTGTCGCTGGAGGCGGGCCACGTCGAGTTCGATCGGCCGACGCCCAGCGGCGAGCCGTACCTGTCGGTCGGCGCCGGGGGCCGCGCGATCCTGACGTGGATCGAGCCCGAAGAGGGCGTACCCGCCTTGCGGCTGGCGATTCGCGGGGAGGACGGCTGGTCCGAGCCGCGAACCGTGTGGGCGTCGGAAGACATGTTCGTGAACTGGGCCGACTTTCCGTCCTCGGTGGAGATGCGCGACGGGACGCTCGCCGTTCACTGGCTGGAGAAGGTGGCCGACGCGCCCTACGCCTACCATGTCATGTTGGCGCTCTCTGCGGATGACGGCATGACGTGGTCGGAGCCGTTCCGCGCGCACGACGACGCGTCGCCGACCGAGCACGGCTTCGTGTCGATGGTGCCGTGGGGTGACGGCGCGGCGCTGACCTGGCTCGACGCCCGCGCCATGGCGGGCGATGCCGGAGGCGGCGAGCACGTGGCCGTAGGCGGCGAGCACCTCGCCGGAGGCGGAGGGGGTGAGCGCGGGGCGATGTCCGTCCGCTTCCGCACACTCGCCCCGGACGGCCATCTCGGCCCCGAGGTGCTGCTCGACGACCGTACGTGCGAGTGCTGCCAGACCGCACTGGTTCGCGTGGGCGAAGGGCTCGTGGCCGCCTACCGCGACCGGAGCGAATCCGAGGTCCGCGACATCGCTGTGGTGCGCGGTGCGGGGGAGCGCTGGACCGCGCCCGCTCCGCTGTCGACCGACGGCTGGGTCATCCCGGGCTGTCCCGTGAACGGCCCGCAGTTGAGCGGCGACGAGGGGGCGCTGGCCTCGGCCTGGTATACCGGCGTCGACGGCAGGCCGCAGGTTTACACCGCATTCTCGAATGACGGTGGCGCAACCTTCGGCCCGCGAATCCGGGTCGATGAGGGGCTGCCGCTCGGGCGCGTGGATATCGAACGACTCGACGACGGCTCGGCCGTTGTGGTATGGCTTGAGGCTTCCGACGACACACCGCGTGTCCTCGCCCGGCGGGTCGAGCCGGACGGGTCGCTCGGGACGCCGCTCCTGATCTCCGAGACCGCCGGCGAGCGCTCGAGCGGGTTCCCGCGCATGGTGCGGACGGGGGACGAGTTCCTGTTCGCGTGGACGATCCCCGGCGAAGGCGGCGGCGTACGCGTCCGCGCCGTGCGACTCTCCGACTGAAGCCGTCGTCCGGGGTCAGGGGACGAGAAGCACCTTCGCGACACCCGGCTCCGCCGCCCGGCTGAATGCCTCCGGGGCGGCGGAGAGCGGCAGCCGGTCGTCGATCAGATCGCGCACCTCGAAGTCTCCGCGCTCCAGCGCCGCCAGGGCGTCCTCGAAGGGCCCGCACCGGGACCCGAGCAGTCGTATCTCATCTACCACAACGGATGAGATGTCGATGGATAACTCGTTTGTGTGCGTGCTCTTGAGAATTACTGTTCCGCGTGGCCGAACGGCCCGGCGGGCGACGGCGAAGCCCGCCCCTGCACCGCTACATTCGACGACGAGATCGTAGGCCGCTTCCTCCACGGCGGTGACCGGCCCGGCGGCGAGCCCGGCCGCGCGAGCCCGCGCCAGGTTGCGCTCCGACCGCCCGGCGACCTTCAGCCCCGGCAACCGAATCGCCAGCGCCCGCGCCACGAGTTGCCCCAGCCGGCCCGCACCCACGACGAGCGCCCGGGTCACGCGACCGTGCTCGATCTCGCGCTCGACCTGCCGCAGGACGCGGCAGGCAGCCGCAACCGGTTCTGCGAACACGGCAACCTCGTCCGGAAGCGCCTGCGGCACGCGGTGCAGGTTCGAGACCGGCGCCCGCAGCCATTCGGCGAACGCGCCATCACGCCCGTAGATGCCGATCGCCTCGCGGCGAAGGCAATGCGTCGGCCGGCCGTCCGCGCAACTGCGGCAGAGCGGCTCGGCATGTCGCGAGCGGCAGGTGACGTTGATCTCCGCCACGACCCGCGCCCCGACCCACTCGCGCGGCCCCTCCTCGACGCGTCCGACGAACTCGTGCCCCGGAATCCCCGAGAAGCCGCGGTATCCACGCAGCAACTCCAGGTCCGTCCCGCAGATTCCCGCCATCGAGACCCTGATGATGGCCTCTCCGGGCTCGAGAGGGGGCCGCGGGAGGTCGTCGCGTACGCGGACCCTGCCGCCGTCGATCCAGGCCGCGATCACCCGCGGCGCCGCTCGAGGATCGCGCGGAACGACCGGGTTTCGAGTTCCTCGGCGGTGAGACCGGAGCGGGCCGCCTCCTCCGCCGTCAGGGCGCCGCTGGCGAGCCCTCGGAGGAAGAAGTTCAGAAGGCCCTGGCCCGAGGCTTCGTCGTCGAACACCGACCCCGTGAGGACGGCCTGCCCCGCAGCGGTCACGAACCGGTCGAGCCGGCTCGCCGCCGCGTCCAGACCCTCGAGAAAGAACGAGAATACGGCCGCGTAGCGGGAGACGAGCTGTGCGGGGTGGAGGTCCCAGCCCTGGTAGAACCCCTGGCTCAGAGACCGCCGAACATCGGAGTAGTGCAGGCGCCATGCGCCGTGTACGACCGCCAGGTTCTCCACCCGCTCGGCCGGCGAGAGCGCCGTCTCTCCGCGATGCGGTTCGACGGGCAGCACATTCGTCGCCCCATCCGAAAGCTGGACACCGGTCCCGGCGAGCGAGAGCTGGAGGAGCTGCCTCGCCACGTCGCACAGCGGGTGCCCCAGCGTCTGGTCCTCCGCCGCGACCGCCACGGCGCCCGTGAGGTCGTACGCTCCGAGATGCACGGTGCGGCACCGCCCGCCCGCCGCCGCGACAAGCTCCGGCACGGCGATCCGTCCATCCGGCGCCACGAGCGACTGCGGCGTCTCGATCATGAGGTCGATCGCCACACGCTCCTCCGGCAGGCCGAGCGTCGTCTCGAGCCGACTCAGCGTCTCCGAGAGCCGTTCCACCTGCCCGGCCGCGATGATCTTGGGAAGGAGCACCGTGAACCCGTCCGGCAGGTCGCGCCCGGTTCGCGCGAACGCGGCAAGGAAGAGTTCGAGCGTGCGCAACGCCCGTCCGCCGGTGATCTCATCCAGCGACTTGATGCGGATGCCAAGCGAGGGCGGGAGACTGTCGGCCACGGCCCCCGCCGCGACCTCCCTTGCCGCCGTGGCCGCCGCCTCATCTTCCTCCGCCTCGGACCGGACGCCGAATCCATCCTCGAAGTCGATCAGAAAGCACTCGACCGGCTCCCGCTCGAGCTTGGCGCGCACTCGCCGGCGCACCGCTTCCGCGGTCCCGGGGGGAAGGCGATTTCCGAGGGCCTCCCGCAGAGCGGCCGGGTCCGGCGCGTACCGGTCCAGGTAGCGTCCGGCGATCCGTCCGAGCTTGGCCGCCGTATCTCGTCGGAAGAGGTGAGCCCCGCCGGCCACGGTGTGCACGGGTTGTTTTTCCATCGGCTCAACTTCCGCGGCTCCGGCCGCCGCAGCAACGAGCTGGCCGCCGGCACCCGAAAAACTGGCGACAACTCCCCTCGTCCCCTAGGATTGCGGGCGGTTATCTCACCAAGCGACTCACGGTTCGGGGAGCCGTGGGGCCTGTCGGGCGGGGTCGGCCCGAGGAGAGACGGTGGAGCCAACGAACGTCGAGAATCCCGACTACTACCACAAAGTCGTGGATTGCCAGTGGGCCTGCCCGGCCCACACCAACGTACCGGGCTACATCCGGCTCATCGCCCAGGAACGGTACGACGACGCCTACATGCTCAACTGGGAGTCGAACGTCTTTCCGGGCATCCTCGGCCGGACGTGCGACCGCCCCTGCGAGCCCGCATGCCGGCGCGTGAGAGTCGAGGAGAAGCCGGTCGCGATCTGTCGCCTCAAGCGCGTCGCCGCCGACCTCAGGGGCGACATCACGCCCCGCTTCCCGGAGATCCCGAAGCAGAAGAACGGGAAGAGGATCGCCTGCGTGGGCTCGGGCCCCGCGTCGCTGACCGTCGCCCGCGACCTCATGCCCCTCGGCTACGAGGTCACGATCTTCGAGAAGAACGACCGGCCCGGCGGCCTCATGTGGACGAACATTCCACAGTTCCGCCTGCCCCCCGAGGTGCTGTGGGAGGAGATCGACTACATCCTCGACATGGGCGTGGACATTCGCTACAACGCGCCCGTCGAAAGCATGAAGTGGCTGCTGGAGCAGGAGTTCGACGCCGTCTTCGTCGGTTCCGGCGCGCCGCGCGGCAAGGAACTGCGCCTCCCGGGCCGGTACGACACGGACCACATCTACATCGGCATCGACTGGCTGGAATCCGTCGCCTTCGGGCACACGAACTCGATCGAGGAGAACGTGCTCGTCATCGGGGTCGGGAACACCGCGATGGACTGCTGCCGCACCTCGAAGCGGATCGGCGGAACGAACGTCAAGGTCATGGCCCGCAAGTCGAAGCCGTACTTCAAGGCCTCCCCCTGGGAGCTGGAGGACGCAGAAGAAGAACTCGTCGACATCGTCGAGAACCACTCGCCCACGGAGTTCGTCGTCGAGGACGGCGTCCTCAGGGGGATGAACTTCGACATCGTGGAGTGGCACGAGAACGACCAGGGACGGCTCGTCGCGACGAAGCTCGACGAAGCGTTCTTCCCGGCGGAGGCCGTCATCCTCGCCATCGGGCAGGAGACCGCCTTCCCCTGGATCGAGGACGATGCGGGGATCGAGTTCAACAAGTGGCGAGAAGCGGTCGTTGACCGCACGACGTTCATGTCGACGCGCGAGGGCGTCTTCTTCGGCGGCGACGCGGCGTGGGGCCCCGAGAACATCATCTGGGCGGCCGAGCACGGGCATCAGGCGGCGATCTCCATCCACGCCTACTGCAGCGGCGAGGACATCCGCAAGCGTCCGCCCGAGCACATGAACCTCGTGAGCGCCAAGATGGGGCTCCACGAGTGGAGCTACTCGAACGACTACGAGTACGCGGCCCGGCGGAAGATGCGGCACGTCCGCCTGGAGCAGCGCCTCCAGAGCATCGAGACGGAAGTCGAGGAGGGGTTCGACCTCGAGCAGACGCTGACCGAGGTCGAGCGCTGCCTGAACTGCGACATTCAGACGCACTTCACGGGGAGCCTGTGCATCGAGTGCGACGCCTGCATCGACATCTGTCCCCTCAGTTGTCTCACGATCACGCACAACGGGGAAGAAGCGGATCTCCGCACGCGGCTGCTGGCGCCCGCCGAGAACACGGAGCAGGACATCTACGTCTCCGAGGCGCTGCCGCAGACGGCGCGCGTCATGGTGAAGGACGAGGACCTCTGCATCCACTGCGGGCTGTGCGCGGAGCGCTGTCCGACGGCGGCCTGGGACATGCGGACCTTCGACCTGCTCAAGCCGTACGCGGGACAGGACGCGGACCATCCCTACTCGGGGATGGGAATCGAGGAGATGGCGCCGGGCGGCTTCGTTTCGGTGGCTCCCTGACGGAATGGCCGACATGAAGCCGACATGAAGGCCGACAGGAAGACGGACCGCGTGAACGACTTCGCGCTCAAGATCGGCACCGTGAACGGCACCGGCTCCGCGAGCGCCAACGGCCTCATCATGCAGTCGATCTTCCGGATGGGGGTCCCGGTGTCCGGGAAGAACGTCTTCCCCTCGAACATCCAGGGCCTTCCCACCTGGTACGAGATCCGCGTGAACCGGTCGGGCCACGTCGCGCGCACGCCGGACTTCGACCTCATCGTGGCGATGAACCCGGAGACCTACGCCCAGGACATCGAGGAACTCGTCCCCGGCGGCTGGCTGCTGTACGACTCGAGCTGGCCCATGGCGGATACGCTGCGGCGCGACGAGGTGACGTTCCTCGGCGTCCCGCTGGCCGAGATGTGCGTGAAGAGCTTCGACGGCGGGCGCACGCGCATCCTGATGAAGAACATCGCCTACACGGGCGCGCTCGCCGCCCTCCTCGACATCGACATGGATGTGATCCGGGGACTGCTCGAGGAGACCTTCGGCGAGAGGAAGCGTCATCTCCTCGATGCAAACTTCAAGGCGATCCGGCTCGGCTACGACTATGCGGCCGAGAACTTCGAGTGCCCCCTGCCGATCCGGCTTGAGGGCATGGATGCCACGCGGGAATCGATTCTGATCGACGGGAACACGGCGGCGGCGCTCGGTTGCGTCTATGCGGGCGCGACGGTCGCGGCCTGGTATCCGATCACACCCTCGACGTCGCTGGTGGACGCCTTCACGGCCTATTGCCGGCGTCTGCGCGTGGAGGAGGAGACAGGGCGGAGCAAGGCGGCGATCCTGCAGGCGGAGGACGAACTGGCGGCGGCCGGCATCGCGATCGGCGCGGGGTGGGCCGGAGCCCGCGCCTTCACGGCCACGAGCGGGGCGGGCATCTCGCTCATGACGGAGTTCATCGGGCTCGCGTACTACGCCGAAGTCCCCTGTGTGTTCTTCGACGTCGAGCGCGTCGGCCCGTCGACCGGGATGCCGACGCGCACCCAGCAGGGCGACATCCTCCTCTGCGCCTACGCCTCGCACGGCGACACGAAGCACCTCTGCCTCTACCCGAAGGATCCTGCGGAGTGCTTCGAGTTCAGCGTGCAGGCGTTCGATCTCGCGGAACGCTTCCAGACGCCCGTATTCGTGCTCTCCGACCTCGACATCGGGATGAACGACTGGGTCGTGCCCCGCTTCCGGTGGGACGACGGGTACAGTCCGGATCGCGGCAAGGTGCTCGACGCGGAGGCGCTCGCGGAAGTCGAGACCTTCTACCGGTACCTGGACGTGGACGGTGACGGGATCCCGTATCGTACGATTCCGGGGGAGGATCCGAAGGGCGCCTACTTCACGCGCGGCTCCGGCCACACGAAATACGGCAAGTACACGGAGGACCCGGACGAATACCAGGAGGTCATCGACCGCATCGCCGAGAAGATCGACCGTGCGGCGGAGGCGGTGCCTCCCCCGGAGATCCGCTCGCGGCCGGACGCGCGGTACGGACTCATCACGCTGGGCGCCTGCGACGGCGCGGTGCGCGAGGCCATCGAGCGCATGGAGGCGGAGGACGGGCTCCGCCTCGACTACATGCGGATCCGGGGGTTTCCCTTCGCGGCCGAGGTCGGACGCTTCATCGAGGCCCACGACCTCAACATCGTCATCGAACAGAACCGGGACGCGCAGTTGAAGTCGCTCCTCACGCTGGAGACGCCGGCCTCGAAGGAACGGCTGACCTCGGTCCTCCGCTACGGAGGGCTCCCGCTGAGCGCACGCCACGTCATCGCGGGCGTGAAGGATCGCCTCGGCGTCGCGGCGGAGACCGCCGAAGGAGTGGGTGCATGACGTACATCGCCAAGCCGCGGGTCTTTCATCCGAGTCTGGAGAAGAACGAACTGGGGCTCACGCGCCGCGACTACGAGGGCGTGATGTCCACGCTGTGCGCGGGGTGCGGCCACGATTCCGTCACCGCGGCGCTGATCGAGGCGGCGTGGGAACTCGCGATCCCGACCCATCGGGCGGCCAAGATGAGCGGGATCGGCTGCTCGTCGAAGACGACCGCCTACTTCATGTCCGAAAGCCACGGCTTCAACAGCGTGCACGGGCGGATGCCGTCGGTGGCGAGCGGGGCGAACGCCGCGAACCGCGACCTCGTCTATATCGGCGTCTCCGGAGACGGGGACTCGCTCTCGATCGGACTCGGGCAACTCTGCCACGCGGTGCGGCGCAATCTCAATCTCCTCTACATCATCGAGAACAACGGGGTGTACGGCCTGACGAAGGGCCAGTTCTCGGCCTCGGCCGACATGGGCTCGAAGTCGAAGCGGGGCGTCCCGAACGAACAGCCCCCCATCGATCCGGTTCTGCTCGGACTCTCGATCGGCGCGACCTTCGTGGCCCGCGGCTTCTCCGGCGACAAGAACCAGCTCGTCCCCATCATCAAGGCGGGCATCCGGCACCCGGGTCTGGCGCTCGTCGATGTCATCTCTCCGTGCGTGACCTTCAACGACCATGTGGGGTCGACGAAGAGCTACGCCTACACGCGCGAGCACTTCCGCGAGGCGGTCGAGGCCGCGTTCGTGGCTCCGAAGGACTTCGTCCCCCCGGCGGATGAAATCACGGCCGACATAGGGTCCGCCGATGTGCGCGACGTCCGCATGCACGACGGCAGCGTGATCCGGTTCCGGCAGGTGGAGGGCGACTACGACGCGACCGACAGGGACGCCGTGTACGGCTACCTGCGCGAACGCCAGAACGCGGGCGAGGTTCCGACCGGTCTCCTCTACGTGGACCCGGAGTCGAGGGATCTGCACGACGTGCTGGGGACGGTCGACCGGCCGCTGTGGAACTTCCCCTTCGAGGAGCTGTGCCCGGGAGCGGAGGCGCTGGACGCCCTGATGGAGAACTACCGATAGCGGCCGGGGAGAGGGCGGCCCGCCTCGAGGCCGTGCAGCCCGTGCTTCCGTCGCGGGATGTCGCCGCGGCGATCGGTTTCTACGTCGGACGGCTCGGCTTCGAACTCGCCTTCGCCGATTCGACGCGCGATCCGGGGTACGCCGGCGTGAGACGGGACGGGATCGAGTTGCACATCCAGTGGCACGATGCGGAGGAGTGGTCCCGCGTAGAGCGGCCCATGCTTCGCTTCGTCGTGCCCGCGGTCGAGGACCTGTTCGACGAATACCGCGAACAGGGGGTCTTCCACGAGCGCACGGCCCTGCGGCGGACGCCCTGGGGCACGCGCGAATTCGCCTTCTACGACCTCGACATGAACGGGCTCACCTTCTACCGAGGTCTCGCGGATGGCGAGGCACCGGACCCGCCCGAGGGCGAAGACCTCTCCGACCGCTAGCCGTCGACGCGTGTCGTCCGGCCGCCCGGGTCACACACGTACCGGGACAGGTGTGCGCCGATCAGGGCGCCGACGACGGGCCCCCAAACGTAGGCGAGCGAGAAAGACCCGATCCCGAGGGCGACTGCCGGGTTGAGAACACCGTTCGATCCGTGGGCGGCCCACGAGATTCCCACGACGAGCGCCGCGCCGATGACGGCGCCGGTCAGCCGGTCGGGGATGCGGTCCAGGAAGACGGCTCCGATCGCGAAGGCGAGGAGGGCAGCCCCCAGCATCTCGGCCACGCCGGTGCCGGCGGACGCGTCCACGGGGAGCGGGACCGGATCTGCGAACAGGACGCTTCCGAGGGCGAGGGCCAATCCGGCCCCCGCAAACTGCGCCGCGATGAACGGGCCGGCGTCCTTCGCCTCGATCTTCCCGATTGACCAGATGGCGATCGTGACCGCCGGGTTGAGCAGGCAGCCCGAGACAGGCCCGAGAAGGTGAACCAGGACCCCAAGCGTGAGTCCGGCCATCGCCGGCGCCGGGACAGGAAAACCGGGGTTGTTGACGGAGATCACGGCGGAAAGTGCGAGCGCGAACGTGCCCACGAGTTCGGCGGCGACAGCCCTCGGTCTCATGCCTTCTCCCTTGGCGATGATCATCGTGCGGCGCGGCGAGCCGCCACCGAAGCGGACTTCGGCGGCGGGGCGTAAGATCAGCGACGCCAGCATACGACGATCCCGTCGACGGGGGCCACTGCTTCACCGAGGAGTTCACATGACCTGGACCGCGCCCGAACACTGGCTTCGCATCGAGACGATCGACGCCCACACCGAGGGAGAGCCGCTGCGCGTCATCGTGGCGGGTTTCCCGGAGCTGGAGGGAGACACGGTCCTCGCCCGGCGGCGCGTCGCGCGGGCGGAACACGACGAGCTCCGCCGCGCGCTGATGTGGGAGCCGCGGGGGCACGCCGACATGTACGGCTGCCTCGTGATGCCTCCCGTGCGGCCCGGATCGGACTTCTCCGTCCTGTTCATGCACAACGAGGGCTACTCGACGATGTGCGGTCACGGGATCATCGGCGTGGCGAAGATCGCCGTCGAAGCCGGCTGGGTCGACGGGTCGGGCAGGGAGCGGCCCGTGACGATCGACACGCCCGCCGGGCTCGTGCGCGCCACCGCCATCCTGGATCGCGAGCGGGTCCGCGAGGTCCGGTTCCTCAACGTGCCGTCCTTCGCGCCCGCGCTGGGGCGGGCCGTGGAGGTCGAGGGGCTGGGTACGGTGTCATACGACCTCGCCTTCGGGGGGGCCTTCTACGCCTACGTGGATGCGGACGCGCTCGGGCTCTCGCTCACCCCGGGCGGCGGCGCCGACCTCATCGACGCGGGGCGCCGGATCACGCGGGCGGTGTCCTCGTCCGCCGGGGGTCACATCGCGCATCCGGACGATCCCGATCTCGGGTTTCTCTACGGCACGGTGTTCACCGGTGCGCCGGCCGACGCCGCGCACCACTCGCGGCACGTCTGCATCTTCGCGGACGGGGAACTCGACCGAAGTCCGACCGGGACCGCCGTGAGCGGCCGCCTCGCCATCCTTCACGCGCGCGGGGAGTACTCCGGCGATTCGGAGATCATCGTCGAGAGCATCATCGGCGGCCGGTTCAGCGGCCGCGTCGTCGACACGACGACAGTCGGCGGCCACGCGGCCGTCGTGCCGGAGGTCGGCGGCCGGGCCTGGGTTACGGGCCGCCACGAGTTCCTCGTCGATCCGGAGGATCCGTGGCGGGACGGCTTCCTCGTACGCTGAAGAGCGGGTGCCCGCCGACGAGCTGGTTCTGAACCCCGGATCCGTCGCCTGCAGGAGGCAAAATGCCGCATATCGAGACGGTAGCTCCCGACGAAGCGGACGGGCTCCTCGCCCGCGAGTACGAAAAGGCCGTCCGCCGCGCGGGGCGCGTGTTCAACGTGATCGGCATCCAGAGCCTGAACCCGCCCGTCATGCGTGCCTCGATCCGGCTCTACGAAGCGTTGATGCTGGCGCCGGGACCGCTGGGGTGGGACGTGCGGGAGATGCTCGCGACCGTGACCTCGCGCGAACTCGACTGCTTCTACTGAACGGAGGCGCACGGAGAGGATCTCCGTCAGGCCACCGGGGACGATGAGCTGGCCCGCGCGATCCGGATCGACTATCGGACGGCGGGGCTCGACGCGAAGACGCGCCGGCTGATGGACTACGCGGTGGCGATCACGCGCGAGCCGACCTCCACGGCGCTGCGGGACATCGACGGGCTGCGGGAGGTCGGCTGGACCGACGCGCAGATTCTGACCGCGACGGAGGTCGTCGGCTTCTTCAACTACTACGTGCGCATGGTCGAGGCGCTCGGCGTCGAACCGGAGCCGGAGATGGAGCGGGATCCGACCGTGTGGCCGGACCCCTGATCTCGGCCCGTCAAGCTCCTGCTAGCCGCCCGACCGGCGAACCGCCCCTCCGGATCGGGAGCTGCCGCCGGAGCGGCGGACCGCGCCCCCGGACCGAGAACTGCCGCCGGAGCGTCTGACCGTGCCCCCGGACCGGGAACTGCCGCCGGAGCGTCTGACCGTGCCCCCGGACCGGGAACTGCCGCCGGAGCGTCTGACCGCGCCCCCGGATCGGGAACTGCCGCCGGAGCGTCTGACCGTGCCCCCGGATCGGGAACTGCCGCCGGAGCGTCTGACCGCGCCTCCGGATCGAGACCCTCCACTGGATCGGCTGACAGTGCCGCTCGACCTCGAGGGGCCGGGGGGGCGCACCGCCGGCCGCGATGACCGCGGGGCGGATGGCCGAGTCGCGGGTCTCGTCGTCGTACCTCCCGTCCGCCGAACGGCCGGCGACTCCCGCGCTGTCCGCGGGTTCGCGCGCTGCACGCCACCGGAGCCTGTCCGCGTCGTGGGTCGCACGGCGGGGCGTCTCGCGGCGTCGGGTGCATCCCGCGCCGTGGGCCGCCGGATCGCCGGGCGGGCGCCGGTCCCGGCCGCGGGCGGCGTCGCCCGTTGCACGCCGGACCGCTGCGTCGCCCGCTGCACACCGGTCCGCGTCGTCCCCTGCACGCCGGACCGCGTCGTCCCCTGCACGCCGGACCGCGTCGTCCCCTGAACGCCGGACCGCTCCAGCCGCAACGTACCGGCCTCCGGCGACCGCCTGGTCACGCGGACCGGCGCTGAGCCGGCCGTTCGCGAGTTGCCGCTCGTCGCCCCGGCGGTCGCGTCGCGCGGGCGGGCCGACCGCCCATCGCGCCCTCGCAGCACGACGCGTTCGACCTCCCGCGGCAGACCCGCGCCGCGATCGATGAAGCCGTCCGCATTGACGGCCGTTCTCCCGTCACGCGACACCGCGCGCCGCAAGCTCGCCAGCGTTTGCGCGGGTCTCCGCTGCGCCTGGCGCCCGAGCAGGCGGGAGTCCGTCAGCAGCACGCCGCGCTCAACCGCCTTCCGTCCGCGCCCGAAGTTCGAACCGCCCACCGAGTAGAAGTGCTGTCGCCGGTGTCCGAGGCGGCCGTGCGGCAGGAAGGTCCAGTGCCGATAGCGCCCGAAGCCGCCCCCGATGTGTCCGTAGACCCCGAAGTGGAAGCCCCAGTCGCTCCCGTAGTAGTTCCGGTAGTGGCGCCAGTAGTAGCCCGAGGGAATCCAGCCCGCGTAGCTCGGGCCCCAGTACCAGTACACGTGCGCGACGGCGAAACGCTGTCCCGGGAACCAGATCCAGCCCCAGTCGGGATCGAGATCCCAGTACCCGTAGTGGTAGGGCACCCAGCCCCACGGTTCGTACGAGACCCAGAACATCCCGCTGGGTGTGTGTCGCCAGCGCCCGTGCCGGTACGGCGCCCAGCCCGTGGACACGCGCGGACGCCAGGCGACACCTGCTCCCACGTCGACCCACGACCCGTGTCCCTCGAGCGAAGACGCGGCGTAGTGGAGATCCGGCTCCACATGCGCCGTATACTCCCCGCCCGCGTAGTCGCCGAGCCCCTGGCCCCACGCCTCCAGGCGATCGAGACCCGGGGCCGCCGCGAAGCGGAGCCGGTCGCCCCGCGCACCCTCGACGAGGAGGCTCTCTCCGCGGCGAACCTCGGCGAGTTCCGTCCCGGTCGTGACTTCCGCCACCCCCTCGCGCACGACGACCTCGCTGCGGCGTTCGTCGTCGACGACGATCAGGAAGGAGCCGGCTCCCCGCGGCCGGATCGTCGCGTTCGGTGTGATGATGGAGGGCCACTCGGAGCCCGCTGGGTTCGCGGCCACCACGAGTTGAAGCCGCCCGCGCGCGAGTTCGAGGATGGAAGCGGGATCGCTTGTGTCCGCGGAGTTGGCGAGCGCGCGGAAGAGAAGCTCCGCCCGGTCCCCGATCCGGACAAGGTTCCCATCGGCGAGCGAGATCTCGATGCGCGATTCACCGGACGCGAAGATCCGGTCGCCGGCGAGAATGGGTTCGTTCACCGCGAGCTGGACGCGCTCCCGGGTGTCTCCCTGAATGAGCGTCGCTGACCCGTCCAGCGCGCGCAGGTATCCGTAGCTGCCCTCGATCCCGCTCTGCGCGATCGCGGCGTCGTAGTCGATCGGGGTCTCCGCCTCCTGGGCGGAGACCGGGGGCACGGCGAACGAGAGGCCCCACGCCACCCCGACCGCCCACACCCGCCGCCGGCCCCGCAACCGCCGGGGCGCTCCGGAGTCTTCTGTCGCATTTGCGAACCGCATCCCAAGCTCCCGTGTCTTCCGATCCCCGCCCCCGGCGGCCGGTTCGCCGCCGGGACTGTCTTCAGGGACTAGACGGTCCGCGGGCGAAGTCCGTCACTGGCAGCTCCGGGCGCGGGCCGCGTCAACGCAGTCAACGCATCAGGGCAGATCGTCGATCCACTCGGCGATGAAGATGTTCGTGTTGCCCAGGTGGGATCCGTGCCGGTTCGACCCGAACACGAGATAACGGCCGTCCGGGCTGAACATGGGGAAACTCTCGAAATCCTCGCTGAACGTCACCTGCTCCAGCCCTGTGCCGTCCAGGTTCACGAGGAAGAGGTCGAAATTGCGGCTGCGGGGATCGTCCTCGTGCAGGTTCGAGGCGAAGATCACCTTCTCGCCGCTCGGGTGGAAGAAGGGGGCGAAGTTCGCGGCCTCGTTGTCCGTGAGACGCACCCGGTTCGAGCCGTCCACATCCATCACGTAGATGTCGAGCACGCCGGGCCGGACGAGCCCGTCGGCCAGGAGCGCCTGGTAGTCCGCGAGTTCCTCTTCACTCTCGGGGTACCTCGCCCGGTAGACGATCTTCGATCCGTCCGGGGAGAAGAAGGGTCCGCCATCGTATCCGGGTTCGTTTGTGAGCTGCCGGACGTCGGAGCCGTCGGGATTCATCGTGTAGATGTCCAGGTCTCCGTCGCGCGTGGAGGTGAAGACGACCCGCGACCCGTCCGGAGAGAGGGTCGCCTCCGCGTCGTAGCCGGGACTCGAGAAGATCGGCTGGACGTCGGAACCGTCCGGGTTCGCCGTGTAGATGTCGAAGTCGTGGAGCGGCCACACGTACCCGCGCCGCATGTCCGGTGGCGGAGGACACTCGGGCGCCACGTGATGCGTGGAGCTGTAGATGATCCGCGAGTCGTCCGGGAAGAAGTAGGAGCAGGTGGTCCGCCCGAGGCCCGTCGAGACGAGATTCGGCTCACCGCCCTCGACCCCGATGGTGAAGATCTGGTCGCACTCGTACTCGCCCTCGTGGCGGCGCTGGAAGATCAGCCGCTGTCCGTCCGAAGAGTAGTAGGCCTCGGCGTTCTCCCCCTCGAAGGTGAGTTGAGTCAGGCTGGCGAAGCGCCGCTCTTCCGGGAGCGGGTCGCGGCTCACGGCGGCGTTCTCCGCGCCGCTCTCCTCGCCGTTTTCGTTGGTCGCGGCCTCGGCTTCCCCTCCGGCGTTACCGGCGCAGGCCGTCGCGAGGAATGCGGCCGCGAGGGAGACCGCGATGCAGGTAGGGGACGATAGGGTTCCGATATGTGCTGATTTCAAGAGAGCCTCGGTTCTGCCGCTGGGATGTTCGACGGCGCGCCCGCCGCCGCTGTGCTCTTCAGACCCGGGTGGGCCGCGGGTCCACACGGTACGATTCACGCGCTTGCGCGGCCAGTTCCGGCGCGTCCCGTTTTCACGGTTTCCGCGGCGATACGTTGTAGGGGGCGAGAACGAGCGTTGGCGGGCGGAGAAAGGCGGAGCCGAGGCGCATGACCACACGGACGGAGTCCGAGCGCGGGGTGAGGGGCTGGTCCGAGCGATACGGCCCTGAATTGCAGCGCCATGTGGCCGCGATGCTCGGTAACGCGGACGAGGCCCGGGACGTCGTGCAGGACCTGTGGGTGACGGCGCTCCGCGCGCGGCCCGAGGCCGGAGATGCCGTGAACATCCGCGCATGGCTGTATCGCGTCGCGACCCGGCGGGCGCTCGACCGCCTGGCCACGCGCCGCCGGCGCTCGGAGTTGCTCATGGCGCACGCGGACGAGGTGAGGTCCGCGTCCCCGGCCTCGACCGATGCCGCCGGCGCTCGGCTCTCCGAAGCCGCCGCGGCGCGCGTCCGGAAGGGTGTCGCGGCACTCCCCCGGCGGCAGCGGGACGCCGTCTGGCTCCGCTGGATCGAGCAGTTGGATTACGCGACGATCGCCGGCCGGATGGGGGCATCCCCCGAAGCCGCGAGAGCCAACGTCTACCAGGGGATGAAGAAGCTGCGCCGCGACCTCGCCGAGGTGTGGCGCGAGGAGGGGCCGATATGACGCGACATTGCACGACCTGTCACGAAGAAGACGTACTCGCCTGGGTCCTGGGCGACCCGGATGCGGACGCCGCCCAGGAGCTCGCCGAACGCATGGCGGCGTGCCCCGCCTGTCGGGAGCGCGCGGTGGAATACCGGATTCTGGATCTCTGCGCGGAAGACCTTCGGGACGGCCCGGTCATCCGCTGGCGCCGCTTCGGTTCGCCCTTTGGCGCCATGCGCGTCGCGGCGAGCACGGGTGGCCTGGTCGCGCTCTCGTGGCAGGACGAGAGCGACGACGCGTTCGTCGCCGGGCTCGAGCACCGGTATCCGGCGATCCCCGTGGTGCGCGATGCCGACCGACTCGCCCCCGCGGAAGCGCAACTGACCGAATACTTCGGCCGCCGGCGCCCTGGCTTCGATCTCCTCGTCGATCTCACGGAACTGGGCGACTTCCAGCGGGCCGTGCTGGACGCCGCATCCGGCCTCGAGTTCGGCGAGACCGTGACGTACACGGAGATCGCCCGGCGCATCGGCCGCCCGAAGGCCTCACGCGCGGTGGGCAACGCGCTCGGCCGCAACCCGGTACCGATCATCGTGCCCTGTCACCGGGTCGTCCGCACCGACCGCACGCTCGGCGGATACACCGGCGGACTCCGCTACAAGCGCGCCCTCCTCGACATCGAGGGCCGAACCGACCTTCTCCGCTCGCACGACCAGACCGAGATGCCGCTCGCCTGACCCCACCGCGGAGCCGCGGCGTACCAGGCCGACCCGCTGCGTCCTAGGCGGACTCCTCGACGAGTTGGATGAGGCGGCGCAGGCCGAGGCCTTCGGGGCCGCCTACGCGGACCCGTAGCGCCCGGCGTTCGCATTGGCCGAGGGCCTCCAGGTCCCCCAGCGCCTGCGCCCGGATCAGCTGGCGGAAGGTGAACTCCGTCTCGGGGACGTGGAGGTGTTCGCCGGCGTCGTCGACGAGTTGCAGGAAGACGCCGTTGTCCGTGCCCCCCTTGTGCAGCTGTCCGGTCGAATGCAGGAAGCGCGGGCCATGGCCCAGTGTGGTCGTTGCCCCCGTGGCTGCGGCGAGGGCCGCGCGCAGCATCCCGAGCAGCCCCTCCTCCTCCTCTCCACCCGCGAGGAAGGCCTGCACGGCGATGTAGTCCGTCGAGGCCACCGCGGACAGGAAGTCCTCCAGCCGCTCGCGCATGCCATCCACGTCCGGCGCCACTGGCGTGCGGGGCGGGGCGTGTCCGAATTGCGGCAACTCCCAGACGAGGTCGATCTCGTCCGCGTCCACCGAGTTGCCAGCGGGTGCGCCTTCGCCGGCCATCGCGCGACGGGCGAGGCGCTTGGCGAGCTGCACGTCCGGCTGGTTGAAGGGATGGATGCCGAGGGCGGCTCCGGCCATGGCCACGCCCACCTCCCAGACGAAGAAGAGCGCGCCGAGTTCCTCGGGCCGTTCAAGCCGTATGCGCAGCGTCGGGTGGCCGGCCGCCTCGAGCGCGTCGAGGACGCCCGGCGTCTCGTCGGCTTCTCCCCACTGCTCCGCTTCGCGCGCCGCGTCCCCATCGAGAAGCAGGCCGACGAAGATCCGGTCCTCGCCGTACTCGTCCGGCGGGCGCGGCGGCTCGGCGACGACCGGGACGATGCCTCGGCCCTCCTTGCCGGTGCTCTCGGCGAGGAGTTGCTCCGCCCAGTCCGGAAACGCCTCCCAGTCGGACGCCGCGAGGAAGGTGACCTTGTCGCGCCCCGCGAGCGCGAGTTCCCCCAGCGCCGCCCCGAGGAGGAGGCCCGGGTTGTGGCGGGCCTCGTCCTGGCAACTGTCGGCGGCCTCGGCGGCCTCCGCGAGAAGTGCGGCGACGTCGGCCCCGGCGAGCGCCGCCGGCGCCAGACCGAAGGGGCTGAGGGCCGAGAAGCGGCCCCCCACGTCGGTGGGTGCCTCGAACACGGCGCGGAATCCCCGCTCGCGGCCAAGTTCAGCGAGGGGAGATCCGGGGTCCGTGATCGCGATGAAGTGCGCCCCGGGGTCTTCCACGACTTCCCCGGTCCGCGACCAGAAGTGGCGGAAGAGTGAGAGCGTCTCGACGGTCGTGCCCGACTTGCTGGAGACGACGAAGATCGTGTTCGCCGGGCGCAGCCACTCCAGGTCGCGGAGCGCCCCGGGGTGCGTGGTGTCGACGAGCGTGAGCGGCAGCCCCTCGCCCGGCATCGTGCGCGCGATCACTTCGGGCGCGAGACTCGAGCCGCCCATGCCGAGCAGCACGAGGTCGGTGAACCAGAAGGGCACGCCCGCGCGCAACTCCTCGAGCGGGCCGAGCCCCGCGGGAGACGTCTCCGGAAGGTCCAGCCAGCCGAGCCGGTCGGCCAGTTCGGGCGTGTCCGGGTCCGCGCTCCACAGCGTCGGATCCCGCCGCCAGAGCCGCGCCACCGCGTCCCCGGCGGCCCATTCCCGGAGCCGGCGCTCCACGCCCTCCGTGTGGGCGCCGGCGGAAAGATCGATCTCGATCATCGTCCAGGGCGTTTCAGGCGGCTCAGAAGAGCCCGACCACGCTCCCGTCGTCGACGATCCGGATCCCCTCGGCGGCGGGCACGCGCGGGAGCCCCGGCATCGTCATGACGGTGCCGGCTCTGGCCACGACGAAGCCCGCCCCCGCCGAGGGACGCACGTCCTGAACCGTGATGCGGAAGCCGGTCGGCCGCCCCAGGCGCGCCGGGTCGTCGCTAAGGCTGTTCGGCGTCTTCGCGACGCAGACCGGCGTGTCCCCGAGCCCGGCCGCCTCGAGTTGCCGGATGTCCTTCGAGGCGCGCGCCGCGTAGTCGACCCCATCCGCTCCGTACACCTTCCGCGCGATCGCCTCGATCTTGTCCCGGATCGAGGCCGTCGCGTCGTATTTCGGCTGGAAGGCGGCCGCCCCCTCGTCGAGCGCCGCCAGCACCGCGCGGGCCAGGTCCTCGCAGCCGGCGCCGCCCAGCGCATGGCCATCGGAGCGGGCCCAGGGCGCGCCCAGATCCTCGCACGCCTCGGCCACCGCCGCGATCTCCTCGTCGGAGTCCGTCGCGAACACGTTGATCGCCACCACCGGCTCGATGCCGAAGCCGCGGATGTTCTCCACATGCGCGCCGAGGTTCGCGAGCCCGCCGCGAACGGCGTCGGGATCCGGCGTCGAGAGCGCGGTGCGGTCGCCGCCGCCGTGCAGCTTGAGGGCGCGGATCGTGGCCACGAGCACGGTGGCCTCCGGGTTCAGTCTGCCCGTCCGGCACTTGATGTCGAAAAACTTCTCGGCCCCGAGGTCCGAGCCGAACCCGGCCTCCGTGATCACGACGTCGCCGAAAGCGAGCCCCGCCCGCGTCGCCATGAGCGAATTGCAGCCGTGGGCGATGTTCGCGAAGGGCCCGCCGTGGACGAAGGCCGGGGTCCCCTCGAGCGTCTGAACGAGGTTCGGTCCGATCGCCTCCCTCAGCAGCAGGGTCATGGCTCCCGCCACATTCAGTTCGCGCGCCCGCACCGGCTCCCCGCCGTAGTCGTATCCCGCGATGATGCTGCTCAGCCGCTCCTCCAGATCCTCGAGGCTGGCGGCGAGGCAGAAGATCGCCATCACCTCCGAGGCGGCCGTGATCATGAAGCCGTCCTCGCGCGGCACGCCGTTGATCCGGCCCCCGAGGCCGACGACGATGTTCCGCAGCGCCCGGTCGTTCATGTCGACGGCGCGCCGCCAGGTGATCTGGCGCGGGTCGATCCCGAGCCGGTTCCCCTGCTGCAGGTGGTTGTCCAGCGCGGCCGAGAGGAGCGCGTGCGCCGACGTGATCGCGTGCAGGTCTCCCGTGAAGTGGAGGTTGATGTCCGCCATCGGGATCACCTGCGAGTATCCCCCGCCGGCGGCGCCGCCCTTGACGCCGAACACCGGGCCCAGGCTCGGCTCGCGAATGCAGAGCACCGAGTTGGCTCCCACGCGGCGCAGGCCGTCCGCGAGCCCCACGGAGACGGTCGTCTTGCCCTCGCCCGCCGCCGTCGGGGTGATGCCGGTGACGAGGACGAGCCGGCCCGAGCCGGGCTCACGCTCGAAGATGGACTCCGGGCCGACCTTCGCCTTGTAGTGGCCGTATGGCACGAGTTCATCGAGGCCCAGCCCGATCTTCGCCCCGATCTCCCCGATGGGCCGTGGCGTCGCGGCCTCGGCGATCTGAACGTCCGTGAGCATCCGTTTCATCCCGATAAGGTTCGATGAGGTTGCCGTGAGCCGTCCCCCGGAAGGAATCCGGGGTGCGTCGGCGTATTTCCGAGCGGAGACTCTACCGCCCGCGCCGCCCGTGGAAAACCGTACCGCGTATCGTGCCTGCCGCGAAGCCCCTTAACCCGCCGGGGCGGCTGACCCTCGCGGCGCCGGCGGCTCCCGCCTGCGGAGGGCGAGGCCAACGACGAGAACCGCCAGCGTTCCCACGACGTTGTACCACAGCCACGCGATCTCCGTGAAGCGCGACACGGCGAGTACGGCGAGCATCGAGAAGATCAGCCCGTAGAAGGCGCCCGCGGCCGTCGCCCGCTTCACCAGGAAGGCGAGGAGGAACACGCCCAGGAGCGCGCCGTAGAAGATCGAGCCGACTTCATTCACCGCTTCGACGAGCGATCCCAACTGGCCTGCATAGAGCGCGAAGAGCACGGCGAATCCGCCCCACCCCAGCGTGGCGAGCCGCGACACGAGCAGATAGTGGGCGTCCGTCCCCTCCGGTTTCACGTACCTCCGATAGAAGTCGATCACCGTGGCGCTGGACAGGGCCGTGAGTTCGGAGTCCAGCGAAGACATCGCGGCCGCGAAGATGACGGCGATCAGCAGTCCCAGGATACCGGCGGGGACATACGAGATGAGGTAGGACGGGAAGACATAGTTCACATCGTTCGACGAAGACCCGCGCACCTCGGACACGAGCGATTTGGACGCCTCCCTCAACCGCGCCAGTTCGTCGTCGTACCCCGCGATCCGGCGTTGGAGCGCCGCGGGGTCTTCGCCGGCACTGCGAACCTCCAGCACCGCCAGGGTGCTTTCGCGGCGCAATTCGTGCGTCCGCTCGTGCTCCGCCTCCAACTCGGCGAAGGCGCCGGCGCGGGGACTTTCCCGGACCATGGCGGCCTCCGCCGAATTGAAGACGAGGGGGGGACGCTCGAAGTGATAGAAGACATAGAGGAGAACGCCGATGGCGAGGATGAAGACCTGCATCGGAACCTTGACGAAGGCGTTGAAAATGAGGGAAAGACGGCTCTGGCGGAGTGAACTCGCCGTGAGATAGCGCTGGACCTGGCTCTGGTCGGTCCCGAAGTAGCCCAGGGCGAGAAAGAGTCCTCCGATGAGTCCGGACCAGAGCGTGTAGCGATTCGTCGGGTCCCACGAGAGGTCGATGCTGCGCCACATCTCATGGATCCCGCCGATATACGCCACGTCGCCGACGCCCACGCCCTCCGGCAGCGTCGAGAACAGCACCGCGATGGCGATCCCGATCCCGGCGAACATGACGATCATCTGCAGCACGTCCGTCCAGATGACGGCCGTGATGCCTCCCATGATCGTATAGGCCACTGTGATCAGTCCCATGACGAGAATCGTCACGCGCTCGTCCCAGCCCATGATGACGGAGAGCACGATGGCCGGGGCGTAGAGGACGATCCCCGCCGAGAGTCCACGCGACACGAGAAAGAGAAAGCTCGTCAGCGACCGGGTCCTGGGGTCGAAGCGGCGCTCGAGGTATTCGTAGGCGGTGAAGACCTTCGAGCGATAGAAGAAGGGGACGAAGACGACGCAGAGAATGACCATGGCGATCGGCTGGCCCAGGTAGAACTGGACGAACTCCATGCCGTCGTCGAAAGCCTGTCCGGTCGTGCCGATATACGTGATCGCGCTCGCCTGCGTCGCCATCACGGAGAGGCCGATGGCGCCCCAGCCCAGCCGGCGGTTGGCGAGAAAGAAGCCTTCGACGCCGCGGTTCTTTCGGCTCTGCCGCCAGGCGAAGGCGACGACAGCGCCGAAATAGACGGCGAAGATGACCCAGTCGAGGCCGCTCACGGCACTCCGTCGAAACTGCTCACGGCACTCCGAAGTCGAGCAGGCGCGTGGCGAGGTAGAGGAGAAGGATGAGTCCGACGGTATAGACGACCACCGACACGTACAGAGCGCGCCAGCTACGGAAGGGACCGATCCGGCCCTCGTTCTCGTCCCGGCGCTCCGTCACTGGGCCGCGATCTCGCGCCAGCGGCTCCCGTCGAGAGAGAGCAGGTTCGCCCACAGACGAAATGCGCCCGGCACTCCCGCGCGCAGTTGCCGGAAGAAGGAGAGCGATGTGTGAATGTAAAGTCCGCGACCCACCGGGGCGGCGAGCAGGCTGCCGCGACTCGGCGGTTCTCCCGTGTCGGCCATCTCCAGCGGCGCCTGGTATCTTTCATCCCACGCATCCGGGAAATACAGCCCGCGCTCCTGGACCCAGCCTTCGAAGTCTGCCGGGCCGAGACGGTTGGGCTCAAGGAGAACGGGCGCCTGCGGGTCGGCGAGCGTGACAGAGGCGTCCTCCTCCGTGACGCGGGGGGCGGGGCGGCCGATCGAGATCGGGTACGGTGCGTACGCCCCCTGGTTGAACTCGTAGCGGTTGTACTGGACGACGACGGTGCCTCCGCGCTCCGCCCACGCGAGCAACTCCGCGTTGGCCGCGATGAGGTCCTCGCGCACCTCATAGGCCCGGATCCCGAGCACGATCGTGTCGAACCGGTCGAGCCTCCCGGCTTCCCAGTCCCCCGGTTCGATCAGTTCGACGTCGAGCCCGAGCTGCCGGATGGCTTCGGGCCCGTCGTCGCCGGAACCCATCACGTATCCGATGCGCCGGTCCGCGACCCGAACGGGGAAGCGCACGATCCTGACCGCAGCGTCGCCGGTCAGGAGCCGCGGCTCGATGTGCGGATAGTCGATCATCGTCGCGTGCGTGGCGGGAACCGCGGCTCCGGCGATCCGGATCCACGGCCGCGCGAAGAACTCCCCCTCCGCCTCTCCCGGCGGCGGCTCGACCGTGAAGCCGACCGTCCGGACCGCTCCTTCGCCCGCGAGTTCGAACGCCGTCGCCTCGGGCGCGGCGCGCCATCCGGGCGGCAGGTCGAGCCCGATCTCCCCGGCCGTCGCGCCCCGGGCGAAACTCGAAATCCGGAAGGCGATGACGCGCGAACCCGGACGGCTGCCGGGCCAGATCAGCGTAGGCGCCGTCGCCGCGACCGATAAGCGCGGCGCCACCTGCAGCGGTCGCCAGCTCTCTCCCGTTACGCCGTCCACGGCCCGGTGACGCACCGGATCTTCGACCTCGATGCCGAATCGCTCGCCCGCCGCCGACACGACTGCGGCCACGCGGCCGAGAAGGAGGGGAGGCCGGAACGGGAGCGCGCGCAGGTCGGGCTCCGCGGGCCATTGGTACAGGTCGCCGTCGCGCGGATGTTCGAGGAACCACGGGGAGGCCGGCGGCGCCTCCGGGGGCACCGTGACGGCATAGCGCCACATCCCGAGTTGTCCTGGCTCGATCCGCGCCCGGGACGACGGGTCGAAGACCACGTCCGGCTGACGGAAGAAGCGGGCGAACGGCCCCAGGTCGTCGGGTTCCGTTTCGACGTCCGGGCCGATGCTCTCCACCGACCACCCGGGGGGCGCCTCGATGACGGGTGGGGCGAGTTCCAGGGCCGCCCCGGCCCCGCTTGAGACGCGCGCCTCGACGAGTACGGTCTGTCCAGGGACCAGGACATCGTCCCGCGCCCGCAGTTCGATCCGCACTCCGGCCACGGCGAGGATCGCCCGCATCAGCAGGCGTGAGCGGCGGTCGAGTTCGCGCCGCAGCTCACTCTCCCCCACGGGGGGCGCGACGGCGCGGAGCCGCTCCAGTCGCCGTAGCGCCTCGGCGAGGAAGGGCAGGGCGGTCTCCGGGCTCGTGGCACTGAGCGAGCCGCCGGCGTGGCCGATCGCCGCCCGGTACGAACGGAGATCCGCCTGTGCCGTCTCGCCGAGGTCCGCGGCCAGACTTGCCAGCGTTGTATCGACCCCCGCCAGCAGCGGATCCGTCGGCGAGCCGCCGACGCGCGAGGACACGAGCGAGAGCCGAGTGACGCGGGGACCGAGCGGCAGAGCCGTGCCGAAATCCTGCGAGCGGTGCTGGCTGCGGCTGTCCATCGCGACCTGGTGGTGCGAGAGGCCGAGCAGGGGATCGAGGGCGCCCGTCTCGATTTCGATCGCGGTGGCGCCCAGTTCGAAGAGGGGCCGGCGGTACAGTTTCAGCGGCGCCCAGGGTTCCGCGCCCGCCGCGACCTGCTCCGGGAATCGCGTCGCGTCTCCGGCGGCATCGAAGGCCTCTCGCGTGAGAAGGCCGGATACCTGGTGGTGCCCGTGGCCGTCCCGCTCCGTTCCGCTCCACATCGAGATGAGCACATGGGGCCGGAAGCGCCGGATCGTCCACACCAGATCGGAGAGGACGCGCTCGCGTGGCCACTTCGCAAACGTCTCTTCCGCCGTCTTCGAGTAACCGAAGTCGAACGCGCGGCCGAAGAACTGCTGCGCCCCGTCGATCGTACGGGCAGCCAGCAGTTCGCCCGAGCGGATGATGCCGAGTCCCTCGCCGAGTTCCGTGCCGATGAGGTTCTGGCCTCCCTCGCCCCGCGTGAACGAGAAGTAGGCGGCCTCCACGCCCCATCCGCGCGCGAGAGTGGTCAGCAGGGCGGTATCTTCGTCGTCCGGGTGCGCCGCCACGACGAGGACCCTCTTCACTCCATCGAGCTGCCGGAGGATGAGTCCCGCTTCGATCGCGCCCGGGAGGCGCGACCCCTGGGCGTGTGCGAACGCCGGGAGCAGGCACGACGCCAGGACGGCGATCGCGGCGGACATCGATCGAGGTTGCATGGGCGGGAAGCTACGCCCACGCGGTGGCCGCAGAAAGCGGGGAGGTCGTCCGTCTATTACTTGCCCTACAGTTGACTCGCAGTGCGCCGCGGGAGATTATGGTTCATTACACACCGCAAACATGCGCCGGCGGCATCTATCATCGGGCGCACCGCTCCGCAGGAGGAGGGATAATGAACGAGAACGTGATGGAGTTCATAGAGCTGGAGTTGAAAAAGGACCCCGGCGTCTCGAACGCGACGCTCTTTGCAGGGGCGAAGCTCATAGACAAGGCCATCGGGAAGCTGAACCCGAGGCAGTTCCACGCGAAGTATCCGCTGCAGGTCAAGCGTCGTCTGGCGGGGGCCGGCCCGGGGCGCAGAGTTCGGGCGCCGGCCAGGGCGAAAGCGGCGCGGCGACGTGCCTCGAAGGGAGATGCGGATGCGGTGCTGGCGTACGTGACGCGCGTGCTCAAGAGGAACCCCGACGTCAAGAACGCGGAGCTGTTTGCGGGCGCCTGCGAGATCGACGCTTCGGTCGCCGAGCTGTCGCCCCGACAGTTTCATGCAAAGTACCCGCTGCAGGTCAAGCGGCGCCTGGCCGCCGCGGAGGCTCCCAAAGCCGCCCCGAAGGCTCGCCGGGCCGTCGCGCCAACCGTGGCGGAGCCCGCGCCGGCTGCCGCACCTCCGGCCCCCGCGGCCGAAGCCCCGGCGGTGGGAGGCGGGGACGCGGCCGCGGTCCGCGGACTGCTTCTCAGTCTGGTGCGAGAGCTGGCCAACGCCGAGACGCAGGCCGAGACGATCGAGGTCATGGCCCGACTGGACGGCTATGTGAACGACGTCATGCAGGCGGCTCGAAGCTGAGCCCCGGCGACCGGCCGGCGCTGCGCCGGCGGTCCCCTTCGCCGCAGTTCCCGGGAGCCCGGCGTTTGCGCGTCGGGCTTTCGTGCGTTCTCGCCAGTGCCATCGCCGCGGCGGTGGCGATTCCGGCGCAGGGGCAGCTCAGGCGCGACGCGCTCGTGCAGCCCGTGGGAGGCGCGCGGTCCGGCGAGGTCCTGCTCGGCGTCGGCGCCTCTCGCACCGCGAACGCCGACTTTCCGCTGGCCGGGCTCAGGGGCGACCTGGCGGCGTTGCCCGAGCTCCACGCCGCCTGGGCGATCGGACCGCGCGTCGTGTTCGAACTGAAGGGCGCGGCCCGGAAGACGCTCTCCATCGAGACGCGCGAGGCCGTCTCCTCCGTCGATCTCGATCCTTCTCTCGCCGATGGTACATCCCGCGACGTGGGCGACTTCGAACTCGCGGTGTCGTTCGCGCCCATCGGCGGAGCCACGGGGTTCTCGGCGGGGGGGCATCTGGGCGTGAGGCTCCCGAACTCCGACGAAACCCGGGGGATCGGGCTCAACACGACGGACATCACGATCGCCGCCCTCTTCTCGTGGGGTTCGGCTCGCTGGCGCGCCACGGGCTGGTTCGGCGTCGGCATCCTGGAGGTACCGGTCGAGCCCTTCGAGCAGAACGACGCGTTCGCCTACGCATTCGAAGGGCTGTGGGACGCGGCCCCGAACTGGCGGCTGTCGGTCGGCACGCGCGGGCGGACCAGCACGCGAAGGGTATCTCCGCTCGGCACCGGCGACCTCGGAGAACTCCGCGCGACCGTGGAATGGCGGCGCGGGCCGCTCGCCATCGACGCCGGGCTCGGGCACGGAACCACGGCGATGAGCGGCGACTGGAACCTTCGGGCGGGCGTCGCCTGGACGCTTGCCGGGAATCGGTAGGCGGCACATCGTCCGTCCCCCGAACAGGCCCGGTCGCCGAGTCCGGGAGCTACCCCGCAAGGAGGAGACGTCATGAGCGAAGCGAAGCCCCGGCACTTCCGCTGGGAGGAGTTGCCGTGGGAGCGCGTAACCGAACAGTTGGGCCGGCGCATGGTGACGGGAGACCGGGCCATGATCGCGCAGGTCCTGCTCGAGGAGGGCGCCGTCGTCCCCACGCACTCGCACGAGAATGAGCAGTTCACATACATCCTCGAAGGCGCGTTGCACTTCTGGCTGGGCGAAGACGGGCGCGACGAGGTCGTCGTGCGGGCGGGGGAGATCCTCCATATACCCTCCCACGTCCCACACAAGGCCATCGCGCTCGAAAAGACGCTGGATCTCGACATCTTCTGTCCTCCCCGCACGGACTGGCTCGACGGGACGGACTCCTACTTTCACGACACGGACGACTGATGGACCTGGGAATCGCGGGCCGCGTCGCCCTGGTTGCGGCCTCCTCCAAGGGTCTCGGCCGGGCCGTGGCGGAGGAACTGGCGGCGGAAGGGGCGCACCTGTTGATGTGCGCACGCGGCGAGGCGGTGCTCTCGGAGGCCGTAGCCTCCGCGGACGCACGCGGGCCCGGCGACGTGGTCGGCATCCCGGCCGACCTGTCGGATCCTGTGGCCGTGGCCGGCCTCGCCGAAGCGGCGACGGCCCGCTTCGGACGCGTGGACATCCTCGTGAACAACGCGGGCGGGCCGCCGGCGGGGAAGTTCGAGGACCACGACCGGGCGGCGTGGAAGGCGGCCGTACGCCTCAACCTGGAGAGCGCCCTCGATCTCACCCGCGCGCTCCTGCCCGGCATGAAGGAGCGGGGCTGGGGGCGGATCCTGAACATCACGTCGGTCGCCGCGAAGGAACCGGAGGCCGACCTGATCCTCTCCAACAGCGTGCGGGCCGCCGTGACGGGCTTCGCGAAGTCTCTTTCGAACGAGGTCGCCGCGTACGGCGTGACGGTGAACAATGTGCTCCCGGGTTTCACGCGCACGGCGAGGCTCGAGCAACTGGCCGCCGTGCGCGCCGAAGCCGGGGGGATCTCGACCGACGAAGTGGAAGCGGGGTGGCACGCCGCGATCCCCGCGGGACGTCTCGGCGACCCGCGCGAGTTCGCCGCGGTCGTGGCGTTCCTCGCCTCCGAGCGTGCCAGCTACGTGACGGGCGTTTCCATCGCCGTCGACGGGGGCCGCACGCGGTCCCTCCAGTGACTCCCGGGGCCCGGCGGTCATCGGAGGGCGGCACCGGCCCGGCGGCCGCTGCGGCGCTGGGCGCCGCCGGGGCGCTGTGCGGGGCGCTCTGGTTGTGGGTGGGCGAGGCGCCCCCGGGGATGTCGCTGCCGCGGGAGGCCCGGCAGGAGGCCTCTCCCTGCACGCCCGGCGCGGAGCAGGGGGGCGCGGCGAGCCCCGACCTGTACTGCATGTCGCTGTTCCCGACGCCCCGCGTCCCCGACGCGACCGGCACGGTCGAGTTGCGCCGTCCCCCGGGGCCGTTCTCGGTGGGGGTGACGCCAGACGGACGGCTCCTGTACGACGCCGTGATCTCGACGGAGCTTCCGCCCCCGTCCACGCTCGGTCCGTACGACCGTTACGTCGCCTGGGCGTCGACCCAGGTGCTCTGGCCCATCGAGCGGCTCGGAGAGGTGCCGGCGCGCGGACGCGCCGAGGTGGGGCAGGTCGCGTTCAACAAGTTCCTCATCCTCGTCACGGCGGAATCCGGACCGGGCCCCGAAGCGGCCGAGGGGGTGGGTGCGGAACCGGCGGGTCCCTACGTGCTGCGAGCCCAGTCGCCTTCCAGCCGCATGCAGCCCGCCGACTTCCTCGAGTTCGCGCTCGGCGCCTCGCGGACCCCCCCCGGCGAGATGGCGATGGACGACGCGTGGGGCGGCGTGCCGATGCCCGAAGGGGTCATGATGCTCCCGTCGCTCATGGAGCTGCGGCCGGACGTGCAGCCCTGGCTGCCGGGAGACGGCTGGGAAGGCGAGATCGTCGACGCCCGCCCCCGCGAGCTGATCGAACTGGCCGACGGCGACTCGCTCGCCCTCGACGCCGTCTACGTGCGCCGCCGCATCGGGAGCCGCCAACTCCTGGGTTACGGCTTCAACGGACAGATCCCCGGGCCCCTCCTCTGGGTCCCCGAGGACGCGACGGTCACGATCGACTTCACGAACCGCATCGACTGGCCGACCGCGATCCACTGGCACGGCCTGCGGCTCGACAACCGCTTCGACGGCGTCCCGGGTCTGACGCAGGATGTCGTGGCCCCCGGCGAGAGCTTCCGCTACACGGTGCATTTCCCCGACCCCGGCCTCTACTGGTACCACCCGCATCACCGCGAGGAAGTCCAGCAGGATCTGGGGCTGGCCGGCAACCTCATGGTCCGGTCGGAAGATCCCGACTATTTCAGCCCCGTCCACCGCGAGGAGGTCGTGATGCTCGACGATCTGCTCGTGGGTGAGCATGGGCTGGTCCCGTTCGGTCTCGAGCGCGCCACCCACGCGCTCATGGGCCGCTTCGGCAACACCATGCTCGTAAACGGGGAGCCCGATTACGCGCTGGACGTGGAGCGCGGCTCGGTCGTCCGTTTCTTCTTCACGAACGCGTCGAATACGCGGACGTTCAACCTCTCCTTCGGCGGAGCGCCCATGAAGCTCGTGGGCGCCGACGTGGGCAATTTCGAGCGGGAGGAATGGGTCGAGAGCGTGATCATCGCGCCGGCGGAGCGTTACATCGTGCACGTCGCCTTCCCCGAGAGCGGGAGCTACCCCCTTCTGAACCGGGTGCAGGGGATCGACCACATCGGAGGCAGCTTCTTCCCGGAGCAGGACACGCTGGGCGTCGTTCGCGTCGGCGCGGCGGACGCGACGCCGGATCTGCACGCGACCTTCGAGGCACTGAGGGTGAACGGACGCGCGCGCGACGAGATCGCGCCCTACCGCCCCCTCTTCGACCGACCGGTGGACCTCACGCTGGAACTCGACATGACGACGCGCGGCCTCCCGCTCGTCGTCGAGCGTCTCATGCAGGTGGACTCGGCGTACTTCCACCCGGTCGAGTGGTCGGGAACGATGCCGATGATGAACTTGATCTCGACGCCGGAAAACGTGTCGTGGACGCTGCGCGAGCCCTCCACCGACCTTGAGAACGAGGCGATCCGGTGGACGTTCCGCGTGGGCGACGTGGTCAAGCTGAGGATCCGGAGCCGCCGCGAGACGCTGCACCAGATGCAGCATCCGATCCACATCCACGGCCAGCGCTTCCTCGTCCTCGCCACGAACGGCGTGCCGCACGACAACCTCGCCTGGAAGGACATGGTGGTCGTCCCCGTGGGCGGTTCGGTCGACCTCCTGCTCGAACTCTCGAACCCCGGCCAATGGATGCTGCACTGCCATATCGCCGAGCACCTGGAGGCGGGCATGCAGATGGTGTTCACGGTGGAGCCGTGACGCGGTACGTTTTGGGGCCCTGAACGGCCCAACTCACAGGAGTCTCCCATGAGAAAGTTCATCGCGGCCCCCGTCGCGCTCGCGGCCCTTCTCGCTCCGGATCACCTGTCCGCACAGTCCGCGGCCGAACTCGGCGACGCGACCTCCGAGTTCGTCTCCATCGCCGGGCCGACGGTCGCCCTCACCGGCGTCAAGGTCATCGACGGGACCGGGTCCGGCGCCCGCACGAACCAGACCGTCGTGATCGAGGGGAACCGGATCGCCGCCGTGGGTCCCGCCGGCGGGGTAGAGATCCCGCCGGGCGCCGAGGTCCACGAACTGCCGGGGCACACCGTGATACCGGGGATGATCGGGCTCCACAACCACATGTTCTTCATGGGCGCCGGGGGCCGGATGGCTCAGGGCAACATCTCCTCCCCGCGCCTCTATCTCGCGGCCGGCGTCACGACGATCCGCACGACGGGGAGCGTCTCGCCCTACGCGGACCTCAACGTCAAGTCGAGCATCGAGCGCGGGCTGGCGCCGGGCCCGCGCATGCACGTGACCGCGCCGTACGTCACGGGGCCCAACCCGGCGCTGGGCGACATGGCGCAGGTGAACTCGCCCGAGGAAGCGCGCCGCTTCGTCCGCTACTGGGCTGGGGAGGGCGTCTCCTGGATCAAGGCGTACACGACGATCCGCCGCGCCGAACTCGCCGCCGTCATCGAGGAGGCGCATGCGCAGGGCCTCCGGGTCACGGGACACATCTGCTCGATCACCTTCCAGGAAGCCGTGGATATGGGGATGGACAACATCGAGCACGGCTTCGGGACGGCGACGGACTTCGACCCGCGCAAGCGGCCGGACGAGTGTCCGCCCAACTCGATGGTCACCGTGGGAGAGGAGGGGGACCCGACGGGGGAGACGGCGCGGGCGCTGATCCTCTCCATGGTCGAGAACGATGTCGGGATGACCTCGACGATGGCCGTGATCGAGCCCATGACGAAGGGGCGCGCCGTCCTCGACGAGCGGACGCTCGAGGCGATGGCGCCCGAGGTGCGCGAGGACTACCTCGAGACCGTCGACGCGATCGAGGCGAACCCGGATTGGCCGATGACGGAGACGCACCTCCAGAAGCACATGGCGTTCGAGCGCGGCTTCGTCGAGGCCGGGGGCGTGCTCGCGGCCGGCGTGGATCCGACGGGGATCGGGGGCGCCATCGCGGGCTTCGGAGACCAGCGCAACTACGAGCTCCTCATCGAAGCGGGTTTCGACGCCTCCACCGTGGTGGGGATCGTGAGCGCGAACGGCGCCCGCATCATGGGCGTGGATGACGAGCTCGGGACGATCGAGGCCGGAAAGCTCGCGGATCTCGTCGTGCTCGAGGGCGATCTCGAGTCGGACTCCGCGATCATCAGGAACGTAACCGTCGTGTTCAAGGACGGTGTGGGTTACGACTCGGAGAAGCTCATCGACTCCGTGAAGGGGATGGTGGGGATTCGGTGACCGGGGGACCTGACGAAAAGGGACCCGTCGGCGAGGGAGCCGCCGGGAAGGGACCCGTCGAGGGAGGAATGAAGGAATGAAGATGTCCAGAGTGCTCGCCGCCTTCGCGGCTGTCGCGACTGTGCTTGCCGACCCCGTGGCCGCGCAGAGCTACGGTCGCCTGTCCGAGGAAACCCGCGCCTATGTCGCCGTGCGGGGGCCGACCGTGGCGCTCGAACACGTTCGCGTGATCGACGGCACCGGCGGCCCGGTCCTCGAAGACCAGACCGTACTGCTGCGCGACGGGCGGATCGCCGCCGTGGGCCCCGCCTCGTCCATCGACGTACCGGAGGACGCGGACCGTCACGATCTGGGCGGCCACACCGTGATCCCCGGGATGGTCGGCATGCACGACCACCTGTTCTACACTTCCGTCGGAGGACGGCGCGTGCAACTCGGCTACAGCGCGCCGCGGCTCTACCTCGGTTCCGGCGTCACGACGATCCGCACGACCGGGAGCTTCACCCCCTACGCGGACGTCCATCTGAAGGACGCGATCGACCGCGGCGACTCGCCGGGCCCCCGCATCCACATCACGGCGCCGTACATCACCGGCTCGACGGGCTCGCCCCACCAGGCCCGCATGACCTCTCCCGAACAGGCGCGGCGTTTCGTCGAATACTGGGCGGAGGAGGGAGCCACGTGGGTTAAGGCGTACACGTCCATCGGGAGCGCTGAACTGGGGGCGGCGATCGAGGAGGCGCACCGCCTGGGCCTCCGCGTCACCGGACACCTGTGTTCGGTGAGCTTCCAGGAGGCCGTCGCGCTCGGGATCGACAACCTCGAGCACGGGATGCTCACGGCGTCCGACTTCGTGCCGGAGAAGGAGCCGGACCGCTGCCCCGGCAACGTCATGCAGCGGGCCGGCAGTTCGGACCCCACGGGGCCCATCGCGATGGAGACGATCGAGGCGATGGTGGAGGCCGGCGTGGGACTCACCGCCACGCTCTCCGTCTACGAGGCCTTCTTTCCCGACCGCGACGTCGTGGACGAGCGGACGCTCGAGCTGATGGCTCCGGACCTCCGGGAAGCGTACCTGGACGAGCGCGGGCGCATCCAGGAGATGGGACCCGATCCCGAGAATTTCCAGAACGAACTGCGTTTCGAGAAGGCGTTTGTCGACGCCGGCGGGTTGCTCGCCTCGGGCGTCGATCCCACGGGTAACGGCGGTGCGCTCCCCGGCTTCGGGAATCAGCGGAACTTCGAGCTTCTGCTCGAGGCCGGACTCACGCCGGCGCAGGCGGTGCAGGTGGTGAGCGCCAACGGCGCGAAGATCCTCGGCGTGGATGACGAACTCGGCACCGTGGAGGCCGGGAAGCTGGCCGACCTCATCGTCCTGAACGGCGATCCCGGGAGCGACCCGAGCGCGATTCGGGCCGTCCGCTGGGTGTTCAAGGACGGCGTCGGCTACGATTCCGGCGAGCTGATCCAGGCGACGCGCGGCCTCGTCGGAGTCCGCTGAGCCGAGCGTCGCCCCCTGAGCCTCGTGTCGATCCCATGACTTCCCGTACCGAGCAGATGACGGACGGCGGAACGTACCGTCCGCTTCCGCTGGCGACGTTCACGCGGCGCGGAGAGGAGGAGATGGTGCGTCGCGCGCGGGCCTTTCGCGACGAGGTGCGACGGCGCCGGACGGTCCGCGAATACTCCGACGAGCCTGTTCCCGAGGAAGTCATCGACGCCTGCATCGAGGCGGCGGGGACGGCCCCCAACGGCGCGAACCGGCAACCGTGGCACTTCGTCGTCGTGCGCGACGCCGAGGTGAAGCGCCGGATCCGGGTGGAGGCGGAGAAGGAAGAGCGGGACTTCTACGAACACCGCGCGCCGGCCGCGTGGCTTGAAGCGCTCGCCCACCTCGGAACGGACGAGCACAAACCCTTCCTGGAGACCGCGCCCGTCCTCATCGCGATCTTCGCGGAGAGTTACGAAGTGCAAGGGGGGGAGAAGCTCAAGAACTACTACGTGACGGAGTCCGTCGGCATCGCCACCGGGATCCTCATCACGGCGCTGCACCACGCGGGGCTCGCCACGCTCACCCACACGCCGAGCCCCATGGGCTTCCTGAACAGGGTCCTCGACCGCCCCTCCAACGAGCGGCCCTTTCTGCTGCTCGTCGTGGGCTATCCCGCGGACGATGCGCTCGTCCCGGACATCACGAAGAAGCCGCTGGACCGCATCGCCTCCCGCCGCTAACCCGCGCCGGGGGACTGGCTGGCGCCGGGGGACTGGCTGGCGCCGGAGGGCTGGCCGGCTCCGCCGGCCCGTCCGCCGCGTGCGTCGAGGAACCGCCGGGCTCGCCGGCGGGCCGCGTGAAGCGGCGATTCTCCGGCACCGGCCGCCTCCTCGAATACCTCTCGCAGCGACGACCCGATCGCGTCGACGTGGGCCCGCAGCCGGGTCTCGTCCCGCTCGCCCCGGTGGATGGCGGCGAAGGCGACCGCCCCGCCGGCGTTGATCACGTAATCGGGGGCGTAGAGGATCCCGCGTGCGCGCAGCCTTTCGGCGTCGGCGTCCGAGAGCAGCTGGTTGTTCGCGGAACCGGCGACGATCCCGCAGCGCAGGCGGGGGATCGTGTCCGGATTCAGGGTCGCCCCGCCGGCGCACGGCGCGTACACGTCCACGTCTACGTCCCAAATGTCCTCGGCGGGGATGACCGTCCCCCCGAAGCGTGCCTGCGCCCGCCTGGCCGCCTCACCGCGCAGATCTGCCAGGTGGAGGGTCGCCCCGGCCTCGGCCAGAAGCCCGGCCAGCGGGAAACCGACGTCGCCGAGCCCCTGGACGAGCACCGCGCGGGCGCCGAAATCCGCCTCGCCGAAGCGGTGCTCGAGCGCGGCCCGGATCCCGGCGAACACGCCGCGCGCGGTGTACGGCCCCGGATCGCCCGGCCTTCCGTCCACGAGGCCGACGGCGTACCCGGAGATGGCACCGATGCGGGCCATGTCCTCCGGGGTCGTGCCCATGTCGACGCCGGTCTGGAAGGCGCCGCGGAGCGAGACGAGACGCGCCGCATATCGATCGACCAGGCCCGCGCGTGCGTCGTCGCTCAGGTCGTCCGGGACGGCGATCACCGCCTTGCCGCCGCCGAACCGAATGCCGACGCCCGCCCATTTCATGGTCATGCCCTCGGCGAGGCGCATGGCATCGATCAGGCCGTCCACAGGCGTGGGATAGGAGGCCATCCGGGTGCCTCCGGCGGCCGGCCCCAGCCGCGTATCGTGCAGCGCCACGAAGATCCAGGCCCCGGTGAGGGAGTCGAACGCGGTGACGACGGACTCGCCGTCCCACGCCTCCGTGACATCGAGAAAGCCGCGGGTCATACCCTCTCCGTATTCGACTCGTGCGTAATCGCGTGCGTGAGCGCGGTGAGACTATCGCGCGCTGCCCGCCCGGGCGACATTGGGAACATGTGGGGCGCGATCGCGTATCGGTGCTCGGGTGGAAAGAGGGCGGCGACCGACCGGGAGGCGATGGGATGACGACACTGTTCTTCGGAGACATGCTCCCCCCGTCGCCCGAAGCCGAAAAGCGCCGCGAACACGTCCTCGTCGGCACCGCCACCCCCCTCAAGCTCGATGTCCGGCCGATCGAGCACCACCTGACGCCCCGCGGCAGCATTTGCATCGGAACCTTTCACGAAGACCGGCCGATCGGGCGCTGCGCCATCCCCCGCGACAGCGTGAAGGACTTCCTCGAGATGGATCTCTTCGACCGGCCGGTCGCGCTCGCGCTAAATGTCCGCAAGGGCGGGCCCGGCATGGAGGGCAGCCTGCTCGCGCTCGTGCCGATGGACCGGGCGTCACGCGGCGGATCCGAACGGGATGAGCCGTGGAGGGCCAGCGTCCCCGGGGCGGCGTACGACGACGCGATCAAGGCGGGCGGCGACGATTCCAAATCCACTCAACTGGTCGGGATCTTCCTCGGCGAGGTCGTGCGTTTCGAGGGCGACCGGCGGGAGCCGGCGTCGATGCTGCGCGAAGCTGCCGACATGCTCGCGTGTGTGATCCGCGGGCAGGTGGACAGCGTGGGCGGCCGGGTGCTCGAAGACCTGACCGCAAGCCCGGAGGGCTGAACGCGCCGAACGCGCGACATCCTGCCCCGCTGCGTGCCCCGCGGCACGGGACGTTCAGGCGAACGGCTCGCCGTTGAAGCAGACGTCCGTCCCCGGGTGACACCGGCACGATGTCCGCGGAGGCAGGGCCGGAGCGTCGCCGCCCAGCGCCATCAGCGCGAGGTCGGCCAGCACCTCGGCGAACGCTCCGTCGTCGTGCGGCACGCCGACGCGGCGGAACTCCAGGCCGAGTGCGGCGGCGTGCCCGGCGAGGTCCACGTCCAGTTCCATCAACGTCTCGGACTGCTCGTGCATGAAGCTGATGGGGTCGACGAGGACTTTCGCGATGCCCCGGAGGCGCTCCAGCGCGGTCTCGATGTCCGGCGGGGTCCATTCGATCCCGCGGTTCGTGTGGTTCTGGTAGCCGAGCGTCCACGTGTCGACACCCAGCGCGCGAGCCTGGGTCGCGCACCACTCCTCGACGTACTCCACGTAGCGGCTGCCCGCTTCGATGTACCGAAGCGGGGTGCCGTGGGCGCTGAACACGAGGCGGACATCCCGGTCGGTCAGGTTCCAGCCGGCCTCCGCGGCCGCGCGGCGAATCGCGTCGGCGCGAAGGCGGGCGTAGCGGGGATGGCGATGCCACCCGGTCACGCCGTGCGCCTCCGGGCGCCATCCGATTCGCTCGAGCGCTTCCTCGACTTCGTCCAGCGCCGCGACGGTGGTCGAAGGGCCGCAGAGCGGGTACACGGGTAGAGCAACGAGTGCCGAGGCGCCTGTCTCCCGCAGGCGGCGCAGAGCCTCCTCGATCGACGGCTCGGTGAACTGCATCCCCACGGTCACGCACATCGGGTGCCCGCGGGCCGTCAGCGCCCGGTCGAGTGCCTGCGCCTGCGCCTTCGCCTGCACGTCGAGCGGCGATCCGCCGATCCGCTCGTAGACGTCGAGCAGGCCGGGTGTCCGCCGCCGCGCGAGTTCGCGGCTTCGTGCTCGGGCCGCCGCCGCGTCCATGTGCGGCTCCAGCCGCGCGTTGGCGAGGAAGACCCGCTCCAGAAACCGCGCGACGGTGCTCGGGTCCGTTCCTGTCGGTTCGCCGAAGTTCAGGAGGAGGACGGCGGGTCGGGATTCGGAGTTCGCCATCGCCCGAACCTATCGGCGCGGTCCCCGGCTTGCCCGCGCCGGAACGGTTCGGGACGTTGCCGCCTCCAAGTGCGGTGCCGCAGAAGCGCCTTGGCTCTTCGAGCGCCGAGGCAGCCGGAAGGGGAAGGCATGCGGGTCGGAATCATCGGCGGAGGGATCACGGGGCTGGCGCTCACGCACGCCCTCGCGCGGCGCGGCGTCGATTCGGTCCTCTTCGAGGGAGCGGAGGACGTCGGGGGGGTGATCCGTACCTCTCTCCACGATGGTCGGGTCGTCGAGCTCGGTCCCCAGCGGACCCGCCTCTCGCCGCCGGTGCGGCGGCTTGTCGATGAACTCGAGCTTCGAGCGGAGATTCTGGAGGCGCGGGCCGGGGCGCGCCTGTTCGTATGGGCCCGCGGCCGCCTGAGGGTCGTGCCGCACCGGCCGCGCGGGCTCCTCACGGGGGATCTGCTCTCGCCCGCGGGGCGCGCCCGCGCCGCCCTCGAGCCTCTCACCGGAGGGATTCGACCGCGCGAGTCCGTGGCCCGCTACTTTCGCCGCAAGGCCGGACGCGAGGCGTACCGCCGGCTCTTCGGTCCCCTCGTTTCCGCGACCTTCGGATCCGATCCGGAAACGATGCCGGCGGCGCGCGTGCTTCCCATGCTGCTCGGTCCGCTCGGCGTGAAGCGCAGCCTCCTCTCCGCGGCGAGGCGCTGGCAGCCGGCCGCGTCGCCCCCGGCATTCACCTTCCGGGCGGGCATGGCTACGCTGCCGCGCGCCATCGCGCGCCGGCACGCGGACCGGGTTCGGGTCGCGACGCCGGTCCGCGAGTTGCGGCGCTCGGGCCATCGGTTCGAGATCGCCCACGGGGGCCCGCGCCCGGACTGCGAGGTCGTGGACCACGTGGTGATCGCGACGCCGGCGTCCGCCGCGGCGGATCTCCTGAGGACCGCCGCGCCCGCCGCGGCCGACCGCCTCGCCGGACTGCGGTATCACCGCGTCGCCGTAGTGCCGCTGCAGGTCGAGAGCGCGCCGGAAGGGTTCGGGTTCCAGGTCGCGTTGGGAGAACGGTGGCGTACGCGCGGCGTGACGTGGAACGCCTCGCTGTTCGGGCGCGAGGGCCTCTGTACGGCTTACCTGGGCGGCGGTCTCGATCCCGATGTGGCCGCCTGGGACGCCGCCCGACTCCAGCGGACCGCGGCCGGCGAATACGAAGTGATCCATGGGGCGGCGGCAACGCCGATCCGTTCGGCCCGGCCGCGGCTCCCGGCGTATGACGGCTCATGGGCGGCGCTGGACGGACTCGATCTTCCGCCCGGTATCACGCTGGCCGCCGGCTACACCGGACGGCTGGGCATATCGAGCCGGATCGCCGAGGCCGAGGCGGAGGCGGAGCGTCTCGCCGCGCGTACATAGCGCCTCCCGGCTGCCGGCGTTCCCGCGGGAACGTTCTCAGCGGTGCTCGTCCGGCGGCTTCCAGCGGCGGACCTCGTCAACCACGGCGGCGATCACCTCCGGGTCGGAATCCGGGTGGAGACCGTGCCCGAGGTTGAAGATATGGCCGGGACGCCCGCCCGCCCGCCGCAGCACATCGCGCGTCCCCGCCCGCGCCGCCTCCTCGCCCGCGAGGATGCAGGCCGGATCGAGATTCCCCTGTATCGCGCGCTCCGGACCCATGACGTCCCATGCCTCGTCGAGCGGCGTGCGCCAATCGACGCCGATCGCATCGCCCCCCGCCTCGGCCACCGCGGCGTGCGTGGCGCCATAGTGCACGCTGGGGACCCCCTTCTCTCGCAGCCGCTCCAGCAGACGACGGGAGTAGGGAAGCACATGGGCCCGGTACGAGTGAGGATCGAGGACGCTGCACCAGGAATCGAACACCTGGATCGCGCCCGCACCGGCCTCGTGCTGCGCGATCGCGAACTCCGCCAGGTGCTCGGCCCAGAACCCCGCGAGCCGGTCCCAGAGCGTCGGGGAGCGGAGCATGAAGGCCCTGAGCTGCGCGAGTCGGCTGTCGCGCGTGCCGCGGGCGAGGTAGGAGCACAGGGTGAAGGGGGCGCCCACGAAGCCGATGATCGGGCGCTCCTCGTCCGCGGCAAGGAGGCGGATCGCCTCGAGCACGAAGGCGAGGCGTTCCCGCGGCTCGAAGGGGCGGAGGCGGTCCACATCCGCCAAGCCGCCCCAGGGGGGGAGGGGCACGGGCCCGACCCCGGCCCGCAGTTCGATCTCGATCCCCGCGGCCTCGAACGGCGTCGACAGATCCATGAAGAGGACGAGGGCGTCGACGTCGAAGTACTCGAGCGGGAGTCGCGTGACCCGGGCGGCCGCCTCCGGGTCGCGCACGAGTTCGAGGAACCCGCGCTCCCGGCGGAGTTCGCGATAGGCGGGGAGGGAGCGTCCCGCCTGCCGCATGAACCACACCGGCGTCCGTTCCACGGGTTGGCGCGCGAGCGCGCGCAGAAGGAGATCGTTCATGGCCAGCCGATGTTACCCCGTCGCCCGCCGGGCGCCAAACCGCACCGTTGGACCCGCGCGGGACCTTTCGTAGCTTGCAGTCCACGTGCGGCCACGACCTTGGATCTCTCACAGGGGAAGCGATCATGAACCGCAGAGTCCTTCGCGCGCTCCTTTTCGCCGCCGTCCTCGGTGTCCCGCACGTCGCGACCGCGGCCGCTCAGGAACCGGCCTTCGATATCCTGCTGCGCGGCGGCCGCGTCCTGGACGGCACGGGCAACCCTTGGTTCCGCGCCGACGTGGGAATCCGCGGCGGGCGCATCGCCCGGGTCGGGGACCTGGCCGACGCAGCCGCCGACCGCGTGATCGAACTCGATGGCCGGTACGTCGTCCCCGGATTCATCGACATTCATTCGCACGCGGACCAGGGACTCGACGCCGAGGGAGACGCGGGTAGCGAGGGGGCGCGCCGCCGGGCCGCTCCCAACCTCGTGAGTCAGGGCATCACCACCGTCGTCATCAACCAGGACGGCGGCGGGCCGTGGCCGATCGCGGACCAGCGCGGCCGCCTCGAGTCCCGCGGGCACGGGCCCAACGCGGCGCTCATGGTCGGGCACAACACGATCCGGCGCATGGCGCTCGGCGACGACTTCATGCGCCCGTCGACCCCGGCCGAGGTGCAGCGCATGACGGAGATGGTGGAGCAGGGAATGGCCGAGGGCGCTTACGGCCTCAGCGCGGGACTCGAGTACGTGCCGGGGATCTGGAGCGAAACCTCCGAACTCTTCCCGCTCGTCGAGGCCGCGGGACGGAGCGGCGGAATCTACATCGTGCACGAACGCAGTTCCGGCATGACGCCGATGTGGTTCTGGCCGAGCCAGGACGATCCGGGACCGCCGACCATGATCCAGACGGTCCTCGAGGACATCGAAGTCGCGGAACGCACGGGCGTGACGACGGTGGCAACCCACATCAAGGCCCGCGGAGCGGATTTCTGGGGGGCGGGAAGGGCGCTCGTCGACCTGATCGAACGGGCCCGGGCGCGCGGCGTCCCGATCTTCGCCGACCAGTATCCCTACAACACGACGGGGAGCGACGGGAACACCGTGCTCCTCCCTCGCTGGATCTTCCCCGGCGGCGGACCGGGCGGGCGTCCGGGCGGCCAGGGGACGGTCGACTACGCCGCGGTGCTGCGGTATGCGCTCTCCGATCCGGAACGCGGTGAACGGGTCCGCCTCGATATCGCGCACGAGATCAGCCGCCGCGGCGGGCCCGAGAACCTCGTCATCATGGACCATCCCGACGAGACGCTGGTTGGCAGGACGGTGGCGGAGCTGGCGGCCGAATGGGACGCGTTCCCCGTTGAGGTGGCGATCCGGCTGCAACTGGAGGGCGACCGTGCGAGACCCGGCGGGGCGCGCGTGCGCGGGTTTTCCCTGTCGGAGATCGACGTCGAGGAGTTCTCGGCTCATCCGTGGCTCGTGACGGCATCCGACGCCGGCATCTCCCTCCCGGGCGACGGGCCGGTGCACGCGCGCTTCTACGGCACCTTCCCCCGCAAGATCAAGCGCTACGCGATGGATCTCGGCATCCTGTCCGCGGAGAGCGCGGTGCGCTCGATGACGAGCCTGCCGGCGCAGGTCATGGGGCTCCGGGACCGGGGTCTCATCCGTGAGGGACTGGTCGCGGACATCGCGGTGCTGGACATGGACGAACTTCAGGACAACGCGACCTTCTTCGAGCCGCACCAGTACCCATCGGGTGTGGACTACGTGCTGGTCGGCGGCACGTTCGTGGTCGACGACGGCGAGCTGACCTGGGCTCTGCCCGGCGCCGTCCTCACGCCGGAGGTGGGCGATGCGGGCTGACCGGATGATGGGCGTGCGGAGTGTCGTAGCCCTCGTGGCGCTGATCGGGCTCGGGTGCGCCACGGGCGACGATGCGTCCGAAGCGGCCGGCGGCGCGGCGGATCGCGACCCGGCCGCGAGCGGCGCCCCGGATGGGGTGCCCTCGGGGGCGAAGCCCGCGCCCGGCGACGTGTTCCCCACCCTGGAAGGGGGCGAGGCAACCTTTGATGACCTGCGAGGCAACGTGGTCGTCGCGAATCTGTGGGGCACCTGGTGCCTCCCCTGCCGCGACGAGCTGCCGGAACTCGTGGAGTTGGCCCGCATCTACGCCAACCGACCCGTCGTCATCCTGGGACTCGCCGTCGATTCCGGCGACGTCGATGAGATCCGTGACTTCCTCGAGGACTTCGGCGTCGAATACCCCAATTGGATGCTGGGGATGGATGACGCCGTCGCCACCTTCGGAGCCGTGGGGTTTCCGACCACGGTGATGGTGGATCGGGAGGGATGGATCCGAAAGGAACTCCTCGGCCCCCAGACCGCCGCATCCCTGACGGCGGAGATCGAAGCCCTCCTACCCTGACGGCCCCGGCCGTACCACAGCCTCAGGCGAGCTGCTGGCCCTCGTAGAGGCGGGCGTAGAGTTCGCAGCGATCGATGAGGGCGTCGTGCGGGCCGCTGTCGACGAGGCGCCCCCGATCGAGGACGAAGAGCCGGTGGGCGCGCCGCACCGTGCGCAGGCGGTGGGCGATGATGACGGTGGTCCGCCCGGCGGAGGCGAGCTGTAGCGCTTCCTCGACCAGCGCCTCGCTTTCGGCGTCCAGGCCGCTCGTCGCCTCGTCCAGGATGAGGATCTCGGGCTCCTTGAGGAGGACGCGGGCGATCGCGATCCGCTGACGCTGTCCGCCGGAGAGCCGGACCCCGCGCTCGCCGACCCGCGTGTCGTAGCCTTCCGGCAGCCGCTCGATGAACTCGCGGGCGTGCGCCGCCTCCGCCGCTGCCTCGATCGCCGGATGATCCGCGTCCGGCCGCCCGTAGGCGATGTTCTCCCCGATCGTGCCGGCGAAGAGCGGGTGGTCCTGCGGCACGATGCCGATCCGCGATCTCAGGTCGGCGACGCCGCAGGCCCGTACGTCGGTCCCGCGCACGCGCACGCTCCCCTCGGTCGGATCCCAGAAGCGCGGGATGAGGGACGCGAAGGTCGTCTTCCCGGCGCCGCTCGGCCCTACGAGGGCGACGACCTCGCCGGGGGCGATCGTCGCCTCGATCCCTTCCAGGGCCCACGGTTCGTCTTCGCCGTAGCGGAACGAGACGCCCTCGAAGGCGATCTCCGGCGGTCCCGCGCCCGCGAGCGATTCCGGGGTTTCCGGGTCCACGATCTCGCTGTCGCGGTCGAGGAGGTCGAACACGCGGCGCGCGGCGCCCTGCGCCTCCTGGTAGCTGCCCCAGAGGGAAGCGAGCGCCATGATGGCCGCCGCGACGGAGAAGGCGTAGAGGAGGAACGACACGAGTTGTCCCGCCGTGATCTGCGCCGCGAGCACGAGCCGCCCGCCCTGCCACAGGACGGCCACGATGCCGCCGAAGGCGACGACCGTGAGCACGCCGAAGAGGACCGCCCGAACCACCGCCCGCGAGAGCGCCGCCTCGAGCGCCGCGGCGATGCCGGCCCGGTAGCGGGCCGCCTCCCACTCCTCCCGCACGAACCCCTGCACAACTTCGATCTGGCCGAAGGCCTCGTCCGCAACCGCGTGCGCGGCGGCGAGACGGTCCTGCACCTCGGTGCTCCGCCGCCGCAGGAGACGGCCGAGGGCAAAGCCCGCGAGGACGACCACGGGGGCCACGGTCAGCGTCGTCAGCATCAGTTGCCAGTGAAGCAGCGTGAGCAGAATCACCGCGCCGGTGAGGAAGAGCACCTGCCGCACGAGTTCGGCGATCTGGTGCCCCATGATCTGCTGGAGCGTCGAGCAGTCGGAGGCCAGCCTCGAGGTGAGTTCGCCGCTGGTGCGGCCCGCGTGGAAGCCGGGGGAGAGCCCCACCAGCCTGGAGAAGAGTTCGCCGCGCAGCTGCGTCACGACCCGCTCGCCCGTCGCCCCCAGCCAGTAGGTCTCTCCGAAGTTGAACACGCCCTGGAGCGCGAAGAGCCCCAGCAGTCCGAGCGCGATCGTGCCCAGCAGGGCGGGGTCGCCCTCACCGAAGGCCGCGTCCATCAGGTAGCGGACGATGAGGGGGAAGGCGAGCCCGATCGCGGTGCTCAGGAGGAGGCAGATCCCGGCCCCCACGAGCGCCGCCCGGTGGGCCCGCAATCTCGGGGCGAGCCGCTGGAGGGCGAACATGGAAATGCGTGCTCCGGAGTCCGACATCGCGCTTGGCCTCTCCACCGTCCCCGTCTATCTTCCGCGCCCCGGCGACTCCGGGAGCGACCGAAGTTCGCACGGGTCACGAAACCGGCGCAAACGCACCCCGGAACCCCTCATGCCATCGCCTCCTCTCCAGAGCGGATCGCCGCGCCACGCGCGGATCATCGCGGCCTGGCTCCTGGTCGGCTGCGCGCTCGTCGCGGCAACGCTCGTCGTCGGCGGCGTGACCCGCCTGACCGGATCGGGCCTCTCCATGGTCGACTGGGAGCCGGTGAGCGGCGTCGTTCCTCCGCTGAGCGCCGAGGGCTGGGAGCGCGAGTTCGCCGCCTATCGCGATTCGCCGGAATACCGGCTCGTGAACCGGGGGATGTCGCTGGCCGAGTTCAAGCGCATCTTCTGGTTCGAGTACGCGCACCGGCTCCTGGGGCGCGTGATCGGCCTCGTCTTCATCATCCCCTTCGCGGTCTTCCTCCTGCGGCGGATGATTCCCCGATCCCTCATCCCCCGCCTCCTGCTCCTCTTCGCACTGGGCGGCGCGCAGGGGCTGCTCGGCTGGTGGATGGTGCGGAGCGGGCTCGTCGACATCCCCCGCGTGAGCCCGTACCGTCTGACCGCGCACCTCGCGCTCGCCGTGCTCGTCTACGCCCTCACGCTCTGGACCGCGCTCTCGCTGCTGCGCCCGGGGGCGGGGAAGGGCGACCCGGAGGCCGCGCCGGGCGCCAGCCTTCGACGCGGGTCCGCGGTCGTGCTCGGCCTCGCCGCGCTCACCCTGCTCTCGGGCGGCTTCGTGGCGGGCCTGGACGCGGGGCTCATCTACAACACGTTCCCGAGGATGGGGAACGGCTGGATCCCGCCCGATCTCTTCGGGGCGAGCCCCTGGTGGCTGAGCCCCTTCGAGGACCGGACGACGGCGCAGTTCAACCACCGCATCCTCGCCATCGTCCTGCTCGCGGGCGTCACGACGCTCTGGTGGGCCTGCGCTCGGCGCGCCCCGGGGTCGGCGAGAACGTGGGCGCACGCGGGCTTCGCGGCGGCATGGGTGCAGGCCGCGCTGGGGGTCGCGACGCTGCTGCTCTTCGTCCCCATCTCCCTGGCGGCGCTCCACCAGGCGAACGCGCTCGTCCTCTTCACCGCGCTCCTGGGCCTAACCTTCGAACTCCACCGCCGGGCACGGGTGGGACAGCTGCAACCGCCGGGGCAACGACGTGAAATCCCGATCCGTCATGGCAGTTCCGATACCCCTGCATCGGCTTAAGCCAATTGAAAATTCGATTTTGAATTGGCTTAACGTCTTACAGGGAGTTCCGACGATGCCCCCTAGCAAGCCTCGAGGAGCGCCACGTGGCCGAGGCCGCCTGCGGCGCACACGCTGACGATGGCCCTCGTGCCGGCCGGCCGGTCGGCGAGTTCGAGCACCGTCTGGGAGAGGATGCGCGCTCCGGTGGCGCCGAACGGGTGTCCGAGCGCGACGCTGCCGCCGTTGGGGTTGATCCGGTCGCGCGGGAAGGAGCCGAGGCCGTCCTTCACGGGGGAGCGCGCGGCGAGCCACCCGGAGTCTTCGAGGGCCGCGACCGTGCACAGGACCTGCGCCGCGAACGCCTCGTGGAACTCCCACAGCCCGATGTCATCGAGCGCCAGCCCGTGGCGATGCAGCAGTTCGGCGATCGCGAGGGCCGGGGCGATGAGGAGCCCCTCCCGGTCCGGATCGATCGCGGCCTGCCGCCAGTCGAGGAGGCGCGCCCGGGGGAGGGAGTCGGGGAGCAGAGAGAGCCCGGCCTCGGACGCGACCCAGCACGCGGCGGCCCCGTCCGTGAGCGGGGTCGAGTTCCCCGCCGTGAGCGTCCCTCCGGAGCGGGAGAAGGCGGCTCGGAGGGCGGCGAGCTTCTCCAGCGACGTGCCGGGGCGCGGGAGGGTATCGCGGTCGACCGGGAAGGTACCGGGCGTGACGAGCAGCGGTCGGAAGAACGCCCCCTCGTCCCGGGTGGCGCCCTCGTGACTCGCGAGCGCAAAACGGTCCTGGGCCTCGCGCGAGACGTCCCATTCACGGGCCATCTCCTCGGCGTGTCGTCCCATCGTCTTCCCCGTCGTGCGCTCCTTCACGGCCGGGGCCGAGATGCGGAGGTCGCGGGGGCGAATCCCCGCCAGCGTCCGCACCATGCGCGGCGGGCTGCCCGCGCTCCCCGCGCGCCGGATCGTCCGGCTGAGTCCCGGCGAGAGTCCGATCTGCGTGTGGCTCATCGACTCCACGCCGCCGCAGAGCACGAGGTCCGCCCGTCCCGCGGCCACCTGGCCCGCGCCGTGGGTCGCGGCGGCGATCGACGTGGCGCACGCCTGGACGATGCCCTGGGCGGGGACGCTCGCGTCGAGTCCCGCGTCGAACCAGACTTCCCGGCCCCAGTTGCTCACCGTGAGCGAGGGGATGACCGCGCCCCACAGGAAGAGGTCGATCCGGCCCGCCCCGTCCCGGCCCGGGCCCCCGTCCCCCGCCACCGTCTGCTGGATCACCGGAGCGGAGAGCGCGAGACCGTCCAGGCGCGAGAGTTCGCGGTCGATCTTCGCGAACGGACTGCGCAGGCCGGGGAGGACGAAAGCGGATCCAGGGCTCATGCGTGGCATCCTATCGGTCGTCCATCCAAGATGGAACGATCGCAGCGGAGCTATTGCCACGGCCTGCCGGGGCTTCGGCGTGCGGGCGCGCGGAGTTCGGCGGTTTCCCCGGGGAAGAGGAGCGCAGATTGACGGTACGGGTGCGGTTCGCCCCCAGTCCCACCGGTTTCCTGCACGTGGGCGGCGCGCGCACGGCGTTGTTCAACTGGATGTATGCCCGGCGCGCGGGCGGGACGTTTCTCCTGCGCGTGGAGGATACGGACCGGGCGCGTTCCCGCCCCGAGCACACGCGGGCCATCCTGGAAGGACTCGCATGGCTGGGGCTGGACCTGGACGAGGGGCCGGTGTTCCAGGCGGATGGCGTCGAGCGCCACCGGCGCGATGCCCTGTACCTGCTCGATCGGGGCGCCGCCTACCGCTGCTTCTGCACGGCCGAGGAACTCGCGGCGCGACGCGAGGAGGCGAAGCGGGCCGGGTCGGGATACGGGTACGATGGTCGCTGCGGCCGGCTGGACCCCGCCGTGTCGCGGGCGCGGGCCGACGCGGGGGAGCCGTTCGCGCTCCGCGTTCGGGTGCCGGAGGAGGCGATCGAGTGGGAGGACATGATCCACGGGCCGATGTCCTTCCCCGCCGGATCGATCGACGACTTCATCGTCCTGCGCTCCGACGGCACGCCCGTCTACAATCTCGCCGTGGTCTCCGACGATGCGGAGGCCGGGATTACGCACGTGATCCGAGGGGACGACCACCTCTCGAACACCCCGAAGCAGATCCTCCTCTACCGGGCCCTCGGCCGGCCGCTCCCCGGCTTCGGGCACGTGCCGCTGATCCTCGGGCCGGACGGCAAGCGACTCTCGAAGCGCCACGGCGCGCTCTCGGTCCTCGCCTATCGCGACGGCGGTTACCTGCCCGCGGGGATGGTGAACTTCCTTGCGCTCCTCGGCTGGTCTCCGGGGGACGACCGCGAAGTGTTCGACGTCGGAGGCCTGGTCGAGGCGTTTTCCATCAGTCGCGTGCTGAAGAAGAGCGCGGTGTTCGACCTCGAGAAGCTCGGCTGGTTGAACGGGCGCCACATCGCCGACGCTCCGGCGGCCGACTTGGCTGTCGCGGTCGTCGAGATTCTCGGCCGGGAGGCGCGGGAGGAGGGCGGGGAGCTGTCCGGGAGCCATCCCGGACTCGAAAGCTCGCCGGAGCGTCTGGCGCGCATCATCGATCTGGTGAAGGGGCGGCCGCGGACGCTTCCCACGCTCGCGCGGCAGGTGTCTCCCTTCTTCGCGGCGAGCGTCCGCTACGACGAAGGTGCGGTGAAGCGTTTCTGGAAGCGGCCGGCAGAGACGGCGCTCCACCTGCGGCGCCTGGCGGAGCGTCTCGCCGGCGAGGCGGTCTTCCGCGACGTGGAGACGCTGGAGTCCGAGGTGCGGGGTCTCGCGGCGGAACTCGAGGTCGGCGCGGGGCGGATCATCAACCCCCTCCGCGTCGCCCTCATGGGCCAGGCCGTGAGCCCGGGGATCTTCGAGGTGCTCGAGGCGATGGGGCGGGAGCGGGCCCTGGCCCGGATCGGCGCGGCGGTCCGCTTCCTCGAAGCCCGGTTGGCCACGGCGTGAACGGAACGTGGCCGGCCGAGCACGAGGCGCCGATGCGGCGGGCACTCGAACTCGCGGCCCTCGGGGGCGAGCGCGGCGAGGTGCCCGTCGCCGCCCTGGTCACGGACCCGGCGGGCGAGATCGTCGCGGAAGCGCACAACCGTACGCGCGCCGACGCCGACCCTACGGCCCACGCGGAGGTTCTGGCGTTGCGCGCCGCCGCCGCTCGCCTTGGGGACTGGCGCCTGGAGGGACACACCCTGTACGCGACGCTCGAGCCGTGCGCGATGTGCGCCGGCGCCGCCGTCCTCGCGCGCGTCAGCACGGTGGTGTTCGGGGCCGCGGACCCGAAGGCCGGAATGTGCGGGTCGCTCGAGAACCTGGTCTGCGACCCGCGGCTGAACCACCGGGTGGAACTCGTGTCCGGCGTGCTCGCCGACGAATCCGCGCGCCTCCTGCGAAACTTCTTCCGGCAGCGTCGCTAGCGTCGGAACACAGCGTCGGAACACGGCGTCGGAACACAGCGCCAGCGGGGATGGGGCGCGGCTTCAGCCTCGTGGGTTCGCGGGCTCGTCTTCGTCGCACACCGCGCACTCGCTCGCGTCCGCCTGGCAGATACGGGCGCCCCGCAGAAGCGCGCCCGCGAGGACCAGGCTGCCGGCGGTCGACGTCGCTGTCTCGGGCAGCGGCTCGAGCCAACCGGCGAGGGAGGCGGCCCAGAACGCGGCCCCGCCCGCAAAGACGAGGCGTACGGCCGCGTTCCTGCCGGCCGGGCCCAGCAGGAGCATGGCCGCGCCGAGGACGACGGTCCCGACCAGGAACCCTCGTTCCACCCCTTCGGAGAGCGCGAGCGCGGGCGCCACGGCGACGAGGAGCGGCGTGAGCGCACAGTGCACGCTACACCAGGCCGCGGCGCACGCCGCCAGGCGCGATCCGGAAACCAGGTACCCGCTGGGCGGGACGGTTGCAAAAGGGGTTTTCATGATATCGAGTCGACGCCGGGGCGAAGAGAGCAGAGCGTAAACGCCGAAGCGAGATGATAATCGATTCTCACTTCCGTGTCACGAAAATCACGCACGGCGCCGGCAGACGGCGCCGGCAGACGGCCCCGGCAGACGACCCCGGCAGACGGGCGACGGGGGCGCGGTCACGTTCCCGCGGGAACGGGCCTCCCCAGGACGCGCAGCACGACGATGACCACGCCGATGCCCAGAAGGTGGGCGATCCAGGGCGACAGCCCGTACGACGTCCCCACGTGGCCGAACAGCATCGCGGCCACCGCCACGACGAGCGCGTAGGGGAGTTGCGTCCGCACGTGATCCATGTGGTCGCACGCCGACGCCATCGAGCTGAGCACCGTGGTGTCGGAGATGGGCGAGCAGTGGTCCCCGAAGACGGAACCGGCGAGGACCGAACTGATCGAACTCACGAGCAGCTCGCCGCCTCCGGCCTCGAAGCCGGTTGCGCCGCCGAGGGCGACGACGAGCGGCACCACCAGCGGCAGCAGGATGGTCATCGTGGCCCATGACGTGCCGGTGCAGAAGCTGACGACCGCGGCCGTCACGAAGGTGAGGACCGGGACGAGTTCCGGTGCGAGGCTGCCCTCGAGGATCTGGGTCAGGTATTGCGCCGTCGCGAGCTGACTCGTCACCTCGCCGAGCGACCACGCCAGGGTGAGGATCACGAACCCCATCGTCATTGCCCGGATGCCGGTGAGCCAACCGTCGAGCGCCTGGCTCAGCGACAGGATGCGCTGCGTCGTGGCCAGCCCGACCGCGACCAGGCAGCCCGCGAGCGAGCCCCACAGGATCGCCTTGAACGGATCCGCCGCGCCGAACGTGTCCCAGAGCGAGGCGGGCCCCACGGCGCCGCGGCCGTCGAAGTACAGCCCCAGGAGGACCGTCGCGACCACCGTCAGCACGGGGATCGCCGCGTTGTACCAGCGCAGAGGCACGCCCTCCGCCGCGTCGAGTCCCGTCTCCTCCGAGTTCACCATGAGCTGTGAGCCCGGCCGGAAGACGCCGCCGCCGGTGCGCGCCCGCATCTCCGCACCGTGCATGGGGCCGAAATCCCGCTGCGACACGATGACCGCGGCCACCATGAACAGGGCAAGGATGGGATAGAAGAGGTACGGAATGCTGCTCAGGAACACGGTGAACGGGCTGGTGGAGGCGAGCGCCCCGGCCAGCGCGGGGTCTGAGGTCTGCTCGGCGGCGATGCGAAGTCCGTCGCGGATCAGCGAGATCTCGAAGCCGACCCAGGTCGAAACGAAGGCGATCGTGGCGACGGGGGCGGCCGTCGAATCCACGACGTAGGCCAGCTTTTCGCGCGACACCTTCAGCTTGTCCGTGACGGGGCGGAAGGTGTTTCCGACGATGAGGGTGTTCGCGTAGTCGTCGAAGAAGATGCCGATGCCTGCGAAGAAGGTGGCGAGCTGCGCGCGGCGCGGCGTGGTGGCCAGCGGCCGAAGAGCTTCGACGATCCCGCGCGTGCCCCCGGAGCGCGACATCACCCCCACCATGCCGCTCAACAGCGCGGAGAACATGAGGATCGACGCGTTGTCGGTGTCGGCGAGCGAGGGCACGATGAACGTGTCCACGGTCCGCCCGAGCCCCGCCAGCGGGTCGAGGCCGGCGATGAAGAACCCGCCCAGCCAGATTCCGAAGAAGAGCGATACGACGACGTGGCGGAAGATGAGCGCGAGGGCAATGGCGATGATCGGCGGCAGCAGGCTGATCCAGCCCGGAAACCGCGGCGGATCCACACTTGCGGTCGCCCGTCCCTGATCCGAGTCCATCTCCACGGACAACGGGAGGTCCCCGGCCGCGACCCGCAGCCCGTTGACCGGGGTCTCCGACCGGAGAGGCAGGGCGCCGGCGGCGAGTTCGCGCCCCGCGGCGGATATCACGCGATAGCGGGCGTTCTCCCCGTCCTCCGTATGCAGCGTAAGGGAGAAGGGAACCTCGGTGAGGACGACGGCGGGCCCTTCCACGGTCAGCGAGGGGCCGTCCTGTGCGAAGGCTGTGCCGGGAAGGGACGCGGGCAGGACGAGCGCCGGCAGCAGAAGCCACCGTCCGGCGCGCCGGAAGACGTCGGATCGCATGCGCATGCCCGAACCTACCGGGGCCGTCTCGCGAGGGTCAACGCGGGTCGCTATACTCCCGCCCGACCGGGGCCGCCCAAGCAGCCACGGGCTGCTCACGACGAGCCGCCCGCCACGGATCGAGCGGAGCCGAGACGACACTGACGCACAACGTCCTCGACGAGGCCGCTGCCCGAGGGCTCCTTGCCGAGCTTTCCGCGCAGCTTGACCGGGCGATCGAGCCCGACGCCCGCCTCATCCTCATCGGCATCCACCGCCGCGGCGATTCGATCGCGGCCGAGATCGGCCATCACCTCGAGCCGACGCGCGGCTCCATCCCCATCGGTTCGCTCGACATCACGCTCTATCGAGATGATTTCGGGCAGGTCGGCGCGCTCCCCACGGTCGGGACCACCCGCATCCCGGAGTCCATCGAAGGCGCGCACATCGTCATCGTGGACGATGTGCTCCACACGGGACGAACGATCCGGGCCGCGCTCCAGGAGCTGTCGGACTTCGGACGCGCCCGCCGGATCCAGCTCTGCGTCCTCGTGGATCGCGGGGGACGCCAGCTCCCGATCCAGCCCGACTACGTGGGCCGCGTGATCGAAGTCGGACCCAACCAGGACGTGGCGGTGCGCGTCGCGGACACGGACGGCGATTGGGGTATCGACATCGTCGCCCTGCCCGCCGCCCCCGAGGCGGGGACATGACGGCCCAGGGCCGGGACCTCGGGCTCGGGAAGGACCTCATCGGCCTCGAATCTCTCACGGGGGGGCAGATCGAGGCGATTCTCGATACCGCGGAACCCTTCAAGGAGATCAGCGAGCGGAAGATCAAGAAGGTGCCGGTCCTCCGCGGACAGACGATCGTCAACCTCTTTCTCGAACCCTCGACCCGGACCCGCATCAGCTTCGAGTTCGCGGAAAAGCGGCTTTCGGCCGATACGGTGAACATCTCCTCCGCGGGCTCCTCCGTGCAGAAGGGCGAGACGCTCGTCGACACGGCGCGCAACCTCGAGGCGATGAAGATTCACATGGTCGTCGTGCGCCACGGATCGTCGGGAGCGGCGAAGTTCCTCGCGGACCGGATTCCCTCCAACGTCATCAACGCCGGCGACGGCCAGCACGAGCACCCCACGCAGGCCCTCCTCGACCTGTTGACGATCCGGGACCGGTTCGGGGCCATCGCGGGCCGGCGCGTCTGCATCGTCGGCGACATCCTCCACTCGCGCGTCGCGCGCTCGAACATCTGGGGCCTCCTGAAGTGCGGAGCCGAGGTCGCGGTGTGCGGGCCGCGCACCCTGATCCCGGCCGGGATCGAGGAGCTGGGCGTGCAGCGGCTCGACTCGATCGAGGAGGCGATCGAGTGGTGCGACGTGCTCTACGTACTGCGGCTTCAGCTGGAGCGGATGGAGGGCGGCTACGTCCCCTCGCTGCGCGAATACAACCGCGTGTTCGGCGTCAGTTCCGAGCGTCTGGGCCGCGGCGGCGATGAGGTGATCGTCCTCCACCCGGGGCCCATGAATCGGGGCGTCGAGATCGACTCCGACGTGGCGGACGGGCCGCGCTCGGTGATCCTCCCGCAGGTGACGAACGGGGTCGCCGTGCGGATGGCCGTCCTCTACCTGCTCGCCGGCGGGCGCCCGGAGCGGGCCGAAGACGCCAAGGTGGGGGGACCGTGAGCGGGTCGCTCCTCCTCGCCGGAGGCCGGGTGATCGATCCCTCCGCGGGGATGGATGAGGTGCGGGATGTTCTCGTGCGGGACGGGCGGATCGAAACCGTCTCGCGGGGCGTCGCGGGGCCGGAGGGCATCCCCCGCATCGACGCGCGGGGGCTCGTCGTCGCGCCGGGGTTGATCGATGTGCACGTCCACCTGAGGGAACCGGGAGCCGAGCACAAGGAGACGATCCGCACGGGCGCCCGGTCCGCGGCGGCGGGCGGCTTCACGACGATCTGGGCGATGCCGAACACGGATCCGCCGCTCGATGACCCCGCCGCGGTCGGCTTCGTGCGGGAAGAGGCGCGGCGCTGGGCCCGACAGGGGGAGGGCGGAGCGCGCGTGAGTCCCGTGGCCGCCGCCTCGCTCGGCCTCGCCGGCAGGCAGATGACCGAGATCGGCGGCCTGGTCGAGGCGGGCGCGGTCGCGGTCACGGACGACGGACACCCGATCCACGATCCGGCGCTCATGCGGCGCCTGCTCGAGTACACGCAGTCCTTCGGGATCCCCGTCCTGCAGCATGCCGAAGACATGGCGCTCTCCGCCGGAGGGGTCATGAACGAAGGCGCCGTGGCGACCGCGCTCGGCCTGCGCGGGATCCCGAACGCTTCGGAGGCCACGGTCGTGGCGCGGGACATCTACCTCGCGGAACTCACCGGCGGGCACGTACACGTCCAGCACGTCTCAACCCGCGAAGCGGTCGAACTCATTCGCCTGGCGCGCGAGCGCGGAGTGCGCGTGAGCGGCGAGGCTTCGCCTCACCACATGGCGCTGACGGAAGAGGCGGTGCGCGGCTACCGCACCGAAGCCAAGATGAATCCGCCGCTCCGGTCCGAGGCGGATCGCCGGGCGGTGCGGCAGGGGCTCATCGACGGCGTGCTGGAGTGCGTGGCGACGGACCACGCGCCGCACCACTACGAGGAGAAGGAGCGCGAGTTCGACGATGCGCCGTTCGGCATCGTCGGTCTCGAGACCGCGCTCGCCGTGTGCATCGGCGAACTCGTGACGCCGGGGGACCTCCCGCTCTTCGACCTCATCGAGCGGATGTCCACGGCGCCGGCCCGGCTGATGGGGATCGAGGGCGGCACGCTGCGCCCCGGCAGTCGCGCGGACCTCGTCCTCTTCGATCCGGACGAGGCGTGGACGGTCGACCCCGCCAACTTCCGCTCAAAGAGCCGAAATACGCCGTTCGGCGGGTGGGAAGTGACGGGACGCGTGAAGCGTACGATCGTCGGCGGAGAGACCCGCTACGAGGAGGGCGGCTGACGCCCGGCGCCGCTCGAAGGCAGCGGGGCTCTTGCCGCGGGCTGCTAACTCAGGCTGTTGACGTGCCGCGCCGCTCGCGCCTTCTGGCGGGCCGCGGCGTTCGCCTTGATGACGTTCCGGCGGGTCGCCCGGTCGAGGACGCGGTACAGCTCGGACAGCGCCGGCGTCGCCTGCTCCGCCGATTCCGTCGCGAGGAGATGCTTGGTCCGGGTCCGGATCTCGGACCGCACCCGGCGGTTCCGGAGCCGCCTCGCGCGCGACTGGCGCAGCCGCTTCTTCTGACTCTCGTTATTCGGCATTCGATTCCTTCTTTTTCGCTTCAAAACGTGCGGCAAACGTGCGGCGGTTGCGGCCGGCCGCGGGCCGACCCTCCCATCCGTCCGAAAATCAGCAAATGAACATACCAGACTTGGCGGATACCTCCAACCCGGCGCGTCGGGCACGCGCCTGTCGGGGGTACTCGCCACGTGTACGCCCGTGCTACATTACGCGGCGACTGGCCGGCGATCTCCGGTTTCCGCCGGCCCGAGCGTGCGGGGAGGTTTCTTGACGGCGGTTCCCAACCGACTTCCAAGCCAGCGGACGGCGCAGCCGTTCGTCGTGGAGCTCGACCGGTTTCAGGGGCCCCTGGATCTCCTTCTGCACCTCATTCGGTCGCAGGACATCGACATCTTCGATATCCCGATCTCCACCATCACCCGGCAATTCCAGGAAGCCCTCACCGACGGCCTCGACCACCTGGAGCTCGACCGCGCCGGCGAGTTTCTGGAACTGGCCTCAACCCTGGTCCACATCAAGGCGCAACTCCTGCTGCCGGGGCGCAGCGACACGGAATGGGAAGATGATCCGCGGGCCGAACTCGTACGGCGCCTGCTGGAGTACGAGTTGTTTCAGGAGATCGCGCGGACGCTGGGCGCGGCTGAACTGGAACGGCGGCGCCACATGTCGAAGGGCTTCCTGCCTCCGCCACCTCCGCGCGAGGCCGATGGCCAGGAACTCTCGACGACGTTCGACGATTTCCTGGCGGTCCTCGGCGAGATCCGGGGCCCCGATCCCGTCACGACGCATGTCGCTCCCATCCGCATCGTCCCGGTCGAGGACAAGATCGCCGTCATCCGGCATCTGCTCGGCGAGCACCGGCGGGTGCCGTTCAACCGGCTGTTCGATTCGTGGCAGGAGCGGCCGCACGTCGTCGCGGCGCTGCTCGCGTGTCTGGAACTCGCCAGGCAGCAGCTCGTGAGGCTGGAGCAGGTGAAGCGGTTCGGAGCGATCTGGCTGTTCGGACGCCGCTCGCGGGACCGCGGGGGAGAGGGGGCCGCGTGAGCCCGGAGCAGATCGTGGAGGCCGCGTTGTTCGCGAGCCAGACGCCGCTCACCGCCCGCGAACTGGCCCGGGCCGACGACACGCTCGACGTGCGGCGCGTCCGCGAAGCGCTCGCCGCGTTGCGAGAGCACTACGACACGGACGGACGGGCCTTCCAGGTCTACCAGCTTGGGGACGGGTTCCAGATCCTCACGCGTCCGGAATTCGTCCCGTACCTCGAGCGGTTCGACTCGGTGCCCCGGCCGCCGACGCTTTCCCGCGCCGCGCTCGAGACGCTGGCGATCATCGCGTACCGGCAGCCCATCGGGCGGATCGAGGTCGAGGAGATCCGCGGAGTCGCGTCCACGTCGGTGCTGCGAACGCTCCAGGACTGGGAGTTGATCGAGATCGTGGGACGGGGGGAGGGGCTCGGGCGACCGCTCCTCTACGGGACGACGCCTCGTTTTCTGGACCACTTCGCCCTGCAGTCGCTGGAAGGTCTTCCCGCGCCGGAGGACCTGTCCGTCGCGCTCGTGCGTGCCGAACCGGAGGCGCCCGCCGACGACGCGGCGCCGCGGGACGAGCCCGCCGGAGAGTAACCGCTACGCCAGGCGGACGGCTCATGCGACTGCAGAAATACCTTGCCAGGGCTGGCGTGGCCTCCCGACGCGCGAGCGAAGAACTCATCGCCAGCGGCCGCGTCCGCGTGAACGGCGAAGTCGTGACGAAGCTCGGCACCCGGGTGGACCCGAACGTCGAACGGGTCGAGGTGGACCGCCGCCGCATTCGCTTGAAGCCCGTCCTCTGGCTGGCGCTCAACAAGCCGCCGGGGTACGCGTGCACCCGGCGCGATCCCGGCGGGCGACCGATCATCTACGATCTGCTCCCCGCCGATACCCGCCACCTGCCTCACGTCGGCCGGCTCGATTTCATGAGCGAGGGGCTCCTTCTCCTGTCGAATGAAGGGGATGTCGTGCATCGGCTCCTCCACCCCCGGACCGGTATCGAAAGGGTGTACCACGCGAGACTCCGCGGGCCCGTGACGGCGGAGCTTCCGGATCGGTTGCGGGCCGGCGTGGCGCTCGAAGACGGACCCGCGCGCGCCCGCCGGGCGGGCTGGATCACGCCGCCGCAGACCCCGTCCCCCACCGTCGAGATCGTCCTGACCGAGGGAAGGAACCGGGAAATCCGGCGCATGCTCGCCTCGCTCGGCGTCACGCTGCGGAGTCTTCGCAGAACCTCGTTCGGGCCGATTCGACTGGGCGCTCTCGCAGCGGGGACGACCCGCAGGCTGTCTCAGAAAGAACGGGCGGCGCTCCGGCGGGCGGCGGGTCCCGCTTGCTCCCGGGCGGTTACGGAGTGAACATCGGGCTGCTGGCAGACCGAACATTACCGCGACAGCGAGAGAACGCATGAACGGAGAAGCCGGGACGGCCCAGCGGGTCTCGGGGGAGGATCTCGAGACCCAGCAGGCCGCGATCCGGGAGGCGGGGACCTTCGTGGCCGAGGTCCGAAACGAACTGGCGAAACGGATCGTCGGACAGCACGCCCTCCTCGACCGCGTTCTGATGAGCCTCCTCACGGGCGGCCATATTCTGCTGGAAGGTGTGCCGGGACTCGCGAAGACGCTCACCGTCAGCACGCTCGCCGAGGCGATCCACACCACCTTCCGGCGGATCCAGTTCACGCCGGATCTGCTGCCTGCCGACGTCGTGGGAACGCTGGTGTGGGAGGAGAAGACGGGCACCTTCACTCCGAAGCGGGGGCCCATCTTCGCGAACATCGTCCTCGCCGATGAGATCAACCGCGCGCCCGCCAAGGTCCAGTCCGCCCTCCTCGAGGCGATGCAGGAGCGCCAGGTGACGATCGGAGAGGAGACGCACCCGCTCCCCGTGCCGTTCCTCGTCATGGCCACGCAGAATCCCATCGAGCACGAGGGCACGTACCCGCTTCCCGAGGCGCAGGTGGACCGGTTCATGTTCAAGACCCGGGTCGGCTACCCCGCGCCCGAGGAGGAGAGGGCCATCATGCGGCTCATGGCGGGAGAGGATCCGCCCCCCATCGAGGCCGTCGTGGAGCCGGACCGCATCCTCGCGGCGCGCGCCATGCTTCCGGCGATCTACGTGGACCGGCGGCTCGAAGACTACATCCTCCAGCTCGTGCTCGCGACGCGTGAACCCGCGGCCCACGGCCTGGGTGAAGTCGTGGACTGGATCGAGTTCGGGGCCTCGCCGCGCGCGACGATCTTCCTCGCGAGAGCGGCCCGCGCGCACGCCTTCATCGAGGGCCGCGCCTTCGTGGTTCCGGAGGATGTGAAGGCGATCGCCCGCGATGTCCTTCGGCATCGGCTCGTCCTTACCTTCCAGGCGCAGGCGGAACAGATCGATGCCGACCGCATCCTCGACCATCTCCTGGAGACCGTGCCGGTGCCGTGAGGCTGCCCGACTTCCTGTGGCGCCCGCGACGGCCGGCGCCGACGGCCGACTCCGCCGCCGCGGCGAGAGAGGTCCGGCGCCTGGAGTTGAAGAGCCGGCGGTTCATGGACAACCCGGCTCTGGGGCCTTATCCGTCGCTCTTCCGCGGACATGGCATAGAGTTCTCCGAGGTCCGCGAATACCAGCCGGGCGACCCGTTCCAGGCGATCGACTGGAAGGTGACCGCCCGCATGCGGCGCCCGTACGTGAAGCGCTTCGTGGAGGAACGGGAGCTTGCCGTCCTCCTCGTCGTCGACGTCTCCGCCTCGAACGACTTCGGTACGCGCCGGTCCCTGAAGCGCGATCTCGTCGCGGAGGTGGCGAGCACCCTCGCACTCGCGGCGATGCGCGCCGGAGATCCGGTGGGCATGCTGCTCTTCAGCGACCGGATCGAGCGCTACGCGCGGCCGGCGCGGGGCCGCAATCGCAACCTCCGCCTCCTTCATGAACTGGTGTCCGTCCGGCCGGAGGGGAAGGGGACGGACGTCGATCTCGCGCTTGCCACGGCGGCGCGCATGCTCACCGTCCGCTCTCTCGTGTTCGTGATCTCGGACTTCGTGGGCGCCGGGAACCTGGCCCGCCCGCTGCTGGGGCTCTCGGGCCGCCACGACGTGGTCGCGCTCGCGGTCGACGATCCTGCGGAAACGACGATCCCTTCATCGGGCTGGGTGGAAGTCGTGGACCCCGAAACAGGCGACCGGGCCGTGGTCGACCTCGGCGATGCGGCGGTTCGGGAGCGACTCATGGAGCACTCGACCACGGGAGCGCGGGCGCTGGAGCGGCTGTGCGCGCACTGCCACGTCGACCTCATGCGGCTGCGTACTGACACCCCGTACGAGTCACGGCTCTCCGGCTTCTTCGCCGCTCGCGGCCGGCGGAGGCTCCGGTGAAGAGATCCCGGTGGGTGGGCCGGGTCGTCCTCGGCCTGGGGTTGGGCCTCGCCCCGGGGCTGGCGGCCCAGTCCGCCGTCGACCTCGAGGCGACGGTTCTGCCGGAGTCCGTGCGGGTCGGGGAGGAGTTCACGGTCCGCCTCGTCGTCGGACAGGAGCGAGCCGGAGAGGTCCGCTTTCCCGCGCTCATCGACGGGCCGGAGTCGATCGAGCAGACGAAGCCCGCGCAGATCCGGTCCGTCGAAGAGGGTCGGCGCTGGGAAGCGGAGTACACGATGCGGGCGTGGCGCGCGGATACGCTCGTCATCCCGCCGGTGGAGGTGGAACTCGCGGCCGCGGGTGGCGTCGTCCGTCGGCTGCAGCCGCCCGCGGTCCCCGTCCTCAGCGTGCTGCCGGCGGCGGATGATGCGCTCGAGTTGAGGGATGCCCGGCCTCTTCTGAGTCTGGGGGGGCTGCCCTGGTGGCTGATCCTGATCGCCGCGGCGCTCGCCGGACTCGCCTGGTTGACCTGGGGCCGCGGCCGCGGCGTCGCGACCGCCGACGAAGGCCCCCTAGGCCCCGGCGACCTCGCGCTTCGCGACCTCGCGCGGCTCCGCGAGGGATGGATCCGGCAGCAGGTGAGCGGCGAGCGGTTCTACGACGGCTACGAGGAGACGCTTCGGCGCTACGCGCATGTGACGCGCGGGTGGGCGCCGTCGAGGGAGCTGCTCGGGCTCGGCGACGCGGACGCGGGGCTCGTCACCGCGCTGCGCCACTCGATTCTGGCCCGTTTCGCGCGCCTGCGGACGGAGTGGGAAGGTCCGCTTGGCGACGTGGACGTCGGCGAGGCGTTCGTGCGCGCGGACATGGCGGACACGGCGGACACCGCGGACGCGGCGGAGTCGCCTCCGGCCGATGAGTCCGGCGCATGAGCGAATTCGCGCTCCCCGGCTGGCCGTTCCTCCTCCTTCTGGCGCTGCTGCCGCTCGGCTGGGCCCTGATGGGCTCGGGCAGGGTCCGTCTCCCGTATCCGGACATCGCCCGCCTCGCCGGCTCCCGCGGCCGGGGCCGGGGGCGATTCTGGTGGTGGTTCCCGGCCGCCCTCCGCTCCCTCGCCCTCGCGCTCGTCATCATCACCCTCGTCAACCCCGTGCGGGTATGGGAGCGCGTCGAGTCGGAGCGCGAGGGGGTGGCGATCATGCTGGCGGTCGACATCTCGAGTTCGATGCTGGCGGAGGACTTTCGGCCGGATAACCGCATCGAGGTTGCCAAGCGGGAGGTCATCCGCTTCGTGGAGGGACGGGAGTCGGACTGGATCGGTCTCGTCGCCTTCGCGGGAGAGGCCCTCACGATGGTCCCCGGGACGCTGGACCACGCGGTGGTGGAGACTGCCGTGGAGCGCCTCGAAGCCGGACAGCTCCGGGATGGGACGGCCATCGGTGTTGCGCTGGCCACGGCGGCGAACCGGCTTCGCGATCTGGAGCCCGAATCCCGCATCGTCGTCCTGCTCACCGACGGAGACAACAACAGCGGCGGCATCTCGCCCGAGGAGGCGACGGCCGCGGCCGCCTCCCTCGGTATCCGCGTCTACACGATCGGCGTCGGCCGCGACGGGGTCGCCCCCGTGCCCGTAGCCCGGACCGCGTTCGGATACCAGTACGCCAATATCCGCGTCCACGTGAACGACGAACTCCTCGATCGCATGGCGACCCGCACGGGGGGGCTCTACTTCCGGGCCACCGACCCCGAGGGACTGACGCGGATCTACGAACGGATCAACGAACTCGAGACCACGCCGATCAAGGAAGTGCGGACGGAAGAGCGGGTCGGGATGCGGCGGGAACTTCTCATCGCGGCGCTCGCGCTCGTCCTGCTCGAACTCCTCGTGGCGGCGACGCGTTCCCGCCGGGTCTGGGTCTGACCGTGGCCCCGCTCCCGATCGCCCTCCTGCTCGGAGCCGTGGCCGTAGGGCTCAGGCTGCTCGCGTCGCGACGGTCGGGCGCGGACCGCGAGAAGCTCGCCGAGACCTCGTTGCTCGAGCGCTACGTGCGGCTGCCGGCGCACGCTCTTCCCCCCGTTCGCCTGGCGCTGCTCGCCGCGGGCGTCGTCGCGATCGCGCTCGCCTCCGGGTCGGGCGGCACGGAGGCCCGGCGCCTCGATGAAGGAGGGGCGGAAACGATCCTGGTGCTGGACGCGTCGAACTCGATGCTGGCGGGTGACGTCGAGCCGAGCCGGCTCGAGGCGCAGCGGCAGTTGGCCGCTCGCCTCGCGACGCGCACGCAGGGCCGGATGGGCGTCGTCTACTTCGCGGGCCGCGCGTACGTGCTCTCGCCGCTGACGACCGACGTGAGCGCGATCGAGATGCTGGCGGAGGGCGTGCGGCCCGCCGCGGTCGGCCTGGGCGGATCCTCGCTCGCCTCCGGCCTCACCCAGGCCATCGACCTCCTCGCCGGCGGGGAGGAGGGTGCGCGCAAGTCGATCGTCGTCTTCTCCGATGGCGAGGAAACCGCGGGCGCGCCCTTCGGGGAGGCGATCGGAAGGGCTCGGGATGCGGGGATCGTCATCCATTCGGTGGGGATCGGAACCGAACTCGGTGGACAGATCCCCCTGACCCGGGAGGCGTCGCTGGACCCGACGATGGCCGCGCGGCGGCGGGGCGGAGCTTCAGTGCTTCAGGGGCCGGACGGCAGCCCCGTCATCACGCGGTTGAACGCCGCGTCGCTGAGGCAGATGTCTCTCGGCACCGGCGGGCGCTATGTTGACGGTTCGGACGGTACCGACGCGATCGAGCGGGAACTGGCGCAGGGCGACCGCGAACCCCTGACCTCGACCGACGACGTGGCCGTGGCGGCGTTGCTTCTGCTCGCCTTCGTCAGCCTTTGGGGAGAAGGGTTCCTGTTGCCACGTGGTTGAGTCGACGCGGAGGTGCATGATCTTCGGGCTCGCGGCCGCGGCCGCCTCGCTCGCGGCGTTTGCCGGGGAGGGGCCGCAGGATGCGCCGACGCGGGCGGCGGGTCAGCCCGGGTCCGCCGACCCGCAGGCGTCCGAATCCGAGACCGTCGCGCGCTACCGGGAACGAGCCACTTCCTCGGACCGGCCGATCGACCACTACAACTACGGGACGGCTCTCCTCCACGACGGGCAGGTGGGGGACGCGCAGGCCCCGCTCGAACTCTCCATCGGCAGCGAGCGGGAAGAGGTGCGCGAGAGCGCCTTCTACAACCTCGGGCTCAGCACGGCCCTCGACGGCCGGTTCACCCAGAGCGACCCGTCCGCGCGTCGAGCCGCCCTCCAGGCGGCGCGCGAAGCCTTTCGCGAGGTCCTCCGCCGCCGCGTGGACGACGAGGATGCGCGCTGGAACCTCGAACTCGTGGAGCGCTGGCTCGAGGAGGAAGGGGAGAGCGGCGGCGACGAGCAGCAGGGCGGGCAGGGACAGTCGCCACAGGGGGCCGGCGCCGGGGCCGCGGCGGCCGCGGGCTCGGGCGAGATGGAGATGCTGTCGCCCGAGCAGGCGGCGGCGCTCCTCGAACAGGCGGGCGACGCGGAAGCGGCGATCCGCGACCGCGTGATGGGCCGCAACCGTTTCCAGGATCCCGTCGTGGAGCGGAACTGGTAGGAATCCCTGCGAGACGCCTCGCGTCGCCATAGCTTCGGTCGCCATGAACTCGCCTTCGGCCGAAGCGGCCCGCCTGACCCAGTACTCGCACGGCGCCGGCTGAGCGTGCAAGCTCGGCCCGGAGGATCTGGGCCGCATCCTGCAGCACGTTCCGCTCGTTCCGGACGACCGGCTCCTCGTGGGACTCGAGGGCCCGGACGACGCCGCCGTGTACCTGCTCGACGATGGGGACGCCATCGTCGCGAGCCTGGACTTCTTCACTCCGCTCGTCGACGATCCGGCGGACTTCGGCGCCATCGCGGCCGCGAACGCGCTCGGAGATCTGTACGCGATGCGGGCCCGCCCCCTGTTCGCGCTCAACATCCTGGCGGTTCCCGCCGGGACGCTCTCCGATGAGACGGTGGGTGCGATCCTCCGCGGCGCGGGCGAGGTGTGCCGCGAGGCCGGCATCGCCGTGGCCGGCGGACATTCCATCGACGACGCGGAACCGAAGTTCGGACTGGTGGCCATCGGACTCGGCGATCCCGACCGCCTGTGGAGAAAGGGCGGAGCGCGGCCGGGGGATGCGCTCGTGCTGGGCAAGGCGCTCGGGACGGGTGTCGTCACGACCGGGCTCAAGCGCGGCGTGACGGACCCGGCCGACCTCCTCGTCGCCGTCGATTCCATGCAGCAACTCAACCGCGAGGCGGCGGCCGTCCTCTCCGGTTTCGACGTTCACGCCGCAACCGACGTCACCGGCTTCGGGCTCCTGGGGCACCTGCTGGAGATGTGCCACGCCTCGGACGCGAGCGCCCGGATTCGGGCTTCGGCGCCGCAGCTCCTGCCCGGAGCGCTGCGCCTCGCCGGAGAGGGGTGCGTGCCGGGCGGTACGACCCGGAACCGGGACGCCTACGCGTCGCAGGTGCGGTGGGACGACGCCGTCCCCCACGAACTGCGGACTCTGTTGCTCGACCCGCAGACGTCCGGCGGACTGCTGGCGGCCGTCCCCGCCGACGAGGCGTCGGCCGCATCGTCCGCGCTCGCCGCGGCGGGCTATGCGGCCGCGGAGATCGGAGAGGTCATCGAGCGGGACGGTCCGGCGGTCGGGGTCGAGGTGGCGCCGTGATCGCGCCGCGGAACCGCCGCGGTCTCGCGCGGTCCCGCGGCGACCGCCGGGGCGTTGGTGCGGAGCGTCGCGGCGCGTACGTTTCGTGCTCCGTTCGGGCCCGTAGCTCAGCCGGTTAGAGCAGGGGACTCATAATCCCAAGGTCGCAGGTTCGAATCCTGCCGGGCCCATCCTCTGCCAGTTCCTACGCCTGTATCCACCATCGAGAGAGCAAGGAGTCGTCCATGCGGCCATGCCGGGTTCCGGTCTCCCGACGCGGGTCCACCCTCCTGTTCGCCGTTTTCGCGCTGTCCTGCGCCGCCGCGTCGGACGCGGCCGCGCAGGCCCAGGCGACGACCGGCGTCATCCGCGGGGTCGTCCGCGATCCGGTCGGAGCGCCCGTGGCCGGCGCCGCCGTGGTCATCGAGCATCGTGCGACCGGGTTCGAGACGACGGTCGTGACGGGATCGAACGGGGCGTTCGTGCGCACACTCCTTCCGCTGGGCGTCTATGACGTCACCGCCCGGGCGCTGGGGCAGTTCGGCGACGAGCGCACCGAGGGGCTCATCCTCCGCGTCGGAGAGGTCCTCGATCTCGTACTCGAATTCAAGCCCGTCGCCGTGTCCGAGATCACCGTGACGGCGGACCGGACGCCGCTCGTCGACACCGGGGACCCGTCGAGTTCCCACCGGCTCGCCGAGGAGGTCGTCGACAACCTGCCCAACAACGGACGCAACTTCCTCGACTACACGCTCCTCACTCCGGGCGTGTCCGTGTCGCAGGGTCCGGACGGCGAGGTCCTCAACATCGGGGGACAGCGGGGGATCTTCAACAACGTGTCCGTGGACGGAGCCGACTTCAACAACCCCTTCTTCGGCGAGCAGCGGGGCGGCCAGCGCCCGGCCTTCACCTTCAACCAGGACGCCATCGAAGAAATCGTCGTCGTGAGCCAGGGGGCGTCGGCGGAGTTCGGGCGCTCCGCGGGCGGCTTTGTGAACGTCATCACGAAGTCGGGCACGAACGAGTTCGCGGGCTCGGCGCACTACTTCGGCCAGTGGGATGCCATCTCCACCGCATACCCGAGCGAGCGCGGAGGCGGCAAGCCCGAGTTCGGGCGCGGCCAGTTCGGCTTCACCCTCGGCGGCCCGATCGTGCGCGACCGGGCGTTCTTCTTCGTCGCCTACGACCAGCAGGAAGCGAGCGAGACGAAGCAGTTCACGCGCAACGTCGTGAACCGGTCAGAACTCGAGAAGCTGGAGAACTTCCTTCAGACGCGGTGGCCCGGCCGGTTCGACGACGAGTTCGGTCCGATCCGCCGCACCGACGACAACCGGGCGCTCGTGGCGAAGCTCGACTTCAACCTCAGCGACCGTCACCAGGCGTCCTTCAAGTACAACTACACCTGGTCCGAGCAGGTGAACGGGACGTTCGACGTGGATTCCTGGGGTCTCAGCGCCAACGGCCTCGAGGAGGACTTCTCCCACGCGATCAACGCAAGCCTCAGGTCGCAGCTCTCCAACACCGTCTCGAACGAGTTCCGCGTCCAGTACGCCCGCGAGGACCGGCCCCGGGGATACGAGGGACCCGTGATTCCGGGCTCCGCCCCGCCGCCGCAGCCCGCCTTCGGCACGGTCGGCGGCCGCCCCTTCCCGGACATCGCGATGGACTTCGCGGACGGGTTCCGCATCGGGATGCCCTTCTTCCTTCCCATCGACCCGGCCTATGATCACCGGATCCAACTCGTCGACAACCTCTCCTTCCTGGCCGGGGACCACCTGTTCAAGGTGGGCGTCGAATACAACCGGACGGGGGTCGGCCAGCAGTTCATCGGCTTCGCGAACGGCCTCTACAAGTTCTCCTCCGTCGACGGATTCATGAACTTCGTCACGCAGGGGAACCGATACGTCACCTGCTCCGACGGTTCCGACAGCGCGGAGGGCATCTGTCCTCCGGGGACCGCGATCACCGGCCCCGTACTTCTCTACCTGCAGGCCCTCACGCTGGGAGATACTCCGGCCGGGCAACTCGGACTGCAGGACTTCTCGATGGACGAACTCGGACTCTTCATCCAGGACACCTGGCGCCCGCGCGACAACCTGACCCTGAACCTCGGCGTGCGCTGGGAAGGGTCGTGGCATCCGGGGATGTTCATCGAGCCCGGGGACACCTTCTACGGATCGTGGATCGGGAGTGCGGGTTTTCCGTCGGACGGGACGATTCCGGACGACCTCGACAACTTCCAGCCGCGCTTCGGGCTCGCCTGGGATCCCCGGGACGACGGGCGCACGCTCGTACGCGTGAACGCGGGGTCCTACTTCTCGCGCATCCCGATGCTCGTGTTCGCGCAGCACCGCACGACGAACGGCGCGTTCCAGGGCACGCAGTTCGCTGCCAGCGACGCGACCTTCCTTCCGCCGCCGCCGCAGATCGGAGAGTTCCTGACGGCGCCCCCGCCGGGCACGCCACCCTTCCAGCCCGGTGTGAACATCGCGGACCGCAACCTCGAACTGCCGCGGACGTGGTCGTTCAACGTCGCCGTGGAGCACGCGCTGAGCGCGAACACGGCGGTGGAGCTTTCGCTTCAGCACGCCCGCACCGACAACCTGTTCCGCTTCGTGGACCGCAACGCGGCCGAACTCGGCGCGCCCTTCGCGGAGGGGGCCAACGGGCTGGGAACCGTCACCGTGACCGAGAGCAGCGCGCGCTCCCGCTACAACGCCGTCACGCTCGGACTGCGCGGGGACGGCGCGCTCGACGGGAGGCTGAGTTTCGAGGCGAACTACACGCTGGGCTTCGACCGGTCGGACGACGATAACGAACGGGATCCGTTCAACTTCTTCTATGCGACCGCAACCGATTTGGAGGCCGAGTACAACTGGTCGGTCCGGGACCGGCGGCACCAGCTGACCGGCTTCCTGCTCTTCGATCTCGGCCGCGGCGTCGTTCTCAACCACGTCTTCCGATACCTCTCCGCGTCGCCGATGTCGGCGAGCTGCGGCCCGACCGAGGCGAATCCACTGGCCGCCCCGGCAGGCCAGCGTGTGGGAGCCCCGGCGGACCGCGTGTGCGCCGATGGTTCCGTCCTCAGGCGCAACACGCTCCGGCGGGAGAACGACTTCTTCACCTGGGACCTGCGGCTTTCGAAGGCGTTCGACATCGGGGACGGGCGCACGGTCGAGCCGATCCTGGAAGTCTTCAACCTGACGGGCGCCGACAACTTCCTCGACACCGCGCAGACGGGGCTCCTGTTCAACTTCGACGGCACGATCCGGAGCGGCCTCGGCGACACCCGCCGCGCCCAACTCGGCGTCCGCGTCCGCTTCTAGCGCGGGGCACTCCCGTTGACGAGATATCGTCTTACTGGTAGGATTGCAGCATGGACCGCATAGCTACCACGAAACTGTCCTCGAAGGGCCAGGTCGTCATTCCGGAGCCGATCCGGCGACGCCTCGGATTGGAGACTGGAACCGAGTTCGTCGTTCTTGGGGAGGAAGGCACCGTCGTACTCAAGGTGGTCGATCCACCTTCAATGCGTGAGTTCGATGGCATCGTTGCGCGGGCTCGAGAAGACGCGCGCCGCGTTGGGCTCCGCCGCTCGGATATCGCCGCGGCGATCAAGGCCGTGCGTTCGGCGTGAGGATCGTTCTGGACACGAACGTCTTCGTGTCCGGCGTTTTCTTCGGCGGCCATCCCGGCGGCATTCTCGAAGCGTGGCGAGACGGTCGCGTCAGCGTCGTCGTTTCCCAGGAGATCATCGAGGAGTATGTACGCGTCGGCCAGCGGCTGTCTTCCCGATTCCCGGGTGTCGACCTGACGCCCGCGCTCGACCTGCTCGGTGCTTCTGCGACGCTCGTGGAAGCGCCGCCCCTGGCTGAGCCGGTCTGTCGTGATGCGGATGACGACAAGTTCATCGCATGCGCCATCGCCGCGGGAGTCAAGTATGTCGTGAGTGGCGACCGCGACCTGTTGGATGTCTCTCCGTACCGGACCGTCCTTGTGGTTCGCCCCCGCACCCTGCTCGAAGTGCTCGCATAGGCCCGGGTCTGCCGATTTGGCCGACCCGGGCGAGGTTCGGCTCAGTCGGGGTCGAGGATGTCGTCGATCCTGGCGAGGGCGTCTCGCAGGTGCAGTTCCGTTGTGCGGTCGAGCCGGCGCCTAAGCGTGCGTTCGATCGCATCCTGGAGCCCGTGGAGTTCGCCCCGCACGAAGGCCCGGATGTCCGACTGCGACACGTCCACCGAGGTGAAGAAGTCCGAGAGACCGCCGAAGATGAAGGTCGGGAGCGACAGCTCTTGCGTCATCAGGTACTCGAGCCGCTCCAGGTGTCCGCGCTGGAGATTCCGCCGGTAGACGCCGATCGGGGCGCCGGTCTCCAGCTCTCCCCAGATTGAGCGGCGCAGATCCTCGAACAGCTCGCCGAGGCTGTAGTGGTCGCCCCCGTTCCGGGCTTCCGCCTCGATCAGCCGCTGCATGCGGCCGGGGTCGAGGATCAGGTTCACGACTCGAACCTGAATGCCCCGCATGCGGTCCACCGTCGACGGGTTCTCGATCTTCGACAGGATGTCCTCGTCGACCATCCACGTCGGCGGGTCGAAGGCCTGCCGGGCGAAGAAGTCCATGGCCCGCCGCTGCGTGGCTTCGTCCACGAACTCGTAGACCGCCCCCTCCTGCCCGATCCGCTTGTGCGTGCGCGTCACCCCGCCCACCACGGTCCCGACGTGGCCCATGTAGCGGTTCCACTGCCCGATGAGATTGTTGTAGAGTTCCGCCAACTCCTCGTAGTTCTCCCCCTCGCGCCCGTCGCTGCTCCACTCGACCAGCCGGGGCAGGATCCGCTTGAGGTTCGCGATCCCGAGGTCGCTCGCTTCCATCGCGTCGGAGCCGACGGCTTCCGTCTGGGCGGTCGGGTCGATCGGCGTCCCACTGCCGAAGGCGTAGACCGGGTCGTCTTCGACCTCCCGGATCCAGGCGTCGAGCGTCGCCCGCTCCTCGTCCTCGTCCGCATCGAGGATCGGGCGGTAGCCCCAGTTGATCGAGAAGCGGTCGTATTCGCCGATCCGCGGATCCACGCACGCGCCCTCGTCCTCCGGCTGCGCCACGTAGTTGAAGCGCGCGTAGTCCATGATCGACGGGGCGACCCCCTCGCGGCACACGAAGCCCGGGGCCCGCAGCGAATCCACGGGGAAGGCGGAACTCGACTTCATGTTGTGCGGGAGACCGAGCGTGTGTCCGACCTCGTGCGCCGCCACGAAGCGGATCAGCCGACCCATCACTTCGTCGTCGAAGAGCGCGCGGCGCGCCGCCGGATTCACGGCCGCCGTCTGGATCAGGTACCAGTTCCGCAGCAGGTTCGCGACGTTGTGATACCACTGGATGTCGCTCTCGAGGATCTCCCCGGTCCTCGGGTCGTGCACATGCGGCCCGGAGGCGTTCTGCACCTGCGACGGGAGCCAGCGGATCACGGAATACCGCACGTCCTCCGGGCTGAACTCCGGGTCCTCCTCGAAGGAGGGCGGCATCCGTCCCTGGATCGCGTTGCTGAAGCCCGCCGCCTCGAAGGCCTCCTGCCAGTCATCGATTCCCTGGATGAGGTACGGCCGCCACTTCTCGGGCGTGGCGGGGTCGAGGTAGAAGATGATGGGTTTGACCGGGTCGACGAGTTCGCCGCGCCGGAAGGCCGCGGTGTCGCTCGGTTCGAGCCGCCACCGCGTCACGTAGGTGCGCGTGACGACCTTCTGGTCGCTGCGGCCGTAGTCCACCTGATTCACGTTGAAGTAACCCACCCGCTCGTCGAAGATGCGCGGCTGCATGGGTTCGTCCGGGAGCAGGACCATCGACTGATTCATCTCGATCGAGATCGAGTTCGTGCTCGCGTTCGACGGAGGCGTCTGCGCGTTGTAGGTGAGGACGTGCCGCACTTCGACGTTGCGCGGGAAGCTCTTGATCCAGTCGACGTAGGTTCGGTTGGAGTCCAGCGAGCGCACCCGGTACGCGTCGCGGCGGAACTGGCTCAAGCCGAGCATGGGGATGTCGGACTCGAACAGCGGCGAGGCATCGATGACGACGCTCGTCGAGTCGTCGTTCAGCGCCTCGATGTCGAAGGCCCGCAGGATCGGCTCGAAGTTCGCGCCCCGCACGGCCCGCGCCACCGGAAGGGCCTCGTCCGCCACGTTCGTGTGTCGCACGACGCGGAGGAAGATCCGCTCGTCGTCGGGCCCGTTCCTCTCCCAGCGGAGGACCTGCGTATTCGCCTTCTGGCCGCCGTAGCCCATCCCCTCGGGAACCGCCGCCAGACGGCTCACGAGGAGGATGTCGCGTCCCAGAACCTCCTCCGGAATCTCGAACAGCCATTTGTCGTCCACCCGGTGAACGTGGACCATCCCCGAATCCGTGACCGCTTCCTCCGTGACGACTTCGGCATAGGGCTCCGGCCCGTCTTCGTCATCGCCGCCGCCGCCGCGGGGGCCGGGTCCCCCTCCGGCCGAGGCGGTCGGGTCGGGCGAGGGTCGGGCAAAGGGCCGAATGCAGCCCGTGGCCACGACGAGGAGCGAGAGGGAAAGGATGAGGACGAGGGGGCGGGTACTGCGCACGATCTGGACCATGCTGTGGCTTTCCGGTTCGGGGAAAAGTATGGAAGGGGTCACGGCCTTCGACCCGGGCGCTCAACGTAAGCGGGGGCGGAATGGCGGGCCAACCTCGGCGGTCCGGCCGCCCCGGCCGATCCGCGCGCCCGTCGCATTGACGGATCCGCCTTGAAACGCCTAACGTTCCGGCAGTTACGCCTTGTCTCGTCGACGTTCGCCGCAGTGAAAGGCACGCGTGCGGAGGGCGCGGCGTCTTATTTCGAAGGAGGTACCCCGATGCGCATCCGCACCCTGGCTCCCTTCGCCCTGGCTCTGACCATCGCCTGCGGCGGGGCGGAGACGGAAGAAGCCGCGACGACGGAGGAGATGACGGAGGCGATGGACGACGCCCCGGCCATGTCCGACGCCGAGGCGGCGATGACGGAAATCACCGATTACTACGAGACTCATTTCAACATGGGTCACGGCAGCATGGTTGGCGGCCGCTATTCCGAGGACGGACTCCTCTGGAGCGCCTCCGGCGCCATGGTCTACGGGAGCGAGGCGGTCGGCGCCGCCCTGCAGGCGCGGATCGATGCCGAGGGCTCGCAACTCGCGATCCATCCGGGAGAGACGATGGGCTTCGGCGACCAGATCGTTTCGCGCGGGCACTACGTTCTCACCGGCACCGTCGACGGAGCGGAAGCCCGCAACTCCGGGTACTACATGGCGGTGGCCGAGAACGTGGACGGCGAGTGGTCGCTCAAAGGGGTCGTGAGCAACTACGACACGCCCGACCAGTCGATGTCCGCCGGCCAGATGATGGAGATGCCCGAGGGGATGGGTGGCGACCTCATCCAGGCGAGCGGCGACTACTTCGCCACGCATTACAACATGGGGCACGCCTCGATGGTCGCGAACACCTTCACGGAGAACGCGGTCGCGATGATGCCGGGCGAGCGGGCCCGCGAGGGTCGCGCGGCCGTGGAGGAAGGGCTGCAGGCGATGTTCGACGCGGGCGTGACGTTCAGCGGGATCAGCGGCTGGTCCGCGCACGAGCTGGACGACGGCCATGTGGTCGGCATCGGCACCTACGGCACCGAGGGTCCGGACGGGGCCGGGGGCGGCCACTTCGCGGGGCTCTACTCGCGAGGCGAGGACGGGGGTCTCATGCTGCACTGGCTCGTGATGGGAGCGCACGCCTCCGGCATGTAACCGCCGGTCCGGGCAGTCTCCAGGGGCTGTGGCGGCCGGGCCGTTCCCCGCGGTCCGGCCGCCTCCGCGGCCCCCCGCCCGTGATTTTGTCTGCTACGAGCCGAGGTGCGCCCAGTCCGGCAGGACGCCGGGTTCGATCCCGAACAGAAGCGGTCCCACGGCGCGGAAGATCAGCGTGATCACGATCGCGCCGATCAGGTTGAGGAACAGTCCCACCCGCGCCATCTCCGCGATCCTCACCCGGTTGCTCCCGAACACCACGGCGTTGGGCGGCGTCGCCACCGGCATCATGAAAGCGCACGAGGCGGAGAGCGTCGCCGGCACCATCAGCAGGAGCGGGTGAACGCCGGTCGCCACGGCCACGGCCGCGAAGATCGGGAGCACCATCTCCGTCGTCGCCGTGTTCGAGGTGAGTTCGGTGAGGAACGTCATCGCGAGGCAGATGACGAGGATGAGCACGAGCGGCGGCACCGTCGACAGCCCGCTGAATCCTTCCCCGACGAACCGCGCCAGCCCGGTGGTCTGGAAGCCGTGCGCGAGGGCGAAGCCTCCCCCGAACAGCAGCACGATGTTCCACGGGAGCCGGCGCACCACGCCGGGTCCCATCACCGTGGCGGTCTTTGCGCCGGGCGACCTCGTCGGGACGAGAAAGAGAATGCAGGCCATCGTGATCGCGACGGTCCCGTCGTCGATCAGGTGACCGTAGGGCAGGAGCGACGACCAGCCCGGGATCGTGAGCCGGCCGATCTCGATCGGCGCGCGGAACACCCACAGCAGGGCCGTCGACGCGAAGACGGCGAGGATCGCCCGCTCCTCGAAGGCCACCGGGCCGAGCTTCCGCATCTCGGACTCCACGACTTCGCGGTCGACCGAGACCTCATCGGGCACGCGGAAGAAGACCCGCGTGATCAGGATCCACGCGAAGACCAGCATGAGCACCGCGATCGGCAGCGCCATGACGAACCATGTGCCGAAGGAGATGTGCGGGGCGTCCGGAAAGGTGATCGCGAAGATGCGCTGGAGGGAAAGGTTCGGCGGCGTGCCGACAAGGGTCGCGATCCCGCCGGCGGAGCAGGCGTACGCGATTCCCAGCATGATCGACACGGAGAAGGCGTGCGTCCGGCCGCGACCGAACTGCTCCTCCATGCGGAGGATGACCGCCAGTCCGACCGGGACCATCATGATCGCGGTGGCCGTGTTCGAGATCCACATGGAGAGGAAGGCCGCGGCGAGCATGAAGCCGAGCACGATGCGGGCGGGGCCGCCGCCCACGGCGCGGATGACCCAGAGCGCGATCCGCCGGTGCACGTCCCACTTCTCCATCGTGAGCGCGATCATGAAGCCGCCGAGGAAAAGGATGATCGTGCTGTTGAAATAGATGGGAGCCGTGTCTCCCGTCCGTTCGATCCCGAGGATGGGGAACAGGAGAAGCGGGAGCAGCGCGGTCGCGAAGAGCGGGATCGCGTCGGTGATCCACCACGTGGCCATGAGGACGGCCACCGCCGCCATGCGGGTGATCTCGGGCCGTCCCGGCTCGAGGTCGAGCAGCAGCATCAGTAGGAAGAGGAGCGGTCCGAGCCACAGCCCGATGCGCTGGCCGCGCGAGCGCGTCGCGGACCTGTTCTCCGAACGGTTCTGTTCCACGAGCTTCCTCGCCGCTCCGGACCCCCGGGTTTTTCCGGCCCCGCCCGCGCGGGACTCGGTGCGCGCCGCCCGAGATGGCGCGCCGCGGCGGAGGAACGTACCATCCGGCGCGGGACGCCGCGTAGTTTCCTCTCACGGGCCGCTGGGCTAGCTTTGCGTCCCTTTGCCACGGGCCGCCGGGCCGGGGTCGCCCGCGCCCCGCGGCGGACCGCGATCACGAGACCCACGAAGAACGGTGACAATCTAGATGTTCGGTTCGGTACGCTGGCGATTGGTCTGGATCGCCGTTCTGGTAACGATTTGCGGTTTCGCCCTGGTGCCCGAGACCATCGTCGACGAAGTCACGGGCGAATCCGAGCGGGTGTGGCCGCTCAAGCTCGGACTGGACCTGCAGGGGGGCATGCAACTCACGGTCGAGATCTACGACCCCGAGGGCGCCCTCAGCGGTGAGGATCTCGACGATGCGGTCGATCGCACGCTCACGACGATTCGGAACCGGATCGACGAGTTCGGCGTCCGCGAGCCGACGATCCAGCGCTCCGGCACCCGCATCATCATCGAGCTCGCGGGGGTCGACAACCCGGAGCAGGCGAAGCGGATCGCCACGGAGACCGCGTTCATGGAGTTCAAGGTCGTCACGGACGGTCAGGATTTCATGGAAGCTCTGGAGCGGATCGACCGCGCGATCGTGAACGAGGTGGGGATCGAGAACCTCCAGGTCACGACGCTGGAGACCGAGCCGGAAGTCGACCTCAGCGACATCCTCGGCGGCGCCGCCGATTCCGCCACGGCGGAGGAAGCGGCCGCCGCGGAGGACCCGGCCGCCGGGGAGGACCCGGCCGCCGATTCGCTCGCGACCGAAGAGGAGGCGGCCGACGCGGTGGATGAAGCCACCGCGCGGCCGCTCTCGGCCCTGCTCGGACAGGGACGGATCCTGGGCGAGTATCTCGTGCCGCAGGAGGATCAACCGACCGCGGCGGCGTGGCTCGAACTCGACGGCGTGCGGGAAGCGCTCCCCAGGGGCGTCACGCTTCACTGGGGAGTGGAGCAGGTCGGGGCGGGCGCGGGATCCTACGTGCCGCTCTATGTGCTCGAGGCGGAGCCCCTGATCACCGGCGACATGCTTCAGGATGCGGGGCCGGCGAACCGCGACCCGACCTTCAACCAGCCGATCGTTCCGTTCGAGACGACGCGGCGCGGCTCGCGGGTCTTCGAGCGCGGCACGGCGCGCAACATCGGCGAGAACATGGCCATCGTCCTCGACGACCGGGTCCAGAGCTACGCCGTCATCCGCAGCGTGCTGAGCCGGCGCGCCCAGATCGAACTCACCCCCGGAGCGTCCTTCCAGGAGGCGCAGGAACTCGCGCTCGTTCTTCGGGCCGGTGCGCTGCCCATGCCGATCGAGGTCGTCGAGGAGCGCAACGTGAGCGCCTCGCTCGGCGAAGACTCCATCCGGCAGGGCCGCACCGCCTTCATCATCGGGATCGTCGGCGTGATCATCGTCATGATGATCTACTACCGGGCAGCGGGAATACTCGCCGTCGGGGCGCTGCTCACGTACGTCATCTTCATGCTGGGCGGTCTGGCCGGCCTCGAAGCGACGCTCACGCTGCCGGGCATCGCGGGCCTCATCCTCTCCATCGGAATGGCGGTGGATGCGAACGTCCTCATCTTCGAACGGGTGCGCGAGGAACTCGCGGCGGGGAAGACGCCGCGCACGGCGGTGGACGCGGGCTTCGGCAACGCCCTGTCGGCGATCATCGACGCGAACCTCACGACGCTCATCACCGGGATCATCCTCTTCCAGTTCGGGACCGGCGCGGTGCAGGGCTTCGCGGTGACGCTCTGCATCGGGATCCTCGCGTCGTTCTTCTCCGCGATCTACGTGACGCGGACGCTCTTCATCATGTACCTGAACCGACGCGGCTCCCGGGAGTCCGTGAGCATATAGGAACGAAGTCACCATGAGGGTCTTCCAGAACGCGAGCTACAAGTTCCTTTCCATGCGCCGGCCGGCGTACTTCGCGTCGGCCGCGATCATCACGATCGGCCTCCTGTCGATCGTCTTTCGCGGCGGCCTGCGGACGGGCGTGGAGTTCACGGGCGGCGTCCTGCTCGAGGTCCAGTTCTCGCAGACGACCGATGTGGGCCAGATCCGCGACGCGCTGACGGCCGGGGGTACGACGGGCGTGCAGATTCAGCAGCTGCGGACGGTCGGAGCGGAGACGTACGACTTTCTGCTGCGCGTGCCGGTCGGGGAGGACGAGGACCAGAACGCGATCCGGGACCAGATCCGGACGAGCCTCGAGACCCAGTACTCCGCCGGGAGCTTCGAGATCGCGCGCGGCGATACGTTGAGCGCCAAGGTCGGCGACGAGTTCCAGCGCACCGCGGTCATCGCCGTGCTGCTGTCCTTCCTCCTGACCCTGATCTACCTCGCTTTCCGTTTCGAGTGGCGGTTCGGCTTCGCGGCCGTCATCGCGACGGTGCACGACATGCTCATCACGTTCGGGTTCATCTCGCTGTTCGACATCGAGATCAACCTGGCGACGGTCGCCGCGATTCTCACGATCATCGGATATTCGCTCAACGACACCATCGTCGTCTTCGACCGCGTGCGGGAGAATCTCAGGAAGAAGCGGAAGGAACCCTACGACGCGACGCTCAACCGCAGCCTGAACGAGACGCTGCCCCGTACGGTCCTCACCAGCGGCACGACGCTCATCGCGCTGTTCTCGCTGGTCGTGATCGGGGGCGCCGTGATTCGGCCCTTCGCGGGCGTGCTCATCATCGGCGTGCTCATCGGGACCTATTCCTCGATCTTCGTCGCGTCTCCCGTTCTCCTCGAGATCCACGACCGGGCGCGCAGGCGCTCCGCGATCGCCGCCCGCACCTAGCGCGGCTAGCTCTGGCTCGCCGAGGGTGGCCGGTACCGGGACGACGCTCTTCGATTCGCACCTTCACCTGACGGCGGACCGCTTCGCACCCGATCTCGACGAGGTGGTGGACCGGGCCCGCACGCGGGGCGTTCGCCGGATGGTCACGGTCGCCTCAGACCCCGAGGACGCCGAGCAGGCCGCGGCGCTGGCCGCGCGGACGCCCGGCCTGTGGGCGACGGCGGGGCTCCATCCCCACGCGGCGGACCGGACCTCGTCCTCCCTCATGCGCGAGATCGAGCGCCTCGCCGAAGCCCCTGAAGTCGTCGCGGTCGGGGAGACGGGTCTCGACTTCCACTACGACAACGCGGCCCGGCGGGCGCAGTTGGAGAACTTCGAGGCGCACCTCGGGCTGGCGGCCCGGCTCGGCCTGCCGGTCGTCGTACATTCGCGCTCCGCGGAGGCCGAGACGGCGGAGCGGGTGAGGGAGTACGGCGACGGCGCCGCCGGGGTGCTGCACTGCTTCACGGGAGGCGACGCACTCCTGCGGGCCGCCCTGGATGCGGACTGGTACGTCTCCTTTTCGGGTCTCATCACGTTCGTCCCCGAGCTGGCCGAGTGGGCCCGCGCGGTGCCGGCGGATCGGCTCCTCATCGAGACGGACGCCCCCTACCTCGCGCCCGCCCCCCGCCGCGGCCGCCGAAACGAACCCGCCTACCTCACGCACACGTGCGAACGGCTGGCGGAGGTGCGCGGCACATCGTTCGAGGAGGCCGCGGCGCTCACGGCGGCGAACGCCCGCCGCTTCTACCGCCTGGAGGACGCGGCGTGAACCGCCCGGCGGCGGGAGGCGTGCAGATCCTGCCCGATCACGTCGCGAACCAGATCGCGGCGGGAGAGGTCGTGGAGCGTCCCGCCTCCGTGGTCAAGGAACTCGCCGAGAACGCGGTCGATGCCGGGGCCCGTCGCGTCGAGGTCGCGCTCCGCAACGGCGGGAAGACCGAGATCCGGGTCTCGGACGACGGGAGCGGGATGAATCGCGAGGACGCCGTGCTCGCCCTGGACCGGCACGCTACGAGCAAGATCCGGAGTGTGGATGACCTCCGAAGCGTCCGCTCATTCGGCTTCCGCGGCGAGGCGCTGCCCTCCATCGCCGCGGTCAGCCGCTTCGAACTGCACACGGCGCTGAGTCCGGAGGAGGGCGTGCGGGCGCGGGTCGATTTCGGCCGCATCCGCAGCGTCGACGACGTCCCGCGCCGGCGCGGCACGACGGTGACGGTCCGCGCGCTGTTTCACGACCTCCCGGCGCGCGCCAAGTTCCTCAGGAGTTCGGCCGCCGAGACGCGGGCCGCCGGCGAGGCGCTCGTACTCCTCGCGCTCGCGAACCCCGCCGTCGGTTTTCGGCTCGAGTCGAATCGCCGCGCCTCCATGGATCTCTCCCCCGCGCGGGACTGGCTCGGACGGATCGGACAGCTCTGGGCCGACCTCGCCCCCACGCTCATCCCCGTGGAAGATGCTGACGGACCCGTACGCGTCCGGGGGTTCATCCAGCGGCCGGATGCGGCGCGCGCGAGGGGAGGGCGCCGCTACACCTTCGTGAACGGCCGCCCGTTCCGGGATGCCGCTCTCCTGCAGCTGGTGGATGACGCGTTCCGGACGACGGTCGTGGAGGGCCTTCGGCCGAGCCTTTTCCTCCGCATCGAAACGCCGCCCGCAGGGGTGGACGTCAACGTCCATCCGGCCAAGGCGGAGGTGCGTTTCCGCGACCGCGAGAGCGTCGAGACGGCGGTCGGCGATGCCGTGCGCGCCGCCTTGGCACGGCTCGATTCGACGAAGCCGGTGGGAATCCCCGGCGCCGCGCCCGACGCGGAGCCGGGCCATCGAACGCCCTCCCGCGGCCGCGCCGCGAAACCCCGCCCCGAGCCGGCCGCGGAGATGCCGCAGTTCGCGCTCTTCGTCTCCGGGCGGGACGACGCGAGGGGGGCCGACGAGCCGGGGGGCGTAACGGGCGCGAGCGGGCAGGGGGATGCGGAGGTGCCGTTCGCCGGCCCGGAGCTGTGGCAACTCCACGACCGTTACATCCTGGCCGCGACCCGCGAGGGACTCCTCATCGTCGACCAGCACTCGGCGCACGAGCGCGTGCTCTACGAGGAGATCATGGCGCGGTTCGAAACCGGAGGGGGCACCTCCCAGGCGCTCCTCTTTCCCGTCACCCTGCAGTTCTCGCCCCCGGAGGCCGAGGCGCTCGAGGACCTGGCCGGATTGCTCGCCCGGCAGGGTTTCGAGCTGGAGCCGTTCGGCGAGCGGACCTGGATTCTGACGGCGGCTCCGCAGCCGCACTCCCGGTTCGACGCCGAACGCTGCCTGCGCGAGATGGTGCGGGAACTGGCCGAGGGCTCGCCGCTCGTGGACACGGCGCGCAACCAGCACGAGCGTCTCGCGAAGAGCATGGCGTGCAAGGGAGCGATCAAGGCGGGCGAGCCCATCGCCCCGGAAGAGGCGAGGGAACTCTTCGACCGACTGTTCGCGACCCCGCTGCCCGGGCACGATGTCCACGGCCGCCCGACGATCGTGCGCCTGAGCGTCGAGGAGCTCGACCGGCGGTTCGGCCGCGGGTAGCCGCCGCGCCCGTGGGGACTTCGCCCGTGCCGGTCATCGCGGGGCCCACCGCCTCGGGCAAGACGTCCGTCGCCATCGACGTCGCGCGTCGCTTGGGCGGCGAGATCATCTCCATGGACAGCCGCCAGGCGTATCGCGGCTTCGCCATCGGGACCGCGGCCCCCTCCGCCGGCGAACTCGCCGCCGCGCCGCACCACGGCGTCGGCTTTCTGGACCCGCACGAACGCTACGGCGCGGGCCGCTTCGCGCGCCTGGCGGCTCGCTGGCTCGCCGGGATCCGCGCCCGGGGCCGCGTTCCCATCCTCGCCGGCGGGACGGGGTTGTTCCTGCGTGCGCTCACGCACCCGATGTTCGAGGAGCCCCCGCTCGACCCGGCACGCCGCGCGGCGCTGCACGCCTGGCTGGACGCGCTCGAGCGCGAGGAACTGGCGCGCTGGGCGGCCCGCCTCGATCCGGCGCTGGCGTCACGGCGCCGTCCGCTCGACCGGCAGCGCGCGGCGCGCACGGTGGAGCTCGCGCTCCTGACGGGCGAGCCGCTCACCAACTGGATGACGAGCGCCCCGCCCGAACGCCCGCCCCTGCGGACCGCGACCTATGTGCTGGAGTGGCCCGCGCCGCTTCTCCGCGAGCGGATCGAGCGTCGCGCCGAGGCGTCGATCCGCGGTGGCGCCTGGCCGGAGGAGGTGCGCGACCTCCTGGCGTGCGGCCTCGACGGCTCGCGCGCCTTCGACGCGCTGGGCTACGCGGACGTCGCGGCGCTCGTGCGGGGCGAGGCGGGGCTGGACGAGACGATCGAGCGCGTGTCGAGGGCCACCTGGCGCTACGCCCGCCGCCAGCGGACGTGGTTCAGGCACCAGGTTCCGGAGGACGTCGTAGTGCTTCGGGCGCTGGACGGGTCGACGACGCCGGGGCAACTTGCGCGCCGCATCGCAGCCGACTGGCGCGAATCAGGATGACGACGGGACGATGAAGACGGGACGATGAAGATCGGGATCACGTGCTATCCGACGTACGGAGGCTCCGGGGCGATCGCTACGGAGCTGGGGCTCGGCCTCGCCCGCAGGGGGCACGAGGTACACTTCATCTCCTATGCCCAGCCGTTCCGTCTCACCCACTTCATCGATGGCGTCTACTTCCACGAAGTCGAGGTCAATCGCTACCCGCTGTTCGAGTATCCTCCCTACTCGCTCGCGCTGGCCGTCACGATGCACGAAGTGGCGCGGCGCGAGGGACTCGACCTCCTCCACGTGCACTACGCGATCCCGCACGCGACGGCGGGGTGGATCGCGCGCGACATGCTCCGGGACGGCGGGCGCGACGTGAAGCTCGTGACGACGCTGCACGGCACGGACATCACGCTCGTGGGCCAGGACCCGTCGTACTGGTCGATCACCCGCTTCTCGATCGAGAAGTCCGACCGGATCACGGCCGTCTCCGAGTGGCTCCGCGAGCGGACGCACCGCGATTTCGACTGCAGCCGCTGCGCGATCGAGGTCATCCCGAACTTCGTCGATCCGAAGATCTACGACCGCGAGCGCCACCGCGGCCGGCACCGGCTCGCGCGGCCCGGAGAGAAGGTCGTGATGCACATCTCGAACTTCCGTGCCGTCAAGCGGATCCCCGACCTCATGGAGATGTTCGCGCGGATCCAGGGCGCCCTGCCGGCTCGCCTCATCCTCGTGGGAGACGGTCCGGAGCGGCAGCGCGCCGCGGAGGTCGCCGCGGAGCTGGGCATCGCGGAGCGTGTCGTCTTCCTCGGCAAGATCGACTCCGTCGCCGAACTCCTCGCCGGCGCGGATCTCTTCCTGCTCCCGAGCGAGCAGGAATCGTTCGGTCTGGTGGCGCTCGAAGCGCAGGCTTCCGGCGTTCCCGTGGTGGGGTCCTCCGGGACGGGCCTCGACGAAGTCGTGGAGCACGGCGTGACCGGCTACCTCCATCCGGTGGGAGCGGTCGACGCGATGGCGACATCGGCGATCGCGCTGCTGAGCGATGAGGCCCGCTGGGACGCGTTCTCGCGCGCTTCGCGGGACCGGGCCCTCGAGCGCTTCACGATCGACCGCATCGTCCCCCGCTACGAGTCGCTGTACCGCACGGTCCTCGCTGACGGGGACGGCGACGGGGCCGGGACGGAGTGAACCCGTTCGAAGCCTTCGTACTCGGCGTCGTCCAGGGCCTCACCGAGTTCCTGCCCGTGTCGAGTTCAGGGCATCTCGTGCTGGGACAGGCGCTGCTCGGGATCGAACTCCCCGGCGTCGTGTTCGAGGTCACCGTGCACGTCGCGACGCTGTGCGCCGTGTGCTGGGTCTTTCGCGGACGCCTCGTGGCACTGATCCGGGGCGTGTGCTCGGGGGATCGCCGGAGTATCCGGGATGTCGGACTTCTGGCCGCGGCCACGCTCCCCGCCGCCGCCGTCGGGGTCGGCCTGCGGGGCGCGCTGGAGCCCACGTTCGAGCGGCCCGTGCTGGCGGCGGCGATGCTGCTCGTCACCGGCGCCGTCGTCTGGTCGATCCGGAGCCTGTCCCGCCGGGGCACGCGTGCGCGGCCCACGGTCGGCGGGGCGCTGGCGATCGGTCTGGCACAGGCTCTCGCCATCCTGCCCGGCATCTCCCGTTCCGGGAGCACCGTGGCCGCGGCGACCGCCGCCGGCGTCGAACCCCGCCGCGCGGCTGAATTCTCCTTTCTCCTCTCCATCCCCGCGATTGGAGGGGCCGCCGTGCTGCAGGCGCCGGAACTCGCGGAAGCCGGACTCGCGGCCGGGATGCTGCCCCTCGCGGTCGCCTTCGCCGCCTCGGCCCTGTCAGGGGTCTTCGCCATTCGTATCTTCCTGCGGATGCTTGAACGGCGTGTATTCCACCGCTTCGCCTGGTACTGCTGGCTCGTCGGCGGAGGATACCTTGCCGCGGCGGCGATCTGGCCGGCGCTTCGCGGATGACTGTTGGATGACTGTTGAATGACTGATTGAATGACTGACGTCGGAGCGACCATGCTCGCAGAAGAGGCAGGCGACTGGGCCGGGGAACCCGTCGCCGCGCTGCGCGAGCTCTGGGGCCGGGAGTCGGTCTTCGCCTTCGACCGCATCCCTTCGACGAACGATCTCGCCCGCGAACTGGCGGAAGCCGGGTCGCCGTCCGGCACGATCGTACTCTGCCGCCAGCAGACGGCCGGGCGGGGCAGGGCGGGCCGGAGCTGGGCGTCTCCGGCGGGGGCCGGCGTCTATCTCAGCATGGCGTTCCGACTGCGTGAAGCCACCGTCCCGCCGCTCGTCACGGTCGTGGCCGGCGTCGATCTCGCGCGCGAACTGAACCGGCGCTTCCCGGGCCTGGCCTCGGCCGTCAAGTGGCCCAACGACCTCATGGCGCGGGAGCGGAAGCTCGGCGGCATCCTGGCGGAGACCGCCCGGGCCGATGGGAGGGAGGCGTTTCTCGTCGTCGGCGTCGGCATCAACGTCGAGTCCGGCCGGCTGCCGGATGAGATGGACGGAGCCGTGGCCCTTGCCGACTGCGTGGGTCCCGCGCGCCTGGTCGACGTCGCGGACGCCGTGGTGGCGGGACTCGAGCGCCGGCTCCCCCGCGCACCGACTTCCCTCGATGCGGCGTCGCTCGATGAGCTCGACCGTTTCGACTGGTTGAAGAACCGCTGGGTCGAGCATCGGCTGTCGAACCGCGAACCCGCCGTCGGCCTCGCGGCCGGGATCGCTCCGGACGGCGCCCTCCTGCTCCGGCCGCGCGGAGGCGCCCTGCGCCGCGTCGTCGCGGGCTCCATCGCTCTTGGCGGAAGCTGATCTCATGCTCCTCACCGTAGACATCGGGAACACCGAATCGGTCCTCGGCTGGTTCGAGGATCTCACCCCCGTACACACGTGGCGGATCGCGACCGACCGCCGCCGAACGGCGGACGAGATCGGACTCCAGATCCTGGGACTCCTCGGAGCCCGGGAGTTGCCCGCTCCGGAGCGGATCGTCGTCGCTTCCGTCGTCCCCGCGCTGCACCGGGTCTGGCTCGCGGTGGGGAGGACCCTCGACGCCCCGCTGCGCTTCCTCAACGGCGGCTCTCCCATCCCCGTCCGGCTGGACGTCGACCACCCCCTCGAAGTCGGTGCCGACCGCATCGCGAACACGCTGGCCGCGTCGGAACTCTACCGTCGCGACACCGTCGTCGTGGATCTCGGGACGGCGACGACCTTCGACTGCATTACGGCCGATGGCGTCTTCGTGGGCGGGGTCATCGCGCCCGGGCCCACGGCCGGCACGGACCAGCTCGCGCGCGCGACGGCGCAGCTCCCGCAGATCCATGTGGAGAAACCGGTCCGGGTCATCGGCCGCAATACGAAGGACTGCCTGCGGAGCGGCGGGTTCTACTCGGTGGTGGAGGGGATCGACGGCATCGTGCGGCGGACCGTCGAGGAATGGGAGCGCGAGCCGCTCGTCGTGGCGACGGGCGGACTCGCGCGGGTCGTGGGACCGCACTGCCGCACCGTCGACCGCATCGAACCGGCGCTGACGATCACCGGCCTGGCGATCGCGGAGCGGTACCTGTTCGGATCGCCGGCCGGCGCCGCAGGCTAGACGCCACGGGCCGCCAGCGTGCCGCGGTCGGCGTCAGGACCCGCGGAAGAAAGCCGCGCTTCCGCAGCACTTCTCCTTCATCTTGTTCGCGAACTCCGGATTGATCATCCGCACGATCAGGTAGAAAACCGCGACGAAGATCGCGACCTTGGCGACCATCCACACGAGGGGCAGCACGACGGAGAAGAGGATTCCCGTCACCCACAGACCCACCGCGCCCGCGGCCACCAGCACTACGGCTGCACGAAACATGTCGACCTCCCTTTCTGGCCCGCTCCTACGATAGGCGTGCGGGGCGGGTTTCATAACCCCTGCGCCCCTTGATCGTAACCGTGCACCGGCATATCTTCGGCTCGCCTTGGCACTCGACACACGAGAGTGCTAACAGCCGCGGGGTCCCTCGCGGTTTTCATCGGAAGGATCACCCAACACCGAAGGTCCAAGGAGGGACAGGCAAGATGGCAACCGCCTCGAACACGAAACTGAACATCTCCCCCATGGCCGACCGCGTCGTCATCGCGCCGCTCGAAGAGACCGAGGAGATGCGCGGAGGTCTGTACATTCCGGACACCGCGAAGGAGAAGCCGCAGCAGGGCACCATCGTCGCCGTGGGCCCCGGTCGCATGAACGACGACGGCGACCGCATCCCGATGGAAGTCAAGACCGGAGACCGGGTTCTCTACGGCAAGTACGCCGGGACCGAGGTCTCGCTGGATGGCGATGACTACCTGATCGTGAAGGAAAGCGACGTTCTGGCCGTCCTCTAGCCGCTGAAGCGGGACTGGAGCGGGAGACGGCGGGTCAAACCCGTTGACTGATGCGCCCGAATGATCGGGCGAAGGAGACGAAATGGCGAAGGATCTTGAATTCGATACCGCGGCACGGCAGCGCCTGAAGGCGGGCGTGGACAAGCTCGCGCGCGCGGTCAAGGTCACGCTCGGCCCCAAGGGGAGGAACGTGGTCCTTGAGAAGAAGTTCGGCAGCCCGACGATCACGAAGGACGGCGTGACCGTCGCGAAGGAAGTCGAGCTCGACGACCCGGTCGAGGATCTCGGCGCGAAGATGGTGAAGGAAGTCGCCACGAAGACGTCCGACGCGGCGGGCGACGGCACGACGACGGCGACCGTACTCGCGCAGTCGATCTTCACCGAGGGCCTCAAGAGCGTGACGGCGGGCGCGAACCCGATGGCGCTCAAGCGCGGCATCGACAAGGCCGTCGAAGCGATCGTCGCGAACCTCCATTCGATCTCCGTCGAAACCTCCGGCAAGACGGAAATCGCCCAGGTCGCCGCCATTTCGGCGAACAGCGACCGGGAGATCGGCGAACTGATCGCCGATGCGATGGAGAAGGTCGGGAAGGACGGCGTCATCACGGTCGAGGAGGCCCGCGGCCTCGAGACCGAGCTGGAGACCGTGGACGGGATGCAGTTCGACCGCGGCTATCTCTCGCCGTACTTCGTCACGGATCCGGACAAGATGGAGGTCGTCCTCGACGAGCCGATCATCCTGATCCACGACAAGAAGATCTCGGCCATGAAGGACCTGCTGCCGGTCCTCGAGAAGGTCGCCCAGATGGGCAAGCCCCTCCTGATCGTGGCGGAGGATGTCGAGGGCGAGGCGCTTGCCACGCTCGTCGTCAACAAGCTGCGCGGAACGCTCAAGGTCGCGGCCGTCAAGGCTCCGGGCTTCGGCGACCGTCGCAAGCAGATGCTGCAGGACATCGCGATCCTCACGGGCGGCCAGGTGATCTCCGAGGAGCTCGGCTTCAAGCTCGAGAACACGGTGGTCGGTGACCTCGGCGAGGCGAAGCGGATCGTCATCGACAAGGACAACACGACGGTCGTCGACGGCGCCGGTGACACGGACCGGATCCAGGGCCGCATCAGCGAGATCAAGGTTGCGATCGACAAGTCCACGTCCGACTACGACCGCGAGAAGCTGCAGGAGCGGCTGGCGAAGCTGGCCGGCGGCGTGGCGGTGATCAACGTGGGCGCCGCGACCGAGACCGAGATGAAGGAGAAGAAGGCCCGCGTCGAGGACGCGCTGCACGCGACGCGCGCGGCCGTCGAAGAGGGCATCGTGCCCGGCGGCGGCGTGGCGCTGCTGCGGAGCCAGGGGGCGCTTGAGGGCGTCGAGGGTTCGGATGCCGACGAGACGATCGGGATCCGGATCGTGCGCCGCGCAGTCGAGGAGCCGGTGCGCACGATCGCGTCGAACGCCGGAGCCGAAGGCTCGATCATCGTCGAGAAGGTGCGCGAGGCCGAGGGCCGGAACACCGGCTACAACGCGGCCACGGGCGAGTACGAGGACATGGTGAAGGCGGGCGTCATCGACCCGACCAAGGTCACGCGTACCGCGCTCCAGAACGCGGCCTCGATCGCGGGTCTGCTGCTCACGACCGAGGCGGTCGTGGTGGAGCGGCCCGAGGCGGAGGATCCCGCGGCGGCCGCCGGTGGCATGCCGGGCGGCGGCATGGGCGGGATGTACTAAGCCAACCGCGGAGTATGGTGGGGGCGGACAGCCGTCCCCGCCGTCCGCTGTCAGGGAAGTGCGGGAGGCCCGGCTTCGGCCGGGCCTTCGCGCATCTGCCCCCCGGGGTTAATGTCGTCCGATGCGGCACCTCGGATTCCGCCCCGCCCACCCCGGACTTCCAGCGGCTCGCGCGCGTGTCGCGCGGTCGACGCTGTGGCTTGCCACCCTGACGCCGCTGGCCTGTGCGGACGCAACGGGCCCCGCGGGCCCCGCCGACGAACTCTGTCCCCTGGCGGTGGGGCGCGGCGCCACCCGTGCCACGCTGTCGCTCGCGGCCGGCGACATGTGCGTGCTGCCGGCGGGAGGCGTCCAGGTCGTGGAGATCGGAGCGGGCAACGCCGCGGCGCGGTATGTGATGGTCGTGCAGAGCGCCCTGCGGCGGCCGGGGGCGACGACGCTTCTCAGGCTCGATGCGCGGGCGAGGGGGGCGGCGGCGGCGCGGGTCCCACCGCTCGTCGCTCCGGCACGCGTGGTGCCGGCCGACGCGTTCGGCTTCGAGCAGGACAGGCGCCGCCTCGAGGACGCGTCGCGGGCCGACCTCACGTTTCGGATGAATGCCCGCCGCGCCGTGCGGGGTGCGCGTCCGCTCCGCGCGGAGCGTGCCGCGCCGCCGGACCCGGGCATCGTGCGCGCAAACCAGGCCCCCGCCGCTCCGACGCCCCCCTCCGTCGGCGACACGGTGATCTTCAGCAACGCGGTGCATCCGAATCTCGACGTGGACTGCGATGGGATCCACGACGTGACCGCCGTCGTCCGCGCGGTGGGCCCGAACTTCGCGATCGTCGAGGATCTCGATGGGGCCGGCGTCGTGACCGGCGGCCGCTACGAGGCCGTCCTCGGATCGCTCGAGAGGTCGGTCCGGCCCGTACTCTCGGCGTATTTCGGCGAGCCCGCGGATATCGACGGGAACGGCGTCGTATGGGTCCTGTTCACGCCCGTCGTGAACCGGACCACGCCCCGCAACAGCAACACCAGGATCCTGGGGTTCTTCAATCCGGCCGATCTGGCCGACCCCGGAGACTGCGCGGCATCCAACGGCGGGGAGATCCTCTACCTCCTCGCGGCCGATCCCGACGGTCGGTTCTCCAGACCCGTACCCCTGTCATACGCGACGACCGGGGCGGTCGGCGTGGCCGCGCACGAACTGGCGCACCTCATTTCGGCCGAGCGCCGCACCGTGCTCGCCGGGGGTTCGTTCGCCTCCCTCGAGGAAACCTGGCTGAGCGAGGCGCTGGCGCACTCGGCGGAGACGTTCGTCGGAATGTCGGGCGCCTTTCTGAGTCCCGGCGGCAACTACGGCTTCGCGGAACTCTCCGCCAGTTCCGCCAACTTCGGAACCTATCTCTTCCCGAACTTTCGCCGCTCCGCGTTCTACATGCTCGGCCCGCACCGGACTCCCGTGCTCGGCGACGCCTACGCGCGGGACCCCGACGGAATCTCCTCGCTCGCGATGCGGGGCTTCGGGTGGCTCTTCCTCCGCTGGCTCGCGGATCAGTACGCGACGCAGGGCGGCGGACGGCTCGGCGGTGCCGCCGAGGAGGCCATCTTCCACGACCTGGCGGGAGGCGGGCCTGCTCGCACGCGGGGCGTGGAGAACGTTGAGCGGGTCGCGCGGGCGCACGGCGCGCCGGGCGCATGGGAGGACCTGCTCGCGGCCTGGGCGCTGGTCCCGATCGCGGATGATCTGCCCGGCGCTCCCTCCGCGACGCAGGTGAAGACGGTGAACCTTCGCGATGTGTTCGCCGCCCTGCACCGGGAACTGGAGGGAAGGGCCCCCTTCGCGCGCGCCTTCCCGCTCGAGGCGATGGGTATTCCGCTCGCCGATGGGACGGATGCCCGGATCGACTTCGAACTTGCCGCCTCGACCGGATACTATTTCCAGTTCGAGAGCGACGGGCCGCACCCGGAAGTCCGCCTGAGGCTCACGACGCAGGCCGGACTTGCCGTCCCCTCTTCCGAGGGCGTCCGCATCGTCGTGCTCCGGACTCGTTGACCTTTCCCACCCCCCGCGGGCACGGATCGCGAAGGGCGGGTATCTTGGCCGCCGAAGGGGTGCCGGCCGGCTGGCGGGCCCCGCCAGGGAGTCGGCGGGCGTCATGGACCGTGCCAGGGAGATCGAACTGTGAGACACGCACGCAGAGCATGCTGAGGCAGAGCGTGCTGAGGCGGAGCATGCTGAACCTGTGCGGCAAGAGGCTTCGCCTGGCGGGCCGGGGCGAGACCCCGCGTCTGCCGGGTGTCGCGATCTTCGCTCTCGCGCTCGCGGCATGCGGCGGCGGCACGACGGACCCGCCGCCGCCTCCTCCTCCTCCTCCGCTCGCCACGGGGTGCGGGGGGGCGGCCACGCCGTCGGTGTCCGTCACGCTGGACCTCACGCTCGGCCAGCACGTCACGCTCGACAACGCGGCGGATGTCCGCGCCTTCAGGCTGACGGGCTCGGACGCGCCCCGCGACTACGAGGTCATTGTACAGAGCGCATCCCAGGCGCCCGGCCAGAGCGTAAACGGCTGTATCCGGGTGCGCGCCGAGCGCGCCTCCGGCAACGTGACCCCGTCCCAACCCCCCCGTCTGACGTCCGGGGGGGGAGAGCTGAGCCGCGACCTTCGCCGCCGGGAGTCCTGGTTCGCGCGCGAGCGCGTCCTTCGGGAGCGGGAGCTGCAGGAACTCGCCGCGGTGGGGGCGCAGCCCATACGGTCCCGAACGCCGGGGCTCGATCCGCTGAGCCTGGCCGATGCCCTGCGGCCGCCGGACCTCGGTGACACCCTGACCTTCCGAGTCGGCGTGGGCGCGGATCTCGTTGTGAACTGCCGCAACCCGACGATGGTCACGGGCGAAGTCAGGTACGCGGGAGAGTACTTCACCATCGTGGAAGACCTCCAGTTCCACAGTCAGCCGGACAGCGACCGGTTCTCGGAGGCCGAGTTCGAGGCGATCGGCCGGCAGCTGGACGAAGTCGTGTATCCGACGGACGTCGCCTACTTCGGCGAGCCCGCGGACATCGACAACAACGGGACCGTGTTCGCCCTCATCACGGCCGAGGTGAACAAGCTCACGCCCGCGGGAGAGGAGAGCGTCGTCGCCGGTTTCTTCCTCGCGCGCGATCTCACGACCAGATCGAGCTGCGAGGCCTCGAACGAGGGGGAGATCTTCTATCTCGTGGGCCCGGATCCGGACGAGGACTACGGCTCGGACATCAGCCTCAGCTTCGCGAACGCGCTCGCGCGGTCGACCGTCGCGCACGAGTTCGCCCACCTGCTCAACACCCAGCAGCGCGTCACGCTCGGGAGCGGGAACATCTTCGGCGATCGAGAGGTCGCATGGCTCGATGAGGGGCTGGCCCACCTGGCCGAGGAAATCGCCGGCCTCCGGGCCGCGGGGCTCGGGACACGCGCCAACCTGGATCTGGACATGATCACGACGAGCGAGGAACAACTCACCGCCTACAACCACTTTCACGTCGTGAACCAGATCCGCCTCGGGCGCTTCCTGCGGGGCGGCTGTCCGCCGGATCCCAATGGCCCGGCGGCGGCCCCGGCGCTCGGCGACGCGGCCGGCGAAGATCCCGGCGGAGTGGAATCACTCTCATTCCGTGGCTTCGCGTACGGGTTCGTACGCTGGCTCGGCGACCAGTTCGGGGCGTCCGGGAGCGGGGGAGCGCTGCCCGGGAGCCGGGAAGAGGAGTTGTTCCGGTATCTGACCAGGGGCGGGCCCGCGCACTTCAAGGGCGTCACCAACGTGGAGCGCACGCTCCAGGCGGTCGCCGGAGTGAACATGGAATGGGAGGAACTCCTGTCGCTGTACCTCACCTCCCTCATCGCGGACGACCGCGTGCCGGCCGATGCGGATCCCCGGACGCAGTGGACGACCTGGAATCTCCCGGCGCTGTACCGACAACTGAGCGAGTCCAATCTCGGAGACCGATGCCCGTTCACCCGCAACTTCCCGCTCACGCCGTCGAGAGTGAACGTCCACGTGTCGACGAACAGTTCGACCGAGTTCACCGTGAATTCCTCCACGGGGCGCTACTTCTCGCTCGTGGCCTCCGGCGCGGCGCCCGACCTGGTGGTGGAAGTCATGAACCCGGCCGGCGAGGGCTTCCCCGGACGGGCGCAGGCGCAGGTAACCGTCCTGAGGACGCGCTAGGCCGATGAACGAATCGCACGTTTCCATCACGCTCCCCGACGGTTCCTCGATGCGGCTGCCACGCGGCTCGAGCGCCGCCGATCTCGCCGCGGCCATCGGTCCGGGGCTGGCTCGGGCCGCCGTGGCCGCGCGCGTGAACGGCGAGCTCACGGACCTTTCGGCCGCCCTTCCGGATGGGGCGGAAGTCGCGATCGTCACGCGCAGCGACGAGGACCCCGACGCGCTCTACGTCCTTCGCCACTCCGCGGCGCACGCGCTCGCCACCGCCGTGCGCGAACGGTACCCGGGGGCGGGGATCGGCTTCGGCCCTCCGATCGAGGACGGCTTCTACTACGACTTCGAGGTCCCGGCGCCCTTCACGCCGGAGGACCTGGAGGCGATCGGGCGCACGATGGCCGAGGTCGCGGGGGCGGACGATCCGTTCGAGCGCCGCGAGATCTCGCGCGACGAAGCCCGGGAACTGTTCGCGGACGATCCGCTCAAGCTGGAGCGGCTCGACGAGATCCCGGAGGACGAGGCGATTTCCGTCTATCGGAACGGGCCGTTCCTCGACCTGTGCCGGGGACCGCACGCTCCCCGCACGGGCGAGATTCGCCATTTCCGCCTTCTCAGCGCCGCGGGGGCCTATTGGCGCGGCGACGAGCGGCGACAGATGCTCCAGCGCATCTACGGCACGGCCTTCTACTCGCGGGAAGCGCTCGATGCGTACACCGCGCGTCTCGAGGAGGCCCGCAAGCGCGATCACCGGAAGCTCGGCCGGGAACTGGACCTGTTCTCGATCCAGGACGAGATCGGCCCCGGGCTCGTGTGCTGGCACCCCAGGGGCGCGCGCCTGCAGCTCGAACTCCGGCGCTGGATCGAGGACCTGCAGGAGTCCCGCGGCTACCAGTTCGTCTACACCCCGCACGTCTCCGGCGAGGCGCTCTTCCGGCGTTCCGGGCACCTCCCGAACTACGCGGAGAACATGTACCCGCGCATGGAGGACGAGGACGGGGAAGCGTTCCGCGTGAAGCCGATGAACTGTCCGGGCCACATCACGATCTACGCGGCGAATCCCCGCAGCTACCGCGACCTTCCGGTGCGGCTGGCCGAGATCGCGAACGTGTACCGCAACGAGCGGTCGGGGACGCTGCACGGGCTGCTGCGCGTGCGCATGCTCACGATGGACGACGGGCACGTCTTCTGCACGCCGGAGCAGATCGAGGACGAGATCTTCATCTGCCTCGAACTCGTGGATACCGTGATGACGACGCTGGGTCTCGACTACCGGTTCGATCTCTCCACGCGCCCGGACGGGGACAAGCGGATCGGCGGCGACGAGGTGTGGGACGTGGCCGAGGGCGCCCTGCGCGATGCGCTCGACCGCGGCGGACTCGAATACAGGCTGGACGAGGGCGGGGGCGCGTTCTACGGCCCCAAGATCGACATCAAGTACAAGGACGCGATCGGCCGCGAGTGGCAGGGGGCCACGATCCAGCTCGACTTCAACCTGCCGGAGCGGTTCGAACTCGAGTACATGGGGACGGACAACAAGCCGCACCGCCCCGTGCTGATCCACCGCGCCATCTTCGGCACGCTGGAGCGCTTCACCGGCGTGCTCATCGAGCACTTCGCCGGGGCCTTCCCTCCGTGGCTGGCGCCCGTCCAGGTCCGCGTGCTCCCGATCACGGACGCGCACGCGGGGGCCGCCGCCGGAATTCGGGACCGGCTCGCCGCGGAGGGCCTGCGCGTGGAACTCGACGCCCGCTCCGACACGCTCGGCTACCGCATCCGCGACGGCGAACTGCAGAAGATCCCTTACCTCCTCGTCATAGGAGACCGCGAAATCGAGGCCGGCACCGTAGCCGTCCGCGCCCGCGGCGCCGAGCGCAAACAGGAAGTCGTCCCCCTCGACGACTTCGTATCCCGGATCCGTGATCGTGTCGAGACCCGGTCCCTCGAAACGTGACGCCTGCCAGTTCTCCCGCTGGCCGGCGTTGACAGAGCGGGCGCTCGGGGGCACTTTCGGGGCGTTGAAAAACTGACAAGCGGGGCCGCGATGCCCCCACCCTATCGGCGCACGGAATCGTGCTGCTGCCGGGTCGATGGCGCACTCCCCTGGAGGGGCGTGCCTTCGTGCCCGGTCGGTCGTCGCCGAACCGGGCTTTTCTTATGAGGTGAAGTGAACGGAGATCCCAGAGTCAACGACAAGATCCGGATCAGCCCGATCCGGCTCATCGATGAAGAGGGCAATCAGCTCGGCATCGTCGCGACGGACGAAGCTCGTGGCCTCGCGGCCGAACGCGGGCTCGACCTCGTGGAGGTGGCGCCCGGCGCGCGACCGCCCGTCTGCCGGCTCATGGACTTCGGAAAGTACAAGTACGCGCAGGCGAGGAAGGCGCGGGAGGCGAAGAAGAAACAGCACATCATCCACGTCAAGGAAGTGAAGCTGCGGCCGAAGATCGAGGCGCACGACATCGACTTCAAGATGCGGCACGCCCGCAGGTTCATCTCGGATGGCGACAAGGTGAAGTTCACGCTCATGTTCCGGGGCCGCGAAGTCACGCACCCGGAGCGGGGGCGACGGATCCTCGAGATGGTGAAGGAAGAGTTGGAGGACATCGCGGTGGTGGAGTCGGACATATCCCACGAGGGTCGCACGATGACCATGCTGATGGGACCGCACCGCACGTAGCGGGGCTTTTGCCGCGGGCTGCTACAGTCCAGGACGACGACTCCGTCGCGGACGGCCAGGGACGGAGCTGAAACCGGAGCATACGCAAGATGCCGAAAATGAAGACGAACCGGTCCGCCGCGAAGCGGTTTCGAAAGACCGGCAGCGGGAAATTCCGGCGCCGGCGTGCCTACCACAGCCACATCCTGACGAAGAAGAGCCCCAAGCGTAAGCGTCGGCTCCGGCAGGGGACCCTTGTGGCGAAAGCGGACGAGAAGCGGGTGAAACGGCTCCTGGGAACCTAGTTCGGGCACGGGTTCGCCCAGTCCCCGCCCATTCCCGGGACAGTACCCGGACAGTCTCAGCATCAGGAATCAGGAGGTGCGGTCATGCCACGCGCGACGAGCAGCGTTGCACGCAACCGTCGAAAGAAGAAGGTCCTCAAGGAAGCCCGCGGCCAGTTCGGGGCGCGTTCGAAGCTCTACCGTACGGCGAAGAACTCCGTCGAGCGCGGCTGGGCCTATGCCTACGTCGATCGGCGGAAGAAGAAGCGCGACTTTCGCCGCCTGTGGATCGCCCGCATCAACGCCGCGGCCCGGCAGAACGGCATCTCGTATTCCCGGTTCGTCAGCGGGCTGAAGAGCGCCGGCGTCGACCTCAACCGCAAGGTGCTCGCGGACCTCGCCATCCGGGATCCGGCCGCCTTTACCAAGCTCGTCGAGGTGGCCAAAGCGCACGGCCCATGACCCCGGCCGGAGCGTCTCTCCTCGATCGGCTCGCCGCCATCGAGGGGAAGGGGCTCGCCGCGATCGGGGAGGCCGCGGACGCCGCCGCGCTCGAGTCCGCCCGCGTCGAATACCTGGGCCGCAACGGTCAGTTGGCCGACGTCATGTCCCTGATCGGCATGGTCGAGGCCGGGGCCCGGCGCGACGTCGGACAGCGCGCGAACGCCGTGAAGACGGTGTTGCGCGGCGCCCTCGAAGCGCGGGCGAAGGCGCTGGAGAGCGCCACCGCCGGCCCGAGCGCCCGCATCGACCTGACTCTGCCCCCCCGCGAACGCTGGGTCGGCGGCGTGCACCCGGTGACCCGGGTCATCGACGAGATCTGCGAGATCTTCGCCGAACTCGGCTTCACGAGCGTGCTCGGCCCCGAGATCGAGTCCACGTGGTACAACTTCACGGCGCTCAACATCCCGCTCGATCACCCCGCCGCGGACATGATGGACACCTTCTACCTGGACAGGGATGTCGTGCTGCGGACGCACACTTCGCCCGTCCAGGCGCGCGTGATGGAGGCCTTCAGGCCGCCCGTCCGCGTGCTCGTGCCGGGGCTCGCGTACCGGCGCGACTCCTTCGATCCCTCGCACGCTCCCGCCTTCGAGCAGATCGAGGGTCTCGCGGTCGATGAAGGCGTGGATTTCGTGGAGTTCCGCGCCGCGATCGAGCACTTCGTACACCATTTCTTCGGTCCGGGGACGAAGAGCCGGTTTCGGCCGTCCTTCTATCCCTTCACCGAGCCTTCGGCGGAGGTGGACGTGTCGTGCACGGTGTGCGCCGGCAGCAGCTGCTCGACCTGCAAGCGCACGGGCTGGATCACGATCATGGGCAGCGGAATGGTGGATCCCGCCGTGTTCGAGGCCGTGGGTTACGACCCGGAGCGCTACACGGGCTATGCATTCGGGATGGGACCGGCCCGCATCGCGATGGTGCGGCACGGGATCCCCGACATGCGGCTCCTCTACGAGGGGGAGATGAGCTTTCTGCAGCAGTTCGCATGAATATCTCGTTCAACTGGATCGACGAACTGGCCGGACTGCGCGGGGAGTTGCGCGACCCGCGGGTCCTGGCCGAGCGCCTGACGATGACCGCCGCCGCGGTGGAGAAGATCGAAACCGTGGGCGGGGGGTTGGACGGGATCGTCGTGTCCCGCGTCCTCGAGACCCGTCCGCACCCGAACGCGGACCGCCTCACGCTGTGCCGGGTGGACCGGGGCGCCGGCGAGGTGCTCGACGTGGTGTGCGGGGCGCCCGTCATCGCCACGGGAGGGTTCTATCCGCATGTGGCGCCCGGCGGCGAACTCCCCGCCGGCTTCCGCATCGAGAGCCGGAAGATTCGCGGCGAGTTGAGTCACGGCATGCTGTGCTCGGAGGCCGAACTCGAGCTGGGCCGCGACAAGGGGGGCATCATGCGCCTCGCGGACGGGCTCGAGCCGGGAACGCCGCTCGCGGCCGCGCTGGGCCTGCCCGACACGCGTCTCACGCTCGACCTGAACCCGAACCGCGTCGACCTCGCCTGCCACTTGGGGGTCGCGCGGGAAGTGGGAGGGCCTCCGGCGCCGCGCGACTTCGGGGGACCGGCGTGGCCGCCCGAGTGGCGGGACGGCGAGTCCGAGGCGAGCGGAGCCGGGGTCACGATCCGCCTCGAGGATCTCGGCCGGTGTCCGCGCTACATGGCGGCCGTCATCCGCGGGGTCCGAGTCGGGCCGTCGCCGCCCTGGCTCGCGGGCCGGCTGCTCGCGGTGGGCGCGCGCCCGATCAGCAACGTCGTCGACGCGACGAACTACGTCCTCCACGAGTACAACCAGCCCCTGCATGCGTTCGATCTCGCGCGGCTGTCGGGAGCGGAGATCCGCGTGCGGGCGGCCGCGGCGGGCGAGCGGCTGACGACGCTCGACGGCCAGGAGCACAAGCTCACGCCCGACCAGACCGTGATCGCGGACCGCGATCGTGCGATCGCCTTCGCGGGCGTGATGGGAGGGCTCGACACGGAGGTCACGGGAGACACGGTCGACCTGCTCATCGAGTGCGCGTCGTTCGATCCGGCCGGCGTGCGGCGGACCCGGACCGGCGCGGGGCTCTCCACCGACGCGTCCTACCGCTTCGAGCGGGGGATCGATGTGCACGCCCAGGAGCGGGCGCTCCAGCGGTGCGTGGAACTCATCCTCGCCACGGCCGGCGGCGAGGCGGATCTCGTCGGCCTCCGCGCGGGCCCGCCGCCGGCCCCGGCCGCGCCGATCGACGTCCGCGTGAGTCGCGTGAACCAGGTGCTCGGCTTCGGCCTCGATGCGGCGGGGGTCCTTGCGGCGCTCGAGCCGATCGGCTTCGAGGCGCTCCCCGGCGCGGCCGGCGGCGACGGCGCGAGCGGGGCGGCCGACCGGCTGCGCGTCTCCGTGCCCGGGTGGCGCACCGACGTCGCCCGCGAGATCGATCTCGTGGAGGAAGTCGCGCGCCGCGTCGGATACGACGCCGCGGCGGGCCAGGACCGCCGGTTCCGGCCCAGCGCGGTGCCCGCGGATCCGCGGGTCGAAAAGGCGGCCAGAGTGAGGGAGCTGCTCACCGGACGCGGACTCCTCGAAGCGCGCAGCCTGAGCTTCATGCCGGAGGATTACCGCGGGAATCGCGCCGTCGTCACGGTGCCGAACCCGCTGTCCGCCGAGGAGAGTTGTCTTCGCTCCGCCATGGTCCCCGTGCTGCTGAGGCGGCTCGAACACAACCATGCGCGCGGCAACCGCAATGTGCGCCTGTTCGAACTCGGGACCGTGTTCGGGTACGCGGCCGACCGGGATCGGGAAGAGGAAGCGGGCGGCACCGGCCGTTTCGAGGAGTCCGGAAGAGTGGGGGCCGTCGTCGCCGGAGCCCGGCGTCCGGAGCACTGGTCGGGCCCGGGACTCGACTTCGACCTGTGGGACCTCAAGGAGATCGCCGGGTCGTTCGCGGATCGCCTGTGCGGGGCGACGCTGGAGCCGCTCGCCGGCGCCGGCGCGGCGGAGGCGGCGGGGAGCGGAGCGTCTCTCGCGGGACCCTGGCTCTCGCGCGGCGGGTTCCGGGCCGTGAAGGACGGCCGGGTGGTCGGCGTCGCGGGAGCCGTGGACGGGGCGTCCCTCGACGCGCCTCCGTGGGCCGCGCCCGCATTCGCGCTCGAGTTCGATCTCGCCGCCGTCGAGGGGCGGACCGTGCCCCCCTATCGGAGGACCTCCCCGTTCCCCGCCGTGCGTCGGGACCTCTCGATGACGGTGCCGCGAGGCGTTCCCGCCGCGGACATCGAACGGGCGGCGAGAGAAGCGACGTCCGATCTGCTGCGTGACGCGCGCCTGTTCGACGTCTACTCGGGCGAGGAGATCGAGGGCGGCCGCCTCGGCCTGGCATGGACGTTTCGCTTCAGGGCTCCCGACCGTACGCTCACGGATCGGGATGTCGAATCGGAGATGTCCGCCCTTTCCAACGCCCTGGAGAAACGGTTCGGTGCCAGAATCCGCAGGTCCTGACCGGCAACGGGAAGTCGAGCGTCTGCTCGACCGCCTCTCTCGGGCGGCGGGCAGGATCGAGACCCGTTGGGAGAAATCCCGGATCGTCGGCTCGAATGGACCGGCGATCCCCGACATCGAGGAGCGATACAGGGCGGTGACGGCGGAGAACCGTCGCCTGCGCGAGATGCTGGCCGAGGCCAGGAAAAAGGCCGTGCGACTGCGAAACCGCCTCGCTCATGTGGAGGATGAAGTATGACATCAGCGGATGAATCGCCTCCGGTCGGCGTAACGATCTTCGGCGACCGATACCGGATCCGGACGGACCGGGGCAAAGCGTACACACGGGCGTGCGCCAGGTACGTCGACGACGCGATTCAACGTGCGCACATGACGGGAGTGGCCGAGCCCCACCGCGCCGCGATCCTCGCCGCGCTCGAGATCACCGATGAACTCCTCCAGGCCCGCCACGAGATCGAGCAACTCACGGCCGCCGTCGAGGCGCGGGTCACGGAAGTGACCGAACGTCTCGAGTCCATCGCGGGCAACTCTACGCCCTAGCTAGCCGCCGGCGGAAAGAGCCTGCCGGGGTTCCGCCGTCCGCTTGCGGCGTGCAGAGTCCGGAGCAACGTTTCCTGGCGTGAGTTAGCAGTCGGTGTTGTGCTGTCCGTAAGGCGGCTTCGCACGAGCGTGGCCCCAGCTTCAGATAGATGATCGGCCGGAGCGCATCGTTCCGTCCGATCTGAGCGGCATGCACCGGTGGATGAGTCCGCCGGTTTTTTTGTTCATAGATGGTTCGAGGATTGGAGTCCGCGTTGGAATCCATCACCGTGCCGACGATGCTGCTGGCCATCGCGGGTCTCTTGGCGGGCGGCGTCGCAGGGATCCTGATCGAGCGGCGAGGCCTGCGCCGGGCGCGCGGCCGCCTCGAGAGCGACGGGCGGGACATCATCGAGTCCGCCAGGCTGGAGGCGGGAAGCCTCCGCAAGGCGGCGGAACTGGCGGGGCGCGAGGAGGCGCAGCGGCTCCGGGAGGAATCGGCCAGAGAGGCCGAGCGCCGGCGCGCCGAGCTTGAGCGGCTGGAGCAGCGGACGCTGGAGCGGAGCGAGACGCTCGAGCAGAAGCTGGAGAAGATCGACCAGCGGCAGGAGCGCGTGGATCGTCGCCGCGAGCAGATCGAGGCGGAGCGCGGCGAACTCGAAACGCGCGCGAAGGCACTCGTCGACCGCGAGCGGGAACTCGGCAGGCGGCTCGAGGAGATCGCGGGCATCAGCCGGGAAGCCGCGCGCCGCGAGTTGGTGGGCCAGATTCGCGACCAAGCGCGGGCGGACGCCGCACAGCACGTGCGGGAGGTCACCGAGCGGGCCCGGACCGAGGCCGAAGGGGAAGCCCGCAAGATCATCTCCCAGGCGATCGAGAAGCTCTCCGTCGATCATTCCTCCGAAGCGGCGGTCTCCGTCGTCACCCTTCCCAGCGACGACATGAAGGGCCGGATCATCGGGCGCGAAGGACGGAACATCCGGTCCTTCGAGGCGGCCACCGGCGTCGACGTGGTCGTGGACGATACGCCCGAGGCCGTCATCCTCTCCTGCTTCGATCCCGTCCGCCGCGAGGTCGCGCGGCTGGCGATGGATCGCCTCGTCGGCGACGGCCGGATCCACCCCGGCCGCATCGAGGAAGTCGTGGAGAAGGCGCGGGAAGATGTCCAGACGACGATGCGGCAGGCGGCCGACGAAGTCCTGTACGAACTCGGCATCCACGACCTGCACCCGAAGCTCCGCGAAGTGCTCGGCGTCCTCCGCTTCCGGACCAGCTATGGGCAGAACCAGTTGCAGCACGCGCACGAGGTCGCGCTCATCGGCGCGACGATGGCGGCGGAGCTGTCGCTCGACGCGCAACTGGTGAAGCGCATGGGTCTGCTGCACGACATCGGCAAGGGGCTCACGCACGAGAAGGAGGGGAGCCACGTCGAGATCGGCTACGACCTGTGCAAGCAGTGCGGGGAGAAGGACGGGGTGCTGAACGCGATCCGCGCGCACCACGGTGAGGAGCCCGCCCGTTATCCGGAGACCTTCCTCGTCACGGCGGCGGACGCGATCTCGGGCGCCCGTCCCGGCGCCCGGCGGGAGTCTTTTGAGCACTACGTGAAGCGATTGGAGAAATTGGAGGAGATCGCGAGTTCCTGGGACGGGGTCGAGAAGGTCTACGCGATTCAGGCGGGGCGGGAGATCCGGATCATGGTGACCCCGGACAAGGTCTCCGACGAAGAGATGGCGAGGCTGTCGGAGCGGACGGCCCGCCGCATCGAGAACGAGTTGCAGTATCCGGGGCAGATCAAGGTCGTCGTCGTGCGCGAGTCGCGGACCGTGGACTTCGCACGCTGAGAACCACGCTACCGGCCACGCTGACAACCACGCTACCAGCCACGCGAACAGCGGAGAAAGTGAATGACGGCGCAGCTCATCGACGGGAAGCGGATCGCGGCCGAGATCCGGGCGGAAGTGGCGGAACGGACGCGGGCCCTTGCGGAGCGGGGGATCCGGCCCGGCCTCGGCGTCGTCCTCGTCGGAGACGATCCCGCCTCGCACGTCTACGTGCGGATGAAGACGCGGGCCTGCGAAGAGGCCGGGATCTACGCCCGCGACATCACGCCGCCGGCCGACATCGGCCGCGCGGAACTTCTCGGCATCGTCGACGAACTGAACGCGGATCCGGCCATCCACGGGATTCTCGTACAGCTCCCCCTGCCGCGACACCTCGATGAGCGCGAGGTGACGGAGAGGATCGATCCGGCCAAGGATGTCGACGGGTTTCATCCCGTGAACCAGGGGCGAATGTCCCAGGGAGACGCCAGCGCCTTCCGCCCCGCCACCCCCGCCGGCGTGCAGGAACTCATCCGGAGGACGGGCGTGGAGACGTCCGGCGCCCACGTCGTCATCGTCGGCCGCTCGAACATCGTCGGCATGCCGATGTCCCAGATCATGCTGCAGAAGGAACCCGGGGCGAACGCCACGGTGACCGTGGCCCACAGCCGGACCGCGGATCTCGGCGCCGTGACGCGCCAGGGGGAGATCCTCATCGTCGCCGTCGGTGTCCCCGGCATCGTCCGCGGCGACATGGTGCGGGAGGGCGCCGTCGTGATCGATGTGGGCGTGAACCGGGTCGAGGACCCGACCACGGAGCGAGGCTACCGGCTCGTCGGCGACGTGGCGTTCGACGAGGCCGCGGAGCGCGCGAGCTGGATCACTCCGGTTCCCGGCGGCGTGGGGCCGATGACGATCGCCATGCTCCTCCGCAACACCGTGAGGTCGGCGGAGCGGACGGCGAGCCTCGCCGCGGCGGGGACGGTGGCGGCGTCGGGTTGACCGTGACGCGGCAGGCCTCGCTGTTCGGCGCGGCGGAAGTCCGCGATGGCCGCTCGCCGGAGGGCGCGATCACCGTGTCCGACCTGAACGAGGCGGCGCGCGGCACGCTGGAGAAGCGGTTCGGCGACCTCTGGGTCCGCGGCGAAGTGACGAACTGGACCCGATCGTCCGCCGGGCACCGCTACTTCTCCCTCCGGGACCAGGAGCGGGACGCCAGCGTCGCGTGCGTTTTCTTCCGGGGGGATGCCTGGCGCCTGCCCGCGGATCCGGAGGACGGCATGGAGGTCTTCGTCCACGGCCGCCCGACCCTCTACGCGCGGCAGGGCCGGTTCCAGTTGCGCGTGCGCGCCCTCGAGGCGGCCGGCGAGGGATTGTGGCGGATCGCCTTCGAGCGGCTTCGCCGGGAACTGATGGCGGAGGGCCTGCTCGATCCGGAGCGGAAGCGTGCGTTACCCGAGTTCCCTCGCCGCGTGGGGGTCGTCACGTCGCGCGGGGGCGCGGCGCTCCACGACATCATTACGGTGCTCCGGCGGCGGGCCCCCTGGGTCGAGATCGTGGTGCGCCACTGCCGCGTGCAGGGCGAGGGCGCCGCCGCCGAGGTGCGGGCCGCCCTCGGGCGTCTCGCGGATTGGGGCGCGAGCGGTCCGGACCGGGCGCTCGACGCGATCATCCTCAGCCGGGGCGGCGGGTCCGTGGAGGATCTGTGGTGCTTCAACGAGGAGACGGCGGTTCGAGCCGTCGTGGCGAGTCCGGTGCCGGTCATCTGCGCCATCGGGCACGAGGTCGACGTGACCCTGTGCGAGTTGGTGGCCGACCTCCGGGCGCCGACGCCGTCCGCGGCCGCGGAACTCGCGGCGCCGGACATCCGGACCCTCCGCGCCTCGCTCGACGGGGCGGGGAAAGGTCTGGCCCGCGGGCTGCGCCGGCTCATCGTGCGCGGGAGCGATCGCGTGGAAGCGCTCGCGCAGCGCCTGCCGGCCTCCGCGGGCCACGCGCGCGATGTGGCGAAGCTGCGCCTCGACGCGATGGCGGCCCGGCTCCCGGCGGGAATGGAGCGCGTGCTCGCCCGCTCCCGCACGCGGCTCGCCGGACTGGCCGCGGCGCTCGACGCGCGGAGTCCGCTCGAGACGGTAGCCCGCGGCTACGCCGTCGCCACGGACCTCGAGGGACGCCGCCTCACGCGGATCGACGATTTCACGCCGCGCGAACGCTTCCGCCTGCGGGTCGCGGGCGGGCAGGTCGCGGCGACGACGGACGCCGTGGAACGCGGCACGGCGGAGCCGGCCACCGGGGGGGCAGCCGCCGCGGAGCCGGCCACCGGGGAGCCCGACGCATGAGCGAGGCCTCGAAGGAGTTCGAATTCGAGACGGCGATCCGGGAACTGGAACGGATCGTCGCGCGCCTCGACCGGGAGGGCATCGGCCTGGACGAGGCGATCGCCCTCTTCGAGCAGGGGATCGAACGTCTCGGCGAGGCCCGCCGCTGGCTCGAGACGGCAAGCGGCCGGGTCGAGGAGCTCATCGCTTCGTCCACGGGAAGGCTGGAGGCGACGCCGCTGGAAGGTGTGGAAGCGGCGGGGGGCAAGCCGGAGGACCGGCCGGACGGCGAACCGTGACCCTCGAACCGCACGAGCTGCACGAACTGCGTGCCGCCATCGATGATGAGCTGGAGGGCTGGCTGTCCGAGACGTTGCGGGGGACGGGCCCGATCGCGGACCCCATCCGGTACGCCGTCCTCGCGAAGGGGAAGAGGATCCGGCCTCTCCTCTTCGTCGGGGCGTGGGAAGCCGCGGGGGGCGCCGCCGGGCCGGGCGCCGGGAACGGGGCGCGTGCGCTCCATCGCGTGGCGCTGGGACCCGAACTCGTCCACACGTATTCCCTGATCCACGATGATCTTCCGTGCATGGATGACGACGACCTTCGCCGGGGGCGGCCGACGGTGCACGTCCGGTACGGGGAGCGCGCCGCGGTCATGACGGGCGCGGCCCTGCTTCCGCTCGCGATCCGCGCCGTGGGCGAAGGAGCGGCGGGCCTGAAGCTGCCGGACCCCGTAGCGGCCCGGCTCATCGGGGTCCTCACCGCCGCGGCCGGCAGCGACGGCATGGTCGGCGGCCAGCTCCTCGACCTCCTCGCCGAGAAGAAGAGCGTCAGCTCCCAGGCGCTCGAACGCATCCATCTCGGCAAGACCGCTCGGCTGATCGCGGCCTGTTGCACCATGGGCGGCGTGGCGGCCCGCGCGTCCGAGGAGACGGTCGATCGGCTGACCCGCTTCGGGATCGCGATCGGGCTCGCATTCCAGACGGTGGACGATATCCTCGACGTGACGGGATCCTCGACCCGCATGGGGAAGATCGGCGGGCGGGACGAAGCCCTGGGAAAGGCGACGATGCCATCGGTCCTCGGTCTGGAGGGGGCGAGAGCCCGCGCGGAAGAGTTCGGCCGCGACGCGCTGGGCGCGATTTCACCGCTGGCGGGCGCGGACCGGCTGCGCGAAATCGGACGCCTCGTGCTCAACCGCGACCGTTGAGCGGCCCGTGAGGTTCTTCATCATCGGCATCGCCGACCACCCGGAACTTGAGCCGCTCCTGCAGCGCGTCGAGCGGAAGGCGGATGAACTCGGGGTCACTCTCCTCTTCGAACCGCCGCTCGCGCAGACGGCGGGCCGCGCCGCCGCCGCGCCGGAGGAGATCGAAGGGGACGTCGCCCTCGTCCTGGCCCTCGGCGGGGACGGGACGTTGCTGCGGGCGGCGCGCCTGGCGGCGCCGCGCGGGATCCCCGTGCTGGGCTGCAACTTGGGCCGGCTCGGGTTTCTCACCATGGTTTCGGAGGATGAACTCGAGGCGGCGATGTCGATGGTGGCGAGCGGGGACTACGCCCTCGAGAAGCGCCTCGCCCTCCGCGTCCGGGTGGTTCCGAACGGGTCCAGTGGGCCGGACGGGCGGAGCTTCTACGCCATCAACGACGCCGTCATTCACAAGAGCGGCTTCGCCCGCCTGATCGGGCTGCGGGTGCTGGCCGACGACGACGAAGTGGGACACTACAGCGCGGACGGCATCATCCTCGCCACGGCCACGGGCTCGACGGCCTACAGCCTCTCCGCGGGCGGTCCCATCGTCTCGCCGACGATGGAGGGCATCGTCGCGACGCCGATCTCGCCGCACACACTTGCCGTACGCCCGGTCGTGTTTTCGGGAGACACGAGGATCTCCGTCGAACTCCTCTCGGGGGACCACGACCTGCAACTGACCGTCGACGGGCAGCCCGGCTGCCGTCTCTCGGTGGGAGACCGCGTGGAGGTATCTCGATCGAGGCATGCCGTGGGCCTCGTCCGGCTGCCCCGCCATTCGTTCTTCACCGTCCTGAGGCGGAAGCTGCGCTGGGGCGACGTCCGCGAACACCCGACGCCCCCATCCGGGGGGGACGGGCGGGACGGAGAGAAGCCAGGTTGCTGAGGGAGCTTCGGGTCCGGAACTTCGCCGTCGTCGAGGAAGCCACGCTTGAATTCGGACCGGGCCTCAGCGTGCTCAGCGGCGAGACGGGGGCGGGAAAGTCGCTCCTCGTCGAAGCGCTCGCGCTCCTCGTCGGAGGACGGCCGTCGCAGGACATGATCCGGGCGGGCGCCGGGGCGGCCCGCATCGAAGGCCGCTTCGAGATCGAGGACGTCGAGGGACTGCGGACGCTGTGCGAGGACGCCGGCGTCGATCACGAAGATGGCTGGCTCATCCTGTGCCGCGAGTTGCGCCGCGAGGGCCGGCATCGGGCCTGGGTCAACGGCTCGCCATCCACGGCGGGAAGGCTGCGCGAGTTCGGCGGCCGGCTCCTCGACCTTCACGGACAGCACGATCACCAGCGGCTCCTGGACCGCGCGTGGCAGCGGCGGATCCTGGACGCCCACGGCCGGCACGAGGCGCTCGCCACTCGGACCGCGGCCGCATTCGAGGAGTTGCGCGGCATCGACGGACGCTTGGAGGACACGCGCCGCGCGGCGCGCGAGGGGCGCGAGCGGGCGGACTACCTGCGCTTCAAGCGGGACGAGATCGCCGCAGCCGGGCTCGAGCCGGACGAGGATGAGACGCTCGAGTCGGAGGCCCGCCGCCTCTCCCATTCCGAGGAGTTGATCGAACTCTCGGGCGCGCTCCACCACGGGCTGTACGAGGCCGAGGGGTCGATCGTCGACCGGCTGGGCGAGTTCGCGGCCCGACTCGATGCCCTCGTAACGATCGACCGCGAGGCGGGCCCCTTCCGCGACCTGCTCGAGGCCGCGCTCCGCAACGTGGAGGAACTCGGGCGGAACCTGGCTCCCTACCGCGACTCGATCGAGCACGACCCTCGACGGCTCGACGAAATCCGTGTCCGGCAGGATCTCCTCTACCGGCTCAAGCGCAAGTATGGCGGCGCTCTGGAGGATGTGATCCGTGCGGGGGAGGAGGCGCGGCGCGAGTTGGAGACCGTGCAGGGGGCCGACGAGCAGATCGAGCGGCTCGAAGCGGCGCGGGAGGCGGCGTCCGCCAAGCTGGCCACGCGGGCGTCCGAACTCTCCGAGCGGCGCCGCGAGTCGGCCCGTGCGCTGGGCGAGGCCGTGACGGCCGCGCTCCCGGAACTCGGTCTCCGGGGAGGCCGGCTCGAGATCGCACTCGACGCGTACGGCGACATCAGGGCGACCGGCGCCGAACGGGTGGAGTTTCTCGTCTCCCTGAATCCGGGGTTCCCTCCGGCGCCGCTGCGGCGCGTGGCCTCCGGCGGAGAGATGAGCCGCCTCATGCTCGCGCTCGAGACCGCCCTCATCGAGGTGGACGACCTGCCCGTGCTCGTATTCGACGAGATCGACGCGGGGATCGGGGGAGAGGTGGCGCACCGCGTGGCGGCCCGGCTCCTGAGGCTCTCCGCCGCGCACCAGGTGCTCGTCGTCACGCACCTCGCGCAGATCGCGGCGCGCGCCGACGCCCACTACTCCGTCGGCAAGGTCACGGAAGCCGAAGGCGTCCGGACATCGGTCCGGGTGCTCACCGGCGGAGAACGCGTCCACGAAGTCGCTCGCATGCTCGGCGGCGACCCCGCCAGCCGTGCCTCGCGCGCCCACGCCGAGGAGCTGCTCGCCGGCCAGTTGTAGCCGCTGGCCCACGTTGCAGCTGGCCGACGTTTGCAGTTGGGCGACGCTGCAGCTGTAACGCTAGAAGATCGTGATCGGGAAGCGGAGTTCGGCCGCGTAGCGGAAGGAGACCGGCGTGCGTCCCCCGGAGCCGGAGATTGCGCGCCGCAGCGAGATGCCGAACTGGTAGGCGCCGCGTACGGGTCTCGCCCCCTGATGCAGCTCCTCCACGCCCCCGGCCTCGGAGATATCGATGAGGAATCCGACGCCCAGCCGGTGGCGGGTTTGCGCCCCCTCCGCCGCCACCGTGTTCGGGTCCAGCCCCTCGATCATCCCGACGAACTGATAGGTAGGGGCGGGCAGGCGGAAGTAGTCGTACTCGAGTCCCACGCTCAGGGCCGTGTTGAAGCGCAGCGAAGGGCGGACGACGACCGCGAGGTAGTCTCCCAGGTCCCGCCGCATGAGCGCCACCAGGTCCTCCTGGTTGTATGGGCGATCCGGAGGGGTGAAGCGGATCACCGCCTCGTCCGGCCGCTGCATCCCGTAGCGGGCCGAAGCGCGGATCATGAACAGGCTTCCGAAGGCGATGTCCTGGTACAACGCCAGTTCGATGTCGGTCTGGCCGTCCCCGATCGGTATATCCGTCGAATTCGATGGGTCTCCGAAGATCGCGAGGTTGCGGTTTCGGATCGGCAGGCGGGCGAGTGCGCCCACGCTCGTGCGCAGCCGAATGCCGCGTTCCGGGTCCGCTCCGGAATCGGACCCCGCGTCCGGGTCCGCGGCCGGCCCCGGGATCGGCCTGCGGCGCGTGATGCCGTCGAAGAGGTTCACGCGCAAGGAGACTTCGACCTCCCCCAGATCGAGCTCGTTCCTGGTATCCCTCGGCAGCCGATCGGCGAAGCCTTGGCTCAGGAACAACGAGTTGAAGTCATCCTCCGTCGCGAACTCGGGCAGCGAAAGCTCCGGCAGCGTGAAGCCGAGCGCGTCGAACGCCGCCGCGAAATCCGCGAAACGTTGCGCCATCTGGGCCCCCGCCGCGCTGGAGGCGGTGGGAATCAGCGCTCCGGCTGAGGCCCGCATCCCCAGCGCGTTGACGAAGTTCTGCGTGGCGCTCCGGAGCGCGATCGCTTCCTCGAGCGCGGTTCCGGTCAGGGAGCCGCCACGGATCAGCGAACCGAGATCGTCGAGCGCCGACTGCGCGTCCACGAGAAAGGGCGCACCGGACTCGAAAGCCGCACCGTTTCCGGTCACGGTCGCGGTGGAATCGAACGCGAAGCCCACCGCCATGTCCGTGAGCGTGAACGGAGCCCGGACTCCCACGCTGACCCAGTCGAGCACCCCCACCTCGACGCCGAGCCCGAGTCGGCGGACCTGCGCCCGCATCGCCGAGAAGTCGAGCCCGCCGAAGGAGAAGTCGTCCTCGGTCACGGGTTCGAAGCCGAGCGCCTCCGCATCGTTGTTCAGATCCTGGATGAGAGCGAAGGGAGGAGGAAACATGCGGCGGGCGAGCGGACCGTCGAAGTGGGCGGCGAGCGGCTCGCGCTCCCCGTCGACGATCGCCGCGCTCGAGTCGAAGGCGAACTGTTCGGTCCAGTTCAGCAGCGTCGGCGAGATCGTGAGCCACAGCTTCCCCTTCCTCGGCAGCCGCGCGTCGGTGAACTGCCCGGCCAGATGCATGGGAGCCATGGCCGCGGAGACGAGGGCGAGGAGGATCGGGAGGGCGCGTCGGATCGACGGTAGCATCGCGCGAGTATAGCAGCCCGGGGCGCGCTGGAGAACCTTCCGGCGGTGGCATCCGTGTGGTCGCTCCATTAGGCTGTGCGAACTCCGGCGCCGTGGCCGAGTGGTTAGGCAGGGGCCTGCAAAGCCCCCTACTCCGGTTCGAATCCGGACGGCGCCTCTTTCTTCGGATCTCCCGTCGCATTTTACGCGAACGCAGGAGGAGAACGGGTTGGCTCTCAGGGTGAAAGCGGACCAGGTTCTCCTGCTCCTTCTCGTCTTCGTTCCCATCACGCTCGTGCTCGAGTACGTCGTCCACGCGTCGGCGACCACGCTCTTTCTTACCTCCGCGGTCGCGATCGTTCCCCTCGCCGGGATCATGGGGAAGTCCACCGAGATGCTCGCCGAGCACGTGGGCGCCGGCCTCGGCGGATTGCTGAACGCGACGTTCGGAAACGCCGCGGAACTCATCATCGCCATCTTCGCGCTCCGGGCGGGCCTGCACGACCTGGTGAAGGCGTCGCTCACCGGGTCGATCATCGGGAACATCCTCCTCATCTTCGGGCTCAGCGCGCTGCTCGGGGGCCTGAAGTTCCGGACCCAGACCTTCAACCGCACCGCGGCCAAGCTGGGCTCCACGCTCCTCCTGCTGAGCGCGGTCGGGCTCGTCATCCCGTCGCTGCTGTACTATCTCCGGAATGGAGCGGAGGCGGAGACGGCCGCGGCGACGGGGGCGGCCGCGGCGGCGGGATCGGGGTCCGGGTGGTTGAGCCTCGAGATCTCCGTCGTCCTCGTCGTCTGCTACGTCCTGTCCCTCGTTTTCGCGCTGCGGACGCACGCGGAACTCTACCAGGGGACGGGGCACGCCGCCGGCGCGGCGCACGCGGATCCCGCGTGGTCGAAGGGCAAGTCGTTCGCCGTCCTCGTCGGGGCGGCCGCGCTCGTGGGCTGGATGAGCGAGATCCTCGTCGGCGGGGCGGAGGAGGCGGCCCACTCCCTGGGCATGACCGAGGTCTTCGTGGGCGTGATCGTCGTCGCCCTCGTCGGCAACGCGGCGGAACATTCGACCGCCGTGCTCGTCGCCCTGCGGAACAAGATGGACCTGTCGATTCAGATCGCGGTGGGATCCTCCCTCCAGATCGCGCTTCTGATCGCCCCGCTCCTCGTCTTCCTCTCCTACGCGATCGGGCCGCAGCCGATCGACCTCGTCTTCTCGCCGCTCGAAATCGTGGCCGTCGCGGTCTCCGTCCTCGTCGTGGGACAGATCGCCGACGACGGCAAGACCCACTGGATGGAGGGCGTCCTCCTCCTCGCCGTCTACGTCGTCCTCGGCCTCGCCTTCTTCAACCTCCCGGGCTAGGGACCCCGCACGGCGCCTCGACCCGGCTGAAGTGGCTCAGCCCGCGCCGGCCTCGTCGATCGGAACCAGTTCCAAAACGTGCCCGAACCGGCTGAAGTCCTTGCGGTTCAGTGTCAGGAGCCGGTGTTCCCCGTGGGTCAGCATCGTGGCGACGATATTGGCGTCGTGAACTTGGCGGCCGGCGACCGGAACGTCCCGGAGGAGCCCCGCGAGCGTGCGCGTGACGCCGGGACCGTCCTCGAGGATCTGGAAGAAACGCGGCATCCGTTCCAGGTCTCGCAGCGCGTCGGTCATACTGACGGGATCGGACCAGGTTTGGGGCCGCGTCACCGCGGCCAGGTACTCCCTCAAGATCTGACGACTTACGTGTAGCGCTTCGGCGCCATTGATCAACGCATCGAGCGCCGCGCTGGCGAGGCTCCAGTGCGGGGCGGTTTGAAACCGGGCCGATACGAGGATGTTGGTATCGATGAACAAGAGAGCTTACCGGCCGTCGTCCCCGTAGAGTTCTTCACGGCTGCACAGGAATCCCTCCGGCCAGGGACCGGGATCGTGCGGCGTGAAGATGTCGTCAACGGTGTACCGCCGGCTCGGTGATTTCTCGCGCGACGTGGCAGGGTCGCGATTCGCCGGCTCGACGATACGAGAGAACACCAGCGTCTCGGCTTCTAGATCCACGGACCCCGTCGTCCAGCCCGCCGCACTCCAAGCGAGCGCATGGCTGTGGCCGCCACCCCGACCCGGATTCGACCACCATGGCCTGTGAAGGCGGGCGGAGGGAGGTAGACGGAAACCGAGGACTCCCTCGACTTCCGCGAACGTGGCCCGCCATTCTCGCCCCGCGCGAACGGAGAGGTGAGTGTATAGCGGCGCGTACTTCCCTCGTGCCGCCGCTTCACGGACCAGGAATGCACGCGTGCGGTTCATCGACGTGTGTTTCTCCTCCTGGAAGGCACCTTGAATCCTTGTGGCCTCCGCTGCCCGGGAGCCATGTGTGTACTTACTTGATTATGTTAATGGCTGCTGAAGGGGGCATGCAACCTCTGGCGGGTCCGTGGCGTCCAAGTGTCGGATTCCGGGGAACACGGCCCGCTCAGCGGGGTGCACTCCTGAGAGTCTACGACGCCGGGGCGGCGGATCACCCTCCTGTGGCAGGGAAGAAGTGGGGATGAAGTCGTTCTACCGAAGTGATCGCGCGCGCCCCGGCGTCAATCCACTCGCGCACGTTCCAACCGATTGCCAGTGTTCGCATCGCCCGTCGTCGCAGTCGCGCTCCGGCTTCATCCCTCGACATCCGTCTCGCGATCGCGGTCCCCCGGGCGACGCTCGAGGAGTTGTTCGGTGAACGCCTGTCGCTCCGCGAGTTGTCCCACCTGGTCCTGCAGGTCGGAGAGCGTCTGGAGGAGGCGGTCGTTCGCTGCCGGACCCGGCAATGTCTCCTTTGCTCCGCCGCCGAGCCGGCCTGCCCGGTCTCGCGCAGCCTGCTCGAGGAAGTAGCCCAGCTTGCGCGAGATCGGCAAGAGTACGACGCCCCCGGTGATGATCAGCACGATCGCGGAGATGAACGCGAAGATGACGACAAGGTCCATGTCCATCCCGAACCTCCTGGATCACGGGTGACGGTATGGGCCGACATCCGCCCGCGGCGCCTAACACTGTGGACGGATACGGTGCTGACGCGAGAACGACGGTCGGAGTTTCGCGGGACCGGATCTTCGCGGCCAGGTGAAACGAACTCCGGAGTGGTGAGCATGGCTTGTCGGCTGGTGAATCGCGCCGCAGTGTGACGGACAGGCGAGGCGGGCTCTACCTGGACCCCCGAAGCAATTCCCGGCTACAGGAGGCGCGAGTGTCCGGCAACCACAACACGGATCACGAAACGGAAGCCGGCGGCATCCGGCGACGCGGATTCTTGAAAGCTGCGGCTGCGGCGACTGCGGCGGGGGCCCTGGATCCGCGGGTGCTGGTGGCCGCCCCGGAGGCGATTTCCGCCGCTCCCGGCGCGACGGGGCCGAGGGCACCGCACGAAGCTGTGCAGGAGGATGTCATCCCGCTCGGGAACGGGGAGCCGCCGGCGCTTCAGTTCCAGGCGTATCCGGGCGGGACGGGGGCGTTGCTGGAGAAGTACTGGCGGGCGGGGATGAACCCGTTCGAGAAGACCGCGATCGACGTCGAACCCTGGGAGGGTCCCGTGCCCTCCACCGAGGAGGAGATCGCGTTTCTCCCCGTACACCGGCTGTCGGCCCTCGTCAGGGAGCGCCGGGTCTCGCCGACCGAGCTGTTCGACATCTACATGGAGCGCATGAAGCGGTACGACCCCGTGCTGCTGTGCGCGGTGACGATCCTCGAGGACCGGGGCAGGGAAGAGGCGGAGCAGGCGGAGGCGGAGATCCGCGCGGGGGAGTGGCGCGGCCCCCTGCACGGGATCCCCTACGGCCTGAAGGATCTCTTCTCGACCGTCGGGGCGCGGACGACGTGGGGCTCGGCGGCGTTCCAGACCCAGATGATCGAGGAGGACGCGGAGGTCGTGCGCCGGCTGAACGCGGCGGGCGCCGTGCTCATCGCCAAGCTCGCGACGGGAGAATTCGCGCGGGGCGACCGCTGGTACCGCGGCCGGACGCTGAACCCGTGGAATCTGGCCTGGGGATCGAGCGGATCTTCCGCCGGGCCGGGGTCGGCGACGGCGGCGGGCTGCGTCGCGTTCTCGATCGGGACCGAGACGCGCGGGTCCATCGTCTCGCCGAGCCGCCGCAACGGGCTGAGCGCCCTCCGCCCCACCTTCGGGCGCGTGAGCCGCTACGGGGGCATGGTGCTCTCGTGGAGCATGGACAAGACGGGCCCCATGTGCCGCACGATCGAGGACTGCGCGCTCGTGTTCAACGAGATCCACGGCGCGGACGAGAAGGACCCCGCCTCCATCACGATGCCGTTCCGTTTCGAGCGCAACCCGGACCTCGGCGCGCTTTCCATCGGATACACGGAGGACGCGCCGCACTCCTTCGTCGAGAAGCTGGAGGAACTCGGGGCGCGGCCGCGGCTCATGCGCGAACTGCCCGCCCAGTCGGCGAGTTCGCTGGGCGCCGAGTCTTCGTCGGCCTTCGATTTTCACGTGGCCCCCGGCGGGGAACTGCCCCCGGTGCCGGAGGGGCTCAGCGAGGTGGAGGAGCGCGACTTCACGCGGTTCCGCCGCGGGCGCGAGGGTCTGGCGATGGACTACGTGCACGCGCAGCGGCGGCGCCTCATCGTGATGAAGCGCATGGCCGAGGCGATGGAGGGTTTCGACATGTTCGCCACCGGCTCGGGCGAGGTGGGGCTCACGAACGAGACGGGGCACCCGGCGGCCGTCGTCCAGTACGGCTTCGGCCCGCTCGGGCCCGAGGACGAGGAGGCGGAGCAGCCCCTGACGACCACGCTCATCGGGGATCTGTTCGCGGACGACAAGATCCTGAGCGTGGCGCACGCTTTCCAGGCGGCGACGGACTGGCACACGCGGCACCCCGCGCTCGACTGACCGGGGCTCACGACGAACGGAAGCAGGACAGGCGAGAGACGGAGGACGAAAGATGAACAGAATGCCCAGGCGCCTCCTGTGGGGCGTACTCCCGGTGCTCGTGGTCGGAGGGGCGCTCGCCGTGGCCCGTGCCCCGGGGTCGTCGGCGGCCGAGGCGGACGCGGGCCGCCTCGAGCGGCTCAGCGGCGCCCTGGAATCCTACGTGGAGGAGGGGGAGCTGGCCGGCGCCGTCGCCCTCGTCGCGCACGAAGGTGAGGTCTCCTACCTGGAGGCGGTCGGCCACCGGGACGTCGCGGCGGGCGACCCGATGGAGACGGACGACATCTTCCGCATCGCCTCGCAGACCAAGGCGATCGTGAGCGTCGGCGTCATGATCCTCCAGGAAGAGGGAGGACTTCTGATCTCCGACCCGCTCGGCCGCTATCTGCCCGAGTACATGGAGACGACGGTCGCCGTCCCCGATGGGGCGGGCGGATACGACATCGTCCCGGCGAACCGGCCGATCACGATCCGGGACCTGCTCACGCACACGGCCGGGATCGGCTACGGGGGCGGTCCGGCGGCGGAGCTCTGGGAGGAGGCGGGCATCCAGGGCTGGTACTTCGCGCACCGCGACGAGCCGGTCCGAGAGACCGTGCGGCGCATGGCCGCCCTCCCCATGGACGCGCAGCCGGGCGAACGCTACGTGTACGGCTACGCGACGGACATCCTCGGCGCCCTCGTCGAAGAGGTGTCGGGCGAGCCGCTGGACGCCTTCCTCCGTACGCGGATCTTCGAGCCGCTGGGCATGGTCGACACGCACTTCTACCTGCCGGAGGAGAAGCGCGACCGGCTCAGCGTCGTGTACTCGGCCTCGGAGGGCGGACTATCGCCGGCGCCCGACCCCGGCGGCATGGTCGGCCAGGGCGCCTACGTCGATGGCCCGCGGACGAGCTTCTCGGGTGGGGCGGGGCTCCTCTCCACGGCGCACGACTACGCACGCTTCCTCCAGATGATGCTGAACGGCGGCGAACTCGATGGCGCGCGCATCCTGTCGGGCAAGAGCGTCGACCTCATGACCGTCAACCACGTCGGCGACCGGTTCAACTGGGGCGCCGGGGTCGGCTTCGGCCTCGGGTTCAGCGTGCTGGCCGATCTCGGCGCGCGTGGAACTCCCGGCTCGGTGGGCGAGTACGGGTGGGGCGGGGCGTACCACTCGACCTACTGGGTGGACCCCGCCGAGGATCTCGTCGTCGTCTACTTCACGCAGCTCATTCCGACGGGCGGCGTGGACGATCACGCGAAACTGCGCACGCTGGTGTACCAGGCGCTCGACGAGATGCAATAGCCGCGCGCGGCCCGCTGTGGTAGATCTGAGGGCCGCGCTCGCGAGCCGGAGTGGCGGAACTGGCAGACGCGCCGGACTCAAAATCCGGTGGGAGCAATCCCTTGAGGGTTCGAGTCCCTCCTCCGGCATGACCTTTCGCCCTCGTTTTCCCGGCGTTTCCACGACGGTGTCAGGCCCGTGACCCAGCCCACGATTCGAACCGTCGCCGTCGTCGGGGCCGGCGTCATCGGCCGAAGCTGGATCCGCGTATTCGCCCGGGCCGGGTGTGAGACGCGCGTCTTCGACCCCGACCCGGAGCAACTGGCGCGCGCGCTCGAGTGGGCGCGGGAGTCCGCGGACGAGGACGAGGCCCTCGGGTTCATCGATGCCGGGGCCGCAGCCGAAGAAGGGCGGGCGGTCCGCCGCTGCGACACGCTGGAGGAGGTGCTGTCGGGCGCCGGATGGGTGCAGGAGAGCGGGCCCGAGACGCTCGCGGTCAAGCAGCGGATCTTCGCCGACCTGGACGCAGCCGCGGAGCCCGGCACTGTTCTGGCCAGTTCGACATCCGCTCACGACATGTCGCGGATCGCGGACGGTCTCCCGGGCGCCGGTCGCTGCGTCGTCGCGCACCCCGTGAATCCGCCGCACGTCATCCCCATGGTGGAGCTCCTCCCCGGGGAGGCCACGCACCCCGAAGCGCTGTCTGCGGCGGTCGCCTTCCTGGAGAGCGTGGGTCAGTCTCCCGTGCAGATGAACCGCTACCTGCCCGGCTTCCTCCTCAACCGGCTCCAGGCGGCCCTGCTCCGGGAGGCCGTCTTCCTGTACGGATCGGGCGCCGCCTCCGCGGAAGCGATCGACACCGTCGTCCGCGAAGGACTGGGGCTGCGCTGGGCGCTGCTCGGACCGTTCGGCACCGGACACACGAACGCGGACAGCGGCGCGGGCGAGTACTACCGGCGCTACGGCGACGCGTACCGCGAGACGTGGCGGGAACTCGAAGCGGACCCCGAGTTCTCGGAGCGCGTGATCGACGGGATCCACGCCGAGACCGAGGGGATATACGGAGCCTCCGCCACCGAAGCCCTCTGCGCCTGGCGCGACCGCGTCGTGCGGCGCATCCGCGCGCTGAAGGAGGACGACCCTCCGCCCGGAGGTTCGACGCCGGTGAGCGGGCGTTGAAGCGCGGGCCTCGTCTCATTCCTCAAACGCCGGAGCGCGCGCGCGTGTCTACTCACTTGCGCCGACAGGGCACACTGCCACTACTGCGCCCACGAGCACCACCACAGTCAGGAGCCGCGAATCATGCTGAAGCGTGCGTTTCTCCCCGTCCTCTTCGCGACTACGGTCCTCCCGGCCTCGGCGGCCGCTCAAGAGGCCGTGGCCGATGAAGAATTCATGGCCGAGATGGAATGGCGTTCCATCGGTCCGGCGAACATGGCCGGGCGCGTCACCGACATCGAGGGAATCCCCGGCACCGGGACCTTCTTCATCGCAGGCGCGTCGAGCGGGATCTGGAAGACGACGAACAACGGGACGACCTACCGGCCCGTCTTCGACAACGAGCGGGTCGTCTCGATGGGCGACATGGCGATCGCGCCGAGCAACCCCGACATCGTGTGGGCCGGGACCGGCGAGGAGGACTCGCGCAATTCGATCTCGCCCGGAGGCGGCATCTACAAGTCCGTCGACGGCGGACTCACGTGGGAGTTGAAGGGGCTCGAGGACACGCAGGCGATCGGCCGCATCGTCGTCCACCCGACGAAGGCGGACTGGGTGTACGTCGCCGCCCTCGGACACCCCTGGGGGGACAACGAGGAGCGCGGCCTCTACCGCACGAAGGACGGCGGCGACACGTGGGAGCGCGTGAACTTCGTGTCCGACAAGGCGGGGTTCGTCGACGTCGACATGCATCCGCAGGATCCGGACATCCTGTGGGCGACGAGCTGGGAGCGCGTGCGCGGCCCGTACTTCTTCAACAGCGGCGGCCCCGGGAGCGCGATCTGGAAGTCCACGGACGCCGGCGACTCGTGGGAGAAGGTGGAGGGCAACGGCCTCCCCGAAACCATGCTGGGGCGGCTCGAGATCGCGATCGCGCCGAGCTACCCGCAGGTCATGTACGCGATGGTCGAGGCCGAGGCTCCGGAGGCGGCGGATGAGAACGGAGACCGCCACGCCTCGGGTCTGTACCGTTCCGCCGATGGCGGCGAGACGTGGGAGTTCATGAACTCGAACAACTCGCGGCCCTTCTACTATTCCGGCGTCTGGGTGTCGCCGGACGACCCGGACTTCATCTACTGGTCTTCTCTCTTCTTTTCCCGGGACGGTGGCCGCACAGTCGGGAACCCCGCCCAGGGCGTGCACGTCGACTATCACGCACTGTGGTGGGATCCGACCAATCCGGATCACTTCATACTGGGCAACGACGGCGGGATCGCGATCACGTGGGACCGGGGCGGCAACTTCGAATTCCCCAACCGTATTCCCATGGGACAGTTCTATGCGGTCAGCTACAACATGGACACGCCATACCGCGTGTGCGGCGGACTGCAGGACAACTATACGTGGTGCGGGCCGAGCGCCCGCGCCGGCGGCTCCATCGACAATCACATGTGGTATTCGATCGGGGGCGGCGACGGCTTTTACGCGCCGCAGGACCCGACGAACCCGGACATCGTGTTCGGGGAATCGCAGCAGGGGCGGATCTACTGGCGGAACACGCGCACCGGCGAGCGTCACCAGTTGCAGCACCCCGACTGGCGCGAGCGCACGCAGACGCTGCGCGACTCGATCGCGATCCTGACGGGGGACGACCCCGACAGTCCGCCGGCCGGCAACGTGGCGCAGATCGAGGAACTGCAGGCCCTCGTCGCGCAGGACTCCGCGCTGTTCGACATGCGGTTCAACTGGAACACGCCGCTCGAACTGTCGCCGCACGATCCGCAGACGCTGTACATCGGGGCGAACCGCGTCCTGAGGTGGACGTACGACACGGATGAGATGACGCCGATTTCCGAAGACCTCACCTACGCGGATCCGGAGAAGATCGAGATCGCCTACAACACGACGGGCGGCATCACTCCGGACGTCACGGGGGCGGAGAACTTCGCCACGATCGTCTCGCTCGCCGAGTCGAAGCTCAATGAGGGCGAACTTTACGCGGGGACGGACGACGGCCGCGTGTGGCGGACGCCGGAGGGTGCGGAGTGGATCGAACTCACGGACCGCTTCGACGGCGTTCCCGAGGGAACGTACGTGAGCCGGATCGAGGCATCGAGCCACGATCCGAACCGCTTCTACGTGACGTTCGACAACCACCGCCGCGACGACTACACGCCGTACGTCTACGTGACGGATGACGCCGGCGAGAGCTTCCGCTCGATCTCGTCGAACCTTCCGACCGGGGCGCCGGACTTCGTGCACGTGGTCCGGGAAGACCCGGTGAATCCGGATCTCCTCTTCGTGGGGACGGACGTCGGGGCCTACGTGTCCACGGACCGGGGCGGTTCGTGGTCGCGCTTCATGAACGGCTTGCCCACGGTGCCCGTCCACGATCTGAAGATCCATCCTCGCGAGAGCGAGATCATCGCGGGAACGCACGGGCGCTCCATCTTCGTGGCGGACATCTCGCTCCTGCAGCAACTCGACGGCGGGCGCCTGCCGGAGGCGGTGACGGTGTTCCAGCCGAAGACGGCGATCCAGTTCGGGGATCCGCCGGTGGGCGGCGAGTTCGTCGCGCAGAGCAACTTCCAGGCGGACGCGGGCGACTACGGCGCGCAGATCTCCTACTACGTCCCGGAGGACGTAGCGGAAGCGCTCGCCGAGGCGGCCGAGGAAGAGGCTGAAGCAGCGGCGGAAGAGGAGGCCGAGGAAGAGGCTGAAGAAGAGGCTGAGGAGGAGGGCGAGGAGGAAGAGGCCGAGGAGGAAGCGGAGGCTGCGGGCGCCGTGGTGGTGGGCCGCGCCGTTGCAGCGCCCGCGGGCGCCGGGGGCCGCACTTTCGTGATGTCCGGGATCGTGGCGGCCGGGCGAGGCGGAAACCGCCCCCAGGCGTCGATCGCGATCCTGAACGCGGCCGGCGACACCGTGCAGACGCTGAACGGTTCGGCGGCGGCCGGCGTGCAGCGCGTCCGGTGGACCTTCAACCGGCGGAGCGCCCCCCGTGAGCCGTCGCCCGCGGATCGGCTGGACAGCCTTCGCACGGCGCGGCTCTACGAGACCGTGGGCGACTCGCTGGTCGAGCACGAAGGGGTCGCGCGGGAGACGATGGACCAGGTGCTCGAAATGATGCAGGGCGGCAACCAGGGCGCGATCGTCCGCATGTTCACCGGCGGCGGGGGCGGTGGAGGCGGCGCCGCCGCCGGCTGGCGGGAGCGGCCGGCCGAGCGCTATCCGCCGCCCGGGCAGGCGGGCAGGGGCGGAGGCCGGGGAGGGGGTCGCACGGCGGCAATGGCGGCCGCCGCGGCTTCCGCGAGTGGCGCCGACCCGGCGGCCATGCGCGAGGTCTTCCAGCAGGTGGGGGAGGCCGTTCGGGACCGGGGCGGCATGTCGACCATCCGTCGCTTCTTCGGCGGGGGCGGCGGCGGGGGCGGCCTGGCCGATCCGGGGAGCTACACCGTGGCGATCACGATCGGCGACGAGACTCACACCGTCCCGCTGGAGGTCGTGCGGAAGGAAGGCTTCGGCTTCTGGGACGAACCCGACGGAGAGGACGACCGCGAGGACCCGTAGCTTTCGTGGCCCGCCGGAGCGGCAACCGTTCGCCGCTCCGGCGGTGTCGCAAGGCTCGACAGCCTTCAGCGGCGGACCAGGGCGGCTCCGGAGACCGGGACGGGCGGATGATGATGAATGATGAATAGAGAGGGAAACGGCGCGTCGATCCTGGAGAAGATCCGGAAGCGGCGCATGGTGCAGATCGCGCTCGTGTATGTGGGCGCGGCCTGGCTCGGCGTGGAGATCACCGACTTCATCGTCGGGACGTACGCCTTCTCGAGGAAGATCCTCGACACGGTCGTCTTCCTCGCCATCCTCGGGTTCCCCGCCTTTCTCGTCATCGGCTGGTTTCACGGCGAACGCGGCCCGCAGCGCATCCGCCGGGCCGAAGCCTGGCTTCTGCTCACCCTGGTTTCCCTGGGCGCGATCGGCACCTACCGGATCGCGACCGCGATACCGGCGGAGGCCGGCGGCGTGGAGGCGGTGGCGCCCGCCACGGCCGCGGACGGTGCGGACGGCAGCGACGAGGGGCTGAGTTTAGCGGGGTCGGCGCCCGACCTGGGGCCCAACTCGCTGGCGGTCCTGCCCTTCCGGAACAACGTGCCCGACCCGGAACTCGAGTGGCTCGGTTCGGGTCTCGCGGACCTGCTCACGACGAACCTGGCGCAACTCCCCGGCCTGCGCGTCGTCGGCCGGCAGAGCCTCTACGACCTCCTCATGGAGGGAGGCGTCTCCGAGGAGGAGGACATCCCCGAGGCGCTTGCGATGACCGTGGCGCGGGGGAGCGGCGCCCGCCTGCTGCTCTGGGGCAGCGTGACGGGGTCGCCGGAGGACATGCGCATCGACGCCCAGTTGATCGAACTCGAGAACGGGACCATCGCCTCGGCGGACTTCGCCCGGGGCGACGATGTGTTCGAACTCGTGGACACGCTGACGGTGCGGCTCGCCGCCAACCTCTCCGGCACCACACGGCCGTCCGAGGCGGTTCGCATCAGCCACCTCGGCACGCGGAACCTGGAAGCCCTCGCCGCCTTCCACCGCGGCAACGCGCTGCACCGCGCCGGCAACCCGGAAGAGGCCGAGGCGCACTACGAACGAGCGGCGACGCTCGACAGCGCGTTCGCGCTCCCGTTCCTCACGGCGGCCGGAGCGTTCGGGGAGGGAGAGGCGGCGTCGCCGGATGCCGAGCGCACCGAGACCGACTCACGCCGCCGCGAATGGCGGGAGCGCGGCCACGCACAGCTCATGCGACGGCTCCCCGAGGACGTGCGGGAGCAGTTGGCGAACCTCCGCGGGGATGAACTGCGGGTGGCGATCGACTCGCTGATGGACGGCGCCATCTCCGGCATCCGCCTCCTGGTCACGGAACGAAGATCCGCGGGCGGAGAGCCACCGGACGAGCCGCCCCCGCGCCGGGATCCTCCGCCTCCCCGCTGAACGCAGGCTGGGCCGGCCCGCTGGACGTTCGGCGTCGTTCGGGCCATGTTGCAACGAAGCATGGGCGGGCGCCGCCTCCCCGCGGTGGGGGCGTCCTTGGAACCTCAGGGAGGCCACATGAAGCGAAGGTCGTTTCTCCGAGCCGGACTCACGGGCGCCGGCGTCGCCGGCATCGCCGCCGCACCCCTTGCCGCACCCCTCGCGGGCGCGACGACGGCGCGCGGCCTCGACACCATCTTCAACCCCCGCCGACCGGGACGCGACTACAACGGACCCGTCCGGCTGAGTTCGAACGAGAACCCGCTCGGCATCGCTCCGTCGGCGCGGCAGGCGATCATCGACGGGCTGGACGAGGCGAACCGCTATCCCGGCGCGACCGGCGAACTCGTGCGCGAGGCGCTCGTCGCGCGCTTCGGCGTCAAGCCCGGCCAGCTCTTCTTCGGCTCCGGCTCGACCGAGATCCTGCGCATCGCCTCGGCGGCGTGGGCGGCGCCCGGCGGCCGGCTCATCTACGCCGAGCCGACGTACGAGGATGTCCCGAGGTACTCGCAGCCGTTCGCCTACGATCACGTCACGGTTCCGCTCACGAGCGACTACGCGCACGACATTGGCCGCATGCGCGAGGAGGTCGCGAAGTCGTCCGCCCCGAGCGTGATCTACTTCTGCAACCCGAACAACCCGACGGGCACGCTCACCCCGACCGGACCGATCATGGACTGGCTCCGCGACGAGGGCGAGCAGCACCTCTTCCTCGTGGACGAGGCGTACTTCGAACTCGCGGACGATCCCGGCTACGAGACCTTCGTCCCGCTCATCGAGCGCCATCCGAACCTGATCGTCGCCCGCACCTTCTCGAAGGTGTACGCGATGGCCGGGATTCGCCTCGGCTACGGGATCGCGCACGAGGCCACTGTCCAGCGGGTCCTTCCGTTCGCGACGCGGAACGCGCCCAACCACGTAGCGGGCGTGGCGGCCGTCGCCTCGCTCGCCGACGACGAGTTCTTCGCGAAGAGCGTGAAGACGAACGACGAGGCGAAGGCGATCATGTACGACGCCCTCGGCCAGCTCGACATCGAAGTCCTGCCGAGCCACACGAACTTCGTCATGCACCGGATCAAGGGCGAACTCGCGACCTACAACGAGCGCATGTTCGAGGCCGGGTTCAACGTCGGCCGCCCCTTCCCGCCGATGACGGACTGGAGCCGGCTCTCGATGGGCCTCCCGTCGGACATGGAGAAGCTCGCCGAGGTCATGACCGACTTCCGCAAGAAGGACTGGATCTGACGTACCGGGAGGGCGGTACCGCGCGGCCGCCCTCCCGCCGTTATGGATTGCTCCGCCCCCTCCGCACCGCTCCCGCGCTCTCCGCTCCACTATTGAATTAGTTGACCCGACGCCCTCGTCCGTCTAGGCTCCCCCGCTGGGCGAACTAACCGGCCCGAGGTCCGTACAACGGTTGGGACACGTTCCCGTGTCAAAGCCTCGATCTCTGACGGTTGATAGCCGGTTGACAGTCTTGCGATAGATTTAGCTAGCCGCGACCACTCGAATTGGTCCACCACGCGAACGGAACACAGCGGTGCGAGGCTTATGAAGGCACGTCATTGGGTCACGTTGATCGTCCTGCTCGTCGCGGGTGCGGCCGTCGTCGGCATCTTCATGCGGCTGAACGAGGACGAGGAGGAGGGACCGCAGAGCTTCGGCGACGCCGCGGCGGACTCCGTGGCGGAGGCGGTGCGGGGGACGGCTTCGGCGGCCGCTTTCGCCACGGACATCTTCCTTCCGGTCGAAGGGGCCGTCATCCAGCGCGACACCTTCGTGCTCTGGGTCACGGCGAGCGGACGGGCCGCAGCCCTGCGCCGGGCCCCGCTCCATGCGGAGGTCCAGGGGCCGGTGACGGCGGTGCCGGTGCAGGAGGGGACGCAGGTGCGGGCCGGCCAACTCCTGGCGCGGATCGACCCCACCCTCTACGAGATCCGGGAGCAGCGGGTGGAAGCCGCGGTGGCGCGCGCGGAGGCGGAGTACTTGGACCGCGTGCTGTTCGATGAGGAGTTGCCGGATTCGATCCGCCTGGCCCGTGCCGAGCAGGCCCGCATCCGGGTCAGTCTCCCCGACCAGGAGGCGCAACTCGCGGAAGCGCGTTACGAACTGGAGAAGACGCGGATCGTCGCCCCCTTCGCCGGCCGGGTGGCGAACCTCGCGGTCGCGCATGGGAGCCGCGTCCGATCGGGCGATTCGATCGCGACCATCGTCGACCTTTCCGAGATCGACATCGACGCCGGGGTCCTGCATTCGGAACTGCCCCTCGTGGAGGTGGGGCGGCAGGCGACGGCGACCTTCCCCGCGCTTCGGGGAGAGATCTTCGAGGGGCGCGTCGTGAGCGTGAACCCTCTCGTCGATCCCGAGACGCAGACCGCGCGCGTCACCGTGCGCCTGTCGAATCCCGAGGCTCGCATCGTCCCGGGCATGCCGGGGAACGTGCGGATCGCCGGCCGTCAACTCGCGGACCGGACGTTCGTGCCGAAGGAAGCGGTGGTCGAGCGGAGCCGGCGGCAGGTGGTGTTCGTGTTCGAACCGGGAGGTCCAGGTTCGGACACGGGGCGTGCGCAGTGGGAGTACGTGACGCTCGGCCTTGAGAACGACACGCAGGTCGAGATCATCCCTAACCCGGACGGGGACGACACCTTCGTGCCCGCGGGCGGCGAAGTCGTGCTCGTCGACGGTCACGCCACCCTCACGCACGACGCCCAGGTGCGGATCGAGAACCACGGCGACCTCGCGGTGCCGGCGGACCCCGCCCCGGACGGCGCGACAGACAGTTCAACCAGCGGCTCAACGGACGGTTCGCGGTGAGGTGCAGCGCCGGACGACGCCAACTCCGGTGCCGCGAGGTAGCCTCACTCGCGGCCATTCTGGCGGTCGGCAGTCTCGCAGCCCCGGCCTCCGTGGCGGCCCAGCGGTCGCTGTTGCCGGACACGCTCGATATTACAAGGGCGATCCGGATCGCCATGAACGAAAGTCCGCTGCTCGCGATGTCGCAGGCCCAGGCGGATCGGGCGGGCGCCGACCGGTTGGCCGCGTGGGGGGCGTTCCTCCCGACGGCGGACGTGATCGCCGGCCTCAACCGGTCGAGTTTTTCCCGGACCACGTTCGTCGGCGAGGAGGGGTTGTCGGAGACGCTGCCGGCGGCGCTCAGCTCTTCGAGCCAGAATGCGAGCCAGAGGCTGAGCCTGAACTGGACGCTGCTGGATGGGGGACGGCGGTTCTCCGAGGTCTCGCGTTCGACAGCAAGCCTTCGGGCTGCACAGCGACGGTACGACGACCGACAGCGCGAGGTCGTGCTAGGGGTGCGTCGCGAGTTCCTGGAAGCTCTGCGGCGACAGGAGCTGCTGGAGCTCACGCGGGCTCAGATCGCGGACCGCGAACTCGAACTCGAGATCGCCAGCCGGCGGTACGAGATCGCTGCCGTGGAGCGAACGGACCTGCTCGGCGCGGAGGGGAACCTTCTGAACGCACGGATCGCCCTCAACGCCGAAGAAAACCAGTTGCGTGCCGGGCTGCGCCGACTTGTGGTGTCCATGGGATTGCCGCCCGAAGCGGGGGATGGCCTCGTACTCGCCGGCGACGATGGCATGCCCGAGGGCGTCCCCGATATCGACTTCATCGTTCAGACGGCCGTGACATCCGATCCCGAGCTTGCGGCGCTTGAAGCGGACCGCTCCGTGGCCGCCGCGTCGTTGTGGTCCGCTCGTACCCGATATCTGCCGCGAATCAGCGTGAACCTTGGGTGGGGTCGCGGTGAGAATTTCGGCCCGGAGGACTCGTTCTGGCAGTTCGACCCCGGCGACACGAGTCACAGCTTCGGCATCACGGCCTCATGGAGCATCTTCGACCGTTTCCAGCGTGAGCAGCAGAACGCCCAGGCGTCGGCCGCCAGACGGCAGGCCGAGGAGGATCTGCGGCGCCGGCGGCTGGAGATCGAGCGCGATGTACGACGGTATGGCGACGACATCTCACAGTTGGCTCAGACGATGGATCTGCTCGAGCGAGTGTATGCGATCTCGCGCGAGCGTCTCGAGATGCAGCAGGAGCGCTACCGGCTCGGAACCGTGAGTTTCACCGAACTCCAGCAGGCGATCGACGCCGTGCAGAGGGCGGAGACGGATCTGATCCAGCGGCAATACGATTACCTCATCGCCTGGTCGAATCTGGCGGAATACCTCGACAGCGGGCCCGGCAACTGATGACGACACTTCGCCGCAGTCGAGGCGGCTGACCGTGGCGCTTCCCGACGTTTCGCTTCGGCGGCCGGTGGCGACGGCGATGCTCTATGTGGGCATCGCCGTGCTGGGCGTGGTGTCGTTCCTCCGCCTGCCCATCGACCTTTTGCCGGATGTCGCCTTCCCGACGCTCTCCGTGTGGACGACGTACTCGGATGCGGGGCCCGCGGAGGTCGAGCGCTTCATCACGGAACCCATCGAACAACAGTTGTACTCGATCCCGGGGGCGCGCCGCATCTCGTCGCGATCGCGCGAGGGGCAGTCGCTCGTCCAGCTCCAGTTCGCTTGGGGCACGGACATGGAGTTCGCGACCCTCCACACCCGGGAGAAGCTGGACAATCTGACGGAGAGGCTCCCGGAAGGCTCGGAGCGGCCCACGATCCTGAGATCGGATCCGACGAGCGATCCGATCATGACGCTGGCCGTGAGCGGGACCGACCTGCGCAGCCTGCGCGATCTCTCCGAAGTCGTCTTCAAGCGCCGCCTGGAGCAGTTGGACGGCGTCTCGCTCGCGGGGCTGACGGGCGGACCCGAGCGGGAGCTGCGGGTCATCGTGGATCCGGAATACTTGGACGTGCACGAGGTCTCGCTCGCCGAGATCTCGAACGCGCTCGACCAGGCGAACTACAATGCGCCCGGCGGCACGATCCAGCGGGGCCGGTTCGAGTACAGCCTGCGCACGCTGGGCCAGTTCCGGGAGGTCGAGGAACTGCTCGACGTCGTCATCGCGCGGCCGCGGGGCGTCGGGGCCCGTCCCGTGCGGCTGACCGACGTCGCCACCGTGGTCGACACGATCGCGGATCTCGAGACGATTGCGCGCTTCAACGGGGAGCCCGCGATCGGGCTCCAGGTGTTCAAGGAGGCGGGGACGAACACGGTCCGCGTGGCGGACGGCGTGCGCGAGACGCTGGATCAACTGCGGGAGGAGTTTCAGGGGATCTCGATCGAGATCGCCTCCAGCCAGGCGGCGTTCATCCGGGACGCGATCTCGAATGTCGTCTCCGCCCTGCTGCTCGGCGGCGCGCTGGCCTTCCTCGTCCTCTTCCTCTTCCTGCGCGATCCGAGGTATCCGCTCGCGATCGGGCTCGCCATCCCGATCTCGGTCATGGCGGCCTTCGCGCTCTGCTACGCGTTCGACGTCAGCCTCAACATCATGTCCCTAGGCGGCCTCGCGCTCGGGGTCGGCCTGCTCGTCGACAACTCCATCGTCGTGCTCGAGAACATCTTCCGGCACCGCGAGGAGTCGGGCGGGGGCGCGCGGGAGTCGGCCGGGCGGGGCGCCCGGGAAGTGGCCGCGGCGATCACCGCGTCGACGCTCACGACGATCGCCGTATTCGGGCCGGTGCTGTACGTGGAGGGCGTGGCGGGCGCCCTCTTCGGCGACCTTTCGCTCGCGGTGACATTCTCCCTCCTCGCCTCGCTGCTCGTGGCGCTCACGCTGCTCCCGGTACTCGCCGCGCAGGTGGCCCGGGGAAGGCGCGGAGCGGAGGCCGCGGGCTTCGATGGCGGAGCGTCCCCGTCGGCGCCCGACGCGCCGGAAGCCGAGCGGTCGGGACGCGTGCGCCGGGTCGGCCGAGCCGTGCGGGCGGGCGCCGTCGCGGGCGTGCGAGGCGTCGGGGGCGGGGTCGCCTACGTGGGGCGCTCGGTCAAGCTCACGGGCGTCGATGTCGCGACCGGCGGCGGCAGAGTCCTGGGCCTGCTCTTCGGCCCCTTCCTGCGGGCCTTCGAGCGCGCGTTCCTCCGTTTCGCGGGCCGGTACGAGCGGACGCTCGAGTGGGCTCTCGCGCACCGGCTGGAAGTCCTCTCGATCGCGATTGTCGCCCTGGCCGGCGCGATCATGCTCGCCGGATCCCTCCCGAGGGGGCTCATGCCGCGCGTGGACGAGCAGCAGTTCTGGGTCGAACTCAACCTCCCCCAGGGGACCCCGATCCGGACGACGGACGAGACCGCCGGCGAGGTGGAGCGGCTCCTGCTCGACATGGCGGACGTCTCGGGCATCTTCACTCGCGTGGGCCGCAGCCGGGGCAGCGAACTCGCGGCGCGCGACCTGACGGGACTCAACAACGCGGCGCTCGACGTCCAGCTCGCCGGGTCGTCGCGGCCGACGAGCGAAGCGATCGCAGAACTGCGCGCACGGCTCCCGGGAAGCGGCGTGGATCCGGCCTTCGTGACGATCGAAACCGGCCGGGCCACGTCGCTTGGCAGGGCGCTGGCGATCGGAGAGGCCGACCTCGCGGTGAAGGTGCAGAGCGGGGAACTGGAGGAACTCGTGCCGGTCGCCGAGGCGATCGAGACTCGGCTCGAGGGCGTCCCGGTGCTGGCCGACGTGCGGCTGGACTTCCTGCGCACGCAGCCGGAACTCGTCATCGAGGTCAACCGGGAGGTGGCGGCCCGCCACCAGATCACCGTGACGTCGGTCGCGACGGCGATCGAGGACTACCTGCGGGGATCGGAGACCCGGAACGCGTACTCGGTGTTCGCCGACAAGGTCGACATCCGGGTCACGATTCCGGAGACGGCCCGGCGGGAACTGGACAGAGTGCTCGGGCTTCGGCTCCAGGGCGTGCCGATCGGGGAACTCGTGACGGTTCGGCAGGGGTTCGGTCCGGTCGAAATCCGGCGGGAGGATCAGAACCGCACGATCCAGGTGCTGGCGGACGTGGCCGAGGGCGGCCTCCGGACGGCCGTCCGGGAGGTGGAGGCCGCGATCGCCGACATCCCGCGGCCGGCGCTCACGACCGTGCGCGTCGGCGGCGAGAACGAGGAGATGCAGGACAGCTTCCGCTCGCTCACCTTCGCCTTCGGCCTGGCCCTGGCCCTCGTCTTCCTCATCATGGCCGCCCAGTTCGAGTCGCTCGTGCAGCCGCTCGTCGTCCTCACCGCGGTGCCGCTGGCCGCGATCGGGGCGGTGACCGCGCTCTGGATCGCCGGGGGCGGCCTCAACGCGATGAGCGGCATCGGGTTCGTGATCCTCATCGGCATCGTCGTCAACGACGCGATCGTGAAGGTCGACTTCATCAACCAGCGCCGGCGGGCCGGGCTGGCGAAGCGGGCGGCGATCCTTGAGGCGGGCCGGCTGCGGCTCCGCCCCATCGTGATGACGACCATCACGACCGTGGTCGGGCTTCTCCCGCTCGCCGCCGGGCTGGGGGCCGGGGCCGATCTCCGCGCCCCGCTCGCCGTCGTGGTGATCGGCGGCCTCATCTCCGCGACCTTCCTCACGCTCATCGTCGTGCCGGTGGTATATTCGGTCCTGGTCGAGCCCTCCGTGTCCGTGGGGGCCGACCCGGGCCCGCGGCCCGAACGCCGCGACCCGTCCGCGGTTCGGCCGACGCCGGGATACGGCCTTGGGGACCGCTCCGGGCCGGCGGCTCCGGGCATGGCGCGAGGGAGTGTGGAACCATGATCGATCTGGCCATCCGCCGGCCGGTGGCGACCGCCGCGATCTACATCGCGCTCTTCGCGCTCGGCGTGACGAGCTTCCGGCTCATTCCGGTCGAGGACCTGCCCGAGGTCGAGTTCCCCCGTCTCACGGTCACCGCCACTTGGAACGGCGCCTCGCCCGAGGCGCTGGAAGCGTTCGTGACGGCGCCGCTCGAGACGGTCATCCAACAGGTCGGCGGTGTCGAGAAGGTCATCTCGGTGTCCGAGGCCGACGCGCGCGGGACTGGCTCCACCGCCGAGATCGACGTCGACTTCGAGCGCGAGACACGCATGGAGTTCGCCCGCCTCGAACTGAGCGAGCGGATCAACTCGATCCGCGACGAGTTGCCCGAGGGCGTGGTGCCCCGGCTCTCCGAGTACGTCCCGCAGGAATTCGCAGAGGAAGATGAGCGGCTGCTCAGCTTCTCGCTCACCGGCCCGTATACGTTCGCGCGCCTGGGCGAGATCGCCGAGGAGGAGATCGCGCCCTTCGTGCGGGGGCTGCCGGGCGTGTCCGAGGTGACTGTCTGGGGGGCTGAGCGCCGCGAGATCGCCGTCGAGCTCGACCGGGGCCGGCTGGAGGCGCTCGGGCTGCGGCCGGAGGAGGTCAGCCGCCGGATCTCCGAGCTTTCCGAGCCGAGGGCCCCCGGATCGGTCGAACTCGATGGGCGGCAGTTCGCCATCGCCGTGCGCACTCGGGCGCTCGAGGTGTCCGACATCGCGGACATGATCGTGCTGACGCGACCCGATGGGCCCGTCCGCGTGGGCGATCTGGGGCAGGTGCGCGACCAGACGGAAGACCCGATGTTCTTCTGGCGCATCGACTCGCAGCCCACGATCTCGATCAGCGTGTACCGCCAGTCGGGCACGAACGTGATCCAGGTCGCGGACGACGTGAAGGCCGCGATGACCGAACTGGGCTCGACGCTCCCGGCGGGGGTGGGCCTCGAGTTGACGAGCGATCAGAGCGAGAACATCCGCGAGCAGCTCACGGAACTCCGGCTCCGCGCCATCGCCGCCGCCATCGTGATCTTCATCGTGCTTACGCTCTTCCTGAGGTCGCTCGGCGCCGTCCTCGTCGTCTTCGCGACGATCGGGTTCAGCGTCCTGACCGCGGTGAACTTCCTCTACCTCGGCGGATTCTCGTTGAACCTGCTCACGCTGTGGGGGCTCGCGTGGGGGTTCGGCCTCGTCGTCGACAACGGCATCGTCGTGCTCGAGAACGTGGAGCGTCACCGCCGGGCGGGGGCGGGCCCATCCGATGCCGCGAGCCGCGGGGCGCGCCAGGTCGTCCTGCCGGTGCTCGCCGCGACGCTGACGACCGCGATCGTGCTCGTCCCCTTCCTCTTCCTCCAGGGAGAGCTGCGGGTTTACTACCTGCCGCTCACGTTCGCCGTCGGTTTCTCGATCATCGCCAGCCTCTTCGTGGCGTTCACCTTCGTCCCGGCACTCGCCTCGCGCGTCGCCCGCATGCGGGATTCCGCCGGGGCTGTGGTCGATTCGGCCCTGACGACGGGGGAGGCCGCGTCATCGCCGACCCGGTCGTCCGAACCCTTCTACATCTCGGGATACCGGTCGCTCCTCGGGTTCGGGTTGCGGCATCCCGTCCTCGTCGCGCTCGTCTGCCTCGGGAGCCTCGGCGGGAGCTGGTATCTGTTCGACGAGCACGTGAGCACGGGGAGCTACTGGGGCGGATTCGGCGGGCGTGGCAGCGGTATCACGATCACGATCAGCTTCCCGCGCGGGGCGGGGCTGGAGCGCACGGACGAACTCGTGCGCTCCTTCGAGGCGAAGCTCGCCACCATCGATGAAGTCGAACGCTTCGAGGCCCGGGTCCAGCCGAACTACGCGTACATGCGCGCGGAATTCCCCGACGAACTGGAGCACACGTCGATCCCGGTGGCCATCAAGGACCAGATGACCGCCTACAGCTACGGGTTCTCGGGCGTCGACGTCTTCGTACGGGGATACGGTCCCAGCTTCTACGGCGGCGGCTCCAGTCCCCCCAACTACAACCTCCAGGTGCTCGGGTACAACTACCTGACGGTGCAGGAGATCGCCGAGGAGATCGCGTCGCGCCTGACGCGGTTCTCCCGGATCCGCGACGTGGACCCGAACGCGAACAGCAACTGGTATCAGCGCGACCGGGAATTCGAGTACTACGTGGAGCCGAACCGGGAAGCGCTGGCGGCCTACAACCTCCCGGTGCAGCAGTTGCTCAACTACCTGTCGAGCAACATTCAGGGCCGGCCGTCCGTGAGCCGCCGGATCCGCGTGGGCGGCGAGGAGGTGCAGTACGCCGTCAAGGTGGACGGGTACCGCGAGTTCGACTTCCACGACCTGAACGACCTGCGCGTGCCGATTTCGTCCCGCGAGGAACTCCGGCTTGCCAACGTCGCGGAGGTGGGGCGCCGGCAGGTCCTGGCCAGCATCCGGCGGGAGGACCAGCAGTACGAGCGGACCGTGGCGTGGGAGTTCCGGGGGCCGGTGCGGTTCGGCGACGTCGTCCGCGATGCCGTGGTGGACGCGATGGAACTCCCGCCGGGCTACCGGATCGAGAAATCGCGCTACGGGGGCTGGACGACGGAGGAGACGACGCAGATGTGGGTCGTCCTCGCCTTCTCCATCCTCCTCATCTACATGGTCACGGCCGGTCTGTTCGAGTCGCTCCTGGCGCCCTTCGTCGTGCTCTTCTCGCTGCCCTTCGCCCTCATCGGCGTCTTCCTCATCTTCTTCTACACCGACGCGACCTTCACCCGCACCGCGTTCATCGGCACGATCATGATGGGTGGCATCGTCGTGAACAACGCCATCCTTGTGGTCTACCACATCGGCGAAGTGCGCAAACGCATGCCGACGGCGGCGGCGATCGTGCAGGGAACGCTGGAGCGCGTGCGCCCCATCCTCATGACGACGCTCACGACGGTGTTCGGACTCCTGCCGCTCGTCCTCTTCGCCCCGTCCCAGGATCAGAACATCTGGAACGCGCTCGCGCTGGCGACCATCGGCGGGTTGATTTCGAGTACGTTGTTCGTGCTCGTCGCAATTCCGGTCGCATATCGTTACATCGTGGCACGCCGTATCTGACGGCACGCCCGCCCGCAGGCCGTGGCAATGGCCCGGCGCGGCGCACTCAAAACACACAAGAAGCTGACGGGGGTCGAGATGGTACGGTCGCGTCTATCCAGGTCCGGTTTCAGGCCGGGTTGGCTGCTCCTCGGGTGTCTGCTGGCGGTGACCGCCTGCGAACGGGGCGGAGGGCCGAGCGAATTCCTCGGGGACCCGGCTTCGGCAGAGGTGAACATGACGGCACCGGAGACTTTCCAGGCGCGCTTCGAGACTTCGAAGGGCACGTTCGTGGTGGAGGCGCACCGCCAGTGGGCCCCCAACGGCGTGGACCGCTTCTACAACCTGGTGGAGAACGGGTTCTTCGACGACGTGCGGTTCTTCCGCGTGATCGCCGGTTTCATGGCGCAGTTCGGGATCAACGGGAATCCGGAGATCCAGACCGCGTGGCGGGACGCGAACATCCAGGACGATCCGGTGGTGGTGGGGAACACTCGCGGGCGGATCAGCTTCGCGCAGACGTCCATGCCGAACAGCCGAAGCACGCAGCTCTTCATCAACTTCGGCGACAACTCGCGCCTCGATGGGATGGGATTCGCCGCCATCGGTGAAGTGATTTCGGGGATGGAGGTTGTCGACGCGCTCTACTCGGAGTACGGCGAGGGGGCGCCCAGCGGGGGCGGGCCGAGCCAGGGACGGATTCAGGAGGAGGGGAACGCCTACCTGGAGGCGGAGTTCGCCGAACTGGACTACATCGAGCGGGCGACCATCACCAGTGAGAACTAGCAGGACCGCAAGGAGGGCGGGGGCAGGGACCCCGGCGGCGCTCGTCCTCGCGGCGATGGCAGTGTTTCCGCCCGTAGACGCTGCAGGCCAGGAGGCGCGACCGGGCGACGGGGAGCGGCCGCGCGCGCGGGAGGCGGGCGTGCTCATTGGGCGGCTGCCGACGGGGCCGCTGAATGCGATCACGGACGTGCCCGGGGTGCGGGTGGGCCACCGCACGGTGTGGGTGGGCGACTCGATCCGCACGGGGGTGACGGCGATTCTTCCGCACGGGGACAACGTGTTCGAGCGGCGGGTGCGGGCGGCGATCGCGGTCGGGAACGGGTTCGGGAAGCTGGTGGGGCTGAGCCAGGTCAACGAACTCGGCGAACTCGAGACGCCGATCCTCCTCACCGGGACGCTGAGCGTGTTCCGGGCGGCGGACGCGCTCCTCGATACCCTCCTGTCGCTGCCGGCGAACCGCGAGGTGCGGTCGATGAACCCGGTCGTCGGCGAGACGAACGACGGGTACCTGAGCGACATCCGCGTCCGCCCGATCCGGCCCGAACACGTGCGCGAGGCGCTGCGGACCGCGGCCGGCGGCCCGGTGGAGGAGGGGACGGTCGGGGCGGGGACGGGGACGATCGCCTTCGGCTGGAAGGGCGGCATCGGGACCTCGTCGCGGCGGGTCGAGATCGGCGGGCGGATCGTGAACGTCGGCGTGCTCGTGCAGAGCAACTTCGGGGGTTCGCTGCGGATCGACGGTGTGCGCGTGGGAGAGAAGCTCGCCGCCGCCGGCCTGCGCGGTGGGCGCGACCAGGGGGATGGCGATGGGTCCGATGGGTCCGTGATGATCGTGATCGCGACGGATCTGCCGCTGGCGCACCGCGAACTGGACCGGGTGGCCGACCGCTCGTTCATGGGGCTCGCCCGCGCGGGGTCGTACATGTCGCACGGTTCCGGCGACTACGCGATCGCCTTCTCGACGGGGGAGGGTGAGGCCGTGCGAGGCGGCGGCGCGCTGTCGCGCGTGTTCGAGGCGGTGGTCGAGGCGACGGATGAAGCCGTCATCAACTCCCTGTTCAGGGCGACGTCCGTGACGGGGCACCGGGGACGGACGATCGAATCGCTTCCGCTCGAACCCACGCTGGGATTCCTCCGCGAGGCGGGCGTTCTCGCGACGCCGCGGTGAGACCGCTGATTCCCTCGTCCCTGCAGCCACCGCTGCCGCGGAGACGCTTCATCGTCGAAGGGGATCCCGACCCGGAGGCGGTACCGCTGGATGTCCTCTTCGTGGGCGGAGGTCCGGCCGGGCTCGCCGGAGCGATCCGGCTGGCGCAACGCGCGGCGCGCGACCGCGCGGAAGGCGGGCCGCTCGCCGACCTCGAGATCGGAGTCCTCGAGAAATCGGGTGAACTCGGGGAGCACTGCCTCTCCGGGGCCGTCGTGAACCCGGGGGCCTTTCGCACGCTCTTCCCGGACCTCGACGAAGCGGAGCTTCCGCTCCGGGGCCGCGTAGCGGGCGACCGGGTGCTGCTTCTCACGGAGCGCGGCAAGATCCGGCTTCCGACCCCGCCCTCGATGCGGAACCACGGCCATCACGTGGCGTCGATCTGCGAGATCGTGCGCTGGCTGGGCGCGCGGGCGGAGGAGCTGGGGGTGAACGTGTTCACGGGATTCCCCGCCGATGCGCTCCTCATGCGCGGGAGGCAGGTGGTGGGCGTCCGCACGACGCCCGCGGGTCTCGACCGGGAAGGGAACCCGGCGGGCGGCTACATGCCGGCCACGGACCTCTCCGCGCTGGTCACCGTGCTCGCCGAAGGGACCCGCGGGCCGCTGAGCGAGGCCTGGCTCGAGCGGGAAGGCGTCGGCTCGGCGAACCCGCAGATCTTCGCGCTCGGAGTCAAGGAACTGTGGGAGGTCGCGCGCCCGCCCGACGCGGTCACCCATACCATGGGCTGGCCACTGCCGCGGGATGCGTTCGGGGGCAGCTTCATCTACCCCATGGGCGAGAACCTCGTGTCGCTGGGCCTCGTCGTGGGTCTCGACGCGCCGTACGTCGACCTCGACGTCCACGCGCTGCTGCAGCGCTTCAAGCAGCACCCGTTCGTGCGCGGGATCCTGGACGGGGGCGAACTCGTGGAGTGGGGAGCGAAGACGATTCCCGAGGGCGGGTACCACGCCATTCCGGACCGGCTGAGCGGGGATGGCCTGCTCATCGCGGGAGATGCCGCGGGACTCGTCGATGTCGCCTCCCTCAAGGGCATCCACTACGCGATGCGCTCGGGAGTCCTCGCGGCGGACGCGATCAGCCGGGCCCTGGCGGACAGGGGCGAGGGGGCGGAAGGGGGCGAGGGCGCGGGCGGAGGCGAGCGGGTGGACGGGCACGACGGAGCGGGCGGCGTCGTCCCGGCGGCGCGGCTCGCGTCGTACGACGCGACGCTGCGGGAGGGCCTCATCCAGGACCCGCTGTACCGCAATCGGAACCAGCGGCTCGCCTTCAAGTCCGGCTTCTTCGCCGGAGGGGTCAAGGCGGGGCTCATGCAGGCCACGGGCGGAACGTTTCCCGGCGGCCGGATCCCGAGCGAGCCCGACGCGGCGGGCCCCCGCCGCAAGCGGTTGGGGCTCGAGTCCGCGTACGACGGCGAGCACGCGGTCGCCAAGGTCGACGCGGTCTTCCGCTCCGGGAACGCAACACGGGACGACATCCCCTCGCACCTCCTGGTGGGCGCAGAAACGGGCGCGGAAGCGGGCAGCGCAGCGGGCGCGGCGGTGTCGCCGGAGATGGCGGAACTGTACGCGAGCCTTTGCCCGGCGGGCGTTTACGAGCGCGACGGCGACCGCCTGGTCGTGAACGCGCCGAACTGCATCGACTGCAAGGCGACGGACGTCCTCGGTCCCCGCTGGACGCCGCGGGAGGGCGGCAGCGGCCCGGCCTACAAGCGGATGTGAGCGCGGCCGGCCGACCCGGCCCGCCGGATCAGCGTGCCCCGGTCGCGCGCGCGGCGTTCCATCCGAGGAGCGCGAACGCGTCGGCGACCTGCTCGTACCCCGTCCGCATGAGGAAGGCGGAGTTCTTGCCGAAGCTCTTGGCGCCCAGGATGAAGAAATCGGGTTCGGGGTTGCGCAGCGTCTCGGGTCCGAGCGCGTCCGGATCGATACAGCAGTCCGCCGGCGCGTCGCCCGGCGGGCCCTGAGCGGCGAGGAGCGCGGCGGAGACGCCCATGGGGCCGAGGGACGCGTAGCAGGCATGCACCTGGAGCTGGCGGTACAGGTCGTCGTCGGGCTCGTAGCCGACGGTCGCCACGATCCGGTCGAAGCGGTCGCGCCGCACGGCCCCGGCGACCTCCAGATCGACCTCGAGCCCTCGCGAATCGGCCTGGCGGACGGCCAGCAGCCGGCTCCGGGAGAGCCACTCGCAACCGGGCGGCGGTTCGGCGGCGATCGCGTTGGCGCGGCGCGTGAGCTTCACCCGCTCGGGGAGCGGATCGTCCGGAATCGCCCGCAGCGGGACGCTGTGCGCCTCGCGGCTGGCCCAGGTGAACCGCGTCCCCGGCACGGCCCGGGCCAGCGCCCCGAGTCCGCACGCGGTCGTGGCGGCGGAGTGTCCGTTTCCGAGCAGGAGCGTGCGCCGCGCGGCGTAGCGCCCGCGCTGGGCGCCGAGCACATCCGGGATGCGGTATTCGATCGCGCGCCGCGCCGATCGCTCGCCGATGGCGGGCGTGCCGCCCGGGCCCGCCCAATTGGGCCGCCCGTAGGTCCCCGAGCAGTCGAACACGGCCCGGGCGAACACCTCGGTCTCGGCGCGGCTCTCCTCTCCGCGCTCCTCCACGAGCAGCCGGAAGGGCTGTTCGGCCCGGGCGGCCTGGCCGAGCGCCTCGCCCTTCAGCCGATCCGCCCGGGCGACGCCCCGCACGCGCGCGCCCTCGCGGACCTCCACGCGCGACCGCAGGGCCGCGGCCAGGGGCAGCAGGTAGTGCGTCCGCAACTCCGCGCCCGTGAGCAGCGCCTCCGCCGCCGGCAGCTCACCCCCCTGGCCGCGCAGGACCTCCAGCCCGGCCGGTCCCGCATTCCACCCGAAGGGGGAGAAGAGCCGCAGCCATCCCCAGGCGCGGACGTGGTCCGCCACCTCGCCCGCTTCAAGCAGGACCGTCGCGAGTCCCGCACGGGCCGCGCGGGCCGCGGCCTCGAGCCCGACCGGCCCTCCTCCGATGATGGCAAGATCCATGGCAAGATCCATCGTCCGCACGCGCGCTGGCTCCAAATCTCCGTGGTTTGCCGGCGTCTCGGCCGCCCGGCCTTCCCGCCGATTCCGAGGCAACCTACTCTCAGGCGATGATGGATCGCGAGAATCCGAAGCGGGCGAGCGCATCGCCTCCCGAGTGGGCCCCGGGCCCCATCACGCGTTGGCTGACGCCGGTCACGCGCTGGATCATCACGAACCTCGTGGCTCCACCCTGCGTCTTCCTCCTCTTCGGTCTCCTCAATCGAACGCGGGTCTACGGACGGCGACGCGTTCCCCACCTTCCGAACACGCTCGTTCTCTCGAATCACCAGTCGATGATCGACTCGTTTCCGATCGCCTACTACCTGTTCTTTCCCGAAAAAACTTTCAGGCCCCACCTCGCGCCGTGGAATGCGGCCGCGGCGGAGAACTTCTTCAGCAACCCGTTTTTCGGCTGGGTGTTCCACCAGTTCCAGTGCATTCCGGTGCGGCGCGGCCGCCGCGACCTGCGCGCGATGATCCGCTCGGCAAACGTGCTGCGGGCGGGAATACTCACGCTCTTCCCGGAGGGAACGCGCTCGCGGAACGGGCAGGTCGGACGTGGGCGAGCCGGCGCGGGCATGGTCATCCTCCAGACCCGCCCGCACGTCGTCCCGATCACGTTGGACGGACTGGATCGCGTCCTTCCCATCGGTTCCCGCCTGCCGCGGATCGGGCAGCGGGTTTCCATCTACGTGGGCCGGCCCGTGCCGTACGACGACCTCGCGGCCGAGGGCCGCTCGCGGAAGAACGCCCAGCGGATCGTCGACCGTGTGATGGAACGGATCGCCTTCCAGCAGCGCGTCCTCCGCCGCCTGCGCCGTTCGCGGCGCTGACGCGGAGTCCTGACGCGGAGTCCCGCCGCGGCCTGTGAGCGCTGGACATCCGCGGTCAGAACCGACATTCTTCCCCCATGACTATCACACTGTACTACGTCCTCGTGACGATTCTGCTCGCACTGCTGGTGGGTCTTCTCATGGGCGGCGGCTTCGCGTTCGGATGCCGGCTCCCCGCGCCCGATGCGCCGGATCGGGAGGTCCCGCCGGGCTGACCCAATCAGACCGCATTCGCCGGTCCCTCCGAGCCGCGAACCTTCTTCCCGATTCCGTGATCGCACGCTATCTTTCTTGGCTGCGATGACTGCGTATTCAGGCCGGAAACGTCCCGTTGCCCGTTCGCGAGCGACGTGTGCCGGCCGCCAGAGGTAGAAATGACAAAGACCTTCCAGGACGACGACGGACGCCGGTGGAAAGCATGGCTTGCTTCCCGCGAGGTTTTTTGGCCCGACCCGAACGAAAAGGCTCCGCCCGACGATTTCGAGGCGGTCGTGTTCGTCTGTTTTTCCGACCCGTATCAGTCTCAGCGGCGGCTTCGGCTCCCGCAGGGTTCGTTCGAGCAGCTCAGTCTCGATGATCTCAAGAAGCACTTCAAGGAAGCGAAACTCGATCCTGCCATCCGCTAGCAGTCCGTGGCAAAATCCCGCGTCAGGGCTTTGCCACCGGCTGCTGGCCGTCCGCGCGGAACCCTCCGCGCCATACCGAAAGGCCTCGTGACAGAATGACCGCCGCCGCCGGGAAAGGACTAGAAGGCGTCGTCGCCTCCCAGACTCACCTCAGCTTCATTGACGGACTCAAGGGCATCCTCGTCTACCGGGGCTACAACATCCATGAACTCGCGCCAAACGTCTCCTTCCCCGAGAGCGTGTTCCTGCTCTGGAATGGGCGGCTGCCGAGGCGTGGGGACCTCGACGAGTTCGAGGCGGCGCTGGCCGCGCAGCGGGCGCTGGATCCGAGAACGATCGACGGTCTGAAGGGGCTCCCGGCGGAGACCGTGCCGATGGCCGCCCTTCGGACCGGGGTCTCCCTAGAGGGCGTGTACGACCCGGACGCCGAGGACAACTCGAGCGCGGCGAACCGGCGCAAGGCGGAGCGGCTCGTAGCGCGGACCCCGACGATCATTGCGGCGATACACCGCATTCGGCAGGGCCTGGAGCCGCTGGCGCCCGACCCGTCGCTCTCGCTGTCCGCCGACTTCGTGCGGATGGCGAATGGCGAGCCCGGCACGGAGGAAGCCGTCGACGCGCTCGACCGGACGCTGCTCCTGTACCTCGACCACGGGTTCAACGCGTCGACCTTCGCCTGCCGCGTCATCGCCGCCACGCTCGGAGACATGCACTCGGCCGTGACCGGGGGCGTCGGGGCGCTGAAGGGCGAGTTGCACGGCGGGGCGAACGCGAGGGCCATGCACACGCTGCTGGAGATCGGCGACACGGAGAACGTCGATCCGTGGCTCGACCGGGCCTTCGCCGAGAAGCGGAAGATCATGGGCTTCGGCCACCGCGTCTACAAGACGGAGGATCCGCGGGCGACGCACCTGCGCGAGATGTCCCGCGTGCTCACGCAGCAGGCGGGTCTCGGGAAGTTCTACGAGATGTCCCGCAAGCTGGAGGACCGGATGATCGCCGAGAAGGGGATCAATCCGAACGTCGACTTCTACTGCGCCACCGTCTACTACGCGCTCGGCATTCCGATCGACCTCTACACGCCGCTCTTCGCGATGGGGCGGATGGGCGGCTGGACGGCGCACGTGATGGAGCAGCACGCCGACAACCGGCTCATTCGGCCGCGTGCGGAGTATGTGGGTGAGACGGACCTGCGCTGGGTGCCGATGGACGAGCGCTGAGCCGAAGTCGCGGAAGGGGCCGGAGCCCGCCGCGTGCGGCGCCGGCCATCACGCCAACGGAAGCGGGCCGCAGGCCTCCAGAGGGGCTGCCGAGCCCGCTTCTTTCGTTGATACAAGGGTCGAGACAAGGAAGGTGTCGGTGGAGATACGCCCGGGGATACCCGTCGAACGTGAACTGGACGCTCTCGTGGTCCCGTGGTTCGATGACGCGGAGGCGACGGGAGAGTGGTGGGAAGGCCCGGCGGCGGCGTGGCTGGAGGGCCACGGCCGCTCCGGCGAGGCGTCGGGCTGGGTACGCCTCGGGTCCGCGGAGGCGCCGGACGTCTTCGTCGTGCGCCTCAACGCCGGAGCGAGGCCGCTGGCCGAATCGTGCCGGCGGGCGGCGGGAGCCGGGGTCAGGGCGGCTCGCGAGCGCGGCCTCGGGTCCGTCGGGTTCCGCGTGCCGGAGACGGCGGACGGCGCCGTGTGGCAGGCATCCGCCGAGGGGCTCGCGCTGGGCGACTGGCGTTACGACGGGCTCCGCGACGCGGAAGGCCGCACGGAGGCGCCGGACGAGCGCGTCCTCATCGCCGGGGGCGAGGCCGGTGCGGAGGCCGAGGCCGCCGTGCGGCGGGGGTGCGTGCTTGCCGAGGCGCAGAACGCCACGCGCGAACTCGTGACGCTGCCGGGCAACGTGGCGACGCCGCGCTACCTCGCGGCGGAGGCGGAGCGGCTGGCGGAGGAATACGGCTTCCGGGTCGAGGTCCGGGACCGGGAGCGGCTGGAGGAGGAAGGATTCGGAGGCCTCCTCACCGTGGCGCGCGGATCCGTCGAGGAGCCGCGCTTCATCGAGATGGAGCACGAGGGGTCGGGCGGCGACCCCGTCGTCGTCGTCGGCAAGGGCGTGACCTTCGATGCGGGCGGGATCTCGCTCAAGCCCGCCTCGGGCATGGAGGACATGAAGTACGACATGGCGGGCGCCGCGGCCGTGTTCGGCGTCCTGATCGCGGCGGCGCGCCTCGACATCCCGCAGCGCGTGATCGGCCTCGTGCCCGCGACGGAGAATCTCCCTGCGGGCGACGCGGTGAAGCCGGGGGATGTGATCCGTGGCCTGTCGGGCAAGTCGATCGAGGTCATCAACACGGACGCGGAGGGTCGCCTCATCCTCTCGGACGCCCTGACCTACGCGCAGCGGCTGGACCCGGTCGCGATCGTCGACATGGCCACGCTGACCGGGGCCTGCGTCGTCGCCCTCGGCCACCACGCGGTGGCGGTGCTCGCCAACGACCGGGGCATCGCGGACGAGCTGTCCGAGGCCGGCGAGGCGACCGGGGAGCGGACGTGGCCCCTGCCGCTGTGGAAGGCGTATCGGGCGCAACTCGACTCCGACATCGCGGACATCAAGAACATCGGCGGCCGGGGCGGGGGCACGATCACCGCGGGCTGGTTCCTGCGCGAGTTCGTGTCGGACGAGGTGCCCTGGGCCCACCTCGACATCGCGGGCACGGCGTGGGCGAAGGAGGCGCGCGGCTGGCAGCCGAAGGGAGCCACCGGGGTCGGGGTCCGCCTCGTCCATGAATGGCTGCGCGTCCGCCGGCGAGCGTGACGAAACTCGGTGGGCCGCTGCTGGGCGCGCTGTTGCTCGCGGTCGGGGGCGTCTCGGCGGCGCATGCACAGGATCCGCCCGTCCCGGACAGCCTGCCACCGGGTCTGGACAGCCTGGAGGTCGTGCCCGATTCGGTCCTCGCCGCGTTCGCCGACAGCGTGCCGGGTCGGGCGCAGAGCTTTCCGGGGCGGCTGACGGGCCTGCGCGGCCCCGCGCACGAGATCATCGACTGCGACCGGGAGTGCGTACACTCCTCCCCCTCGTTCACCCTCCTCGAACTCCTGCTCGAGCACGTTCCCGGCATCACGGGCGTTCGCGGCGAGTTCTATCAGGGGCCGCACCACGTCTTCGACGGCGGCTTCGGACCGGGGCTCGTGACCCTCTACATCGACGGCCGCGAAATCCTCCCTCTCTCCCGAACCCAGGCGGACCTGCGGCGGGTGTCGCTGAACTACGTCGACCGCGTGCGCGTGTATCGCGGCGCGGACGGCCTCGTCATCGACGTCGACCTCATCCGCCACGACGGGGTCCAGGCCTACTCGCGCGTCAGCGGCGTGACCGGGACCCCGCGCTCCGAGATCCTCGACGCCGTCTTCGCCAACTCGCTGGGCGGCGCGTCCAACGTGGAAGCCTCCTTCGAGCGGCACGACGTCCGGGACCGGCAGAACAACCAGGACCGCTTCGCGGTACAGGGCCGCTTCTCGTGGATGCCGCGCTCGAACGATTTCGGGGTTCAGCTCGCGTATCGTTCCGAGACGATCGACCGCACCGGGCTCGACACGCTGAATTTCTCGCGTCGGGAGTTGGTGCTCCGGACGCGGGCCAACCTAGGCCAACGGGCCCAGTTCGAGGCCTACGGACAGGCCACGACCTTCACGGATGTCGTCGCCAACCTGCCGGACAGCATTTCGCCGCGGCAGCGGGGCGCGGATGGCGTCGGGCTGCGGTTCTCGGCGCAACCCGGGTCGGGAGGGATCTCGATGGGGCTCCGTTTCGCCGGGCGCGACGCCTACGCATCGCGCCTCGCGGATCTCTCCGCCTGGCAGCCCATCGGCCCCTTCGCGCTCGAGGGAGGGGCGGAACTCGCGAGCTGGAACGAGTTCCCGACCGAGTCCTGGCGGGCGGGGATCGCCTTCCGGGAGAGGCTCCTGTTTCCGATCGAGTTGCGGGCCTTCACCGCGGGGGGGACCCGGGGCGTCGGCTTCCCCCAGCATCCCATGCTCGACAGCCTCGACACCTCGGAATTCCCGCTCGCGGACAGCGTGCGGTTCGACTCCCGCGGCGCGTCCGCGGCGCTGGAGATCGGGCCGTTCAACCTCGGCGGCCGCTACTCGGAGCAGTGGATGGATCGACAGGTCGGCTTCGGCGCCCCCTTCGACCGGCTCGTCGTCGCGGACTCGGGGGAGGTGGACATCACGTCGCTGGAGGTGCGCTTCGACGGGCCGGTGGTGCCCCTCGGGGTCCTGCTGCGGGGAGTGGAGCCGATCCGCCTGCGCGCTTCGTGGCGAAAGTTCGACTCCCGCGGCGCCGAGACCCTCTTCCTTCCCGACCGCCTGTTCCGCACGGAACTGTTTCTGTCCGACACCTTCTTCGACGAGAACCTCCGGATCTGGGTGTCCCTGCACATCGACCGCCGCGGCGAGCGGCTGGTCCCCCTCCCGGGCTCGCCCGACCCCGTGATGCTGGAAGCCGACAGTTGGATGGGCGGGTACCTGATGTTCAAGATCGCCGACTTTCGGTTCTTCTGGCGTTTCGGCAACCTGGGGGCGGATCAACTCGGAGATTTTCAGGGGGCCGGGTTCCCGCGGCAGGTCAACGTGTACGGTCTTCGCTGGGAGTTCTTCAATTGACGGGGCGGGCGCCGAAAGCGGAGAGGTCGACGTGATTCGCAGCATGACCGGCTACGGCTCGGCGACCGTGACGCGGGAGACCGGAACCGTGACGGTCGAAGCGCGCTCGGTGAATTCCCGGGGGCTGAAGGTCGTGGTGAAGGCGCCCCCCGGCGTGGAGCGCGCGGAAAGCGAGCTTCGCGCCCTCGCGGAGTCCCGGGCCCGGCGCGGCCGCCTGGATCTCTTCGTCCGCGTGGAGGGCGCCCCGGCGGCGGGCGGCGCGAGCCTGGACGAGGCGCGCGTGCGGGAAGTGCTCGACGCGTGCGCGCGGCTCCGGGACGACTTCGGGGTGTCCGGCGAACCGGACATGGCTTCGCTGCTGGGCGTGGGCGGGATCTTCCGCAGGGCCGGCGGCGAGGGCGGGGAGTTCGTGCCGGAGTCGGACGATGTGAAGCAGGCGGCGGCGGAGGCGCTCGACCTGCTGGTGGAGATGCGCGATCGGGAGGGGGGGCGGCTCGAGGTCGACCTTCGGGGACGCCTGGCCGGGCTGCGGGAGGCGATCGATGGCGCGGAGGCGTTGGCGCCGGAACGGCTTGAGCGCGAGCGGCGCCGGCTCCGTGACGCGGTCGCGGACCTGGCCGGGAAGAGTCTGGATGAGGACCGGCTGCTGCGCGAGATCGCTCTCATCGCGGACCGCTGGGAGATCAGCGAGGAACTCGTGCGCGCCCGCTCGCACGTGGAAGCCTTCGAGGAGTTCCTCGAGGCTCCGGTCGACGAGCCGGTGGGGCGGCGCCTCGGCTTTCTCGTGCAGGAGTTGCAGCGCGAATTCAACACGCTGGGCGCGAAGGCGAACGACTCCCGCATCTCGAGACTCGTGGTGGAAGCGAAGAACGAGATCGAGCGGCTCCGCGAGCAGGTGGAAAACGTCGAGTGAGCCCCGCGGCCGCCGCGTCCCGTACCCTCTTTCCCGTCGTTCTGTCCGGTCCTTCCGGGGCGGGGAAGACGACGATCCGCGACCGGCTGCTCGCCGAGGCCCGCTCCCCCGGCTTCCTGTTTTCGGTCTCGATGACGACGCGGGCGCCGCGGGCGCGCGAACGGGATGGCGTGGACTACCGCTTCGTCTCGCGGAGCCGGTTCGAGGCGCTCGTGGACTCGGGGGCCATGCTCGAACACGCGACCGTCCACGGCGAACGGTACGGGACGCCGCGCGACAACCTTGACCGGGCGCGGGAAGCGGGCGCGCATCTCCTGCTCGACATCGACGTGCAGGGGGCCCGCCAGGTGTGGGAGGCCGTCGCGGAAGCGCTCTCGATCTTCATCGTCCCGCCCACCGCCGAGCGGATTGCGCGGCAGCTCAGGGGGCGGGGCAGCGAGAGCCCGGAGCAGCTCCGGCGGCGGCTCACGAACGCGCGGTCGGAGCTGAAGGCCGCGGCGGAGTTCGACCGGCTCGTCGTCAACGACCGCATCGAGGAGGCGGTCGCCGAAGTATCGGCGCTCGTGGCGGAGGGACTCGTGCCCGCCCGCCGGCTCGGAGCGGCGGACCGGCGCTACGTGAGACGCATCATCGGGGAGTTGGATGCCCTTTGACGCATGTGGTAGATTCCCGGAGGCGCGCGGTTCGGCGAGGGCCGCGGCACGGAAGTGAGAGATCGAGGGAGAGATGGAATGAAGGTGTTTACGCCGGACGCCGTGGCGAAGGCGGCGACCAACAAGTACCTGGGCGTGCTCATCGCCGCGAAGTATGCGCGCGAACTGAACGCCCTCCCGCTCGAACGCTCGCCGTACGGCGCGGAAAAGCTGACGACGGTCGCCGCGGACGCGCTGACCTCGGAGGAAAAGAAGCTGCAATACCGGCTCGTCCGGGCGCGCCCCACCCTGATGCCCTAGGGCGCCAGGCGCCTCCGTGCGGCCCTTCGACGGTCGTCGCGTGCTGCTCGTCGTATCCGGCGGGATCGCCGCGTACAAGAGCGCGATCCTCACCCGCCGCCTGATCGAGGCCGGGGCCGGCGTCGAAGTCATCCTCACGGCGTCGGCCGAGCGTTTCATCGGGCGCGTCACCTTCGAGGGGATCACGGGCCGCCCCGTGCACGCGTCGCTGTGGGACCGGCCCATGGCGCACCTGGATCTCGGGCTCGAAGCCGATGTCGTCGTCATCGCGCCCGCGACGGCCAACCTCATCTCCCGGCTCGCGGCCGGGGCCGCGGACGACCTGGCGACGACCGCCGTGCTGGCCTCGCGCGCGCCGGTGATCGTCTGTCCTGCGATGAACACGCGGATGTGGGAGCATCCGATCACGCAGGCGAACGTCGCGCGGCTGGTCGAGGTCGGCTACGGGATCGCGGGACCCGCCGATGGTCCGCTCGCGGAGGGGGAGAGCGGGCCGGGGCGGCTGCTCGAGCCCGAGGAGATCGTGCCGCGCATCGGGCGGGCGCTGGAGACGGCGACCGGCCTGCGCGGACGGAAGGTCGTCGCCACGGCGGGGCCGACGAGGGCCGCGCTGGATCCCGTCCGCTTCATCACGAACCGTTCGTCGGGCCGCATGGGGTTCGCGCTCGCCGAAGCCGCCTGGCGGCGCGGGGGCGACGTCACGCTCATCAGCGGACCCGGCCGGATGCCGCGGCCCGCGGGGCCCGACGTGGTGGAGGTCGAGACGGCCGGCGAGATGCTCGCCGCGCTTGAGACCGCGTTGACGGATGCGGACATCCTGTTGATGGCCGCCGCCGTCGGCGATTTCGAGCCGGCCCGCGCGGCGGACGCGAAGATCAGGAAGACGGACGGGAACGGGAAGGGGTTCGAACTCGCGCTGCGCGCGGGACCGGACCTGCTGCTGGAGACGCGGGCGTTCCGCGAGCGGGAGGGAATCTTTACTCTGGGGTTCGCGCTCGAGACGGAGGACCTTCTCACCCGCGGACGGGAGAAACTCGAGCGCAAGGGCATGCACCTCGTCGCCGTGAACTCGGCCGTGGAGCCCGGCGCGGGATTCGAGTCCGAGACGAACCGCATCACGTTGATCGACCGGAGCGGCAGGGTCGAGGAGTTGCCGTTGGCGAAGAAGACGGAGTTGGCGGACGCGTTGCTCGACCGGGTCGAAGCCGCGATCCCCGCGGCGGCCGGGAGGTGAACCCGCCGGATGCCGAGGCCCGGGCGCTCGCGCGCACCTTTCTCGAGCAGACGCTCTCGGCGGAGGGAAACGCGCTCATGCTCGAGCATGCGACGCGCGAAGAGGTCGTGCGCGGCCTGGCCGCGGGGCGCAGCCCGGCGCGAGCCGACGCGGGGACCCGCCGCGGCCCGGCGGTGACGGAGCCGATGATCGCGGAGGCGCCGGAGCTGGAGGCGCTGTCCGCGCTCGTCGCCTCCTGCTCGCGCTGCACGCTCCACGAATCGCGGAAGAACCCGGTGTTCGGCGAGGGCGCGGCGGACGCCCGCGTCGTGTGCGTCGGGGAGGCGCCCGGGGCGCGCGAGGATGACACCGGCCGCCCCTTCGTCGGCCGCGCCGGCGGTCTGCTCGACCGCCTGCTGCTGTCGATCGGGCTTCCGCGGAAGTCCGTCTACATCTGCAACGTGCTGAAGTCCCGGCCGCCCCGGAACCGCGACCCGCTCCCCGAGGAGGTCGCGGCCTGCTCTCCCTACCTCCTGAGGCAGCTCGCGCTCATCGAACCCGAGGTGATCATCGCCTTCGGCGCCTTCGCCGCACGCACGCTGCTCGAAACGAAGTCCGCGCTGGGGCGGCTGCGGGGCGCCGTGCACCGCTATTCCGGGTATCCCGTCGTCGTCACCTACCACCCGGCGGCGCTGCTCCGCAACCCGGGCTGGATCCGGCCGACATGGGAGGATCTGCAGATCGTGCGCCGCATGCTCGACGGCGTCGAAGCTGGCATCGGAGATCGCGAGGCCCGCCTTGGTTGACACGGCGATCAGCCTCCCCAGCGACGCCATCGAGGCCCGGCGCACGCCCTGGTCCGCAGAGGCCGAGATCTCGGTTCTCGGGGCGATGCTCATCGATGGCGATGCCGTCGCCGTCGCCCTCGAACAGATCGACGATTCCGGCTTCCACCGGGAGGGCAACCGCCGGATCTTCCGCGCGATGGTGCGCCTCTACGGGCGCGGCGACGTGATCGACGCCGTCACGCTCGCGGACGAACTGCAGACGGCCGCGGAACTCGAGGCCGTCGGGGGGATGGCGTACCTCGCGAAACTCGTGGACGCGGTGCCCACCGCCGCCAACGTCGGCCACCACTGCCGGATTCTGCGCGACAAGACCGTGCTCCGGCGGCTCATCTCCAGCGCCACCGAGATCATCCAGGACGCCTACGAGTCGGGATCGGGCGAGGTCGACGAGACGCTCGACCGCGCCGAACAGAGGATCTTCGAGATCTCGCAAGCGGAGCAGCGCGGCACCTTCGTCCGTATCAAGGAAGTGCTGCGCTCGACGATGGACCGGATCGACGAACTCGTGCGCAACCCCGGCACGATCACCGGCGTCGCGTCCGGGTTCACCGATCTCGACCGCATGACGGCGGGGTTCCAGCCCGCCGACCTGGTCGTGCTCGCCGGCCGCCCCTCGATGGGCAAGACGGCCCTCGCGCTCAACATCGCCCAGCACACGGCGATCGCCGAGGACGTTCCGGTGGCGATCTTCTCGCTTGAAATGTCGAGAGAATCGCTCGTCCAGCGCATGCTGAGCTCGGAGTCCAAGGTGGATTCGAGCCGGATCCGGACGGGGCGATTGTCATCCGACGACTTCACGCGGCTGGCGAGCGGGGCCGGGCACCTGAACACGGCCCCGATCTGGATCGACGATACGCCCGCGATCTCGCCCATCGAACTCCGCGCCAAGGTGCGGCGTCTGCACGCGGAAGTCGGCGTCGGGCTCGTCGTGCTCGACTACCTGCAGCTGATGTCCGGCGGGGCGCGGGTCGAGAACCGCCAGCAGGAGATCAGCGCGATCTCCCGGTCGCTGAAGGCGATCGCCAAGGAGGTGGGCGTGCCGCTCCTCGCCCTCTCGCAGCTCTCGCGGGCGCCCGAACAGCGCGAAGGGAACCGGCCCAGGCTCTCCGACCTGCGCGAGTCGGGCGCGATCGAACAGGATGCGGATGTCGTCCTCTTCATCTTCCGCGAGGAGATGCACCGCAAGCCGGAAGAGGTGGAGGAACGGGGATTGGCGGGGAAGGCCGAACTCATCGTGGGCAAGCAGCGCAACGGGCCGACCGGAATCGTCGAACTCTATTTCCACAAGGCCTTCACGGCGTTCGAATCCGTGAGCCGCCGTCCGGAACCCGACTAGTGCCGGCGGGAGGCCCGGCGGCCGCCCGCGGCGTCGGCGCCGTCGTCGGGGCCGTCGTCGTCGCGGCGGGGCAGGGGCATCGCTTCGGCGCGTCGCGGCCCAAGCAGTTCGTCGACCTCTGCGGCATGCCGGTGCTCGCCTGGTCGGTGCGGACGCTCGTGAACCATCCCGACGTCGACCGGGTCGTGGTCGTGCTGTCGCCGCCGAGGGCGGCCTCGCCCCCGGCCTGGCTTCCGGATGGGGTGCGCGTCGTGGCGGGCGGCGTGTTTCGGGCCGATTCCGTGCGGGCCGGCGTCGAGGCGCTGGCGGGGGGCGTCGAGACCGTGCTCGTGCACGATGGGGCGCGTCCGTTCGTGTCGGCCGAACTCGTGTCCCGCGTGGTGGACGGAGCCCGGAACGGCCCGGTGGTGCCGGCGGTCGCCGTCGAGGACACGGTGAAACGGGTCGATGAGGGAGGCTGGATCGAGGAGACGGTGCCGCGCGACCGGCTCCGCCGCGTACAGACGCCGCAGGGGTTCCCGGCCGAGGTGTTGAACCGCACCCACGCGCTCGACGATGCGGGCGCCTGGGAGGCGCAGGACGCCGCCGCCATGACGGATGACGCGCTGCTGTGCGAACGCCTCGGCATCGATGTGTCCACGGTGGAGGGGGATCCGGCGAACCTCAAGATCACGACCGCGCGCGACCTGGCGCTCGCGCGCGCCATGGTTGAGACCGGGTTGATCGCCGCGGGGAACTAGTGGTGGTGAAATGGCGCGAATGGACGGGCGCTCCGGGCGCTGCGGGCGCCCCGGGGGCGCCGGTCGGGCCGGGCCGGGCGCTGGCGACGGAGGATGAGGCGCTGGACCGGGCGGCGGCGTTGCTCGACGCCGGAGGCGTGGTGGCACACCCCACTTCGACAGTGTACGGGCTGGGCGGCCGGCCCTGGCCGGACGTCGACGCGCGGATCGCCGCGATCAAGCGCCGGCCGCCGGGGCCGCTGATCCGGCTCGCCGCGAGCCGCGAAGCGCTCCGCGAGGCGCTGCCGGAGACGCGCTGGACGGAGGCGGCGCGGCGGCTCGCCGACGCCTTCTGGCCGGGGCCGCTCACCCTGGTGCTGGAGGACGGCAGCGACACCGGGGTCGCCGTGCGCGTCGACCCCCATCCGGTCGTGCGACGCCTCCTCGACCGGGCCGGCGGGCTGCTGACGTCCACGAGCCTGAACGTGACGGGAGAGTCGCCGGCGAGGACCGGCCGCGAAGTGCGCGCCGCGCTGTCGGGGGTCGGCTCCTCGGCCGGAACGGTGGGTTGGCTCGACGCCGGCGATCTCGCCGGTTCGGCCCCGTCGACGCTCGTGCGCGTCACGGGGGAGGGCGTCGAAATCCTGCGGGAAGGCGCGGTGCCGGCGGCAGAGGTGGCCCGGGCCCTCGCCCCGCATCCTCTCGGAGAATCGCCTCGATGAACCTGCTCTTCGTCTGCACCGGAAACATATGCCGTAGCCCGCTGGCGGAAGTGATCGCGCGGGCGGAGGCGGACGCGCGCGGGTGGGCGGAGGTCTCCTGCGCATCGGCGGGCACCTTCGCGTTTCCCGGCCAGCCGGCCTCGGGTCCCGGGATCGCGGTTGCCGCCGCGCACGGACTCGACCTCGCGCCGCACGCCTCCCGGGAACTGTCGCTGGAACTGCTCGAATGGGCCGACCTGATCATCGGCATGGAGGCGTCGCATGCCCGGGCGGCCGCGCGCCTGGCTCCGGACGCGCCCGTCCGCGTCATGACGGAGTTCCTGCCCGCGGACGACGACTGGAGGGGGGCCGGGGTCCCGGATCCGTACGGCGGAGACGTCGAGACGTACGAGGAGACGCGGAAGTTGCTGACGCGGGCCATGCTTGGGCTCTTCGACGCGCTGGGCGAAGAACGGGGAGGGCGGGAAGGGTCCGGGCCGTGACGCTGCGCTTCGCGCTCCTCGGGGATCCCGTGCGGCACTCGATTTCTCCCGCCATGCACCGCGCGGCCTTCGACGTGCTCGGACTCGACGCGGAATACGTGGCCCGGCGGACCGCTGCCGACGAGGTCGGGCCGGTCATGCGGAGCGCCGACCTGGCGGGCGGCAACGTGACGCTCCCGCACAAGCTCCGGGCGGCCCGGGCGCTCGCGCGGCCGAGCGCCGCGGTGCGGGCGACCGGGGCGTGCAACTGCTGGTGGCGGCGTCCGGACGGCGAACTCGCGGGCGACAACACGGACGTCGGCGGGCTCCGCATCGCCTTCTCCCGTCTCGGCTTCCGGCCGCGGGGCGCGCGCGTGCTCCTGCTGGGGGCCGGCGGCGCGGCCCGGGCCGCGGTCCATGCCTTGCTCGAAGACGGCGTGTCGTCCGTCGAGATCCTCAACCGGACCCCGGCACGCGCGCGCGCCCTCCGCGACCGGGCGGTGGCCCACGCTCCGGGCGCGGTGCGCGTGGTGGCCGCGCCGGACGCCGGCGCGACGTACGATCTCGTGCTGAACTCGACGAGCCTCGGGCTCGCTCCCGGAGACCCGCTGCCCCTCGACCTGGACCGGGGTATGGAAGGGGACGCGGAGCGGGCGCGGTTCGGCGCCGCCTTCGACATGGTGTACGCGGCGGGAGAAACCGCGTGGGTTCGACACGCGCGGGCCGTCGGGGTCCGGGCCGCGGGGGGACTCGACATGCTCGTGGGCCAGGCGGCGCTCTCGCTCGAGCGCTGGTTCCCCGGCTGCGAGGCCCCGTTCGACGCGATGCGGGAGGCGGCCGTGGCGGAACTCGCGCGGCGGGCCGGGTCTGAGCCGGGAAAGGGGCCGGGCGCCGAGTGAGGGCCGCGGCGCGCCCCGGCCCGCTCCGTCTCGTGGGCAGAGCGGTCGCCGCGGCCTTCGACGCGCTCGTCCCCGCGGCGTGCGTCGGGTGCCGCTGCGGCGTCGCGCCCGATGGCCCGCCGCTGTGCGCTCTGTGCCGGTCGCGACTCCCTCGGCTCGCGAGTCCGCGCTGCCCGCGCTGCGCTCAGCCGCTCGGCAACCTCGTGGCGGCGGCCGGCGAACTCGTGCCGTGCGGCACCTGCGAGGAGTGGCCCGAAGTGCTGCTGGCGGCCGACGCGCCCTTCGCCTTCGAGGGCCTCGCCGCCCGGACGGTGCGCGCGCTGAAGTACGACCGCTGGCGCTCCCTCGCCCCCTGGATGGCCGCCCGCATGGCTCCGGCCGCCGAGACGATCGCGTCCCGGATCGGCGCCGGCGCGCCGTGGCTGATCCCGGTGCCGCTCACGCCCGCTCGGCAGCGGGAACGGGGTTTCAACCAGGCCGGAGAGCTGGCCCGCGCGCTCGCGGACCTCGGCGTCGGGTCGCTGGGGCCGTTTCTCGACCGGCGCCCGGGAGGCGGGCGCCAGGCGGGCGTCCGCGGGGCGCTGCGCCGCGCGAACGTACAGGGTCGCTTCCAGTTGCGCGCCTGCCCGCCGGACGGGCGCCGGGGCGCGATCATCGTCGACGATGTGCTCACGACCGGAGCCACCGCGATCGCCTGTGCCGAGACGCTGGCCGAGGCTGGATTCCGCAGCGTCGCCACCGTTAGTTTTGCGCGCACCTTGCGTCCCCTGGACGGGGACGAATCGCCGACCGGGGCGCTTCGCCCCTGATCCTTCCCGAGAGGAATCCGAATGAGTGTGAGGGTGGCCATCAACGGTTTCGGCCGCATCGGCCGGAACATCCTCCGCGCGGCGCTCCAGAACCCGCGCGGGGACCTTGATTTCGTCGCGATAAACGATCTCACGGATGCGGCGACGCTCGCCCATCTGTTCAAGTACGACTCCGTGCACGGCCGCTTTCCCGGCGAGGTCCGCGTGGAGGGGGGCGAACTCGCGCTGGGAGACGAACGCGTCAGCGTCTTCTCGGAGCGCGACCCGGCGGACCTCCCCTGGAAGGAACTCGACGTGGACGTCGTGATCGAATCCACGGGCATCTTCCGCAAGCGGGAGGATGCGACCCGGCACCTGCGCGCGGGGGCGAAGAAGGTCCTCATCTCCGCGCCGGGCATCGAGCCGGACATCACCCTCGTCCTGGGCGTGAACGCGGACGAATACGACCCGGCGCGGCATGACGTGATCTCGAACGCGAGCTGCACGACCAACTGTATCGCTCCGGTGGTGAAGGTCCTGCTGGACCGCTTCGGTTTCGAGCGCGGTCTCATGACGACGGTCCACGCGTACACCAACGGCCAGCAGCTCCTCGACCTCCCGCACAAGGACCTCCGGCGCGCCCGCGCTGCCGCGCTTTCGATCATCCCCACGACGACGGGGGCGGCGAAGGCCGTGGGCCTCGTCCTCCCGCAGGTCAGGGGGAAGCTCGACGGGATGGCGATGCGCGTGCCGACGCCGGACGTGTCGATCGTGGACCTCGTGGCCACCGTGTCGCGGGACACCTCGGCCGGCGAGATCAACGATGCGTTTCGCGAGGCCGCCGAGGGGCCGCTCGACGGCGTGCTCGAATACACCGAGGAACCGCTCGTGTCCGTCGACTTCACGGGACACCCGGCCAGCGCGATCGTCGACGCCCAGTCGACATCCGTCATGGACGGCACGCTCGTGAAGGTCATCTCGTGGTACGACAACGAGTGGGGGTATTCGAACCGCCTCGTGGACCTGGCGAGCTTCGTCGGAGAGCGTCTGCCCGCCGCCGTCGGGGCCTAGCAGTCCGTGGGGCTGCTGGCGCCCCCGGCCCGTTCCCCGTGACCAGGACTCTGAGCGAACTCCCGGCCGACCTGGCCGGGAAGCGGGCGCTGGTGCGCGTGGACTACAACGTGCCGCTCGACGCCGGGCGGGTCGCCGATGCGACGCGCATCGAAGCCTCGCTGCCGACCCTCCGGTGGCTGCTGCGGAGGGGCGCCCGGCCGGTGCTGCTCTCGCACCTCGGCCGGCCGGGGGGGCGGCCGGATCCCGCGCTCTCCCTGTCGCCCGTGGCCCCCGCGCTCGCCGGCCTCCTCGGGACCGAAGTCCTCTTCTCCGCTCCGTGCGACGGAGAGGACGCGCTCCGCGCCAGCCGCGAACTGAAAACCGGACAGGTGCTCCTCGTCGAGAACACGCGTTTCCTGCCCGGGGAGACCGCGAACGACGAGGCGCTCGCCGGCCGCCTCGCCCGTCTCGGCGACTTCTTCGTCAACGACGCGTTCGGCACGCTGCACCGCGCGCACGCCTCGACGACGGGCGTGCCCGCCGTTCTGAGCCCTTCCGCCGCGGGACTGCTCGTCGAGCGCGAACTGGAGGCGCTCAGCGCGCTCGAGCGACCGCGCCGCCCGTTCGTCGTGGCCTTCGGAGGGGCCAAGATCGGCGACAAGATCGAACTCCTGCGCCGCTTCCTGGAACGCGCCGACCTGATCCTCGTCGGCGGCGCCATGGCGAACACCTTCCTCCGCGCGCAGGGGTTCGAGACCGGAGCCTCGCTCGTCGAGGAGGCGGCGCTCGATCTCGCCCGCTCGATCCTGTCCGCAGGGGAAGACCGGATCCGGCTGCCGACCGACGTGATGGTCCTCGACCGGGCCGGCGGGGAGGGGGAGCGCGCCGGGAAGGTCGAGGGCGTTGAGAACGTCGACAGCGTCCCGGCCGACGCGATCGGACCGGGGATGGCCGCCCTGGACATCGGACCCGCGTCCCGCGCCCGCTACGCGGACGCACTGCGCGGGTGTGCCGCCTTCTTCTGGAACGGCCCCATGGGCCTGTTCGAGGACCCGCGGTTCGCGCCCGGCACGTTCGCCATCGCGCAGGCCGCCGCGGAGGCGACGGCGGCGGGCGCGTTCACCGTCATCGGGGGCGGCGACTCCGCGGCCGCCGTCCGCCGCGCCGGGCTTTCGGATCGCGTATCGCACGTCTGCACCGGCGGCGGCGCCGCCCTCGAATACCTGTCGACCGGCCGCCTACCCGGCCTCGATGCCCTCACCAAGAGGATTGCTCAGACCGGCCCCGGCGGCTAGCTTCGCGATCCATACCGAATTACAGGGGCCTCTGCGTTGGGTGGGATGTACAGCATCCCGCCACCCCAACAGCGCAGAGGCCAACTCATATCCAGGTACTAAGGTGGCGCCCAATAATGAGCCGTGTAGCAGTTTTAATCGATGGTGACTACATGCGATTCACCCTTCACAATAGGTTGGACCGTTTTCCCGCGTTGGATGACTTCCGCGCCTACCGGAGCAACCTCATGGCTGCATATCGTGCGGCCGCCAATAATGTGGAACTCGAGAACCCTGCATCTGCATCAGCCGACACGTCCTGTCTCTATCGAATTTTCTACTACACGGCTGACCCTTATGGTGGCCCACCCTTCACGGGCAGTGCTCAGCAAAGTTACGAATTCGGTAAGCAGTTGGAGCGGGAGGAGGATGTTGCGGTTCGACGGGGAGCGGTGAAATTCCGTGGTTGGAAGGTGAAGTCGAGTATTGTTCATAAGGTGATCAACGGTACTACTGTGCAACTTGACAAGTCCGGAATCAAGCGTAACTACGTGCAAAAAGGTGTCGATATGCGCATCGGTCTGGATATTGCTACGCTGGCGTTGAAACGTCTTGTTAACGATGTTGTGGTCGTTACGGGCGACCTGGATATGGTGCCTGCTTTCAAGCTGGCGCGAACCGAGGGACTTCGCGTTTATGTGGATACGATGGGCGGCATGGATGCGGAAGCAAAACTCCAAGTACACTCAGATCGGGTAATCGGGTAGCGTCGTGAGTCAGTTGCGTACTCCGGTGTTTGCTGCGAACTGGAAGATGTGTCACGGGCCGGATGAGACCGGGGCGTTCGTGGAGCGGTTCGTGGCGGGTTACGCGCCCCGCGGCGATGCGACCGTGGTCGTGTTTCCGCCCGCCATCAGCCTGGCGGCCTTCGCCGCGGCGGCCTCCGGGCGTCCGGATCTGGAGTTCGGGGTGCAGGACGTGCACACCGAGGTCGAGGGCGCGCACACGAGCGGCATCTCCGCCGCCATGGTCCCGGCGACCGGTGCCACCTGGGGGCTGGCGGGGCACTCCGAACGGCGGCGGGAGTTCGGCGATACCGACGCGGACGTGGGGCGCAAGCTGGTTCGCCTGCTGGAGGCCGGGCTCCGCCCCGTCCTGTGCGTGGGCGAGACGCTCGAAGAGCGCGAGGCCGGACGGCTCACGACGGTGCTCGAGACGCAGATCCGGGAAGCCCTCCGCCCGCTCGATGACAAGGGCCGAGCCCGCCTCGTCTACGCCTACGAGCCCGTGTGGGCGATCGGCACCGGACGGACGGCGAGCCCGGCCGACGCCGCGGAGGCCCACGCCATCGTCCGCGAACAACTGGCGCGGGCGGAAGGATGCGATGCCGAGCGGGCGGCGATCCTCTACGGTGGGAGCGTCAAGCCGGCCAACATCGAGGCGCTCCTTGCCGCCCCCGGGGTGGACGGCGTGCTCGTCGGCGGCGCGAGCCTCGATCCCGAGAGTTGGGCCGCGATCTGCGCCGCCGGCCGGTAGCGGCCAGGCCGCCGACGCTGACGGGTCGCGACGTTCCCGCGGGAACGTCCCGGGCGTTGAAGGATCGCACGGAGGGATCGCGTGGAAGGATCGCGTTGAGACTACGTTGAGAGGCGACCCGAACATTTACCGAAGATCGGGGTACTAAACCGGAGTCGTGAGTGGTGCCGCTCCGGCTGCCCCTGAACCCTGAGATTCGGATGAGAAGCCATGCCTGTCGCGCCCGACGCCCCTGATGTCTCGAACGCTGATGTCTCGCACCCCGCGGTTTTGAACGGCGACCCCGTCGGCGACGAGATCGGCCGAACTCTGCGCCCACCTCGACGCCGCCCAGTATCGGCTCCTGACCCTGCTGC
>JAPPGH010000017.1 GCA_026914155.1 Candidatus Palauibacter rhopaloidicola | reverse complement strand
GTGTCGTGCGTGAACGCCACCGTGCTCCCGTTCGGCGACCAGCGCGTGTTGCGGATGCGCGGGTTCGCCGGCAGCCCGGTCACGGTACGCTCTTCGCCGTCGAACGTGCGAAGCGCCAGCCCGTTGGAGGGCCGCGCGCGGCTGGGGCCGTTCGTGCGCGGGTTGATGCGGAGCCCGGCGATCCGCAGCTCGGGCGCCGCCACCTCGGCGATCGACGGCAGGCTGGGCCGCATCGTGAGCAGCATCACCGATTCGTCGGGGCTCAGACTGATCCCCGGCGTCGCCGGCGCGTCGACGAGCGCGGCGAGTTCGGCGGCCGGCGTCTGGTAGCCGTCCGCCCCCTCCTGCGCGGCGACCTCCGTCGTGGCCGCGGCGAGGAGGAACGCGAAGGAGAGGGAGAGTCGAAGGACTCGGGGACTGTGATCGTGTCGCATTGTACAGGCTCCAGCTGATGACCGAGGTCGCATGAACCGGTGATCGGGACCACCTGGTGTCGTGTCCCAGGTGTCGGGTCCCGGGTGTCGTGTCCCGGAAAAAGTCCGAACCGCCCATGGCGCACGCAAGACGCGCCGGACCTGGGGGGCACGCCGGCGCCGCCGCCCCGGGCGCGCCGGTACGGCCGCCCCGACCGCCCCTGCTGTCGCGCGGCCCCCCGGTGCGATAGCGTTGCCGGGCCGGCGAGCGACGGCGGAGTTCGCGGGCGCACACGGAAGAGAAAGGGAGACAGGGCGATGCGGATGATGGACGCGCGTTACGTCCGGTTGTGGACGGTGGGGGTTGCCGCGGCGGTCGGGTTGGCCGCCTGCGCACCCGAGGGAGACGCCGGAGATGCGGACACCTCCACTGCGGCGGTGGCCGACGAGGAGGCAGCGCAGGAGGCGGCGCAGGAGGCGGCTCAAGTGGCGCTCGGCCCCGTGGACGGGCACGACCTGCCCCCGGCGGACCTCGAGCGCGTACTCGCCGGCAGCCCCGCGCCCGACTTCACCGCCCTTTCAAGCACGGGCGAGCCGATCACGCTCTCGGATTACCGCGGAGAGAAGGATGTCATCCTCTTCTTCTACCGCGGCCACTGGTGACCGTACTGCGCAAAGCAGCTCGGAGAGCTGCGAGACTTCATGACGCCCGAACAGCGCGAACGGACCCAGCTCCTGGCGATCGCCCCCGACAGCCCCGAGGACATCGGGCTCATGGTCGACCGCGTGCTCGAGGACTACGACTACGCGCTCGACTTCCCGCTACTGTCCGATGACGGCTCCGCGATCACGAACCGCTACGGCCTCCTGAACGAGGACGACGGGCGCGGGCGCCAGATCCCGCACCCCACGACCTACGTCATCGACATGGACGGCACGGTGCGCTGGAGCTTCACGGAAGTGGACTACCGAGTCCGCCCCGAGCACGCCGACATCCTGGCCGCGCTCGAGGCCCTGGAGCGCTAGCAGGGCAGTTTTCCGGCGGAGCGGCTCTGGCGGAGCCGCCCGCCGTTCAGCGCTCCAGCCGGCAGCGCCCCATGCTGCAGGTGAGGCCGGTCAGTTCCTGACTCAACTCCCTGAGACGGGCGCGCGCTCCGGGGTCGTAGGCCTGGTCGTTCGCGCGGGTCGGACGGAGGCCACTGAAGTACTGCCCGCTCTCGAAGTCGTCCGAGTCGACGACCTGCATCACAGCGTCAGCCCCCTCGGCGATGGTCGCGCGCGGCGTCGCCCCCAGCCGTCGCACCATCTCCGTCGGCATGTAGGTCGCCGGGTGGAGCGAGCCGACCACGATGCCCGTTCCGGCAAGATCGTCGGCCAGGTCGTGCGTGAACATGATCTGGGCCAGCTTGCTCTGGGCGTAGGCGCGGCGGCCGCTGAAGTCGTTCTCGATCATCACGTCGTCGAAGTCGATCGGCGTCTGCGCGCCCGACGACACGTTCACGATGCGCGACGGCGCGCTGTCGAGAACCCGCGGCATCAGCATGTGCGTGAGCAGGAAGGTGGAGAGGTAGTTCACCTGGAAGCGGTACTCGTGCCCGTCCTCGGTGACCCAGCGCTCGTCCGGCGCGGACCCGAACCCCGCGTTGTTGATCAGGATGTCCATCCGGTCGTAATCGTCCAGCAGCGTCTCGGCGAAGGTGCGAACCTCGGCTAGAGACGCGAAATCGGCGCGGTAGAAGCGCGCGCTCCCGGGTCCGGCCGCGTTGATCGCAGCCACCACTTCCGCGCCCCGCTCCTCGTTGCGTCCGTGGACGATGACGTGATCGCCCCGGGCGCCCAGCCGCAGGGCCAGTTCGCGGCCGAGGCCGGAGGTGGCTCCGGTGACCAGCACCACCTGCTGCCCGGAAGCGGGGGCGGGAGTCGCCTGGGCGAGTACGTCGGCGGCGAACGGCGGCCAGACGGACGTGAGCACCGCGGCGGCCAGCGCGGCGGCGGTCCTGTACGCAGTCTTCCTGAGGTTGGCGCGGTTCATGGTGTCATCTTTCGTTGTCATGGGACGAGTTCTTCCTCCACGAGGCGGGCGATCCACAGGCCGGAGTGGAGGTCGGAGGTGAAGATCCGGCCCTTGAACAACTGGGCGCCCCACGTCATCGACCAGTTCGGCACGGCGGCGTCCGGCGATGACGTCTTGATCGCGCCGATCTCGCGGCCCTGGCGGTAGAGGTCGCCGCGCAGTTCGCCCGAAATGTCGAGCACCCGCAGCCCCGCCTGGTAGTAGCCGACGTAGAGCCGGTCGCGGTCGTCGCTCCACAGGTTGTGCGCCCCCGCTTCGGGCACGGTGTAGTGGGCGACCTTCACCGGGCTATCCATATCCGTCATGTCGAGCACTTCCACGTAGCCCCGGGCCTCGATGGGGCCGAACACGTTCGGATCCCAGTCGGACGGGTAGATTTCCGCCGCCACGAACAGGTACTTGCCGTGACGCCAGGCGACGTGCGTGTTCCCCTGCCCCGACACCCAGCGCGAGACGAGCTTCGGGTCGCGTGCCGTGCCTCCGTGCGTGCCCGCCCCGGCGTCGAGGATGTAGATGCCCTCGTTCCAGAACGACGCGTACGCGTAACCGTCCTGGACGATGACGTCGTGCAGGCTGCGGACCGGTTCGTCGTGAACCCAGCGGTTGATCTCGCGCGGATTCGCCGGATCGGAGATGTCGATGATGACGATCTCGCTCGTGCCGTTGTGGCAGGCGTAGACGAGGTCCTCGTCCCCCAGGATCCAGACGTTGTGCACACCGCCCGTCACCGTGTCCGTGTACTCGGAGAGGATCTCCGGATGGGCGGGATTCGAGAGGTCGAGGAGGACGATCCCGTTCCTCCGGCTGGAGGCCCCTTCGCGGGTGACGATCCCGAGGCGGTTGTTGGGGTGGATCTTCACATCGTTGATGCGGCGGGCATCGAGCTGGATCGAGTCGGTGAGGACGGGCTGCGCGGGATCCGTCACGTCCCACACCTTCATCCAGTCGTGGTAGAAGGTGCCGAGATAGGCGTAGTCGCGTCCGTCCACGCCCTCGAACACCCAGGTGTCGCCGGCCCGGTGCGTGGACGTGATCCCGCTGCCGACGAGTTCGAGGCGGGCGGTGTGGCGGCGGGGGCCGACCCGCACGGAAACCGTCCGGGCGATGGCCGGACCCGCGATCGCGGTCACGTGGTACGTGCCCGGCTCCTCCGCCACGAAGAGCCCGCGTCCGTCGACGGGTTCGACGCTGGCGCCGCTCGGGGTCACGCTCCACAGCGGCGCGAGGGGGATCTCCCCGCCGCCGGCGTCGCGGCCCACCAGTCGGAAGGCCGTGACATCTCCCGTCGAAAGCGAGTTCACATCCGCGGAGGCCGCCAGTTCGTATTCCTCCGCCGCGTTCGGCTCGACGGTCACGTCGACCCGGGTGGAGGCGTCTCCCGCCGAGACGGTGATGACGGTCTGTCCCGGCCCGTGGCCGAGCACGCGTCCGGCAGCATCCACCGTCGCGACGGCCGCGTCGGCGGAGGCGAAGGCGAACTCGGCATCGGCCACCGCGCTGCCGGGTTCCGTATAGGCCGCGAGGTGAAGGGCCGCGGTCACGCCCGCGTAGACGGGACCGGCGACGCGGGCTTCGACCCGGGCGGGCTCGAGCCGGGGCACGCGGATCGTCACCCAACTCGGCTGGCCGCGGAACATCGCCGCCACGCGCGACTCGCCCGGCCGCACCGCCGTCACCATGCCCTCGGGCGTCACCGTCACGCCTTCGTCGGCCGCAAACCAGCGCACCTCCGAGGCGGCGCCTTCCTCCGCGGTGCCCTGGATCTCCGCCATGAGCTGAAAGGACGCCCCGACTTCGAGCTCCAGTTCAGCCGGCGAAGCGACCGCGTACACCCGCTCCTGCGCGTCGACGGCGGGCGGGCCGGCGGTCGTGACGCCCGCGGCGAAGATGGAAGCGAGAAGCCCAGAGCGGAGCGACATGATTCTCCTCCATATGACAAAGCGCATCATGCGACCAGGCGATCGAACCGGGATCGAAAGCTCGTTTCGACCGGCGCGGGCGGCAATAACCGCCAATAGCCGGCGTGGTTGACCCGACCTTTGCCGGGTGGGAGCTTCGCCCATCATGGAAACGCTCGACGCCGGTTACGCGGCCGGAAGGCCCTCGCTCTCGGAGGGAGAAGCGGCCGGACTCGTCCGGAACGTCTGGGGCGTGCGCGGGCAGGCCCGCGAGTGCGCCAGCGAGCGCGACCGGGTGTTCGAGATTTCGGGCGCGACTGCTCGCGAGACTTCCGGCGGCTCCGGGGTCCGCGGATACCTGAAGGTCTCGAACCTGCTCGAAGACCGCGCGGTCCTCGATGAGGAAGCGGCCATGCTGGCGGCTCTTTCGGAGTCCCAGGCCTGCTTCGCGCTTCCGCACTGGCGCCCCGCCGCGAAGGGCGGGGACGCGGAGACCCGCGCGGACGCATCGGCGGCTGGGCGTCTCGTCGAACACAGGATCGGCGGGCGCACCCACTTCGCCCGCTTCCTGGAACCGGTCCCGGGCATTCCGCTGGACCGTTTCCGGCCGCACGGACCCGAACTGCGCCGGCAGATCGGCCGCCTCGCCGGGATCGTGGATCGTTCCTCGTCGCAACTGGCGGGCGCGGATCGCCCAATGATCTGGGACCTGCGCCGGGCCGCCTCGCTCATCGGGGAGAACCTGGACGCGATCCGGGGGCCGGGACGGCGCGAAGTCCTTGCCAGAGTTCTCGAGCGGTACGCGGCGGTCGTGCGGCCGCGGGCGGGCGAGTTGCGCGAGAGCCTGATCTACAACGACGCGAACCCGGCCAACATCCATGTCGATCCGGAGCGGATGAAGGGCGGCGCGCCCCACCTCGTGGGCATCGTGGACTTCGGCGACACGGTCCGTTCGTGGACGGTGGCGAACCTCGCCGTGGCCTGTGCCTACGCCGGGTTCGGGACGCGCGATCCGGTGGCCGCCTTCTGCGATGTAGCGCGGGGGTACGCACCGGAGCACAAGGTCATGGAGGCGGAAGCCGATGTCCTCTACGAACTGGCGCGGCTGCGGCTCGCCCTGAGCGTGACCGTCTCGTCCGTGCGGGGCGCCCAGGAGCCGGACAACGCGTACCTGCTCGTGAGCCAGGCGCCGGCGTGGGAGGTGCTCGAGCGGCTGGACGCGACGCCCCCGAACCTGGGGCGCTACCGGCTGCGGGAGGCCTGCGGGCACGTGCCGTGTCCTTCGACGGTCCGCGTCATCCGGGCGCTCGAGCGCGCGGCCCCGAGCGCCGCAGCGGTGCTCGATCCGGACCCCCGGACCGCGCCCACCGTCACGCTCGACCTGAGCGTCGAGTCGGGGGACGACGGCGGAACCTTCGATCCCACGGATCATGCGGCGTTCTCGCGGCGACTGTTCGACCGGATGCGGGATGCGGGCGCGGCCGTCGGCATCGGCCGCTACGACGAGGTGCGCTGGTGGTACACGGGCGAGGCCTTCCGCGCGCCGGGGAACGAGATGGACGAGTGGCGGACCGTTCACCTCGGGGTCGACCTGTTCGCGGAGCCGGGAACGCCCGTCCTCGCGCCGCTCCGGGGTCGCGTCGTGTCCGCGCGCGACAACGCCGACCGCCTGGACTACGGCCCCACTGTCATCCTGGAGCACGAACTGGAGGACCCGGCCGGCGAGGCGGACGGACCCGTTCGATTTCGGACGCTGTTCGGGCATTTGTCGCCCGAATCCTTATCGAAAGTCGCGCCCGACGAGGTCGTGGAGGCGGGCCGGACGATCGGCTGGATCGGGGCCCCGCCGGACAACGGCGACTGGGCTCCGCACCTTCACTTCCAGATCCTCCTCGACCCCCTGGGTTACGGGGGGACCTTCCCGGGCGTCGCCGCCCCAGGCGCCCGCGGCACGTGGACGGCGGTGAGCCCCGACCCGAACCACCTGCTTCGACTCCCGGGAGAGGCCGCGGCCCCGCGACCTCGCAGCCACGCCGACCTGGTCGAGGACCGGAACCGGCGGCTCGGCCCTTCGCTGAGCCTCTCCTACCGGAGACCCCTCCACATCGTGCGGGGCCGCGGCGCATGGCTCTACGACATCGACGGCCAGCCCTTCCTCGACTGCGTGAACAACGTCGCCCACGTCGGACACTCGCACCCGCGCGTGAACGAGGCGGCGCGCCGCCAGATGGCCGCGCTCAACACGAACACGCGCTACCTGCACGAGACCATCCTCGAATACACGGAGCGGCTGACGGCCCTCTTCCCGGCCCCGCTCGACGTGTGCTTCCTCGTCTGCTCCGGCACCGAGGCCAACGAACTCGCCCTGCGCATGGCGCGCACTCACACCGGCAAGGTGGGCGCGGTCGTCCTCGACGGAGCCTACCACGGGAACTCGAGTTCGGTCGTCAACCTCAGCCCGTACAAGTTCAACGGCCCCGGCGGGAAAGGGCTTCGGCCCTGGGTTCGGATGGCGCCGATGCCGGACCTGTTCCGGGGCATCCACCGAGGGTCGGAACGGGAGGTGGCGCCCCTGTACGCGGCGCATGTCGGCGAGGCGGCGGCGGCGCTGGAGACGGAGCCCACCTGGTTCGAGGACCGCCCGCCCGGCGCGGCCGCCTTCTTCCACGAGTCGATCCTCAGTTGCGGCGGCCAGATCCCGCTTCCGGCCGGGTACCTCGCGGCTTCCTACGCCGCGGCCCGCGAGCACGGCGCCCTGTGCGTGGCCGACGAGGTGCAGGTCGGCTTCGGCCGCGTGGGGTCGCACTTCTGGGCCTTCGAGGAGCACGACGTCGTCCCCGACATCGTCACCCTCGGCAAGCCGATCGGGAACGGCCACCCCCTCGCCGCGGTCGTCACGACGCGCGAGATCGCCGAGTCCTTCGCCAACGGGATGGAGTACTTCAACACCTACGGCGGGAACCCCGTCTCCTGCGCCATCGGCCTCGCCGTCCTCGACGTGATCGAGGAAGAGGGACTGCGGGAGAACGCCGCCATCGTCGGCCGGCGCCTGCTCGCCGGCCTGGAAGGCCTCCGCGACCGTCACGCCCCTGTGGGCGACGCCCGCGGCCGCGGCCTCTTCACGGGCATCGAGTTCGTGGGGGAGGGCGACGATCTCGAACCGGCCGCCGACCTCGCCGACGCCGCCGTCCAACGCATGCGCGACAAGGGGATCCTCCTCAGCACGGACGGCCCGGACCACAACGTGATCAAGATGAAGCCCCCGCTCGTCTTCTCCGAAGCCGACGCCGACCTCCTCATCTCCAACCTCGACGCGGTCCTCTCCGAAACCCCCTTCCAGCCCTGATGAGCCAGCCGTTTGACCGGGGATCTGTTCTGTTACGACGTATGCTCGATCATGGCGCGGCTCCGGTCTGATCCGGGATGAGCTGGAAGGGTTGGCCATCGTCCGTGCGGTAGGTGCGGAAGCCTCGCCGGTCGAGAGTCAGGATCTCGTGCACGCCGAGTCGCTGCGCAAGCAGGACGAGCGTGGCGTCGGCGAAGTCCATCGGTGTGTCCGCGTAGCGATCCATCAGGAGCGCCGCCTTTACGACCCCCGCAGGCTGGCATGCATCGTGGACGCGCATGTCACTGTACGTGACGAAGTCTGCGAGAGCCGACGGGCCGAGGCGAGCACAGGCGAGGAAGTGCATCGCCTCCGTCACGACGGCGCCCGTGGTGTGAAGTACGCCCCGGAAACAGTCGAGTGCGGCCCCGGCCTCCAGGTGCGCCGGATCGTCCGGATCCAGATAGGCGACGATCGGCCCCGTATCCACGAGCCATTGCATCAGCGGCGCCAGTTGCGGCTCCGAAGCGTCGTGCGCCATTCGTCGTCATCGGTTTCCAGGCGCACGGTCCCCTTGAGGTGGCGGATCCGATCGCCGACCGGCTGGTCCGCTACCGCCTCGCGAAGCGTCTCGCGTACGAAGCCGGATACCGTCGTCCCTTCCGCGGCGGCACGGCGGTTGACCGCCTCCCGGAGATCTTCCTCAAGTCGCACCGCCAGAATTGTTTTACGCATGTATAACATGCTATCGGGGTGTGGCGCGACGGCGCAAGCGTGTGTCTCGCGGGCACTGTCTTGTAAAGCTCGAGGGCGTCGCTACGACTCGCTCTCGGTGGCGGCGGTGCGCTCGTCGTCGTGCGTCCCCCAGCGCTCGAACCACTTCCTGAGGATGAGTTGCGTGCGCAGGAAGTTGGACGGCAGGCGCGACGTGCCGTGCCACTCGCCCTGGAACTGGACCATCGCGGTCGGCTTGTTCTGCGCCTTGAGCGCCTGGTAGAACTGCTCCGTCTGCGACATCGGCGTGCGCAGGTCGAGGACGCCCGTCATGAGCATCGTCGGCGTCGTGACGTTGCCCACGTAGGTGATCGGCGAGCGGCGGATGTGCTCGCTCGGGTCCACCCACGGGAACTCCTGGAAGTCCGCATACCAGCGCAGATAGTTGCCGTCGACCTCGTTCGGGAAGTTGAACCAGTTCACGACCGGACAGTTCGCCGACGCGGCCCGAAAGCGGTCCGTGTGCCCCACGACCCACGACGTCAGGACGCCCCCACCCGAGCACCCGTAGACGAACATGTTGCCGTCATCCACGTACCCGCGCGAGATGACCTCGTCCACGCTCGACATGAGGTCGTCGAAATCGTGGTTCGGATAGTCGTACTGGATCGCGTTCCCGAACTCCGTCCCGTAGCCGGAGCTTCCGCGCGGGTTCGTGTAGAGGACGACGTAGCCGTTCGCGGCGTGCTCCTGCCACGAGAAGTTGAACCCGCCGTTGTACATGCCGTGCGGCCCGCCGTGAATCACGAGAATGAGCGGATACTGCAGCGACGCGTCGAAGTCCGGGGGCTTGATGACCCAGCCGTGAATCGCGAGTCCGTCATGGGATGACTCGCTCCAGACCTGTTCGACCTCGCCCAGCGTCACGCCCGCGAGCACGTCGGCGTTCACATCCGTCAACCTCGTGCGCCGGTCGGGCCGGTCGACGGGGAAGGCGTAGATGTCGCCGGGTTCGTGCGCATCACCCCACATCCCGACGGCCGTGCCGCCGCCGCTCACGGCGTTGAGCCCGAACATCTGCGGGCCTTCGGTCATCGCCCGCACATCTCCGTCCACCGAGGCATAGTGGAGGTTGCGATAGCCGTCCGCCGAAGCGTCGAAATAGACGCCGCCTCCATCCGGGGCCCAGTGCAGCGTCCCCGGACTGCGGTCCATCTCGGCCGTGAGGGCGCGCGGGTTCGACCCATCCGCGTTCATCACGTAGACGGCGGATTCGATGTAGTCGAAGGTCGTCGTGTCGTGCCCCACGTAGGCGATCAGGCGCCCATCCGGCGATGGCACCGGCCGGTTGTCCGGGCCCTTGCGCGTCGTGACCTGGCTCAGGTCGCCGGACTCGGCGTCGAGCCGGTAGATCTCGGTCTCCTGCCACCGGTATACCGCGTCCTCCGCGACGAGACTGCTGAAGAGGAGCGACTGTCCGTCAGGTTCCCAGACGGGGATTCCGAAGTTGAAGTCGCCCTCGGTGAGCTGGCGCGCCGTGCCGCCTTCAGCGGGGACGACGAAGATGTGCCGGTACTTGTCGCCCAGGAATCCGACGCGGTCCTGCCGATAGACGAGACGCTCGATGATCCGGGGCCCCGGCGTCCACGTCGCCCCCTCCGGCTTCGGGAGCGAGATGGACCAGTGGCGCGCCGTGGGCTGCTCCGCCCCCACGCGCATCGTGAACGAGAAGCGCGTCCCGTCGGGAGACCAGGCGATGTCCGAAGGGCTGTCCGTGAGCCGCGTGACCTGGGAAACAGCCCCCTCGGCATCCATCCAGCGCACGAAGATCTGAGTGTTCCCCTCGTCATCGGGCGCGAGGAACGCGAGCCGGGTGCCGTCGGGAGACCAGCGCGGCGAGGACCCGTTGACGAGGTGGCGCGGGCGACTCCCGTCCGCATTCACGATCCAGATCGACGACTCCCACGCGTCGTTCATCTTGTCGACCCACAGATGCTCGTACACCACGGCGCCGCCATCCGGCGAGATCTGCGGATCCTGGACCCGCTCCCAGTCGAGCCACGACTCGAGCGCGAGGGCGCCGTTCGCCTGCTGCGCGACCAGCGCCGAACCGGGGACGGCGAGGCCGCCGAGTGCGCCAAGTGCGAAGAGCGCTGCGAGGGTGACGGGAATCCGGAAGAGGGCGCGGCGGGAAAGGGGGGCGCGCGAATCCATGGGTACCTCCTGGTGTGGTGGGCGCGGGGCCTTTCGGAACATGGGACGCGCCTCGCCGCGTGCATAGACCGCGCCCCGCCGCGCACCGCACGGCGCGACCCACGGCGCGACCCCCATGCCGCCCGAAGTTCCGCGTCTTATGTTGTGCGCAGCCCGTGGCAAAGACTCCGCGTCAGCGCTCGAACGTGGCAGGACTCCCGCCGCGGGCCGCCAGAACGACTGCGGCTGCCGCTCCGGGATGCGGCGACCCATAACACGGGAGGTTTCCGTGACGACCCGCTCGCCCACCGACGCGACCCGCCAGCCCGACCGCCGCCGTTTCCTGAAGCACGCCGCGGCGGGAGCCGCCCTCGCGGCGACTCCGGCTTGGACCCGGGCGCCCTCGAGGCCCGGCCTCAACCTGGAGGAACTGTCGGCGCGGCGGGACTTCATGGGGACGGAGGACGAGTCCTTCTGGGAGATGGTGAAGTCCCAGTTCCCGCTTCGTCCCGGCCTCATTCTGGTGAACGCGGCGAATCTGTGCCCCTCGCCCTGGCCGGTGCAGGAGGCGGTGTTCGGGTACACGCGTGACATCGACCGGGACGCCTCGTTCCACAACCGGGCCAAGTTCAACGCGCTCGCCGAGAAGTCCGTGGAGGCGCTCGCGCGGCTGCTCGGCGCCTCGCCCGAGGAGATCGTGGTCACCCGCAACACCTCCGAGAGCAACAACACCGTCATCAACGGGCTCACGCTGGGCGCGGGAGACGAGGTCGTGCTGTGGGACCAGAACCATCCCACGAACAACGTGGCGTGGGACGTCCGGGCCGACCGCTGGGGCTACAAGGTGATCCGCGTCGCGACGCCGCCGGTGCCCGAAACGGAGGACGAACTGCTCGACGCCTTCGTGAGCGCCTTCACCGACCGGACGCGGGTGCTCGCGGTCACGCAGATCTCGAACATCTCGGGGGTCGAGCTGCCGGCGCGGCGCCTGTGCGACATCGCGCGCGACCGCGGCATCTACGTGCACATGGACGGGGCGCAGAGCTTCGGCGCGGTGGAAGTCGACCTGCACGCCATGGGCTGCGACTCGTATACGGGGAGCGCCCACAAGTGGTTTTGCGGACCCAAGGAAGCCGGGGTCCTCTATGTCCGGGCCGAGCGGGTCGCGGAGTTGTGGCCGAGCGACGTCGGCGTGGGCTGGGAGGGCGCGGTCGCGGGAGGCGGGGCCGACAAGTTCGGCACGTACGGTCAGCGGGACGACGCGGCGGTGGCGGGCGTGGGGACGACGGTGGAGTTCCACGAGGCGATCGGGGCGGCGGCGATCGAGGCCCGCATGCGCGCCCTCGCGACCGGGCTCAAGGCGGCGATCCGCGGGCGCATCCCCGAGGTGAAGTTCCACACGTCCGATGTACCCGGCCTCGGCGGGGGCGTGGTCATCGCCGAACTGGGGGTCGACGACCACACGGAGATCTACAACCGGATCTACGAGGAACACGGCGTCGCGGGAGCGCTCCGCCGGGGCGTGTTCCCGGGCATCCGCCTCTGCCCCCACATGTACAACACGATGGCGGAGATGGAGCAGATCGCCGATGCCCTCGCCCGGTCGACCTAGTCCCGTCGGCTGCTAGAGTTCGCCGCGGTTCTTCGCCCAGAGCGCGTAGTGGCAGGCGCGGGCGGTGAGGGCCATGTAGGTGAGGGACGGGTTCTGGCAAGCGGATGACGGCATGGCGGCGCCGTCGATCACGAACAGGTTCGGCGCGTCCCAGGCCTGGTTGTAGCCGTTGAGGACGGAGGTCGCCGGATCCCGTCCCATCCGCGCCGTCCCCATCTCGTGGATCGTGAGTCCCGGCGCCGTGATGTCGGTCAGCAACTCGACGTCCGTTCCGCCGCCGGCTTCCAGCATTTCCGCGGCGCGGTCGGCGCTGTCGCGCATCATCCGGCGCTCGTTGTCGCTCCATTCGCAGTGGATGCGGAGCGCCGGGATCCCCCACGCATCGACCCGTTCCGGATCGAGCTCGATGTAGTTCTCCTCGCGCGGCAGGCACTCGCCGAAGGCGCCGAGTTCGAACTCCCACACGCCGGGTTCGGTGAGCCGGCGCTTGTAGTCGGCCCCGAAGCCCGGCATGTCGAGGCCGCGGCTCCAGCCCTGCCGGGTGGACCAGCCCTGGTAGCCGTAGCCCCGGATGAAGTCGGGCGACGGTTCCGTCACGTTCCGGAAGCGGGGGATGTAGATCCCGTTCGGACGCTCGCCGGTGTAGCCGTGGTTCTCCCAGCCGGGGAACTTCGCCTTCGCTCCGGTGCTCATCGTGTGGTCCATGAGATAGCGGCCGAGGACCCCGCTGGAGTTCGCGAGTCCATCCGGGAAGTCGGCGGACGTCGAGTGGAGGAGGATGCGGGTCGACTCCAGCGCAGAGGCGCCGAGCATGACGATCTCCCCGTGGAACTCCAGGTCCTCTCCCGTCTGCCGGTCGATGACGCGCACGCCCGAGACGCGCCCGCGGGCAGCGTCCCAGATGACGCTGTGTACGACGCTGTCGGGCCGCAGCGTCATGCGCCCGGTGGCTTCGGCGGCGGGGAGGGTGGCGCTCAGCGAACTGAAGTAGCTCTTCGTGCTGCAGCCGCGGTGGCAGGGACCGCAGTAGTGGCAGGCGCTCCGCCCCTTGTGGTCGCGGGTGAGAACGGCCGTGCGCCCGATCGTCATCATCCGGGTGTCGCCGAAGTCGCGCGCGATCGCCTCCTTCACCGCGTTCTCGACGCACGTCATCTGCATCGGCGGCAGGAAGACGCCGTCCGGCAGCTGGGGCAGACCCTCGGGGCGGCCGCTGATGCCGGCGAAGGCTTCGACGTGGCTGTACCACGGCGCCAGGTCCGCGTAGCGGATCGGCCAGTCGACCCCGATCCCGTCGCGCGCGTTGGCCTCGAAGTCGAGATCGCTGAGACGGTAGGACTGCCGCGCCCACATGATCGAGCGCCCGCCGACCTGGCGGCCGCGGATCCACAGGAAGGGCTTCTCGTCGGGGGTCGTGTAGGGGTTCTCGATGTCGTTGACGAAGAACTGCCGGCCCATCTCGTCGCAGGCATAGCACTCGCGCTGCACGGGCTGCTCGGCGGCAAGCGCCTTGCGGTCGTTCCAGCCGCGGTAAGGCATGCGGTACGGGGGCACATGCTCGGTGTAGTCACGCTCGGGGACGATCATGGGCCCCGCCTCGAGCACGAGCGTGCGGAGGCCGAGTTCGGTGAGTTCCTTAGCGGCCCAGCCGCCGGTGATCCCCGAGCCGACGACGATCGCGTCCCACACCTCCTGCCGGCGGGCAGCCGCCGGGACGGCCCGGCCACTCACTGCTGTTCTCCGGAGCAGCTCTGCTGGCTGCGCTGGCCGCCGGGGCGGCCCTCGCCGGTGCCGTACTGGTCGAGGATGACGCACCCCTCGAAGGCGCCGGGGATGATCCGGTATCCCAGCGAGCGCAGGCCGGGGCGCGAGGTGAAGTAGCCGGCGAGCGTGAAGCGCTTCATGTCGTAGAAGAAGGTCTGCGTCTCGTCGATCCCGGGATCGCGGCGGCGGCGGTCGAGGTCCCCGTCCAGCCGCGCCACGAGGTCGGTCTGCTGAGCCGGGGTGCAGTCGGCGAAGTCGGCGCCGTGGGCCGCCCGGGCGATGGGGTCCACCTCGTCCAGGCCGGCCAGGAAACGGTCGCGGTCCGGCGCGTCCAGCCAACCGGTCAGGAGGGCATCGACGAATGCGGTAACGCCCGCCTCGCTCGCGCCGGGCGTGTCGGTCGGGGGGATGATGACCTCGGCGAGCGCCGTCACCGTCCGGGCCTGCGCGGGCGTGAGCGTCGCGGGCGGCGCGCCGCCGACGGGGCCGGCCACCGACCGGATGCGCTGCCCGAGCGCCAGGGCCTCCGCCACCGCGCTTCCCGGCGCCAGCAGCGGCGCTCCCGCCGCCACACCGATGATCTCGAGAGCCCTGCGCCGTCTCACAGTCGGTCCTCCCGGCCGGCATCGACGCGCGCGGACGGCGGAGGCGCCGCCGCGCACCGCAACATAGGCCCGGCGGCCCGCGGCAAAAGCCCCGCGGTTCGACGCCGGCCGGGGCGCGCGACATATTGCGCGCATGGACAGACGAAGATTCGTGCAGAACTCGCTCGGCGCCGGACTCCTCCTCGCCGGCGCCGGACGCGCGGCGCCCGCCGCGGCCCGGACCCTGGCCCGGACGCTTCCCGAGGCGTGGGGGCTCCAACTCTACACGGTGCGCTCGCTGATGGCGCGCGATGTCGAGCGGACGCTGGCGTCCGTCGCCCGCATCGGCTACGGCGAGGTGGAGTTCGCCGGCTACTTCGGCCGCTCGCCGGCCGAGATCCGGACCGCGCTGGAAGCGGAAGGCCTCACCGCCCCCGCCGCTCACCTGTCGCTCGAGGAACTCCGATCGAGCCTCGACGAAGCCGCCGCAGCCGCGGCCGAGATCGGACACCGATACCTCATCGTCCCCTACCTCGGGGGTCCCGAGCGGCCGGGCAACGACGGCGCCACGGGATCGGCCCTCGTGGACGGATACCGGCGGCTCGCGGACGAGTTCAACGGGCTCGGGGCGCGCTGCCGCGAGGCCGGACTCGGCTTCGCGTATCACAACCACGACTTCGAACTCGAAGAGGTGGACGGCGTTCGTCTCTTCGACGTCATGATCGAGAACACGGACCCCGAACTCGTCACCTACGAGGTCGACTTCTACTGGCTCGTGCACGCCGGCGCCGATCCGTTCGACTACTTCAGCCGGTATCCCGGCCGCTTCGAACTCTGCCACGTGAAGGACCGTACGGAGGATGGCGAGATGGCGGACGTGGGCGCGGGCGTCATCGACTTCGCGGCAATCTTCGAGCGCGCGGGCGAGGCGGGGCTCATCCACTACTTCGTCGAGCACGACCAGCCGGGCGATCCGATGGGGTCGGTGCGCGCGAGCTACGAGCACCTCGACGCGCTCGATGGCTGATCCGGCCGCGCCCCGCGATCGGAAGCCGGTCAGCCGCCGCGACGCCCTGCGGGCGACCGGCGCCGCCTCGCTCGGCCTGCTCGTGGGCGGCGCGGCGAACCCCGCATCGGCGCTCGCCGGCGGGTCGCGAGCGTCGGGTCACGGTGCGCCCGGCACCCGCCGGTCCGCCAACGCCATCACGCAGTCCGTGGCGCGCTGGTGCTTCGAGGACATTCCCCTCGTCCCCTTCTGCCGGGGCGTGGCCGACATGGATCTCACCGCGATGGACCTGCTCACGGTCGAAGAGTGGCCGGTCGCGCACGACCACGGCCTCACGGTCTCTTGCGGCGACGTGGCGGCCGGGACGATCGAGGACGGCCTCAACGAGACGAAGAACCACGCCGGCATCATCGAAGCCTTCGAGCGCCACATCCCGCATGCCGCGCGCGTCTCGGTCCCCAACGTGATCTGCTTCTTCGGCAACCGCCGCGGCATGGAGAACGGCGTCGGGATCGAGAACTCCATCCGCTGCCTCGAGGCGTGCGCCCCCATCGCCGAGTCCGAGGACGTCACGATTCTCGTCGAGGTCCTCAACTCGAAGTCCGGCGGACACGTCGACTACATCGGCGACCGCATGGACTACGCGCTCGAGATCATCCGGGCCGTCGACTCGCCGCGCGTGAAGATCCTCTACGACATCTATCACATGCAGATCATGGAGGGGGACATCATCCGCACGCTGACGGATGCGAGCCCCTGGATCGGCCACTACCACACCGGCGGCGTCCCCGGGCGGGCCGAGATCGACGACACGCAGGAACTGAACTATCCCCCGATCGTCCAGGCGATCGCGGACACGGGCTTCGAAGGCTTCATGGCCCACGAGTTCATCCCGCGGAGCGGCGACCCCCTGCGCTCGCTGCGCGAAGCCGTGGAGCTGTGCGCCGTCTGAACCCCCGCTAGCCGGCCGCGGCCACCTCCGCCTGACTGGCGGCGGGCCTCCGGGCCAGGACCGCCTGCTTCCTTCCCAGCCACAGCGCGGTCAGCAGCCACAGTCCGGCCAGCGGGACCATGGTCAGCGCCAGCGCAGAGCTTCCCAGCCCCAGCGCGCGCAGGCCGGCGAAGGACCACACTCCGATCTGGTCGCCCGCCCGGTAGACGAACAGGTCGTTGAAGTTCTTCGCCTTGTACTTGTCCCGGCGCGGCAGGACGGTGTAGAGCACCTCCCGCGTCGGCACCGCGAGCGCGAAGTTCCCCGCCCTCCGCAGCACCTGGAACACGACGAACACCGCGAACACCGGCGCCGCTCCCAGCGCCAGGAACCCGAGGACGCTGAGCACGGGCAGGATCCCGAGCGCCAGGCGCACGCCGAGCCACTTCAGGATGCGGCCCGTCAGGAAGAGCTGGGTAAAGAGCGTGAGGATGTTCACGGAAAGGTCGATGCGCGCGAAGACCGAGGTCCGCTCCGCGCCGGTGGCGAAGGTGCGCGAGACGATGTCCGCCTGGATGTTGTAGAGGAAGGTGGAACCGATCGTGAACAGCAGCATGAAGGCGCCGATCCCGAGCAGGTAGGGCGACGCCAGCACCCGCCGGATCCCCTCCAGCGCCGACCCCCCGATCACCTCGTCCACCGAACGCTCGCCGGCCGAAGCCTCGTCCGCCGAACTCCCGTCCGCCACCGGGGAGGCGGCACAGCGCGAATCCAGCGCCTTGAGGCAGGCGACCGCGCCCTCGAGCAGCAGCACCGAGAACAGGAGGAGCGTCGCGGGCGACAGGAACCCGACCAGAAAGGCCGTGATCGCGGACCCCACGATCCCCCCCACGGTGCCGCCGACGCCGATGAGGCCGAACAGGCGGCGGCTCTGGCGCTCGCGGAAGATGTCCGTCATGAACGACCAGAAGACGGAGACCACGAACAGGTTGAAGACGCTGATCCAGACGAAGAAGGTCCGGCCGATCCACACCGCGGCGGGGCCGTCGGTCACGACCCTCAGCAGCACGAAGTAGACGAGCAGGTTCAACATGAAGAAGCGGTACGTGAGGGTCACGAACCGCCGGCGGGTCCACCGTGACACGACCGCGGCGAAGATCGGGTGCACGAGGAGCATGGCCGTCAGCGTGCCGGTGAAGAGCCAGGGAATGTTCTCGACCCCGCCGGCCACCGCCATCTCCTCGCGGATGGGCCGGATCACGTAGTACGCCGACAGGATGAAGAAGAAGTAGAGGGCCGACAGGAGCACGAGCCCGGCCTCTCCCGGGCGGGCGCCCGTCAGCCACGCGGCGAACGTGCGCGGCTCGTGCTCCGGGGGCGGGCTCATCCTGGGGAAGCTCCGGTGTGGCGCTTCATCGTGGCTCTGCTTGCCGGTCGATGGAAAAAGGGATTCTCTTCAGAGGATCCCGGAACCTAACGGTGAGAGCGAACGTGGCCAGCTTCCTGCAATCTGTCGTCGGCGCCGCCCGGCGGATCCTCAACATGCGGCGGGGTGAATTCAGCCTCGCGGTGTTGTCCGCGCTCTTCTTCTTCCTCGTCCTCTGCGGCTATTTCTTCCTCCGTCCCGTGCGCGAGGCGATGGGGGTGGCCCGCGGGATGGCCGACCTGCGCTGGCTCTTCGCCGTGACCTCGGTGGCCTCCCTGTTCGCGGTCATCGTCTTCGGGGGCGTCGTCGCGCGGACGAACCGGCGGCGCTTCATCCCGATCGCGTACCTGTTCGTGATCGCCTGCCTGATCGGCTTCGCGACGCTCCTGGTCCAGGACGTGCGGGCGGGCGGCGGCCTCATCGGCACCGACGCGGAGACCGGCCTCGCGCGCGGCGTCGGCTACACCTTCTACGTGTGGCTGAGCGTCATCAACCTGTTCTCGACCAGCGTGTTCTGGGCCTTCATGGTCGACGTGTTCGACGTCGACCAGGGGAAGAGGATGTTCCCCTTCATCGGGATCGGGGGCACGCTGGGGGCGCTGGCCGGGGGGCGCGGCGCGAGCTTCGTCAGCGGACTCACCGAGAGTCCGTACCTGCCCGCCGGCCTCATGATGGTCGGGGCCGGCTGCTTCGCGCTCGCGATCGCCGTCATGCTGATCCTCGACCGCAGAGCCGGGGCGTCGGACCTCTCCCGGCTCGGCGCGGATTCGGCGGGCGGACCGGCGGCGGACGGCGCCGCGGCGGAGACCGGACCCCGGCGGCGAGGCGAGGGGGGGACGCGCATCGGGGGCGACGCGCTGGAGGGGCTGCGGGCCGTGTTCACCTCGCCCTACCTGCTCGGCGTCGGCCTCTGGGTCGTGTTCATGGCGATCTCGAACACCCTCATCTACTTCACCCAGGCGAACGTCATCCTCGGGGCCACGGACACGTTCAGCCAGCGCGTGGGGAGCTTCGCCGACTTCGACTCGCTGGCCCAGTTCGGAACCCTGCTCACGCAGATCTTCATCACGACCCACCTGATCCGGAAGCTGGGGGTCGGCTGGACGCTCGCCATCCTGCCGCTCGTCACCGTGCTCGGGTTCGTCGTGCTCGCCGTGTGGCCGATCTACGGGGTGATGATGATCTTCCAGGCCGTCCACCGCGCGACGCGCTACGCCATCTCGCGGCCCTCGCGCGAGACGCTGTTCTCGGTCGTGCCGCCCGCGGAGAAGTACAAGGGGAAGCCGATCGTGGACGTCTTCCTGTACCGGGGCGGCGACCTCGCGGGCGCCGGCATCGACAGCCTGTTCGCGATGCTCGGCCTGACGCTGGCCTGGGTCGCGATGTCCACGGCGCCGCTGGCCGGGATGTGGATCGTCCTCTCCATGGCACTGGGGCGGGCCCAGGCACGGCGCGTGGATTCCTGAGCCGCCGGTGCTGCCCGACGATCTGTTCGGTCCCGGGTCGCCGCTGCGGGTCATCGGCCACCGCGGGGCCGCGGCGTTCGCGCCCGAGAACACGCTCCCGTCCTTCGAGCACGCGGTGCGCGTGGGGGCCGACGCGGTGGAACTCGACCTGCACCGGAGCGCGGACGGCCGCCTCATGGTCATCCACGATCCGAGCCTCCCCCGCACCACCGACGGCACGGGGGACGTCGAGGCGCTGACGCGAGACGAGCTGCGCGCCTTCGACGCCGGATACCGCTTCACGACGGACCACGGGAAGACCTTCCCCTTCCGGGGGACGGGTGTCGGCATCCCCACCCTCGAGGAGGTGCTCGAAGCGGTGGGAGACCGGCCCGTGATCGCGGAGATCAAGTCGGCGGCGGCGGGGCACGAACTGGGCGCGTGGCTGCAGCGGAGCGGGAATCGCGCGGACCGGGAGCGGATCCTGGTCGGCGGCTTCGAGCGCGAGGAGGTGGAGCCCGCGAGCCGGCACGCGCGCTGGCACTGCGCCTACCAGGACGAACTCCGCGCATACGTCCTGTTCGGCAAGGTCGGCCTCGGCCGCCGGTTCGCCCCGGCCGGTTGCGCGGCGGCCATGCTGCCAGAACGGCAGGGCGCCCTGCGCATCGTCACGCCGCGCTTCGTGCGGCGCGCCCACGCCGACGGCCTGGGCGTCTTCGTGTGGACCGTGAACCGCCCCGACGACATGCGGCGCCTCCTCGACTGGGGCGTGGACGGCCTCGTGAGCGACGCCCCGGGGCGGGCCCGCCGGATCCTGGACGAGAGGGACGCGCAGGGAGGCGCGGGAGAGCATGCCGCAGCCTGAAGCGCGGCGGCGGACGATCCTCCACGTGGACATGGACGCGTTCTATGCCGCGGTCGAGGTGCGCGAGGACCCGTCGCTGCGCGGCAAGCCCGTCATCATCGGATCCGCCCCGCGCAAGGGCCGCGGCCGGGGCGTCGTCTCGACGGCAAACTACGAGGCGCGGCGCTACGGGATTCACTCCGCGATGCCGATCTCGCAGGCGTGGCGCCGCTGCCCCGACGGCGTCTACGTGCGTCCGCGCATCGCCTTCTACGCGGAGATCTCCGGGCGGATCTTCGACATCTTCCGCTCCTTCACCGACCAGGTGGAGACGCTCTCGCTGGACGAGGCCTTCCTCGACGTGACGGCGAGCCGGCGGCTGTTCGGCACGGGACCGGAGATCGCGACCCGCATCCGGCAGCGGATCGCCGAGGAGGAGCGGCTCACCGCCTCCGTCGGCGTCGCCTCGAACAAGTACGTGGCGAAGGTCGCGAGCGACCTCAGGAAGCCGGACGCGCTCGTCGTCGTGCCGCCGGGGACCGAGCGGGAGTTCCTGGCGCCGCTCTCGGTATCCCGGCTCTGGGGGGCGGGGCCGAAGGTGCAGGCCCGGCTCGCACGGCTCGGCTTCAAGACGATCGGAGACGTGGCGCGCAACAAGCCCGACTTCCTCGAGGCGTCCCTGGGCCGCAAGCTGGGGCGGCGTCTGCACGAACTCGCGAACGGCCTCGACGTGCGGCGGGTCGACCCCAGGCCGGGGAGAAAATCGCTCGGCAAGGAGGTGACCTTCCCGCAGGACGTGGAGGACCGCGCCCGCGTGGAGCGGACGCTGCTCGCCCTCTGCGAGGGGGTCGGGCGGTCGCTGCGCAAGAAGGGGATCGCGGGACGCACGGTGCAGTTGAAGCTGCGCTGGGACGGCTTCGAGACTCACACCAGGCAGCGGACGCTCGAACGGCCGGCGGACATGACGGAAGCCATCTGGCCCGTCGCGCGGGAGCTGTTCCGGGAGGCCGACGATCCCCGCCGCCTCGTCCGGCTCATCGGGGTCAGCCTCTCCGGCTTCGACCACGGCGAGGGCGAGCAGCTCGGGCTTCTGGACGACGAGGATCCCGCTGCGGGCGACGGCGCCGCCCGGCGCGAGCTGGCGAAAACGATGGACGCCGTGGCGGACCGCTTCGGCCGGGACGCGCTGAAGCGGGCCGCCCTTCTCGATTCCAACGTGCGAGGCACGTAGCGAGACACACAGCGACGGACACAGCGAGGCACACGACCATGCAGGTATTTCCGATTCCGCCGGCCTCCGGGCGCGGCATCCTGTGGTTCTTCATCATCATCATCGTCGTTCTCATCGGCGTGACGCTCATGCTGGGCTGGGCGGCCTGGTCCACGAGGAACAGCCGGGCCGAGGTGTCGCCGGCGGGCCTGAAGCTGGTGGGAGACCTGTGGGGCCGGACGATCCCCCTCGACCGGCTCGAACTGGACGACGCCCGGATCGTGGATCTGCGCGGTGAACCCGACCTCGCCCCCCGCCGGCGCACCATGGGGACGGCGCTCGGCGGCTACTCCGCAGGATGGTTCCGGCTCCGCGGCGGCGAGAAGGCGCTCCTCTACCTCACGGACCGCCGGCGGGTGGTGTACATTCCCACGCTCGACGGGTACTCGCTCCTCGTCAGCCAGAGCGACCCCCGGCGCTTTCTGGACGCGCTGCACGACACGGCCGACGGCGCGGCCGGCGACACCACCGAAGGAGAGTGACGACGGATGCTCCCGACACGGGATGAGGCGCTCGCGATCGTCCACGAATACACCGAGAGTCCCGGGCTCCGGCGCCACATGCTGGCGGTCGAGGCCGCCATGCGCGCCTACGCGCGGAAGTACGGCGAGGACGAGGATCGGTGGGGCGTCGCGGGACTGCTGCACGACTTCGACTACGAACGCTGGCCCAACCACGACCACGCACCCGATTCGGAACATCCCTCGGCCGGCGTGGCCATCCTCCGCGAGAAGGGGGTGGACGAGGACGTCCTCGAGACGATCATGGCGCACGCGGACTACACGGAGGTCGAAGCGACGACGCGAATGTCGAAGACGCTCCGGGCCGTGGATGAACTCACCGGCTTCATCACCGCCTGCGCCCTGGTGCGGCCGACGCGACTCGCCGGCATGAAGACGCGGTCGGTGAGGAAGAAGATGAAGGACAAGGCGTTCGCCGCCGCGATCAGCCGCGACGAAATGCTGGAGAATTGCGCTGAACTGGGCGAAGACATGGGCGAGCACATCGCCTTCGTCATCGCCGCCATGCAGCTTGCGGCGGAAGATCTGGGCCTGAACGGCCCGGGAGGTACCCGAGCATGACCACGACGACGATCATCATGATGATCCTCATCCTCGGATTCGTCTGGGGAGGACTCGCCGTCCTCGCATCGATCGCCTGGCGCAAGGAAGGCGCCAAGCGGGGCGGAGAGAGCTAGCCGGCTGAAATGAGCCCGCAAATGAGGGGAAGGCGCCGCGGGGGACGGATCCTCCTGGTGACGCTGGCCGCGCTGGGGGCCGGGTCGTGCTTCCTCCCCATTCCGCGCGCGATGCGGCCGCCCGAGCCGGTCGGCGGCGACCCGGCGGCCATGGACGCCGCGCAACGGGATTCGATCGCGGAGGCCGCGCGGCAGGATTCGATCGCGAGGGCCGAACGCGAGGCCGCACGGCAGGATTCGATCGCGAGGGCCGAGCGGGAGGCCGCGCGACGGGATTCGATCGCGAGGGCCGAGCGGGAGGCCGCACGCCGCGACTCCATCCTCGCAGCGGAGCGGGCCGCCGCGCTCCGGGACTCGCTGGAGGCGGCCCGGCGCGACTCGCTGATCGCCGCCGCCCGTCGCGACTCGCTGGCTGCCATCGAGACGGCCCGGGCGGCGGTCGCCGCGGAACTGGCGGAACTCCGCGAACTGGGGCCCGCGTACGTCGCCGTTGACGAGGCGCCCCGCCTCGTGTGGGATACCGATGCCGAGGCCGCGCTCGCGACGACCCTGCTGCCGGTGATCCGCGCCGAGGGACTCGACGCGGACATCGCGGCCTCCGTCTGGCTCCTCGTGCGGACCGATGGAAGGGTCGAGGCGACCGCGGTCCAGGTCTCGTCCGGCGACCAGGTCTTCGACGCGGCGGCCGTGCGCGCGGCCCGCGCGCTGCTCTTCTCCCCCGCCCTCCGCGACGGGCGCCCCACCCCCGTCTGGGTCCTGCGCGAAATCTCGCTTCTCATGCGGTAGCCGCGATCTTCTCCGCACCTCCGGCGGCTGCGCTGCCGGGGGCTGCGATCCGCCGTCCGACCGAATAGCTTGCGCGCCCGATGCCAGGCCGCGACGACATCTCCTCGATTCTTCTCATAGGCTCCGGCCCGATCGTGATCGGCCAGGCCTGCGAGTTCGACTACTCCGGGACGCAGGCCTGCCGGGCGCTCCGCGAGGAGGGATATCGAGTCATCCTCGTGAACTCGAATCCCGCCACGATCATGACGGACCCGGACATCGCCGACGCGACCTACATCGAGCCGCTGACGGCCGACTGGGTCGAGCGCGTCATCGAGGCGGAGAAGCCCGACGCGCTCATTCCCACGATGGGCGGCCAGACGGCGCTCAACGTCGCGCTCGAACTGGCAGAACGCGGCGTGCTCGACGAACACGGCGTGGAGCTGATCGGCGCCGACGTCCGGGCGATCCAGCTCGCCGAGGACCGGGAGCAGTTCGCCGAAGCCATGCAGCGCATCGGGCTCGAACTGCCGGCGGGAGGGTTCGCCCGCTCGCTCGACGAGGCGCTCACGCTGGTCGAGGACACGGGCTTCCCCGCCATCATCCGGCCGTCCTTCACCCTCGGCGGCACCGGCGGAAGCACCGCCTACAACCGCGAGGAGTTCGAGGACCTCGTCCGCTCCGGCATCCGCTCGTCGCCGATCGGAGAAGTCCTCATCGACCGCAGCATCATCGGCTGGAAGGAGTTCGAACTCGAGGTGATGCGGGACCGGGCGGACAACGTCGTCATCGTCTGCTCGATCGAGAACTTCGACGCCATGGGCGTGCACACGGGCGACTCGATCACGGTCGCGCCGGCACTCACCCTCTCCGACCGCGAGTACCAGGCCATGCGGGACGCGGCCATCGCCTGCATCCGGGAGATCGGGGTGGACGCGGGCGGTTGCAACATCCAGTTCGCCGTGCACCCGACCACGGGCCAGATGCTCGTCATCGAGATGAACCCGCGCGTGTCCCGGAGTTCGGCGCTCGCGTCGAAGGCGACCGGGTTCCCCATCGCGCGCATCGGCGCCAAGCTCGCGGTCGGCTACCGCCTCGACGAGATCCCGAACGCGATCACCCAGGTGACGCCCTCCTGCTTCGAGCCGGTGCTCGACTACATGGTCGTCAAGATCCCGCGCTTCGCGTTCGAGAAGTTCCCCAAGGCGGACGCCACGCTCGGCGTGCAGATGAAGGCCGTGGGCGAGGTGATGGCGATCGGCCGCACGTTCCAGCAGGCGTGGCTGAAGGGCTTCCGCGCGCTCGAGAACGATCGGTCGGGGTGGCTGCCCGACCCGGACCCCGACGCGGACCGCCTAGAGGACGACGCCGTCGACACGGTACGGGCGGCGATCCGCACCGCGACGCCCGAGCGCCCCTTCCAGCTTTACCGCGCCTTCCAGGCGGGCCTCTCCGTGAACGAGATCAACCGGATCACCGGGATCGACCCCTGGTTCCTCTCCCAGCTCGAGGAACTCGTGCGCGAGGGCCAGGCGTTCGCGGCCGCCGCAGAGGTCACGGCCGCGGACGTCGAACGGCTGAAGCGGATCGGCTTCGGCGACGCGGAGATGGGACAGTTGCGCGGCATCCCGGAGGCCGAGGTGCGGGAGGTGCGCCAGACCGCGGGGCACCGGCCCGTCTACAAGACGGTGGACACCTGCGCAGGCGAGTTCCCCGCCGCCACGCCGTACCTCTACTCGACCTACGAGGACGAGAACGAATCCGAGCGTTCGGACCGGCGGAAGATCATCATCCTCGGCAGCGGCCCCAACCGCATCGGCCAGGGCATCGAGTTCGACTACTGCTGCGTCTCCGCTTCGCTCGCGCTCCGCGACGAGGGGTTCGAGACGATCATGATCAACTCGAATCCCGAGACCGTTTCCACCGACTTCGACATCTCGAACAAGCTCTACTTCGAGCCGCTCACGGTGGAGGACGTGCTCGCCATCGTGGAGCAGGAGAAGCCGGAGGGCGTCATCGTCCAGTTCGGGGGGCAGACGCCGCTGACGATCGCGCGCAAGCTCGAGCAACTCGGCGTCCCCATCCTCGGGACGAGCGTCGAGTCGATCGACCGCACCGAGGACCGCCGCCGCTTCGACGAACTCTGCCGCGAACTCGGCGTGCCGATGCCGCCCGGCGGCACCGCGACGAGCATCGAGGAGGCGCTTCAGATCGCGGAGGACATCGGGTACCCCGTCCTCGTCCGGCCCAGCTACGTGCTCGGCGGCCGCGCCATGGAGATCGTGTACGACCCGGTCTCGCTGCGGGAATACTTCGCGCGCGCCGTGCAGGCCTCTCCAGAACATCCCGTGCTCCTGGACCGGTTCCTGGAGGACGCCTTCGAGGCGGACGTTGACGCGGTGTGCGATGGGGAGACGGTCCTCATCGGCGGGATCATGCAGCACATCGAGGACGCCGGCGTGCACTCCGGCGACTCCGCCTGCGTCCTGCCGCCGTACCTCCTGCGCGACGTGGACATGGAGGCCATGCGCCGCTTCACGCGGGACTTCGCGCTCGCGCTGGACGTCCGGGGCCTCATCAACGTGCAGTTCGCCGTGCACGAGAAGACGGTCTACGTGCTCGAGGTCAATCCGCGCGCGAGTCGGACGGTGCCCTTCGTGAGCAAGGCGACCGGGGTCCCGCTCGCGCGCGTGGCCGCTCGGGTGCTGGCCGGCGTGAAGCTCGCCGACCTCGGGCTCGGGGACGAACTCGTCCCGCACCAGGTCTCCGTGAAGGAAGCCGTGCTCCCCTTCGACAAGATCCCGGATGCGGACACCGTGCTCGGGCCGGAGATGCGGTCCACGGGCGAGGTCATGGGATACGCGGACAGCTTCGGGCTCGCGTTCGCGAAGTCCCAGATCTCCGTCTACCAGGGGCTGCCGACGGAGGGGGCCGTCGCGATCACGGTGCACGACCAGGACAAGCCGAACATGGTCCCGATCGCGCGCCGCTTCCACGAACTGGGCTTCTCGATCTTCGCCACGGAGGGGACGGCCCGGTATCTGCGCGGCCGCGGCGTGCCGTGCGAGCGCATCCTCAAGGTCCACGAGGGACGTCCGAACCTCCTCGACCGCATCGTCTCGGGCGACGTCCAACTGCTCCTGAACACGCCGCTCGGCAAGCACGCCCAGTACGACGACTATATGATCCGCCGCGCCGCCGTCTCGCGCCGCGTGCCCTACACGACGACGCTCTCCGCGGCATCCGCCGCCGCCGACGCGATCATCGCCCTCCGCCACCGCCGGCACACGGTCCACAGCCTCCAGGCGCGATAACCCGCTCCGTCTGACGTTCCCGCGGGAACGTCTCGTCGGGCGCCGGAACGCCGCTTCCGGCGGGCGACGTCCCACTTTCCGACGCGGGCCGCCCGCACTTATCCTACGGGGTATTGCCTTTCGGTCCCTTCTTCCGGGTACCTCAAAGGGAAAATGAATGGGTAAGATGAGCCAACGCACGCTGGCAGCGACGCTGGTCGCCCTGCTCAGCGCCCCCGCCGCCACGGCGGCCGCGCAGGGCCTCCCCGACGATGAACTGGCGCCCCTCGTGGCCCGCGTGGAGGCGGGCGTGCTCGAGCGCGCCAAGCTGGCCCAGGTCATGGTCGACAAGATCTTCTCCTTCTCCGAACTGGGGCAGCAGGAGATCGAAACCTCGGCCTACATCACCGGGATCCTGGAAGAGAACGGCTTCACGGTCGAGCACGCGCCCTCGGGCATCCCGACCGCCTGGTTCGCGCGCTGGGGCAGCGGGTCGCCGGTCATCTCCTTCGGGTCCGACATCGATGGCATCCCGAAGGCCAACCAGAAGCCCGGCGTCGCCTATCACGACCCCCTGATTCCGGGCGCGCCCGGCCACGGCGAAGGCCACAACTCCGGGCAGGCGGTGAACGTCGTGGCGGCGCTCGCGCTGAAGGACGTCATGGAGGCCGAGGGCATCGAGGGGACGCTCGTGCTCTGGCCCGGCGTCGCCGAGGAGCAGTTGGGCTCCAAGGCCTGGTACGTGCGGGACGGCTATCTCGAGGACATCGACGTCACCCTCTTCACGCACGTGGGCAGCAACCTGGCGGTGAGCTGGGGCCAGGGGAGCGGCACCGGGCTCGTCTCCGTGGAGTTCACCTTCGAGGGCGAGGCCGCCCACGGCGCGGGCGCTCCCTGGCGGGGCCGCAGCGCGCTCGACGCGGTCGAACTGATGAACGTGGCCTGGAACTTCCGGCGCGAGCACCTGCGACCCGACCAGCGCTCCCACTATGTGATCAGCGACGGCGGCGACCAGCCGAACGTCGTGCCGCCGAGCGCTTCGGTCTGGTACTTCATCCGCGAAATGGACTACGAGGATATCAAGCGCAACTTCGACACGGCCATCCGCATCGCGGAAGGCGCGGCGCTGATGACCGACACCGAGATGTCGTACCGGATCATCGGCGCCGCCTGGCCCCGCCACTTCAACAAGGTCGTGGCCGAAACGATGTACGAACACATCGAGGACGTCGGGCTTCCGGAATGGACCGAGGACGACCACGACTTCGCGAGCGCGGTGCAGAAATCGGTGGGAAGCGTCCCGTCGGGGATGCCGATCGCCCTCTCGCCCCTGGGCGAGCCGGGGCCGCGCCGCAGCGGCGGATCCGACGACATCGGCGACATCTCGTGGAACGTGCCGACGGTGACCCTGCGCTTCCCGTCGAACGTGCCTGGACTTCCGGGCCACCACTGGTCGAGCGCCATGGCGATGGCCACCCCGATCGCGCACAAGGGCGCCGTCGCCGGCGCGCGCGTCATGGCCCGCACCGCGCTCCAGCTCTTCGCGCAGCCGGAACGGGTCGACGAAGCCTGGACCTACTTCCGGGAGGAACAGACCGCGGGCGTGGAGTACATTCCCTTCATCGGCCCGGACGACCCGCCTCCGATCGACCTCAACCGGGAGATCATGAACACGTTCCGTCCGCTCCTGGAGCCGTACTACTATGACGAGACGCGCTTCGACACGTATCTTGATCAACTGGGCATCAAGTATCCCACGCTGTCGCGGCCGGCTTCCGCGGATGACCGGCAGGACAACGCGGGATCGAGCGCGGGAGCGAACCGAGCGAACCGAGGACTTTGACAGCCGGAGTTTTTTGATGATCGACGCGAGCCGCAGACTTCTCTCGACAGCCGCCGCCATGCTGCTCGTGGTGACGCTTGCCGGCGCGGGCGGCCCTCCGGAAGCCGTCACGGAGCCTCCGGCCGACACAACCCCGGCCGCAGCGGCCGACGACGAGCCGACCGAGGTGGGCTGGCGCCTCCTGGCCAGCCTCGACTACCGCACCGGCGAACCGAGCGAGGAGCTGGCGGCGCTCGCGGGCAAGCTCGTCAAGATCCCCGGGTTCACGGTACCGCTCGAAGACTGGGCGTCCTCGGCCACGGAGTTTCTCCTCGTGCCCTATGTCGGGGCCTGCATCCACACGCCGCCTCCCCCGCCCAACCAGCTCGTCTACATCGAGATGGATGAGGGCAAGCGGGCGAAGCTGGACGGGTGGAACCCGGTGTGGGTCGAGGGCGTGCTCGAGATCGAACTGACGGAGAGCGTGTACGGCTACGTCGGCTTCACCCTCTCCGGCCAGCAGGTCTATCCGTACGGTCCCTGATCCGCGAGGACGCGGCCGCCGACCGCATTGACCGGATGAGCCTTGCCATCGATGTCCGGGGCCTGCGCTTCCGCTACGGCCGCGGCCCCTGGGTGCTGGACATCGGCGAGATGGCCCTCAAGCGGGGGGAGCGCGCGTTCCTCTTCGGTCCGAGCGGGAGCGGCAAGACCACCCTGCTCGGCGTGCTGGCGGGGGTCCTGGCAGCGACGGAAGGCGAGGTCCGGGTACTCGGCCAGGATCTCGCGTCGCTCTCCGGCGCCCGGCGGGACGCCTTCCGGGCGGAGCACATCGGCTACGTCTTCCAGATGTTCAACCTCATCCCCTACCTGTCGGTGCTCGACAACATCGCGCTCCCCGCGCGCATGGACGCGAAACGCCGGGCCCGGCTGGACGGCGCGGGCGTGAAGGAGACCGCCGCGCTGCTGGCCGATCATCTTCACATCGGAGATCTGCTGAAGAAGCCGGTGACGGAACTCTCGGTGGGCCAGCAGCAGCGGGTGGCGGCCTGCCGCGCGCTCATCGGGTCGCCCGAGATCATCGTGGCCGATGAACCCACTTCCTCCCTGGACTTCGACCGCCGGGAGGCCTTCCTCCGGCTGCTCTTCCAGGAGTGCGAGCGCGCCGGCTCCACGCTCGTGTTCGTGAGCCACGACCGCACGCTGGAGGGCATGTTCTCCCGCACCATCTCGCTCCCCGACGTGAACAAGGCGGTACTCTGATGCTGGTCCTGGACCTCGCCCTCAAGTCGCTCCGCAACCGCGCCTTCAGCACCTCGCTCACCGTGGGATCCATCGCCCTCAGCTTCGCCCTCCTGATCGGCGTCGAGAACGTGCGCGTGGGCATGCGGGAGAGCTTCTCGAACACGATCAGCCAGACCGACCTGATCGTGGGCACCAAGGGCGGCACGATCCAGTTGCTGCTGTATTCGGTCTTCGGCATGGGAGCGCCGACGGAGAACGTCTCGTGGGAGGCCTACAGGGAGTGGGCGGAGCACCCCGCGGTCGAGTGGACCATCCCCTACAGCCTGGGGGACAGCCACCGGGGATTCCGGGTCGTCGGCACGAACGAGGACTTCTATCGGCACTACCGCTACCGCGGAGGTCAGGAAATCGCGCTGGCGGAGGGCCGGCCGAACGCGGACCTGTTCGACGTGACGCTGGGCGCGGACGTGGCTGCCGAGTTGAACTACGCGCTCGGCGACGAGGTTTCGGTGACGCACGGGCTCGGCGAACTGGGCTTCATCACCCACGACCACATGCCCTTCACGGTGGTAGGCATCCTCGACAAGACGTTCACGCCCGTCGACCGCGCCATCTACGTGACCCTCGAGGGCATGGAGGCGATCCACTGGGAGGACGGCGCCCCGCCGGCGCCGGACGACGAGGCCGAAGCGGCCCCCGCCGACGACGGCCACGCCCATGACGACGAGGCCGAAGCGGCCCCCGCGGACGACGGCCACGCCCACGACGACGAGGCCGAGGCAGCCCACGACGAAGACGACCACGCCCACGACGAAGACGACGGCCACGCCCACGACGAAGATGAGCACGCCCATGACGACGAGGCCGAGGCGGCCCCCGCGGACGACGGGCACGTCCATGCGGAGGACATCTCGATCGAGGATGTCGAAATCTCGCAGGTGACCTCGTTCTTCGTGGGCACGACCGACCGCCGGGACGTGCTCCAGTTGCAGCGTGACATCAACGACTTCGAGGACGAGCCGATGATGGCCGTGCTCCCCGGAGTCGCGCTGAACGAGATGTGGCAGGGCCTGGGCTACGCCGAGACCGGCCTCCGCCTGGTGGCCATCTTCGTCGTCCTGGTGGGACTGCTGGGGATGCTGGTCTCGCTCTACACGTCGCTCAACGAGCGTCGGCGGGAGATGGCAATCCTGCGCGCCGTCGGAGCCGGACCGAACCGGATCCTCGCCCTGTTAGTGCTCGAGTCCGTGTGCCTGTCAGCGGCGGGGGCGCTCGCGGGACTCGCACTCGTGTACGGGCTGCTCGCGGCCGGGCAGTCGATTGTCGAGGCGCAGGTGGGGCTCTTCATCCCGATCCGGCCGCCCGGCCCCATCGAGTTGCTCCTTCTCGGCGCCGTGGTGACGGCCGGATTCCTGATGGGCTTCGTGCCGGCGTTCAAGGCCTACCGCACCGCCCTCCACGACGGGCTGGCCGTGCGGGTCTAGAAGCTCAGTTCGCGTCTCGGGCGGGCTCCTCCACCTGCGCGTACGCGTCGTGCTCGTGGATCGACTCGAAGTTGACCACGTGGATGCTGAACCATGTCACCTGGCGCAGCTCGCGGAGACGGAGCGTGACCTCCCGGACCAGGTCCTCGACGAAGCGCGGATTGTCGTACGCGTGCTCCGTGACCCACTTCTCGTCGGCCCGCTTCAGCACCGGATAGAGCTCGCACGAGGCCGATGCGTCCACCAGCGCCACGATGTCTTCGATCCAGAGCCGCCCCGTGAAGCGCGTCTTGACGGTGACGATGCTGCGCTGGTTGTGCGCCCCGCGCGCGCTGATCTCCCGGGAACAGGGACACAGCGTGGTCACGGGAATCTTGACCGTGAGGATGAAGTCGTCCTCCGCTCCGCTGGAGGCGTCGAAGGCGCAGTCGTACGACAGCAGGCCCACCGCGCCGGTCACGGGCGCCTCCTTCTCCACGAAGTATGGGAAGGAGATGCCGAGGTGGGCGGTCTCGGCATGGAGACGCTCACGCATCGTGCGCAGGATGGCGGGCAGCGCTTCCACCGAGATCTCATCATCGTACGAATTGAGGATCTCCATGAAGCGGCTCATGTGGGTTCCCTTGAAGTCGTGGGGAAGGTCTACGGACATGTCGATGTTGGCGATCGTGTGCTGGGCCGTCTTCCGGCGGTCCCGCACCGAGATGGGAAAGCGGACGTTCTGTACGCCCACCCGACTGATCGGCACCCTGCGCGTGTCGGGATGAGCCTGCACGTCGGCCAGCGGGGCCACGTCGAGCATCTTCGTCATATGTTCGTCAACCTTACCGGGGTCTTGGCGTCCAATCGGTTCCGTGAGCCGCCCAACCTAGTGAAAAACGGGTGCGGCGGCCCATATTCGGGCCATGGACAATTCATCGACAGGGCCAAGCGCCGTCGTCGCGCGGATCGGCATCGTCTCGGTTTCGGACCGCGCCGCCCGGGGAGAATACGAAGACCGGGGCGGTCCGGCGGTCAAGGCATATCTCACTGAAGTCCTCACGTCGCCCTGGGAAGCGGACGCGCGCGTCATTCCGGACGAGGAGGAGCTGATCCAGGCGACGCTGGTCGAACTGGTCGACACGGTCGGATGTTGCCTCGTCATCGCCACCGGGGGCACGGGTCCCGCCCCGCGCGACGTCACGCCGGAGGCCACCGCCGCGGTGCTGGAGAAGGAACTCGCCGGGTTCGGCGAAGCCATGCGCGCCGTCTCCCGGCCCCACGTGCCGACCGCGATCCTCTCGCGCCAGACGGCGGGGGTGCGCGGTTCGGCGCTGATCATCACCCTCCCGGGGTCGCCCAAGGCCGTGGCCGAATGTCTGGACGCGGTCTTCGCGGCGGTGCCCGACTGCGTCGACCTCATCGGCGGGCCGCGCCTGGAGACGGATCCGGACCGGGTGGAGGCGTATCGCCCGCACTGACCCGTTCTGCTGACCCTCTGCTAACGTTCCGCGCCTCCCTGTTGCATATTTATTCACCATCTTGTATATCTTCCCACCTCTTGAACGATTGCCTCCACCTGCCATTTCAGGATCGACGCATGAATACGCGCACGAAGAAGAACGTGAAGCGGGTCGCCCTGGCGTACTCCGGCGGCCTCGACACATCGGTGATGGTCACCTGGTTGAAGGAGAACTACGACTGCGAAGTGGTCGCGGCCGTGGTGGACGTCGGACAGCGGGAAGACTTCGACGCGATCCGGGAGAAGGCGCTGGCGACGGGGGCCGTCGCCTGCCGCGTCGTCGACCTCCGCGAGCGGTTCCTCACCGAGTGCGCGTTCCCGGCGCTCCGGGCGGGGGCCGTGTACGAGGGCCGCTACCTGCTCGGGACGTCGCTCGCCCGGCCCGTGATCGCGGCCGCCCAGGTCGAGGTCGCGCGCGAGTTCGACTGCGACGCCGTCGCGCACGGCTGCACCGGGAAGGGCAACGACCAGGTGCGCTTCGAACTCGCCTACCAGGCGCTCGCCCCGGACCTGACCGTCATCGCCCCCTGGCGCGAGTGGGAGATCACGTCGCGCGAGGACGCCTTCGCGTATGCCGCGGAGCGCGACATCCCAGTGCCGGGGAGCCCCCGGAAACTCTACAGCATCGACCGTAACCTGTGGCACACCTCGTTCGAGGGCGGCATCCTCGAGGACCCGACCGCCGCCACGCCGGACGAGTTGCGCGAGCTGACGGTGGACCCGGCCGAGGCGCCGGACACGCCGGAGGACGTCACGATCTCGTTCGAGCGCGGCCTGCCGGTGGCGCTCGACGGCGAAGCGCTGGATCCGGTGGCGCTCGTGCAGCGGCTGAACGAGGCGGCCGGGGCCCACGGCGTGGGGCGGGTCGACCTCGTGGAGAACCGGCTCGTCGGCATGAAGAGCCGCGGGGTCTACGAGACGCCGGCCGGGACCGTCCTGCTCGCCGCGCTCGCGGACCTGGAGGCGCTCACGCTCGACCGCGACACGGCAGGCTTCAAGCGCGGCATCGCCGACCGGTACGGCGAACTCGTCTACCAGGGGCTCTGGTTCTCGCCGCTGCGGGCCGCCTTCGACGCGTTCCTCGACGAGGCGCACGCCATGTCGACGGGAGACGTCACCGTGCGGCTGTTCAAGGGTTCGGCGATGCCCGTGGCGCGCACGTCCCGCTTCTCGCTGTACCGGGAAGATCTCGCCACGTTCGAGGAGGACTCGGTCTACGACCAGGCCGACGCGAGCGGGTTCGTCCGCCTGTGGGGCCTCCCCTCGAGTCTCGCCGCGCGGGTGCGGGCGCGAGCGGCCGGCGACGGCGGGGACTCCGGCGACGGCCGGGACTGGGCCGCGACCGCCTCCGTCGAGACCGTCCGAAGCTCGTCGAAGCCGATGCAGCGGCCCGGGCGTGCGGTGGCGTCCAGCTCGGGCTGAGCCGTCCCATGCTGGATGAGGCGTTCTGATGCCGGACAATGCGCGGCCGGACAACGCGCTGTGGGGCGGGCGCTTCGCGGCGCCCGCGCATCCGGCGATCCAGGAGTTCACGAACTCGCTGCCGTTCGACCGCCGACTGGCCCGGCACGACCTCCTCGCGAGCCTCGCGCACGCCCGCATGCTGCGCGAGACGGAGATCCTCTCCCGGAGCGACAGCGACCTGATCCTGTCCGGCCTGTCGGAGATCCTGCGGGAGGTGGAGACCAGCGAACTCGTGGTCGAAGGTCCGGACGAGGACGTGCACACGTGGATCGAACGCACGCTCGTCGAGCGCGTGGGGGACGCCGGCCAGCGGCTCCACACGGCGCGGAGCCGGAACGACCAGACGGCGGTCGCGCTGCGGCTGTACGTGCGCGAGCGCCTGGAGGACATCCTCTCCGGCGTCGCCGGGCTGCAGCGCGTGCTGACCGGCCAGGCGGCCTCGCACCGCGAGACCTTCCTGCCCGGCTATACGCACCTGCAGCGGGGGCAGCCGGTGAGCCTCGCGCACCATCTGCTCGCCCACGTGGCGGCGCTCGCCGCGGACGTGCAGCGGCTCCGGGCGGCGCACCGGCTGGCGGGCGTGTCGCCGCTCGGCGCCGGGGCGCTCGCCGGCACCTCGTTCCCGATCGATCCGGCCCGCAGCGCCGCCCTGCTCGGGCTCGACCGCACCTTCGCCAACAGCATGCACATCGTCGGCGACCGCGACTACGTGCTCGACGCGGCGTACGCGTGCGCCATGCTCTCGGTGCACCTGTCGCGCTGGGCGGACGAGATCGTGCTCTGGTCCACGCGGGAGTTCGGGTTCATCGAACTCGACGACTCCGTGGCGCAGGGCAGCAGCATCATGCCGCAGAAGAAGAACCCCGAGGCGGCCGAGATCCTGCGCGGAAAGTCGGCCCGGGCGATCGGGAACGTCACGGCGCTGCTGGCGCTGGTGAAGGGGCTTCCCCTCACCTTCAACAGCGACTTTCAGGAAGACAAGGAACGCCTGTTCGACACGCTCGACACGGCGGATTGGTCCCTCGCGGCAGCGATTGCGGTCGCGCGGGGTGTTAACTACCGGACGGACGCGATGGAGGCCGCGCTCGAGGGCGGGATGCTGACCGCCACCGAGCTCGCCGACCATCTCGTCCGCCGCGGCGTCCCGTTTCGGAGGGCGCACCATCAGTCGGGAGAGGCGGTACGGATGGCTGAAGAACGCGGCGTGGAGCTGTGGGATCTGGACCTCGAGACGCTGAGGGCGTGCTGTCCGTCCGCGGGTGACGACGTGCACGACGCTCTGCGCCCGGACGCCGCCGTCGCCGCGCACGATTCGCCCGGCGGGCCGGCACCGGGGCGCGTGCTGGAGCAGTTGCAGGAGGTCGACCGCGAGGTGGCGGCGCTCGAAGCCTGGCTCGACGGGCGTACCGATCCGCCGATCCGGCGCGCCCATCTCGAGGAACGGCTGCTGGACGCGGTGCTCGCATGACGCCCGACCGCCGCAGGACCCGCGAGCGGGCGATCCTTCATATCATCGACACCCGGCCGATCCGGAGCCAGATCGAACTCGTGGCGGCGCTTGCGCGCGAGGGGATTTCAACCACGCAGACGACGCTGTCACGGGACTTCCAGCGCCTCGGTATCGTGAAGCGCTCCGACGCCGGCGGACCCCGGTATCACCGCCCGGGGCGGGACACGACGCCGCCATGCCCCCAGCGCATGCTGGCGGCGACGCTGAGCGAACTGGCGCTGGACATCGGCCCCGGCAACGCGCTATTCGCGATTCGCACCCTGAGCGGCTGCGCCAACGCCGTCGCGATCGCCCTCGACGAAGCGGATCTCGATGGCGTCCTGGCGACCGTGGCGGGAGATGACACGATCCTCGTCCTGTGCCGCAACGCGAAGACCCGGACCGCCCTCGTCAACGAACTGAGATCCCTCGCCCAACTCTAGCAGGGGCTAGCGGGTGCCGCTGGTGATGGGGCGGCCGGGGTAGACGCCGGGGATGAGTTCGCCGTCGCGGACGACGGCGGTGCCCTCGACCAGGAGGTAGCGGACGCCCTCTGAGGGGGCCGCCGGGTCGGCGTAGGTGGCGCGGTCGATGATCGTCTCGGGATCGAACACGACGATGTCCGCGTCGGCGCCGACCTGGACCCTGCCCTTCCGGGCCATGACCGGGGCGAATCCCTCCACCCGCTGCGCCGGCAGGATCGTCATCTTCGCCAGCGCGTCCATGAGGCTCAGCGCCCCGCGCTCGCGCACGTAGTAGCCGAGCACCCGCGAATAGGTGCCGGCGCCGCGCGGGTGGATCGCCTGGTACAGGTAGGGGATCCCGTCGCTCGCCACGATCACGTCGGGCTGCGCGACGATCCACTCGTTCGTCTCCTCGCTCCTCCCGTGGATCACGACCCAGCCGCCCAGGTCCCGGTAGCGCCGGAAGCTCCCCGCGTTCAGCCGTTCCGGCGTGCCCGACCACTGCAGGCGGCCGTATTCCTCGTCGGAGAGGCCCTCCCACGGGTCGAACAGGGCCGATTCGATGCGCGTCGAGCCGGCGGTATAGGGATAGGATTCCGTCGTGATGTCGACCCCGCGCTCACGCGCCCCGCGGATCATCTCCAGCGTCATGCGCGCCATCTCGTCGGCGCTCGAGTTCATGTGGACGATGTGGAGCGAGGCCCCGGTCGAGAGCGCGTTCGCGATCACCTCCTGGAAGGCCCCCAGCGTGCCGCCCGAGTTCTCGCCCCGGATGTGGACGTAGGCCGGCGCCCCCTGCGCGGCCGCGAGCTGGAAGACGCGGTAGATCTCCGTCCTCGAGGCGCCCGGCGTGTACGTGATGCCGAACCCGATCCCGAGCCCGCCCTCCTCGAGGCCCGCCGCGATGAGCCCGTTCAGTTCGAGGACCTGGTCGTCGTCGATCGCTCCGTAGACCGCGTCGAACTCGAAGGGGCTGGCTTCGCCCGGCGGCGTCATCACCGAGTGGCCGACATCGAAACCCGCGAGCAGCTTCGTGCGCGCGCCCGGGTGGCTCACCGTCGCCCCGAAGTGGATGGGCGCCGTCCCCTCGCGGGAGGCGACCCATTCGGCCACGGGGTACACGCCGAGTTCCATCTCGAGGGCCGTCGTCACGCCGTCCAGCGCCTGGAGCTTCGCGCTCACCGTGTCCTGTCCGTGCGCGTGCAGGTCGACGAAGCCGGGCGCGACGACGAGGCCGGTGGCGTCGATCGTGTCCCGTCCCGCGACGCCCCCTTCGGCGATGGCCGTGACGCGTCCGCCGGCGACCGCGACGTCGCGCACGGCGTCGAGTCGCGTCTCCGGATCCATGACCCGGCCGCCGAGGATGACGAGGTCCGCAACCCCTCCCGCCCCGGAGGCCGCGTCCGCGCTTCCGGGGGAACTCTCGGGCGAAGCGCACGCCGCGAAGGCGAGGACCGCCAGCCACGCGGTCGCGAGCGTCGAGGCCCGCAGGCGGACGCCACCGTTGCCGATCGTCATGCGACCACCTTTCCGGGGTTCATGAGGCCCTTCGGGTCGAGCGCCTCCTTGATCGAACGCATGGCGTCGACCGCCTCTCCGTGCTGCGCCCGCATGTAGGGGACCTTGCCGTAGCCGACCCCGTGCTCGCCGGTGCAGGTACCCCCGACCGAGATCGCCTGCTCGATCATGCGCGCGTTCACCCGCTTCGCGCGCGCCATCTCCTCCTCATCCTCCGGATCGATGATGAAGAGGACGTGGAAGTTGCCGTCCCCCGCGTGCGCGACGATCGGCGCCAGCAGGCCCTCCGCGTCGATGTCTTCGCGGGTCTTGAGGAGACAGTCGGCGAGCGACGAGATCGGGACGCAGACGTCCGTCGCCCACCCCCGGGCTCCCGGACGGAGGGCGAGCGACGCGTAGTAGGCCTCGTGCCGCGCCGCCCACAGACGGGAGCGGTTCTCGGCCCGCGTGGCCCACTCGAAATCCGTCCCGCCGAGTTCCTTCGCGATGAGCCCCACTTCGGTCGACTGCTCCTCGACGCCGGCGGCGGTCCCGTGGAACTCGAAGAAGAGCGTGGGACGCACCGGGTAATCGAAGTCGGAATACCGGTTCACCGCGTCCATCTGCACGTCGTCGAGGAGTTCGACGCGCGCGACCGGAACCCCGCTCTGGATCGTGTAGATGACCGCATCCACCGCGTCGGACAGCGTCGGGAAGGAGCACACCGCCGAGGCGATCGCCTCCGGGATCCCGTGCAGCCGCAGCAGGACCTCCGTGATGATGCCGATCGTGCCCTCGGAGCCGAGGAAGAGCCGCGTGAGGTCGTAGCCGGCGGAGGATTTGCGGGCGCGCCCGCCGGTGCGGATCACCGTGCCGTCCGGGAGCACGACGGTGAGGCCGAGCACGTTCTCGCGCATCGTGCCGTAGCGGACCGTGGTCGTCCCCGAGGCGCCGGTGGCAGCCATCCCGCCCAGGCTAGCGTCGGCGCCGGGGTCGATGGGGAAGAAGAGGCCCGTCCCCTTCAGGTGCTGCTCGAGCGCCTTGCGCGTCATCCCCGCCTCGACGCGGCAGTCCATGTCCTCGGGGTTGAGTTCGATGAGGCGCGCGAGGCCGCTCGTCGCGATCGTCACCCCGCCCTGTCTCGCGGCGACGTGCCCCTCGAGCGACGTGCCGGCCCCGAAACCGATCATGGGGACGCCGAGCCGGTGGCAGGCGCTCACGGCGGCGGATACCTCGGCGGTCGACTCGGGGAAGACGACGGCGTCGGGGGGCTCGTTGGCGTGGAACGACTCGCCCTCGCCGTGCTGCTGGCGCATCGCCTCGGCCGTCGTGAAGCGGTCGCCGAACGCCCGTTCGAGTTCGTTCTCGAGCGCTCGCGGGAGCGGGGTCCGTTGCGTCTGCGCGATCGTGCTCATGCCGGACGTTGCCGCCGGGCCCCGCCCCGCGTCAATCGCGGTCTCTTGACCGGCGTGTACCACGCCCGGACTTTGCGCGCATGGACATGCGTGGAGTGATGCTCTTTCTGCATCTGATCGGCCTGGCGCTCTGGTTCGGCGTCACCTTCTCGCTCGCGATCCTCGGCGTCCGGGCCAACAAGACGGGCGACCGGAACGTGATCGCGTTCATCTATCGCGCCGGCCACCGGCTGCTCAGGGGCCCCGGGCTCCTCGGCATGCTGCTGACCACGATCTCCGGCTTCGGTCTCGCCGGGCTGGGCGGCTACGGCGTCTTCCAGCTCACGCCGCACTGGCAGTTTCTGATGCAGGTGCTGGGGCTCAGCGCCTTCGCGCTCGCGGTCGCGGTCCAGATCCCCAACTCGGGACGGCTCGCGCGCGCCGCCGAGGCCTCGGCCAACGCGGGAGAGGCAAGCGCGTCGTTCGTGAAGTTCCGGAAGACGAACGCGATCGTGGCCTCGATCAACGGCGCCCTCATCCTGATCGTCACCGTCCTGGGCGCCATCCGCCCCATGTAGCGGCGGTCAGTCGGAGTCGGCGAGCCGCTCGAAGTGGTTCGCGCGCCGGTAGGCCCATTCCGCGGCGTCCGGATCGCCGCGCAACTCCTCGGAAATCCCCTGGAAGGCGTGCGCTCTGTAGTACACGCTGGGGATGCCCGACCTCGTGGAGGGCTCCGGCCACTCGTCCCAGGCCAGGATGTCGTCCACGAGGAACACCTCTTCCAGCAGTTCCCCGGTGCGGACCCGGTCGTTCCACACCGGGAGCCCCGAGGCGCCCACGTACTCGCTCAGGTCGACGAGCGCCCCGGATTCCTCGAGCGGCCCGTCCACGAGCTTGAAGGCGAGCCCCTGCCGGACGAGGTGCGGCTGAAGCTGCCACTTGCCGTACACCGGCGAGGCGGTCGCCGCGAAGTAGACCGGCCGGTCCCCCAGCGTCTGCCGCGCGATCTGTAGCACGCGGAGTTCGCCCGGGGAAAAAACGTCGCCTGCGCGCAGCGGGCCCGTGATCCGGCCTGAGAGCCAATAGGTCGAGTCCTCGGGCACGGACAGCGATCGCGACAGGTCGTCGATCTCCGGGCCCGGCGGGGGGATGGCCGAGCGCGCGGGCGGCGTCACGTCCAGTTCCGCGTACAGGTCCGCCGCCGTCTCCGGGTCGAACGGCCGCTGGCACACGACCGTCGTCGGGGAGTCCTCCGGCGACTCGCCCGGCTCGCACGGCTCGGTCAGCCGCCGCAACTGCTTGTGGTACCAGTCCGTCCCCAGGTACGACTGGACGATGACGGTCACGTCGCGCCGGATCCCCTCCACCTCCTGCAGATACCAGAGCGGGAAGGTGTCGTTGTCGCCGTAGGTGAACAGCACGGCGTACGGTTCGACGGACTGCAGCATGTTGTACGCCAGGTTGCGGGCGGCGCGGTCCCCCGTGCGGTCGGCCTGGCCGAAGTTGAAGAAGAAGGGGATGAGGCCGAGCGCGAGGAGCGGCGCCGCCTTCCGGCGCCTCCACAGGGCGGCGAGCCCCAGCCCGGCGTAGATCCCCCACAACTGGAAGCCGATGATGAAGAAGTAGTCCCGCTCGCGGACCTCGTGGGCGGCGATATTCGGGGCCTCATCCCAGTACAGCGAGTAGCCGTAGCGGAAGTTGAGGTAGTAGACGAGCAGCAGCGTGACGGTGAAGAGGAGGGTGCCCCCGTAGACGAAGGTCTTCCGGTCCTTCCGCAGGTGGGTCCAGAGGCCGACCAGGGCGAGGAAGAGGAAGAGGATGCTCGCGGCGAGCCGGCCGCCCGGGGGCAGCGAGCGCGCCCACTGCCAGTCGAAGTACTGCCAGTAGTTGGCGTACTGGGCCGAGAGCGGGGCCTGGCGCTGGGTGATCGGGGTCGGGGCGTACTGGTCGCGGATCAGCGACAGGGCGAGCGCCTCGCACGCCACGGCGAGCTTGCTCTGCCCGTGGCGGTCGTCGATGCGTCGCGGGGTGACGGCGGAGACGAGCGAGGGACACTCGGGATCCGCCTCGTCGATGATCGGGTTCTGCGCCGAGCGGATGGGGACGAAGAGGAACTGCATGGAGTAGCCCACGGCGAGCAGCACCGCGCCGAGCCCGAGGACGCGCGGGTTCAGCACCGCCCGCCAGCGGTGCACGAGCGCGAACGCGGCCAGCGCCAGTCCCGGGAGCATCGACATGGTGTGGTTCGCCCACCCCAGGCCGAGGACGAGCGCGATCAGCAGGAGGAGGCGGTTCCCGCGCGCCGTGTCCGCCTGCTCCATCCAGACCATGGCGAGGTAGCTCACGAGGGCCACGACGAACATCGAGAGGGGGTAGACCTTCTCGTTGAGGTTCGACTGGGTCCACACGGTAAAGGCGGTGGCGCCGATCCACACGGCGGCGATGGCGGCGACGAGCACCTCGCGGCGGTCCTCGCGGAAGCGCCCGACGATGCGTACGACGGCCAGGAACCAGAAGAAGCTCGCCCCGGCGGAGAGCGTGGCGCCGAGCGCGTTGATCCTGAGCGCGACCGGGAGGCCGGTGAAGGCCGTCAGCACGTCCCACGCGCGGCCGACGACGACGAAGAGCGGGTTCCCCGGCGGATGGGGGAGTCCGAGGATGTGCGCCGTGGTCACGTACTCCGACGCGTCCCAGAAGCCGGTGGTCGGCGCGAGGGTCAGGAGGTAGAGCGCCCAGACGGCGAGGGCCGTCAGCAGCGCCCACACCCGCAGCGTCAGCGGGCCGACCTTCTCCTGTTCGATCCCGCTCACCGGGCCGCCCTCAGTTCCCGGGCACGCCGAGGCCGGCGAGCCGCCCGAACTGGTCGGCGCGGTCGTACGCCTCGTCGGCGGCTTCCTGGTCGCCGAGGTGCTCCGCCGTCATCCCCTGCAGGTAGTACGCCAGGTAGTACTGGGCGGGGATGCTCGACTGCGTGGACGGCTCGGGCCACTCCTCCCACTCCAGCACGTCCTCGACCTCGAACACCTCCCACAGGAGTTCCGCCGTGCGGGCACGGTCGTTCCACGTCGGCGAGATCGTGTTCGGCATGTACTCGCGCAGGTTCACGAGGTCGCCCGTCTCCGCCAGCGGCTCATTCACGAGCTTGAAGGCGAGCCCGTGGCGGACGAGGTGCGGCTGCAGCCCCCACTTCCCGTACACCGGCGGGGCGGTGGCCGCGAAGTAGACCGGCCGGTCCCCGAGCGACTGCTGCATGATGTGGAACACGAGGATGTCGGGGTACAGGATCGAGTCGCCGCCGCGCACGGCCGCCGTCACCGCGCTCGAGACGCTGAACGCCGTGTCCCGGGCGACCGCGATGCCCGGCGCGAGGCCGTCGATCTGCGCGTCGCTGAGGGCGATGATCGAGCGCGTCGGAGCCGGCGCGGCCGCGGCCGCGTACGGGGTCGCCGCGTTCGCCGCGTCGAAGGGACGCTGGCACACGATGGTCGTCGGGGAATCCGCCGCCGACACCCCCGCCTCGCAGGGCGTCGTCAGCGACCGCAACTGCTTCGGATACCAGTTCGTGCCGAGGTAGGAGTGGACGATGACGGTCACGTCGCGCCGAATCCCCTCCACCTCCTGCAGGTACCAGAGCGGGAAGGTGTCGTTGTCCCCGTTCGTGAACAGCACGGCGTACGGCTCGACCGACTGCAGGATGTTGTACGCCCAGTCGCGGGCCGCCGTGTCCTCCGACCGGTCCGCGCGCGCGAAGTTGAAGAAGAAGGGCACGAACGCGACGGCGAGGATGGGCGCCGCCTTCCGGTGCCGCGCGCCGAACCCGCTCGGGCGCTCCCGCGGCAGGCGCGTCCGGTCCGGGGGCACCGCGCTCCTCTGCGGGGCCTGGGCCGTCCAGTTGCCCCACAGCGCGACGAGCCCCAGCCCGGCGTAGATCCCCCATAACTGGAAGCCGATGATGTAGAAGTAGTCGCGCTCCCGGACCTCGTGCAGGAGGATGTTCGGCACCTCCTCCAAGTACAGCGAGTAGCCGTACTTGAAGTTGAGATAGAAGACGAGCAGGAGCGTGACGGTGAAGAAGAGGGTGCCCGCGTAGACGAAGGTCTTCCGGTCGCTCTTGAAGTGGGTCCAGAGACCGACGAGGGCGAGGAAGAGGAAGAGCATGCTCGCGGCGACCCGGCCGGCCGGCGGTAGCGAGCGCGCCCACTGCCAGTCGAAGTACTGCCAGTAGTTCGCGTACTGGGCGGAGAGCGGGGCCTGGCGCTGCGTGATCGGCCCCGGGCCGTACTGGTCGCGGATCAGCGACAGGGCGAGCGGCTCGCACGCGACGGAGAACTTGGTGTTCCCGAAGCGGTCGTCGATCACCTTCGGGGTAACCGCCGAGACGAGCGAGGGACACTCCGGGTCCGCCTCGTCGATGATCGGGTTCTGTGCGGACCGGATGGGGACGAAGAGGAGCTGCACGGAGTAGCCGACCGCGAACAGCGCCACGGCGAGCCCGAGGACGCGGGGGTTGAGCGCCGCGCGCCAGCGGTGCAGGAGGACGAAGAGCGCCAGCGCCGGGCCGGGCAGCAGCGACATGGTGTGGTTCGACCAGCCCAGCCCGAGCAGGAGCGCGATGAGCACGAGCAGCCGGTTCCCGCGCGCCGAGTCGGCCTCGTCCACCCAGAGCATCGTCAGGTAGCTCACGAGCGAGACGACGAAGAGCGACAGCGTGTAGACCTTCTCGTTCAGATTCGACTGGGTCCACACGGTGAAGGCCGTGGCCCCGATCCACACCGCGACCATCGAAGCGACGAGGATCTCGTGCCGGTTCTCGCGGAAGTGCGCGACCATGCGCGCCACGGCGAGGAAGGAGAAGAAGCTCGCCCCGGCCGAGAGCGTGGCGCTGAGGATGTTGATGCGAAGCGCGACCGGGAGTCCCGTGAACTCGAGGAGCACGGTCCACACGCGCCCCACGAGCACGAACCCCGGATTCCCCGGCGGGTGCGGCAACCCGAGGATGTGCGCCGTCGTCACGTACTCCGACGTGTCCCAGAACCCGGTCGTCGGCGCGATCGTCAGCAGGTAGAGCGACCACACGGCGAGGGCCGTCAACAGCCCCCACAGACGCAACGTCAGCGGACCGACCTTCTCGCGCTCGATGCCGTTCATCACGCCCCTGCTACGCTCCTCTGCTCAGGAAGTTCGCGCGGGAAGATACCGCCTCCCCAGCTTTGCCGCCGCACCCGTAACACCTATTCTCATGACTGAGCCAGGGCCGCGGCGCTCCGCCCGCCCTACCACCCAGTCGGCGACCCAGATCGCCGGGAGGTCAGTTGTGGACCTGCGATGCACGGCGGTGTTCCGGAAAGTTCCTGAAGGCTACATCGCCTTCATCGAGGAGTTTCCCGGCGCCAACACCCAGGGCGCTTCGCTCGAAGAAGCGCGGTCCAACCTCCGCGAAGCCATCGCCCTGGTGATCGAAGCCAACCGGGAAATGGCCCGAGGGGCGAGACGGCCGGGTTAGGAGGATGGAACGCTCCCGGGGAGGTGTTCGTTCATGATCTCGACGAACCCGCCCACGTCGTAGGAACCGAGACGTCCCAGCTCGGCCATGACGGCCTCCCAGGTGACCGGCACGGCCCCGGCCTGGATCAGCCGCTGCATTCCGCGCTCGTGCGCGTCGAGGGTGGTGCCGCCGGAGACGTCCGACAGGGCATAGATCTCATAGCCCTCTCGCAGCATGTCGAGCGCCGGGTACGCGAGGCACACTTCCGTCCAGAGCGCGGCCATGATGATCTTGCGCCGGCCGGTGGCCTCCACCGCCTCGCGGAACGCCGGCGTGTCCCACGCGTCCACGGTGCTCCGGTCGATGGTCTCGACGCCGGCGAGGAGCTCCCGGAGTTCGGGAATGGTGTCCTCCTGGTAGCCGGCGGCCACGCCGATGGTCGAGAGGACCGTCGGGAGATCGTACAACTTCGCCGCTTTCGCCATGGCGACGACGTTGTTCACGAGCACGGGACGTTCGATCGAATGGGTCCCGGCGACCAGGCTCGGCTGGTAGTCGATCAGCACGAGGGCCGAGTTCTCCGGTGACAGCAGATGGTCGGTCCTCGGATCGCGGGTTGCTACGGGCATTCTGGCCTCCTTGCAGAGTTTGTGTGCGTAAACAATTGTTGCCTACACACGCATAATGCGTGCGTTGACAATCGTTGTCAAGGGGACTATCGTGGTTGGCATGGAGGACCTTCCCGTGCAGCCGAGCATCCTCTCGCCGGACACGCTCCGCCCGTCGGGGGCGATGCTGTCGGCCCAGATCGCGCTCGGCCGGCTTATCGACCGGAACGCGGTCGCCCCCACCGGTTACGATCCGACCCTGATCGACCTGCTCGTGCGGTTGGACCAGGCACCCGGCAACCGCCTTCGCGGCGTCGACCTGAGCCGTCGGTTGCTCCTGAGTCCCAGTCACGTCTCGCGAATGATCGACCGGGCCGAAGCGGCGGGTCTCGTCCGGCGCAGCGCAGACCCGAACGATCGCCGGGCGTCGCAGGTGGCCCTCACTCCGCGCGGACGCGAAGTGCTCGTCGACTTCGCGCCCCGGCTCGAGGCGGTGATCAAGCAGGTCATCCATCGAAACCTGCTCCCGGCCGAAGCCGAAACCCTCGTGGAACTGCTCGGCAGGATCGAACGGGCCGCCATCAAGCAGATCGCCGAGGGAGGGACGGACCACCGGGCCGCGGAGGGGTAGCTGTCGGCGTTCCCGCGGGAACGTCCCGGCGACTGATCTCCGACGCGGAAGTCGTGGAAGTGAAGCGCGGGCCGGACTGTGCTCGGTGCTGGACGTGGGCCGGCGGCGGCGAACCGTCGGGTGGCGGCGTCGCCAACGTCCCTGATCAGTGAGGCGGGGCCGGCACTCTCAGGGGTTGGAGCGGGTGAGGGGCCAGAGTTGGACGTATTCGATCTGGAATTCGTCGTAGGTGGCGCCGAGGAGGTAGTCGGGGCCGATTTCGAAGATGCGCAGGCCCGGCGGGGTCTCCAGGCGGCCGAGGACGCGGCCCGCGGGGTCGAATACGGTCCAGATCCGGCGCGTTTCGCCGGCGTGGCGGTATTCCTCGACCCAGAGGTGATCGAGTTCGTCCACGCGGATGCTGGTGAAGGCCGGAAAGGCGTCGGTCAGCGGCATGTCGGCCACGTCGGCCAGCGCGGCGGACCGTTCCGGGCCGGACAGGTTCTCGTACCGCCGAGCGAAATGGGCGTTGAGGTCCGCGCGGGTCGGGCGCCGGGCCTCGTGCTCCAGTCGCACGATCCTCGCCAGCCGGCCGTCGGTGGCGTGGGCCCGGAATTCGTAGCGGTCGTTCGTGCCCAGCACGACCAGGTCGCCCCACACGGCGGAGATCGGGTTGCGGCCGAAGGGGTGCGGCCGGACGGACATGTCTTCGGCGCTGGCCGCCCACTCGCTGCCCGGATGCGTGCCCAGCGTCGCATGCACGCCGCCGTCCGGCTCGACGACCGCGTACTCCACCTCCCGCCGCGACAGGCCGTCCGGGAACTCGCCACCGGTGAAGCGAAACCCGGATGAGGAGACGACGACCAGCTTCCCGTCCGGCAGAACTCCGGCCAGGCTCTGGTAGGGATCCGGCAGCCGGGAGGTGCGGCCGAGTTCGCCGTTCGCGTCAAAGACGGTGAACCGTCTCGCCCCCCTGTCCGAGGCGGCGATGGAATCGCCGGGCCAGGCCCCGACCCCGGAGGGCGCGCCGCGGCTGAATTCCCCCGGCCCCTCACCCTCCCCGCCCCAGGATTGCAGGTGGGTGCCGGAGCCGTCGAATGCCCGCAGTTCGCCGGAACCCGTGTTGGCGACGAGGATCCTTCCGTCCGGCAGCCGGGTCGCGTCCGCCACCCGAAACAGTTCGTACGCGGGGTCTCCCTCGACGGCGCCGATCGAGAGCACGGGCTCCGCCCCGATCCGCCAGCCGAGCCGCGAGTCCTCCGCCGGCGCCTCGTTCTCCACGATCGTCACGCCCGCACTGTCCCGCACGACCGCCTGAAGGCCCGCGCTCGCCCCCTGTGCGCCGCCGTACGCAGCGAAAGAGGCCGCCGTCGCGAATAACGCGGTGCGAACGATGTGCCGCATGGTGTGGCGCTCCGGATTCCGGGGTCTCACATACGTTCTCCAATATCCTGCAGTGCCGTGGGAAGGGGGTAGAGGGAGACGTATTCGATGTCGAGTTCGTCCTGCTCGATGACGATGAGATGCCGCTCGCCGACGCGGGTCAGCCTGGTGCGCGCGGGGAGCGCGATGCGGCCGAGAAGGCGCCCTGCGCCGTCAAAGGCGAGCCAGCGCTCACCCTCCGGATCCCCGGGGCGGCGCCACTCCTGCACCCAGAAGCCGCCGGCCGGGGTGGCGCGGAGTCCGGACACGGTGCCGAACTCCTCGGCGGCCGGCGCGGCGTCGAAGAACCTCGCCGCCTGCTGCCGCTGCTCGGGGGGCGCGCTTCGGAGCGTCTCCTCCCGCGCCGCGTCCACATGCGCCCGCCTGACGGTCCGGTCGCGCCCCGTCCAGCGGACCCGTCGGGTCAGGCGCCCGCCGGGATCGAGGATCCTGACCTCGTACGCGTTGCCCGTCGTCAGCGCGATGGCGTCGTCGAGGGCCGCCGCACCGGCCAGACCCTCGAAGTGCCGGGGCATGAGCCGCGTTTCCCCCGCGACGTCGACGGGTCCGAGGTGCCATCCCGGGACGTTGAACACCGTGTCCCGGAGCGCTCCGGACCCGGCGTAGCGGAGGCCGATGAGCGGCGACCAGGCGAAGTCCCGCGCTCGCGTCATCAGCAGGCTGGTGACGAGCACGCTCCCGTCCCGGAAGCGCCCGCCGGGCAGCGGGGCGGCCGGGAGCGGGCGCATCGGGTTCACCGAGAGAAAGCTCCCGCCCGCGGTCCAGTAGGCGAGCCGTCGATTGCGCCAGTCATAGATGACGAGGGAGTCCGCCCCCGCCTTCCACACCCTCTGCGGGAGACCGAATTCACGCGGGCCTTCGCCGAGCGAGCCGAAGTGCGCCCGGAGCGTGCCGTCCGGGGCGAAGATGCGGATCAGGGGTTCGATCTGGCTCACCACAACGACGGATCCGTCGTCCAGTTCAACGGCGTCAGGGACGCGGAACATCTGGTATTCGGGCGGACCGTCCTGTCTTCCCAGGCGCAGCGTCGCCGGCCCCGGCAGGCCGAACTCCGGGATATCGCCGCGGTTCTCGACGATCTCGACGCCCGCGCTGTCGCGTACCTGGAAGTCCTGAGGCGAGGCGCCGGACGCCGTATCGCACTGGACCCACAAGGCGGCGGCAACCAGGATCGTCGTCTTCCGGACGTTGTTCACGCGTTCGTCGTTCATGCGTTCCTCCCGCTACGGGATTCGGGTGAAGCGGACGCGGGCGGCGCGCCGGACGTCGAGGGAGTCGCGCGTCGTGCCGTAGAGTTCCATCTCGGTGGTCCAGGCGGGATAGGCGAGGTGTTCGACGCGGCGCGGCCAGCGGTATCGAGCCTCCAGCGTGCCCTCGCGATAGACGTCGGCCTCGCGCATCTCATCTCCGTCGACCCCCGTCTTCTCCACCCACAGCCGGCCGGCGCGGTCAAAGAAGAGTTCGGCCAGAACCGGCTTGCGGTCGGGGACACCGAACGGGTGGTCGCGCAGGTCGAACCTCTCCTTCTCCTGGTCGATCCGGGCCTGCGCGCGGCGGCGCTCGTCCGGACTCAACTCGGGCGCCTGCAGCGGCGCCTCGATCGACGACGTGCTCCCGTCGGGGTGGTGGAGCGTGACCGCGTACCCGGCATTGACGGCCGTGGCCCACCAGCCGCCCGGCCCGTGCCCGTGAATCCACAGCGGACCGAAGGGCTGGTAGAGGTAGAAGGTGGCGGCCTGGTCTCCAATCCTGATGTCGACCGGGCTGAAGCCGGTGGCTTGCTCCTCGGCCGTCGCCATCGGGACCGTGTCCACGGCCATGCCCGGACCCAGGTGGAAGCGCGTGAGCCGGGTTTCGCCGGCCGCCATGCCGAGGTCCACGAGCCGGCCCTCGGCGTCGAAGGTGACCGGAGCGACCAGGTTGAAGGAGGCGTTGACGCTCCTGAGGCTGTGCGCGTACTCCGCGCCGTCGTCGCCGAGCCTGAACGCGCTGTAGCGGGCGCTCTCCCGCACCCACAGGAGGCCATCGGGCCCGAACGTCATGCAGCAGGGGTTCGTCAGCTCGCCGGGACCGTCCCCCTGGCCTCCCAGACGGAAGGCGAAGCGCCCGTCCGCCTCGAACACCCGCACCTCGTGCGTCTGGTAGTCCGCGACGATCACCCGCCCGCGGTCGTCCGCCACGACGGAGCCAATTCTCGTGAACAGGTAGGGATCTTCCCCCTCGACTTCTCCGATTTCGAGGTCGATCACCCCTTCGAAGACCGGTATTTCGGGAGGCGGAGCGGGGGGTTCATCCGCGCACGCGGCGACGACCGCGAGCAGCGCGACCGTGAGCAGCGCGACCGCGACCGGGACTCGGGGCTTCACGAGCCGGAGCGGTCGAGGGGCCAGGACTCGACGTACTCGATGCCGAGTTCGTCATCCCGCGTGCCCAGGATGTAGTCCTCGCCGATCTCCGCGACGGAGAAGCTCCCCGGCATCTCGACCAGGCCGAGGACGCGGCCCTCCGGATCGAACACGGTCCACAGCCGGTGCCGCTCTCCTGGAAGCCGGTATTCCCGGACCCAGAGGTATCCCAGCCGGTCGACGTGCACAGAGGCGAAGGCGGGGAAGGCCTCGACGAGCGGCATGTCGCCGACCGCGTCCAGCGCCTCGGGACGGTCGGGGTTCTGCTGGGCGACGTAGTCGCGCAGGTCGCCCCGGGTCGGCGCGCGGGCCTCGTGGTCGCGGCGGACGATCCTCGCGAGCGACCCATCGGGCCGGTACGCGCGGATCTCGTACCGGTCGTTGGTGGTCATGACGACCAGATCCGCCCAGACGAGCGGGTACGCATTGCGACTGAAGGGATAGGGGCGGGGAAAAGGCGATCCGTCGACCGTGTTGACCATGTACAGTTCCGATCCGGGGTACGCGCCCAGGTCCCGCTGCACGCTCCCGTCCGCTCGGAGGATGCCGTACTCCACATCCGGTCGGATGATCTCCGAGGTGCCCGGCTCACCGCGCTCGAACGTCGTGAGCGTGGCGGCGAAGACGCTCCCGTCGGGCAGCGGTCCGACGACCGACGGGTAGCCGCCCTCCGGTCTGAGAGCGCGACCGAACGTTCCATCCATGGAGAAGATGGAGATCCGGCCGCTGAACGGGTCCCTGGCCATCAGCGAGTCGCCCGGCCACGGCTTCAACCCCTGCGGCGCCATGGCTCCGAATTCGCCGGGACCGTCGCCCTGGCCACCCCACGACGCGAGGTGGACGCCTTTCGCGTCGTACACGCGGAGTTCGCCGGTCCCCGCGTTGGCAACCACGATCCGTCCGTCCGAGAGGCGCATCGCGCCGCCGACGCGGAAGAGTTCGTAGGCAGGGTCACCCTCCGCCGTCCCGATCGACACGGTGGCCTCGAGACCCACCCGCCACCCCAGCCGCGAGTCGAGCGGAGGCCGCTGGTTTTCGACGATCGTAACCCCGGCACTGTCACGCGCCGTGCTTTGCAGGCCGCCACCGTCGCCGCCGCCGCCGCACGCCGCAGAGAGGGAGCCGAGGATGAGCGCGGGCGTGGCCCGCAGCGTCCGCATCGTTCGCGCCACTCGGATTGTCATGACGTGTCCAGGGAAGGAAGGCGGGGTCGGTTCAGCCGCACCGAACCGGAGACACGATCAACGACGCCTTGGTTGCGCGGAGATGAGCTCGTACACGGCGACGCTTTCTACGTCCAGGTCGTCGCGGAGGACACCGAGAAGGAGGTCTTCGGTCACGTCGAGGATTCGGAACCTGGGCGGTGCCTCGACCGTGCCCAGCCACTCGCCGTCGGGGGAGATGACGGTGTAGGGGGAGCCCTCTTCCGGGTAGGCCGGGCGGTAGGAGGGCAGCCATACGTTGCCGTCGGCGTCGGTGAAGGGGGTGCCGAAGAACGGGACCGGCTGGCCGATCATGGCGCGATACGCGGCCATGTCTTCCTGGATGATCTCCTCGCGCCGGGCTTCGGACCCTACACGGTGCCTGCGGTAGAGCATCCGGATGTAGGTCTCGCCGTGCTCCAGGAGTTCCTCGGCCAGCAGGTTGGGCCCGGGTCGCCAGCGCACGATCTGGGATATCGTGCCGTCCGGCAGCCGCCACGTGATCTCGGGCCTGTCGGACCGGGTGTAGACGTACCGCCCGGCGGCCACCGTGACCTCGCCCATGGGCCGGATGATCGGGGATTCCTCTCCCGACCGCTGCCTCGGGAAGTGGTCGTACGACGCAACGGTGTCGAGGGCGCCGGTTTCGATATCGAACAGGGTCATGTGCCCGGCGAGCCACTCGGTGTCAATGTCGATCCAGAGGCTGGCGGGGTGTCGGTTCCACAGCAGCAGCTCGCCGGATGAACCGATCCCGGCCACGCCGAAGTGCCCCGCCCGAGGGAGGCTCGAGATGCGCGCGACCGAATCGCCGACGAAGAGCGTGAGGCGGGACAGACGATCATCGGGCACGAGGACGCTGTCCTGGCCCAGGACGAACAACGCGTGGGGGGAGATGACTTCGCCCGGTCCCTCTCCGGCGGTGGCGAGCACCTCGTGCGTCGTGCCGTCCGGACTCAGGACGATCATGCCGCTGTACCAGGCGACGACGGCGCTTCCATCCGGCAGGAGCCGGCCGGCGTCAACGAACTGGAATTCGTAGTCGCCCGGGTTCGCACCGTGCCGGTATCGCGGTTCCGCCGCGAGGCCGAAGGGCGCCTCGCCCACCGGCTGGCCGGCATACTCGACGATCCGCACCCCGGCGCTGTCCCGAACCTGGACTCCGATGTCGTCGGTGCGCCCGGGATCCCCCCCGCAGGCGGCGAGGATCGCCGCCACGATCGGTATGCGGCTCAGCGTCTGTACGCGGCGCGACGGCTGTGTGCGGTGGCTCACCGGGCGAAGGAGAGGTCTGCGATGTCGTACCAGTCGAGGGCTCGATCGGGAATGCCGTCGCCGTCGTCCGGACCGACCTGCCGGTCGACCAGCACGACCAGCGTCGACCCCAGGAGGTCGAAGGCTCGGAGCCGATCCCGGACCCGCACCGATCCGATGTATTCGGCATCCTGGTACACGTCCAGCCAGGACCATTCGTGCTGGTCGCGCTGGGTGGCGATCCAGTAGCGGTTGGCAGCGTCGAACACCTGCTCGCCCGTGCGCAGGTAGTAGTTCTTCGGAGTGGCGCGGTAGCGCTCCAACGCCTCGTCGGTGGCGGGGGTGCGCGGGAGACCCTGCGACCGGTTCAAGGCCAGGAGTTCCTCTTCCGTCCGGGCCACGTCCCGCTCGTTCGGGAGTTCGGGGACGTACGTCGGCGCGCGGAGCACCGTGGCTTCACCGGTGCCGCCGACGAAGATCAGATGCCCTTCGCAGGCCACGAACGCCCAACCCCCGGCCGGGTCCGGGATGCCGTGGATGACTTGCCCGCACTCGATGTCCCACGGCCCGGGCGGCGACTCTTCCTGCCGCAGGACCTCCCCGGAGGCGAGGTCCACGTCGTACCGGGCCATCAGCGATCCGGACATCCGGCCGAGCATCACCATGTAGTCCAGCGACACGCCCGAAACCGCGGCGCCGAACGACGGGAAGGGCTGGAACACCTCCGGCAGCATCACATCCGACACCCAGGCGCCCGATGGCTCGAAAACCGTGAAGCGGCCGAGGTCGGTATCCACCACGCCGACGGTTCCCGCCTCTCCGCGGGTGAGATAGGTGGGATCGATGAACTCGCCGGGGCCTTCGCCCTCGCGCCCGAAGACTCCGACGACGCCGCCGTCCCTCGTCACGCAGCGGACCTGCCCTTCGTAGGAGTCGATGACGCAGGCCGTGCGCTCGTCCGCGAGCAGCGCGACTTCTTCGCTCTCGCTCAGCGGTACGGCCGCCGTGCTGATGAGTTCGGGCGTGAAAACACCGGGGCCCGCGGCGTCACCCCGACCGCAGGCGGCGCTAAAGGCCAGGAATGGAAGGCACACACCTGCACGGAACCACGGACGCATGACTCTCTCCCCCCGGATCGGTTCAGTCTTGCCGAACCGGGGACACGGTCAGCGGCGGCTTTGGTTGCGCGTCAGTCCGGCTGGCCGTGGATCCATGCGGTCCAGGCCTCGACATCCGTGCCGAAGTCCTCGTCGCTGATGGCCTGGAGGAAGGCGATGGCCGAAGCGCGCGTCCCGCGGTGTTCGGCTCCCGCGTAGGCGAGCAGGAGATCGGGTCGTTCGCGGGCCAGCCGTCGGCCGAAATCGGGGGTGACGCCCGTCGCGACGAGGACCCGCAGCGTCGTGGCGAAGTGCCACGGGTTCGTCCCGTCGAAGAGCGCCAGCAGTGGCTCTTCCGCCGGAGTCCAGTCCACCGGGCGCAGCGAGTCGTCGGCGGAGACGGTCAGCCCGCGGAGCACGCCGGCGGCCATGGCGGCGACTCGTCCCTGCGGATCCGTCAGGGAGAGGATGAGCGCGTGCCACGATGCGTCGCGATCCGCGAAGTTGCCGAGCACGAACGCGGCAATCTCGCGCGTTTCCCAGGAGGAATCCCTCGCCAGCAGTTCGAGGACGCGGCGGTCGTCGCGCCTCCCATCCGCGCGGTCGAGCAGGCTCCAGACCTCGGCGAGGGCCTCGGCGTCGACTCCCGTCCACCCGGCCACCTCGGCGGTGCGGTCGGCATCGCCCCGTGCGTAGAGCACCTGGGCGGCCAGACTCAGCAGCCGGGGGTCCTCTTCCGCCAGCGCCTTCAGGTTTTCAAGGGCCTCCGGCAGGACGAGGGTGTCGCTGCCGATCGTGCGAGGACGGACGCGCGTGGCGTCTTCCACGCCGACCACGACCGTGTAGACCTCGTCGGACCCCGCGGTGCGGTACGACATGGCCGCCGCGTCGGCGAATCCGAGGTCGCGCTCCATGACGGCCGCGCAGGCGTGGAACGGCAGGTCGGGGGCCAGTTCCTGGATCGCGTCGAAGAGTTCGCGCGCGGTCCACTCCTGTAACCCGACGAACTCGACCGGTCCGTCGGGCCCCTCGATCACCTGGCCGAGGCTCGGCGCCGTTGTCGCGGCCAGGAGCATGACCGCAACAGGCACCACGCGGCGGAGTCTCATGGCATTCGCACCCATCCAGGAGCCTCGGTCTCAACCACCCGGAATCGAGACGTCGACTCCTGTGATGCGTCTCATCCGGGCCGCTTCGGCACCGTATCGGTGGCCGGAGGAGGCAGTGTATCGGCGGCCGGGGGGGTCAGCAATTCAAGGAGGAAGTCCACCGCCTCTTCGGATCCCGTGCGGCCGAGCCAGTAGATGCCGCGTTCCCGCACCTCGTGGTCCGGTTCGTTGCGGATCAGTTCCATCAGGACCCGAGGGGCTTCGGAGTCGGCATCGGCCCGCTCGAAGATGGCGTAGATGGTCTGCATCTTCAGGAAGGGCTCCGAAATCTCTCCGTAGAGGTCGGCGAGGTACGCCACCGTCACCGTCGGGTGACCCGCCCACGCGGTGAAGGCTTCCTCGCGCACGTCTTCGGACTCCTCCGTGTCGAAGGCAACGGAGCGCGCCCAGGCGGCCGTCTCCATGTCCTCTTCTTCGCGCACCTTTCGTTGCACGGCCCGGAACAGGGACTCCTTGAGGTCATCCGAATCGAGTCGTTCGTAGATCGGAACGAAGGCGGCGGCTCGCACGTCATCCCGACGGCCCACCGCTCTGATCGCCGCGTTGCGGATGGTTTCCGACTTGGAATCATCGAGGGCCGCGTTGACGAGCGCATTCACGGCGCCGTTGCGGAGGCCGTACTGCATCCAGGCGGCACCGGTCGTCGTTCCCTCGTACGAACTCCTGCGGAGGGCTTCGATCGCATCGCTCTGCATGGCGTAGTCGTCCGAGTCCTCGAGCGTCTGCTTGAGCACCTGGTACGCATCCCAGGAGTTGAAACGCCACATTTCCTGCAGCGCGTGCCTGCGGACGGACCTCTTCGAATGAGTCTCGAAGATGCCGCGGAGAACGTTCTCGGCTTCCCGGGTTCCCTGTCTCGCGACGAATTGGACCGCCTCCTCGTGCAGCCGCGGCGAACACTCGTCGTCACGGGCCAGGACATCGCGAAGCACCTGCATCCGGTTGATCTCGTTCTCGTAGCGCATGACCGCTTCGAGCGCCGCCAACTGCACCGACACGTCGTCGCACGTCCCCCGCTCCTGCGACGCGTTGCGCCAAGCCTCCTGGTATTCCGCCCGCTGCCAATCGACCTGCAGCAGATCGACGTCCAAGGCCAGCCGCTGGTAGTCCGCCACCTGCCGCTCGAAATCGGTGATGCTCTCCGAGGACTCCGCCAAGCGCCGGAGGTAGTCCTCCGCGTGCTGTGCTCCCGGGTGCTGTGCATCCGGCTCGTCATGTACGTCCGGCTCGCCCTGAGCCTCGCCCATCAAGACGGCCAGCGAATCGGCGGCCACCGAGTCCGGCGCAGCCATCAGGTCGGCCACTCGTACGGGAAGCGTGACGATGCGGTCCCCCACCTGCATGGGCATCACGCGAAAGCCGTCGGTCGTGGCGGCGACATCGAGGGTTTCCTCCGCCTCGCGCAGCAGCCGCTCCGCGTCGCCGGCGTCGCCCTGAGACGCGAGCTGGCTCCGGATCTCGAATCCCAGGGCCCGCGCTTCGTGGTACAGCCGGCCGGCCTCCCTGGCTGGGCGACTGCCCTGACGAGCTTCAGGCGGCCGCGCCTCGGGAAATCCGACCATCAGTATTTCGAGCAGCAACCGCGCCTCGTCCAGGTCGCCGAGGCGATAGCGGGCGAACGCCTCCCAGTAGTAGGAATCGGGCTCGAAGCGGGGCGTCACGATCGGGGATTCGGTTCGTACGGCCTGGAAGAGCGCCACCGCGCGTTCGAACTCCTCCGCGTTGATGGCGCGGCGCGCCTCGAGGAATCGCGCCACCTCTTCCTGCCGGACGGTCTGCCCGGCGAGAGCCCCCGCCCCGAGCACGGGCAGCGCGGCGCGCGGGGGGGCGGCGTCCACGATCGAGAGGCCGGCCAGCAGCAGCCCGGTCCACGTCAGGTGTCTTACGCGATTATTCATATCATGCCTCCATACGGTTCATTCACGTGCCGCTTCATGTGCCGCTCGCGGACCGAAGCCGCATCAACGTCCCCTGCCGCTCCACGCTCTCGCGGGCCAGGTCGCGCTCGAAGTCCGGGGCGTCCGGGCCGAGGCACGCGATCTGCACGAGGACGAGTTCGAGATCTTGCAGCAGCGCGCGCTCCCGCTGGCCTTCCGCGGCGGGCGTGCTGAGCAGCGAACGGGTCTCGACCAGGAACTCACGCGCCCACCTGGCCAGGTCGCGCTGCGACTCGTCGGTTCCGATATCCGTGCGGAACGCGACGAGCAGGGCGTGGGTCCGGTCCAGGTGGCGGGAGATCCGGGACATGTCGTATTCGGCGGCGGCGGCGCGGACCGGCGGATCCGCTTCCGGCCGGCCCGGCGTCGCGGCCGGAGCCGGATCGGCGGCCTGCGGCGGATCGGCCGCGGCGAACTGCCGGGTCGTCTCCAGGGGCTCCTCGAGGACGGAAAGCGCCAGCGCCTCCTCGGCGGCCGTCGGCGCGAGGGGCCCGGAGTCGGTCGCGGCGACCGATATCGGCGTCGCCGTCCCCGGTGCCGCCGTGGTCGGTGACGTCGCCGCGGCGACCGTCTCCGGCTCGGCGGGCACCGGCAACTGTGCGCCACGGTCGAGCGCCACGGCCAGCGCGACCGAAGCCGCGGCGGCGCCCGTCAGCCACACGGTCGTCCGGCCGGGCCGCCGACCGAACGTCCGGGCCACGATCAGCCGCAGCGGGCCGCGAGCCGCCGTGCGCGCCCCGGGGTCCTCCGGCTGCCGCGCGACCCACTCGGCCTCGATGCGTTCCCACATCGCCTCGCGCGGCGCGGACGGCGGGTCGTGGTAGCCCAGCACATCGAAGGGGTGATCGTCGTCGCGATCGACGGCACCGCCAACGCCGGCCACCGCGCCCGTCATGTCCACCATCCCGGGCGAATCCGGCACCGGCGGTGCCTCGAGCGGCGCTTCAAGCCGCGCCTCGATCCCGGCCCACATCGCCTCGGCGGGGGGCTCCGGCGGGTCGTGGTAGTCGGCCGCCTCCCGGCGGACGAACCGGGCAAAGCGGCTCGCGTCGTCCATGCGATCCTTCAGCATGCCCATTCTCCCGCGAAGTCCGCGAGCTTCTCCCGCAGGCGGCTGCGCGCCCGGAAGAGCTGCGACTTGGACGTCCCCGCCTTGATGCCGAGCATCGTCCCGATCTCCTCGTGCGTATAGCCCTCGAGGTCGTGCAGCAGGAAGACGGTGCGGTAGCCGGCGGGAAGCTCGTCGATGGCGCGGTGCAGGCGCTCCTTGACGTCGGGCTCGAGGCCGCTCAGACCGCGGGTCGAGCGGAGATCCTCGTGCAGCGCGGTCTCGCGGCTGCGAAAGCGCTTCACCTTGCGGAGCCCGTTCAGCGACACCGTCGTGGCGATCGATCCCAGCCACGTCCCGAACGCGGCCTCGCCGCGAAACGTGTCGATCTTCGTGAACGCCCGCACGAACGTCTCCTGCGTAAAATCCTGGGCGAGATGGTCCTCGCCCGCGAACCGGTAGCAGATCCGGAACACCCGGTCGACGTGCGCGTCGTACAACGCGCGCGCCGCGTCCTGGTCTCCGTCCCTGAGCCGCTGAATGAGTTGCGGCTCCGTCACCGTGCCGGGGTCTCCGGGTACACGTCGGTTCTTCCGCTTCTTCTGCTTCTGGATCGGTGACACAGGCAACCGGGGATTGGTTGCGCGGGGATCGGGCGGACCGCCGGAGGGGGAATCGGCGGGCGGACCCGGGGGACGGCCGGGCCGCGGCGACGATGCGCCGCGGCCGGTCGACTCGTGGCGGCCTAGGCTACGGCGACTGCCGCGCCCTCCAGCACCTCGGCGATGTTCTCCAGCGCCCATTCCAGGCTCGCCTTTTCGATCGTGAGCGGAGGCGCGAACCGGATCACCTGCTCGTGCGTCTCCTTGGCGAGGATCCCGCGCGCCTGCAGCGCCTCGCAGAACGGACGCGCCGATCCCGACTCGTCCCGCACGACCACGCCGATGAACAGGCCCCGCCCGCGCACGTGGTCCACGTGCCGCGAGTCGATCGCCTCCAGTTCTCCCTTGAACCAGGCGCCCAGCTCATTCGAGCGGCCCGGCAGATCCTCGTCCCGAATCACGTCCAGCGCCGCCATCCCCACCGCCGCGCCGAGCGGATTTCCGCCGAACGTCGAGCCGTGGTCTCCCGGATGGAAGACGTCCATGATCGCGGAGTTGGCGAGGATCCCGGAGACGGGGAACACGCCCCCGCCGAGCGCCTTCCCGACGATCATGATGTCGCCGCGATCCGCCTCCCAGTCGGCGCAGAACAGCTTGCCCGTCCGCCCCAGGCCCGTCTGGATCTCGTCGTTGATCATGAGGACGCCGTTCGTCCGGCAGATCTCCAGCGCCCGCGCGTAGAAGCCGTCGGGGGGCACCACGACGCCCGCCTCCCCCTGGATGGGCTCGACGAGGAAGCCGACGGTGTTCGGCGTGATCGCCGCCTCGAGCGCGTCCGCGTCGCCGTAGGGAATCGGCACGAAACCCGGCGTGAAGGGACCGAACCCGAACGTGGATCCCTCATCCGAGGAGAAGCCCACGATGGTCGTCGTCCGGCCGTGGAAGTTCTGCTCGCAGACGATGATCTCGGCCCGGTCCTCGGCCACGCCTTTCACGGTGTAGCCCCACTTGCGGGCCGCCTTGATCGCGGTCTCCACACCCTCGGCGCCGGTATTCATCGGCAGCGCGCGCTCGAACCCCGTCATCTCGCACAGCTTCTGGAGGAACGGGCCCATGCGGTCGTTATGGAAGGCGCGCGACGTGAGCGTGAGCTTCTCCGCCTGCGCGCGCAGCGCCTCGATGATGCGGGGATGCCGGTGTCCCTGGTTCACCGCGGAATAGGCGCTCAGCATGTCCAGATACCGGCGGCCTTCCACGTCCCACACCCACTCGCCCTCGCCGCGCTCGATCACGACGGGAAGCGGGTGGTAGTTGTGCGCGCTCCACTGGTCGACCTGAGAGATGTAATCGCTGGTGTTCATCGCTTCCTCATTGGGCTGCCGAGCAGCTCCTCGGCCATGGGTTGATACGGGTTCGGGCCGGATTGAACCGGATTCCGAGAGATTAGACGAAAAGCCCACGCCCGACAAGGTGATCCGGACGGGTGTCCGCGTCGGTCCCCGGCACAGGCGCGGGCTGCTACCTTGGGCGCATGAGCGACGTATCCGTCATTCCCGACTTTGCCGAATTCTCCCGACTCGCCGAGCCCGGGCGGATGGTGCCCGTGGCCATCGAGATTCCGTTCGACCTCGACACGCCGGTCACGGCGTTTTCGAAGCTCCGGCGTGGGCCGTTCTCGTTCCTGCTCGAGTCGGTGGAGGGCGGGGAGCGGTGGGCGCGATTCAGCTTCCTCGGCTCGGAGCCGCGGGAGGCCTGGCGGCTCGACGGTCCGGAGGTCCGGCTGTGGACGTCGGGCGCGGGCTGGGGAGCGCCCGAAGCCACGAGCGATCCCTTCGGCGCCTTCGAGGCGTGGATCACGCGGTACGAACCGGTCGAAGTCCCTGCCCTGCCGCGGTTCTGGGGCGGCGCGGTCGGTTTCTTCGGCTACGACACGGTGCGCTGGCTCGAGCGGCTGCCGGACGCGCCGCCGGACGACCTCGGCGTGCCGGACGCCTGCTTCATGGCCACGGAGCGCATGCTCATTGTCGACAACCTGTATTCCCGCGCCTTTGCGGTCGCGCCGGTCCCGGTCGCGCCCGGCGGCGACCCGGCCGCGTTGTACGGCGAGGCACTGGACGGGCTTGCCGACTGGGTGCGCGGCCTGGAGAACCCGCACGGGCTGGGGCCGCTCGGCAACGGCGCGGCGGGCGCACCGGAGGTGGCCGGCAACCGCTCGCGGGACGACTACGAGGCGGCCGTCGAGCGGATCCGCGAGTACATCGTGGCGGGCGATGCGTACCAGGTCGTGGTCTCGCAGCGCGCCGGCGCCCGTTTCGAGGGCGACCCCCTGGAGCTTTACCGCGCGCTCCGGCGCAGCAACCCGTCGCCCTACCTCTTCTTCATCGAACTGGACGGCATGCGCCTCATCGGCTCCTCCCCGGAGACGCTGGTCCGGGTCGAAGACGGGATCGTGACCGTGCGCCCGATCGCCGGGACGCGGCCGCGCGGCGCCACGCCGCCCGAGGACGAGCGGCACGCGCGCGAGCTGCTCGCCGACGAGAAGGAGCGGGCGGAACACCTCATGCTCGTGGATCTCGGCCGCAACGACGTGAGCCGGGTCGCCCGTCCCGGCTCCGTCGAGGTGTCGCGCTTCATGGAGGTCGAGCGCTACAGCCACGTCATGCACCTCGTGAGCGAGGTGGCGGGGTCGCTGGCGGACGGAGCCGACGCCGTCGAAGCGTTCAAGGCCTGCTTTCCGGCCGGCACGCTCACCGGCGCCCCGAAGGTGCGCGCCATGGAGATCCTGGACGAACTCGAACCGACCCGCCGCGGACCCTACGGCGGAGCGGCCGGCTACGTCGGCTACGGCGCGACGAGCCTCGACATGGCGATCGTCATCCGCACGCTGCTCTCCGTCGGCGATCGCGTGTACGCGCAGGCCGGTGCCGGAATCGTCTACGACTCCGAACCCGCCCGCGAGTGGGAAGAGACCCGCCACAAGGCCCGCGTCCTCCTCGAGGCGCTGACGAAAGTCTAGCCGCCCTCACGAAAGTCCCGTCACGGGCGGGCGAGGCGTTCTTCGCGGGCGATGATGGGGTCGATCTGGTCCGCGAAGATCTTGGCGTAGGCGAGGGCTTCCTCCAGGGCTTCCGTCCGCGTCCCGGCGAAGCGCTGGCCGACGACGGCGCTCATCGCCCGGCCGGGGCCGGCCGCGGCCGCGACCTCCCATACCTCCGGCCCGCCGCGCAGGGCCGCCCTCCGGCCCGCGCGGGTCTCCCGGAACTCGATCTGCGGGAATCGCTGCAGCGCGAGCCACTCCAGGAGGATGTTCCTGAGTCCCTCCGAGGGGGTCCACTGCTGCTCGAGGAAGACGCGTTCGAGTTCCGATTCGATTTCGCGCGAGACGCGGGTGCAGAGGGGGCGGGGCAGAGGCATGTATACATGGTATACTATCCCCGGCAGGCATGCCAGCCCGCCGGAACCCGCGGCGCGGCGGCGGATCGCGCTGTCACCCTTTTCCCGTTCGTGGCGTCTACGGGTGTAGGGCGGGGGCTCGCCGCGCCCGGCGGCCCCGGGTACGGCCCTGGACAGGAGACAGTGCGACCATGGCGAACATGAACATTCTCGGAACTCCAGCCCGGATCGGCGCCCTGCTGGCGCTGATCCTCGCGGTCGCGGGCCCGACCCCGTCTCACGCCCAGTCCGGGACCCGGCCGGAGACGGGGACCGTGCAGGGACGGGTGTCCGACGCGACGGCCAACGCCGGGGTCGCGGGGGCGCAGGTCTTCGTGGCCGGGACGACGATCGGCGTGCTGACCGACGCGGAGGGCCGCTATTCCCTCCCGGGCGTGCCGGCGGGGGAGCAGGTCGTCACGGTCCGGTTGATCGGCTACCGGGAGGCCAGCAGGCGAGTCACCGTGTCGGCGGGGGAGACGGTCACGCTGGACTTCGCCGTCGAGCAGACGACGTTGCGGACAAAGGAGACGCTCGTGACCGGCGTGGCCGAGGAGACGCCCCGGGGCGAGCCGCCCTTCACCGTGCTGCGGGGCCCGACGTCCATCAGCTCCTCCGCCAGGTCGGCGTCCGTGGTGCACCCGTATTTCAATACGGATTTCAACACGGAGTCGTACGCCCGGATCGAGGAGAACGGCTTCCGCCGCGTCGGCGAGTCGCCGCTCTCCACCTTTTCCATCGACGTGGACCGCGCGTCGTACGCCAACGTCCGGCGCTTCATCCAGGCGGGGGAGCGGCCGCCCGCCGACGCGGTCCGGATCGAGGAGATGATCAACTACTTCCCGTACGAGTGGGACGACGGGCGGGGTACCGCCGCGGGCCGCCACCCCTTCCAGGTCCTCACCGAGGTGTGGGATGCGCCGTGGAAGCCGGAGCACCGGCTCGTTCGCATCGGACTCAAGGCGCCCCCGGTCGACACGGAGAACCTGCCGCCGAGCAACCTCGTCTTCCTGCTCGACGTGTCGGGGTCGATGTCTTCGCCCGACAAGCTTCCGCTGCTGAAGAAGGCCTTCGCCCTGCTCACCGAGCAGCTCCGACCGCAGGACCGGGTCGCGATCGTCGTCTACGCCGGCGCGGCGGGGCTCGCGCTCCCCTCGACGCGGGGGAACCGGCGGGCCCGTATCCTGTCGGCGGTGGAGCGGCTGGAGGCCGGCGGAAGCACGGCGGGCGGCGCCGGCATCGCGCTCGCCTACGACGTGGCGCGGGAGCACTTCGTCGAGGACGGCAACAACCGCGTCATCCTCGCGACCGACGGGGATTTCAACGTGGGCGCCTCCAGCGACGAGGCGATGGTGCGCCTCATCGAGAGGGAGCGGAAGAGCGGGATCTTCCTCACGGTCCTCGGCTTCGGCACCGGGAACCTGAAGGACTCGAAGATGGAGGGCATCGCGAACCGCGGGAACGGGAACTTCCACTACGTGGACGGGCTCCTCGAGGCCCGGAAGGTGCTCGTAGAGGAGATGGGAGGGACGCTGTTCACGGTGGCGAAGGACGTGAAGCTACAGGTGGAGTTCAACCCCGCGCTCGCGGCCGCGTACCGGCTGATCGGATACGAGAACCGGTTGCTCGCCGACGAGGACTTCAACGACGACACGAAGGACGCGGGCGAGCTCGGGGCCGGCCACACGGTGACCGCGCTGTACGAGGTCGTGCCCGCGGGCCTCCCGGTCCCCCGCAGCGTGGATCCGTTGCGCTACCAGCCGGCCGCCGAGCCGCCGGCCCCCGTGGAAGCGCCCCCGGGCGCGTTCGAGGACGAACTGCTCTACGTGAAGGTCCGCTACAAGGACCCGGACGGCTCCGAGAGCCGGCTGCTGGCACATGCGGTCGCGGACCGCTCCCGGTCGCCCTCGCGGAGCTTCCGTTTCGCCGCCGCCGTGGCGGGGTTCGGCATGCTGCTGCGGGACTCGCCCCACGCCGGAGGGCTCTCGGCGGATGACGTCATCGCGCTGGCGGAGAGGGGACGGGGCGACGACCCGCGGGGCTATCGCGGTGAGTTCATCCGACTCGTCGAGACCGTGCGCGACCTGGACCTGCTCGGAGCGGCAGCGGAGGAGGACGACCGGCGCTAATTTGGCGCCCCTTGAAGCTCAATCGACGCATCTCCGGCCAGATCGAACGGCCGGCGGACAAGCGACGCTACGTCCGCCGGCTGTTCACCGGCGTGGCCGACCGCTACGACCTCACCAACGACGTCATGTCGCTGGGGCTCCACCGCCGCTGGAAGCGCCGGCTGCTCGCCCGGGCCGACCTGCGCCCCGGCCATCGCGTCCTCGATCTCGCCGCCGGCACGGGAGACCTCGCCCGCGGGGCGCTGGACCGGGCCGCGCGCGACGCGTTCGAGATCCGGGTCGTCGCCGCGGATCTCACGCCGGAGATGATGCGGGTGGGGCGCGCACGACCGGGCCCCGACCTCGCCGGCTGGGTCGGAGCCGATGCGCTCCGCCTGCCCTTCCCCGATGGCACCTTCGACCGCGTCGTCGTCGGCTACGGGCTGAGGAACTTCGCCGGTCTGGACGCCGCGCTGGCAGAGAGTTTTCGCTGCCTGCGTCCCGGCGGGCGCCTCATCTCGCTCGACTTCGGCCACCCGCGCTCCGCGGCGCTGCGCCGCATCTACCTCGGATATCTCGACGTCTCGACCCGGATGGCGGGTTGGGCGCTCCACCGCGATCCGGAATCCTACGTGTACATCCCCGAGTCCCTGAGGAGGTTCCCGGACCAGCGGGAGATGGTCCGCAGGATGGAAGCGGCCGGGTTCGTGGAGTGCGGCTACGAAGACCTGATGATGGGCACGATGGCCATCAACTATGGAGACCGCCGCTAGCGTCGCGGCCGGAGACTCGGGTCAGATATTGGGGCTGGATTCCGTCTTCCAGACGGTGAACTGGCGCTGGCCGGATTCGCTTTCCTCGAGGCGAACCTTCAACGCATCGCCGTCGGTCAGCCGCATGTGGTCGCGCATCTCGAGGGGAATCGTGATGCGGCCACCGCTTCCAACGGTGATGTCGCGGTAGTACAGGACGCGGAAGATCGCCATCTAACCTCCCCATGGAGGGTTGGATTCGGCAGAGTGAGGGGAATCCTCAATATATCGACGGGGCGGCTGCGTGGCGACGGGTGCGGGCAGTCCGTATGATCGGGGCCGTGAATACACCGGCCATTCGCCTCCGGGGCGTCACCAAGCGCTTCGACAAGAAAACGGCGGTCCGCGATCTCGACCTCGAGATTCCGCACGGATCGATCTACGGGCTCATCGGCCCGAACGGCGCCGGAAAGACCACGACGCTCCGGATCATCCTCGACATCATCGGGCCCGACGCCGGCTCCGTGGACGTCTTCGGCTCTCCCAACGTCGAGGCCATGCGCCAACGCATCGGGTACCTGCCGGAGGAGCGCGGCCTGTACCAGAAGATGACGGCCGCGGAACACCTCGCCTTCTTCGGCCAGTTGAAGGGTCTGAAGCGGAAGGAGGCGCTCGCGCGGGCCCGGTCCGGGCTGGATGCCGTGGGCCTCGGCGACCGGGCGGACGACAAGGTGGAGACGTTCTCTAAGGGGATGGCCCAGAAGGCCCAGTTCCTGGGCGTCATCCTTCACCAGCCCGACCTGCTGGTGCTCGACGAGCCGTTCAGCGGCCTCGACCCGCTGAACGTCGAACTGTTCAAGCAGTTGCTGCAGGAACGCCAGCGGGCCGGAGCCACGATTCTGCTCTCGACGCACCTCATCGAGGACGCCGAGCGCCTGTGCGAGCGCGTGTGCATGATCGCGGGAGCGACCAAGGTGCTCGATGGCCGCGTCCGCGACATCAAGGCCGCGGCGGGGCGGCGCGACATCGCGCTGTCCTTCGAGGGGAATCCCACCTTCCTCGACGCACCGGACCTCATCGAGGACATCTCCGCGCACGGCACGTACGTGGAGGTCCGCATGCTGGAGGGGGCGGATCCCCAGGCGCTGCTGCGGCGGGCGGTGGACAGCGGCGCCCTGATCTCGCGCTTCGAACTCATCGAACCTTCGCTGCGCCAGATCTTCATCGAGAAGGCGACCGAGGCCGGACTCTCGCACGAGGACGAGAGCGAAGACGACGAGGCGGCCGCATGAACCCGTTCACGCCCAGGGTCGCGGCCGTGATCCGCCGGGAGTTCGTGCTGCGCGTGAAGTCCAAGTGGTTCCTCCTCTCCACGCTGGGCCTCCCGGTGCTGATCGTCGGGCTCGGCGGCCTCGCCGGCTTCCTCGCCGTGAGGGGCGCGACGGATGCGGGCGAGGAGCGCCGGGTCATCGGGGTCGCCGACCCCGCCGGGCTCATCGGAGACCTCCTCGTTGAAGAACTCCTCGCGGACTCGCTCGACGCCGAGCGCGCCGCGGACATGGAGGAGCGTTCGGTCGACGAGGCGCGGACGCGGCTCTCCGACTCGTCCTACGACCTGTTGCTGATGATCCCGAGGGGCGCGGGCCGTCGCTCCGCGGAGATGCCGGGCGAGACGCCGGGCGAGACACCGGACGCGGACGGAGGGGGAGGCGGGGCCGAGGCGGACGACGGACGGACGACGCTGCTCGCGCGGGCCAGCGTTCCTTCCGTCATCGAGGGCTCGGTCCGGGGCGCCCTCCAGCGGGCATCGGTGCGGGCGCGCCTGCGCTCGATCGGCGTGGAGAGCATCGATCCCGGCGCGCTGCTGCAGCGGACCTCGTTCGACGTCATCAACGTCACGGAGTCCGGCGAAGCGCGCTCCCAGGACATCTACCGGGCGCTCAGCTTCGGCATCGCCTTCTTCTTCTACTTCATCCTGCTCATCTACGGGCAGATGATCGTGCGGGCGATCCTCGAGGAGAAGCAGTCCGACATCGTCGAGATCATGGTCTCCTCGCTGCGCCCGTGGGAACTCATGCTGGGCAAGATCGTGGGCGTCGGGGCGGTGGGCATCGCGCAGATGGCCGTGTGGGCCCTGGTCTTCGCGCTCGCGGCGGTGTACGGCCTCACCGCCGGGGCATCCACGCTGGCGGAGGCGGGGATCGACCTCGCGAGCATTCCGGTCCCGTGGGGCTCGCTCGTGCTGATGTTCTTCTTTCTGATCTTCGGCTACCTGCTCTACGCGGGCATGTTCGCCGGCGCCGGCGCGACGATCAGCAACGAGCACGACGCCCAGCAGGTGATGCTCCCGATCACGATGCTGATCATCCTCCCCTTCATCGCGACGCAGGGCGTGATCCAGAGTCCGAACGCCGGTTGGGGCGTCATCCTCTCCCTTGTGCCGTTCTTCAGTCCGCTGGTGATGCCGGCGCGGCTGTTCGCCACTTCGGTCCCGGTGTGGCAGTGGCTCGTGTCGCTGGTTCTGCTGGGAATCTTCGTCCTCGGGGCGGCATGGGTCGCGGGCCGCATCTTCCGGGTCGGGATTCTGATGAAGGGCCAGCGCGCCAACCTGCCGCAGGTGCTGCGGTGGATACGCCACGGCTAGCAGTCCGTGCCAGCCGTGACAGGAGCGGGCGGCGAACCTCCCTCGCCTTCCTCTTCGCCCTCGGCGGCGGCGTGTGCGCCGGGGCGTGCGGGACCGACGCGGACACGTTCGTGCTCGGCGCGACGACCTCCACCTACGACTCGGGTCTGCTCGAACACCTGATCGTCCGCTTCAACGAAGACCATCCGGGACTGCGCGTGCGCACGGTCATCGCCGGGAGCGGCGAAGCGCTGGAACTCGGCCGGACAGGAGACGTGGACCTCCTGCTCGTGCACGCACCGGAGGCCGAGGCCCGCTTCGTCGAGGCGGGGCACGCGCCGGGGCGCAGTCCCGTCCTCGTCAACGGATACGTGATCGCCGGGCCGCCCTCGGATCCGGCGCGGATTCGCGGGTCCGCCTCCCCCTCGGAGGCGTTCGCGGCGCTCGCCCGGGGGGAACACGGCTTCGTGTCGCGCGGCGACAGTTCGGGGACGCACCACCGCGAGATCGCCTTCTGGCGCGAGGCGGGCGTGGCCGCGGCGGGTGTGTGGTACGTCGAGTCCGGACAGGGGCAGGCGACGACGCTGCACGTGGCCAGCGAACGCCGCGCCTACGTCCTCACGGATGATGCGACGTTCGCGATGCTGTCGGAGGCGCTCGACCTAGAGGCGCTCGTCGAGGGCCACCCGTCGCTGCGCAACATCTACTCGCTGCTCGGGCCGCGGGCCGCGCTCCGGCCGGAAGGCGCCGCGGTGTTCGCGGACTGGCTGCGCTCCGCAAACGGACGCCGCGCCATCGCGGAGTTCCGGGTGCGCGGCAGCGCCGAAGCCCGCTTCGCCCCGTGGCCCGCCGACGATTTGGAGCACTAGATTCGGCTCGTGGATCCGCTGCTCGAGGCTCTCCGGCTCATCACGTCGGGTGACCTGTACGTCTGGAACGTCATCCTCCGCTCTCTGCAGATCAGCGGATCGGCGCTCCTCTTGGCCATGGTCATCGGACTCCCCATCGGGATCGCGGTCGGGCTGACGCGATTCCGGTTTCGCCTGCCCCTGGTCGCCGTGATCAACGCGGGCCTCGCCTTCCCTCCCGTCGTCGTCGGCCTCGGGGTCTTCCTCGTCCTGTCGCGGGCGGGCCCGCTCGGCGACCTGCAACTGCTCTACACGCCGGCCGCCATGATCGGCGCCCAGGCGATCCTCGCGGGGCCCTACATCGCCGCGGTGAGCCTCGCCGCGGTGGAGAACATCCCCCGGGACATCTCGCTCCAGGCGCGGGCACTCGGCGCGAGCCGGCGGCAGGCGATCGTCCTGCAGTTGAGGGAGGTGCGGACGTCGCTCGTGGCCGCGGTGGCGGCGGGGTTCGGGGCCATCATCAGCGAGGTGGGCGCGGTGATGATGGTGGGGGGCAACATCCTCGGCGAAACCCGGGTGATGACGACGGCGATCGTGCTGGAGACGCGGCGCGGCAACTTCGACGTCGCGATCGCCATGGGGATCGTCCTCATGCTCATCGCGCTGTGCGTGAACGCGGTGCTCCTCCTGCTCGGCCGGCGCACGATCCGCCGCGGCCAAGTCGCGTGAACGCCTCCAACGGGCCGCTTCTCGGCGGCGCCGGCCTGCGCCGCGTCTATGGCGGCAGAACGGCCGTCGAGGTGGACCGCATCGAACTGCGGGAGGGCGAGATGCTCGCGGTGTTCGGGCCGAACGGGGCCGGGAAATCCACCTTGCTGCGCCTTCTCGCCATGCTGGAGAAGCCCGATGCCGGAGAGGTCACATTCCGCGGCGGGTCGGGGCGACCGGCGGAGCGGGCGCTCCGGGCCGCGTCCGCCGTCGTGTTTCAACGCCCTCACTTCTGGAGCGATTCCGTCGAGTACAACGTCGGGCTCGGCCTGTCCCTGCGCGGCGTGCCCCGCGCCGAATCCCGCGCCCGTTCCCGCGCCGTGTGCGAGCAACTCGCGATCTCGCACCTGCTGGGAGCCCCGATATCGCGGTTGTCCGGAGGAGAGGCGCAGCGCGTGGCGCTCGCGCGGGCGCTGGTTCTCGACCCGGAGATCCTCTTCCTCGACGAGCCGACGGCGAATCTCGACACCGATTCACGGCTCGATCTTCGCCACGACCTGGAGCGTGTCGCCCGGGAGCGGGCGACGAGCGTCTTTCTCATCACGCACGACCGGGGCGAGGCCTTCCACCTCGCGGACCGGGTCGCCGTGCTGCGCGACGGGAAGCTGGTCCAGACGGGGACGCCGAAGGAGATCTACGAGAATCCCGCGGACGTCTACACGGCGCGCGTCACCGGGGCGGAGTTCACGATCTCCGGCGTCGTGACGCGGGCGCACGAGCGCATGGTCACGGTCGACATCGGGGGCGCCTCGCTCGTGGCCCTGGGCGAGGCGGCGGCGGGCACGCCCGTGAAGATCGCCTACCGGCCGGAAGACCTCGTCCTCGGCCCTCCGGATGTCCCCCCGGCGGATCTGAGTACGCGCAACCTGGTCGTGGCGACCGTGGAGGAACGGCGCGACATGGGCGGGCTCGTGCGGCTGCGGCTACGCGGTCCCGTCGAACTCGTGGCCCTCGTCACGCTCGATGCCGCGGAGGAACTGGGCGTCGACCGCGGAGCGCGCGTCGCGGTGCGTGCGAAGGCCACCGCGCTGCATGCGTTCGCGGCGGCCCCGGCGGCTGCGGGCTAGGGCGAACGCCGCCTGATCCCGGGGCCCGTCCAGATGACGATGGCGCCGCAGCGCCCCACGGCCCCGCCGAACTCGGCCGGCAACTCGCTCGGGCCTCGATAGACTTCGATCCCGGCGATCTCGGACGGCGTGACGAAGTTGTCGATCGAATCGCCGCCGCCGCCGTCACGGATCACGCGCACGCCGTCCAGGTAGACGTTCGCGTTTTGGCACCCGTACTCGGCGCGGCTGCTCAGGCTCGGCGCGCCCCGCGTCATGCGGATCGTGCAGTTGTTGTTCGCGCCTCCGGTGCACTCGGTACGCACGCCGGGAATCCGCCCCAGGTAGTGCGTGACCCGGATCGCGCCGGCGTCCTGGATATCGTCCCGCGTGAGGAACACCCCGGCGCTGATCGCCTCGCCCAGTTCACGCCGGTCGTAGAACCCCTGCAACTCCAGCCGTTTCTCCCGCAACGCCGTGACGACGATGGGCGCGAGTTCGATGGGGTCCACGCTGAGTTCGAAGTCCACCTGCACGGTCCGGTCGCTGGGGAGGCGCACCAACTGGTCCAGGGGATCGAAGGTGAGATGGTCCACGGTCACGCGGTACATGCCCGGACTGAGGTCGGTGAACATGAAGCGGCCGCTGCCATCGGTCATTCTCTGCCGGTCCTCCGCCAACAACGTGTCCGAGAGAACGACGTTCGCCGCTTCGACCGGACGCCCGGAACGCCGATCGAGCACCTGGCCCACGATTCGGCCCGGCACCGTGAGCAGGCTGGCGAGCACGCCTTCCTCCACGCCCAGGAGGATGTCCCAGCCGGCGGGGGGGCCCGGTTCGATGCTCACCCGCGTCGGCTCCGTGCGGAAGGACGGGAACCCCGCGCTCACCGTGAGGTCTTCCCGCGGCGGAAGGCCGCAGAGGACATATACGCCCTCGCCGTCCGCCTCAACGGAGACGGTGCGCTGCCGTCCCTCGTCTTCGGTCCAGGTCGCGGAGACCGTGGCCCCGGGAAGGAGGATGCCCTGGAGCGTATCGCGGACGATGCCCGCGAGGCCGGTGAGGGACGGATCCATCTCCGCCGGACACGTTACGAAGTTCCGGGGAGGCGTGGGCGACGGATTCTGCGCGGTCAGGCGGGATCCGGCCGGCGTCAGGATGGCGGCGGCGGCCAGAACGCAGGACGCGGCCCGATAACAGGCCCTTCTCCGAGCCTGCGTCTCCGACCGACCGTCTCGCTGTGTTCGCATCCCGCGTGTTCGCATCCCGCGGTCTCCGCCGCTACGTCGCCAAGCCACGCGTGGAAAGTAACGCAGGCGCCGGTATTGCGAGAGCCTCCCGCCCGCTGTCACTCTTTCGAGGTTCTTCGGCCGCGGAGTCTCGTTTTGCAACACGTGGGAAAACAGCAAGCGCGCCGCGCGATCGGCGTCGTCTGCGTCCTCTCCGGATTGTCCGGCTGCCTGAATCTCGGGGTCGGCGTCTCCCCGACCGTGGGTAACATGCTCACATCCGTGGTCAGCGAGGGATCCGCCCTGCCCGAGTTCGCGCGCGCCGCCGGGGGGCCCGGATCCATGCGCGTCTCGGGCCAGATCGTGGGCCGGCTGCGGTGCGACTACCTGTCCCCGGATCTGCGGGAGGTGGACGGAGGACTGGAACTCGTCGTCACCATCGTGTCGGGCCGGCAGGGCTGCAACAGTCTGACGCCCTCGACCCTCTCCTACGTGGCGAACATCTACAACGTCGAGCCCGGGTCCTGGTCGATTCTCGTGGAGCACCGCTACGAGGGCGTGGACGGAAACCCCGGCGAGCGGCTGTACGACGTCGTCACCGTGAACTAACCCCCGGCGGGGACGTCTCGCTCCCCGGAGGATCACTCCAGCGGCGTCGAGCGGGAGTGGAGTTCGAGAAGATCCGCCTCGCTCATGCCGGCCAGGGCGCGCGTCGCCTCGGCCACGCTGCGACTCTCGTGCGACAGCCAGCGCGGGGACTCGAAGGGGTCCTCGAGACACACGAAGTAGATGCGGGCCGCCTGGGGCGTCTTCGGCTGGCCGCCCGAGACGTAGGCTTCCCAGCGGACCATCCCCCCGTCGAGGAAGGTGCGGGAGAGCGCCTTCTTCGGGTCCACCGTCTTCGGGTCCAAGGTCTGGCCGCTCACACCTTCACCGAGCGCGCGAGCAGTTCGCGGAGTCCCGTCTCGTTCATCTCGGCCACGGCCTGCTTCGGCACCTTGGAGATGCCCGGCGGCGCCTGGTTGTAGCGCTGGGGAATCGTGATGTCGTCCTGATTCCGGAACATCACGAGCAGCCGGGGCGACTGCTGCGTGGTGCCGGAGAAGATCGAGAACTCGGCCTCCCAGGTGGCCCCCGACTCGCTCTTGAACCGGGTCCGGGCGCTGTCCGCGGCCCCATCCATCCGGAAGATCAGTTTCTTCAGAAGCGACATGGGCGCCACACTAGGCGAGTCGGGGTTCGACCGCCAGCCTGAAGGGTTCCGATGCGGGCGACAAGCTGCGACCTTGCATCGGATTCGATCCCGGCGGGGGGTTTTCGACCGCCCGTTGGCCACGCAAGGAGAACGTCATGCCGGTCCACCGTCGCCCGTCCCGCGCCTCCGCGGCGCCCCGCCCGCGCCCCGCGACGATCGTCTTCCTTCTCGTCTTCCTCGTCCTTCCCTTCGCCGCCACGGGGCAGGACGCGGATGTCATCGATGCTTTCTCGCGGCAGATCGCGGCGGACGTCGAAGCGGACGGCATCGGCGGGATCACGGCGGCGGTCTTCAGGGGAGACCAGGTGCTGTGGGCGCAGGGTTTCGGCTGGGCCGACCCGGCGAACCGCGTGCCCGCCGGTGTGCGAACGATCTACCGGACCGGATCGATCTCGAAGTCGGTGACGGCCATCCTGATGGCGGACCTGGTGGAGGAGGGGACGGTCGCCCTCGATGACGCGGTGGTGGACTACCTGCCCGAGGCCGCCGGCTTCGGAGACCCGCCCGCCGGCATGGAGCCGATCACGTTCCGGCAGTTGGCCAGCCACACCGCCGGCCTCATCCGGGAGCCCGAACTCGAAGGCGCCGCGGCGGGGCCGATCGAGGACTGGGGATACAAGATCCTCGCCTCGATCCCCCACACACGGTTCTACACGATGCCCGGCACCCAATACCAGTACTCGAACATCGGGTACGGCGTGCTCGGCTACGCCCTGCAGCGGGCCGCGGGGACGTCCTTCATGGAGCTCGTCGAGGACCGCCTGTTCGAGCCGCTGGGGATGCGCTCCTCGACCTTCATCGTCGGCCCCGACCTGTGGCGGCGGGTCGCGGTCGGCTTCGCGAACGGAGCGGACGGCGAGGTGAACGCCGACTTCCCGGCGCTCGAGCACGAGGGGCGCGGATACAAGGTGCCGAACGGCGGCGTCTACGCGACCGTCGGCGACCTCGCGACGTTCGGGGCCGCGGTCATGGGCATGACGGAACACGAACTCCTGGAGCCGGCGACGCGGCGGGACGTGATGACGGTCCAGACGCCCGAGGATCCGGACGCGGGGTACGGCCTCGGGTTCTCGATTCGCCCGGTCGCGCTCGAGGGAGGCGGCGATGTGCGGTTCGTCGGCCACGGCGGTTCCGTGGCCGGGTACAACATGTACCTCGTGTTCGAACCCGAGAGCGGCTACGGGGTCGCGCTCGGCCGCAACTACAACCGCGGCGCCACCAGTCTCGGCGAGGCCGGGAACGGGCTCCTCCAGGCGTTGCTCGAGGCCGGCAGTTGAAGGACAGCGCACGGCTCCTCGCGCCGGCGGCCGCTCTCGCGCTGGCGGCGGTCGCCCTCGCCCCCTCCCCGACCGCGGGACAGGAAGAGGAAGAGGAGCGGATCCTCCGCGCCTGCCGGCAACTCGGACAGGCGGAACTCGAGGTCGGCATCGAGGGCATGATCCGGGACGACGAGAGCCAGGTTCCTCTGCCGGGGGCGACGGTCCTGATCCGCTACGAGGCCGAACGGGGGATGCTGACGCCCGAGGACGTCCGGGTCGAGGCGGATGAGCGGGGGCGGTACCAGGTCTGCGGCCTCGAAGCGTTTCGGGAGATCCGGGTGCGCCCGAACTATCGGTCGCGGCGCGGGAAGGAGCGCAGGGTCGAACTCGACCGGTCGCAGTTCGTCGACCTCGAGGTGGACATGGGGGACGCGGCCTTCGTCGTCCTCTCCGTCATCGACGCCGCGGACGGGCGGCCGGTGGCCGGCGCGCAGATCGACTTCTCCCCGCTGCCGGTTTCCGGGGTCACGGATACGCTCGGACGTGTGGCGTTCCGCTCGATGCCACCGCTTACCTACGGCCTGCGCGTCGCGCACATCGGCTACGCGCCCCTCGAGACCGAGATCAACATCCTCACGGACCAGCGCGCGGAATTCCGCGTCGAACTCAACACGCGGGCGATCGCGCTCGCGCCGATCGAGGTGAGGGTGACCGGCCGTGACCCGTTCCTGCTCACGTCGGGGTTCTACGAACGCCGCCAGTCCATCGACGAGGGCTACTTCGCGACCCATCCCGAAATCGACCAGTTCATCCACCTCGGGCAGGTGTTCCAGTTCAAGCGGGAACTGTCCGTCATGTACCGCCGGAACCAGCTCATCCTCCTCAACGGGCGGCCGGCCAGCCGCCTCGGGTTCAATCGGAGAAACCTGGGCGAACTGAAGTTCGACACCGTTCGGGGCATCGAAGCGTACAGGTGCAGCGAGGCGCCGCCGGAGATCATGAACCGGGTACCGAACGGCATGCTCCTCACCGACTGCAACCTGGTCGCGATCTGGACGTACTGACTCCCCTGGCCCGCTTTCCTCCCGACAGGATGATTCCTTGAGCGACGCCGGCCGGCCCGAAGGGGAAACTGCGGCTCACGACCGCTCCGGAGTGTGGAGTACGCTTCGGGCGTTGCTGTGGGGCACGCAGGAGGACTTCACGTCGGGGAGCCTGAACCGGGGGGTTCTTCTCCTCGCCATTCCGATGGTGCTCGAGATGGCGGGGGAGTCTCTGTTCTTCCTCGTGGACATGGCGGTCGTCAGCCGGCTCGGGGCCAACGCGCTCGCCGCGATCGCACTCACCGAAGCGATGCTGGCGGTCATCTACTCGGTCGCGGTGGGACTGGCGATGTCCACCACGGCGATGGTCGCGCGCCGCACGGGCGAGAAGGACGAGCGCGGGGCGGCGACGGCCGCCGTGCAGGCGATCGTGCTCAGCGTCGGCATCGCCGTGGTCCTCGGGCTCGCCGGTGCGATCCTGGCCCCGTGGCTGCTGCGGGTCATGGGCGGCTCACCCGAAGTCGTGGCCCAGGGCACGATGTACGCCCGCATCCAGCTGGGCGGGATGGTCGTCATCATCCTCCTCTTCGTGAACAACGCGATCTACCGGGGCGCGGGCGACCCGTCGATGGCGATGCGTTCCGTGTGGCTGGCGAACGGGATCAACATCGTGCTCGATCCCGTGCTCGTGTTCGGCCTCTGGATCTTCCCCGAACTCGGACTGCCGGGCGCCGCCGTGGCCACGACGACCGGGCGCGGGATCGGGGCCCTGTACCAGTTGTGGCACCTGTCGCGCGGAGAGCGTGTCCGGGTGCGGCGGAGCGACCTCCAGGTCCACTGGCCCGTGATCCAGCGGCTCGCAGAGGTATCGGTGGGCGGCGTGGGCCAGATGCTCGTGACCCAGGTCAGCTACATCGCCTCGATCCGAATCCTGTCCGAGTTCGGGACGATCGCCCTCGCGGGCTACACCATGGCGATCCGCGTCGTCATCTTCATCATCCTCCCCGCCTGGGGCCTCGCGAACGCCGCCGCCACGCTCGTGGGCCAGAACCTCGGCGCCGGGAAGCCGGACCGCGCCGAGCAGGCCGTCTACCTCACCGGCTTCTGGAACATGCTGTTCATGGCCGTGGTGACGGTGGTCTTCGTGGCCTTCCCGGGGCCGATTCTGGCGCCGTTCGCCCCGGACCCGGAGACGCTCGACGTGGGCGTGCGCGCGCTCCGGATCATCAGCTACGGGTACATCTTCTACGCGTGGGGCATGGTGACGATGCAGGCTTTCAACGGCGCGGGCGACACGGCGACGCCGACGTGGATCAACATCGGCGTGTTCTGGTTCTTCCAGCTCCCCGTCGCGGCGCTGCTCGCCTTCGTCATCGGGTGGGGCGAGACGGGCGTGTTCTGGTCGTTCGCGGTCGCCTACTCGCTGTCGGCCGTCGTCGGCCTCTGGATCTTCCGCCGCGGCCGCTGGAAGCAGAAGGTCTTGTAGCTTCCCTCGCCACGGCCTGCTAGGCGGAGCAGCGCGTCCGGCCCGCCGCTCCCTTCGACCGGAGGCCGATCACGACGCTCGCCTGCTGCCCCTCGGCGAGTTCCACCTCCCGCACTCTGAGGTCGAAGCCCCCGCAGAGGGCGGTGATCCGGTGGGTTCCCGGCGACAATCCCTCCAGCGAGAATCGGCCGGCGCGATCCGTTGTGGCGCGGACATCCGTGCCGGCCACCGTCACGCTGGCGGCCTCGAGCGGGTGTTCGGTGCGTTCGTTCACCACGATGCCGGTGATCCGCCCCGGCGAGGTCACGGTCACCGCGAGGCTTGCCTCGAAACCCGCCTCGGCGACGACCACAGAGGGCTGCCCCCGGTGAGGTCCGTAGGCGGCCGTCAGCTCCAGTGATACGTCCGCGGGGACCTCGCACAGCCGGTATCGTCCGAGCGAGTCCGTACGGACCACCGTTTCCACGCGTTCGAGGCCGGCCGGATCCCCGGGATTCGCGTAAGAGGCGAACACATGGGCGGCGGGTAGCCGGACCCGGGTCACTTCGTCCTCCACCACCCCGTTCACCGCAACCTCGCCGGGCCGGACGGCCGGTTCGCACAACTCGACCTCGATCTGCGGGATCTCCGGCGTCTCCGCCGTCCAGTTGGACCACAGGATGATCGCGCCGCAGAACATCGAAGCCCCGTCCCAGGCGAAGAACGGGACCTTGCTACCGGGTTGGTACAACTCCGCCGCACCGAGGTCGTGCACGGAGAGTTCTTCCAGCAACGTCGGCGGCGGGTCGACCGGAGAACGGAAAGTCCCCGCCGGATTCAACGAGTACGACCGGCTCGTTCCCGAGCCGTCCGCCCCTCCGACCAGCCTCCGGTCGAGGTATACCGGTATCTTCGGGCACCGCGGCAGAGGGGCGCGCATCTGGAGGGTGGACATGAAGTCGGCGAGACGCACGAAGCCCCGCTTGTTCGCCTCGATCCACCGCGGCTCGAAGTACGTTCCCCAACCTTCCTCCATCCGGTCGTAGAAGCCGGACTCGACGAGGCGGGGCGGGCGGCCTTCCACGCCGACTTCCAGCGGCTCCAGCGGGATCGCCTGCGGGGTCAGCTGTACCTCCAACCGTGGCGGGGCCCGCGGTCCGATTTCCAGGGGGATGAAGAGGACTTCATAGCCGAGGCGGCGGACGCCGAGCGTGTATGTGCCGGGTGCGACCTGAGCGAAGGCGAACGCACCGTTGGGTCCCGTGATCGTTTCGCGAGCGGAACCCGACGGGTCGGCCAGCCGCACCGTAGCGCCCTCGACCGGCGCCCTTGTCCCGCCCTCGGTGATGATTCCCTCGATCCGGACCGCCTCCTGGGCGCTCACGGCGCCGGAGGAGATCGCGTTCCCCGCCGCGAGGGCGATGGCCAGAGCCAGCCCCGGTGCCTTATTCGTCATCCGCGGGCGGCTCCTTCCGGCTAGATCGAGCACGTTCCCCGTCTCGCGAGATCCGTCGCGCGTAGCCGGAGGACTACGGCCACGTTCCCTCCCTCGGCCAGTTCCACCTCGTGGACGGAACCCGTATACCCGGCGCACACGGCCCGTACCCTGTAGGACCCCGGCGGAAGGTCCTCGAGAGAGAATCGTCCCGCAGCGTTCGTCACGGTACGAAAGTCGGTATCGACGAGAACGATCCGCGCACCCTCGATCAGCGCCGAGGTCGCCTCGTTGAGGACCATGCCGGTGATCGTGGCCGGAGACGTTACCGGCACCGTCAGCTTCAGCGCGTCGCCGTCCGCCGCCGCAAGCGCAACCAACGGCCCGCCCGCGTGCGGGCCGTACGCCGGAGTCAGATGGATGACGGCGCCCTCGGGCAGGTCGCACACTCGATACTGTCCGAGCGAGTCCGTGCGGACGACCGTTTCCACGCGCTCGAGGCCGCCGGGATCCTCGGGGTTCGCGTATGACGCGGACACGTGCGCGGCGGGCAGCCTGACCTCGGTGACCTCGTCCTCCACGAAGCCATCCAGCGCCACCTCTTCAGGGCGGCCGCGCGACTCGCACAACCTCACCTCGATCTTCGGAATCTCCGGCAGGCGCGCCGTCCAATCGGACCACAGGATGATCGCGCCGCAGCTCATGGTCGCCACTGTCCAGGCGAACATCGGGACCTTCGTTCCGGCCGGATAGACCTCCGGCCGCACCGAGATCGGACACGGACATCTCCCCCAGCAGCGGCGGAAGGCGATCCAACCCCGCAGTGAAGATCCCTCCCGGATACAGCGCGCTCGTACCCCAGCCGGGGGTCGTGCCGATCGGTCTCCGGTCCAGGTACACCGGTATCTTTCCGCATCGGGACAGGGGCGCGCGGCCGTGGAGGACCGAGAGGAAGTCCGTCAATCGTACGAAGCCGACCTTGCTGGCCTCGATCCATTCGGGCTCGAAGAACGTGCCCCAGCCTTCTTCCATTCGATCGTAGAAGCCGGACTCCACGAGGTCGGGCGGGCGGCCTTCCACGCCGACTTCCAGCGGCTCCAGCGGGATCGCTTGCGGGGTCAGGCGTACGTCCAGCCGGGGGGGCTCCTGCGCGCCGACCTCCAGGGGCATGCTGAGCAGCTCGTATCCGAAGCGCCGCACGGCGAGCGCGTAGGCGCCCGGCGCAACCTGGGCGAAGGCAAAGGCGCCGTCCGGGCCCGTGATGGTCTCGCGAGCCGATCCGGACGCGTCGGCCAGCCGGACCGTGGCGCCGTCGACCGGCTCGCCCGTCCCGTCGTCAACGACGGTTCCGGCCACCTCCACCGGCTCCTGAGCCGCCATGCCGTCGGGAGCCATGCATGGGATCGCTGCCAGCGCGAAGGTGAGCAGGAAGGCACGGGTTTGTGTCATGTGAACGTCCGCGAGGTTGAATGGCCCGGGACCCGGACCGGGAGAATAGACCATGGCACCGCCCGTGAGTAGACGGGGCAACCCGCGTTCGCGTCACTTTCGAGGATTCGACCGGGCGCTGGCTCTACGGAGTCCGGTTCTCCGTCCGCAGTTGGGGATCCGGGGCCAGTTGGACGACGCGCACGATCGGGTAACCGAGATCGTGCGTGTCGACGTAGGCCATGAGGCCGTCCGGGCCGAACGCGTCCGGGATGCGGAGCCCCCCTGGCTGGATCGTGCCCAGGTAGCGGGCGTCGGGCGTCACGATGTCGATCGGTCCCTCCTCGTCAGGTAGCGGGGTCCGCGCCACCCACAGCCGATCGTCGAAGTCCACGGCCAACGCTTCGATTGCGGGGATGACCTCGGCGAACGTCATCTCTTCGATGCGGGCCCTGAGAGCTTCTTGCAACTGGCTCGCGAAGTCGTCCGGCATACGGATGTCCGGGCGCCCCGCGATGGAGAGTGTCGTCGGGCTCCGATTCCCCTCCAGCTCGGCCAGCCGGCGCTCCCGCTCCGCATCCCGGACGGCGTTCGTCACCGGGGTCGGCGTGAGCGACCGTTCCAGCACCTCACTCACGGCACCGTCCTCGCCGATCAGCCTGATCCGGTATCCCGAGGAGTCGACGACGGCGAGTCGCCCGTCTGATAGCGCGGCGAAATGCAGCCCCGGGTCGAACGCTCTCACGGGGCTGAGATTGAAGGAAAAGCTGCCACCGCTGGCTTCCGCCGCGTCTCCGGTGGGCGGCGGCGGCTCCCAGGCCGTGTAGAGCAGCTCGCGAGTCCCGTCCGGCCGGTAGCGGGCGATGGGGCGCCCCGGTGCGTCTCCCGTGCCGCCGACGGAACTGCTTACCGACATGGCCTCCGCCGTTCCGCTGACCACGAACTCGCGGTTTGTGATGATGCTCCCGTCGGAGAGCCATGCGCCCACGCCCCTGGGCGCGCCCTGGGTCGGATCGAAGGGCGCAGATTCCGCGTATTCGCCCTCCGGCGTGAAGAGCTGAATCCCGCTGCGCCCGGCGTCGAACACGGCAAGACGACCATCGGCGAGCAGGGATATCGATTCGGGGTCGGTCAGTTCACCGGGGCCTTCGCCCTGCCGGGAGATGGTTCGAAGGTGGACCCCGTCCCGGTCGAACGCGACGACGTGCCCCGCCTGTTCGTCCAGGATGAAGAGATCGCCCGCCTCGTTGAAGACCAGGTCGGCGATGGACCCGAAGACCTCCCAGTCTTCCCCATCCAGGGCGCCGGCGACCCAGCGTGATTCAAACGCCGGAGCGATCGTGAAATCGGGACCGTCCATGGCCCCCGACCCGCCGGCGGGCGCCCCGCCGGCGCCATCACCCCCGCACGCAACCAGGAGACAGAGGCCCGCCCCGGACAGGGAATGACGCCAGGTTGGTTGGATCATGGGTTCCCTCCGGGTGCGGTGCCGTCGTCCGCTCCCAGAGAACCCGTCGCCCCGCGGATGGTTGCCCGCGGGGCGCAGGGCGGTCGCCTCATCGTCTGCTACGGATCTGGCCTCCACACCTCGACGCGCTCGACTCCAAAATCATCCACGGTCTTGAGCAGCAAGAAATCTCGGCCGACCTGCCACAGATTTGCTGCCAGCGGGAGCGACGTCCTCCCAACCGGGCGGCCGTCCCGATCAACGATTGTCCAAATACGAGTCGCGTCATTGGGTAACCCGGCATCTCCAATCCAAAGGTGGTCGCCGCTGGCACTCCAACGCAGCTGTGCGTAAAACCGGCCTCGCTGGTTGGCCTCTTCAAGCGACTCCACCTCGCCGGCTCCACTCGGCTCGCCGCGAGGGTGGTGCGGGTCCGCCCACGTTGCAAGCAGCCCTCCTCGCGCATCCCGAATCTCGATCGCCGGCCTGTCATTGGAACTCGTGGCGAACGTTCCACCCCGTGAGGTTATCGCCGCGGCCGGCCCTGCCATCGCCGCTTGCATACGATAGCCCGTCGCACCCGCCGAACTCTCCCACCACATGTCACCAACCGAAAAAAGCACCTCCGGATCGGGCCGTTCGGTGTCAACACGGAGCACCCGCAACGAGTCCCGCGCAACACTCATCTGCCGTGGGTCCAAACCACTCGTAACCGTAACGAAGACTTCCGAAGCGGGTCCGACCCACATGCGGCTCGGTTGCTGGTGGGCGTCCGCCAAAGCGACAGAGAACGAGCGACGATACCCCCCTGTCTCGTCAAAGATCGATATGCGGCCTCCCTGCGCGTCCAAGGCCAGGACGGAACCATCATCGGTAACCTCGATCGATCGCAGATTCCTGAACTCCCCAGGGCCTTCGCCCATTTGACCAAAGGAATACAGAAACTGCCCTGTGTCCGAATAGACACGGATCTCGCCCGTTCCGGAGTTCGCCACATATAACTCCCCGGCCTCAGTCCGGAAGCCATCCGAAGCCCGGAAGAACAGATACTCCGCCGGACCTTCCGCTAAGCCAATCCGCACCGACGGAATCCAGGAGGTTTCCGCATCAATGCGGCGGTCGATCATGACAGCGGACTGCGTACCGGTGCTGGATCGATCCGATGCCGGCTCGGCGCATGAAGTAACGGCCAGCGTCAAGAAGATGGAGGTACAACGAGATACCGTTGACATCGGGGAGTACCTTTCTGGTGCCGGGGTGCTCCTGTACGTCCGCGACGGTCGAGGCTCTCGCTCGCTAGATCACGTGGAAGGACACCCACTGGGAGACCCAGACGGCGGTCGGCTCACCCTGATTGCTAGCGGGGCGGAACCGCATCTGCTGGGCGACTTCCGCAGCGGCGCGGTCGAGCGCGTCGTTGTCGCTGCTCGTCTTGATCTCATGGTTGACCACGGCGCCGGTCAGGTCGACGTACAGCCACAGTTCGACCCGGCCGCCGATGCCCGCATCCCTGAGGTCCGTCGGATAGGCTCTCTCGAGTACCTGCTGGATCTCGGCCGTGTTCTGGAGAACCGGGGGGGTGTCGTACGCGACGAATGTCGGCCGATCAGCCTGCGAGGCTCTCTCCGCCAGGCGGACCAGCGGGTTCTCCTCGATATCGACATCGGCCGCGGGCGCGGGAGCATCCATCGGGGCCTCGGGCTGGGGGGTGCCCAGGACGAGGATGATGGCGAGCGCCGCCACGCCCGTAGCTCCCAGGGTTCTCGGAATGCGGAGCCGGGCCAGCGGTTCGGTCATGCGGCGCAGCCGCCGCTCCACGGCCGGCTTGCGCTCGGCGAAGGCGGCCGCGGCCAGCAGGGGCGCGGAGACACGGCCGCCCACGGTGATGAGGGCGTCCGCGTAGTCGCGCGGGGACTCGCCCCGCTCCAGGACGCGACGGTCGCAGTCGAACTCGATCGCCAGCCGCAGCCGGGAGAGCTGCCACCACAGGAAGAGGTTCCACGGCATCAGCACGAGGGCTGCGACCGCCACGGCGAAGAGACGGTGGTCGCCGGCGCGCTGGTGTTCGCGCTCGTGCAGGAAGACCAGGCGCAACAGCCGGTCGTCGAGTTCGGGGATCCACCTCGGCATCACGACGACGGGGCGTCGGATTCCGACCACGGCCGGCCCCCGGTCGTCCGCGATCATGACCTGCGATCCGAGGACGCGACCCGGCGTCCACGTGCGCATCTCCGACCGCAAGCGCCGGTACGCCCGCCCGAGGTGGAAGAGCATCCCCGCGACGAGCAATGCCCAGACCCCACCCGCGAACACGCTAGGCGCGCCGGCGGCGAACCACGCCGCGGGTTCCGCCGCCTCGGCCGCGGCGGGCGCGGAGGTCACGACCACCGCTTCACTCAACTCAATGAGAGGGGCCCACGGCGACGCGCCGAGTCCCGGGAGGAGGCCGGGAGCGAGAAACGCCGCGAACGGGAGCGCCACCGAGCCGACGACCGCCGCGAACCAGCCCCAGCGCACGGGCTTCCTGAAGTGACCCAGCGCCCGCTGGGTCGCGAAGGCGGCCAGGGCGAGGAGTCCCGAAATCAGCAGGCAGTATCCAATCCAGACGATGACCATGTCGCTACTCCTCCTTGCCGCTGCTCTTCTTCGTCGTGATGTGGATCACTCCGCCCCGGGCGCGCTCGCCGTACAGTTCGATCGCCTGTTCTCCCTTGATGATCTCGACGTCGGCGACATCGAGCTTGCCGAAGCTGACGTCTTCGAGCGTCACGTCGTCCGCCTTGATGATGCCGTCGACGATGATGAGTGGATCGTCGGTGCTCACCACGCGACGGGGCGTACCATCGTCGCCGATGTAGCCGCTCACGATGATGCTCCGCCGACCATCGATGAGCGCGCGAGCGCGGCCCTCCGCGACCGTCCCCCGAGCGTCCATTGCACTGGCGGCTCCGATCAGGAGATCCGCGGCCGCGGCGACCCCCTCGGGCGGAGCATCGCTGTCGGCGGCGCCGCCCTTGGTTGTGATTTCGATCACTCCGTTTTGGGCCCGGTCGCCGTACAACTCGATGGCCTTCGGACCCTTGATGATCTCGACGTGGTCGATATCGAGGGCCTGGAGGTCTCCCAGGCTCGTGCCCTCGGATTGGATGACGCCGTCGACGATGACGAGGGGATCGCCCTCGTCGGCTACGGAGACTCTACGTGCGGGGGGAGTGTCCGCATCGGCCGCAACCTGGAAGGTGATGAACTGGGTGACCCAGACGTCGGTCGGCTGGTCGCGGTTCATCGCGGGCTCGAAGCGCATCGCCGCGGCGACTTCCGCGGCGGCGGCGTCCAGGACGTCGCTGCCGCTGCTCTCTTTGATCTCCGTGTTCCGGACCATGCCGGACGTGTCGATGTACAGCCAGATCTCGACTCGGCCGCCGATGCCCTCTTCCTTCAGGTCCGGCGGATAGGCCTGCACCAGAGCGTCCGAAACCTCCGTCGCGTTCTGAAGCACCGGAGGCCGGTCGTACACGATGAAGCTCGGCCGGTCGCCGCGCCCCACGGCCTCGTCGCCGGGAATCGGCGGGGGCACCCATTCACTGGCTTCGGAGGGCGGGGTCACGGTCGCGGCGGGGGGTTCCGGCGCGTTCATGCCGCTCTCGGGTCCGGGGCAGCCGAGGACAAAGAGGACGGCGACCATGGCCAGCCCCGAGGCGCCCAGCGTTCGCAGCAGGCGCATGTTGGCGGGCGGCTCGGTCATGCGGCGCAGGCGCCGTTCCACGGCCGGCTTCCGTTCGGCGAAGGCGGCCGCGGCGAGCAGCGACCCGGAGACGCGGCTCCCGACAGTGATGAGGGCGTCCGCGTAGTCGCGCCGCGATTCGCCACGCGCTAGCACGCGGCGGTCGCAGTCGAACTCGATCGCGAGCCGCAGCCGGGACACCTGCCACCACACGACCGGGTTCCAAGGCATCACGACGAGCGCGGTGACCGCCGCCGCGAAGAGCCGATGGTCGCCGGCGCGCTGATGCTCTCGCTCGTGGAGGAAGACGAGGCGGAGCAGCCGGTCCTCGAGTTCGGGGATCCACCTCGGCATTACCACGACCGAGCGCCGGATCCCGACGACCGCCGGTCCCCGCTCGTCGGAGATCATGACCGGGGATCCCGCCACGCGGCCCGGCTTCCACGTCCGCATCTCGGATCGCAGCCGGCCGTACACGCGCCCGAGATAGCCGATCATGGCGGCGGCCAGGAGCAACCAGCCCCACCCCAGCACCGTGCCGACCGCCGCCGCATCGAAAGCTCTACCGGCCGCCGCGGCCGCTGCGGGCAGTTCCGGCGTCGCGGTTGCGACCGTCAGACCGCCGACCCCGGCCGCCGGCGCCGCCGGCGACACCCCGAAGCCGGGAAGGAGTCCGGGCGCGAAGAAGGCGACCACGGGCACCGTCACGGACCCGGCGATCGCCGCGAACCACGCCCAGCGCACCGGCTTCCGGAAGTGGCCGAGCGCCCGCTCCGAGGCGAAGGCCGCCAGGGCCAGGAGTCCCGAAATCAACAGGCAATATCCGATCCAGGCGATGACCATGTCCCTACTCCTTCGAGCTGAGGCGTTCGTCCACGAGGCCGCGCAGGTTCTCAAGGTCCTCTTTCGAGAGCGCCCGGTTCGAGACGAGGTGCGTGAGCAGCAGTTCGGGCGACCCCTGGAACATCTTCTGAACCAGTCGCCGCACGGCGCTCGCGCCGGCGCAGTCGCGCCCCACGAGCGTGTGATAGCGGTAGGCTTTCCCCTCCTGGGTGTGCGCCACGTACCCCTTCTCCTCCAGCGTCCGGAGGATCGTGAGCACGGTGGTGTAGGCCAACTCGTCGCCGAGGCGTTCCTGCACCTCCGCGACGGTCGAGGCCCCTCTCTCCCACAGCACCGCCATGAGGTCGAGTTCCCGCGTGGTGAACTTGATCTCCACGAGTTTGGTCCTTTCCCTCCCGAACCATCAGCGTCGCCTGCCCCGACCGGCCGCCATCGAGACGCTGGCGGACCGGGCGAAGCGTCGTTCCCGAATCAGCGTAAACGCGCCGGGGCGCCGCTGTCAACTAGGTACGTAGTAGCAACGTTCGAGGGGGTCCGATTCGGACGCGGGCGGGAAGATCCGGATCACGCGTAGCGGGAAGCCGGCGTTTACGCGCACCGCCAGTTGTGTGCGAAGCGCACGAACCACGAGGCTCCGGCCGACCGCAGGAAGCTGCGGGCCTCGCGCTGATCGCCGGGTCCGTTGGGTGGGGAATAGGTGCCGGCCAGCACTCTCAGCTTCTCCGCGCTCAGCCTGTCGATCTCAGCCGTGTGATCGGCGGCTTCGATGAGCTCGGCGACGGTTTCCCGGCGATCGCGAGTCCCCATCGCCGCGGCGCGAAACCAGGTCACCAGGTAGAGGTCGTTCTCTCCGACGCCATTGGAACCATCCCCCAGCAACTCGAGACAGGCGTCTACCTCGCGCTGATCGTCATCGGTCATGGCCAGGAGGCCGGTGAGTGCCCATGCCTGCGCCCCGAACGGATGTTGACCCGTATGCCCGGGACGCCGGAGTAACGGCTCCATGTAGTGTCGGCAACGAGCGTAGTCTCCCTTGAAGAAGAGGCACTGCGCCTGATTCAGCAGGGCGTAGGCCCGGGCTTCGGGCGGGGTTTCAAGCGCCTCGTCCATCTCGCGGGAGCGACCGAGTTCATCGAGCGCCCGCTCGAAGTTGCCGAGTTCGAGCAGGACCGCGCCGAGGTTGTTGAGGTTCGCGGACTCGTGCCGGTTCTCGTCGAGGGTCTCGGAGGTGTCTTCCAGCAACTGGAGAGCGTCGTGAAGACGCGCCCCTCGCATGGCCACCCAGAACTCCGCGGCGGTGGCGGCCCTGAGGCCCTCGTAGCCGAGCCGGCCGAGCCCGTGGCGGTAGGTTTCGAGCACCAGGCGAGCCTCCGCGAGACCGCTTCGACCTCCAACCCGATGGAAGAGGAGCCGAAATGCGTCGCACCAGACGCCCGCGTAGTCGGCGTCCTCCCGGACGATCCCGCGGAGATGCGCGCGGATCCTGTCGAAACCGGGCTTCCCGTTGTGCCGAGGCGCGGTGTCGGTCGCCTCGAGTACGGCCATCTGCAGGTTCAGCGCGCGGAGGAGCGCCGGTTCGGTCGCGTGCCTGTGAGCTTCCTCCAGATTCTGTCGGTGCAGGCCCGTCGGGAGCCGGTCTCCCGTCGCCAGGTCCGCCCGCGCCAGCGCCAGTTGGACGCGGCTCAGGTCGTTCCCGGTGTCCGCGACCGCGGCAATCTGGTGCAGCACGCTCATGGCCCGCCGAAACCGTCCCCGCTGAAACTCGGCCTCGGAGAGGAGGAAACCGGAGCGCAGGCGGTCGGCACCGGCTGTGGCATGCTCGAACGCCAACGCCGCCGCCTGGCCCGCTACCGGAGACCGGCCTCTCCGCAAAGCCTCCTGCGCCGCCTCGCAGGCCACGCTGAAGGCACGAGAGGACTCTCCGGCCGCGGCGAACTCGGAGGCAGCCGCCGCCCGCGCGCCAAGACCTGCGTTCTCGAGGGTTCGGGCCGCTGCCAGGTGTACCTTCGTGCTCTCGTCCGGCCGCAGATTCCACGCGAGCACGGCGCCGGCGAGGGGGCGGCTCACCGTCCATTGGCCGGTCTCGGAGTGCAACCACCCCTTGGCCCGGAGCCCTTCAAGGGCATCCCGACTCGAATGTCCGGCCACGATCGATTCGGCATGTGCGCGCGCAGGGGGCGTGAGCAGCGCCAGCGTCGTCGCCAGTCGTTCCTCCGGGAGCGAGAGGATCTCCAGTTGATCGCCGACGAACGACCGAACTTCGGCGGATCGCTCGTAGGCCAGTCGCCCGCCCGCTTCCCGGTCGCTCGCGGTCGCGGGACTGAAGCCGTGACGCACCCATGCCCTGAGGATGGCTCGAGCCAGCGCCGGGTTCCCTCCCGAGAGCCTCGCACTCTCGACCGCCTGGGGAGGACTGCAGCTCCTCTCGGTGGCCCGGAGCGACGCCGCGCAGGCGTCGGTGGTGAGTGGATCGAAGGGGATCACGAAGTCGACCAGACGCGCCGCTTCCGCCTGGCGAGCCACCTCCGGGTTCGAGAAGCCGACCACCATGGCGCCCGAAAGATCCGCGGTCCGCATGACCTCATCGATGGTGGTCCAATCCCGAACATCGGCTCTGATGACGATGAGCCGGGTCTTCCCCGGGTGTCGGCTCAACTCGGAGGCCAGCTTCTCTGGCTTCTCCGCAATATCGCGTGGAAGCCACCGCACCAACCCTCCACCGCTGTTTACGAGTCCGGCGAAGTTCCGTACGACATCCTCCCGCCCAAGACCGCGCTCGCCGGCAAGGACGAGCCGTACGGGCGCGGCGCGGGACGAACGGAGAGCGACGCTGAGTTGGCGGAACTCGCTTCCTCGATCAGACATCGGCGGTTCGTGGCGCTCGCGGACGACGGGAGGTGCGGCGTCGAGCTGACTCCGGGCCCACGCCGCCGTTTCCGTCAGCGTGGTGGCGCTGGCCACCCAACCGCACTTCTCCAACGCCCGGTAGTAGGCGAGGGCGGAGGCGTGATCGCCCTTCATGCATAACGCACGCATGAGGGTGCTGTGCGCGTGTTCGTCGAACTCGTTTTGTCTCACGAGCCGGAGCGCCGCCAGGCACGTCTGGTCCCAGTCGCCTCTTTCCTCGGCCGCCTGTTGCACGTTCTTGAGCGCCATGGCGACCAGAACGCGACAACGCTCCCGTTCGCCGTCCAGCCAGCGCTCGAACTCGTCGGCTCCCATGTTGAGCAGGCCGGGGGCGAAGTCGCCCCGGTACAGGTCGATGACGGTCTCGTGGTCCCCGGCCTGGAACGCTCGTTCGAAGGCATCGAGTTCGTAGGTGACCCTCTGCGGCACGAGCCGGACCGTGCTGGCGTCCACGGCGATCACCGGACCGATGGACGACCGGATGTCGTAGAGCGCCTGGCTGAGCGAGTGTCGCGCCTTCCGGTCGCGACTATCCCAGAGCAGGTCGGCGAGCGTCTCCCGCATGTGAACGGTTCCAGGGTGCGCCACGAGATAGAGCAGGATCCCCAGGTGCTTCCGTGACCGCAGCGTGATCCTCGCCCCGCGGGCATCCGAGGCCGCGACTTCGCCGAAGCAGCGCAGCGTGAGCATGTTCCTCCCTCCCGGGGTGATGTCCATGGCGCCGGTGGTTCCGCCGCCTGGAAACGATCCTACGGGGAGGTGTGTACTCGGTATCAACACGCTGTGCCATAAGAGGATAAGGGCGTGTGGGCAAGGTCTTCGAGGCACCCTCATACCCCCCAAAATGAGGGGAATGGACGACAGTTACGTGAGGGTGCCGAGCGCCGTAAGGATGGTTTCTTCGATCTCGTCCAGCAGGTCTGGCCAACCGAGCGTGGCGGTCTTCGTCACCGTGATGAAGTTCTCGACGATGAGCAGGGCGCGGACGCCGTCCACCTCGAAAAGACGTGCGGCGAGCGGATCCTCGGCGGCGGACTCGGGATCGAAATAGCTGCGGCTCCCTTCGCCAGGAATGTCACGGTCAAGCACGAACTTCGCCGCGTGCGGGTTGGGAGTGCCCTCAACCGTGATCTGGATGTCGGAGTCTGTCATCGGGTCCGGAGTTGGCGGCCGTGGAACGATCCGTTTGAGTATCGGCAGTCTGGGGTTGCTCGCAAGGCCTCCTTGCCGGGACCTCCGGCGGTGGCGCTGGTGACGCTCGCGAGGCTACCGCGGCCGCGAGGGCAGTCGGACTGCTGCCGGGGCTACCTCGTCCAGATCACGACGGCGCCGCAACGGGAATCGGAGCCGCCGAACTCGGCTGGGAGCCCCGCCGCTCCCACGTAGACCTCCAGCCCGGCGATTTCGTCCGGCATGACCAGATCGTTGAGTGATTGGGGAGGCGTATCGTGGCGGAAGGGGCCGTCTCCCGCCGCGCGGCTCCAGCGTTCCTCGCTCCCGCGAACGACGAGGTTGCCGTCAAGGTAGACGTTCAACTGGCACCCCTCGCTGGAGAACCCGGTCGAGGCCCTCGTGCTGTACAGCCTGCAACCGTGCCCTTGGAGGTTGCAGTTCGCGAGCCGAACCCCCGGGGCCTCCGCGACCATGTGCGTGATGCGGAGAGGCGCTCGGCGCTCGATGTCCTCCGCCGTGAAGAACGTTCCGTTGCCGGTCAACTCACCCCAGTATCTGCGTTCGTAGAAGCCCCTGACCTCGAGGCGGCGTGGTCTCGTCGCGGTTGCAACAAGCGGCTCCAGCTCCAGCGGGTCCGGCGTCAGACCGACTTCGACTTCCGTGGTGAGGCCCCGGGTCACGGTAACCGGGTGGGTTAGCGTAGCGTATCCGAGGTGCTGCACCGAGAGTTCGTGGCCCCCGACGGGGATCCCGCTGAGGGCAAAGCGGCCCCGTTGGTCGCTCGCGACCACCTCCGGGCGACCCGTGATGGAGATCGCGGCCGTGGCAACCGGCTCATCGGTCCGCGCGTCTCGAACCTGGCCTATGAGCCGCCCGGTTCTCGTCTCTCCGAACAGGAGCCGGAGTTGGACTTCGTGCGCGGCTCCGGGTTCGAAAGTGACGACCGACTCCTCGCTGGAAGCGTCACCGAACTCGGCCCACAGGGTCGCCTGCCTGACGTCGGTGGGGACACAGCGCAGGAGGCGCCCATCCGAATCGGTGGGTTCGCGCAGCGGTCTTCGAACTGCGTCGGCCCAACGCAGGACGACGGTAGCGTTGGGGAACCGAATAAGCCCAGATTCGTCCCCGACCGTGACGACAAGCACGGCCCGGTCGCCGCAGTCCTCGTCCTGCTGTTGTGCAGCTTGCGATGAGGCGGCCGAATCTGCGGTGATTGCAAGCACCACCACGGTCGATGCCGCCACCAACAGCGAGCGGAGTGCCGACCGCCGTAGATTCCAAGGATTGCGCCACGGGTATCTGCCTCCTTCAGCATGAATGTGCATTCCTGTCTCCTGTCCCATCGGGGCGCCGGGGGCCGGGTCGGAGGCTGCAACCCCAACCACCAGACGCCTCAGGCACGCTTCGGTCGCATACCCTTCGTACGCCGGGAAGAGGCGAGAGTTCGCGGCGGCAAGGCGCCAGCCGCTGAGTATCGGCGGGCTGTGCTCGCTCGCAAGGCCTCCTTGCCCGGACTTCGGCCCGCGGGCACGATGCGAACGCGGACTCTCCGACCTGGATGACCCATGATCGATCGCAGGCAACCCGGACTCGGCGCCGCCCTTTCAGCGGCGGCCGTGGCGGTCGTGGCGACCCTCGCGGGGGCTGCGGCGGCCGCGGCGCAGTCTGATCCCGCGGGCCGGGCGCCGGATCGCGTCCTCGCTTTCCCGGCCCCGGTGGGAGAGGAACGGCTGGACGTGGACCGCGGGGCCATGGGCGCCTGGTACCGCATCCGCAAGCTCGCCACGACCGCGAGCCTGCTCCACATCACCGCCCATCCCGACGACGAACATGCCGGCATGCTCACGCTGGCCAGCCGGGGGTGGGGTGCCAGGACGGCCCTCCTCAGCCTCAACCGCGGCGAGGCCGGGGCGAACGCGATCGGCCCGGAACTCTTCGACGCGCTAGGGCTGATCCGCACGCGCGAACTCGTCCTCTCCGGCCGCTACTACGGCCTGGACGACCTCTACTTCACGACGGCGGTCGACTACGGCTACTCGAAGTCGGTGGACGAAGCGTTCCGCAGCTGGGACCGGGAGGCGGTCCTCGAGGACATGGTCCGCGTCATCCGCCTGAACCGGCCGCTCGTCGTCGTGAGCCGCTTTCACGGGTCGGCGCGCGACGGGCACGGCCACCACCACGCGGCGGGGCTGCTAACGCCGGAAGCCGTGGCCGCGGCGGCGGACCCGGCGCGCTTTCCGCGCCAGATCTCCGAAGAGGGGCTCCGGCCCTGGCGGGTCCTCCGCACGTTCCGCGGAGGGGTTCGCGTCGACGAGCCGTACGATGTGGAGGTGATTGCAACGGGGATGAGTCCGTGGCTCGGCGATACGTACCAGCGCTGGGCCAGCCGGGGGCTCGGCCTGCAGCGTTCCCAGACGGCGGGGCGCGTGCGAGCGGGCGGGGGCCGCTATTTCTACGAGCACGTTGACGGCACCGTCACCGGCGGCAGTAGGGGGACGGCTACGAGAATCGCGGATTCGTTTTTCGCGGGCCTCGACACGACGCTGAGGGGACTCCCCGCGCTCCTGGGCGAGGGTCCTCTCCCGAGGCGGACTCGCTGCTCGCCGAACTGGACCGCCTGGTCGGCGCCGTGGCGGAGGCGTTCGACTTCCGCGACCCGGCGCGCGCCGTCGGCGACCTGGCCCGCGGGCTGGGATGGGTCCGGGCGTCGATCGCGGCGCTGCCGGACGCTCCGGAGACGCGGTTTCACCTCTCGCTGAAGGAACGACAGTTCGAGGAAGCCGTGCTGGCCGCGAGCGGGACGACCGTGTCCGCGGGGCTTGCGGGCGGCCCGGGGGTCGGCGGCGAGGCCGTCCTGGCCCCGGGTCAAACGGCGGCGGTTCACCTCCGGGTCGAGTCGCAGGAATCCGCGGAGAGCGGCGGGGTCACGGCCTGGATCGCGAGCCGCAGCGGCGAGATCGTGGCAGCGCCGAGCCGGATCGCGGATCGGACGGACGGCTCGACGGAGGCGCTCGAGGTCCGGATGCCGACCGCCGCGCCCGCCGCACCGTACTTCGGACGCGGGGACGTGTCGGAGAACCACTACCAGGTATCGGACTCGGCGGACCTGCATCTCCCGTGGCGGCGGCCGGCGCTGGCGGCGGGCGTCGAACTCGCCCTCGGCGAGCACGTCATCGCGCACACGGTTCCGGTGACGGCCTCCGTCGCGCGGTTGCCCTACGGCTCCGTGACGCGGCGAGTGGAGACGCTGCCGGTCCTTTCCGTTTCCCTGGCGCCGGGCGTGAGCATCGTGCCGGTCGGCGGCGACGGCGGTGCGGGGGGCGACGGCGGGTCGCCCGGGGAACCGGCCGCGGTGCCGATCGAGGTGCGGGCGCGGGTCGTGGCGAACGCGGCGCCCCTCTCCGCCACCGTTCGGCTCGAGCTGCCGGAGGGGTGGACGACGGTCCCGGGCACTCCCGGCATCGTGGAGCACGACTTCCGCACTCCGGGCGAGGTCATGGACGCGGCATTCGTCATCGCGCCTCCGGCCGGATGGCGAGGCGAAGCGGAGGTCGCGGCTGTGGCCCGCGCGCGGGGAGTCGACCACCGCCGGGGATACCGCACCATCGAGCACCGGGACCTGCCGCTCGCGCGGCTCTGGCGCCCCGCCCGCATGCCGGTCCGGTCGGTTTCCGTCACCGATCTGGACGGCGTCCGGGTCGGCTACGTAATGGGGGTCGGCGATGAAGTGCCGGCCGGGATCGAGGCGCTCGGCGCCACGGTCGAACTGCTGGACGAAGCCGCCCTCGCGGCACTGGATGGGACCGCCGGCGCGGGTTCCGGCGAAGAAGCGGGGTTCCACGCGATCGTCGTGGGCACCCGCGCCTATGCCGTGCGCGAAGACCTCGTCGAACACAACCAGCGTCTCCTGGACTACGCCCGCCGGGGCGGGCACCTCATCGTCCTCTACCAGACGCAGGAGTACGTGCCGTCGGAGATGGCGCCGTATCCGGCTTCCCTCCCGCGGGGAGCGGAAGAAGTGTCGGAGGAGGACGCGCCCGTCCGCCTGCTCCGGCCCGACCACCCCCTGATGACCGCGCCCAACCGCCTCACCGAAGCCGATTTCGACGGGTGGATCGAGCAGCGCGGCTCCAAGTTCTTAACCGAGTGGGATCCGGCGTACACGCCGCTGGTGGAGACGCACGACACCGGCCAGGCGCCGCAGGAGGGCGTCTGGCTCACCGCTCCGGTGGGCGAGGGGCGCTACACCTATCTCGCACTCGCCCTCCACCGGCAACTGCCCTACGGAGTGCCGGGCGCCTACCGCATCCTCTCCAACGTCATTTCATGGCGCTGACCACGCTCGACTGGGTCGTCGTCTGCGTCTACGGCGCGATCGTTCTCGCCATCGGGTTCGGGTTCGCCCGGCGGGCGGGCGGCAGCGTCGAGGACTACTTCATCGCCGGCCGCTCACTCCCCTGGTGGCTCGCGGGCACGTCCATCGCGGCCACGTGGTTCGCGACGGACGCCCCGCTCGCGACGGCCGCGCTCGTGCGCCGGCAGGGCGTGTACGGCAACTGGCTCTGGTGGTACGAGGCGGCCGGGATCCTCATGCTGACCTTCTTCTACGCGCGTCTGTGGCGGCGCGCGGGCGTCCTCACCGATGCCGAGGTCATCGAGATCCGCTACGGCGGGGCGCCGGCCCGGGCGCTGCGGGGCTTCTCCGCCGTCTACCAGGGCCTCCTCAAGAACGCCGTCGTCATGGGCTGGGTCATGCTGGCGATGGTGAAGTTCAGCCGCGTGCTCCTCGGCTGGGACCCCGCGGTGACCCTGGCCGTGTGCGTCGGACTTGCGCTCGCCTACACGGTCGCGTCGGGACTCTGGGGCGTCGTGGTCACCGATCTGCTCCAGTTCGTCGCCGGCATGCTCGGGGCGATCACCCTGGCGGGGATCGTGCTCACGCGCTTCGGCGGTCCGGCGGCGATGGCGGACGCGGTGCGCGCCGTCCCGGAGGCCCCACCCGGCGCCCTCGATCTCGTGCCGTCCGCCGGGACCGCGTCCTCGCTCGAGATCGTCTCCTTCCTGTGCCTCATCGGCATCCTGTGGCTGAGGAGCGGGCAGGGCGACGGCTACGTGGCCCAGCGCCTGTTCGCGACGCGGGACGAGCGGCAGGCCGTGAAGGCGTCGCTGTGGTTCGCTTTCGCGGGCACCGTGCTCCTCACCTGGCCCTGGATCGTGGTGGGACTCGGGTCGCTTCTCGTCTTCCCGCCGGCGGCCATGGATCCGGCGCTCGCCGCCGACCCCGAACTCGCCTATCCCATGATGATCCGGGAACTCATGCCGGCCGGGCTCAGGGGGCTGATGGTCGCCACCTTCCTGGCCGCGTTCATGAGCACGATGGACACGCACCTCTGCTGGGGGGCGTCGTACATGGTGAACGACATCTACCGACGTTTTCTGAGGAAGGACCGCTCCGAGCGGCACTACGTCGCGGCGTCGCGGATCATGGTCGTGCTGCTCGCGGTGGTCGCCGCGGGCGTGGCCTGGCAGATGGATTCGATCCAGCGGGGGTGGATCTACATCATCGAACTCACGGCGGGGGTCGCGCTCGTCTGGCTCCTGCGCTGGTACTGGTGGCGGGTGAACGCGTGGGCCGAGATCGCGGCCATGGCCGGCTCGGTGCTCCTCGCCAACGGGCGCGTACTGGTGGGCGCGCTCGAGCCCGTGCTGCCCGCCGCGGCGATCCGGGCCGCGGACGGCTTCTACGCGCCGGAGATGGACCTCATCCGGGCGGTCGTCATCCTCGTCGCCTGCACCGCGCTCTGGCTCGCCGTGGTGCTCGTCACCCGGCCCGAGTCGGACGAAGTGCTGGACCGCTTCTACCGGCGGGTACACCCCGGCGGCTGGTGGCGCCGCGTGGCGGAGCGCACCGGCGTCCGCTCCACCGACCCGCCGGCGAGCCGCATGTGGCCGGGCTTCCTGCTCGGCGCGCTCTTCGTCTACGCGAGCCTGCTCGGCATCGGATACCTGCTCACGGGCCGGGCCGGCGCGGGCGTGCTCCTGATCGTCGTGTCTCTTGCGGCGGGGGCCATGACGGTACGGATCGCGCACGCGGACACCGCCCCCGCGTCCTCGGAGACTTCCGCGCCCTCGCGGACCTCGCCATGAACGAGCCGCTCAGGATCGTCCTCGTCGGGGCGGGCAGCCGCGAGTTCGGCCCCGCCTCGATCCGTGACGTTCTCCTCAGCGATGCCCTGTGCGATCGCGAGTTGAGCCTGATCCTCGTCGACATCGACCCGTCGGAACTGCCCCGCACGCGGGCGTACGCGGAGGCGGTCGCGGAGCGGCTGGGGCGGCGCATCGCCGTGTCCGCAACGACGGATCTCGAGGCCGCCCTCCCCGGCGCGAGCGCGGTGGTTCTCGCCATCGAAATCAACCGCTACTTCTACTGGGCCCAGGACTTCCACGTCCCCCGCGCGTTCGGCTCCTCCCAGATCTACGGAGAGAACGGCGGGCCGGGCGGCCTCTTCCACGCCCTGCGCAACATGGGTCCGGCGGTCGAGTTGGCGCGGGCGATGGAGGTCCACTGCCCCGAGGCGTGGCTCATCAACTACACGAACCCGCTCACCAAGCTGTGCGAGGCCCAGAGCCGGCTCTCGTCGGTGCGCGTCGTCGGACTGTGCCACGGCGTCTTCCACGGGATGGAACAGATGGCGCGCCTCCTGGAACTGCCGGTCGAGCGCCTCGACGCCCGCGCCAGCGGGCTCAACCATTTCAGCTGGTTCGAGTCCGTGCGCGACCGCGAGACGGGCCAGGACCTCTACCCGAGACTGCGGCGCCGCGAGCGGGAGGCGCACTGGCTCCACGACTGGGACGAGATCGCGCTCAGCCGCATCCTGTTCCGGGTGTTCGACCGCTATCCCAGCCCCGGCGCGAACCACATCGGCGAGTACCTGGGCTGGGCGCGGGAATTCCTCGGCAGCAGCCTGCTCCAGTTCTTCTACGACCCCGTGCACGGCGCTCCGTGGGAGACGGGAGAGACCCCCACCTGGCTCTACAACCTCGGCGAGAACCCGACGGACGTGCCGGCGTTCCCCGAGTCCCCCCTCCCCCGCGTGCGGGACGACGGCGACAATCCGGGCGGGGGGGACGAGGCCGGAGCGGGCGGAGAACTCACGCCTTCAGGAGAGTTGGCGGTCCCGCTGCTCGAAGGCGTGCTGTGCAGCGTGGACACATATCTCGATGCGGTGAACGTCCCCAACCAGGGTTACGTGCCGGGCCTTCCCGACGGGGCCGTCGTGGAAGTCCCCGCCCGCTCCGACGCGAGCGGCCTCCATCCCGCCGTCATGGAGCCGCTACCTGAGGGGATTCTCTCACTCCTCCGGACCCAGACGTCGATCAACCGCCTCCTCGTCGACGCCTTCGCCGAGGGTTCTCGCGGGACGCTGCTGCAGGCGCTGCTACTCGATCCGACGACGGATTCCTACCGCACCGCGGTGAACACGATCAACGAGATGTTCCGCCTCCAGGCGGACGTCCTGCCCGAGATGGAGTGGTAGCGGGCGGGTTGTCGGGGGTCGACGTGTTCTACCAATTGTAGGATGTCCATGCGCCGCAGTCGGGGGCCGGGCAGGCGAGTCGGACCCGGAACGGCGAGTCGTCGGAGCGGGGGGCCCGGTGCTGCTCGACGCAGCGCACCATGCGGGCCTCGCACCGGGGGCAGTCCGGTTCGCCGCCGGGACCGGCGTGCTTGCGGTCGCGCCGTTCGAGCGCCTGGCCTGCCTCGAAATCGAGAAGCGGCCCCTGCTGCGGGGCGGAGGGCGACGGATCATCCATGGCGAAACAGGATATTTTGGCCGAGCCCGGATCGGCCAGCCCGGCTGCGGCGGGATCGGCCAGCTCGACCGCGACGGTAACGGAGTCGGCGCTGCCTCTCGACGATCGGATCGACGAGTTGCGGGGCCAGTTTCCGATCCTTTCCCGCAAGACCTACCTGAACTCCAACTCCCTCGGCGCGCTCTCTCTCCGCTCCGTCGAGGAGCGCCGGCGCTTCGAGGATCTGTGGCACGAGATGGGCGCGGCCGCCTGGTATGAGATCTGGGTCGCCAAGCTCGAGGAGGTCCGGACGCAATTCGGGCACACGATCGAGGCCGACGCCGACACGATCGCGCTGATGTCGAGCGTTTCGGCCGCGGTTTCCGTCGTGTGGGGAGCCATCGCCGCCAGCGTGCGGGGCACGGGCCGCAACAAGGTCGTCCTCACCGAACTCGACTTCCCGACGGTCGGGCACCACTTCCTGTCGCAGCGGGCGAACGGCCTCGAAGTGGAGATCGTGCCGAGTCCCGACGGGATTCACGTCCCCCTCGAAGCGATTCGGGCCGCCGTGGACGAACGCACCGCGCTGCTCGCGACGTCGCACGTCTTCTTTACGAGCGGCAACACGCAGGACGCGGCGGAACTCACCCGGATCGCGCACGATGCGGGCGCGTTCATTTTGCTGGACGCCTATCAATCAAATGGACAACTGACGATCGACGCCGGGGCGCTGGGGGTGGACTTCCTCGTCGGCGGCGCGCTCAAGTGGCTGTGCGGCGGTCCGGGGATGGCATATCTCCATGTGAACCCAGGGGTTTGTGTCGATCCGGTCACGCTCTCCTGGTTCGGTGTTGAAAACCAGTTCCTTTTCAACATCCGCGACGCGACCCCTCGGGCAGACGCCAGGCGCTTCGAACTGGGGACCCCCGCCGCGGGCGTCGCCTACACGGCCGCGGGAGGCCTGTCGACCGTCCTCGAGTACGGGATCCAGGCGATTCAACACCGTAATCGGTTCCTGGCGAACGATTTGCGGGAGAGGCTGTCGGATCTCGGCTACAGGCTCCACCAGGCCTCCGATCCGGCGGCGCGATCCGCCCTCGTTCTCGTGGAGTACGACGGAGACGCAGCCGCCGCGGTACGGCATCTGGCCGCGCGCGACGTGGTTGTCGACCATCGCGGACCTCTCGTTCGATTCTCCCCCCACTTCTACAACACCCTCGAGGACAACGAGCGCGCCGTCGCGGCGCTGGCCGAAACGTAGCGGTAAAGCGGGATGGTAAAGTGGCATGGTCAGGATCGGCCATGCATGGCCCGTAGCTGAGAAGGGAGGACACCGATGGAAGACCTCACGCGGGCAGTAGAAGTGTTCGTGTCGATCAACCTCATCGTCCTGGGGGTCTCGTACCTCCTCCAGCCGGACGCCTGGAAGGCGTTCCTGGAGCACCTGCAGTCAAAGGGTACGGCGGGCAGCCTGACGGTCGCGTTCCTCGCCATGGCGATCGGATCCTTCATCGTCGCCTTCCACAACGTGTGGGGTGGCGTGCCGACGATCCTCACCGTCTACGGCTGGCTGGCGCTGGCGAAGGGCGCGTGCTACGCCCTGCTGCCCGGGGTCGCCCTGAAGGGGATGGAGACGGGACTCCGGATGGGCGCCGGTCTGTGGCGGGCCGGCGGCGTGTTGGTCGCGGCGATCGGTGTCGTCGTCCTGCAACACGCCCTGCAGGGGTAGGAAACGCCCTGCCGGGGTAGCCGCCGCCCGTCAGGCCAGATCGGCGCGGGCGGACATCGCGAGGGCGCCCGTGTCGTCGAGCGCCCGGAGATGCGCGCGGTCCCCCTCCTGCTTTCCCTGAAGCGCGATCGTTCGATCGACGAACATGGGCCGGCGGGCCCGGAAGGTCAGCGTTCGTAGCGGCCGCCCTGAACGCCGGACCGCGAGATCCGCCAGGAGCAGCGCCGTGAGCGGGCCGTGCACGACGAGATCGGGATACATCTCGACGTCGCGCGCGTAGTCCCGGTCGTAGTGGATGCGGTGCGCGTTGAAGGTGAGCGTGGAGAACCTGAACAGCATGGCGGCGTTCGGCGTCACGGACTCCGACCACTCCATCTCATCCTTCGGGGCCGAAACGTCGGGCAGCACCAGGGGCTCGGTGGGCCGTTCGAGGAAGACCAGGTCCTGCTCCTCGACGATCTCCCCGTCGTGGCCCGAGATCCGGTGCTCGACCGTGACGAGGACGAGCGGGCCGCTGCGACCGGTCTTGGGCGTGACCGACACAACCGTCGAGCGACGGCGGAGCCGGTCCCCCACTCGGACGGTCCCTTCGAATTCCAGGCGGCCGCCGGCCCACATCCGGCGCGAGAACGGCAGCGCCGGCAGGAAGTCGCCGCGCTTCTGGTGGCCGTCGACGTCGAGCTGGCCGCCCGGCGCCAGTTCCCGGCAGTACATCCAGTGGAACAGCGGCGGGAGCGGGTCTCCATCCGCCAATGCCGACGGGTCCCGGTCCAGCGTGGCCAGCATGGCGCGCGCGAGCGCGGCGGAGGCCCGGTCCACGACCTCCTCTGTGCGCCCGACGCCGTGCGCCTCGCCCTCCATCGCGCCCTCCATCGCCGACCCTCTCCGCCCTAGAACGACTTGGGGAGACCCAGGACGTGGGTCGCCACGTGGGACAGGATCAGATTCGTGGAGATCGGCGCGACCTGGTACAGGCGCGTCTCGCGGAACTTGCGTTCGATGTCGTACTCGGTGGAGAAGGCGAAGCCGCCGTAGGTCTGCATGCACATGTCGGCCGCGGCCCACGAGGCGTCCGACGCGAGGTACTTGGCCATGTTCGCCTCGGCTCCGCACGGCGCCCCGTCGTCGAACAGCGAAGCCGCCCGCTCGACCATGAGCGCCGCCGCCTCCGTCTTCATGTGGGCTTCGGCGATGGGGAACTGGATGCCCTGGTTCTGCCCGATCGGGCGCCCGAACACCTCGCGGCCCTTCGCGTATTCCGCGGCATGCTCCACGAAGAACCGCGCGTCCCCCACGCACTCGGCCGCGATCAGCACGCGCTCGGCGTTCAGGCCATCGAGGATGTAGCGGAACCCCTTCCCTTCCTCGCCGATGAGGTTCGCCGCCGGCACGCGCAGCCCGTCGAAGAACACCTCGGTGGTGGAGTGGTTGATCATCGTTTCGATCGGCCGGATCGTGACGGACGCCCCGACTTCGTTCCGCAGGTCGACCAGGAAGACGGACATCCCGGCCGTGGGCTTCGCGCTCTCCTCGCGGGGCGTCGTGCGCGCGAGCAGGAGCATGAGATCGGAGTGTTCGGAGCGGGAGATCCACGTCTTCTGCCCGTGGATCACGTACGCGTCGCCGTCCCGCTCCGCGGTAGTCGCGATCCGGGTCGTGTCCGTGCCGCAGGTCGGCTCGCTCACCCCGAAGGCCTGCAGACGCAACTCTCCCGCCGCGATCCGGGGCAGGTAGCGCCGCTTCTGCGCCTCGCTCCCGTGCCTGAGCAGGGTGCCCATGATGTACATCTGGGCGTGACAGGCGGCCCCGTTGCACCCGGTGCGCTGGATCATCTCGAGGATGACGCACGCCGCCTTGAGGTCGAGTCCGGCGCCTCCGTATTCCTCGGGGATGAGCGCCGCGAGGTATCCCGCCTCGGTCAGCGCCTCGATGAACGCGGTCGGGTAGGCGCTCTCGCGGTCCCGGTCGCGCCAGTACTCGCCCGGAAAGCGCTCGCACAGGCCGCGAACGCCCTCGCGGATCGCCTCGTAGCCGTCGTCGGAACTCGTGAACACGCGGGCCGGTTTCCATCCGGGTTTCGTTGATCGAGGGGATGGGACGGAGGGTACGGGTTGTCGGCGGCCGCCGCGATGCCTCTTCGCCGATGGCTCCGGGCGGAACGGGGCGGCATATTCTCCGCGGGAGGGAACGCGTGACGCGAATCGCCGGCCTGGATCGAGGTGGAGCGTTGAGCACAGTGGACGACCCGGACATGTCACCGCAGCGCGACTCCGACGGCTCCGACGGCTCCGATTGGGGGGAGCAGGTCTTCCGGTCGCTCCCGGGTCTCGGCGTCCGTCACGTCGCCACGGTACCCGATGCCGGTCTGGGGAGGTTCCTCGAACTGTGCGAAGCGGACCCCGGGATCCGGCTCATCACGCTCACGACGGAGGAGGAGGGGATCGCCCTCGCCTGCGGCACGTGGCTCGGCGGCGAACTCGCGGCTGTCGCCATCCAGTCGAGCGGCGTCGGCAACATCGTGAACATGCTCGGACTCCCGAACGTGTGCCGGATTCCCTGCCTCCTCCTCGTGTCCATGCGCGGCGAAGCCGAGGAGCGGAACCCGTGGCAAGTCCCCGTGGGGCGCGCCGTGCACGATCTTCTCACCGCCCTCGGTGTGGACGTGTTCCGCCCGGAGTCCGCCTCCGGGGTGGCGGCAACATTCGCGGAAGCCGCCGTGCGGGCGCGGGAGGCCGGATGTCCCGCCGCGGTGCTCGTCAGCCAGCGCATCATCGGCACCAAGTCGTTCGTGGGCGGAGACTGATGCGGGGCGCGAGGCTGGACCGTCGCGCGCTCGTTGCCGGGATCCTGGACCGGCGCGGCGACGCGGCCGTGGTCGCGGGACTCGGTTCCCCGGCGTGGGATTGTCACGCGGCGGGCGACTCGCCGCTCAACTTCTACTTCTGGGGCGCGATGGGCGGGGCCGCGATGCTGGGGCTCGGCGTCGCCCTCGCGCGGCCGGAGCGGCGGGTGCTCGTGGTCACCGGGGACGCGGAGATGCTGATGGGGGTGGGGAGCCTCGCCGCGATCGCCGCCCAGGCCCCCTCCAACCTCGCCCTCCTCGTGCTCGACAACGAGGCATTCGGCGAAACGGGACGTCAGGCGGGGCTCACGGGGAGGAACACGGACATCGCCGCGATCGCGCGCGGGGCCGGCATCGCGGCCGCCTTCACCGTCTGCGGCGAAGTCGAGGTGGGATCGGCGGGGCTGAATGTTGAGGAGGGGTCGGCGGGGGTGGACATCGACGCGCTGGCGGGAACGCTGTTCGAGGAGGAAGGCCCCGTGCTGTGCGTCGCGAAAGTCGCCCTCAGCGCAGAATCGGGCTCATATCCGCCGCGCGACGGCGTCCTGCTTCAAACCCGCTTCCGCGCCGCGCTCGCCGGCGACTGAGCGCGGCGCTTCACCGCTGTCGGCGCTGGCGCGGGGGTCTGCGGCGGACTGCTAGAGGAGGCCGGAAGGGTCGTAGCCCACGCCTCGCAGGATGCGCTCTACCGCTTCCCCGAGCTTCGAGTTCGGTGTGGAGGCGCCCGCCGTGATGCCGATGCTGATGTTCCCGTCCGGCAGCCACGCGCCCTCCGTCACCGTTTCGTCAGTTCCCAGCGGCTTGTGGGTGATCCGTCCGCGCACGGTATCGATGCAGGCGGCGTCTTCGATGTGATACGTCGTCGTGTACAGGCTGCAGAGGTACGCGAGCTGGTTCGTGTTCGAGGAGTTGTAGCCTCCGATCACGACCATGAGGTCCGGCGGATCCTCCATCATGTCCTTGACCGCGTCCTGCCGCTTCTGGGTCGCCGAGCAGATCGTGTCGAAGCTGCGGAACCGGTCCGGCATCTCCTCGCCGCCCCAGCGGTCCGCGATCGACTCGCCGAGTTTCGCCGCGATGGCCAGCGACTCGGAAGCCAGCATCGTCGTCTGGTTGGCGACCCCGATCTTCTCCAGGTGGAGGTCGGGATCGAACCCGTCGGACACCGACTCCGCGAACGTCCGCATGAAGGAATCCCGCTCCCCTTCTCCGCGGATATACGCGCAGACGAGCAGGGCCTGTTCCATGTCGCGTACGATGAGGAACTTCCCGTTCTCGTGTTTCAGGACCTGCGAACTCGTCGCCCGCGTCTCCTCGTGCCAGTACTTGCCGTGGATGACCGACGTGAACCCCTCGCGGGCGTAGCCGTCCACCCGCTTCCAGACGTTGAGCACGGAACCGCATGTCGTGTCGACGAGAACGCAGTCGAGGGCCCGCAACGCCTCGAAGTCGTGCAGCGTCACGCCGAAGGCCGGAATGATCACGACGTCGTCGACGGTGATGCCGCTGAAATCGAACTCCCCGGTTTCGGAAGGATAGAGGAACTCGATTTCCATCTCCTGGAGCCGGCGGTTCACATGAGGGTTGTGGATGATTTCGCCTACGAGCAGGATCCGCCGATCCGGGAACTTGCGGCGCGACTCGTACGCGTAGTCCACCGCGCGGTCCACGCCGTAGCAGAAACCGGAACTCTTCGCGAGGCGCAGGAGGATCCGCCCGGCCTGAAGCTCGAAGTCCCGCTCCCTGATGAGGGAGACGATGGCGCTCCCGTACTCGAAATCGATCACCGGCTGGATCTCCTTCTTCAGACCCAGCCCGCGCCGGTAATAGCGTTCCTCCGCGGTCGACGCCTTGCGACCGCCCGCACTCAGTGTCTGTTTGGCCATGCCCTAAAGATGGCAAGAACTCGCGCGGCTGCCAAGCAAGCGCGGCTGGCCGCCGGGCAAGCGCCGCTGGCTGCCGAGCCACGCCACGCCGGCTGCCGTCTTGACGCACACCGCCCGCATCGGCAGACCTCTTACAAGCATCGTTGCGCCAAATCGGCGGACAGGGGGGTACTGGGAGGGCTACCGGCGGGCCCGAAACCTGCACCGGAAGACGCGAATCCGAATGGCGCGCGAACGTCGCGCGAGGACATAGAGCTACGCAAGTATGAGCGAAGAAAACGAGATGAAGGTCGCCGAAGCGGAGAGCGCCGCAGCGGAGAGCGCCGAAGCCACGGGCGCCGCCGAGGGGGCCGAAGAGACGGAACCCGTGCGCCGGACCGAGTCCAAGCGCCTTCGGCTGCCTGTACTCCCCCTCCGGGGTACGGTCGTGTTCCCCGCCGTGGCGGCACCGATCGCCGCGGGTCGGGACAAGACGATGAAGGCCATCGACCGGGCGGTCGCCGGGGAGAAGCTGCTCTTCGCGGTCGCACAGCTCGATGCCGACGTCGAGCGTCCGGACCCCGAGCACCTGTACCGCATCGGGACCGTCTGCCGAATCGCGCAGATGCAGAAGGTGCCCGGGGGCATCCAGATGGTCATCCAGGGCGACACTCGTGCCGCCGCCCTCGAATACAACGAGCGCGACGGATACCTCGAGGTCGTCGCGCGAGAGATGGACGACATGGACCCGCTCGACGCCGAAGAGCGGGCCTTCGCGGCTCTCTACAAGGAGGTCCATGAGAGAGCCGCCGAAGTCAGCCGCCTGCGCGGCGTCCCTAAGGAAATCGTCGATCACCTCCTGGGCGGGGTGTCGACGCCCGGCGAACTCGCCGATCTCGTCGCCTTCTACACCGAACTCGAGGTCGAGCAGAAGCAGGAGCTTCTCGAAACCCTCTCCGTCGAGGCGCGGCTGCGCTCGCTTCTCGTGGACCTGCAGAAGCAGATCGGTCTGCTCGAGGCGCAGGAGGAGATCCGCGAGCAGGTCCAGGAGGAGTTGGGGGAGAGGCAGCGCGAGATCTTCCTGCGCGAGCAGATGAAGGCGATCCAGAAGGAGCTGGGCGAGGACATCGACTCCCAGGAGGCGAACGACCTCCGCGAGCGCATCGAGGCGCTGGAGTTGCCCGAGGAGGCGCGGCAGGAAGTCGACCGGGAGCTTCGGCGCCTCGAGCGCATCCCGCGCGAGTCGGCGGAGGCGCAGGTCGTGCGAACGTACCTGGAGATCGTGGCGGACCTCCCCTGGTCCGAGACGACCGAGGAACAACTGGACATCCCGCGCGCCGAAGCGATCCTGGAACGGGACCACTACGGACTTCAGGACGTCAAGGATCGGGTCCTCGACTTTCTGGCGGTGCGCAAGCTCCAGGAAGAGACGCGGTTGCGCGAAGCCGAGGAAGCGGAGGCAGAGGCCGGCGACGCGGAAGCCGGCGACGCGGAAGCCGGCGACTCCGACGCTGAGACCGAGGCGGCGGGGAATGGCGAGGCGCCGAGCGAGGCGGACGCGACGGCCCCCGACGAGCCCGATGGATCGGATGGATCCGATGGATCCGATGGAGAAGAATCCGACGAAGCCGGGACCGACTCGGTACCGGGATATGACGACGACCGCGCGGGGGAGACACTGCTCTTCGTCGGGCCGCCGGGCGTGGGCAAGACCTCCATCGCCCGTTCGATCGCCGACGCCATGGGCCGCAAGTACGTCCGCGTGTCGCTGGGCGGGGCGCGCGACGAGGCGGACATCCGGGGGCACCGGCGCACGTACGTGGGTGCGATGGCGGGCCGCATCATCGAGGGGCTGAAGCGGGCGGGGACGAAGAACCCCGTGTTCCTCCTCGATGAGATCGACAAGCTGGGCGTGTCCTTCCAGGGCGACCCCTCGGCGGCGCTGATGGAGGTGCTCGATCCGGCGCAGAACGAGTCGTTCGTCGATCACTACCTCGGCGTGCCCTTCGATCTCTCCGAGGTGCTGTTCATCGCGACGGCGAACGTCTTCGAGCAGATCCCCGGGCCCCTGCGCGACCGCATGGAGGCGATCGAGTTCCGCGGCTACACGGAAGCCGAGAAGCTCGAGATCGCGCGACGTTTCCTCCTGCCCCGGCAGAAGCGACGGAACGGTCTGCTCCCGGAGCAGGTCGAGGTCGATGAGGGCGCGATTCGCGCGATCATCACCCGCTACACCCGCGAGGCCGGCGTGCGGCAACTCGAACGCGAACTCGGCTCGGTCTGCCGCAAGTCCGCGCGGAAGATCGCGACGGGATCCTCGGAGGCGGCGGTGGGCGCGGACGACCTGCGCGAACTGCTGGGCCGGCCGAAGGTGCATGCCGCCGAAAAGATGGAGGACGACGCGGTCGGCGTGGCGACGGGCATGTTCTACACGCCCGTGGGCGGTGACATCATGCTCGTCGAGACGAGGGTCCTGAAGGGCAAGGAGGGGCTCGTCCTCACGGGGCAGCTCGGCGACGTCATGAAGGAGAGCGCGCAGGCCGCCCTCACCTTCGCGCGCAGCCACGCGAACGGGCTCGATCTCACGGAGGAGCGGCTACGGGACCACGAGATTCACATTCACGTCCCGGCCGGAGCCATCCCCAAGGAGGGACCGTCGGCGGGCATCGCCATGGCGGTGGCGCTCGTGAGCGCCCTGGGTGACCACCCCGTGCGGCACGATGTCGCCATGACGGGCGAGATCACGCTCTCCGGGCGCGTGCTCCCAATCGGCGGCGTGAAGGAGAAGGTGCTCGGCGCCGCCCGCGCGGGGATCAACGAGATCATCCTCCCGGCGATCAACGAGGGCGACCTCGAGGACCTCCCCGACCATGTGTGCGAGCAGCTCGAGTTCCACCTGGTGGAGACGCTCGACGAGGCGCTCGCCGCGGCGCTGGCCAACGGCTCGCTCGAGGAGGGGGCGCTCGCCTTTTCGGAGAGCGGGGCGGCCGGGAACTGAGGCGAGAGACCCCTCAGGCGGGGGGGCGCGACTGCTCGGGCGCCGCGGCGTAGCGCAGGAGATCCTCGATCGCGTCGAGCATGATGTGGGGGCGCTCGATCACCAGTTCCCGCTCCGAGAACGGACCCCACAGCGCGGCGATCGTGGTCACGCCGGCCGCGTGGCCCGCCCGCATGTCCCACACGGAGTCCCCCACGTAGGCGGCGGTTTCGGCAGCGGCCTCCAGGCGTTCCAGCGCCAGCCGGATGGGGGCCGGGTCGGGCTTGTGCGGCACGGGCTCATCGGACGTGACGATCACGTCGAACAGCGCCTGGTCCAGCGCGCACGCCGCCAGGCTGCGGGCCGTTCCGGCGCTCGCCTTGCTCGTGACCACGCCGAGCCGGACCCCCTCCTCGCGTAACCGGACGACCGTCTCGCGGACGCCCGGAAACGAGCGGATGAGCCGTTCGTGTTCCCGAAAGTTGTGGTCGATGTAGGTCTCGACCATGGCCTGCACTTCCTCGGCCGAGTCCACGAGATAGCCGAGTTGGGTCCGCAGCGGCTGGCCCAGGGTGCTCAGCCACACCTCGTCCGGCGGGGGGTCTTCGAAGTGGGCCTTCATCGTATGGCGCCACGATGCCGCGATGAGGTCGGTCGAGTCCACGAGGGTCCCGTCGAGATCGAACAGGATCGTTTCCAGCGGGCGGAGCGGTGACATGGGGAGCGAGGGTGCCGACCCGCGGGCACAGCGTCAACCCCGCAGGGCGGCGTACGCGGGGTTTTGCCCCGCGCTGCCGCGACACCGATAATCGGGCCATGAACGAGAAGAAGGCAGGCGGAGCGGGAACGATCAAGAAGATCGCGATCAACACCGGCGGGGGCGACGCGCCGGGGTTGAACGCCGTGATCCGCGCCATCGTGCTGAGTGCGCGCCGGCGCGGCTGGAGCGTGGTGGGCATTGAGAACGGCTACGGGGGGCTGTTGCCGGATGATGCCGGGCGGGTGATTCCGCTGGGGGCAGACGAGGTGCGGGGGATCACGCACCGCGGCGGGACGATTCTGGGGACGACCAACCGCTCGGACCCGTTCGCGTGGCCGGTGCGCCTGCCGGACGGCTCCATCGAGAAGCGCGACCGGTCCGGCGAGGTCATCGAGAGCCTCCGGCGGCACGGCATCGACGCGCTGATCGCGATCGGCGGGGACGGCAGTCTCCACCTCGCGCACCGGCTGTCGAAGCGGGGGCTCCCGGTGGTCGGCGTGCCGAAGACGATCGACAACGACCTGTGCGGAACCAGCCTCACCTTCGGGTTCCTCACGGCGGTGGAGACGGCGACCGACGCGATCGGCAAGCTCCACTCCACGGCGGAGAGCCACCGCCGCGTCATGGTGGTGGAAGTCATGGGACGGGACGCCGGATGGATCGCGCTCTACAGCGGGCTGGCAGGCTCGGCCGACGTCATCCTCATCCCCGAGATTCCCTTCGACATCGAAAGGGTGTGCGACAAGATCCGGGAGCGTGAGGCGGCGGGGCGGGAGTTCAGCATCGTCTGCGTGGCGGAGGGCGCCAGGCCCGCCGGAGGCGAGATGGTGACGAAAACCGTCCACGGCGGCGGGGACGACCAGGAGCGGCTGGGCGGGCTGGGTGACATGGTGGCGCGCGAGATCGCACGGCGCACGGGGAAGGAGACGCGGTCGCTGACGCTGGGGCACCTGCAGCGCGGCGGCACGCCGACGTCCTACGACCGCGTCATGTCGCTGCGCTTCGGCGCCGCCGCCGTGCGGTGCGTGGCCCGCGGCCGATTCGGAACGATGGTCGCACTCGATCCGCCGCTCGTACGTGCGATCCCGCTCGCCGAGGCGCTCGCCAACCCCAAGCTGGTGCCCGTGGACGGCGACATCGTGATGACGGCCCAGGCGATCGGGGTCAGCCTCGGCGACTGACCCCGACCACGGGCCGCTGCTGTTTCGGGGCGGTCAGCCGGTGGCGGCGGCGTAGCGGGCGGCCACGACGGCCCAGTCGACCACGTCCCAGAACGCGGCGAGGTAGTCCGCGCGGCGGTTCTGGTAGTTCAGGTAGTACGCGTGCTCCCACACATCCACGCCCAGGAGCGGCGTGTCTCCCTGCATCAGCGGGCTGTCCTGGTTCGCGGTGGAGTACACGGAGAGGTCGCCGCCGTCCCCGGCCACGAGCCACGCCCAGCCGCTGCCGAAGCGGGTGAGCCCCGCCTGCTGGAACGCCGCCTTGAAGTCGTCGAAGGAACCGCAGGCGCCATCGATGGCGGCCGCGAGGTCGCCCGAGGGACTCCCGCCCCCGTCCGTAGACATCGAAGTCCAGAACAGCGAATGGTTCGAGTGTCCGCCGCCGTGGTTCCGCACCGCTCCGCGGATCGACTCGGGTACGTCGGCGATGCCGCGCAGGAGGGCCTCCAGGGAGAGGCCCGCGAGGTCGTCGTGACCTTCGAGCGCGCCGTTCAGCATGTTCACGTACACCTGGTGATGCTTGCCGTGGTGGATCTCCATCGTGCGCGCGTCGATCGTCGGTTCGAGCGCGTCGTGGGCGTACGGCAGGTCGGGCAAGGCGTGCATCCTACCTCCTCGGAATCAAGAGCCCCCGGCCGGGGGCCGTAGTGACGAATGCCGGATTCTTGAACGCTTCGCCAAGGTATGCGCGCGGTGGGGACCGTGACCAGCCACCTCCGCCTCCCGCACGTTCCGCCTGCCGCGTGCCGTGACCCGCTCCCCTTCTGCCTCGTCTTTCTCCTGTCCAGTCGCTCCAACCATGAGGGGAGGGGCTTCGACCATGGGAGGAGCTTCAACCATGAGGAGAGGGATCGCGGTGGCGGGAAGATGTCGTGCCCTGGCGGTGGGGCTGCTGGCTCTGGCGGCCGTTGGTTGTGCGGAGGAACGGGGCATCGTCGGACCGCCGCTGCCCGATCCCCCCTTCGATCCCGAGTTGGCGGCGAACTCCATCTACTCGCTTCGGTTCGCTGCGGACAACGCGATCGTGGCGCAGGTGCGGACGATCGCGGAGGTGCTCGGGCTGTCCGAACCCCGGGCGAATCGGGTGGCCCACGCGCAGCTCCGGGGCTCGTCCGATCGGGTCGATCTTCTCCGCGCCCTCGAGCCGCGTTCGCTCGAACGCGCGGTGGCGAACGTCGCGGCGAGCCGTGCATCGGGCGGGAAGACGCCGCTCTTCCCCATCAACTTTCTCGGCAAGGAGTTCATCTTCGACGCGTCCATCGACGCATACGTCGAGTACGGGGACGGCGGCCCTGAAAACGGGGTCCGGTTCGAGCTGTACGTCGTGGACCTCTCGTCAGGTCTTCCCGCGCTTCCGCTGCGGCCGTTCGGGTTCGTGGATCTCACGGACGAGAGCGACGCGGTGTCCGCGCGACTGCGGATGCGGGCCTTCGACACGAGCGGCGGCGGGACCCAACGTGTCGCGGACTACGTCGTTGACGGCGCCTTTGCATCTGACGCGAACGGCGTGTCGGTGAGCCTGCTGGCCGAGGGGTTCGCGGAAGACCAGAACGGGCGCTTCGACTTCGAACTCGACGAGTTGCTGGAGTTCGACGACGCGGCCGGCGTGACGCATGTCACGTCGGCGCACCGCGTGCTCTCGGCCGAGGGGACCGAGGTACGGTTGCGGGTCGGCGGCGATCTGTCGGCGGACGGGTCGCACGCGGACCTCTTCTTCCGCATGGACATCGACGGGTCGGCCGGTCGGACGCTCGTCGACCTGGCCGTCGTGAACGGGGCGCAGGATGGCGAGATCCGCCAGGCGGGTCGGGTGGAGGCGCTCGTCGAGGGCACCGTCGACGCGCCTGTCTTCATCGATGTCGTCGGACGGGGATTCACTGACACGGAACTCGCGGCGCTCGACGAGATCCTGTTCGGCATCGACGACGTGCTGGCGTTCGCCGGCGAGGCCTACGTCCCCCTCGCCGATCTCTTTGCCTACTAGCCGTCCGTGGCAAACCCCCGCTGCGTTCGGGGCTTCAGGCGGCGGCGATCTCGTTGAGGGCGCGGCGGACGAGGACGGGGATCATGGCGCGGCGCCATTCCGGGTCGACCGTGATGTTGGAGAGCGGGTGACACTGGCGGAACGCCTGCTCAGCCACGGCCTCGATCACGCCGGGACCGAGACGGTTCCCCATGGCGGCATCCTCGACTTTGCCCACGTGGCGGGGATAGGCGCCCATCGCTGAGACGACGAGGCGAAAGTCGGACACGCGGCCGTCGTCGTCGCGCCCGACGCGCACCGCCAGGTTGGCCAGCGGGAAATCGATCGCGGCGCGCGGCCGGAGTTTCTGAAACGCGACCTGCGTACCCGCGGGCGGCCGCGGCACCCGGATCGCGACGACGAGTTCGCTTCTCCCAATGGATCGGTTCCAGATTCCGTCGGATGTGAAGAATTGCCGTATCGGCACGTCGCGCGTCCCGTCCTCGTCCGCGACCTCGAGGACCGCGTCGAGCACGGCGAGCACGGGAGGCGTATCGGCCGAGTGCGCCGCGACGCAGCGGGTGCCGCCCTTCACGACGTGGCAGAGGTCGCCGTCCTTCTTCAGACAGTAGCCGAGCGCCTTCCGCCAGAACCTCGTCTGGTTGTAGTAGGCGCATCGCGTATCGAGGCAGACGTTGCCGCCGATGGTGCCGACCCGACGCAACTGCGGACCCGAGACGAGTTCGGCGGCGCGGGCCAGGCTGGGGATCCGCGCGAGGACCTCTGGATGGGTCGCGACCGAAGTCAGCGTCTCGGCCGCCCCGATGCGGATCTCGTCCTCGGTAGCGGCGATCCCGTGCATCTCCCGGACCCGGCTGAGGGCGACGAGGTGACCGGGCGTGAATAGCCCGTGCTTCATGTTGGGGACGAGATCGGTCCCGCCGGCGATGGGCATCGCATCGTCGCCATGGACGGCGAGCAACGACAGCGCCTCGTCGAGCGCACGCGGCATGTGGTATTCGTACGGATGAAGCCTGAGCATGTCCGGCAACCTAGTGTCGTGTCCCGGACGCGACACTAACCTGTGGGCCGGATCGCGTTCAAACCCCGAACCCCGAAACCGGAGAAGAGTTGGATCCCGATTCGCTGAGAGAGTTCGCGGCGGAGCTGGCCGAGGAGTCGGGCCGGGCGATCGCGGGCATGTTCCACCATCCGGACCTGGCCGTGGAATCCAAGACGGACGCGTCGCCCGTCACCGTGGCGGACCGCTACGCCGAGACGCTGCTGCGCGACCGGATCCTGGAGCGCTTTCCCGACCATGGCATCGTCGGGGAGGAGTTCGGCGCGCAGAACGACGACGCGGAGTACGTGTGGGTGCTGGATCCGATCGACGGTACGATCTCCTTCGTCGCCGGAGTCCCCCTGTTCGGGACGCTCATCGGACTGTTGCACGACGGCGAGCCGATTCTGGGCGTGATCCACCAGCCGATCACGGGCGAGTTGGCCATCGGCACTCCGTCGGGGACGACCTTCAACGGGGAGACGGTACGGGTCCGCGAAGATCGTTCGCTGTCGGAGGCGATGCTCCTGACGACGGATCCGGGGGCGGTCGGCCGACACCGGAACCTCGCGGGGTTCGAGGCGCTGTGGGCGAGAACGGCGCTGTACCGGGGCTGGGGCGACTGTTACGGATATCTCATGGTCGCGACGGGGCGAGCCGACATCATGCTCGATCCGATCATGCATCCGTGGGACATTGCGGCGCTGGTCCCGGTGATCCGGGGCGCGGGCGGCGTGATCACGACCTGGGAAGGGGACGACCCGATCGGCGGCGCGTCGACGGTGGCGGCCGCGCCGGCGCTCCACGGCGAGGTGATGGAGATCCTGAACGGAACTGGAACGTCATGACGGGAAAGAGACGCCACTTGGGCGTAATGCCCGCGCTTCTGGCCGGCCTCGCGGCGTGCGGCGGGCCGGGGTCGATCGTGGTCGACAACGGGAACATCATCGACGGCACGGGGGCCGTGTGGCCGACCGGGCGCCTCGTCGTGGTCGACGGCCTGGTGACGTGCGTGGGCGCGCCGGCCGACTGCGCCGAGCCGGGGGGCGTGGAGGTGCTCGACGCCGATGGCTTCTGGGTCGTGCCGGGGCTGATCGACGTGAAGGAGGCCGCGGAGGTGCCGAGCAACGAACAGGCCGCCTACCTGGCCTTTCTGCTCGGCGTCACGACGGCGGCCATCCCGGAGATCGCGGAGGGGCCCGAAGGGGAGCCGTTGCCGCCAACGGGCAGCGATGACGCGCGCATCCCAGCGCCGCGGCCGGCGACGCCCGTCGAGGAGCCGCCGTACCCGCTCGGCCTCTTCGGTCTGGCGCTCGCCGCCACGATCCCGCTCGACGCAAGCGGGCCGCCCGGCCGCGAGCCGCGAGATCTCCAGCTTTTCGCGCGGTCGCGGGCGACGCTGGCCGACCGCGAAGCATTGATGGACTCCGCCCGCGCGATGGGGGCTCGGGGCGCCGCGTTTGCGCCGCGTCTCCTGGAGCAGGAACGCTGGGCCGCGCCCTACCGGCTTCCGCACGGGATGAACCGCCTGGTCGAGTTCGCGATGGTCACGGAGCGCATTCAGGACCGGCTCCTTCCCGACCGAACGCCCGCCGAGGCCGAACGACTGGGTGCGGCGCTGGAGTTGCTCCGCGAGTTCGTGCGGGAGTTCCACGCCGCCGGAGGATCCGTCTCCACGGCCACGAACGGCGCGCTCGCGCCGGGGCTGGCGCTGCACGAGGAGATGGACGCGCTCGTCGCGGCCGGGTTGACGGCGGAGGACGCGCTTTACGCCGCCACGCGCGAGGCGGCCCGTCACCTGGGGCTCGACGATTCGCGAGGCACCCTGGAGCCGGGCAAGCTGGGGGACTTTCTGATTCTCGAGAGCGATCCTCGGCTGGACATTTCGCTCACGCAGACGGTGTCCCGCGTGGGCAAGGGCGGCGTCCTGTACGATCCGCCCACGCTCTTCGACGCCCTGCTCGACAACCCCGGCAACCGGGTCTCGGACAATCCGGTGCGGCTCCTGATCGGCGGGGCCGCGCTCCTGCTCACGCTGCTCCTCTTCGCGCGCGGCGTGCGGAGTCACCGCCGTTCGCTCGGACCCCGCGTCGTCCCCTGACCGGTGCCGGAGCCGCCGGGAGGACAGTTGGGCGGACAGCTGGGCGGACAGCTGGGCGGACGAGCTACCAGAACGGTTCCGTGGCGACGAAGGTCCGCCAGGATTCGATCAGGCCGGGCTCCGCCTCGCGCGCCCACCGGTCGTACCAGTCGCCGACCCGCGACGCTCCCTCCGCCGCGAGTGGATCGGCCGTAGCCAACTCCTGCGAGATCCGCCGGGCGACCGACGCGTCGTTCAGGCGGCCGAGGTCGTCCTGCAGCGCCGACAGGCGTCGGAGGCAGGTGTCCACCGCCGGGCCGGGGAAGAGGGTTCGGGAGTAGTCGCACGCGTAGCGGAGCTTCTTGAGCGCGATCCTGACCCGGTGGCGCTCCGGCTCGGTGAGGCGATCGAAGCCGCTCCCCGCCGTCATCAGGCTCCGGTATGTCTCGTTCAGCCTGCGCCTCGCGGTCGTCGGGAGCGGCTCGTCCGCGTCCCGTACGACGAGTCCGCCGCCGTGCGCCACCCGTAGCAGGTCCAGGACGAACCGGTTGAACCGCCGGCCCCGGATCACCTTCCGCGCGGATTCGTGGGCCGCGTCTCGCCGTTCCCGGGCGGCCCCGCGGAGCCTTGGCAGCGAGGACATTCCGGGGTTCGCTTCGATCACGGGAGGCAACGTCTCGAGCAGAAAGACGTCGAGGTCGCGCGCCGGACCCAGCCGCTTGAGCGCTCGCCGGGCCTCGCGGTTCAGGGCGGCGGCACGGGATCCGAGATGGGGTTTCAGGAAGCGGAGCGCAGAGCGTAGCCGCCGCAGGGAGACGCGCAGTTGGTGGATGCCTTGGGGATCGCCGGTCTCCAGCACCGGAGCGAGATTCCCCGTCACGTGGATGGACGCGGCGCGGACGACCTTTGCGAGCGCCCCGTCGATCGAATCCGCCGGATCGAGTTTCACGCGGGTCGCCCGGACGGGGGGCGGCGACGTGCCGAGAAGCAGATCCGTGCCCTGCGCGGCCTTGGAGCGCGTTCCGATCCTGAGGCGACGCTTCTCCAAGAGCGCGCGCGCCCCCGTAAGCACGTCCTCCACCGGCCCGCTCAGCAGTTCCAACTCCAGTTCGGCTATCCGCGCCTCGCGTTCGCCCGCCGAGATCCGCCCCGTGTCCAGCGACACCTCCACCCGGGCGTCGCCCGTCCGGACCTCCTTCTTCGTGCGCTCGATGTCCGTCAGGAAGGTGGGGCGCAGCGCGCCGGCATCCGCGATCCCGAGGTCGTTGACGGGAGCGTCGGGAGGGAGTCGAAGGGCCCGCGGCGTCTCATCCTCGCGGGTCGCGAGCGGAAGGCGCGACGTCCACTCGCCGCGGGTCAGCCCGTCCCCCTCATCCCTCTTCAGCGTGAGTTCCCGGAAGCCGCTTCCGCTCCGGATTCTGATGGCGAAACCGCGACGCCGGAGATGGCCCTCCGGCGTGTCGTAGTAGACCGTCAGCAGTCGTTCGCGCGCTGGGCGGGGTCCGCCCAGGTCGTCGAACGCCGCGGACAGCTCGGCCGCGCTTCCCGTCAGCTTGACTTCGACCTCGACCGTCGCCAACACCCTGGAACCCCTTGTCGTGTCCCTATGCCACCGCGGCGCAGGCCTCCTCGAGAAGGGCCGCCACCCGGTCGAGCGCCTCGTCGAGTTCCGCGGCGGGGTTGCCGAAGCCGATCCGCAGGTAGTGGTCCATCCCGAAGTGGTCTCCGGGGACGACGAGGACACCCCGCTCGGCCCGCAGCCGTTCCGCCAGCTCCGTCGAGTTGATGTCGAGACCGTAGCGCACGTAGCAGATCGCGCCGGCATCCGGGGCCCGGTACGAGAACAGGTCCGAGCGGTCGTCCAGCCAACGGGTGACGCGAGCGACATTGGCGCGGATGATCCCCTGGGTCCTTTCGAGCACGCGGGGGCGCACATCGGCGCTCAGCACGCGGCGCGCCGCGACGTCCGAGAGGGTGGCCGGCGTGATCGTCGTGTAGTCCTTCCGGCTCCAGAACTCTTCGTGCATGTGCGCCGGCGCGGTGATCCAGCCGAGCCGGAGCCCCGGAAGCGCGTAGGCCTTCGAGAGCGAGCCCGTCACGATCACCCGGTCGTAGCGGCCCCAGAAGCTCGGCGTCTCCGGGCCCTCGACCTCCGCCCCGATGTAGACCTCGTCCGCCAGAATCCAGGCCCCGACCGCCTCGGCGGCGCCGACGATTTCGTCCATCGCCGCCGGCGTGAGGACGGCTCCCGTCGGGTTGTTCGGATTCGTGACGATGACGAGGCGCGTCCCCGGCGTGATGACTTCCGCGGCGCTTCCTGGCGCAGGCTGCCAGCCACGCTCTTCATCTAGCTTCCACGAAACCACGTCCGCGCCCAGTCCTCGCGCCAGTCCCGGTGTCTGGCCGTAGGTCGGTTCCAGAGCCACGACCCGGTCCCCGGCCGACACCAGGCTCCAGAGCACGACATAGTTCGCTTCGGCCCCGCCGGTCGTGACGATGATGTTATCGGGAACCGCTCCCTCGTACAGGTCCGCGATCACGGCCTTCAGCGGATCCGACCCATCGCTCTGTCCGTACTCCAGGCGGACGCCGCCCGGGTCCAGGTCGATGAGTTCCAGCAGTTCCGACAGCGTGAGCGGATGCACGCCGCTCTCGGAGAGGTTGTAGTCCACGCGGTGCTCGAACGTCGACTGCCACCGCTCCATCAGGAATGGGGGGACCCGCATTTCAGCTCCTGGGGTTTGATCGGGGTGTGCCGTTCGGATTGCAACTTTCAGAGGATACCAAAATGACGCGAAGACAGGAACAGGACACGGGCTGAAGGCCGCTGAGGTAACAGTCTCGTCACGGCGCTTGCCCCGTGGCGAAATCGGCCTAGGGTTGGCGCTGAAAGCACCGTGCGCGACACCTCGGTGTGACCCGGTTCCGGACGTCCGCAGCCCCAGCCAGGCGTTGATCTCTTGTTCGAAACGATTGCTCTGCTTCTGATTCTCGGACTCGCCACCTTCGATCTCTGGGTCGGGGTCGCGAACGATGCGGTGAACTTCCTGAACTCGGCGTTCGGGTCCCGGGTGGCGCGGCGGCGCCTCATCATGATCATCGCGACGATCGGGATCCTCCTCGGCGCGTTCACATCGAGCGGCCTCATGGAAGTGGCGCGGCGCGGCGTGTTCGACCCCAGCTTCTTCACCAACGTGGACGGGACGATCATCCTGACCTCGATCCTCGCGCTCTATCTCGGGGTCATGGCGGCGGACGTCCTCCTCCTGGACCTGTTCAACACCTTCGGGCTGCCGACGAGCACGACGGTGTCGATCGTGTCGGAACTCGTGGGCGCCTCGATCGCGGTCGCCTTCTGGACCTCGGCGGGCGGGTTCCGCGAGGCGCTGGAAGTGATCAACACCGGGCCGGTGCTCGGCATCTACACCGCCATCTTCCTCTCCGTGATCACCGCCTTTGTGAGCGCGGCCGCGATCATGTGGCTGGTCCGGATCCTGTACGGATTCGACCTGAAGGAGAGCTTTCCGCGCTGGGGCTGGCTCTGGACCGGCGTCTCGTTCTCGGCGATGGGCTATTTCGTGCTGTTCAAGGGTCTGCAGGGCGCCGCGCTCCTCGGTGAGGAGACGATGACGATGCTGCGCGAGCAGATCGTCCTGATCCTCGCCGGCGTGTTCGTCCTGTCGAGCCTCTTTGCGCTCGCGTTGCGGCGGCGACCGAGGACCGTGGTCGGCGTCATCGTGCTGACCGGTACGGGCGCGCTGTCCATGGCATTCGCCGGAAACGACCTCGTCAACTTCATCGGTCCGTCGGTCGCGGCCTTCCAGGCGGTGCTCGTGGAGGGGGTCGACCTCTCCGGCCGGGTGCCGACGCCGCCGTGGGCGCTGCTGGCGGCGGGCATCATCATGGCCGTGGCGCTCATCAGGTCCCGGAAAGCCCGCCGCGTGACGGACACGGAGATCCGGCTGGCCGCGCAAAGCCACACACCTCAGCGCTTCCGCGACAGCAAGCTGGGTACGTCGATTGCGACGTGGGGATACTCCGGCTTCCTCCTCGCGAAGCGCCTCACGCCGCGCAGGATGCGGGGGCATATCGAGGCGCAGACCGCGCCGCCCCCGCCGGATGCGGAGGACCCTCCGTACGATCTGCTGCGCGCGAGCGTGAATCTGACGGTCGCGGCGATGCTCATCTCCATCGGCACGGCCAACAAGCTGCCCCTGTCGACGACGTACATCACGTTCATGGCCGCGATGGGCGCTTCTTTCGGGGACCGAACCTGGACGACCACGGACGGCGGCCAGCGGGTGACGGGCATCATGGTGGTGCTCGGCGGATGGCTCCTCACGGGCCTCATCGCCGCGGCGGTCGCGTTCATGATGGCCTCGCTGATCGTCCTCACGGGCGCGGCCGGCCTGCCGATCGTCGCTGTACTGGTCGCCGTCGGCATGTGGCGGCTCGGAAGGGTCCACCGGCCCGAGCCGGAGCACGGCTGATTCCCGACCCGTCCGGCGCGGCGCCTCGAAACGCGCCGGGCCGGGTCGAGCAGGTCAGCCCATTCGGGCGTCGAGTGTCAGCTCGTCCTGATCCATCGTGCCCCAGAGGACCATCGAGCCGGCGAGAACGATGATCGAGGGATAGAAGAGGACCTGCGATCCCTCGAGGACCCAGCCCCACGGATCGAGGATCGACTTCCAGACGGCGAGCGCCGTGATGAGGAGGACGACGAACGCCGCCGGGTACGCCCACTTCCTCAACAGGCCCGCCACCACGAGCAGGCCGAGGGCGACCTCCAGGCCGCCGAAGACGTTCTGGACGACCGCCTGCGAACCGATCCCGAGGTAGAAGCTCTCGGCCACGCGCTGGCCGTGCTCCACGTTGACGAACTTGTCGAGCCCCCACATCACCAGCAGCCACCCCGTGCTCACTCTCAGCAGCAGCAGACCCCAGCGTTTCATGTCGGCCTCCGGTTCCGGTGTCGCGGGACGTGCCTCGTTCCTTCAAGAGTGGTCCGCGGCGATTGCGGGCGTCAATCGCGGGGGTCCATCGCGGGTGTCCAGCGCGCGCGCCCATCGCGACGGGCAGGGCGGGTGTTTTGACGCGGGGGCCGGGCGGCTAATTTCCCGGCCGGGTTGTCGGAAGCTCGAGTTCAGGGGATCGGGACGAATGAGGGTCGGTTCGAGAGGCGGGAGAGCAGGACGGCTATTGCCACGGCCTGCTCGAAGGGAACGCGGCGGAGTTCGGCGCGCTTGGCCGGTTTTCGCGTGCGTGTGGGCCGCGGCCGCGGGACTTCTCCTCCCGGACCCGGGCGCGGCGCAGCTTCCCCGGCAGGGGGCGTTCGATCTCGAGAAGGGAGACATCGCCGTCGCCCTCGACCGCACCGCCTACCTCGCCGGCGAGGCCGCCGAACTCGCGGTGCGCCTCACCATCGAGGACGGCTGGCACACGAACAGCTACGAACCGACCTACGACTACCTGATCGCGACGGAGATCGAGATCGAGGCGCCGCCGGACTGGCCCGCGCCGGAGACGCCTCGCTATCCCCCGGGCGAGATGAAGCGCTTCGAGTTCGCGCCCACCGCCATCTCCGTGTACGAGGGCGAGATCTTCATCCGGACCGCGCTGCCGACGCCAGCGGGAGCGGCGACCGGCACCTACCCCATCCGGACGAACGTCACCTACCAGGCGTGCGACGACAAAATGTGCCTCGCGCCGGTGACGACGCCGGCCACGGTGGGGCTGACGATCGACGCCGGAGGAGAAGTCGCGAACCCCGAGTTCTTCGCGGCGGCGGAATCCTCGACGGGCGGCGGCGGATCGCAGATCGCGGGCGCCGGACGGGGCTTCCTCTGGTTCGTGCTCCTGGGCTTCCTCGGTGGGCTGATCCTGAACGCGATGCCGTGTGTGCTACCCGTGCTGTCGCTGAAGGTGTTCGGGCTGATGAAGAGCGCGGAGGGGGGCAGGCGCGCGCTCACGACGGGGAGCCTCGCCACGGCGGCCGGGATCATCCTCTCCTTCCTGCTGCTGGCGGGGGCGGCGATCGGGGCGCGCGCGGCCGGCGTCGCGGTGGGCTGGGGGATCCAGTTCCAGGAGCCGGTGTTCGTCGGGGCGCTCGCGGTCGTGATCCTGCTCTTCACGCTCAACATGTGGGGCCTGTTCGAGATCCACCTCCCGGGGACGCTGGCGAAGGTGGGCTCGTCGGGTCCATCCGAAGGGCTCGCGGGGCACCTGGTGACCGGCTTCTTCGCCACGCTGATGGCGACGCCCTGCTCCGCCCCCTTCCTGGGGACGGCGCTCGGCTTCGCGCTCACGCAGGACTCGGTGACGACGGCCGCGATGTTCGGCGCGATCGGCACCGGCATGGCCTCTCCGTACCTGCTCCTGGCGGCGTTCCCGGCGGCGGGGCGCGTGCTGCCGCGGCCGGGCGCGTGGATGGCGACCTTCCGCGTGGTGATGGGGTTCCTGCTCGCGGCGACGCTCGTGTGGCTCCTCTTCGTCATGTCGGGCCTGGTGTCGGCGCCGCGCGTCGCCTTCTTCGAGATCGGACTGCTGGCCGTGGCCCTCGCGATCTGGCTCGCCAGCCGGGCGCCGCGGGGGCGGGCGCCGCGCCGCCTCGCCGGGGTCGCCGCCGCGGCGCTGACGGTCGTGGCCGTCTCCACCGTGGCCGCGGGGCGGTCCGAAGCGGGGCCCTCGACGATCGGCGTCGCGCCGGAGGACCGGCTGATCGCCTGGCAGCCTTTCGACCGCGAGCGGGCCGAGGGGCTCGCGGCCGAGGGCACCTACGTGTTCGTCGACGTGACGGCGGACTGGTGTTTCACCTGCAAGATCAACGAGACGCTCTTCCTGGAGACCGAGGAGGTGGCCGGCGCGTTCGAGCAGCACGGCGTCATCGCCATGCGGGCCGACTGGACGCGGCGCGACGATTCGATCAGCCGCTACCTCGCCGACTTCGGCCGATTCGGCATCCCCTTCTACGCGCTCTACCGGCCGGGCCGGGAGCCGTACGTCTTCTCGGAACTGATCTCGAAGTCCGCGATCCTCGACCTGCTCGGAGACTAACTGCCCCCTTCGGCCTGATCGGCGCGAAGCGGAGTAACCACAACCTGGTGAGCGTCGAATGCATCCAATCGGCGCAGCAACACTGCGTCGCCTCGCGCGTCGAGCAACCGGTCCTCACCATCCATGCTCACCGTTAACAGCAGCCGCTCCCGGTCGATGTCCCACACTCGCCACGTTACGCTATCCTGACCGGGAAGCCGATAGTCTCTCACCCAGAGTCTCGAATCGAAGTCCGTCAGCATCTCATCGATCGGGGGCGCCACTTCGTTTGCCGGCCAGTCAGGCAGAGTGGGGAGGAATCGCTCGTCCATGTCCGACGGCGGGAACGGGAACCTGCCGTCCAACGCGAGCTCCCTGATCCGCTCCCTACTCTCCTGCCGCTGCGACGCGTCGGACTCTCGCCCCCTCCGCACCTGGTCTGCGGACAGCCTGACGCCGGGCAGCATCGGAATACTGGCGACCGGCACGCCGCGCCAGTCGAGTACCGAGATGGATCCCTGGTCAGTTTCGGCGACGACGAGACGGTCTGAGGTCGCCGCCTCCAATGTCCGGTGCCCAAACAATACGGGACGGTCGTGGCTCGTGTCGGAATACCGTTCGTTGCCTCGTGTCTCCGCGACCACCCGAAGCCCGCCGTCGGCATCCACCGCCACATACCGAGCTTGCCGCCAGTATCGACCTTCGGATTTCCGCACCATCGTGCCGTCGGCTCTGTCGCGTAAGACCGTGCTGCCGTCTGGATGACGGGCTACCAGCCGCGGTTGAAGGCTGTTGAGCGGAACACCCAGGTAGCTTTGTGAGTGGCCAAAATCGCCATCGTGGCCAATCGACACGATACGACCCCCTTGGAGGTCGCTAACGATGACACTGTTCGACGTGCGAACCGCCCGCCCTATGAAGCGGAATTCCTCCGGCCCCCCTCCCTCGCGCCCCACTACTCGATGCTCACCGGACGCCATGTCGATCATGTGGATCTCGGTGCGGTCCACCAAAACTAGACCGCCGTCCGGCGTGAAGAAGCCACCTTCGACGGACAGCAGCCGCTCGGCAAGATCCCCGTGCTCCGACGAATCAAAGACCGGGTCGGTCGAGGGACGACGCGGGGCGCGCTGCCGCGTCGGGGCAGCCGCTAGCCGGTCGAGGAAGGGCGCCACGTCGAGGAGCACGATGTCGTCGCGCTTCCGGAGTTCGCGGAGGAACGGGCCCTTGTGTCCCGCGCCGTAGGTGAGGAGGAAACGGACGCCCTCGCCGCGATGCCGGTCCAGCCCGGCCTCGATGTACGCCCAGTGCGAGGCGTTGATCGCCTCCCACCCTCCGGGACCCAGATCCGCGTCGAACAGGCGGGCGTACGTCCGCATGCGGATGTCGTAGGCCTCGTCGTAGGCATCCGTGTGGATCCAGCGCGGGTCATCCCCCGCGCCCGCGGCGAGCGCCTCGGCTGAAGCGTCCGCGGCGGCCCGGTATTCCGCCCAGCCCGCGGCCCGGTCGGGGTCACGCGAATAGGCGTCGAGGTAGGCGGCCCGGAAGTCCGACATCGGCTCGGTCCACCCGGCGGTGGGGATGACTTCGAAGTCCATTTCGCGGGAGAGGGGGAAGAGTCCCTCCATGTACTCGGGGAAGCGGCGGACCCGCGGCTCCTCGACCGTCCCGGTGGCTTCGAACTCGGCCCACGCGCGGTCCCAGCGGTTGGGCGGGATCTCCGTCAGCCAGTAGTCCGGATCGATCTCCCGCACCAGTTCGCTCACGACTTCCAGGCTGAACAGCTCGCTGGTCTCGTGGCCCGAGTGGATCATCCCCAGCACGACGACCTCGTTCAGCGCCGCCTCCCCGCCGGAGGAAGCCGGCGATTCCGCTCCCGGTGACCCGGCAATCGGCGCCAGTTCGACCAGTGTGCCCGAGATCTCGTTTGCCACGAACACGCGCTCGCCGTCCGGGTGCACCCGGAGGACGATGGGCTGCTCGCCGACCTCCAGCCGCTGCACGACGGTGCGGGACTCGAGGTCGATGACTGAGACGGTGCTCCCGCCCGCGTTGTTGACCAGCGCGTGGCGACCGTCTCCCGGCACCGCAACCGAGAACGGCCGGGGGCCTAGGCCCTCCGATACGCGGCCCGTGACGGCGAAGGACGCGGTGTTGATGAAGGCCACCTCGTCGGATCCACCGCAGGCGACGATGTACGTGACCTGATCGGGCGTGAGCGCGCCCCCGGGTGGGCCGGGACACGCCTCGACGGTGGCGTCCAGTTCACCGTTCAGGAGGTCGATAACGGAGACCGACCCCGCATCCAGGTTGGGGACGAAGGCGTAGGATCCGTCCCACATCACGTCCGCGGGGTAGGGGCGATCGCCGGTGGCGTGGTACCCGCGCGGCGCGCCCTCGCGGGTGTCCACCGTCCACAGCCGGTCCGAGAACTCGGTCGTGATCCAGGTCTCGCCGCGCACGGTCCCGGGCGTGAACAGCGACGGCCCGGCTCCGACGTCCCACACGGCGCCGGGCACGATCCGGCCTTCGTCGTCGAGTCGGATGAGCGTCGAATCCCGGAACTGGCTCACCAGCCAGCCACCGTCGACGCGGACGAGGTCGAGCGGCGCGTCCCCGGCCTCCCAGCGCGCCACAACGGCGGACTCGGAGAGGTCCACGACCGCGATGCGGCCCTCGCCGCTCAGGGCTACCCAGGCGGTGTCCCCGTCCGGACTGAACCGGATGCCGTGCGGCGCCGCCCCAACGTCGATCGTCGCGCCGATCCGGAAGGGCCCGTCGGCGTCGACCGGCTCCCGCGGCGATTCGCCGCAGGCAGTCGCCGCCAGCGCCAGCGGGGCGACCGCGGCGAGGGCCCGGACGCGCATCAGCCCCCGGCCTGCTGCAGGTCCGCGGCGACTTCCTCGGCGGCGCGCCAGATGCGCAGCGTGTTCCCGCCCCAGAGTTGCCGGATCTCGTCCTCGGAATAGCCGCGGCGCACGAGTTCGATCGTGACGTTGAGCGTCTCCGAGGCATCGCTCCACCCCTCGATCCCGCCGCCGCCATCGAAGTCCGAGCTGATCCCGACGTAGTCGATGCCGATGAGGTTGACGGCATGGTCGATGTGGTCGACGAAGTCCGCCACGTTCACGGCCGGATAGCGCGACCGGATCTCGGCCATCCCCTCGCGGAAGGCGACGCGCTGTTCGTCCGTCATCTGGGAGAAGCTGGTGAAACCGATCGACTCCCGGAGCGCGGTAACCTCTGCCTGCTGCTCCTCCGGAGGCGACTTCACGAAGGCCCCCAGGGCCACGGCCTGGATGACCCCGCCGTTCTCGCGCAGGGCGTACAACTGCTCGTCGTCCATGTTGCGGGGATGGGCGTTCACCGCGTGGGCGCCGGAATGCGACGCGATGACCGGAGCCTCGGAGAGTTCCATCGCCTCGAGGCTGGCCGCCTTCGAGATATGGGAAACGTCGACCATGATCCCGAGCCGGTTCATCTCGGCGATCACCTCTTCGCCGAAGGCGCTGATGCCCCCGTTCTCCTCCGGTGTGTCGCCGAACGCGAAGTTGGGTTGCGCCGAATCGGCGATGTCGTTGTTCCCGTTGTGCGCCAGCGTGATGTAGCGGGCGCCGAGTTCGTGGTATCGCTCGAGGAGGGAGAGGTCCGTCCCGATCACGTACCCGTTCTCGATCCCGATCGCCGCCACGAGCCGGCCCTCGGCGTGGATCCGCTCTGCGTCGGCGGCGGTGTGGGCGAGCCCGATCTGCTCCGGGTACATCTCGTCCGTCATGCGGTGGATCGCCTCGAACTTCGTCAGCGCGCCCTGTTTCGCAGCCTCGTAGTTCTCCGGCGTGCGCTCGGTCTGTCCCACGTAGACGATGAAGAAGCCGACGTCGAGCTCGCCGGCCCGCATCTTCTCGAGGTTCACCTGGCGGTCCGCATTGAGCGGGTCCACCTCAGGGGTGGCGAAGTTGTAGGGGATGTCGTCGTGCGTGTCGATCGTGAGCACGCTCTCGTGGATCTCGCGCGCACGCCGTTCGAGTTCGGCATCGTCCATGGAAGCCTCCCCACCGACCGCGGTTCCCGCATCGTCCGCCGGTGCTCCGCAACCGAAGGCGAGAAAGGGGGCGAGGAAAAGGGACAGAGCGGGCAGGAGGGCTTGGTGCGAGCGTACGATTTGTCTCATCTTTGACTCCCGGGTCGGTCCGAACCGCTGTGGCGCAAGCTCGTCCGCGCTCCGGCGGGACGCAACGAAGAATGGGAGGACGGACGAACGTCATGTACGCCTGGAAGGCGCCCCGACTCCTTTGCGTGACGCTGGCAGCGCTGGCGTCGTTCGGGTGCGGGGACGCCACCGGTCCCGAGCCGCCCGCGGCGGGCGAGATCGTCTTCACCGCGATCCGTGGGCAATACATGCGCATCTGGGTGGCGAACGCGGATGGGACGGGACAGCGGCCGCTGACAGAGGAGGGGGAGACGAGCCTCGAGCCCAGCTGGACGCCGGACGGTTCGGGGATCGTGTTCACGAGTTGGCGCGACGGGAACCCCGACATCTTCCTCATGGACGCGGACGGCTCGAACGCGAGGCCGGTGACGCGGGACTCGGCCAACGACCGCTCGGGACGCCTGTCCCCGGATGGGAGGCGCGTGGTCTTCGTCTCCGAGCGCACGGGCGACCCGGACATCTGGGTGATCGACGTGGATGGATCGAATCCGGTCAACCTCACGCGGAGCCCATCGTCCTTCGATGTGGATCCGGACTGGTCGCCCGACGGCTCCCGGATCGTCTTTGCCTCGGACCGCGACGGGGGCCAGCGCTTCTCGCTGTGGACGATGGCCGCCGATGGGACGGGGCTCGCGCGGCTTCCCGCCGAGGGCGGCGCGCGCTCCCCCTCGTGGTCGCCGGATGGATCGCGGATCGTCTTCACATCCTACCGGGACATCGGCGACGCCGAGATCTACGTGATGCGGGCGGATGGCAGCGGCCAGACCAACCTGTCGGGACGCGCCGGTGTGGACGAACTGCCGCGCTGGTCGCCGGACGGCGAGTACGTACTGTTCTCGACCAAGCGGGACGGGAACTCCGAGATTTATGCGATGGGCGCGGACGGAGCGGAGCCGGTGAACATCACGCGCCACCCGCGCTGGGATGCCATGGCCGCATGGAGGCCGTAGTGTGCGTGCGGCGTCCGGGTTCGGGCGCACCGTCAACCCTCAGGGGGATCAGCCAGAGGGATTAGCTGGGGGATCAGCCGAATGATGTGCATGCGCGACGTTGCCACGACTCTCGTCCTCGCCGTCCTTCCCGTGACCGCCGCCGGCTGCGGCACCGCGGGTGCGGAGAGCCTGAGGAACTCGTCACAGGAGGCCGCGATGAATGCTCCGGGGTCCATGGCGGGGCGATCCACCGTCTACGCGCCGAACGGAATGGTTGCGACGAGTCAGCCCATGGCGTCGAGCGTCGCGCTCGGCGTGCTGCGCGACGGCGGCAACGCGTTCGACGCGGCGATCGCGGCCTCGTCCGTGCTCTCGCTCGTCGAACCGCACATGACGGGGCTGGGCGGCGACCTGTTCGCGCTCTTCTGGTCGGCGGAGGAGGGGCGGCTCGTCGGCCTGGACGCGACCGGCCGCGCGGGGACCCACATGACGCCGGAACGGATCCGGGCGGACGGCTACGACCGCGTGCCGGGATCGGGGCCGGGAGCGGTGACGGTGCCGGGGGCGATCGCGGGCTGGGGCGCCCTCAACGAGAAGTACGGGAGCCGCCCGCTCGCCGAACTCGTGGCGCCGGCCATCGCGCTGGCCGAGGAGGGCTTCCCCGTCACGCCGATCATCGCGGGTCAGTGGCAGGGGCAGTTGAGAAAGCTGCAGGCGGACCCCGGGGCCGCGGCGACCTACCTGATCGACGGCGAGCGGGCCCCGGAAGCGGGCGAGTGGTTCCGGAACCCCGACTTCGCGCGCACCCTGCGCACGATCGCGGCGGAAGGCCCGGCCGCCATGTACGGAGGCGCGCTGGGCACGCGGGTGGCCGAGGGACTCGCCGAACTCGGCGGCTACCTCACGCCGGAGGACATGGCGGCGATGGAGGTGCGCTGGGTCGAGCCGCTGTCGATGGACTACAAGGGGTGGACGATCTGGGAACTGCCGCCCGCCGGCCAGGGCGTCGCCGCGCTGCAGATGATGGGCATGCTCGAGCCGTTCGACCTGGCGGGCATGGGGCATAACTCGCCCGAGTACCTCCACCACCTGATCGAGGCCAAGAAGGTGGCCTTCGCGGACCTGGCGCGGCACGTCGGAGACGCCGACCACATGGAGATCGACCCGAAGCAACTCCTCGACCTTGACTACCTCGCGTCGCGGCGGGCGCTCATCAACCCGGCCGTGGCCGCCGAGCGGGTCGAGCCCGGCGAGTTCGCGACCGCCACGGAAACGATCTACCTGTCGGTCGCCGACCGGTACGGGAACATGGTCTCCTTCATCCACTCCATCTACGGCTCGTTCGGCTCGGGCGCCGTCGTCCCGGGGACGGGTTTCGTGCTGCAGAACCGCGGCGCCGGCTTCACGCTCGAGGACGGGCACCCGAACCAAGTCGCGCCCGGCAAGCGGCCGTTCCACACGCTCATCCCCGGGTTCGTGACGCGGGGCGGCGAGCCGCTGATGGCGTTCGGCGTCATGGGCGGGTCGATGCAGCCGCAGGGACACACGCAGGTCGTGCTCAACATGATCGAGTTCGGGATGGATCCGCAGCAGGCGATCGACGCGGCCCGCTTCCGCCACATGGGCGGGCTCCGGGTTGCGGTCGAGCGGCTGACGGACGGACTCGAGGCCGGCATGAGCGCGCTCGGCCACGAACTCGTGGACTGGGAGAGCGCCTCGTTCGGCGGCGGTCAGCTCGTCATGAAGCTGGAGCGCGGCTGGGCCGGTGCCTCGGACCCCCGCAAGGACGGCCTCGCCATCGGCCACTGACGACCGACGGCGAGGCCCAGGCGGCTAGCCGGGGAGGCGGCGGCCGGGGGTCCAGGGGGCGCCGGCCGCTTCGAGTGCCGTTTCGGCGTCGGTGAAGGCGCCGTCCATGACGTTCCGGAACTCCGACAGCCACGCGCCGAAGTCCGTTTCGGCGATCTCCAGGTTGCGGCGGTGCGTCGCCGTGGGCGTCTGGCGCGTGTCCCAGTGGCCGCCGATCACCCGTCCCACGCGGTTCGAGATCGAAGGCACGGTGGACTCGTTGAGGCGCTGCCGGGCGGGGTCGCCGAACAGACGGATCGAGAAGTCCTGGAGGCTCGCGCCGAGCGCATCGAGGTCGCCGAACAGTTCCAGCGGGGCGTTCGGCGCTTCGAGGAGCGCGGCCCGCATGTGACGCAGCCGGTCGCGGGCGCGGCCGACTTCCTCGCCCGCCGAGGCGATGCGGCGGCTCAACTCCGACGCCTCGTTCTGGAAGGCGACGACGGCCCCGAAGTCCGTGCCGGGCTCGGCCGTGGGCACCGCCTTCACCTCGAACGTCTGCGCCTGTCCGACTTCCCGCGCGCCCTCGGCCGTGACGACGACGAGTTGCGCGGAGTATTGGCCCGGGGCAACGAGGGGCCCCTGGGGCGGTCCCACCCACGGCGGCGTGAAGCCGGGGACCGTGAGGTCGATCGGATCAGGCGCCGGGAACCGCAGATCCCAACTCACGCGGTGCAATCCCTTGCGGGCGGAGCCGGCGACCCAGCGCACGGTTCGGCCGTCCCCATCGGCAATTGCGATCAGCGCCCGGGGTCCGCTCTCCGTCGTCTCCTCGTTCAGCACGTCGTAGCCGGGGAAGGCCACGTCGCCCCCGGCCGCTCGCACCTCCGCTTCAGCGGCGCGTCGTACTTCCGCGGCCGTCGTCGATGTCTCGGGCAGGTAGTAGGAGATCACGGCCCCGAAGTCCGGGTTCGGCGCCGTGTAGTCGTCCGAGCCCAGCGTCGGCTTGCCGCGCGCCTGCATGGGGACCGAGGGGATGTACCACCAGGCGTCGCGAACCGGGAACAGCGCGCCTCCCTCCGCGGCGGCCATGGCCGTGGTCGCGCCGCCCGCCAGTTCGCGCAGCGGGGTGTAGTCATCGAGGACGTAGAAGCCGCGGCCGAAGGTCGACCCGACTACGTCGTTGTCGCGGCGCTGGACCTCGAGATCCCGGTGCGGGATCGTGGGACCGGGGAGCATGTGCCAGTTCTCGCCGCCGTTCACGCTCGCGTACATCCCGAACTCCGCTCCGAGGAAGAGGAGGTTCGGGTTCAGGTGATCCTGCTCGATCGCCCACAGGATCGTCCCGTTCGGCAGGTCTCCCGCGATCGAGCGCCACGTCCGGCCCCCGTCGTTGCTCTCGAACACGAGCGGCCGGAAGTCGCCCTCCTTGTGGTTGTCCGCTACGGCGAAGACCGTCGCCGCGTCGAACTGCGACGCTTCCACGTCGTTGATGAACGCCCGTTCAGGCACGCCGGGGAGGGCGCCCGCGAGCCGCCAGTTCGCCCCGCCGTCCTCCGTTGCGTGGATGAGTCCGTCGTCGCTCCCCGTGTAGATCACGCCCGCCGTCACCGGCGACTCGGAGATGCCGGTGAGGGTCGCGTACTTGGACATGGCGCCGTTGTCGATGAGGTCGTCGACGCTCCACACGCGGCCCATGAACTCCAGTTCGTAGCGGTTCACGTCCGTCGTCAGATCGCCGCTGATCGCCGTCCACGAGTTGCCCCGGTCGTCGCTCGCCCACACGCGCTGCGAGCCGTGGTAGATGCGGTCGGCGTTGTGCGGGCTGATGAGGACCGGCGCGTCCCAGTTCCAGCGTTCGGGCGGGTCGCCGGGCGCGGGCTGCGCCTGGATGTCGAGCGCTTCCTCGCTCTCCCGGTCGTAGCGGTAGAGGTTCCCCTGCTGCGTCTGCAGGTAGAGGATGTCGGGGTCCCTCGGATCGATCTGGACCGCGTAGCCGTCCGCCCCCATGGGCACGTACCAGTCCCGGTTCCGCACGCCCTCGATGTTCGTGGTGCGGGCGGGGCCCCACAGGGTGCCGAGGTCCTGCGCGCCGCCGAGCACGTTGTAGAACGGCTCCGCGTTGTCGAGCGTCAGCTTGTAGAACTGCGAGATGGGCATGTTCGGGAAGTGCCGGAACGTGCGCCCGTCGTCGAAGCTCTCGTACAGCCCGGCGTCCGTGCCGACGATCAGGTGCTGCGCGTCCTCCGGGTCGATCCACAGGGCGTGGTTGTCGCTGTGCTTGTCGCGCGCCGTCTCGAGGTTGCCGAAGGTCGCGCCCCCGTCCCGCGTGACCTGGATGAAGACGTCCATCTGGTACACGACATCCGCGTCGTGCGGCGAGGCCTCGATCTCCTGGTAGTAGTGGGGCCCGGTGCCGCCGGAGATATACGAGTTCCGCCGCTCCCAGCTCTCCCCCTTGTCGAGGGACCGGTAGAAGCCGCGCTCCTCGTCGTTCGCCTCCATGGTCGCGTACACGACCTCGGGGTTCGCCGGCGTGACGGCGAGGCCGATCTTCCCCACGTCGCCGCTCGGGAGTCCGGCCGCGATCCGGCGCCAACTCTCCCCGCCGTCGGTGGACTTGTAGATGCCGGAGTTGGGTCCGCCGGCGAGGTGTCCCCAGATCTTGCGGCGCCGCTCGTACGCCGCTGCGTAGACCATGTCCGGATTGCCGGGCGCGAACTCGATGTCGGTGACGCCCGTGTTCTCGTCGATCTCCAGCACGAGCCGCCAGGAGTCGCCGCCGTCGGTGGACTTGTACACGCCCCGGTCGCCGCCCGGAGCCCAGAGCGACCCTTCGGCCGCCACCAGGATCACGTCGCTGTCGCGCGGATCGATGAGGATTCTTCCGATGTGCTCCGAATCCCGGAGGCCCACGTTCTCCCACGTCTCCCCGCCGTTGCGGCTACGGTAGACGCCGTCCCCCCAGCCGACGTGGCGACCGCTCACGTTCTCCCCCGTCCCCACCCAGATCACGTCCGGGTTGGCGGGATCGATCTCGACGTCGCCGATCGAGTAGACGGACTCGTCCTCGAAGATCGCGTCCCACGTCACACCCGCGTTCGTCGTCTTCCACGCCCCGCCGGAGCCGACCGCGATGTACCAGGTGCTGCTCCGGTGCGGATGCACGGCGATGTCCGCGATCCGGCCGCCCATGAGCGCGGGGCCGATCTCGCGCAGGGGCAGACCGGCCACGACCTCCGCCACGAGCGACTGGTCGACCTCCTGGGCCCGAACCTCCGCCATCAACGGAGGAACGATCCCGGGAACTCCCATTAAGACGCCCCAAACGAGCGCCACCCGCGCGCGCGGCGCGCAACGTCTCGACGAATCCCTCATCTCGCTGCTCTCCTTCTTGCCACGGGACGCCAGCCCGTGCCGGGGTTTCCGCGAAGATTCCGCCGGATACGCTATCCCGGGAGACACGGGTCAGACAGGGCACGGGGAGCGACGAACGGACACGGCGGACGCTGAGGATGGAGGGGGAGGGCAACGCGGGGCGGGCGACGTGGGGCGGCCTGCCGAGAGTCGCGTCAGCTCCTGCGGGGCGACCGGGAACGCCAGGCCGCGGCCAGCGCCCGGTCGAACGTCATGAGGTCGTTAGGCTCCCGCCGGATGCAGCAGGCGAGGTGGACGAGATCGCGCGCCTCGAGTTCCGGATGTTGGACGACCATGTCACAGGCCATTTGCACGTCCTCACGGTGGACGGACCAGACCTCGATCACGGTGGCTTCAACAAGATCGAACGCCGGGCGCAGTCGGTACTGCTGATCCCTGCTGACGTAGACGTGCAGGAGTTCCTGCAGAATCTCGGCAGACGTCACGAGCGAGGTATTCCGCTCCTTCGACCGCTCGAAGAAGGCCCGTGCCTCCTCTCGGCGGGGATCTTCGGGTCCGACGAAGTACATGAAGACGTTGGCGTCGACGAAGATCAAAGGAGGCCCAGCTTCCTGGCGGAACTCAGCTTCCCTTCGCCGATCAGGCGCTTGGTTTCCTCCCAATCCGGCTCCTTGGCGCCGGGGGGATGCATCGCGTCGCACCTGGCGGCGAACGCCTTGAGTTCCTCTACGGTGAACAGGCGCGGACGCGCGGCCTCCAGTTTCTGATCGGCCGCCTCGCGCAGCCATTGCCCGAGCGACTTTCCCTCACGCTCCGCCTCCGCCTGGTAGCGGATCTTGGCGCTTTCCTTGACGACGAAGTGAATCCTCGACATGACCCTTCCTGTATGCGCATGATCGTGACACATGCACAATATGATGGTGCATATCGGTCGAGTCAACGTCCGAGGGGCGGGGCGGTGGGGGGCGGGCGGCGGTGGGTCGTCGCCTGCTCGTAGGCGTAGCCGAAGCCGAGAAGCATCGCCTCCGTGAACGGGCGGCCCAGGAACTCGAGACCGACCGGGAGGCCGTCGTCCGTGAAGCCCGCGGGCACGGTGAGCGCCGGAAAGCCCGTGAGCGGGCTCAGCGAGCGGTTGTCACCGAGGGCGTAGCGGTCGTTCGGGGCGGGGTTCGCCTCCACGTCCCCGGCGATCGCGGCCGGCGGGTGATCGAAGGTGGCATAGACGAAGGCGTCGAGGTCGTGCTCCGCCATCGTCGCGATGACGTCCTGCCGGACCTGCTCGCGGTCGAGCAGATACTGGAGATAGCCGGGGTCGCGGATCGTCTTCCCCAGGAGATCCGCCATGCCGGCGGCCCGCCACGGGTTGACGCGGCCGCTCAGCAGGATGGATGCGAGCGTGCGGTACGGCGGGTCGCGGAGTTCGGCGAGGTAGGCGTCGGTGACCTCCTCGGTCTCGTAGAAGTTGGCGCCGAAGATGGCGCTCACCTGCTCGATCCCGGGGACGGCGACGTCGAACACCTCGGCCCCCAGGTCACGGAGGGCGCCGACCGCCGCCTCCATCCGGGCCCGCACCTGCTGGAACCCTTCCGATGATGTGTCCACGGAGCGGTCCATCGGCTCGCGGATGACGCCGATGCGGGCGCCCACCAGCGCCCCCGCGTCGAGCGCGGCTGCGTAGGAGTCCGGGACCTGTCCCACGGAGTACGCCGTCACCGGGTCGTTGGGGTCGTAGCCGGCGATGACGTCGAGGAGGATGGCCGCGTCCATCACGGTGCGGGTCATCGGACCCATCGTGTCGGTCGTGGGGTTGGCGGGCATCATCCCGAACCGGCTAACGAGGGGAAGCGTGGGACGGAGGCCGACGAGCGAGGCGACGGCGGCCGGGCCCCGAATGGAGCCGCCCGTGTCCTCGCCGATGCCGATCAGGCCGAGATTCGCCGCCACGCCGGATCCCGTGCCGCCGGAGGAGCCGCTGGGGTTCCGTCCCGGGTCGTACGCGTTGCGGATGATCCCGAACCCGGAGCCGACGTAGCGCGACGCGAACTCGCCCATGTTCGTCTTCGCGATGATGAGGGCGCCCGCCTCCTTCATCCGCGTCACGATGGTCCCGTCGCGCTCCGACATGTAGCCGGCGAAGAGCGCCGATCCGTAGGTCGTCGGCATGTCGCTCGTCTCGACCTGGTCCTTGAGGAGGACGGGGATGCAGTGCAGCGGCCCGGTGAGGCCTCCGGAGGCGAAGGCGGCGTCGAGGGCTCGGGCCTCCTCGACGGCGCGCGGGTTGACGACGGCGATCGAGTTGAGCCGCGGCCCCTGCTTGTCGTAGGCGTCGATCCGGTCCAGGTAGCTCTGAACCAGGCCCTCGCAGGTGAGGTCGCCCGCCCGGAAGGCGGCATGGACCTGCGCGATCGTGGTCTCCTCGACCGCGAATGCCTGTGCCTGGAGCGGGAGCGGAGCCGTGAACGCCAGAACGAATGAGAGGGCCAACCGGATGGCGATCGACGTTCGAGCAGACATGGCAGCACCTGTCCTCGGGGGAAACTCGATGAGCAGCCGTTGATATGAACCTGTAGCCTCAACCTTGGCGAGACGTGACCCGACCGGAAGGCGTATCCAGCGTGCTTGACCGCAGGTCGTCACCGGCGGATGCCGCAGAAGCGGATGGCGGCGACAGCGAGGATGCGGGCGAGTTCGACGAGGTCGGCGGCGCGGATGCTCTCGTCGGGGCGGTGGGCCTCGCGGACGTCGCCGGGGCCGAAGAGCACCGTGGGCACGTGGCCGTGGTTGACGAGGAGCCGCATGTCCGCGCCGTAGCGCACGCCCCCGACGCGGGGTTCCGTGCGGCCGAGCGACCGCACGGCGCCGGCCAGCGTGCCGACCACGGGGTCGCGCTCGTCCGTGCGGGCGGGGGCGAACTGCGCCCCGACCCACTCGACCGCGGGCGGGTGGTCGCGCAGCCAGGCGTCACCGGAAGCCGCCTCCGCCACGGCGTCCTCCAGCGCGCGGCGCGCAGCGGCCAAATTCTCTCCGGGCGCGACGCCGTAGCGACCCTCGATAACGAGGCTCTCGGCCACCGTCGAGGGCCAGATGCCCGCCCGGAGCCGTCCCATGGTCAGCGCGTACGGCAGCGCCTCCCCGCGAAACAGCGGCTCGGCCACGTCGCGGTTCCGGTCCGCCTCCAGGGCCCGGAGTCGCTGGAAGATGGGGATGAACTTCTCGACCGGGTCCACGCCTTCCTCCCGCAGGGCTCCGTGCGCGGCGAGCCCGGAGACGGTGAGCCGGAAGCTGAGCGCGCCGGCCTGCGCGGGCGCGATGACGAACTCCGTCGGCTCGACGACGATCGCCCCGTCGCCGGTGTGTCCGCGCTCGATCGTGGCCAGCATGCCGGCGCCGCCGTCCTCCTCGCCGATCACGCTCTGGATCTGCAGAGCACCGTCGAGTTCGATGCCGGCATCGCGCAGCGCCCGCGCCGCCGCCAACGCGCTGCACAGCTGCCCCTTCATGTCCACGACCCCGCGCCCGAACAGGCGCCCGCCGCGCTTCGTGAGCTCGAAGGGCGGGTGCGTCCAGCGCTCGAGCTCGCCGGCGGGGACGACATCGACGTGCCCGTTGAGGATCAGCGTCCGGCCGTCGTCGCGTCCCGTGCTGCCGACGACGCCGAGACCTTCGTGACGCTCCACGTCGGCGGTGTAGGCGGGGTGCCGGCGCAGTTGCTCGAAGTCGATCTCCCACACGTCCGTCTCGAGACCGATGGCCCGCATCTCCGCGGCGACCCGCTCCTGGGCCGGCGTCTCGCGGTTCGCGACGCTCTCGATCGCGATCAGATCGGCCAGGAGCGCGAAGAGCCGTTCCGGATCCACGGCCTCCGCGCTGCGGCGTTCCTCAAGGGTCAGCGCGCCGTCGCTCGCGGTCGCCTTCACGTGTCCGGCGTCCCGCGGTGAACTCCCGCCATCCCTCGCCGCGTTCCCGCGGGAACGTCCTGTCGCCTTCCCGTTTCGATCGCCCGGCATCGCCTCCCTCTCCCTGCGTGGATCGCGGAGTATGCCACCGGCGGGCCTGCCGGGGCGACCCGGCCCCGGTGGTCTCGTCCGCGAGTTGCGCAACGGCTACCGTACCGGCACGGAGCAGGATCGGCACGGGATGAACAGGGAGCATGAGCGATGCGCGTGTGGACACGTCACGACTACACCGGGTGGGCCGCCAGGAGGCGGGCGGCGACCCTGACCACGGCGACGTTGACCGTCGCGACCCTGGCGGTTGGACTGTGGGCTGCCGTCCCCGTCGCGGCGCAGTCCGTCACGCCCGAGGGGGACGCGGGTCTCGGCCGTCTCCTGGCGGAGATCGAACGCCTGGCGCCGAGCAGCGGAGGTACGGTGGGCGTGGGCGCCGTCCACATCGAGACGGGCCGCGCGGTGTGGTTCAACGAGGACGCGCGCTTCCCCATGGCCTCTACCTACAAGGTTCCGATCGCGGTGCAACTCCTGTCCCGGGCCGACCGCGGCGAGATTTCCCTCGCGGACATGGTCGAACTCGAACCCGCGGACATCCATCCGGGCAGCGGCACGATCTCGAACCTGTTCGACGATCCCGGAGTGGCGCTTTCCCTCCGGAACCTGCTCGAACTGATGCTCCTCATCTCCGACAACAGCGCGACGGACCTCACCCTCACGGCGGCCGGCGGACCCGACGCGGTGAACGCGCGCATGGCGGAACTGCAGGTCGACGGGCTGAGCGTGGACCGTCCGACCTCGTCGCTGATCGGGGACTATTCCGGCGTCGAGACCCCCGCGGACGGCCGCATCTCGATGTCGGAGTTCCGGGGACGGGCCGCCGACGTATCGGCAGCCGAGCGCGCGGCGGCGCGGGAGGCCTTCTCGACCGATGCGCGCGACACGTCCACGCCCCGCGCGATGGCGCACCTCCTGGCCATGACCTGGGCGGGCAAGGCGCTGGGCTCGAAGAACACGGAGGTCTTCAAGGACGTCATGCTGCGCGTGCAGACGGGCACCGGCCGCATCAAGGGCGTGCTGCCGCCCGGCACGCCGGTCGGCCACAAGACGGGGACGATCGGCGGGACCACCAACGACGTCGGCTACATCTACCTTCCCGACGGGGCCGGGCACGTCATCACGGTCGTGTTCGTCAAGGACTCGGAGCGTTCGGTCCCGGCGCGCGAGGCGACGATCGCCCAGATCTCCCGCGCAATCTACGACTACTTCCTGTTCAACCCGGGCACCCCGGCGGATCCGGCCGCCGGCGGCGCCAACCCCCGCTACGGCGTGTGGAAGCTGCGCTCCGACGCGCCGGCCCCGGCGATCAACGTCATGACGTACGAACCCTGGGGAGACGGGGGGATGAAGATCACCGTCGAGTCGACGAACGCCCGCGGGGGCGAAGCGAAGTGGAGCTACGACACGCTGTTCGATGGCGAATTCCGGCCCGTGACCGGGCGGGACGGCGTCGAGACGGCGGTCGAGGTCGTCGACCGCTACACGAACCGCATCACGAGCCGGCGGGACGGCCGGGTCACGCAGGTCATCATCAACGTCCTCTCCGAGGACGGAAACCGGATCGACAACGAGTACCGGAGCACGGACGCGGACGGCAACGAGCGCGTCTCGCACGCGGTGTACGAGCGCATCGGCGGCTGAGACGGTGAGTGCAGCGATGTCCCGGGACTACGACGCGATCATCATCGGGGCGGGCGTCATCGGCGTCTGCACGGGCTTCGAGCTGGCCAAGCGCGGGTTCCGGACGCTGAACGTCGACAAGCTCCCCGCCGCCGGGTACGGCTCGACCTCGAACACCTGCGCCATCATCCGCCTCCACTATTCGACCCCCGACGGCGTCGCCATGGCGCGCGAGTCCTACTTCTACTGGCTCGACTGGGGGAAGTACGTCGGCGTGCCGGACCCCTCCGGGCTCGCCCGCTACGTCAACACCGGCTGCCTCGTCACGAAGACGGAGAAGAACCACCACCTGGAGAGGGTGAAGGAGAGTCTCGACGAACTGCACGTCGCGTACGAGGATCTGGACGCGGAGGGGATGAAGGAGAAGCTCTCCTGTCTCGACACGCGACAGTTCGGCCCTCCCGTGACGGAGGAGGATCCGGGGTTCGGCAGGCCCTCGGGCGGGAACGTGGCGGGGGCCGTCTACATCCCGGAGTCCGGCTACATCAACGATCCGCAACTGTGCTGCCACAACGTGCAACTCGGGTGCGAGGCGCACGGGGGGGAGTTCCGCTTCAACACGGAGGTGACGGAGATCCTCCGGGAGAACGGGAGGGTCGCGGGCGTCCGCCTGAAGGACGGCTCCGAGGTGCGGGCGCCCGTCGTGGTGAACGTGGGCGGGCCTCATTCCTTCGTCATCAACCGCATGGCAGGGGTCGAGGAGGGGATGAACATCAAGACGCGCGCTCTGAAGCAGGAGGTGTGCCACGTGCCCGCGCCCGAGGGCGTCGACTATAACGTGGTCGGGATGCTGATCTCGGACAGCGATATCGGGTGTTATTCGCGGCCCGAGGTGGGGAATCACATTCTGATCGGTTCCGAGGACCCGCCCTGCGACGATCTGGAGTGGGTGGAGGACCCGGACGACTATGACAATACGTTCAGTTATCAGTGGAGGACGCAGGTCCTGCGCGAGGCGCAGCGGGTGAAGGGACTCCCCGTGCCGGAGGCGCGGCAGGGACTCGTCGACCTCTATGACGTGTCGGACGACTGGATTCCCATCTATGACAAGTCCGATCTGCCCGGCTTCTACATGGCGGTGGGGACGTCGGGGAACCAGTTCAAGAACGCGCCGGTCGCGGGGCAACTCATGGCGGAACTCATCGAGCGGGTCGAGGGCGGGCGCGACCACGACGCCGATCCGGTGCGGTTTCATATGAAGTACACGAGACGGGACTGTAACCTCGGGTTCTTCAGCCGGCTGCGGACGATGAACCCGGATTCGTCCTACTCGGTCATCGGCTGACCCCTCACTCGTCGACCCGCGTGCCGTGAGCCCTGGAGCGCTGGGGAGGCTGGGGAGGCTGAAGTCCGCGCTCGGGGCGGGGGTCCTTCGTCCGGGCCGCCTGTGGGAAGAGCAGCCACTCCGCCGCCACTACGACGTCGTGATCATCGGGGGCGGCATCCACGGCCTCGCCACGGCCTACTATCTCGCGAAGGACCACGGCGTCCGGGATATCGCCGTGCTCGAGAGCCAGTACATCGGGTTCGGGGGCTCCGGGCGAAACACGGCGATCGTGCGCGCGAACCAGCGCACGCAGGAGAACGTGCCGCTCTATGACCAGGGCCTGAAGCTGTGGCCCATCCTCACGGACGAACTCGACTTCAACCTCATGTTCCACAACTGCGGCAACGTCAACCTCGCGCACAGCGAGGCGGCGGTGGCCGCGTTCCGGCTCTCCATCAACACGGCGAACTTCTGCGGCGTGCGCTCGGAACTGCTCGACCCGCGCCAGTGCAAGGAACTGGTCCCGGCGCTCGATGTGTCGGACCGGCCCGCGCACCCGATCCAGGCCGGCATGTATCACCCGCCGGGGGGGGTCGTGCGGCACGACGCGGTGGTGTGGGGACTCGCCCGCGGCGCCAGCCTGCACGGGGCCGCCATCCACCAGGGCGTCGAGGTGCGGGGGATCGACACGGAGGGCGGGCGGGTGACGGGCGTGCGGACGAGCGCGGGGCCGATCGGGTGCCGGAAGCTGGGGATCATGGCGGGCGGGTACGGACCGGCGGTCGCGGCGATGCTCGACATCGAACTGCCGGTGAACCCGCTCACGATCCAGGCGATGGTGACGCAGCCGCTGAAGCCATTCCTGCATCACGTCGTGAGTTCGGGCGCCTACCACGTCTACGCGAACCAGACGCTGAAGGGGGAGATCGCGACGGGCGCGCACATGGACCCGCAGGTGAACTACACGACGGACGTCACGGCGCGGTACTTCAAGCACCAGGCCGAGGCGCTGACGGACTTCATGCCGTGTCTGAAGGGGGTGCGCTTCCTGCGCGTGTGGGCGGGGCTGGCGGACATGACGCCGGACATGGCGCCGATCCTCGACGGCAACTTCGCCCATGAGGGGCTCTACCTGGACGTGGGCTGGGGATACTTCGGCTTCAAGTCCGGGCCGGTGGCGGGCAAGTACATGGCCGAGTTCATGGCGCGCGAGGAGGCGCCGGAGATCCTGCGCCCGTTCGCGTTGAGCCGCTTCCTGGAGAATCGGTACATGGGGGAGACGGCCGCCACCATGAAGTACGGACAGTGGGGCTGACGGTGGACGCAACCCTGGACGCGACCCCGGGCCTGGCCGTGAGACGGACGCCGTGACGTTCCGGTTGACGTGCCCGGTGTGCGGGAAGCGCGACGTGTACGAGTTCACCTACGGGGGACCGGAGCGGGGACCGAGGCCGAAGGAGGCGGAGCCGGGGGCCGGAGCGGGCTCGGCGGCCGGAGCCGAAGCGCACTTCCGCTGGGCGCAGTTCCGCATGAACCGCCTGGAGCCGCAGGAGGAGTGGTGGCACCACGGAGCGGGCTGCGGCGTCTGGTTCTCGACGTGGCGCGACCCGGCCACGAACCGGGAGATGCGGCCCGGCGGCGTCGAGGCGGGCGGAAGCGAGGGGAGTGGGGAAGGTTTTTCGTGAGCCGGCTGCCACCGTCGTCGACGGAGCGCATCGACCGCTCGCGGCCGCTCGGATTCCGCTGGTGCGGGCGCACGCTGGAGGGGTTCGAGGGAGACACGGTCGCGTCGGCGCTCTGGGGAGCGGGGGTCAGCACCTTCGGCCGGAGCTTCGAGTATCACCGGCCCCGGGGGCTGTACGACCTGGAGGGGGAAGGGTCGAGCCAGCTCGTCTCGATCGACGGCGTCCCGAACCAGTCGGCGGGGACCACGCCGCTGAGCGAGGGGATGGAGGTCGGCGCCCAGAACGTGCGCGGCGATCCGCGGTTCGACGTGTACGGCTTCCTGGACCGGCTGGACCGGTTCATGCCGGCGGGCTTCTACTACCGGATCTTTCACCGGCCTGCGTGGGCCGCCCGGTTCTTCCAGGAACGGATGCGGGCGCTGGCCGGCCTGGGCGTGCTGCGGCTCGACGCGGCGGAGCCGGCGGACGGGGGGGAGCGCGCGGGCGGGGGGGAGCGGGCCGAGCGCTACCTGCACGCGGACGTGGCGGTGGTCGGCGGTGGCCCTGCCGGGCTTTCGGCCGCGCTCGAGGCCGGGCGGCGGGGTCTGCGCGTGTGCCTGTTCGAGCGCCGGCCGTGGCTGGGCGGGCACCTCGACTGGCGCGTGCGGCAGGGTCGCCCGCTGGCCGACGACGTGTCAGCTCTCGTCGAGCAGGTCGAAGGGATGGGCTCGATCCGCCTGTTCCGGCACGCTCCGGTCACGGGAATCTGGGGCGAGAACCTGCTCACGGGCTTCCAGTGCGGCGGGACGGAGCGCGCGGCCGGAAGCGCCACCGCCGGGGGCGCTGCGACGACGCCGTTCGACCGGGGACCGCGGGAATCGCACTGGGAGTGCCGGGCGCGGACGATCGTGGTCGCGACGGGCTCGATCGAGCGGCCGCTCGTGTTCGAGCACAACGATCGTCCGGGGGTGATGCAGGCGGACACGGCGATCCGGCTCGCGAGGACGTACGGCGTCCGGCCGGGCGCGGCCGCCGCTTTCAGCGTGGGCGACGACCTCGGGCTCGAGGCGGCGGCGGATCTGGCCGCGCTCGGCGTGGATGTGCGCGTCGTCGCCGACGCCCGGCGCGAAGGACACGACCCGGAGCTGCTGGAGGCCCTGTCGGCGGCGGGAATCGACTTCCGGCCGGGCTGGGCCGCGTCCCGCGCGCGCGGTCGGGACCGGGTGCGGGGCGTCGAGGTGGCGGCCCGGGCAGGGAGTGGCTTGGCGGGCGGCTCGGGGGGCGACTCGCTGCGCGTGGCGTGCGATCTGCTGGTGGCGAGCGCGGGACGGCAACCGGACATCGGGATCCTCTCGTGCGCCGGCGCGCGGTTCCGCCACGGCGAGCGCACCCGGACCTTCGAGCTCGAGCGCCTCCCGCCCGACGTGTTCGCCGCGGGCGGCGTCCTGCGGCTCACCGGTCTCGAGGCGCTCACCTGCTCCGGGCGGATCGCGGGGCTCGAGGCCGCCGCGGCGTGCGGCGCGAGCGTCGCGGGGGCGCTGACCCGGGAGCGCGCGCGGCTGGCCGACCTGCCGGGGCCCGCCCGGGGCTCCTCGATCGTCCGCGGACCCGCCGTCGGACCACGTCTCGCCCCCGGCCGCAAGGCGTTCCTCGACTTCGACGAGGACGGCACGTGGAAGAACGCGGCCCAGTGCGCCGCCTACGGCCTCGACGTGCCCGAACTCGCGAAGCGCTACGGCAACTTCGGCCTCGGGCCGGGACAGTACCGGGTGCCGGGCCAGGACCTCGCCATGGCGATGGCCGAGATCGCGGGGCGGCCGGTGGGCAGCTTCGCCGCCACCACGGTGCGCCCGCCCGTCATCCCCCCTTCCCTCGCGACGCTCGCGGGCCCGAACCACGACGTCCACAAGCGGACCCCGCTCCACGACGACCAGGCCGCGCGGGGCGCCGTATTCCGCCGCGCGGGGCCGTGGCTCAGGGCGCGCTACTTCAGCGAGGACCGGGAGTGCCTGGAGGAGATCCGCAACGTGCGCGAGAACCTGGGCCTCCTCGACAGTTCGCCGCTGGGGAAGTTCCGGATCTGGGGACCCGACGCCCTGCGGGCGCTCCAGCGCGTCTACGTCTCCGACATGACGCGGGCCCGGACCGGCCGCTGCACGTATTCGGCGATGTGCAACGACACCGGCAACATCATCGACGACGGCGTCGTCGTGCGGACGGGTGAGGACGAGTTCTACTTCACGACGAGTTCGAACCGGGCGGGCGGCACGGTCGAGTGGCTCCGCTTCCACACGCGGTACGACGGGTGGGACTACAACCTCGTGAACCTCACCGACGCCCTCGCCTCCATCAACGTGGCCGGGCCGAACGCGCGGCGGGTGCTGGGAAAGATCACGGGCGCAGGTCTGTCCGACGAAACATTCCCGTACCTCGGCTGCCGGGAGATCGAGGTCGGGGCCGGCGTGGCCGCGCGGTGCCTGCGGCTCGGGTTCGTGGGCGAGCTGTCCTATGAACTGCACGTGGGTGCGAGTTACGCCCGCTACGTGTGGGACCTGTTGTGGGAGGCCGGGGCGGAGTTCGGCATCCGCCCGTTCGGGCTCGAAGCGCAGAACTGCCTGCGGGCCGAGAAGGGACACGTGATCATCGGGACGGAGTCCGAGCAGCGCGTCACCCTCCTCGACATCGGCATGGGCTGGCTCTGGGACCGCGAGGACACGGCCTCCGGCAAGGTGGGCGCCGCTGCGCTGCGCCACTGCGAGGCGCAGTCCGGGCGGCTGAAGCTCGTCGGACTCCGGATCGACGATCCCGCTGCCCGCGACAAGGGCGCCGGGACGGCTCACCACGTCGCCCACGCGCCTGACGACGGGGCGCTCGTCGTGGACGGGGACCGGATCGCCGGCTTCGTCTGCACGACGCGGCACAGCGAGACGCTGGGCTGGCAGTACGGGCTCGCCCTCGTCGAGGACCGGCTGGCGGAGCGGGGCCGTTCGCTCGACCTGTACGAGTCGCCGGACGGGCGGACCGTGCGTTCGACCGCGACCGTGGTGCCTCTCCACTTCTACGATCCGAAAGGCACGCGCCTGCGGATCGCCCCCGAAGGGCGCCCGCCCCGGTCGGGCGAGGCCTCATCGCAGCCGGCGCCCGCGGCCCATCGCCGGTCTCCGGTCCACTTTGACGCGGCGCCCGCCCGCACCGAGCGCCGGGCCGGCTGGCACGTGGTGCTCGACTACGAATCCGACCGCGCCCCCGCCGACGCCCTGCGCCAGGCCCGCCTCGTCGACCTCAGCCACCGGGCGCGCTGGGACGTCCAGTACCGCGACATCCGGACCGTGCAGCCGTTCGGCCTCCACGTGCCGCGCACGCCGGGAGAAGTCGCGATCCGCGACGGGCTGATGATCAACCGGATGAACGGAACCCAGGCCTCGATCTGGCACGTCGGCCCCGGCACGGCACCCGCCATGCCGGACGGCCCGCACTACACGGACACCACCGACTCCCACTGCTGGCTCGCGCTGCTCGGAGACTCCGTTCAGGAGGTACTGGAGAGCGTCACCGATCTCGACCTCTTCGACCCGGCGCGTCTCCGACCGCTCCTGACCCAGGGCCCGATCCTCCACGTCCCCTGCCAGATCGTCACCTGGCGGGACGACGCCGTCCTCCTCACGTGCAGCCGGGGGTACGGACAGACCTTCGTCGAAGCGCTCCTCGAATCAGGTCGCCAAGCGGGGCTGCGCCCGGCCGGGGAGCGCGTCTTGACCGACTGGATTCGCGCGCTCGAGAGATGAGACGTTCCCGCGGGAACGTTTCGGCGGCCGCGGGACATGGCCGCCGAGCCCAATGGAGGGGAGGTCAGGCGGTGGCGGCGAGGGCGCGGTCCAGATCTTCCTTGAGGTCGTCGGGGTGTTCGAGGCCGACGGACATCCGGAGCAGGTTCTCGGGGGCCCGGGTCGTCGGACCTTCGACGGACGCCCGGTGCTCGATGAGGGAGTGCGTCCCCCCGAGGCTCGTGGCCCGGGCGATCACCTTCACGTTGGCCGCGACGGCGAACGCCTCGTCCCGTCCGCCCGCGACGTCGAAGGACAGCATGCCGCCGAAGCCGGACATCTGGCGGGCGGCGAGGGCGTGCCCGGGATCGTCCTCCAGGCCGGGATAGTGGACGCGCTCGACGCGCGGGTGGGCGTCGAGGAAGCGGGCGAGCTCCAGGGCGTTGGCGCAGTGCATGGCCATGCGCGCGGCGAGGGATTCGAGTCCGCGCCGCGTGAGCCAGGCGTCGAAGGGCGAGGGTACGAGGCCGCCGTCCTTCTGGATCTTCCGCAGCGCCTCGAGCGTCCCGCCCGGCTCGCGCACGATCACCGCGCCGCCGGTCACGTCGCTGTGGCCGCCCAAGTACTTCGTCGTGGAGTGCATGACGAGATCGACGCCGAGATCCAGCGGTCGCTGCAGGAGCGGCGTCGCCCACGTGTTGTCGCAGCACGAGACCGCCCCGCCTTCCCGCGCGATGCCGGCGAGCGCCTCGACGTCGGAGATGCGGATGAGCGGGTTCGACGGCGTCTCCATCCACACGAGGCGGGTGTTCGGCCGCATGGCCGCCCGGACGGCGTCGAGGTCGGTCATGTCCACGAAGCTCGCCTCGATGCCGCGCTCGGCGAACGAATCCCGCAGGAGAACGCCCGTCCCGTAGTACGCGTCGTCCGCCGCGACGACGTGATCCCCCGGCGAGAGCGAGAAGATGACGGCGAACGTGGCCGCCATCCCGGAGGGGAACGCGACGGCTTCCGGCCCGCCCTCCAGCGCGGCCAGCGCCGCCTCCAGCAGGGCCCGGTTCGGGTTTCCGCTGCGGGAGTAGTCGAACCCCCCGGGGTACGACCCGTCCTCCCCGCGCTCGAAGGTGGTCGAGAGCGTGATCGGGGGCGCAATCGCCCGGCTCGCCCCGTCCGGCTCCATGCCCGTCTTCACCGCCAGCGTTTCGATTCGCATTTCCGACCTTTCCGGGGGCACCGGATCAGCGTCGTCCGGCTCGGAGAGCACCGCCGAGGAAGACGCCGGCGGGGCCGATGACGAGCATCGAGATGGGGTACCATGCGGGTCCGTACGGGTCGCCGGACGCCGAGAGGCCGGCGAGCGAGGCGAGGCTGAAGAAGACGAGGATCGCCGCCAGGACGCCGGCGTGGAGCCGGGGGGCGCGCGGAGCGGCCAGGGCCGCGAGGAAGCCTGCCAGAACGGTGACCGCGAGGCGCACGCCCAGGCTTGTGAAGATGAACGCGCCGCCCGGAGCCATCTCCGGTTCGACGCCAAAAAGCGCCAGCAGCAGCCGGCCGGTGAGAACCGAGCCCAGCGTCAGCACGACGAACCCCAGGATGACGGCGGCGACGCTGCGCAGGATCGAGGGATCGTTCATGCGGGACCAGGTCTCGACCGCTTCGTCCAGATCGGGTCGAAGGTCCGGGGGCGGCGAACCGGACCGGGTCATCCGTCCCTCTCCATGATGGGCAGGACGATGTGCGATGCCCGGTCTCCGGCGTGGTGAATCATGTTCTCCGCGACCTCCCATTCCGTCTCGTCATAATTGTTGCCGCCCGTGTTCAGGTTGCGGTCGAAGCGGGGGAAGTTGGAACTCGAGACCTCGACCCGCACGCGGTGGCCGGGCGCGAACCAGTGCGCCACGGAATGGAGGTCCACCCGGACCGGATAGACCTGTCCCTCCTCCATCATCGCGGGTTCCTCGTACCCGTCGCGGTAGCGCGCCCTCATGATGCCTTCGACGATGTTGATGGCCCGTCCGTCGGGATGGACGTCGAGCAGCTTCATGGTGAAGTCGGTGTCCGGAGCGCTCGAACTCACGTAGAGCCACCCCTCGAGCGGGCCCGCGATCTCGAGGCCATCCTCGCCGACCGGATCGCCGGTGTACACGAGGACGTCCTCGCGTTCCTCGATGTCCGACTGGTCGAACGCGCCCGGCTGGTCGTCCGGGTTCCCGGTGCAGCAGACGGATCCGCCGCGGGAGGGGACGGGGTCCGCCGGATCGTAGACGAACCGGTCCGGTGGCTCCTCGCCGGGGGCCTCGGCGGAGAGGACGCCGTCGCCGAGTCTCGTGTTCGCGCTTCCTCCGCTGCGGAGATAGAGGCGCGTCATCTCGGCCCCGGGGGGCGGCCACGTGTCGGCGGACGCCCATTCGTTCCGGCCCATCACGTAGTAGTGGACCCGGGGGATGTCGGTGATCCCGTTGTCCACGCCCTTCAGCCAGTGGTCGAACCAGGCGAGATAGAGGGCGCCGTACGGCAGGCGGGCGTCGCCGAAGTCGACCTCCCCGACCACCGTTTGTTCCGTAGCCCTCTCGGACATGCAGTGGCTGGTGGGAGAGAGGATGACGTACTGGTGGGCGCCGCCCCGGTCGCTCACCGCGTTGTCCTGCATCATCCACCACTGCTGGAGCGTCTCGTTGGCACCCAGGTCGTACCACGAGTTCACGTGGAGCGCCGGCGTGTCGAACCGGTCGGCGTCGCTCAGGTATCCGAGTTCGTCCCACCATTCGTCGGCGAGCGGCGTGCTCATGACCTCTTCCCAGTCCGTGTCCCGGTCGGGCGGACCGTATCTCCGCATGAGGTCGATGGTGGGAAGTTCGCGGAGCGCGGCGAACATCTCTACCGGGGGCGGCGGCTCCCCGCCCGGCTGCTTCCGGCCGTTGCCGCGGAACCAGCCGAAACTCGCGGAGAGCCCGAAGGCGCCCCCCTCGAAGATGCCGAAGTAGCCGTACCGTCCGCCCGCCGACCCGATCGACCCGCCGGCCGCGAGGGGGATGGCCGCGGCGTGCGCGGGGTGGCGCTGCGTCATGAGTTGCGTCTGGTTTTCCCCCAGGTAGGAGCAGCCGAAGGTCCCGACCTTCCCGTTCGACCAGGGCTGTGTCGAGGCCCACTCGACGGCGTCGTAGCCGTCCTCCCGGTCCGCTGCGGACAGGAGATAACGCCCTTCCGACGCGTACTTGCCGCGCACGTCCTGGACGACGACGGCGTATCCGTGTCCCGCGAAGAACTGTGCCGGAGAGATCGCGCCGGCCCGGTAGGATGCCTTGTCGTACGGCAGCCGGATCATGACGACGGGAAGGCGGTCGCCCCGGTCGGCGGGCTCGGCCGGCAGGTAGAGGTCCGTCGCGAGGCGAACCCCGTCCCGCATCGGGACCATGAGATCCGTCTCGACGCGCACCTCGTGCTCCGGCTCGGGGACCTCGTAGGGATTGGACGGGTCCGGCGCGAATCGATGGAGGGCGGCGCCGGCGCCCGCCGCGCTCCGGCCGTCGGCGACCGGGCCCGGAGGCGCGTCTCCATCTCCGGAACAGGCGGCGAAACCGGCTGCCAGCGCGACCATGATGGACGCAGCCGGACGGACACGCAGAATCCGATGATGTCCCGTATCGTTCATAGCTGTTCGCAACGCCTCCTGTTCGACTTCCAACGGATTCAACGGCTCGTTATCCGCAGACGCAAGCGCGCGGTTCGTCACATCCGGGCGCGTCGGATCGTCTTATCTCCAGACCCCGGCTCTCTGCCGGGCTACCGGTCACCGAACGATGAGCAGCGACAATGACCGAGGCGAGAACATCGGCATCCGGGTGCCCTGGAGCGCGATCCGGCGCGCGCCGCTTCCGGTTCATTGGCGTGCGGACCGTTCTCCTGCTCGCCGCCGCGGGGTGCGGGGAATCGCCCGCGGGTCCGTCCGGGGGCGTGGACGAGATCACCCGGCTTCCGCGTGCCTTGAGCGCCGCGGAAGTCGAGATCATCGGGGCGGGCAACCGGTTCGCCTTCCGCCTCCTCGCGCAGGCCAACCACCCCGGCGACAATCTGTTCCTGTCGCCTTTCTCGGCGTCCATGGCGCTTGGGATGACCATGAACGGGGCTGCGGGGGAGACCTGGAGCCAGATGCGTGACGTGCTGGGATTCGGGGCCCTCGCCGAGGACGAGGTCAACACCGCCTACGCGTCACTGATGGAGCTCCTCGTCGGCCTCGACCCGGCCGTCGAGACGGCAGTCGGAAACTCGGTGTGGACTCGGCAGGGCTTCCCGGTGCATGCGGACTTCCTGACCGCCGTGCGCCGGAGCTTCGAAGCCGAGGTGGCGGAACTCGACTTCGCGAATCCTTCGGCGTCCGTCCGGATCAACGACTGGGTCAAGGCCGCGACGAACGGCCGAATCGAAAACATTGTTCCCGCGGCAATTCCCGGCAACGTCGTCATGTATCTGATCAACGCGATCTACTTCAAGGCTCCGTGGACGTTCCAGTTCGATCCGTCCGACACGCGAACCGAGCCTTTCCATCTGGACGACGGATCCACGCAGACCTTGCCACTCATGACCCTGCGCAGGGACCTGCCCTATCAGGAGAGCGACCGATTCCAGGCCGTGGACCTGCCGTACGGGGGCAGCGCGTTCTCGATGACGGTCCTCCTTCCAACGCCGGGCGTGAGCGTGGACGAACTCGCTGCGTCGCTCGACGCGGCGCAATGGGAGGATATCGCCGACAGCTTCCGCGAGACCGACGTTACGCTCTTCCTCCCGCGCTTTCGGATGGCCTACGAGCGCACGTTGAACGACGATCTTAGCGCGCTTGGCATGGTCGACGCGTTCGATGGCCGGGCCAATCTCACAAGACTCTCGCCGGCCGGAGGCCTTTGGATCTCCAGCGTGAAGCAGAAGTCCTGGGTCGAGGTCAACGAAGAGGGTACCGAGGCAGCCGCCGCCACCGTGGTCACGGTGGTTGAGAGCGCCGGTCAGGTGGTTCGGGCCGACCGTCCGTTCCTGTTCTTCATCCGGGAGCGCCTCTCAGGCACCATCCTCTTCGCCGGGAAGGTCGCGAGCCCACCCGCGGGCTGACCGCGGCCGGCAGAATCCAACGCGGGAGATCCGCCACGGACTGCCGGATTTGTCCATCGGCCCCTTCGCCCCAAGATTCGCGCCATGGCTTCGGACCTCCACGAGCGGATCTGCAACGTCGTCGCCCGGATTCCCGCCGGCCGCGTCGCCACCTACGGGCAGGTCGCGCAACTCGCGGGACTCGGTGGACAGGCCCGGCTCGTGGGTTACGCGCTCTATGCCTCCGACCGGCCGCTCCCGTGGCATCGGGTGATCAACGCGCGCGGCGAGATCAGCCCCCGTGGCGACTCGTACTCCGAGATGATCCAGTACCAGTTGCTGGCGAACGAAGGGGTGGAATTCGACAAGTGGGGACGCATCTCGCTCAAGCGCTTCCGCTGGGACGGGGAGATGCCGCCCCCCGCCAGCTCCTCGCCTCCCTCCTGACTCCGGAGAATCGCATGCGTCGTGACTCCCGCACTCAGTCGGCCCGCGCACTGGCTCGCACATTGGCTCGCACGTTGGCCGGCGCGTTGGCCCGCGTCCTGCTCGTCACCGTGGCCGGCGGCGGATTCGCGACGGCGCTTAACGCGCAGGACACCCGCGTCGAGACCGCCAGCGGGAACGTCGAGGGCGCCCTCGTCGACGGAATCCGCTCCTACAAGGGAATCCCGTTCGCGGCTCCGCCCGTGGGGGACCGGCGCTGGAAGCCGCCCCAGCCGGTCGAGGCGTGGGGGCAGCGGACGCTCCGGGCGCAGAGCTTCGGTCCGGAGTGCATGCAGACCCCCTACGGCGCCGGCTCCTTCTTCGGAGGTCCTCCCGCCCCGACGGCGGAGGACTGCCTGTACCTGAACGTGTGGACCGGGGCCGCCGACGCCTCGGAGCGGCGGCCGGTCATGGTGTGGATCCACGGGGGCGCGCTCACGCGCGGGTCCGGCTCCACCGGTATCTACGACGGGACGGCGCTGGCGGAGAAGGGCGCCGTCGTCGTCACAATCAACTACCGGCTCGGACCGTTCGGCTACCTCGCGCACCCGCTCCTCACCGCTGAGTCCGAGCACGGATCGTCGGGCAACTACGGCGTCCTCGACCAGGTCGCCGCGCTCGAGTGGGTACGGGACAACATCGCGGGGTTCGGCGGAGACCCGGAGCGCGTAACGATCTTCGGCGAGTCGGCCGGCTCGTGGAGCGTGAACACGCTGATGGCGACGCCGCTGGCGGCGGGACTCTTTCACCGCGCCATCGGACAGAGCGGAGGACGGTTCGGTCCCATGATGCGCCTTTCGGACGCGCCGGAGGGCGGACGCTCCGCCGAGGAGATCGGAGCGGCGTTCCTCGGCGCGCTCGGGGCGGAGACCCTGGAGGAGATGCGGCGGCTCTCCGCCGCAAGCGTGATGGCGGGGCTCGACAGGCCGGCCGGACGCGGCTTCAGGACGGCGCAGAACGTGGACGGCTGGGTGTTGCCGACGGACGTGACGACGGCGTTCACCGAGGGCACGCACAACAACGTCCCGGTGCTCGTCGGGTTCAACGCGGATGAGATGACCTCTCTCTCGTCCCCGAGATCCGTGCCGGAGACGCTCGACGCGTGGCGGGAGTGGGTGGCCGGCCGCGTCGGCGACGAGGCGGAGAGCTTCGACGCCGCCTATCCCGTGGAGGAGGAGGGCGAGATCTTCGATGCCTTCATGCGAAGCCGCGGCGACGCCCTGTTCGGCATCCAGATGCGGACGTGGGCGCGGGCGTCGGAAGCCGCCGGCGCGGGCGCCTGGCTGTACTACTTCACGCACGAGCCGCCCGGACCCGCGAAGGAGTATCTCAAGTCGTACCACGCGGCCGAGATCGTGTACGCCTTCGGCAATGTCGGTCCCGGCGAACGGGAAGCGTTGGACCGCCAGTTGGCGCAGACGATGTCCTCCTACTGGGTCAACTTCGCCGCGAACGGCGACCCGAACGGCGCCGGGCTGCCTCCGTGGCCGGCCTACACGCGCGACTCCGAGGCCCATCTCGTGCTGGGGCCGATGGTCGAGGCGGGGAGCGAACTTCGCACCGTCCAGCTCGACTTCTGGGAACGGCGCCTGCGCGCAGGGATGCCGTGAGCGGGCCGCTCAACCGGCGACTCGCCGCGATCCGCGTCGAGAAGGAGGCTGTGCGTCCCGCCGCCGCGACGGCGGTCATGGCCGCGGGCACGGAGGCGCTGCGAAGGTCCGGCATCCTCGACCGAGTCCCCGGAGTGGGCGACCGGGCGCCCTTGTTTGCGCGGCCGAGCGTCGCCGGCCCCACGGTCCGGCTCGCGACGCTCCTCAAGCGCGGGCCCGTGGTGCTCAGCTTCTTCCGCGGGCGCTGGTGACCCTATTGCCGAGAGGAGCAGGCTGCTCTTCAGTCGGTTCTCCCCGAAATCACGGCCAAGGGGGCCCGTCTCGTCACGCTCTCCCCGCAACTTCCGGAGTTCGCTCGCGGCTGGATCGAGGAAGACGGCATCGAGTTCGACGTCCTGCTCGACTTCGGGCTCGGCGTGGCGCGTGACTACGGCCTGACGTTCACCGTCGACGGCGACCTGCGAACCCTGTACCGCGACGGACTCGGCATCGACCTCGCCCGCTTCAACGGCGACGAGTCGTGGGAACTCCCGCTCACGTCCACCTTCGTCATCGACCGCTCGGGAACCATCGTCTACGCCTCCGCCGACCCCGACTACACCGTGCGAGGCGAACCTGCCGAAGTCGTCGCCGCCATCCCCCCGTCCGATTCGTAGACGCCTACGAAGCTGGTCGTCCGTTCTCCAGCAAGAGCGGTTCTGCCTCGGATGATAGCATTGATATCAACGAGATCAGTCGATAAATTCTATCTTTGCGCGAAACCTCAACGGGACGGCGGTAGAGACGTGGCGAGCATCACCATTCGGAATCTGGGCGACGGGGTGAAACACCGGCTTCGAGTCAGGGCGGCGAAGAACGACCGTTCCATGGAGGAGGAAGCGCGGGTGATTCTCCGCACGGCAGTCGGCCACGAGAAGATGCCCGCGAAGGGCCTGGGGACTGCGATCCATGAGCTGTTCGCGCCCCTGGGTGGCGTGGAGCTCGAGATTCCTCCCCGCGAGCCCATGCGCGAATCGCCACGGTTCGACTGAGTCGCACCGATGTTCGTCCTCGACACGAATGTCGTCTCCGAGTTGATGCGCGGCGTCCCGCAACCTGAAGTGCTTGCATGGGTCGACGCCCGTGCGAGGCGAGATCTCTTCGTTACTGCGATCACGGAAGCTGAGATTCGAACCGGCATCGCCATCCTGCCGGCCGGCAGACGCCGACGGGATCTGGCGGATGCGGCGGATCGGTTCTTTGCGGACTTCTTCACGAACCGCGTGCTGCCGTTCGACGGTTCCGCGGCGAGGGCGTACGCGGAGATCACGGCCGAGCGACGGACCGCGGGACGCCCGATCAGCCAATTCGACTGTCAGATCGCGGCCGTCACTCGTTGCCGAGGCGCTGCCCTGGCGACGCGAAACGTGAGGGATTTCGAGGGCACCGGGATCGAAGTGCTGGATCCCTGGGCAGAGATCTGAGGACGGCTTGCCCGACGCGCTGCCGGAGGTGCGGTTGCTGCATGGGCGGCGGGGGCGGATGCGGGACGGGGTGCGGCTTTCGGCGGATGTCTATCTGCCGGCTTCCGGAGGTCCGTTCCCGACCATCCTGACCCGGACACCCTACGAGAGCGGCCGGGATGTGTTCATCGAGAGCGGCGTCTGGTGGGCGGAGCGCGGGTACGCGTTCGTGGTCCAGGACTGTCGCGGCCGGTTCGGGTCCGAGGGCGTGTTCCACGCGTATCTCCCCGAGATCGAGGATGGGTACGACACCCTGGAGTGGCTGGCGGGGCAGATGTGGTGCGACGGGAAAATCGGGATGTGGGGGCGCAGCTACGGGGGTCTCACGCAGTGGCTCAGCGCGCCGCTCGGGAGCCCGCACCTCACCTGCATGGCGTCGCACGTGATCTGCGACGACCACTTCGGCGACTGTCACTACCTCGGTGGCGCCTTCCAGTTGCTCCTCTCGCTCGGCGCGGCCGTGATCTGGGAGACGAACCTCGCGATCGTGACCGGTCCGCAGGCCGCGCGCCTGTTCCAGAACCCGAAGTTCTGGGCCCACCTGCCGATCATCGAGATGGACGAGCGCGCGATCGGGCGGGAGATCCCGTACTGGCGCGAGTGGCTGGAGCACCCGACGCGGGACGAGTACTGGCGGCGCCTCAGGGTCACGGATCAATACGGCCGCGTCACGGCGCCAGCGTTTCAGCAAGGCGGCTGGTACGACGCGTATGCGGGGTCGGCGCTCCGCATCCACGAGGGGATGACGGCGGAAGCCGCGACGCCCCGCGCCCGCGCGCAGAGCCGGACGCTGATCGGTCCGTGGTCGCACGAAGTCCCGGAGACGAGGACGGTGGGCGACCTCGACTTCGGCCCGGACGCCTGGGTGGACGTGCGGGAGGAGGAGCGGCGCTGGTTCGACTGGCAGCTTCGCGGCGTGGGTGACGGGATCGGCGAGGCTTCGCCGCTGCGCTGGTTCACGACGGGCGCCAACCGGTGGCAGGAGGGCGCGGAGTGGCCGCCGCCGGGGACGGAGGAGGCGGCCTGGTACCTGCACAGCCACGGGCGCGCGAACCGGGACGACGACGCCTGGCTCGACCCGGAGCCGCCGGGGGACGAGCCGCCGGACCGCTTCGAGTACGATCCGCGCGAGCCCGCGCCGTCGCTCGGGGGCAATCTCTCTTCCCGGCTGATCACGACCCACGCCCAGACGCCGATGCGGGGCGGTCCCGTCGAGCAGGCGCCGCTCGAGCGGCGGCCCGACGTGCTCGTCTACACCTCGCGGGTGCTGGAGCGCGATCTCGAGGTCACGGGGCCGGTCGAGGTCGTGCTCTACGCCGAGTCATCGGCACGCGACACGGACTTCGTGGCGCGGATCACGGACGTCGATCCGGCGGGAGGATCGTTCGTCCTCACGGAGGGGATCCTGCGTGCGCGGTATCGTGGCGGGTTGGACCGGACGGAGCTTCTGGAGCCGAACGAGGCAACCGGGTTCCGGATCCGGCTCTACCCGATGAGCCACGTGTTCCGGGCCGGCCATCGGATCCGGCTTCAGGTGACGAGCAGTTGCTTCCCCCGCTTCAGCCGCAACCTCAACACGGGGGAAGACGTGGGGACAGGCACGCGCATGCGGACGGCCCGCAACACGGTCCTGCACTCGGCGGCATATCCCTCGCACGTTCGGCTCCCGATCCGCGCCCCGTCATCCGGCTGAACGCGCGAGTCAACCGGCCGCGCGTGCACGCCCGGCAGTCCGGGGCACACCCTGCGCCGGCGCCGAGAGCGAAGTTCGAAGGGCTTCGTGGTAGTCAGGCGCGTGGAGCAGGAAGGCGTCGTGTCCGGCGTCGGAGTTCAGAATCCGCAGGTGCGAAGGCGCGCCGATCCGGCTTGCGGTCTCCCGTAGCAGCCAGGGCGGGACCAGCGTGTCCTCCTCCCACCCGATGAGCCAGGCGGGGACGCCGAGTTCCTCCGGACGCAGGTCGCACAGGTCGACCGAAGCCGACAGCGTCAGATAGGTCTCCGCCTCGAACCGGTCCGCGAACTCCCGTCCCTGCTTCTCCAGGTAGCGGCCGACGGCATAGACCGGGGCGCCATCCTCCCACTCCCAGTCGTGCGGGAAGCGGGCGTCGAGCCCTTCCGCCGACTTGTAGGTCGTGAAAGCCAGCGCCCTGGCGAGGGCCACTCCCTCGCTCCCCCGACCGTGCCGGAGCGCGAACTCCACGATCCAGCGTTGCACCGCGTGTATGCCGATGGCCTGGGGATGGCCGCGGTGCGCCGCGCCGATCAGGACGACGCCGTCGACACGGGCGGGATGGCGGATTCCCATGGCCAGCGCGACCATGCCGCCGTACGAGGCGCCCAGCATGCGGTGGGCGCGTTCGACTCCGAGGTGGCGCAGCGCGACCGCCACGGCGTCCGCCTGGTCGCCCGGCGTGAGATGAATCCGGCCCGGTGAAGGGCCCTTCGAGGCGTCGGCGGACCCCGTCGACTCGAACGTCCCGGGAGATCCGAGGAAGTCGATCGCGAGCAGCCGCCAGCGATTCGTGTCGATAGCCAGACCCGGGCCCGCCAGCTTCCGCCACCAGCCGGGCGCGGGGTCCACGACGTTGGCGCAGATGTGGCGGTCGGCGGAGATGCCCCCCATCGCGACGAGCAGCGGGGCGCCATCGCTCCCGGCGAGTTCGTAGCGCACGCGGAAGCGGGCGTCGGTCCCGGTCATCAGTTCCGGACGCCACTCCGCCGGCATCGCGACGGCGCCCCTTCGGGCCTCCGGCAGTACGGCGTTCAATCGGCTTCTCCGTGTTGGCTCGCGTCTGTGGTTCGCGACGCCAACTCCAGAGCGGCCGACCGACCCGCGCGGGTCCGACGCTCATCTCTCGGACCCGTGTTCGGGGGTCCGCAGGAGTTGGCACCGCTGGGCATGCGCGCGACCGCGCGCGCCCCGGTTGCCCCGGCTTCAAAGGGCCCGTCCCTCAGCCGGTCTCGATGAGTAGCGGCCGACCCTAATGGGTCCGGCGCCCGGGGTCAAGAAAAAAACTTGACGCGCGGCCCACGACCCTGTAGCCTCCGCGCCTCAACGCTCATCGAGACCGGTCGAGGGACAGGCCCGAAGACACCGGGGCAACCTGTGGAAGGTGGCTCTTCCACTGATGTGCCAACTCCTGCGACGGATGTAATCCGTTGGTAGATGAGTCGCCCGCCGCGCTTCATTGCACGGCAGCTGCAGTTCCCAGGGCGTCGCTTCTCCGGAGTCCGCTGAGTGTGAATCGAGACTCGGGGGAGGCGTTTCATTGCGCGAAGTTCGCCGCGTTCACGTACTCAAATTCGGTTCGTCCGTGCTGGCGCGTCCGGCCGCATACCGGTTGGCGGTCGAGGAGATCCGGGCCGAAGTCGCCGGCGGCGCGAAAGTCGTCGCCGTCGTGTCGGCCATGGGCGATACCACCGACGATCTTCTCTCTGCCGCCCGCGAAGTGTCGCCGTCGGTTCCGGACGATCTCATCGGATCGTTGCTGGCGACCGGGGAGGAAGCCTCCGTCGCTCTGCTGCACCTCGCCCTGGTGACGGCGCGCGTGCGTGCGGTGGGAATGTCGTTCTCGCGCTTGCCGATCCGCACGCGGGGGCCGCTGCGCGCCGCCGAACCGGTGGGCGTGGACGCGCACGCGATCGAGACGGCCCTGGCCACGCACGACGTGATCGTCCTCCCCGGATTCGTGGGCGTCGACGCCACGGGCATCACGTCGCTGCTCGGGCGCGGAGGCTCGGACCTTACCGCGCTCTTCCTCGCCCATGCGCTAGGCGCGGCGGAGGTCCGCCTCGTGAAGGACGTGGATGGGATCTTCCCGGCCGACCCGAAGCGGTTCCCGCACGTCCGGCCGATCCGCCGGACATCGTGGAGCGAGGCCCGGCGAACGGGCGCCGGCGTCGTGCAGGACCGGGCGCTGAGCTTCGCCGAGCGGCACCGAGTCGTCTTCAGGGTCGCGGCTCCCGGCGGTACGGGCACCTGGGTCGGCAGGAACGACCCGCCGCCCGACACCGGCCACGGCCGGGAGGAGGGCGCCCGATGCGCGTAACCCATCCGTCGAAGGAACGCGTGCCCGTGGCCGTCCTGGGCGCGACCGGGATCGTCGGCCAGCGGCTCGTCCGGATGCTGGACGGACACCCCTCCCTGCGGCTCGCCTCCGTCGCGGCGTCCGGGAGGCGTGCGGGCGAGAGGTACGGCGACGCGGTGCGCTGGAGCCTGGGTGGAGATCCTCCCGCCGAGGCCGCCGACCTGCCGCTCCGTGTCGCCACGGACCCGCCGGAGTGCCGGGTCGTGCTCTCGGCGCTCCCGTCGGGTGTGGCGCGCGAACTCGAGCCCGCGCTCGCGGAAGCCGGCCACATCGTGAGCACGAACGCCTCGGCGCACCGGCTGAGAGCCGACGTGCCGCTGCTGGTGCCGGAGATCAACCCGCAAGCGCTGACTCTCACGGCGACGCAGCCGTGGTCGGAGCGGGGAGGCCGCCTCGTCGCCAACCCGAACTGCGTGGTGGCGGGGCTGGCGCTCGCCCTGGCGCCCCTGCAGGACGCCTTCGGGATCGAGGCCGCCACGGTCGTCACCCTGCAGGCGGTGACGGGCGCCGGCCTCGAAGGAGTCGGTTCCGTTCAGATCGAGGGGAACGCGATCCCCTGGATCCCCGGCGAAGAGGAGAAGATCGAGCCGGAACTGAACAAGATCCTGGGGACGGCGATCGCCGTGGCGGCGAGCGTCAATCGAGTTCCGGTGCTCGACGGGCACACCGCCAACGTGTTCCTGAAGTTCGCCTCGCCGGCGAGTCCCGCGGACGCCGCAAGGGCGCTCGCCGAGTTCAGAGGCACTCCGTCCCTGCCGAGCCTGCCTTCGCTTCCCGAACGGCCGCTCATCGTACGGTCGGAGCCCGACCGTCCACAGCCGCGCCTGGACATCGGCGCGGCCGGAGGGATGGCGGCGAGCGTCGGAAGGATTCGCACCGCGCCGCCCCACGACCTGGCGCTGACCGTCGTCGCCCACAACGGCATCCGGGGTGCCGCCGGCGCCTGTCTGCTCAATGCCGAGTTGTGTCTCGCGCGAGAGGCCCGCCAACGCGCGAGACACCCCGATCCGGGTTCCGCACCGATACGAATCGGCGAGGTACACGGAAGTTCACGGCCCGGTGTTCGGGCCTGATCCAGTCGCAATCGATCTCAAGAAAGGGTAAGACCAATGAGAGACGAAACTGTAGCGATCCATCTCGGATACGAGTCCGAGCCCACCACGCACGCGGTCGCGGTGCCGCTGTACCAGACCGTGGCGTACGAGTTCGACGACGCGCAACACGGCGCGGACCTCTTCAACCTCGAGGTCGAGGGCAACATCTACTCCCGCATCATGAACCCCACGCAGGCGGTGCTGGAGGAGCGGCTTGCCCAGCTCGAGCGCGGCCTGGCGACGCTTGCGCTGTCCTCCGGCAGCGCGGCGGTCAACTATTCGGTCCTCAACCTCGCCGCCGCGGGGGACAACATCGTCTCGGTGCCCCAGTTGTACGGCGGCACGTACACGCTCTTCGCCCACATGCTGCCGCAGCAGGGGATCGAGGTGCGCTTCGCCGAAGGCGACGGCCCGGACGACCTGGCCAAGCTGATCGATGACCGCACGAAGGCGGTGTTCGTCGAGAGCATCGGGAACCCGGCGGGCAACATCGTGGACCTCGCGGCGGTGGCCGACGTGGCGCACGCCCACGGAGTCGCCACCATCGTGGACAACACGGTTGCCACGCCCGCGCTCCTCAAGCCGATCGATCACGGGTTCGACATCGTGGTGCACTCGCTGACGAAGTACATCGGCGGCCACGGCAACTCTCTCGGCGGCGCGATCGTCGATTCCGGGAAGTTCGACTGGACGGAACACGCGAGCCGCTATCCGCAGTTCACCACGCCGGAACCCAGCTACCACGGCGTCGTCTACACGGAGGCGCTGGGGCCGGCCGCGTACATCGGGCGGGCGCGCACGGTGCCGCTGCGCAACACGGGGTCGGCGATCTCCCCCTTCAACGCCTTCCAGATCATCCAGGGGATTCAGACGCTGAACCTCCGCATCGAGCGCCACTCCGAGAACGCGCTGGCCGTGGCGAAGCACCTGGAGGACCACCCGGCGGTGGAGTGGGTGAGTTACGCCGGACTGCCGGGCGACCCGTACCACGAGCTGGCCCGGAAGTACCTGGGCGGCCGGGCCTCGGGGATCCTGACGTTTGGGGTGAAGGGCGGCTTCGAGGCGGGCGTGAAGTTCTACGACGCGCTCGAACTGTTCAAGCGGCTCGTGAATATCGGGGATGCCAAGTCGCTGGCGTGCCACCCGGCGTCCACGACGCACCGGCAGCTCACCGAGGAAGAGCAGCTCAGCGTCGGCGTGCGTCCGGAGACGATCCGGCTCTCCGTGGGCATCGAGCACATCGATGACATCATCGAGGACCTCGACCGCGCGCTGGCCGTGGCGTCGTCGGCCCGACCGGCCGCCGCATAGCAGTCCGCCCGCTACCGGCCCTCCGCGGATCCCCGTGTCCGCGGAGGGCTGGCCGGCGGGTCAATCCCGGGGCAGGTCGTAGCGCTCCAGATAAGCCCGGTCCAGCGCGTCGAACGCGGCGATGTACACGGACTCGGAGCCGAAGCCGACCACGATACGGTGCCCATCCATTGTCAGCACTCTTACCCGCCGCCCCTGGCGATCAAAAAGATCGTAAACGCTGCCGCCATCGGCGCGGGTGTGGCGGCGTACCCACGCGCGCCCCAGCGGGTCGACGCGGACCGTTCCCGCGACCGGGGCCGGCTTCACGTCGGGCCAGGTGTAGTCGTCGGGACCGAGCCCTGCCGAGCGGCCGGAACTGCCGCGATAGAACCGCGTCTCCGTCGCGCCGTCCGCGGAAGTCATGATCTCCATACCAATGCCGGCGTGCCGGCGCCGGTCGTCCAGGTACGCGAGCTTCTCGGCGGCGGTGATCGGGACGAGGTCATAGGCGATGCCGGCACCGCGCTTGACCGCGCCGCCGGGGTCAAGCCAGTCCACGCCGTAGTCCTCCGACCGAGCCACGACCACCGCGCCATCGCCGGCCACGCCCCAGGCATCGCCGGGGGAGAGCGGAATCAAGGAAGCCCGCATGCGGCCAGCCGATTCTTCGATCGTGACCTCGCGGAGCTTGTAGCCCCCTACCGTGTCGATCGACGCGGCGACCGGGTCGATCCGGACGATGGCGCCGCTGTCGGGCGGCGGATAGCCACCGGAAACCGGCGCGTAGACGCTCCCTCGGGCATCGACCCCCTGCGGGACCGCCACCACCATCGCTCCGTCGCCCGCGAGCATGGCGACCGGATACGTCCTGCCGAATTCCAGATCCGGCCCCAGCCGAACGAGGCGGGCCCTCCCAAGGTCCACCAGCAGGGTGGAGTCACCCGGCAGCGGCCATACGGCGTCGGGCTGAAGATACTCTCCGGGACCTTCGCCCACGCCCCCCACGATGGTGCGCACGCCCACGTCCATTGCCGCCCGGTAGAGCGCCCCGCCAACGGGGTCGGGCACCAGCACGGCACCGTCCGGAAGCTCACGTACCGCGTGGATGTACCCGAAATCTTCGGGGAAAACGGCCTCGGGGGGACCGAGCGGTTCCGGCGCGGACGACGAGGACTCCTCTTCACGCGCCCCGCCACAGGCGAGCACGCCGAGGGAACAGGCGAGCAAGGCGGACGACAGGGCGGACCTCCGCGATGTGGTTTGCATAGCTTGTTCTGCGTCATCCCTCATGAAACGAACGGCACGTTTCACATATCGACGCCGGGACTCGCGCCTTCGTTGCCCGGCGCCACGCGCCGCCGCATGGCGAGGCTGCCGTCGTTGACGTTCGGGCGGGGCGCCGGCTACGGTGGCGCTCGCCTGAAGCGGTCACGGCAAACTCACGACGGGAGCGTCACCATCTCTTGAGCGCCCTGGACTGGCTGATCGTCCTCGGGTTGAACGGGGCGATCATCGCCTACGGGCTGCGCCGCGCGCGCGGCACCTCGACGAGCGGCGAGTGGTTCCTGGGTTCGCGGGCGCTGCCGTGGTGGGCGGTCGGCCTGTCCCTCTTCGCGACCAACATGGACAACTCGGAGTTCGTGTCGGCCACGGGGACGATCGCGAGCGAAGGCCTGCATTTCCTCTCCGCGCACACCTTCGGCGGGCTCATCGGGGTGACGATCGCGACCTTCGTCATCGTCCCCGCGATCTACCGGGCCGGCCTGTACACCAACTCCGAGTACCTCGAGCACCGCTTCGGTCCGGGGACGCGCGTCCTCGGCGCGCTGATCCAGATCCAGTACCGGACCTCCGTGCTGGGCCTCATGATCTGGTCCGTCCATCTCACCCTGGTGGGCGTGGGTGGACTGAGACCGGAACTGTCCTGGGCGCTCATCGCGCTGCTCGTCGTCCTGTCGGGAGTCTATACGGCCGTGGGCGGGTTGCGAGCCGTCGTCGCGACGGACGTGTTGCAGAGCGTGCTCGTGATGGCGGGAGGTCTCGCGGTGTCCGTCGCCGTCTGGCAGGCCGTGGGCGGTTGGGACGCGATGGTCGCGCAACTGGAGGGCCTGGGGACGACGGCCGAAGGGCTCGCGCCGGGACTCACCGCCGCGGACCTGACCCACGTGGGCGCCTTCCGGGGACGGGACGGGACCACGTCGCCGGTCGTCATCTTCATCGCGTGGATGCTCATCTCCTCCGGCTGGTGGACGGTGAGCCACACGTCCACCCAGCGGATGATGGGTGCCCGCTCGCTGTGGGACATGAAGATGGCCGGCGTCCTGGGCGCCGGCGTGAGCCTCGTCATCCTGCTCGTCACGGACATGCTCGGACTCTTCGGGCGGGCGCAGTTCCCGGATTTCGCGCGGCCCGACGAGATGTACCCGCACCTGATCTCCACCTATCTGGGGATCGGCGCCAAGGGGCTCGTCGTGGCCGGCGTGGTGAGCGCCGCGGTGAGCACCTTCGATTCGATGGGTTCGTCGATGTCGGCCGTCTTCACGCGCGACATCTACGCGCGCTTCATCTCGCGGAACCGCGACGACGCCCACTACCTCCGCGTGGGACGCATCGCGACCGTCGCGATCCTGGTTCTGGGCTTCGCCTACCTGCCGCTGATCCTGCGCGCGCCGACGATGCTCGCCGCCTTCCGCTCCGTCACCTCCGTCTTCGTCACGCCGCTCCTCATCGTCTACCTGGTCGGCGCCGTGACGCGCACGAACCGGCGGGTGGGGATGGCGGGACTGGCGGCGGGCGGGCTGTACGGGGTCATCGGTTTCGTGGACCGCGAGGTCGTCGACATCTCGTGGTTACCGACGTGGTTGACCGGACAATGGGAGGCGTTCGTGTGGGCGGTCGCGTTCACGGCCGCCGGCTGCGCCTTCGCGGCGCTCCACCCGCGCTGGCGCGGGGCGGCGGGTGCCGCAGCGGCCGGCGGCGATGTGTGCCCCCCGGAAGCCGGCGATGCGTCGCCCCCGGGCGCCGGCGACTGGCTGACGAAGAGTTCCGGCGAACTCGGTCCGATCCGCCTCCACCCCTTCGGGGAACGCGTGCCGTTGCTGGCCCACCCGGCGCTCTACACGGGAGTTCTCGCCGCGATTTCGGCCTGGCTCGTCTTCGGCGTGTTCTGGTAGCCGCGGGCGAGGCGCGAGGCGTGACACTGGCGCGCCGCGCAGCCGGGCCGCAGCCTTGGGCGACGCCGAAGTGAAGTCGGAGGCAGCCTTTGGCAAATCCGGCACCATTCGGACTCGCACGCTGGGAGACCCATGAATCGATCCGCAGCAGGCCGCGATCACCTGGCGTACTGGCGCCGCAACCTCCGTTACGTGGGGATTCTCCTCGCGATCTGGGCTCTGGTGTCCTACGGCGCCGGGATCGTGTTCGCCGACGCGCTCGACACGATCCGGATCCCGGGGACCGGCTTCCCGCTCGGGTTCTGGTTCGCGCAGCAGGGCGCGATCTACGTCTTCGTCGTCCTCATCTTCGTCTACGTCTTCCTCATGAACCGGCTCGACCGGGCGTTCGACGTCGACGAGCGTGACGAGGAGGGCGCGGCATGACCGTTCTCCAGTGGACGGCGACGCTGGTCGGGCTTTCGTTCGCGCTCTACATCGGGATCGCGATCTGGTCGCGGGCCCACTCCACGAGCGAGTTCTACGTGGCGGGCAAGGGGGTCCATCCGCTGGCCAACGGGATGGCGACGGCGGCGGACTGGATGTCGGCTGCCTCCTTCATCTCGATGGCCGGGATCATCTCCTTCCTGGGATACGACGGCTCGGTCTACCTCATGGGCTGGACGGGGGGCTACGTGCTCCTGGCGCTGCTCCTCGCCCCGTATCTGCGGAAGTTCGGCGCGTTCACGGTCCCCGACTTCGTGGGCGAGCGCTACTACTCGCAGACGGCGCGGGTCGTGGCCGTGATCTGCGCGATCTTCGTCTCCTTCACCTACGTGGCGGGCCAGATGCGCGGGGTGGGGATCGTGTTCAGCCGCTTCCTGGAGATCGACATCGTCTGGGGCGTGGTCATCGGGATGGGGATCGTCTTCTTCTACGCGGTGCTCGGCGGGATGAAGGGGATCACCTACACGCAGGTGGCGCAGTACTGCGTGCTGATCTTCGCGTACATGGTGCCCGCGATCTTCCTGTCGATGCTGGTCACGGGCATCCCGATTCCGCAGATCGGGCTCGGCGCGGCGGACCAGGAGACGGGAACGTTCCTGCTCGACCGGCTGAACGGACTGCACGAGGAACTGGGCTTCACCGCGTACACGGATGGGACGAAATCGACGCTCGACGTGTTCGCGATCACAGCCGCGCTCATGGTGGGGACGGCGGGGCTGCCGCATGTCATCATCCGCTTCTACACGGTGCCGCGGGTGCGGGACGCGCGGATCAGCGTGGGCTGGGCGCTCGTGTTCATCGCGCTCCTGTACACGGCGGCGCCGGCGGTGGCGGTGTTCGCGAGGACGAACCTGCTCAACACGGTGACGGACCAGCCGTACGCGGAGATGCCGGAGTGGTTCACGAAGTGGGAGACGACGGGGTTGATCTCGTACGAGGACCACAACGGGGACGGTCTCATCCAGTACGTGGGACCGGAGGCCGTGGACGCGGCAGGGGCGCCCGTCCGGAACGAACTCACGATCGACCGCGACATCATGGTGCTCGCCAACCCGGAGATCGCGCGGCTGCCGAACTGGGTGGTGGGACTCGTGGCGGCGGGCGGGCTGGCGGCGGCGCTTTCGACGGCGGCCGGACTCCTGCTCGTACTCTCGGCGGCGATCAGCCACGACCTGCTCAAGCGCAACTGGCGGCCGGACATCAGCGAACGGGGCGAACTCATCGCGGCGCGGTTCAGCGCCGGACTGGCCGTCATGGTAGCGGGGTATCTGGGGATCAATCCGCCCGGTTTCGTGGCGGAGGTCGTCGCCTTCGCGTTCGGGCTCGCGGCGTCGTCCTTCTTCCCCGTCATCATCCTCGGCATCTTCTCGAAGCGGCTCAACCGCGAGGGCGCGATCGCGGGCATGCTGTGCGGGATCACGCTCACGGCCGCCTACATCGTCTACTTCAAGTTCGTGAACCCGGCCGCGAACGTGGCGGAAAACTGGTGGTTCGGGATCTCACCCGAGGGGATCGGGGCGCTGGGAATGGCGGTGAACTTCGCGGTGGCGACCGTCGTGTCCCGGTTCACGCCGGCGCCCCCGGCCGAGGCGCAGCGGCTGGTGGAGCGGATCCGCCTGCCGCGCGGCGCGGGCGAGGCGCACGAGATCAGCGGCTGACGCGTCGGCGGGTCGGGCGGGAGCCTCGGGGCCGTGGGGCGATCAGCGGCCGAGGCGGCGCACGAGGACCAGCCGGAGGAGAGCGAGCCGCTCGTCGAAGCCGTAGCGGCAGGGGCTCGGGAGCCCGGCCGATCCGCAGACCCCCGCGTTGACGTCAAGCCGGTTCTCCGCCTGGTGGACGGTTTCGCCGAAATCGTTGTAGAGGCCTTCGAGTCGGAGGGTCCAGGCACTCGCCACCGGCATTTCGATGCCGACCCCGGCGACCCATCCGACCCGCGTCGGCCGCTCGTCGAAGGAATCGTCGGGGTCCAACTGCAGGCGATCGTCCGTTCCCGGGTCGAGATCGGTGAACGAGTTGGAGAATCCGGCCACCGACACGCCGCCGGCGACGAAGGCGCCGACGCGACCGAGGGATCTCCGAAGGCCGATGCGCGCCGTCCCGACCCAATGCAGCTCCGCGGTCGCCGTCTCGTCCATGCCGGCCGGATCCAGTTGTCCGGGGGACGCCGACAGACCGCTGAACGCCCCGTCCGCCTCGAACAGGAGCTGCACGCCCCCCAGGCGGAAGGATCGCCCCACCATCACACCGGTCGCGAGTCCGGTGTCGCCGTACTCGAACGCCTGGCCGGGGACGCCGTTCGACCCCGTGAAGCCGTCGATGTCGGTCATGCGGACGTCCAGTGAGCCCGGCCCCGCAAATACGCCGATGTAGCTTCCCGCCTGGCCGGAACCGACCGTGCCGTCCTGCGCCTGCGCGGTGCCCACGACCGCCAGCAGACTCACGAGCGCCGAGGCAAGCGCGCGCCGCCGGCCGTGCGCAGCACTCGGGCAGCGCCAGTTTCCATGTTTCAGCAGGTCGTTCATGTGAGGATTGTCCCGGCGGGAGTCGTTGGAGGTCGGGGTTTGCCTCAAGAGTTCGACCGCTCCCTCTCAGCGCAAGACGATGCGGCTCCACATGTATATGCCGGCCCGGCAGGTTGATTGAAGCGACCAGGCATCGCCCACCGTGTCCCTCACGTCCGCGCTTGACGGAGTGTACCACATAAGGTACATGCATCCGATAAGCGACATCGCTCGGAGGCGGGCAAGGGAGTTCGTTCATGGTTGAGGAAAGAGGAAGCGTCGGTACTTCCTTCGAGGACTATCTGCGCGAGCAAGGGACGCTGGAGGAGACGACGGCGGCGGCCGTCAAGCGTGTCATCGCGTGGCAATTGAAGGAGGCCATGGCTACGGAGAGTCTCAGCAAGAATCAAATGGCAAAAGAGATGAACACGAGCCGCAGCCAACTGGACCGAGTACTGGACCCCAACAACGATCGGATACAACTCGCTACGCTGATAGGGGCTGCCGAAGCGCTCGGGCGACAGCTCCGCATCGAGATCGTGTAACCGCGCCCGTCAGCGGATGGTGGGGCCGCCGGTTCGGTTGTCGCGGACGAAGCGGTCGCGGGCGGGCATGCGCGTGTCGACGACCGTGGCGGAATCGACGACGGCGTCCGCGGGCAGGAGGTCGTTGAAGTAGAGCATGGCCCCGACCACGGCGTAGACCTCCTCGTCCGTCATCGTACCCGGGAGGTCGAAGGGCATGGCGCGACGGGTGTAGTCGAACAGCGTCGTCGCGTAGGGCCAGTAGTTGCCGACGGTGGAGCGCAGGCTGCGGTCGTTCGCGAACGGGAACTCGTCTCCGGGGATGCGGCCCGTGAGGAGGTCGTTCGGCCCTTCGCGCCCCGTGGGTCCGTGGCAGAGAACACAGCGGTGGCGCTCCCACACCTCCAGTCCCTCCGCGACGGTGCCCTGTCCGGGCGGCAGCCCGGCGCCGTCGGGGCCGATGTCGATGTCCCACGCCGCGATCTGCGACGCCGTCGCGGGCGTCCCGAAGCCGTACACGGGCTCGGCCGCGCCCGCCCGCCCGGTCATCCCGTCGCCCGGATCGGTCGTCACGACCGTAGCCGCGCCGGGTACGGCGTTGCCGGCCTCCACGCCGCCCGCGGAGTCGTCCGCACCGCAGGCCGCCAGCGCCGGCACGACGGCCGCCACCACCACCAGCCGCGAGACCGCATTGGCGCGGCTCATACCGGCGCGAACTCGATCGAGCCGTCGCTCGCCACGCGCCACCCGCGAATCGCGTTGGAGTGGTAGCGGGTGCCGGGCCCGCGCGCGTCGAGCACCTGCTGCCGGACCGGCTGCGTGTAGCCCGTCTCGTCGGTCGCGCGGCTCAGCAGGTGCGCCGGGCCGCCGTCCCACTCCCAGCCGTGGCGGAACCGCGTCGTACACTTCGGCAGCACGGGCTCCTGGAGCACCGCGTCGTGCCACGAGTCGCCGCCGTCCGTGCTCACCTCCACGCGCTCGATCAGGCCCCGGCCGGTCCAGGCGTAGCCCGAGATCTCGACGAATCCGGGCCCCGGCAGGCGCCGCGGGTAGGTGGGACACGTGATGATCGACTTCGCATCCATGACGAAGGAGAACTGCCGCGCCGTCCCGTCCGGGAGCGGATCCGTGTACTTGGACGTCTCGTCGCGGTACATGCCGGGCCGGTCGGAGAGTTCGATGCGCCGGATCCATTTCACGCTCGCGTTGCCCTCCCACCCGGGCAGGAACACCCGCGCGGGGTAGCCCTGCTCGGGCCGGATCGCCTCGCCGTTCTGGGCGTAGGCGATCATCGCGTCGTCCCACGCCTTCTCCATCGGGATGCTACGGCCCATGACCGCCGCGTCCGACCCCTCCGCGAGGAACCAGGTCGCCTCCGCGTGCGCACCCACCTCCTCGAACAGCGTGGAAAGCGCGACGCCGGACCACTCGCTCGTGCTCAGCAGGCCGTCCACCGACTGCGGCGTGTGCTGCGGGCTGGGCGACGGGGCGTAGGCGCCGCCACCGTTCCCGGAACACTCGATGAAGAGCAGCTTCGAGACCTGCGGGAAGCGCTTCAGGTCATCCAGCGTGAACAGCGTGGGCCGGTCGACCATGCCGTGGATGAGGAGGCGGTAGGTCGCGGGATCGATGTAGGGGATCCCGTGGTGGTGCCGCTCGAAGTGAAGATCCGCCGGGGTCATGATCCCGTGCAGGTCTTGGAGCGGCGTGCGCGAGGAGCCGCCCATGGAGCCGGACAGGAGCTTCTCCGGCGTCTCGTGCGGCGAACGGGACCCGACCGTGACGGGACGGGCGCCCGGCACCTTCGTCGGATCCGGCGCCTCCTGGACCAGTCCGCGCGTTGCGCCGGCCGTGATGGCGCCGCCGGCGGCCGCCGCGGCTCCGGCGATCAGAGCTCGCCGCGTGAGTCCGGAGCTTTCGTCTCGGTCGTTCACGTCGCCTCCGCTTCCGTCGGTCTCGCGCCCCACCTCCGCCCCGTCCCGCGCACCATCCGCGTGCGTGCGCCGACCACAGTTGCCGTCGTCACGGCGGGCGGCAAGAGCGGTCGCCGCAGCGGCCTGCCGTCAGCGCGGCGGCCTCCCGTCAGCGCGACGCGTGCCACTCCCGCAGGATCTCCGCCTCCCGCTCCGCGGCGAGCCCCGGCCGCATCTCCGCCTGGCGCTCGGGTGTACGGGAGAAGTGGAAGTCCAGCGTCGCCTGCGTCGTATCCGCCAGCGAGCGGAACGTCATCCCGTGCGCGACTTCGTTGGAGAGGTCGAAGCGCGCGAACCCTTCCGACCCCGGCGTCGGTGGCCGCCACACCGGCATCTCGGCGTAGGGTCGCACGCCGCGCTCGGCGAGGAACTCGCGCGGGACCCACGTGAACGTCGTCTCGGCGGTCGTCACGGCGCGGATGCCGTACAGGAGTTCGGACATCGGCCGCGGCGTGGCGGGACCGACGAGGTTGAAGATGCCCGTGTGTCCGCGGTCCGAGGACAGCGCCATGAAGTCGCCGAGGTCGCGCACGTCGATGATCTGTACCGGGTCCGTCCCGTCGCCGGGAGACAGCACCTCGCCGCCCCGGTGGATCCGCACAGGCCAGTACGTGAAGCGGTCGGTGGGATCGTCGGGTCCGATGATGAGGCCGGGCCTGAAGATCCCGTAGCGGTCGGGGAAGATCCGCATCGCCTCGCGCTCGGACTCCGCCTTCGCGAGACCGTAGGGAAGGCGCGTGATGTCGGCGGTCGCGCGGTCCACGCCGGCCGTCTCGTAGGTGTAGGAGGGCACGGCGGACGTCATCGGCACGGTGGAGTGGTCCGCGTACGCGGATCGAGAGGAGACGTAGTAAAAGTACCCGACCGAGTCGCGCAGGAACTCCCCGATGCTCGTCACCCAGTCGGGACGGGCCGTGGAGTTGTCGACGACGACGTCCCACGTCCGGCCCCGCAGCGACTCGAAGTCCCCGTTCCGGTCCCCGACGAGTTCCTCGACGCCCTCGAACATGCCGGGGCGGTTGCCGCGGTTGAAGATCGTCACCTCCAGCCCCTGTGCGAGCGCCGATCGAACCTGGTAGGGGCCGATGAAGCCGGTCCCGCCCAGGATGAGCAGCGTGCGGGCCTGCCCCGCGGGCGCCCGGTTCGCGGACGGCCGGGGCGAGAGGGCGCGGGCCGCGCCGGGGACGCCGAGCCCGAGGGCGGCGCCCGCCGCAGCCGTGACCTTCAGAAAATCGCGCCGGTTCGAATCTGTGGACATCAGAAAACTCCTCTCAGTTTGCGGTGCCGTCGAGCAACTCGAAGATCCGCAGCACCGCGACCGGGTTCGCGCCCGGACTCGCGATGCCGCCGAAGTTGTCGGCGTGTGCCGTAAGGTCGATGCGCGCCGCCGCGTCCTCGGCGCTCACCCCCTGACCGTGGAGCGCGACGGACTGGTCCCACAGGTCCTGCATGTAGGCCTGCAGGTGGTCGATCCGCTCCCGCTCCCGGTACGGCTCGCCGTGGCCGGGGATGATCCAGTCGAAGTCGAGCGCCTTCAGCCGGTCGAGCGTCTCGACCCACTCGTTGACGTACCCGTCGCCCATGTAGGGGAGACCGGCCGTGAGCATGTCTCCGGTGATGATCACGCGGTCATCCGGGAGGTAGACGATGACGTCGCCCTCCGTGTGGGCGCGCCCGAAGAAGTGGAACTGGATCTCGCGTCCGCCCTTATGGAGCGTGAGCCGCTCCGAGAGCGTCGTGTTGGGGGGCGTCGGGACGACCTCCTGCAACTGGGCGTAGTAGGTCCGCTGACGTTCGAGCGTGGCCTCCAGCTCCGCACGCGCCGCCGCGTCCGTCATCGTGTCGAGCGTCGCTTCCATCTGCTCGATCCGCCCCGGGATCGATCCCACGAAGAGTTCGTAGGAGCGGCCCGAATTCGAGCGTCCCGCCGCGATCGCCGCCCGCGTCGCCTCGTGGCTGATGATCTCGACCTCCGGCGGATACACCTGGTTGCCGTGCGCGTGATCGAAGTGCCAGTGCGTGTTCGCGGCGTAGCGCACGGGGTTGTCGGTGATCGAGCGCAGGTCCTCGATGAGGGCGCTCGCCGCCGCGGGCGAAATGTGGGAATCGACGAGGAGCACGTCCGCCTCGTTCACGACCACGCCGGCGTTCGATCCCACGACGAGGTCGCTCGCCCCGCGCGCGTGATAGACCCCCGGCACGACCTCCGTGAACGCGAAGTGGACGGCTTCCGTCGTCGCCGCGTCGCCCTCCTCCCCGCCGCCGTCATCGCCGCCCGTTCCTGCGCCGCTATCCGGCGCGCAACCGACACAAAGCCAGATTCCCGCGAGGAGGGTGGGTGGAAGCGCGCTCCGGCGGCGGACCGCTCCGGCGTACGGGTGCTCAAGTCGATGTTGTCTGCCGGCCATGAACGCCTCCCGGTGCGCGAGATCGGCTAAGGGTCGCAAAATGTTGGCGCAGCCGATCCCGGAACAGACGTCCGGCCGCGGCGCGGCCCGGGAGCGGTCAGATGCGGGACCCGCCGAGGCCAAGCCGGGCGGGAAGCCCCGCGACGTACGCCCGGACTTCGCGTTCGATAGGGCTCGTTTCGCCTTCGCTTCCCTCGCCGCCGGCCGCCCGCAACCCAGTGTAGAGTTCGATCGCCGCTTCGAGCGCGGCCACGCACGCCGCGGCGTCAACGCCGCCAACCGTCCGTTCGAGGTCGGTCGCGAAGGCGGGGAGCCGGTCCTCGATCCGGCGCACGCCGGTCGCCTCGACGCCGGCTCCGAGGAACGCCAGCGGTCCCAGCACGGCGACCCGAAGCAACGTGAGTCCGTCGAGCGCCTCGAAGATCTCGCCGCGCTCGATCTTGTCCGCGAGGTAGTGCGCCCAGATCCAGAAGCGATCCTCGATCCAGTCCGGATCCGCGGCCGGGTAGCGCGGTGCGGCACGGGCGAACGCGGCCGTCAGGCAGCCGTCGACCTCCCACAGGATCACCGGATCTTCGATCCGCTCGTGCACGTCGTCGAGCGACACGAACTTCAGGTCCACGTGCAGGAGGGGAGGACCGTAGAGGCACACGAGCAGGCGAGGTTCGCCGACGTGTTCCCCGGTGAAGCCGGCCAGAAACGACGGGTCGAGTTCGGCGGCGACCGCCTGCCCCCGGTCGAGGATCTCCGGCCAGGCCGCCGGTTCCACCGCGAGCACGAGGTCGAGATCCGAAAACTCGTCGATCTCCCCCGCGATGAACGAGCCGCCCGCCGCGAGGCCGACGATGCCGTCGATCCCGGGTACAGCCTCAACCGCGCGCTCGAGAAAGGCGCGATGGCGGGTCGGCATGTGGTTGTAGGTGCGAACCACGATCAGAGTTCGGCGGTGAGATCGGCGCGGTAGCCCTGGAGTTCGGCGCGCTCGTCTTCGGGTAGTGCGGGATCTGTGAGGTCGAGGGTGGCGAGCTGGTCGCGCACCAAGCGGGCGTCGAGGAGCCGCATCCAGGGCTTCGAATCGGCGGGGATCGCGTACCACGGCGCCCACGGGCGGGCCGTCGCGTTGATCGCGTCCTCGTAGGCGGCCATGTAGTCGTCCCAGTGCTGCCGTTCCTCGATGTCGGCGCGATTGAACTTCCAGTTCTTGTCGGGACGGTCGATGCGGCGCAGGAAGCGGCGGGCCTGCTCTTCCTTCGAGATGTTGAGCCAGAACTTCAGGATCACGGTCCCGTTCCGCGCCAAGTGCGCCTCGTGGTCGCGAATCGACTCGTACCGTTCCTCACACCGCTCCATGATCGGCAATTTCCGCGGGAGCTTCTGCCGGTCGAGGAACTCGGGATGGACCCGCACGATGAGCACTTCCTCGTAGTAGCTGCGGTTGAAGATCCCGATCCGGCCCTTCTCGGGAAGCCGACGCGTCGTGCGCCACAGGAAGTCGTGCCTCGCCTCCTCGTTGGACGGCGCCTCGAAGGCGTTGATCCGGAAGCCGGCGGGGTTCACGCCCGTCATGACGGCCCGCAGCGTCGAGTCCTTGCCGGCCGCGTCCATCGCCTGGAAGACCAGCAGCACGGCGTAGTGGCGGTGCGCGTGGAGACGCCGCTGGAGCCGCGAGATCCTGCGCACCGTGCGCTTCAGTTCCTTTCTCATCTCGCGCTCGGACGGCGCGTCGGGCGGCGGCACCGTCACCGCCCGGGAGATGTCGAAGTCGCCGTCGTAGCTGACCCGGTGCGGACTCTCGGGCGGTGAGAAGTCGATCACGGGAGTTCGGCCCGGTCTCGCGCGGAAGCCGTTCGCGACGGCGTCAGAATCTCGACGAGCGCAGCCAGGTGTCGGCGCGGACCCAGTAGCGGTCGAACTCCCGCCGCGCCTCCTGCGCCTGGGCCGTCTTCTTCTGCGCATCGAGCGCCTGCATGAGCCCGAAGTACGCCCAGCCCTGATTGGGCAGATCCTCGAGCGCGCCGCGGTACACCTGTTCCGCCTCCGCCGCCCGGTCGTTTTCGAGCAGGATCGCGCCGAGCGTATGGCGGACCGGCATGTGCCACGCCCGCGGCTCCGAGTAGATGAGTCCGTCCTCCTTCTCGATGCCGTGCTTCAGCACCGCGACGGCGTCCTCCGCCTTCCCCTGCGCGTTCAGGATCTCTCCGGCGAGGATCGAGCGCGGCAGCGCGACGATGTCCGCGAGCGGGCTGTAACGGAAGGTGGCGGAGGGATCGGCATCCTCGAGCGCCTCGTCGATCTCCTCGAGGTGGTCCTGCGCGACGTCGACGTGCCCCATGCGGAGGTAGGCCAGGCCGCGCGAGAAGCTCCACGCGACGAGTTCCATGGGTTGATCCGACTTCGGCCCGTCGCCCGCCAGGATCTCGCTCCAGCGGCCGAACGCGGCGTAGGTGAGCGGGATGTAGGCCCCCCACGGCCCGCGGTGCCCCGACAAATCCTTCGCCGCCTGGATCGCGACGGCGCTCTGCCCGTCCATCACGGCGGCGTTGAGCAGCATGTGCAGGTTGTGCGAGGGATAGACGCCGGGAGGTCCGCCGTGCGCGGCCTTCTGGTCCGCGTGCCACGCCTGCTGGTTGCCGCGCACCGCGTCGCCCCAGCGACCGATGTTCATGTAGATGTGCGTCGGCATGTGGTGGATGTGGCTCACGGCGATCTGGCTGCCGAGGTGGTCGGAACACGCTTCGGCCAGACCCGGATCCTGGGAGGCCTCCACGAGGTGGATGTAGAGGTGACACGCGCCGGGGTGACGGATGTCGCGCGCCAGGACGGTCTCGAGGATGGGGCGGATCTTCTTCACATCCTTCGCCTCGAGATCCACGTCGCCGCGCCGGGGCCGCAGCAGCATCCAGGCTTCGGCCTGCAGCGTGAGCACGTCCAGGTCGTCCGGGTAGCGCGCCGCGACCTTGTCCATCTCCCGTGCGTACAGCGTGTCGAGCATGCGGCGGCGCGAGCGCTCGGGGTCGGCCTCGAAGCGCACGGCGAAGGCGTCGATCAGCGCCCGCTCGACCTCGGTCGCGCCCGCCTTGTGCTCCTGCGCCTTCTGCATGGCGGCGTGAGCCGAGCGCTCGTTGCCGGGCGACATGCCGCCGTTCAGGTACGGGGCCAGCGACCAGGCCTCGCCCCAGTAGCAGGAGGCGCACTCCGGGTCCTCCGCCTGCGAGGCGCGGAACGACTCCTCGGCGATCGAGGTGCCGAAGGCGTACATGAAGAGGAGGCCCTCGTCAAAGTAGGCCTGCGCCTTCTCCGACTGCGTGGTGACCGGGCGATCGTGCGGCCCCAGGTTCCCATACAGCGGCGTCGAGTTCCCGTCGCCGTTTCCGGCCTGCGCGGCGCCGGCCATGGCGGCGCCCGCCATCCGCGGCGCCTCCCGCTGCCCGCTCGTACACCCGGCCACCATCGCCGCCAGACCCACCGCCAACATCAGATCGCGTCGCCGCATCGGGCTTCCTCCTCTAGATCACGGGGCCCGCCGCACACACCTCCGGCGGACAGTCGTCCTCGTATTCCGTGAAGTTCTCTCTGAAGAGCCGAGCCAGGTGCGCGGCCTTCTCGTCGTACGCCTCGGGATCGGGCCACGTCGCGCGCGGCCGCAGAATCTCGCCAGGCACGCCCGGCACGTCCGTCACGACATGGACGCCGAACACCGGGTCCGGCTCCGTCGGCGCCCCGTCGAGTTCGCCCGCGTGGATCGCGTCGACCATCCGGCGCGTGTGCGGCAGGTCGATCCGCGCGCCGACGCCGAACGGCCCGCCGCTCCAGCCCGTGTTCACGAGCCACACCTTCACGCCGTGCTCCTGCATGCGGTCCGCGAGCAGACGCGCGTACTTCGCCGGGTGCCACACGAGGAACGGGCCGCCGAAGCAGGGCGAGAACGTCGCCACCGGGTCGGTGACGCCGACCTCCGTCCCCGCGACCTTCGCCGTGTACCCGCTGATGAAGTGGTACATGGCCTGCTCGGGCGTCAACCGGCTCACCGGCGGCAGCACGCCGAACGCGTCGGCCGTCAGGAAGATCACGTCCGTCGGGTGACCCGCCACGCACGGCACCTGCGCGTTGTCGATGAACTCGATCGGGTAGCTGCCGCGCGTGTTCTGGGTGATCGACGAATCCGACCAGTCCACGCTCCGGTCGTCCCGCAGCACGACGTTCTCCAGCACCGCGCCGTAGCGCAGCGCCCGGTAGATGTCCGGCTCCTTTTCTTCGGAGAGGTCGATCGTCTTCGCGTAGCAGCCGCCCTCGATGTTGAAGATCCCCGCGTCGGTCCAGCAGTGCTCGTCGTCGCCGATGAGCCGCCGGTTCGGGTCGGCCGAGAGCGTCGTCTTCCCCGTCCCCGAGAGACCGAAGAGGAGCGACGACGCCCCGGTCTCCGGGTCGGTGGTCGCCGAGCAGTGCATCGAGAGCACGTCCCGCTTCGGCATGAGGTAGTTCATGATCGTGAACACGCCCTTCTTCATCTCCCCCGCGTACTCGGTCCCGAGGATGCAGGCCTCGTTGTCGGCGAAGGAGAGATCGACGCTCGTCGGGGAGGTGACGCCCTCGACCGACGGGTCCGCCGCCTCCTGGCCCGCGTTGTAGACGACGAAGTCGGGCTCGCCGAACTCCGCCAGTTCGGCGCGCGTGGGGCGGATGAGCATGTTGTGCATGAAGAGGGCGTGGTACGGGCGGTTGCAGATGATCCGGACGTTGAGGCGGTAAGCCGGGTCCCAACCCGCGAAACCGTCGATGACGTAGAGGAGATCCTGCGCGTTCAGGAAGGCCCGCGCGCGTTCGCGATTCCGGCGAAAGCTCTCGCGCTTGAGAGGGAAGTTGACCGGGCCCCACCAGACGTCCCGCTCGGTCTCCGGGTCGCACACCACGTGCTTGTCGTTCGGAGAGCGGCCGGTCTTGGCGCCCGAGAAAGCCACGAGGGCTCCGTTCGCCGCCCGGACCGCGCCGGGTTCGCGCCCGCTCAGGGCGTCGGCGTAGATGTCCCCCACGGGGGGATTACGTTTTATGCGGGTGACGGTGATCCCGTGCGCGCTGAGGTCCATGGTGCCGATTGCGGCCGTTGTAGTCGTCATGTGTCGTCGTCGCCATAATCAGGGGAGGGCCGGCACCACGGCGACGAGCCCCGCGAATCGGGGACAGCTCTCAGCGCCGAACGGAATCGGCGCCGTCCGTCCGATTCACGAGCAATCTGTTAAAATAAGCCTTCCGACTTGAGATGACTACCGAAACGGAGGAACCCTCATGACCGGCCCGACACGATCTTCGATCTCTCGCGGACTCGCAGCCGTCCTTTGCGGCGCGGCAGTGGCTGCCGCGATTCCGGCGACGGCCCATCCGGCGCAGGAGGCGGACGACCCGCCGTGGCGCTGGTCCGAAGAGCGCGTGTTCGAGGCCGTCAACCGGGTACGCGCCGGGCGCGACCTCAATCCGGACTCGTGGCCGGACGGCGGCCGGGTGGCCGTGCTGCTCTCCTTCGACGTGGACAACGAGACGGTCTGGCTGCGGAATGGCGACACCAACGTGGGAGGCCTCTCGCAGGGAGAATACGGCTCGCGCGTCGCCCTCGGCCGCATCATCGACCTGCTCGACGAGTACGGGATCGCCGCCTCGTTCTTCGGGCCCGCCCTCAGCTTCAGCCTGGCGCCGCACCAGGTCGACATGATCCAGGCGTCGGGCCGCCACGAGATCGGCGTCCACGGCTGGATCCACGAGCGCAACGCCACGCTCCCGCGCGATGAGGAGGAGCGCCTGCTGCGCATGGCCGTGGACCGCCTGACGGAACTCATGGGCGAACGCCCGGTCGGCTACCGCGCGCCGTCGTGGAACTTCAGCGACTCGACGCTCGATCTGCTGCTCGAGATGGGTTTCCTGTATGACTCCTCGCTCATGGCAGACGACCGACCCTACGAGATCAACCAGAACGGCGAGCCCACGGGCCTCGTCGAACTCCCCGTGGACTGGATCCTGGACGACGCCCCGCTCTTCAACCCCCTCGGCGACCGCTACTCCAACCCGCGCGAGGTGCTGGAGGTTTACAAGGACGAGTTCGACGTGGCCTGGGAGGAGGGGACGATGTTCCTCCTCACCATGCACCCGCACTACATCGGGCACCGCTCACGGATCGTGATCCTGCGCGAACTCATCGAGCACATGCGCTCGAAGCCCGGCGTCTGGTTCGGCACCCACCGCGAAGCCGTCGAATGGGTCCGCGCCCAGGCGGCCATGCCGTAGCGCGAGCGGGGCACGCCCTGGCACGAGCGGCCATGCCCTAGCGCGGGGCGGTCTCTTCGAGCAGGTCGAGGATGAAGGCGAATTCGAAGGCGAGTTCCTCGTACTGGCGGTCGCGGCCCGAGCCGCCGCCGTGGCCGGCGTCCATGTGCGTCTTGAGGAGCAGGCGGTTCTCGTCCGTCTTCGTCGCGCGCAGCTTCGCGACCCACTTCGCGGGCTCCCAGTACTGGACCTGCGAGTCGTGGAGGCCCGTCGTGACGAGCAGGTTCGGGTAGTCCTTCGCCTCCACCTGGTCGTAGGGCGAGTAGGAGAGCATGTAGCGGTAGGATTCGAGGTCCGCCGGATTGCCCCACTCATCCCATTCGAAGGTCGTGAGTGGGATCGACTCGTCGAGCATCGTCGTCACGACGTCGACGAAGGGCACGTGCGCGACCACGCCCCGGAACAAATCCGGCCGCATGTTCACCACCGCCCCCATGAGCAGACCCCCGGCGCTCCCGCCGCGGGCGAAGAGCTTCTCGGGGCTCGTGTAGCCTTCCGACACGAGGAAATCGGCCACGTCCACGTAGTCGGTGAAGGTGTTCTTCTTGTTGAACATCTTCCCGTCCTCGTACCACGCCCGGCCCAGTTCCTGCCCGCCGCGGATGTGGGCGATCGCGTAGACGAACCCGCGGTCGAGGAGACTGAGGCGGGTGGAGGAGAAGGTGGGCTCCATGCTCGCCCCGTAGGAGCCGTAGGCGTAGAGAAGGAGCGGGTTGTCGCCGTCCTTCTCGAGACCGCGCCGGTAGACGACGGACACCGGCACCTCCACGGCGCCGTCGCGGGCGGGGGCGTGCAGCCGCTCCACCACGTAGTCCGCCCGGTCGTAGCCGCCGAGCACTTCGTCCTCCTTGAGCAGCGTGCGCTCGCGGGTGGACATGTCGTAGTCGTAGACCGAGCGTGGCGCGGAGAGCGACGTGTACCCGTAGCGAAGGATGTTCGTGTCCAACTCGGGGTTGGCCGACAGCGAGGCCAGGTAGGCCGGCTCGTCGAACGCGATCTGGTGCTCCTCTCCCTCCCAGGCGCGGACGCGCAGGCGGGTGAGCCCTCCCGCGCGCTCCGAGAGCACGAGGTAGTTCCGGAACAGCTCGAACCCCTGCAGGAAGACGTCGCCCCGGTGCGGGACGACCGTCTCCCAGTTGTCCGTCGCCGTCCGGTCGACGGGGGTCCGCATGAGCTTGAAGTTCTCGGCCCCGTCGACGTTCGTCCGGATGTAGAAGTGGTCCCCGAAGTGGTCGAAGCGGTGCTCGTGCCCGCGCTCGCGCGGAAGGAAGAGGGTGAACTCGCCCTCGGGGTTCGCCGCGTCGAGGAAACGGTGCTCGTCCGCCAGGGTGTGGGAGGAGGAGATGACGAGGTACTGCTTCGACTTCGTCTTGCGGATGCCGCTGCTGAACTCCTCGTCGTCCTCCTGGTACACGAGCACGTCGTCCGCGGGGTCGGCGCCGAGGCGGTGCCGGTAGACCTGGTACGAGCGCAGCGTGCCGGGATCCCGGCGCGTATAGAAGAGCGTCCGGTTGTCCTCGGCCCACACCATGTTGCCGGAAGCGCCCTCGATCGCCTCCGGGTAGTCCTCTCCGGTGTCGAGGTTCCGGATCCGGATGGTGTAGATGCGGCGCCCGCGGGTGTCCTCGGCCCACGCCATCAGGTTCCCGTCGGAGCTGACCGCGGGGAAGGCAGAGTAGAAGTCGTGGCCCTCGGCGAGCGGGTTGACGTCGAGGATGACCTCCTCGTCCGCGTCCAGCGACCCGCGCTTCCGGGCATGGATCGGGTAGTCCCGCCCTTCTTCGGTGCGGCTGTAGTAGAAGAAGTCGCCCCGTCGCACCGGCACGGAGAGGTCGGTCTGCTGGATCCGGCCCTTGATCTCCTCGAACAACTCCGCCTGGAGACCCTCGGTGTGGGCCATCAGCGCGTCGGTGTAGCCGTTCTCCGCCTCGAGGTACGCGATGACCTCGGGATTTTCGCGCTGGTTGAGCCAGTAGTAGTTGTCGATCCGCGTGTGCCCGTGCGTCTCCAGTTGCTCCGGGATCACGCGTGCAACGGGGGGCGCGATCCCGGCGTCGGCCGGGGACTCGGCGGCGGGGTCGGCGCCCTCCCCGGTGCAGCCGGCGGCCTGGACGCTCACGGCGATCAGCGCCGCGATGAGGGGGAAACGGTCATGGCATGCGGCCTTGGCTCGCGACATCGACGACTCCTTCGCTTCACTCGGATCCTGATCGCCCGCGTCTGTTGCCGTTACTCTGGCGGCGGTGCTGCGCGCGTTTCACTGTTTTCTTCTTTCCAGTTCTCCAGGACGGAAATCGGGACATGATGATCGTGCGACATGAGGACCGCGTCAAAGGATGCGTCGCGCTGGCGGCGCTGGTTCTGGCCCTCGCAACCGGGTTCGCGTGCGCTCCGGCCCCGGTCGCGGAGCGCGCGGCCGAGACGGTCTATCCGGGCGCTGCCTGGGAGCGGGTCACGGATCCGGCCGCCGCCGGGTTCTCGGGCGAGGCGCTGGATGCGATCCACCCCTACGTCGAGGGGATCAACACGTCCGCCGTGATGGCCGTGGTCGGGGGGCGGGTGCTGTTCGAGCACGGACCCGTCGACTCGCTGAGCTATCTCGCCTCGGTGCGGAAGAGCATCCTCGCCATGCTGTACGGCAACTACGTGGAGGACGGCACGATCGACCTCGGGCTCACCCTCGAAGACCTCGGCATGGACGACGTGCAGGGGCTGCTCCCGATCGAGAAGCGCGCCCGCGTACTCGACCTCGTCACGGCCCGCTCGGGGGTCTATCACCCGGCGTCGAACGCGGGGGACAACCTCGCGGACGCGCCGCCGCGCGGTTCGCAGGAACCCGGCACCTACTACCTGTACAGCAACTGGGACTTCAACGCGGCGGGGGCCGCCTTCGAGCAACTCACGGGCCGCAACATCTACGACGCGCTCGAAACCGACCTCGCGGTGCCGCTGGGGTTCGAGGACTGGGACCGGTCGATCCACCGCAAGTCGGGTGACGACACGCGCTCCCGAAACCTCGCCTACCACATGGTCCTCTCCACGCGAGATATGGCCCGGATCGGATACGTGATGCTCCGGGACGGGATGTGGGAAGACCAGCGGATCCTTCCCGACGGGTGGGCCGAACGCATCACGAGCATCGTCACACCCTCCGAAGAGATGAATCCGGAGGGGCTGCGAGGCGGCGAGTTCGGCTATGGGTACATGTGGTGGGTGTGGGACGGCCTCGCCGTGCCGGAGGGATTCGAGGGTGCGTACAGCGGGCGTGGCGCCTACGGCCAGTTCATCACCGTCATCCCGTCGGTCGGGATGGTCGTCGCGCACAAGACGGTCCCGGACGCCCAGACGCCGTGGAGCGACTACATGGGCATCCTCACCCGCCTCGTCGCGGCCCACTGCGGCGCCGACTGCTGACGGGCGTTTTGCGCGGAAGACGTTCCCGCGGGAACGTCCCGCGTTCGCTCTAGCGGGAACTCGTTCCGGTCCATTCCACCCATACGGTCTCGGGCTTCCGGAACTCGTAGCCATAGGGTGCCGCGGGGCGGTCCGGGTCGAGGCGGAGGCCGGGGCATCGATCCCACAGCGTCTCCAGCACGACGCGCGTCTCGAGGCGGGCGAGCGGGGCGCCGAGGCAGAAGTGGCGGCCCACCGCGAACGACAGGTGGTCGCCGGCGTTCCAGCGGGTCGCGTCGAAGCGGTCGGGGTGCTCGAAGTGCGCGGGGTCCCGGTTGGCCGCGCCCAGCATGCAGTGCACGACCTCGCCCTTCGCGATGCGGACGCCGCGGATTTCGGTGTCGCGGGTCGCGTGGCGTGCGGCGGACTGCACCGCGGGCTCCCAGCGCAGCGTCTCCTCGATCGCCAGGTCCAGGGCGGCCTCGCTCGCACGCGCCGCCGGGAGTTGTTCGGGATGCGAGAGCAGCGCCCACAGGGCGTTCGCGATCATGGACTCGGTCGTCTCGATCCCGCCGAAGAGGATGATGAGCGCGTTGGAGCGGATCTCCTCCGCCGTGAGCGGGTCGACGTGGTCGCACGCCAGGTCGGAGAGGAGGCTGCCGTCCGGCTCCCGTTCGAGCTCCTCGAGGATCGGTGCGAGCGCCCGCCCGAACGCGTCCGCCGCCCCCTTGCCGGCCGCGCGAAGGTCCGGATCGCCCGCGAAGTTCGCCAGCGCCCGAGCAAAGTGCTCGTACCACTCGTTCACGCGCTCGGTCTCGGTCAACGGAATGCCGAGTACGGACAGCACGGAATGGAGCGCGACCGGCCGCGCCACGCCCGTCCGCACCTCCCCGGCCTGCCATCGGCCGGCCCGTCCGTCGTCAGCCGGCCTCGCCGCAGACCGCATCGCTTCCACGCGCCGCCTGACCTCCGCCACCAGGGGGGGCAGCGAAACCGCCTTCATCCGGGAAGCGTGGAACGGGGGCAGACACTTCCGCTTGTAGCGGATCTGCGTCGGACCCTCCGTCGTCATCATGTGGACGCCGAACATGTCGCGGATCGTCGAGGGCGCATCCGTGGTGAAGAGGTCGGGGTCCCGGAGCACGACGAGGATGTCGTTGCGCCGAGTGAGGAACCAGCGCTCGATCTCCGGCACCCAGGTGACGGGCTCCGCCTCCCGCAGTTCGGCGAAGATCGCGTAGGGATCGACCGCGAGATCCGCGAGACGGACGCGCGCCCCGAGCGGGAATCGATCGGCCGTCACAACCCGGACCACACCAGTACGGCGAAGCCGACGAAGAGCGCGTAGATGCCGGCCACGCCGGCGACGATCCAGCGGCCCCGGCCCCGGTAGGCCCGGAAGAGGAAGACGGAGACCGCCAGCACGAGGAGCACTTCGCCGATGGCCGCGTATCCCCCGTAGTGGTCCGGGTCCCAGTACGACACCGGACTGGTGAAGCGCCAGTCGCTGAAGGGGAAGAAGTGGCGGTGCGCGTCCTCCCGGTGCAGCGGCAGGTCGCCGAGCGCGTGGAGGATCATGCTCGCGACGAACAGGGCCCATGCGGTGAGCCTCGCCGGCCGCGGGGCGGCATCCGCTCCGGCTGACGGGAGGCCTCCGGCGGTCGAGCGCCGGCCGATGAGCACCAGGAGGATGCACAGGGTGAGCGCGAGCAGAGGGATCGAACTCGGGATGTCGAACACGACCTGCCAGCCGGGGTCGAAGTAGCGCTCCGACCAGATCCGGCCCTCCGACACGCCGCGCGCGAGCCGCTCCCAGAAGTAGAAGACGAGCATCGGGAGGTCCGGGGCCACCGCCCCCAGCGCGACCGGCAGCGCGTTGCGTTCGGATCGGCCCAGCACGATCAGGCTGAGGGCGGCGTGCGCCGGCGTCGTCACCCGGCGACCCGCCGCGAAGACCCGCGCCGCGCGGACAGCGCAGCGGCCTCGGTCAGACGCCCGCTCCGCGCTTCAGCCGCTGCAGGTGCTGACGGCGGAACTTCGCCACCTTCGGTGCCACCACCGCCTGGCAGTACGGCTGGGTCGGGTTCCGATTCAGGTAGTCGTCGTGGTACGCCTCCGCCGGGTAGAACGTCTCCAGCGGCGCCACCTCCGTCACGATCGGGTTCGGCCAGATCCCCGCGGCGGTGATCTCGGCCATCTTCCGCTCGGCCGCGTCCTTCTGCGCCTCGCTTTCGTGGAAGATCGCCGAACGGTACTGCGTCCCTACATCCGCGCCCTGCCGGTTCAACGTCGTCGGATCGTGGATCGTGAAGAAGACATCCAGCAGGTCGTCGAACGAGACCGTGTCCGGATCGAACGTGACCCGCACCACCTCGGCGTGCCCCGTGCGACCCGTGCATACCTGCTCGTAGGTGGGGTTCTCGACATGCCCGCCGGCGTACCCCGACTTCACGCCATGTACGCCTTCCAGAAGCTGATACACGGCCTCGAGGCACCAGAAGCACCCGCCGCCCAGCGTCGCCGTCTCCCTTATCTCGCTCATCTCCCCCTTCTCTCACTCATCTGTCCGAATCTCCGTAGTCGGTGGCGGTGGTCATGGCGCGCTTCTGTTGCTCGACCATCTCGGCCACGTCGGCGAGGAGTTGCTTCGCATCGTAGACGATGCCGTCCTTGATCGTGTACAGGATGCCGCCGACCGTCTCCACCTCGCCCGTCTCGTCGTTCAGGCGCCGCGCGCCGGTGCCGTACAGGACCTTCAGGTTCTGGATCGGGTTCTCGTCCACGATCACGAGGTCCGCCAGCAGGCCGCGCCGCACGACGCCGAACTCGATCGGACGGCCCGTCGGCTTGAACAGCGTCTCGGCCGCGTGCATGGTCGCGGCGCGGATCACCTCCAGCGGATGGAACCCGGCGTGCTGCAGAAGTTCCATCTCCTGGATCGTGGAGAAGCCCATGAGGTTGTAGATGTAGCCGGCGTCCGAACTCGCGGTGACGCGGCCGCCCATGTTCTTGTAGTCGTTGAGCAGATCGTGCCACACCTCGAGGAAGTCGCGCCACGCGACCTCCTCCCACGTCGTCCAGTCGAAGTAGTAGGAGCCGTGGTCTTCGCGGTTCGCCTCGTAGAACTCCCACAGGGTCGGCAGCGTGTAGGTCCCGTGCCACGGCGCGTACATCTGGTCGTCGATATCCCAGCTCGCCTGGTAGGCGGTCATCGTGGGGTCGAGGGTGACGTCGAGCGCGAGCATCTCCTCGAGGAAGGTGTTCCACTCCGGGCTCCCGGGCTCGTGGATGAGGTTCCACTGCATGGGCACCTGCCCGAAGCGGTGCTGCTCGTCGTTGTAGTTCATCTCCGGGGGCCACGGCTGGACGTCGTGGTCCCTGTACAGCGCCTCGAACAGCCCGTAGAAGTGCGTGACGGTGCCGAGACCGAGGCGCGCGGCGTCGAGCGCGTTCATCTGCGCGACGCCCATCTGGCCGAGATGGGCCGTGCTCCCGAGGCCGAGCTGGGCCGCCTCGTCGAGCAGCGCCTCCATGATCTCCGGGCGGAACGAGTTGAGCTTGAGCCCGTCGCCGCCCGACTCCTTCACGTACCGGGCCCAGGCGCGCGCGTCCTCCGGGGTGTCGATCAGGCGGCCGCTCCATCCCTCTCCGCCCGCTCCCGTGAAGGGATAGACCCACATGCGGGGCGCCACGATCTCGTTCGCCGCGCTCCGGGCTTTCTCCCGGATCGACCAGTCGTGGGGGCCGAAGGCGACGCCGCGGCCGGTCGTGATGCCGTGCGCCATCCACAGCTTGTACGTGTACTCCGCCTCGGGCGCCTTGGGGACGCCGCCGGTGTGGAGGTGGAGGTCGACGAACCCCGGCAGGACGTACATGCCCGTGGCGTCGATCTCGTGCACGACCGCGTCGGGGTTGCCCTCCACGGTGAGCCCGGGGCGGCGCGCCTCGTCGATGGGCCGCTGCGGGACGCCGACGCCGACCACGTCGACGATGCGGTTCCCCTCGATGACGATGTCCATCGGCCCGATCGGGGGGGCGCCCGTGCCGTCGATCACGGTGGCGCCGCGGATGATGAGGCGGTCGTACGGTCCCTCGCCCTCGTCCGGGCCCCGGTCCGGAGCCCCGATCATCTGCATCGGCTGCACGGCCTCCGCCGCGGTGGCCAGAAGGATCAGCGCCGAAAGGGCGCTCAGGGCGCTACGAATCGCGCGGCCGGTCGTCTTCATGGGGTCCTCCGAGGTCAGTCATCGAGGTGGTAGAGGCGGCGGTTGTTTTCGTGCAGGATCATGCGCGCGGCCGCCACGGCCTCGTCGCGGGTCAGGATTCCGGCGTCGACGTAGATCCCGAGAGCCTGCGCCAGGAAGCGCCGGCCCCACTTGGCCGCGAGCCAGTAGAACTCGGGCAGGTGATAGGCGTCGCTCCCGAACAGGATCTTGGAGAGGGGGACGACCTCCATCACCTCCAGGAACATGCGCAGCATGCCGTGGTGGATGAGCGGCGCGGCGAGCGACAGTTCGAAGTGGCAGTTCGCGTACAGGTGCGTGAGCCACGCGGCCTGCCCGATCAGCGGGTAGCCCGCGTGGATGAGGATGACCTGCGGCATCCGCATCACACCGCCGCGCTCGAAGCGGACCATCTCCTCCATGAGGAACGGGTCCTGGTTGCGCATGATCCCGCGCGGGGCCTCGCCGTCGCCGGCGTGGAACTGCATCGGCATGTCGCGCTCCAAGCACGCCTCGAGGGCGAGCGAGTGGAGGTAGATCAGCGCTTCGCCCTGCAACTGCCAATACTCGTCGCGATCCCGGGTGTCCGCCGCCGGGACCTCGCCGCGCGCGCGCCGCGCCCGGAACGCGTCCCATGAGCGGCGGGCCGCCTCTCGATCGAAGTGCGGCTTGAGCAGCCCCAGGCGCGGGAGCAGGTACGACTTCATCCCGTACGACGGGGCGCCGAGGTTGCCGTCGCCGTCGAGTCCCGCCTCGATCTCGGCCATCATCCCGGCCTCGATCTCGTCGATCCCGAGGTCGAGGTCCTCGCCCATGAGGCCGCGGAGGATCGTGTCCACGCGCAGGATGTGGCGGCCGCGGGCGGGGGCGATCGCGTCCTTGAAGCGGTCGATGCCCGCCTGGTCCATCCCCTCGCGGTAGCCCGTGTCGACCATCGCGTTCTCGATGTTCGCGTCGGCGAACAGGCCGCCGAGATAGCTCGCGTAGTCCCCGCCCCGCTCGTTACGGGCTTCGATCACCGCCTCGAAGGTCGCCTCGCAGTCGAGGAAGGCGGCGAGTTCCTTCACGAGATAGCGTAGGAATACGGTTTCGCCGGCCTGTTCGAGGACGCGGGCACGCGTGGCGGCGACATCGAACTCGGCGTCGAGCGTGGCGCGCTCCGAGGCATCGCCGGCCTGCCAGCGCCCGTAGACGCCGGCCGGGAAGTAGCGGTCCATGGGGAAGGCGGAGAGCGCCAGCCGCTCGATGAACGCGTCGGGATCCGTCTGCGCGTCGTCGAAGGTGATCGGGTGGCAGTGCGTGTCGTCGATGGGGATCTCGCGCAACTCTTCCAGCAACGCGCGAGCCGTCGCGTCCAACCCCTCGCTCCCCGCACGGGCGGACGCGAACCCCGCTTCACCGCCTGCGCAGGCCCCAAGCAGCGCACCCCCGCCGCCGATGCCGGCCAAGCTCAGAAACTCCCTGCGATCGGGCATTCGCCGAACCTCCTTGCAGGTGGTCACGTTCGATCCTGGATCGGCGGCGCGCAAGCCGAATCGCGGCCTGCGGAGCCCGTCGAACTGTCGCAGAGCGGGGAGACCGGACGTTTAGCACGTGGGACTTCGGAAGAACGGCGCACAGGAGGAAGCGCTCATGCTCTTCGGTCAGAGCAGATTCGAACGCGGGAACCCGGCGGCTACCGCCCTGATGATGGCGAGCGTTCTGGCGAGCGTCGGGTGCGACCGCGCGGAGTCGCCATTCGCGCCGGACTTCGGGGTCGAAGAGCCCTCCCGGCTGTCCGTCCCCGCCGAACAGACTTCGGTGGAACAGCTTTCGGAAGAATCGCCCGCGACCGAACCGACGTCGATCAGCACGGATTGTCGCTCGATCCCGCCGCTGGTCGTGATCGACGGGGTCGAGCAACCGGAGGACTTCCCCCTCTCCGACGTCAAGGCCCTGGACATCGATCACGTGGAGGTCGTGAAGGGGCGCGCCGCGATCCTGCTCTACGGGCCGCGCGCCCGGGGCGGCGCGATCGACATCCAGACGAAGCGCCTTCTGAACGGGCTGAAACCGAGGTGACCACCGGGGGGCCGGTCATCTCCCGGCCCCCGCGTCGGTCCCATCCCGCCGTCAGTGGCGGACTTCGGTGTCTACGCCCTCCTCCCCTTCGGAACGGGCGATGATCGCGGCGCCGCACGAGTCGCTGAACACGTTGACCGCGGTGCGGTACATGTCGAGCGGCCGGTCGATGGCGAGCATCGCGCCCACGATCGTGATCGCCTCCGGGTTGTCGCCGAGGCCGATCGCGTTGAGGACGATGAAGATCACGACCACGCCGGCCGACGGCACCGCCGCCGCCCCGATCGAGGCGAGGAGCGCGGTCAGGACCACGATCGCCTGCTGTCCGATGCTGAGGTCGACCCCGAGCACCTGCGCGATGAAGAGGGCGCCGGCGCACTCGAAGATCGCCGTGCCGTCCATGTTCACCGTGGCGCCCATCGGGAGCACGAACGAGGAGACCTTGTTCGACACGCCGACCTTCTCGCGCAGCGTCTTGATCGTCACCGGGAGCGTGGCGCCCGACGAACTCGTCGAGAACGCGGTCAGCAGCGGCTCCCGCAGGTTCGCGAAGTGGACCAGCGGCTTGATGCGGCCCAGCACGATGAGCAGGAGCGGCATTGTGATGAAGAGGTGAATCGTGAGCCCCGACCCGATCGTCGCGAAGTACTTGGCGAGCGCGGCGAAGCGGTCGAAGCCGGTCTCCCCCACCATCGCCGTGATGAGCGCGAAGACGCCGATGGGGAGGAACTTTATGATCCCCGACGTGAGGGCCATCATCGCCTGGAAGAAGGCGTTGAAGATGTCGGTAACGACCACGCGGGGCTTCTCCGGCAGTCCCGTGATCGCGGCGCCGAAAACGATGCAGAAGAAGATGATCGCCAGCATGTCGCCGGCGGAGGCGGCCGCGATGAAGTTGTCCGGCACGATGTCGAGGATGAGATCGACGGGAGAGTCGGGCGTGTCGAGTTCGGGCACATCCTGCTGTGCCGCCGCGCCCATGTCGGCGTTCACGCCCGGCCGGATGAGGTTCACCATCAGGAGGCCGGTCAGCGCCGCCAGCATGCTGGAGACGACGTAGTAGCCCATCGTCTTGCCGAACAGGCGGCCGATCGCCCTCCCCCCACCCACCGAGGCGACCCCGGACACGATCGAGGTGAGCACGAGTGGCACGATGATCATCCGGAGCAGCTTCATGAACAACTGGCCGATCCAGCCGATGTACTCGGCCGCTGGCGCCCCGAAGGCCCAGCCCGTGGCAAGGCCCAGAACCATGGCGGCCAGCACCTGCCAGTGAAGGCGTCGGTACCAGGGGAGGGTGGGATCGTATTCCATTGGCGTCTCCGGTGCGGCGCCGTGTCGAGGCGCGTATCCAACGTTGTCAACGACGCGGCCCAGAGGCGGTCAGGCCGCGATTCGAGCGAACGATCCAACGGGGGTTGATCGTGGTATCCAGACGGCGAGCCGGCAATGGGCGTCACTTCGTTCGCCGCGTTGAGCCCGTGTCACGGCACTCTCGGTGACTCGCAGAATTCTGCGACACTACACTAGCTTCGGGAGCCCTGACCCTCGCCGCCGCGTATCGGCTTCACCGCGACGGGAGATGCGATGCCCAGGATTATCCTTGCGGACAACCTCGACGTGCTCCGGGGCCTGCCTGATGGACAGGCGGATCTCATCTACGTCGACCCACCCTTCAACACCGGCCGCACACAGCGGCGAACCCGGATCCGAACCCGACGCCCGGCACCGGGCGGAGAAGGCGACCGGACGGGCTTCCAGGGCGAGCGCTACGAGACGACCGTCGTCGGCAGCCGGCATTTCGCGGACCGGTTCGACGACTACCTCGCGTTCCTCGGGCCCCGGCTCGTCGAGGCGTACCGCGTTCTCGCTCCGCACGGGTCGTTCTACCTCCACGTCGACTACCGGGAAGTGCACCACTGCCGCCTCTTCCTGGACGACCTGTTCGGCCCGGAGAATCTCCTGAACGAGATCATCTGGGCGTACGACTACGGGGCGCGACCGAAGACGCGGTGGCCGGCGAAGCACGACAACATCCTGTTCTACGTGAAGGACCTGTCGAACTACGTCTTCAACGTGGACGAGATCGAACGCATTCCGTACATGGCCCCGGGGCTGGTGGGACCGGAGAAGGCGGCGCGCGGCAAGCTGCCCACCGACACCTGGTGGCACACGATCGTCCCCACGAGCGGCGCCGAACGGACGGGCTACCCGACCCAGAAGCCGCTCGGCATCCTCCGCCGCATCATCACGGCCTCCTCGAACCCCGGCGACCTCGTGCTCGACTTCTTCGCCGGCAGCGGCACAACCGGCATGGCCGCCCACGAACTGGGCCGAGATTTCATCCTCGTGGACGACAACCCCGAGGCCCTCGAGGTGATGGCGAAACGATTCGAGTCCGTACCCGACGTCCGCTGGGAGGGGCTTGGAACGTGAGCCGCGTGCCATGACTTGCGGTACATATGTCGTGGATGACATGTTGCTTGGTGGACTGGACGGTCGAAATCGCCGATGAATTCGCGCCGGAGTTCCGAGCGCTGCAGGTGGAGGTGCAGGAAGGCGGGCGGCAGTTCCAAGGCGTTTTACCGGGCGCTCATCCGCAAGGCGGATCAGCGCTTCGAGCGGCACTTGGCGTGGCTCGCGATGGAAGGAGGATCATGATGGCATTGAACGTGAACGACGTCATCGAGGGACTCGATACGCAGCGGCGGCAACGGGTGGAGGCGCGCGCCGCTGAACTCATCGCGGAGGAGATGACGCTGCGCGAGCTGCGCGAGGCCCGGCGGCTCACTCAGGTCAGTTTGGCGCGCGAACTCGGTATCGGCCAGGAAGGCATATCGCGCATGGAACAGCGTAGCGACCTCCTCCTCTCGACTCTGCGCAGAACCGTCGAGGCCATGGGAGGCACGCTCGCGCTGGTCGCGAGCTTCCCCGACCGACCGCCCGTCGAGTTGTCCGGCATCGCCGATCCGGAATAGAAAACGCCGGCTCTCAGTCTAGGGGTCGCGGTGGACGGTGTCGGGGGAGAAGGCGGGGAGGCAGACGGCGATGTACTCGGCTCCCTCGGGGCCCGGCGTGCTGTAGCGGACCCATTCGCCGGGGCGGGTGACGACGGCCTGGCCGGCATTCACGTCGATGACGCCGCTCTCGTGCTCCACGCGCAGTGATCCGCTCAGGACGACGGTGATCTCCTCGAATTCGGGACGTTGACCCGGTTCGACCCAGCCGGACGGCGCCACCATGCGCGCCACGCTGACGCCCTCGTGTCCCGTCCGGACGCGGCCGGCGTACTCCTCGATCCGCTTGGGCTTGCTCCCGGCCGCCTCGATGACGGCCGGGGCTTCGATCAATGTGGGCATCCCCGGGACGGGCTGCGGACGACCCCGGAGTCCCTACATCCCCGCGCCCGCGAGGGCCCTTAGCGCATCGCCCAGCATGCGGACCTTCGCGGCGTCGCCCGCCCCCGCGGCCCCACGCGATACGCCGTCGGCCAACGAGCGGAGCGCGTCGGCGCGGGCGGATCCCGTCATCTCCTCGGCCTCGGCCAGTCCGGCGCGGAGACGGTCGACCCTGGCGGCGGCGAGCCCGCCGTGCCGCTCCAACTGGTCCAGGTAGGCCCTCGCGAGCGCGAACGTCGCGGGCCACTCGAAGATGGGCTGACCCTGCGAGTTCAGGTGCGTCAACTGCACGGAGTTGGCGGCGTCGATCTCGTTCTGCGTGAGCGCCTCGCTCGGGACCAGTTCGAGGATGTCGAGCCCACGGGCGATCTCGGAGTTGACGATGGCACCGTTGTACCAGTAGACGGACCAGCTGCCGCCCATCTGCATGCGGTCGGGGTTCACCGGGCCGCGGTCGAAGTAGGCGATCTCGACGGGGTTCGCGGTGTCGGTCCAGTCGAGGAGCGAGATCCCGCCCTGGTACCAGCCCTGGATCATGATGTCGCGGCCCGGGATCGGGATCAGCGAACCGTTGTGGGCCACGCAGTTCTCCTCGGGCGTCTGCGGAGCCGGGAGCTTGAAGTAGCTCTGGAACTCCATCTCCGTGCCCTCGATGGTGAAGATCGCGTTCGCACCCCACTCCATCGGATCAGAGGCCCGGCACTTCGGCGCGCCGCCGCCGCCCCACTCGTCCGTGAACAGGATGGCGGTGCCGTCGTTGTTGAAGGTCGCCGAGTGCCAGTAGGAGAAGTTGGAATCGGCCACCGCGGAGAGGCGCCTCGGGTTCTCCGGATCAGAGATGTCGAGGAGCATGCCGTAGCCCTCACACGCCCCGCCGGCGAGGCCGATGGCCGGGTAGACAGTGATGTCATGGCACTGCGTCGGTCCGGGCTCCGGGCCATCGCCCTCCCCGCCCTGCTGTCCCATCATCTGCGCGATGATCGTGGGCAGCGCTTCGCGCAGCGCCGCGCTGTCGGCTGCGGTCGGCGGACCCTCGCCGCCGCGCTGGGCTACCATCTGCCCAAGCATCCCCTGGGCGGCCGGTTCAGGCAGCACCATCTCCTGCCCCTGCACCTCGATGATGAAGGCGCCGCGAGCGCGGGCCTCCTCGAGCGCGGCGAGGTCGTCTGGGGCCGGGCCGTGCGTCGGCGGCGCGACCAGGTCCTCGAAGATGCGCGGCGAACTCACGATCTCGGCGCTCGCCGGGTCGGCCAGCGGGACGCGGATGACTTCGATGCGGAAGAGGGCGGAGTTCGGGTCCTCGGACGGCGGCGCGCCCGAGCAGCCGGGGAGTTCCTCCGCCGGACGCACCGGGGCGGAACCGGACACGTAGACGTAGACATTCTCGTCGTCCCCAGGATGTTCCAGCAGCGTGTGCGTATGCGAGCCGCGGCAGGTCTGGACGTTGGCGACATACTCCGGCGCCGTGATGTCGGAGATGTCGAAGATGCGGATGCCGCGCAGCCGGTCGTGGCTCACGGCTTCCTCGACGCCCTCGTCACCGCAGTCCAGTCGCCCGCCGAACCCCTCGCCGGACACGAAGAGGAGGTTCTCGTACACCGAGACATCGCTCTGGGACGCGGGACAGACATAGGTCACGACGGTCTGCGGATTGGTGGGGTCCGAGATGTCCCAGATCTGGATGCCGTCGTAGTTCCCCTGGATCGCGTAGGGACCGGAGAAGGCGAGGTCGGAGTTCGTTTTGCCCACGAACGCATCCGGCGGGGGCGTGGCGGACACGAGGCTGAGGTTCCAGATCGCCTCACCCGCATCGAACATGCCCGGCGCGAGCCCGACACGCGGGTCCGGCGCCGGCGGATTGACCTGCAGGCCCGTGGGCGCGGCGGCCGGGGCGGCGGGTGCGGCGGCCATGCCGGTCGGCGCCGACCGGTAGGAGGAGCAGGCGGTTAACCCCGCGAGAGCGATCGCGCCGGCGAGCAGCGTCGCGAGGCGCGGGGCAGATCGAGTGTCGTCGCGTTCCTTCGTCACAGCGGACATGTCGGATCCTTCGATTGGGGTAAACTGCATGAATCAGCCGCCCGGCTCCGGCGCGGCGAGCGCCTCGAGCATCAGCTCCATCCGGGCGATTTCCGTGGCCTGATCGACGTGGATGTCGGAGGCCAGTTTGAACACGAAGTCGTCCTGCGCCGCACCATCGGTGGCGAACAACTCCCGAACCATGGTGACGGCGCCCTTGTGGTGCTGGATCATGTATCGGAGGAAGAGGCGGTCGAAGTCGGGGCCGCGCGCGGCTTCGAGTTCCGCGAGTTGCTCGCGGGTCAGCATCCCGGCCATGAGCATGGCCCCGTCCCCGTGGCCCCGCATGTCGCCGGTGTCCGGCACGGGCAGCCCGCGCTCCGAGAGCCAGCGGCTCATTACGGTGATCTCATCGGTCTGCGCGTTGATGATCCTCCCGCACAGCGTCCGGATCGAGGGACTCGCGCCGGCACCCGGAGCGAAGCCCGCCATGACCAGTGCCTGCGCGTGATGCGGGATCATGTGCGTCATGAAGCGGATGTCCGCCTCGTGCGCGCCCTCAAGGGCAGCTTCCGCGCGCGCCCGGTAGATCGCCTCGAGTTCGGCCACGCGCGCGGCATCCGGACGGACCGCGTCCGGGCGGGGCGGCGACTCGGATGGACGGCCGCCGGACCCCGCGCTGGCACACGCCTGCACGACCGCGAGCAAACCGAAGAGTGCAACGCGCCTGGCGCGCGTGACGTGCCTTGTATGGTGGGTCCTCATGCTTCGCCGCGTGGTGACATCCGTTACCGAGGAGCTGTCCAGCATGAAATCTGCCGAACAGGCATACGGAATCAAGCTTACGAATACAATCCTGAAGGGTTTCGCGGCACTGTCCCGCTGTCACCATGGGCCGGGACATCCTACGGGCCCGGCCCATGGTTGCAGCGGTTGAAGGTTAGCGGATGTTCAGACCGACCCTGACCGTCTTGTAGCTTCTCGGTACCCAGGTCGTATCGTGCTGGGCACCGATGAGTCCTTGGCTGAATGCCGCCTCGAGCTGGATGCGCCGGGCAGCGGAAGGCAGCACATCGATGGCCAGACCGAACAGCGCGCTGATCTCGAATGGGTCGGACATGCGGTGGCCGTGGTCGTCGTAGCTGGGCGCCACGCCGACGAACACATGCCCGATCTCGCCGACCGGCTGCCTGTAGGTGATGGGCGCCTCGATGCTGTGGATCCCGAAGTCCTCCCGTCCCTTGTTGACGTAGAGCACGCCGACCCGAACGCGGTCGTGCAGGTCGTAGTGTACGCCTCCGTAGAACCCGGCCCTCGGCCCATTGTACTCGTAGAGCCACGACACCAATCCGCCGGCCTGAAGGCCCACCTGCGCCGCTACGGGCGGTGCGCTGAGCAACATGCCCGCCGCCAGCAGTGCCTGCATCAGGATCTTGCGTCCCATGATTTCTACAGCACCTCCGGCAAACTCAGAGAGTGAACCGGCATCGCTCGCGATTCGAGCGCGACGCCCGACCTCGCCGATCCTCTGGGGTGGCGGGACGCGTATCAGCGCCGCCGACCTCTCGCCCCGATCCGGCGCGTCGCCGCGCAGCAGATGCCCGCCTTCACGACGGCGCCGACCAGGAACGGCTGCACGCCGACAGCGAAGAGGGCGCCGGGGCCGAGATCGGTGACGACCGAGAGCCAGCCCGCACCCATGACGAAGATGACCGAGGAGCCGACGACCAGCGCAATCGCGGTGCGCAGGGCGCGTCCCTCGGAGCCCGAGATCCACCCCACCAACGCCGCAGCAACCGGGAAGGCCATCAGGTAGCCGCCGGTCGGACCGAAGATCCAGGGCAGGCCCGCCGCACCCATCGCGAAGACAGGAACGCCGGCGACGCCGAGACCCAGGTAGAGCAGTTGGGAGCTTGCCCCCGCCACCGGGCCCAGCAGCGCACCGGCGAGGAGCACGAACAGGGTCTGCAGCGTCATCGGCACCGGGGTGATTCCGAGCGGAACCGCCACATGCGCCCCGAGCGCGGTGAGCAGCGCGAACAGCGCCACGGCGAGCGACTTACGGCAGGAGGCGCAGATCGTAGAGCCTCACGTCCTCCTCGTCGAGGGCGTCGCGCTGGAGGAGGACGAAGCGGTCGGCGTCGACGGCCAGCACGCTCGCTTCCGCGGGAAGATCCAGCCATCCCCGCGGCTGTCCGTCGGGGCCGAGGATGAGCCAGCGGCGAGTCTCCTCGCCGGGGCGGGTCACAAGCCCGATCCAGACCATCTCGTCGGGACCCAGGACGGCTGAGTGGAAGGCGGGGTGCGTCTCCCGGTAGGGTGCGTTCTCGACGAAATCCATGAACCAGTCGGGGGCGTCCGGACCCCTGCGCGCGAGCCGCTCCGCTCTCCACGTGCCGATTTCTTCGGCCGTAACGGCCCACCCGCCAGCCGAGCCACGGATCCGACGCGTCAGACTCCCGTCCGCCGCGTGCACGGAGAGGCTCAGCTCGTCGGTGTCGCCGATCAGGGCCCGGTCCCTGAATCCGCGGGCGATGATGTCCCGCCCGAACGCGGGTTCGGTGCGGGTGAACCCGCCACCGGGAATGCCGCCATAGCTCCACTCCGTGGCGGGCAACACGCCCAGCGTGTCCGGGTCGGTCTCAAGATCCTTGAACGACAGCAGGGGGGTCGTGTCCCTCTTCATCCCCTCCGGCAGGAAGTACCGCTGTTCTCCCAGGACGGCGAGCATGTTCCCCGCGGCGTCTCTCGCCAGCGGCTTCAGGCTCACGATGGCGCTCTGGGCGGAGAGAGGCGACGACGCAAGGAATTCCCCACTCTCCAGGAACTCGTTGAGACGGGCCAGTCTGGCGTCGTAGGCCAGGAACCCCCCGTCCGTCCCGAGGAGCGTCGTGACATCGCTGAACTCGCCCGGTCCCTCGCCCTGCCCCCCGACCCGGGCCGTGAGCGAACCGTCGGCGGAGAAGAGCAGCACCTCGCCCGAACCGGTGTTGGCGAGCGCAAGGCCGCCGTTCCCGAGCAGAAGGGCGTCACCGACCCAGAACAGTTCGACCCCGAGTTCCCGGGTGGAGAAGAGGAGGTCCGCCTCCAGGCGGGGTACCGACAGCTCCTCCACCCGGCCCAGGGCGATGTTCGTGATGCCCGCTGAATCGGAGACCAGCACCGCGTTCGGGGGTTGATCTTCGGGCTCGGGGTGAGCGCCGCCACAGGCGATGGCCGCGCAACCGAGGACTCCGGCGGTAAGGAAGCTTCCGCAAGGGCGCATGGTTCCCGTTCCGGTTGAGACATCGGCGATGTCGACCGCTGTCCGCCGCATGGCGGCCTCGTTCTGTAAGAGGCGCCGTTTCTGCAGAGGGTTGTATCCGCCGGGCACTACTCGGAGGCGGGGACACCCAGGGCGCGCCGCAGGGCCGCGCTGCCTCCCACGACGGGTAACGAGAGACGGGTCTCGCCCAGGTCGACGGTGAGCGTCGTGCCGGGGTCGGGGTGCAGCGTGAAGAACTTGTCGCTGGAGAAGATCATCAGGCCGATGCGGGCTCCGACCGGGATGACCTGATCGTCGGGCTGGAGCGCGAACTCGAGGTCGACGTACTCTCCCGGCGTGAGCGGTGTGCCGGTGCGGGGGGAGGCGATGTCCTCGGCGTCCGCGTTGGCGGGGTCGGCCCATCCCTTGGTGATGATGTTGTCGTTGATCTCTCCGCCCTCGATCCACGGCAGCGACACCAGCCACACGGACAGGTTGGCCGCGGTCGCGTCCGCCGACATCCGCATGCGGACGGTCGCCACGCCCGACAGGTGCACGTCCTCGCGCAGTTCCGGCGTCGCGTACAACAGGCGGTGGTTCGACCACTCCGCCGCGGCCAACTGATCGCCGGTAAGCGTGAAGTTGTCGATGATCGCACCGGTGCCGGCGTCCGCATCGTCGAGGGAGAGCGTGCCGGTCCAGTGTCCGTCACCGCCGGGCCGGAGCGTCACGGCGTCGGCCTCGGGGTGCGGATAGCTCGCGTAGGGCGTGGGGTCCGCGCGGTCGTCTCCCTCCCGCACGATCCACGCCGCCGGGTCTTCCACCACGCCGTTCTCGACGCCGACCACGTAGCGGGTGAACCACCGGTTCATGAGTTCGAGCGGCGGCGCCCCGCCGTGTCCGCCCTGGTGGTAGTAGATCTGCAGCGGCACGCCCCGCTCCCCGAGCGCCATCGAGATGCGGTGGCTGTGCTCGGGCATGACGTTCCAGTCGTTGAAGGCGTGGCTCATGAGCGTGGCCGCCTGCACGCCGTCGATGTGGTTCAGGTAGTCGCGGCCCGCCCAGAAGTCGTTGTAGTCGCCCGTGACGCGGTCCAGCCGCGCCGTCATCTCGTCGCGCACGTTGGCGAGGCAGTAGTCGCGGACCTCCGGGAAGCCGCTGAAGATGAAGTCGAACAGGACGTCGACGTCCTCGCCGGGATAGCCGCCCGGCGACCGCACCAGCCCGTTGGAGCGGTAGTAGTGGTAGTAGGACGTGTTCGGCGCGATGGGGATGATCGCCTCGAGCCCCTCCACGCCCGTCGTGGCGGCGGCCAGGGGGAGCGTACCGTTGTAGGAGGTGCCCGTCATCCCGACCCTCCCGGTCGCCCAGTAGGCCTCGACTGCCTCGTCCCCGTCCACGCTCGCGAAGCCGCGCGCCCGGCCGTTGAGCCAGTCGATGACCGCCTTGGGCGCCAACGATTCGTTCGCGCCGCCGACGGTCGGGCAGCCCTGCGACTGGCCTGTCCCGGGCGATTGCGAGTGGACCACCGCGAACCCCCGCGGCACCCAGGTCGCGACGTGCGAGTTCGAGATCCGGGGCTGGCTCGGGATGTGCTCGATCGTGGCCGGGAACGGATCGCGTGGCGGGGCTTCGCCGCCCACCTCCTGGCGCAGGTCCCAGAAGTGCGCGAAGTCGATTCCGGCGACGCCCGAGTAGTAGGGGCTCGTCTCGTAGATGACCGGCACCCTGAGCCCCTCGCCATCGGTCTGCGCCGGACGCGTCACATCCAGGTGCACGCGGTCCGGCCGGCCGTCGCCGTCGGAGTCGAACTCGGTCTCGACCCACAGTTCATGCCGGATCCAGGCGGACGAATCCGCGAAGGCGGGGACGATCTGCGCCTGCCCGTCCTCGATCAGGTGCCCTGCCTGCGCGGCGACCGCCGCCGGAAGCAGGATGAGCGCGAGAAGGGCCGCGGCGGGCGTGGCGAAGCGCGATGAATTCATGGGTTGGCTTTCCGATCTGGTCAGTGGGTGGCGGTCGGTCAGTGGGTGGTGGTCGGCGGCGCTTGGCTTTCAGGGGCGCCGCAGGGGACGGCCGGCGAGTTCGCCGGTCACCTCATCGTCGCGGATCGCGAAGCGGCCGTTCACGAGCACGTGCACGACGCCCTCCGAGAGTTGGTGCGGGTCGTCGTACGTCGCCCGGTCCGTGAACCGGTCGAGGTCGATGACGGCGATGTCCGCGACCAGACCTTCGCGGATGTAGCCGCGATCGTCCAGCCTCAGGAAGTCCGCGGCGAGGCCCGACATGCTCCGGATCGCGAACGGGAGTCCGATCGCGCCGTCCCGGTCCACGAAGTCCTTGATCTTCTTCGGGAAACCCCCGTACACGCGAGGATGCACGATCTCCGCGCCCGGTGCGGGCGTGGCGCCGTCCGTGCACGTCATCATCCACGGCATCGTCGCGAGATAGCGCGTGTTCTCGACGTCGTAGAGGTCGCGGTTCATCACCCACGGGTTCGACCCGGACATGATCTCGCGCACGGCCTCGGGGACGGGCAGCCCTCGTTCGGCCGCCACGTCGGCCAGCGTCTTGCCGTTGAACTCGGGCCTCGCGTCGGCGAACACGATCTGCTCCGGCCCACCGCGGATCTCGAGCATCTCCATCGTCTGCACGTCGAGGACCCGTGCCGTGTCGGGATGCTGGAAGCGGCGCACCATCTGCTCCGGCCCGCCGGCCTGCGCCCAGCGCGGGATCGTGTAGGCGCGCAGGCTCGACATCGTGGACGTGTAGACGTGCTGCGCGCCCGCCACCTCGAGTCCCGCCGCGCGCGCCGAATCGATGATCGCGGCGCCCTCCGAGGCCCGTCCGTAGAGGGCGGCCCCCTGGGCGTTGAAGTGGCTGAAGATGGTGCGGAGCCCCGACTCCGCCCCGATGTGGATCGCCTCGCGAATCGAATCGTGGTAGCCGATCCCCTGGTATGCCGCGCCGAGATCCCGGTCGTGCGTGTCGTAGACCGGGGCGTGCTCGCCGCCGATCGGGTATTCCGCCGCGACCCGTCCGAGTTCGATCACCTCGTCGGCCTCCGCGTAGTACCCGGGCGTGTAGAAGAGACCGGTGGAGAGCCCGAAGGCGCCGTCCTCCATTCCCTGTCTGACGAGGGCCTTCATCTCATCGAGTTCTGCGGCGGTTGGGGCACGGTCGTCCATCCCCATCACCGCCTCCCGAACGGAACCGTGCCCGATGTAGGAGATGAGGTTCTTCCCGACGCCAGATGCTTCGAGGTCGCCGTAGAGCGCGGCGAGGTCGGTGCTGCTCGCGCCGTCGACGCCGATGATGCCGGTCGTGATCCCCTGCGTGAGGAACTCGGTAGCGGGGAGCCCGTACGGTTCTCCGACGGTGATGACCGTGATGTGGCTGTGCATGTCGATGAAGCCGGGCGTGAGCAGCAGGCCGTCCAGCGCGATCGTGTCGCGCAAAGCGAGATCCGCCGCCGAGGCATCGCCGACGAAGGTGATCCGGTCGCCCTCCACCGCCACGTCGGCCACGAACGATGGCTCGCCGGACCCGTCGATGACGGTCGCCCCGGTGAACAGCACGCTCGTCGGGACGATCTCCGCCTCCGCTTCGGGAGCGTCGCCCGGCGCGCAGGCCGCCGCCGCACCCGCCAGCGCCAGACACGCTGCGGGGATCAACCATCGCAGCGCGGTCGCGGCCGGCATACTCTCAACGCGTTCGACGTTCATCGGTTCCTCCTCGAACTCGTCCCAATCGCATATGTCCGTGTGCCATCCGATATACGTATTATTCATCTAGTCTGTATCTGTCCCCGTCGCGCGCACGAACCCAGACTAAATGAGTACCGCGCCGACCGGGGAAGGGACTTACGTGGACGGCAGGGAGCATTCACCGGATGTTCTGATTCGCCCGTCAACTCATGTATGTAGTCCCCTTCCTTTTCGACCGTCGACGGAGGCTGCCCCATGCCGGCACGTCCACACGGGCGGGCGCTGGACGCCCTGCGACCCACGACCCTGGAGACGGGAACCGCCCCCTTCGCCGAGGGGTCGTGCACAATCACGATGGGGATGACGCGCGTGCTTTGCACGGCCTCGGTGGAGGAGCAGGTCCCGCCGTGGCGGGAAGGCCGGGGCGGCTGGGTTACGGGCGAGTACGCCATGCTGCCCCGGGCCACGACCGAACGAACCCGCCGCGAGCGCCGGGGAGCCCGGGGTCGCACCCAGGAGATCCAGCGCCTCATCGGCCGCTCGCTGCGGGCGGCCGTCGACCTGGCAGCGCTGGGCGAGCGGACGGTGACCGTGGACTGCGACGTCCTCGTCGCTGACGGCGGCACCCGCACCGCCTCGATCACGGGCGCGTGCGTGGCCCTCGAAATGGCGTTCCAGCGGCTGGTCTCGGACGGCGCGCTCGAAGCCAGCCCGCTCCGCCAATGGGTCGCCGCAATCAGCGCCGGGATAGTGGACGGTGAGGCGAGACTCGACCTGGAGTACGTGGAGGACGCCGCCGCCGACGTCGACTTCAACTTCGTCTACCTCGAGGACGGACGCCTCGTCGAGGTTCAGGGAACAGCCGAAGGAGCCCCCTTCACCCGCGACGAACTCGACGACCTCCTCCGCCTGGGCGCCGCCGGTGCCGACGAATTGGTCGGCCTGCAGGAATCCGCTTTCGCGGGCGGGAGACCGCCTCGGACGACATATCGTAGGGGAGGCGCTGTGTGAGGCGAGCCGCCGCCGTCCGCCGAATCCACGTCTACGCGTTTGCCGCGCTCGGCACTTTGTTCACGGGGATTTCCGTGGGATGCACCGAGGCGGTAGAAGTGCTTGAGATTTTTGACCCGCTGATTCCGGATGGACCGGCTCCGAATCCGAACGCGCCCAGGCGCGTGTCACAGACTACCATTTTTTTCATCGGCGTCGGCCAGACCGTGACGCTGGATTTGTCCACGTACTTCACGGACCCGAACGACGATCCTCTCGAATACAGGGCCCGGGCGACCGACCAGGGAATCGCCAGGGTCTCGGTATCCGGCAGCGTGGCCACCATCATCGGAGTGGCGTACGGGACCACTGACGTCGTCGTTACGGCACGCGACCCCGGCGGGCTCGAGGCCCAGCAGCGACTCCGTTTCACGGTGCAAAACCGGCCGCCCGAAGCGGTCGGATCGATTCCGGAGCAGACGGTGGACGTGGGGGATACCGTCCGGGTGGACGTGTCCCCCTACTTCTCCGACGCGGACGGCGACGCGCTGGCGTACGAGGCCGACGTGTTCTTCGACGACCGGGCCTCGGCATCGATGTCCGGCAGCCTGATGTCGATCGTGGGACTCAGCGAAGGAAGCACCTCCATCACGGTCACGGCGCGCGACCCGGCAGGCGACGAGGCGCGCCAGCGAACCCGGGTTACGGTGACCCCCTCCAACCACCCGCCCGAAGCGGTCGGATCGATTCCGGAACAGACGGTGGACGTGGGGGATACCGTCCGGGTGGACGTGTCACCCTACTTTTCCGACCCTGACGGCGACGCGCTGACGTACGAGGCCGATGTGTTTTTCGACCACCGAGCCTCGGCATCGATGTCCGGCAGCCTGATGTCGATCGTGGGACTGAGCGAAGGAGGCACCTCCATCACGGTCACGGCGCGCGACCCGGCAGGCGAGGAGGCGCGCCAGCAAACCCGGGTCACGGTGATCCAGCCCAACCGGCCACCGGAAGTGACGGACGAGATCCCCGACCAGACCGTCGATGTAGGAGATACCGTGTGGTTTAACGTCTTTCCGTACTTTGACGACCCGGACGGCGACCGGTTGACCTACAGTGCCGTCAGCGCGGACGAGAGCATCGCCACGGTCGAAACTCCGCGCAGCACGGTGAGGATCACGGGCGTCGCGGCGGGGTCGACGACCGTGACGGTAACGGCGCGCGATCCTGACGGCCTCGAGGCGTCTCAGGAGGTCGGCGTCACCGTCAACTCGGCGGACAGCGGAAATCGTGCAACCAGCCGGAGGCGGGTCGCACGACGACTGCGCTGACGGAGCGTCAGCGGCGTGTGGCGCGGAGGAGGCGGTCGAGGAGGGGGTACTCGCGGTCGAGGTGGAGGTTGCCCTGGGCGACGATCCGGGTCTGGTCGCCCCGCCGCAGGCCGCCGCCGGAGTCCTCTCCGTAGCCGGAGTAGAGCGCATCCACGACCTCCATCCCGCTGATGACCTCGCCGAAGGGTGCGAATCCGGTCGAGTCGAGCCGCACGTTGTCCACGAGGTTGATATACACCTGGGTGGCGCGCGTTCCGGGGTCGGTGAAGGCGAAGGCGATGCGGCCGCGCGTGTTGGAGGCGACGACGGGATCGTCGGGGATGTAGGCGTTCATCCACTCGGCGGTGAAAGCGGGGTCGCCGGCCAGTCCCCACTGGACGATGAAATCCGGAACGACGCGGTGGAAGCGGGCGTCGTAGTAGTAGCCGGTTTCGACGAGGGTGAGGAACCGCTCGGCCCCCAGCGGCGCCCACTCGCGGTGCACGGCGATGACGAACTCTCCCTGGCTCGTCTCGACAACCACCTCCACGGGGCCGACCGCGGCGGCCGCGCGCGCGCTGACTGCCTGCTGATGCTCGTCCTCTGCGGACCCCGAGGAGGGAGCCCTCTCGACGCCCGAACACCCTGTCAGGACCAGCGCGACCAACGGAACGCTTCTCAAGAGAGCACGGAAGCACGGTGCGGCGGCTCTAGCGAGCATCGAGAGCCGGCAGCAATACGACTTCGAATTCGCCTACCGCGAACAGGCCTCCGGCATCCGTGGCGGTCACCGTGATCCGAGATCCTCCATCGAGAACCCAGAGAATCCCATCCTTCGCCAGAAGCGTTAGACGGGCTCCGGATAGTGACACCGCGACCTTTTCGGGCTCTGCCGACGCCGCCGAAAAGAACAACACGTCTTCGTCCGGGTCCTGAAAGAGGGTGGACACATCAAAGCTGACTCTTGATCGCACCGGGACGAGCCTCGCCCTGACGGGCTTCGGAAGGAACGGCCACGCGTTGGACGGGGCCTCAGGAGGAACCACCGCAGCATTGAACGTCTGTTCTGCGAAATAACCGGCTTCGTGCGTGGCCACCACGCGAATCCGCGCTGGCCCCGGACGTCTTCCCTCGAGGATCAGTGTGTCGCCCGACACCTGGGCGCGCACTGTGGACCCGGATGAGGAGGTGACTCCGTAGGTTGTGCGCGGGCGAACGTCGAAGAAGTCGCCCAAGGCCATCCGGGTGGTTTCTCCCGGCCGTAGCGTCGTGGGCGGGATCGCTGCAGTGGACACCGGCCGGTACGGGGTAGGGGGGCCGGGTCTCAGACTCGTGACCACAACGCCGAAGGTCTGTTGGGCCGTGCGACCCTCTGCGTCGGTGGCTGTGACCACCACCTCGGAGGCGGGCCTCATCATCCCTTGGCTGAGTTCGAGGAAGTTGCCGGAGACCCGCAGTGAGTCCGGCGCTCCCGGCCGCACGGTGGACTCCGACGTGGCGGAGAAAGTGAGCGAGTCGCCATCGGGATCGCTGAAATACGGAGAGACTGCGAGCGCATACTCCGGGGTCCACCCCCTCAGGATGATCTGCGGAATCTCGGCTGCGATCTCCGGCGCGCGATTGCTGCGAGGCCTGGGCGCGGTGCTTCCCAACCCGCAGCCGAGGGACAGAAACACCAACGCTACGGAAAGCACGGCAGGGATGCGAAACCGGTTCGGCCGTGACGTCAGCGGTCGGCGGAGCCTCATGTCGATCCCCACCAGGCAGCATTTCCCTCTCGACGCTGATTCATTGACCCCCGCCGTCGGTCCCCGCCTCGTCCCTCAGGAACTGCTCGAAGAAGTCGAGCATGTCGAGGAGCATCTGGCGGCGGTTCGCCTTCCCGTACACGTAGTAGTTCTCGTTGGGGTACGTCTTGTACTGGAAGGGCTTGTAGTAGTTCTCCAGCGCCCGCGCGAAGATTTCGGACTGGTCGGAGCCCGGATAGCGGCCCACGCCGTGCACGAGGAGGATGGGCGTGGAGACGTCGGCGACGTGCGAGATCGAGGAACTGTGGCTCCACACGTGCTCGCTCGTCTCGAAGGGCCCGAGTTCGTGGTCGAGCAGCTTGATGTGCCGGAGTTCGTTCTCGCCGTGGTAGAAGTGGACCCAGTCCGTGTAGCCGGAGCCCGGGATCGCCGCGCGGAAGGCATCCGGGGCGAAGGCCACGGCGTACATGCTCATCACGCCGCCGTAGCTCGTCCCCGTGATCCCGATCCGTTCGGGGTCGACCTCCGGGAGCGCCCGCAGGTAGTCGGCGCCCGCGACAACGTCCTCCAGGTCGCAGTGCCCCCAGCAGCCGTTGTTCGCGTCGGCGAAGTCCTTCCCGTAACCGGAACTCCCGCGGATGTTGGGCAGGAGTACGACGTACCCGCGCTGGACGAAGAACTGCACGTGCTGCTGGAAGGTGTCGTGGAACTGCGACGTGGGACCTCCGTGGATCCACATCACGCCGGGAAGGCCGTCCCCGGACGCCGCGCCCGGAGGCCGGTAGAGGTAGGCCGGGATCGAGTATCCGTCCGTGCTCTCATAGCGGATCTTCTCCGGCGCGACGAGCCGGGCGCCGTAGTTGCCGGCTGGCATGGAGGAGGTGAGTTGCCGGCTGCTCCCGTCCTCGAGCGAGACCACGTGGAGGTCGCGCGGGCTCAGCAGGTCCTCCTGGAGGTAGGCGATCGCCTGGCCATCGGGAGACCACGAGGGGCTCGACGCGACGCCGGCCTTCGGTGACACGAGCACCCGCGGCTCGCCCCCGTCCGCCGACACCACGCGCAGGTCGTGGTGTCCGTTGTGGTTCTCCGTGTAGGCGATCCAGCGCCCGTCGGGAGACCACGCGGCCGCGCTCTGGTCGGCCTCGGCCGGCGCGATCGGGCGCGGATCTCCCCCATCCCACGGCGCGAGCCAGTAGTTGATCCAGCCGTTCCGCTGCGAGCGGAAGAGGATCGAGCCTCCGTCCGGGGAAACGCTCGGGTAGCCGAAGGTCGCGCCCGCCCCGTAGTCGAAGAAGTCGCGGTCCTCGATCACCGTGCGCGGGCTGCCGCCCATGGCGTCGACCTCGATCACGTCATGGTCCTCCCACGCATCGTCGAGGCGGACGTAGAGGATGTGGCGGGAATCGGGCGTCCAGGTGGGGAAGACCTCGTAGCGCTTGTCCTCGGTGAGGCGGTCCACGCGGCGCGTGGCGACATCCACCTTCCAGATGTCGTAGTTCCCGTAGCGGTCGCCGGCGAAGACGATCGAGCGCTCGTCCGGGGACCAGCTCATCGAGTTGATCCGCGCCCCGAGCTCCGTGAGTTGGAGGTCGGCTCCGTCACGGGTCGACCAGAGCCAGATCTCCGGGGCACCGCTCTTGTCCGACACGTACGAGATCCACGTCCCGGTGGGGGACCAGGCCGGCATCTGCGACGTGAGAAAGTGGCCGGATCCGCCCATGTCCACCGGCACCCGCGTGGGGAAACCGCCCTCGGGGGGCAGTGTCATGAGCCCGCCGGTGAGCCCCGACTCGAACAGGATCGCCGAACCGTCCGGCGACCAGGCGGGCGCGCCCCCGACGACGGACTCGATGGACAGGAGCTGGTCGATCGAGAGCGCGCCGCCGTCGCCACCATTCTGCGCCTGAAGCTCGCCCCCGCCGCCGACCGCGGCGCTCAGAGCGAGGAGGATGCCGGGAATCGCCGTCGTATGCGGGTCGCGAGCCATGTGTCGTCCTTTCAGCGCGTCGGTACGCGGTCTCCTGCGTGTTCAGCCGCTACGGGGTCTGGCGCCGCGAGGTCGGGCCGGGCGAGGCCGACTCCTCCGACGTTATGCGGCGGAGCGGGTCGCCCTCGAAGTGCCACTCCGACTCGAAGTCCTTCGGCGGCGCCTCGTCGAGCAGGCGCGCGCGCACCATCTCGACCGGCATCCGGCCGCCCCGGAGGATCGCGTCGTGGAAGGCGCGGTTCGTCATCTCCCCCGACTGCACGAGTTGTTCGTGGAGGGACCGAAACTGCAGCCCGCCGATCATGTAAGCGACCTGGTAAAGCGGCGAGTAGGAGCCGTTGAAGCTTCGGCGCACCTCCGCCTCGGCGTTCGCGCGCTCGTGCCCCACCCGCTCGACGAGGAAGTCGATCGCCTCCTGCGGGGTCATGCGTTCGAGGTGGAAGGAGAGGGAGAAGATGATCCGGGCCGTGCGATGCATGCGCCAGAACAGCATCCCGATCCGGTCCTCGGGGGTCGACGGGAAGCCGAGGTCCCAGAGCAGCATCTCCCAGTAGAGCGCCCACCCCTCGCCCCAGAACGGCGTCGAGAACGCACCGCGGTGCGAGTTGAAGCGACTCGTCATGAACCCCTGCAGGTGGTGTCCGGGGATGAGTTCGTGGTGCACGGTCGCGCGGGAGAAGTGTTCGTTGTTCCCCCGCATGCTCATGAGCTTGTACTCGTGCTCCATCCCGTCGGTGGGGAAGGAGACCTGGATCACCTCCCCGCCGAGGAAGAAGGGCGACACCTTCTGGCGCTCCGGAGACATCATCTCGATGCGCCAGATCTCGTCGGCGAGCGGGGGGACGGTGATGAGGTCGCGCTCGGTGACGAAGGCGAGCGCCTCGTCGGCGAGTTCCCGGATCATCTGCGGCTGGTCGCCGGGGGCGCGGTGCAGCGTCTTCACGTACTCCAGCGCCGCCCGCCAATCGTCCCCGTACCCGAGTTCGCGCGACGCCTCGATCATCCGCGCCTCGCACCAGGCGTACTCCCGCTCGGCGATCGCGATGAGCTCCTCGGGCGTGTAGGGGATCATCTCGTGGCGCAGGTCCGCGGCGAGACCTTCCGCCCCGATCGGGTCGCCGACGATGGGTTCGTCCTCGCCCGCCCGGTAGCCGATCACCGACTCGCGCAGGAAGGTCGCGTAACCCTCGAGGGCCGCCTTCGCGCGGGCGTACGGGTCCTCGTTCCACCAGGTGAAGACGGGGTCGTAGTATCCATGTCAAGCGGAAGCCGTTTTTCGTTGTAGAGACCTGCCTCGCGGC
>JAPPGH010000028.1 GCA_026914155.1 Candidatus Palauibacter rhopaloidicola | reverse complement strand
CCGCCGGGCCTCCACCGCCCGCGCGATGTCCGGCCGGGCGCGCCGGAGCAGGGGCGCCGCCGCGAGCGCGACGCCGGCCGCCGCCTCCGTGAGCCGCGCTCCAACGTTCACGGACGCACCCCGGCGTTCACGGCCGCGCCCCGGAGCTTTTCGCCCGCATCCCGTCTCCATATTCTCCCGCGTGCGCTATCTCGGGAACAAAACGAAGCTCGTCCCCTTCCTGCTGGAGACCGTGGACGGGTTCCAGGAGACGCCCGGCGTCGCCTGCGATCCGTTCGCCGGCACCGCCAGCGTGTCGGCGGCGCTCAAGGAGAAGGGCTGGCAGGTCCATGCGGGCGACCTGATGGCGTCCTCCTACGCCCTCCAGGTCGCACGGGTGCAACTGGACGCGCCCCCGCGCTACCCCGCCTCGCTCCTCCCGGCGGCGGCCCGCAACGGAAAGCGGGAGATCGGCTACCGCGCCCTGCTCAAAGGGCTGGCCGCACTCGATGGGCCGGACCGCCGCGGGTTCATCTCCCAGCACTACACGAGCGACGAAACCACCGGCCGCGAGCACGGGCGCATGTACTTCTCTCCCGAGAACGGACGGAAGATCGACGCGGTCCGGACGCGGATCGAACGCTGGATGCGCGGGACCTCCCACAGCGAAGCCGCGGCGCAACTCCTGATCGCGACGCTCATCGAGGCCGCCGACCGCGTGGCGAACACGACGGGCGTATACGCCTCCTTCGTGAAGACGATGCAGCCGAACGCCCTGCGCCCGCTCGAGCTCCGCCCCATCGAACCGACCCCGCGCAAGGAAGGGGCCGGCGCCTGCAGCGCGTTTCGCGGACCCGCCGCCCGCCTCCTGGAATCCGTCGGTCCCGTCGATCTCGTCTATCTCGACCCCCCTTACAACGGCCGGCAATATCCCGCGTATTATCACATCCCCGAACTCCTCGCGCTCGGCTGGGCCACGCCGCCGGAGATCCGCGGAAAGACGGGGCTCATACCCGACGAGGCGCAGCGCTCGGACTGGTGCCGGAAGCACCGGGCTCCGGACGCGCTGCGGGAGGTGCTGGAGGCCGCGGACGGACGCCACATCCTGTTCAGCTACAACGACGAGGGGCACTTGGCCCGCGCCGCGATCGAGGAGGTGCTGCGCGAACGCGGCCTGCCCGACACCTACGCGTTCCACCACCGGCCCTACCGCCGCTACCGGAGCGACGCCGACGGCCCGCGGCGGAGCTACCTGCGCGACGACGTGCGGGAACACCTCCACTACGTGAGGTGCGCGTGAGCGCGGCGCGCTGGAGAACCGCGCTCCTGCTGCTCCTGCTGTGCGCGGGCGGCTGCTCGCCGGCGTACGTCCTGCGCGCCGGCTGGGAGGAGGCCCGCATCCTCTCCGCGCGCCGTCCCATTCGGGCCGTGATCCACGACACGACCGTGGCCCGCGAGACGCGCGACAAGTTGCGGCTCGTGCTCGACGCGAGAGACTTCGCCGAACGCGACCTGGGGCTGCGCGCGGGGGCGAGCTACGAGTCGTTCACACAACTCCACCGCGACACGCTGGTCCTGATCGTGCTCGCCGCCCCGGAGTTCGATCTCCGCTGGAAGACGTGGTGGTTCCCCATCGTCGGCCACGTCCCGTACAAGGGATACTTCGACTTCGACGACGCCCACGCGGAGGCCGCCGGCCTGGCCGAGGAAGGCTACGACGTCTCGGTGCGGCCGGTCTCCGCCTTCTCGACGCTGGGCTGGTTCCCCGACCCCATCATGTCGACGACGCTGCGCCTCGACAGCCTCGGGATCGTCGAGACGGTGATCCACGAGATCACGCACAGCACATACTTCCCCACCGGCCAGGCCGATTTCAACGAGAGCTTCGCGAACTTCGTCGGGTACCGCGGCGCCATCGAGTTCTTCTGCGACGCGGTGGCGGATGAGAGCGCCTGCGTGCGGGCGCAGTGGAGGTGGGAGGACACGCGCCTGTTCGGCGACTTCTTCCATTCCATCCTTGCGCCGCTGGAGGAGGTGTACGCCTCCGCCATGCCGGACGACGCGAAGCGGGCGGCCAAGCGCGAGGTGTTCGAGGCGGCGGCCCAACGCTTCGAGACGGAGTACAAGCCGCGGCTGCACGCGCAGTACAGCTCGATCGACCCGGACGGTCTCGACAACGCGTGGATGATCTCGCGCCTGCTGTACTACACGAGACTGGATGACTTCGAGCGCGTGTACGAGTCGCACGGCGCGCTGGTGCCCTCCGTCGAAGCGCTGATGCGGGAGGCCGAGTCCGGCGACCCGTGGGAGGCCCTGACGCGCCTGGTGGGTCGGGAAGGTTCGAGATGACGGAACCGTTCGCCTGCGTTCGCTGCGGCCGCGACGACCAGGAGCGGATCGAGCGCCTCCCGTTCCCGAGCGCGCTCGGCGAGCGGATCGTGGCCGAGATCTGCGCCGCCTGCTGGGAGGAGTGGAAGCAGCGCCAGATGCTCCTCATCAACCACTACGGACTCAAGCTCCACGAAGCCGCGGCGCGCGAGTTCCTCTACAAGAACCTCCGGATCCACCTCTTCGGCGAAGAGGGCACCGCCGCCCCCATCGACACCGGCGCGGAAGGCTCCGTCGACTGGTAGGGCGCGCTCCCTAGGAAACCACGAGGTTGAGCATGCGGTCCGGGACGTGGATCACCTTCCGGATCGCGACCCCGTCGAGGCGCCGGATCACGTTCGCCTCGGCCAGCGCCGCCTCGCGAACGACATCTTCCGGGGCTCCGCGCGCGACGCGGATCGTCGCCCGCAGCCGGCCATTCACCTGCACCGGAAGCTCTACCTCGTCGACCATGAGCTTGTTCTCGTCCCAGGCCGGCCACTCGGCGTGATCGAAGAGGCTCGACGCGCCGCCGAGGCGGGCCCACAGCTCCTCGGCGATGTGGGGCGCGACGGGCGCGATCAGGATCACGAGCGGCCGCACCTCGTCGACCGAGGCCGTGCGCCCGCCGGCGCGCAGCGTGTTCAGGTAGTCCATCGCCGCGGCGATCGCCGTGTTGTAGCTCAGCGCCTCCAGGTCCTCCGAGATCTGCCGGATCGTGGCGTGCAGCGCCCGCTCCACGCCCGGATCGTCGAATCCCGTGCGCCCCGCCTCCGCGGCGGCCGTCACACTGTCCCATACCTTCTTCAGGAAGCGATCGGGACCGGCCAGACCGCTGTCGCGGAAGTCCCCGCCGCGCTGGAAGGGGCCGAGGAACATGAGGTACATGCGGAACGTGTCCGCGCCGAACCGCGCGATGTATTCGTCCGGAAGGATCACGTTGCCGCGCGACTTCGAGATCTTGGCGCCGTCCCGGATGAGGAGGCCGTGTTTGCGGAAGCGGTCGTACGGCTCCTCGAACTCGAGGTGCCCGAGGTCGTGCAGCACCATCGTGAGGAAGCGGGAGTAGAGGAGGTGGAGGACGGAGTGTTCCTCGCCTCCGATGTAGCTGCTGACGGGTAGCCACGCCTGCGTCCGCTCGGGGTCGAACGGGCAGTCATCGAACTCGGTCGAGGGGTAGCGCAGGAAGTACCAGCCCGAGTCGAGGAAGGTGTCGGAGACGTCGGTCTCGCGCCGGGCGTCGGCGCCGCACGCCGGACACACCGCCGTGTAGAACTCCGGGTCGCGCGCCAGCGGGCTCACGCCCGTCGCCGTGGGGCGGAAGTCTTCCACGTACGGGAGGACGACGGGGAGGTCCTCCTCCGGCACCGCCTGCGGACCGCAGCTGTCGCAGTAGATGATGGGGATCGGGGGTCCCCAGTAGCGCTGCCGGGAGATGCACCAGTCGTGCAGCCGGTAGTTGACCTCGGCCGCCGCGAGCCCGCGCTCCGCCAGCCATTCCGTGATCGCGCGCCCGCCCGCGTCGGCCTCCATCCCGCTGAAGCGCCCGGAGTTCACGAGAATCTCATCGGCGGTGTGCTCGACGAAGGCGGCCTCCGCCTCGCCCCCTCCGATGTCCGCGGGATCCGCACCCTCCGGGAGCGCCGCCCGGGAGCACACGACCTGGACGATGGACAACCCGAACTGGCGCGCGAAATCGAAGTCCCGCTGATCGTGTCCGGGCACGGCCATGATCGCGCCGGTGCCGTAGTCCATGAGGACGTAGTCGGCGACCCACACGGGAATGTCCTCCCCGGTGGCCGGGTTCCGCGCGTACCCGCCGGTGAACACGCCGGTCTTGTCGCGATCGTCCGTCTTCTGCCGCTCCACGAGATCGACGGCCGCGGCCGCCCGCACGTAGGCCTCCACCTCGGCGCGGCGCTCGTCCGTCGTGAGCCGTTCGACGAGGGGATGCTCCGGCGCCAGCACCATGAACGTCGCGCCGAAGAGCGTGTCGGGACGGGTGGTGAACACCTCGATCCGGTCCGCGGCGTCCGAGGCCCCCTCGGCGCCCGAGAGCGGGAAGTGCAGCCGCGCGCCGTCGGAGCGGCCGATCCAGTTGCGCTGGGCCGTCTTCGTCGTCTCCGACCAGTCGATCCAGTCCAGGTTGTCGAGCAGGCGCTGCGCGTATTCCGTGATCCGGAAGAACCACTGGCTCAGCATCCGCTGTTCGACCGCGGCGTCGCACCGCTCGCACAGGCCGGCGATCACCTGTTCGTTCGCGAGGACGGTCTGGCACTGCGGGCACCAGTTGACCGCCGCCTCCTTCTTCTCCGCGAGGCCCGCCCTGAAGAGCTGGACGAAGATCCACTGCGTCCACTTGTAGTAGCGGGGATCCGTTGTATCGACCGTGCGGGACCAGTCGGTCATGAGCCCCGCCGCCCTCAGCATCCGCTCGAAGTTGCGGATGTTCGAGGGGATCAACTCCATCGGGTGCGTGTCGACCTTGAGCGCGTGGTTCTCCGAGTGGATGCCGAACGCGTCGTAGCCGATGGGCTCGAAGACGTCGTCGCCCCGCAGGCGGCGGAAACGCCCGTAGATGTCGGCCCCCGTGAAGGCGTACAGGTTGCCGACGTGCAGCCCCTCGGCCGACGGATAGGGGTACATCATGAGGTTGAAGAACGGGCGCTCGGCGGCGTCGAGGTCGGGCTCGTTGGTCCCGTTCTCCTCCCACCAGGCCTGCCACCGGGCTTCGATGGCGATCGGGTCGTACATGGGTCGCGGGTCCGCTCCGTCTACGGGATCACGCCGGGGAGATGCACTAGCAGCCCGTGGCAAAGACCGAGACGGCGGCACCCTGCGGAGGCCGCCGTCCGGCCGCACAAAATGGGGCCGGAACGGCGGCCGAACAACTTGCGGCGTTTAGCTCTCCCGGCCGGGACCCGGGACCCTGTCGTCGAGGCTGAACTTTCCGCTGCCCGTCGTCCACAGGAAGAGGAAGATGGCGCAGTACAGGACGGCCAGTTCTCCGCCGTTCACGATCGGCCAGAACTCCATCTCGCGGGCGAAGAAGTGGCGCCACCAGTAGACGACCGCGAAGTGCCCCGTGAGGATGAAGGCGACCCAGCGCGTCCGGATCCCGAGGATGATGAGGATCGGCAGGAAGAACTCGATGAGTCCCGCGATGCCCACCGGCCAGGAAAACCAGTTGCCGACGGCGTCCCTTCCGAACATGCCGAGGAGCTTCTGGGCTCCGTGCTGCCACAACATGAGGCCGGCGGTGACCCGGAGCACGGCGTGAGTGGTTTCCTTCGAGACGGGTGCATTCATGACGCCTCCCATAAGGGGGGCTCCGGCGTCCGGCGCCGCTTGCAGGCCCGGAAGTACCGCCGTAGCCTTGCGACCCATGATGCCGGTTGATTCTCCGCGCGCACAAGACGGGGAGCTCGAGGGCGAGATCCCCGTTCGCATTCCGCTCGCCCTTCTGCTGACCCTCAAAGACCTCGATACCCCCGAAGATCCGCGGGAACTCGAGGAAGTGGACCTCTCCCTGAACCTGCGCCGCCGACTCGGGCTGTCGAGCGTCGTGCTCAAGCAGATTCGCCGTTACGAGGAGGATGGCGGGGATGTGCCCGCGACCGAGGTGGCGAGCCTGTTCGAACTCGTCGCGCGGCGGGTCGATGCTCCGGAGATCTTCGCCTCCACGGGACGCCGGATCACGCGCGAGGCCTTCGGCCCCGGCGGGCGCGTGATGCTGCGTTTCGGGTGGCGGCTGATCCCCCTCGGTCTCCGGCGGATCCTCGCCTGGGGGCGAGCGAAGAAGATCGCCCGCCGCCTCAGTCCCTCCTCGGAGATCCGGATGGCGAAGGGGTTGAACGGGCTCGTGATCCGGCGCGGCCTCCCCCTGCTGGCCACCGCGGCCAAGGACGGGCGCGGCTGCGAGATCCTGTCCGGGATCATCGACGAGTCGTTCCGGACGTTTCGGGCAGTGGAGAGCGACGTCTCACACCCACGGTGCGAAACTCTGGGGGAGGATCACTGCCTGTGGGTGGTCGACGCGGTGGACGCGACCGCGGACTAGCCGTGCGGTTCGACGTGCACGGTCACGTCGGTGAATCCGATCTGGGCCGCGACCCGCCGCTCCACTTCATCGGCGATTTCGTGGCCGCTGACCACCGTTTCCTCCGGCGCGACCCGGATCGTGAGTTCCGCGAAGCGCCCGACCGACTTGCCGCGCGAGCGGACCCGGGTCACGGCGCGCACGCCGGACACCCGGCCCGCCACGTCTTCGATCTCGCGCGGATCGACCGCCCGTTCGTCGACGAGGACGGGGATGGTTTCGCGGAGGATCTTGTATCCGGATCGGGCCACGACGAGCGCCACGGCGAGGGCGAGCCATGCATCGGCCGGGGCCCAGCCGGTCCAGTCCGTGATCGCGAGCCCGACCAGAACTCCCGCCGTCACCAGGACATCGGACGCCGTGTGCCGGGCGTCCGCGGCGAGGATGTCGCTCGACAACCTCCGGCTCGCCCTCGCCTCGCCGAGGGCGACCGCCCCGTTCACGACGAGGGCCGCGAGGAGCACGATCATCATCGCCGGTTCGAGATCCGGTGGAGCGCCGCCGCGGATGAGACGCTCGAAGGCGCTCTGAACGAGTTCGAAGCAGGTGACCGAGAGGAAGGCCGCCACGGCGAGTGCCGCGAGCGTCTCGAACTTGCCGTGTCCGTAGGGATGTTCGGCGTCCGGCGGGGCGGCCGCGAGGCGCATCGCCACGAGACCCACGACGTTGTTGATCGCATCCACGCCCGAGTGGGCCGCGTCGCCAAGCACGGCGATCGACCCCGAGCGCAGCCCCACGATCAGCTTCGCCGCGATCACCGCCACGTTCGCGAGCAGCACCCACAGGAGTATGCGGCGTACCCGTGCGTGGCGGTTCGGCGGCGGATTCACCGCTTCGGACTCATCGCTGGAAGCGCCGCCCCCGGCTGAAGTCCGGTTTCGGCGAGTACCGCTCGGGCTCCTCCCCCTCGTTCCCCCTCTCGTCCTCCCCCTCTTCGACTTCCGCTTCCCGCATCACCGCATCGAAGCGGCTCGAGCGGGCGCGCTGCCGCCCCCCCAGCAACCAGCGCCAAGGCGACTCGCGCGGCGCCCTTCCCGTCGGCGCATGCTTGTCGTAGAGCCCCGGAGAGCCGAGTCCCACCCAGATGCCGAAGGCGAGGGCGAGGAGCGCGCCGAGCGATCCGGCGATGATCAGGATCAGGGCCAGCGTGTCTTCGGTCATGAAACTCCGTGCTTCGTCGCGGCGCGGCGCCGGGTTCTTGCCTGCGCCGCCGGGCGTCGTCTACTGTCACGCTACTGTCACGCCACGCGGCCCCCGGCCGGCCCGTTCGTGTCGACACCGGGTCGACACTAGATGGCGTCGCCGGCGGCTCCGTGACAAGCGCGCCCGTCCGTTCCTCCCCTCCCATTCGAGCGATTCCATGACAGAACAGCACCGGGAAATCGATGTCCTGCTGGACGAACAGAGGACTTTCGAGCCGTCGGCGGACTTCGTCGCGGCCGCCCACGTGGGCGATCGCGGCCCCTACGACGAGGCCGGCCGGGACCGCGAGGCGTACTGGGAGGCGTGGGCGCGCCGGCTCGACTGGTTCACGCCCTGGGACACGGTGCTCGAGTGGGAGCCGCCCTTCTCGAAGTGGTTCGTGGGCGGCACGCTCAACGCCGCGTACAACTGCCTCGACCGCCACCTCGACGCGCGCGGCTCGAAGATGGCGCTGATCTGGGAGGGCGAGCCGGGCGACGTGCGGCGCTACACGTACCGCGAGTTGCACGAGGAGGTGTGCCGCTTCGCGAACGCGCTCAGGGGGCTCGGCGTCGGGAAGGGGGACCGGGTCGCGATCTATCTTCCGATGGTTCCGGAGGCCGCCGTCGCCATGCTCGCCTGCGCGCGCATCGGCGCTCCGCACTCCGTCGTCTTCGGAGGCTTCTCGCCCCAGTCCCTTCGCGACCGGATCGAGGACGCCCACGCCACCTGCGTGATCACGGCGGACGGCGGATATCGACGCGGCGGGATCATCCCTCTCAAGGCGAGCACGGACGCGGCCATCGAGGGTCTCGACTACGTGAAGAGCGTCGTCGTCGTGCAGCGCTCCGCCGTGACCGACCCCGGGGCCGCGCCCCACGGCGACCGGGTGGACACGCCGTCGTGCGCGATGACCGCGGGCCGGGACCACTGGTATCACGACCTGATCGCCGCGGCGGACGCCGATGGCCCCGCCGAGCCGATGGATTCGGAGGACCTGCTCTACATCCTCTACACCTCCGGGACGACGGGGAAGCCGAAGGGCGTGATGCATACGACCGGCGGCTACATGACGCACGTGACCGCGACCGCGAAGTGGGTGTTCGACCTCCGGGAGGACGACATCTACTGGTGCACCGCGGATGTGGGGTGGGTGACGGGCCACTCCTACATCGTGTACGGCCCGCTCTCGAACGGGGCGACGGTGGTGATGTACGAGGGATCACCCGACTGGCCCGACCGGGGCCGCTTCTGGGAGCTGTGCGAGCGCTACGCGGTGACGGTGTTCTACACGGCGCCGACGGCGATCCGCGCTTTCATGCGGTGGGGGGACGACTGGCCGGCGGGCTACGACCTCTCGAAGCTCCGGCTGCTCGGGACGGTGGGCGAGCCCATCAACCCCGAGGCGTGGGTGTGGTACGACCGCCACATCGGCGGCGGCCGCTGCCCGATCGTGGACACGTGGTGGCAGACGGAGACGGGCGGGATCATGATCACGCCGCTCCCGGGGGCGATCACCACGAAACCGGGGACGGCGACGGTCCCCTTCCCCGGCATCGAGGCGGCGATCCTCGACGAGGACGGGAACCCGGCGGAGTCCGGCTACCTGGCCATCACGTCGCCCTGGCCGGGGATGCTGCGGGGGGTGTGGGGAGACGAGGAACGCTACCGCGAGACGTACTGGTCGAAGTGGCCCGACATCTACTTCCCGGGCGACGGGGCGCGGGTGGACGAGGACGGCTACTACTGGATCATGGGCCGCGTGGACGACGTGCTGAACGTGGCCGGCCACCGGATCGGGACCATGGAGGTGGAGTCCGCGCTCGTCGACCACGAGGCGGTGGCGGAGGCCGCGGTCGTGGGGCGTTCGGACGAGATCAAGGGACAGGCGGTGGCCGCGTTCGTGAGCGTGGTGGAGGGGACGGAGACGTCCGAGGCGCTGCGGCAGGAGTTGCGGGGGCACGTGGCGGCGCAGATCGGCGCGATCGCGCGGCCGGCCGACCTCATCTTCGCCGCCGAACTGCCGAAGACGCGAAGCGGGAAGATCATGCGCCGGCTCCTGCGCGACGTGGCGGAGGGACGGGCGCTGGGCGACACGACGACGCTCGCCGACCCCGCCGTCGTGCGAAGCCTGCAGCAACAGTTCGCCGACAGCGAGGGCTAGCAGACGCTCATGACCCCGCGCTCTTCGGACACCGGCGCGCGGGGGGCGGGACAGCTCGCGCTGCTCGCGCTGGTCGATCTACTCGCGATGAGCCTCTGGTTCTCGGCCAGCGCGGTCGTGCCGGAGCTGCGCGAGGCGTGGGGGCTGGACGACGCCGGGGCCGCCTGGCTCACGACCTCCGTGCAACTCGGCTTCGCGACGGGCGCCGTCCTCTCGGCGCTGCTCACGCTCTCGGACGTGTGGGACCCGCGCCGGCTCATCGCCGGGTCGGCGCTGCTCGGCGCGGCCGCCACCGCCGCGATCGCCGTCTTCGCGGACGGTCTCGGCCTCACCGTCGTCCTCCGGTTCGTGACGGGGGTCGCCCTGGCGGGCGTCTATCCGCCCGGGATGAAGATGGTCGCCGGGTGGTTCCGCGCCGGGCGCGGGATGGCGATCGGGATCCTCATCGGCGCCCTCGCGGTGGGGAGCGCGATGCCGCACCTGCTCCGGCCGCTCGGAGGGATCGGCGCCTGGCGGCCGGTGCTCCTGCTCGCCTCGGGCCTCGCGGTCGTGGCGGCGGTGCTCGCCGCGGTCGGGCTCCGGGCGGGCCCCCACCAGGCGCCGGCCGCGCCCTTCGACCCCCGCGCCGTGCGGCGCATGTTCGCCGACCGGGCGACGATGCTCGCCAACGGCGGCTATTTCGGGCACATGTGGGAACTCTTCGCGATGTGGACGTGGATTCCCGCCTTCCTGGCGGCGAGCTTCGCGGCCGATTCGAGCGCGGGCACGACGCCCTCCCTCGCCTCGTACCTGGCGTTCGGGACGATCGCCGCCGGAGGGCTGGGCGCCGCCGCCGCGGGCATCCTCGCCGACCGCGTGGGCCGGACGGCCGTGACGAGCTGGAGCATGGTGGTGAGCGGCGCCTGCTGCCTGGCGATCGGGCCCCTGTTCGGCGGTCCCGTGTGGCCGGTCGCGGCGGTCTGTTTCGTGTGGGGGTTCGCGATCGTGGCCGATTCCGCGCAGTTCTCCGCCTGCGTGAGCGAACTCGCCGAACCCGAGTACGTCGGCACCGCACTCACGCTGCAGACGGCGATCGGCTTCCTGCTCACCGTCGCCACCATCCGCCTCGTTCCCGTGTGGGAGGCGGCGCTGGGCTGGGAATGGGCCTTCGCCCCCCTCGCCATCGGCCCCGCCCTCGGCACCTGGAGCATGCTGGTGTTGCGACGCCGCCCCGAAGCCGCTCGCATCGCCGGCGGCCGCCGCTAGTAACTGTAGCGGTAACCTCTACTGATAGATGTCGCGGCGACGGGCGATCCGGATTACCAGGATGCGAATAGTCTCGTCGTCGATCCGAGTCAGAATTCGATAGTCGCCTACGCACGGGGGGATCCAGTTTGCGCACGGATTTCTGGACGCTCGCAGCATACTCAATCCTCCAACTCACGCCACATCTCTTCCGCACTCACCACCTCTTCCTCCCCCTTCTGGATGCGGTCCAGAACCTGTTCGGCCAGATACACGTCTTCCAGATCCTCGATCTTCTCGAGGATGGCTTCACACGCATAGTCGCTCTTCGTGCGACCCGTCTTCCTTGCGAGACGGTCGAGTCGCGCTTCGATCTCTTCTGGAAGCTGTATGGACAACATGTACACCCCCTTCCGACTCCAGCGCAGCGTACCAAACCCTGGCCCTGGAAGCTAGCTGTTCCGGCCCTTGCGTGGTTGTGGCAGTCGGGCGCGGGGTCTACCGTGAGGCGAGCCACTCGATTCGGTTCGGAACGTGGAGTTCAGCCGTGAAGCGACGCATCGATTCGTTCAAGCTGTCGTCCGCCGCCACGTCGGCCCTCCTGATCTTCGGCGCGGTCGGCGCGGTCGGGTGCGGGCAGGCGGAGGCGGGGTCGGAGATGGAGGACGCGGCGCCGGCCGACGCGGATGTCGAGGCGCAAATGGCCGCCAACCGACTCTCCGCGGAGGAGGCCGCAGAGGGCTTCGAACTTCTCTTCGACGGGGAATCGCTCGACGCGTGGCGGGGGTTCCGGATGGAGGATGTCCCTGCGGGCTGGAGCGCGAAGGAGGGCGCGCTCGCCTTCACGCCCGGCGCCGGGGGCGGAACGCTCATCACGCGCGAGACCTACGCGGACTTCGACCTGCGCCTCGAGTGGAAGGTCGGCGAGGGTGGCAACAGCGGCATCTTCTTCGGCATCTCCGAGAACACCGAGCGCGCGTTCGAGTCGGGCCCGGAAATGCAGGTCCTCGACAACGCGGGGCACTACGACGGCGGCAATCCGCTCACCTCGGCGGGATCGAACTACGGCCTGCACGCGCCCCCGGAGGACGTCACGCGCCCGGTCGGTGAATGGAACGAAGTCCGGATCGTCCGCCGCGGCGACCGGGTCGTCCACTGGCTGAACGGCGTCCGGATCGTCGAGTACGGAATCGGTTCGGACGAGTGGGAGGCGCTGGTGGCAGGGAGCAAGTTCGTGGAGTGGCCCGACTACGGCCGCCACCACGAGGGCCACCTCGGCGTCCAGGACCACGGCGACCCCGTCTGGTACCGCAACATCCGCGTCCGCCGCATCCAGTAGCGGCCGGCGGCAGCGGCTGGCCAGCGGCGTTCCCGCGGGAACGTCCCCGCGCGTTCAGACCGTATTCAGCTGCGCAGGGGGCGGTGGGTGAAGGCGCGTTTGCCGGGGCCGTAGTCCGCGGCGCCCTGCCCCTCGCCGCGCAGCAGCCAGCGCGTCGTGAGGAGGCCCTCGACGCCGACCGGGCCGCGGGCGTGGATGCGGGCCGTGCTGATCCCCACCTCCGCCCCGAGCCCGTAGCGGAAGCCGTCCGCGAAGCGGGTGCTCGCGTTGTGGAACACGCTCGCCGCATCCACGGCCTTCAGGAACCGTTCCGCCACCGCGGGGTCCTCCGCAACGATCGCGTCAGTGTGGCTGCTCCCGTGCGTGTGAATGAAGTCGACGGCCTCCTCCAGGCCCGCCACGGTCCGCACGGCCAACGTGAGGTCGCCGAACTCGAGTCCCCAGTCCTCCTCGGAGGCAGCCCCGGCCCAAGGCAGGACCCGGCGCGAGGGCTCGTCGCAGCGGAGTTCGACCCCTCGCTCGCGGAGCGCCTCTCCGATCGGGCCCAGCCGCGGCAGGAAGGCCTCGTGCACGAGCAGCGTTTCCGTCGCGTTGCAGGCCGCCGGGTAGTCGCACTTCCCGTCCACGGCGAGTCGCAGCGCCATCTCCGGATCCGCCGACGCGTCCACGTAGAGGTGGCACACGCCCTCCGCGTGCCCCAGCACCGGAATCCGGCTCCGCTCCTGGATCGAGCGGACCAACGCCCCGGAGCCCCGAGGGATCACGAGGTCTATGAGGTCGTCGAGGGCGAGCAGTTCGTCGACATCCCGCCGGTCCGGGACGCCCAGGACGGCCCGGCGATCGAGGCCGGCTTCTTCGAGGGCCCGCCGCAGACAGCCGACGAGCACCTCGTTGGAGCGGGCCGCCTCGCTGCCCCCCTTCATGATGACGCCGTTCCCGGAGCGGATGGCGAGCGATCCGATCTGGATCACCGCGTCGGGCCGGCTCTCGAAGATGATGAGCAGCACGCCGAGCGGGCTGCGCACCCGCTCGAGGACGAGACCCTCGTCGAGTTCCGTGCGCGTGAGGACGCGGTCGATCGGATCCTCGCCTGCGACCAGCGCGTCGATCCCCTCGAGCAGGCTGTCGAACTTCGCATCGGGGAGCCCCAGCCGGTGGAGGAGGGACCCGGAAAGCCCTTCCTCCGCCGCGCGCGCCAGGTCCTCGTCATTCGCCTGCGAGATCTCGGCCCGCGAGCGGACCAGGACCGCTTTCAGCGCGCGGAGCGCCGCCGTCCTGCGCTCCGCCTCGGCACTTCCGATGGTGCGTTGCGCCGCCCGTACTCCGGCCGCCCGCTCCCTCAGCGTCTCCATCGGTTCCCGCTTCCCCGTCGGTTCGCGCTTCAATGTAGTGGCTTCCATCACGATTCCTTGAGGATGAGATGCTCCCGCCCCACGATCTGGACGCCGGCCCCCGCTTGGTGGGAGGTCGCCTGGAGGACGAGCCGCGAGTCGAGCGCGACGACGCCCCGTCCGACCAGGGATCCGTCGAGAGCCCGCACCTCGACCACGTCGCCGCGCCGGAACTCACCGTCCGCCTGCCCGACGTCCGCCGCCCTCAGCGACTCGCCGCCCCGGAGACGTTCGGCGCCCCCCTCCGCCAGGACCAGCGTCCCGCGCGGGTGCGAACAGTACGCGATCCAGCGGCTGCGCGAGGAGAGGGCGGCGCGCGGGGGGATCCAGGTTCCCTCCTCCTCGCCGGCCAGGACGCGGTCGAGCGCGCCCGGATCGACGCCGGACGCGATGACGGTGTGGCACCCTCCGCGCGACGCGACCCGGGCCGCCTCCAGCTTGCTCGCCATGCCGCCCCGGCCGAGCCCGGAGCGCCCGTCTACGTCGAGTCCGTGCTCATCCGGCCGGTCGATGCGGCCGACCAGCCGCGCGTCCGGGTCGCGCCGGGGGTCGGCCGTCATGACGCCCGGCACGTCCGTGAGGAGCACGATCAGATCCGCCGCCAGTTCGCTCGCGACGAGCGCCCCGAGCCGGTCGTTGTCGTCGAAGATCGGCCGCTTGCCGGTCCCCCGGTACACGCGGTCGTTCAGCGAGATGGCGTCGTTCTCGTTCACCACCGGTACCACGCCGAGCCGGAAGAGACTCTGTAGCGTCTCGTGCAGGTTCAGGTAGCGCACCCGGTCATCGAAGTCCGTCCACGTGATGAGGATCTGCGCGCAGGTGACGCCGAGCCGGGCGAACCCCTGCTGGTAGAGTTCCATGAGCCGGCTCTGTCCGATCGCGGCGCACGTTTGCTTCAGCGCGGCCGTCGCGGGCGGTTCGGGGAGCTGGAGGGCGACGCGTCCGAGTCCCACCGCTCCCGAAGTCACGATGAGGACCTCCCGCCCCTCCCGCCGCAGGCGGCTGGCGCTCTCCACCACTCGGAAGAGGCGAGAGAGGGCGATCGTTCCATCGTCGTGCGTGACGACGCCCGTCCCCACCTTGAGGACGACTCGGTCGGCCGTCGCGATCGCCTCGCGCGTGACGGGCAGCGCGGCGGCGGCGCCCTCGGGCGGCGGGACTGGTTGGAGCTGGCTCACGTGGAACGCCTCACAGCGGGACCGGGACCCACAGCCGGCCGCGTGGCCGGCGGAAGGCCACCAAAGGTACACCGGAGCGGGCCGTTGCACACTGCGCTCCAACGCACGACGCTTCGGAGACGGGAGCGGGACGGGGCGGAGGGTCGCGGCGGGGCGTCAGCGGAAGGCGGAGTTCGCGTGCAGGTCCACCTCATCGACGGCACCTACGAGTTGTTCCGGCACTTCTACGGAGCGCCCTCGGCGAAGAACGCCGGGGGTCACGAGGTGGGAGCGGCCCGCGGGGTCGTGGCTTCGATGCTCGGCCTCCTCGAGGGCGGCGCCACGCACGTCGCGATCGCCACGGACCGCGTCGTCGAGTCCTTCCGCAACGACCTGTGGCCCGGCTACAAGGACGGCTCGGGCATCGACCCGGCGCTCTTCTCGCAGTTCCCGCTCGTCGAGGAGGCGCTCGCCTCGGCGGGGTTCGTCGTGTGGCCGATGGTGGAGCACGAGGCGGACGACGCGATGGCCGCCGGCGCCGCGATGGCCGCCGCGGACCCGCGCGTGGAGCGCGTCTACATCTGCACCCCGGACAAGGACCTCGCCCAGTGCGTGGAGGGCGACCGCATCGTGCAGTTCGACCGTCGGCAGCGCCTCCTGCGCGACGAGGCCGGCGTGGTCGAGAAGTTCGGCGTCCCGCCGGCAGCGATCCCGGACTGGCTGGCCCTGGTGGGAGACTCCGCGGACGGATTCCCCGGCATCCGAGGCTTCGGCGCCAAGACCGCTGCCGCCGTACTCGCGCGCTATGGCCGCATCGAGGACATCCCCTCGGACGGACGAGACTGGGATGTCGCCGTCCGGGGCCCCGAACGCCTCGCCCAAACGCTGCGCAACGCGCTGGACGACGCGCTCCTCTTCCGGCGCCTCGCCACACTCGTCCGGGACGCACCGGTGTCAGCGAGCGTGGACGACCTCAAATGGACAGGCATCCGCGACGACTTCGACCTCGTCGCCACGATCCTCGACGCCCCGGACCTGCCCTCCCGCGCGGAGCGCCTCGCCGCGGCGCGCCGGGAACCGGCCGGCTAGTCGCCGATCGGGGGGACGGCCTCCATCAGGAGGGCGATCGCGGCTCGCAGGTTCTCTGCGCCCGGGCCGGCGCCCGTGTACTTGCCGAGGCGCGTGATGACGAGGCCGCGCGCGGGGATGAACACGGTGTACTGGCCGCCGGCGCCCGCGAAGCCGCCGTAGTCATCCTCGATCGGGAAGCCGAGGTCCTTCCACACGAAGCCGCCGCCGTACGTCGGCCGCCCGTCCGCGATCCAGGCCGGGGCGATTTCCATCGCGTAGTCGACGTAGCCCTCGGGGAGGATGCGCTCGCCCTCCCACACGCCGTCCTGCAGGTAGAGGTTGCCGAGCCGCGCCCAGTCGCGCGCGGAGCCGAACTCGTAGCCCTGGGTGAGGAAGTTCCCGTTCGGGTCCGTCTCCATGATGAAGTTCCGGATCCCGAGCTTGTCGAACAGGTGCCGCTGCGGGAAGGCGTGATAGTCGTCGCCGCGTCCCTCGACGCCGAGGCGGACCAGGTAGTTCGTGAGCGCCGGGTCGGTGTTCCGGTACCGTCCCACGGTGTTGGGCTCCCACTGCTGCGGGCGGGTCGCGGCCCACTCGAAGGCGTTCTCCCCGGTGTAGAGGTAGAGGTGGTCGGGATACCCCATCTCTTCCGTATAATCCGGGTCCTGCGGCGCTACGATCCGGATCCCGCTCGACATGCGCATGATGTCCGCGATGCGGATGTCCCGCCTCGCGTCATCCTGCCATTCCGGGATCGGGGCGCGCTGCCACAGTTCGTACACGCCCTGCTGGATGAGGACGGCCATCAGCGTTCCCGTGAGCGACTTCCCCTTCGACCAGCTCTCGAACGGGGTGTGCATGTCGACGCCGGGGCCGTAGTCCTCCCCGATGATCCGGCCCTGGTACGTGACGACGAAGCCCAGCGTCATCCCCTCCTGGTCCATCGCGATCTCGACCGCCTCGTTGACCTTGTCCATGTCGATCTCGGGCGGGTACGGCTCGTCCGGGAGCACGTCCCCCATGGGCCACGGCGTGGTGGCGGGATCCGGGGTCATCGGCTCGACGACGGAGGGCGTGAAGTAGATCGAGTCCCGGCCCAGCGGGTTCGTGATGCAGCCCTGGCTGCCGTACAGCTTGGCGGTGCGCGTGATCCCCGAGCCGAGGGTGAGGCTCACCGTCCGCGCCTCCATGTCCACGACCGTGTCGACGACCGCGCCGCGGTGCTGGAAGGGCGCCGTGAAGCCGCCCACGTTGGCGGCCGCATCGCGCCAGTCGAGTCCGGTGATGAACGTCCCGGAGCAGAGCGTCTTCGCGAAGCCGGCGGTGTGGTGCACGATCGGCTCGCCCGGGGGCGGATCCCACTCGGTGGGCAGTTCCAGCGCCTCTCCGCGGGCGATCAGGCTCTCGTCGGAGCCGTCACCTGGGGGCACCTCCTGCGTGGACTCCATCCCCACCTCGGCGCCGTCCTCCGGCGCGCAGGCCAGAAGGCCGAACAGGGAGAGGGAAAGCGCACAGCAGAGGTGCGTCACGAACGTTCGATCAAGGGCGCGGCGCATCGGGATCCTCCGGTCATCCAGGTACGGTCGGGTTCCAGGCGCCCGGCCTCGGCTTCGAGCCACGGACGTCAGGTGGAACGTGGTCAGAGCGACCGCGCGTGACAAGCAGCGGAAGCGTCGCGCGGTGTCGCCACCGAGGTCCCAACCGGGGGTGCGGGACGTTCCCGCGGGAACGTTTCCCCGGTCAGTTCCTCGTCAGGCGGAGGAGTTGGGGATGCTGGATGTCGAGGGCATCCTCGCGGACGCCGAGCACGGCGTCGATGGTGATTTGCGCCACGCGGAAGCGGTCCGGCATCTCGACGGTCCCGAGCCACGTCCCATCGGCGTCCAGCACCAGCCACTTCTCGGGCTGGTCCTGCTCGGTTCTTCCCCGGTGAAGTTCCAGCCAGACCGCTCCCGAGGGGTCGACGAGGATGTCGGTGAAGGCGGGTCGGGTGTCGGAAACGGGAGCAGCCTCGAAGGGCGCCCGCAACGGGTGTCCGGGCGTGAAGCCGTCGAGCAGGAAGTCCCGCTCGGCGGCGATCAGGGCGTCGCTCAGGTCCAGGGGATAGTCGGGAATTCGCAGGATGCGCACGAGGTTTCCGGAAAGGTCCAGTTCCTCCACCTGCATCGCGTCGGAGGATCCCCGCAGGATGTGCCCGCTCCGGGCGGCCACGTGAGGTTCCTTGCCGAAAAAGTGCGGCGCGGCCCCGACGTAGGAGCCGTCGCGGACGAGTACGTGCACCTCGGCTCCCCGCAGTTCGCCGACGCTGTCGATCCGGGTCCCCTCCAGGTCGAGGAGCACGAGAGGCTGCGAAGGCCGAACCGGTCCGGCAAGGCCATCCATCGGCAACACCGGCCGCGATACCTCCGGCAGGATCCGGCCCCCGCCGAGATCGTGCAGGTCGATCGTCCAGGGATCGATGTTGAACGTCCCGACCACCGTCAGATCGTGAGCGGCTACGGTGACGCGTCCCCGGTCGAGGGCCAGGAGGGTGTCGCCCGCGTTCTCGATCCGCCGCAGGCTCCTGAATTCGCCGGGGCCATCGCCGCTCCCGCCGAACGACCCCAGGAACTCGCCGGCCGCGGAGAACACCCGCACTTCCTGCGAGCTCCCGTCGGCAATCACGAGTGAACCGTCCGGGCGCTGCTTCATGTCGCGGAGCCCATGGAACTCGTGGCGGGGGCCCTCGCCCGAGAGCGTGAGGTCGACGAGCGGATCCGGATCGAGGCGCCAGAGGCTCGAGTCGCCCCAGAGCGGCCGCATGGCCTCGACGATCTCGACGCCGGCGCTGTCGCTCCGCACGACGAGGGGCGGGCCGGCCTCGCTGCCCTGACAGGATGCGAGAAAGGGCAGGAGGACGAGGAGAAGCGGTCGGGCCACGGCGTCGCCTACGGCTGGACGATCCGGTAGTCGACCGGGGGGTCGGCGCCCATGAGGTGCTCGACGAAGTAGTCCCACGTGCGCCGGATCAGGTACGGCTCGCGCGCGTAGCCGTGGTTCCGGTTCGGGAACACGAGCATGTCGAACGTCTTGTTCGCCTCGATGAGGGCGTCGGCCACGAGCAGCGTCATGTTCGGGTGCACGTTGTCGTCCAGCGACCCGTAGTGGAGCAGCAGCTTCCCCTTGAGGTTCGAGGCGATGTTCTGGTTCGCCTGCGAGTCGAAGCTGTCCGTCCCGTCCGGGTTCCGTTCGAGCAGCCCGTGGTATTTCTCCCCCCACGGGAAGTGGTACCCGCGCTGGTCGTGGTTCCCCGCCCCCGACACCGCGACCTTGAAGAAGTCCGGGAAGGTCAGGATGGCGTCGGTCGAGGAGAAGCCGCCGCCGGAGTGGCCGAAGATCCCCACCCGCTCGATGTCGATGGGATAGCGGAGGGCGAGCGCCTTGAGCGCCGAGACGTGATCCGGGATCCCGTTGTCCCGCATGTTGCCGTAGTAGCTCTCGTGGAAGGCCTTGGAGCGGTACGGCGTGCCCATGGCGTCGACCGCGAAGGTGATGAACCCGAGCTGGGCGAGCGCGTGGCCCTGGCCCCGCGGCCCGGAGGTGAAGCCGGGGGTGCGGATGGGGCCGATCTGGGGGCCGGGGTAGACGTAGTCGATGACGGGATAGACGGCCCCGTCCTCCATGTGCGGGGGGAGCCAGAGATAGCCGTACACGTCCGTCACCCCGTCGCGCGCCTTGGCGGAGAAGCGCACCGGGGGCTCCCAGCCGGCGTCGAGCAGCGGGGAGATGTCGCCCTGCTCGACCGTCATCACGGCGCGTCCGGCGTTGTCCCTGAGGACGGTGACCGGGGCCGTCGAGCGCGTGGAGTGCGTGTCCACGAAGTAGCGGCCGTCGGGCGAGGCGGAGACGGCGTGGTGCGCGTCCTCCGGCGAGAGGAGCGTGACCCCGCCGCCGTCGAGCGAGGCCCGGTAGAGGTGTTGGCGGTACGGATCGCGGCCGGGCTCGCGGCCCACGCCGGTGAAGTAGACCTGCCGCGCCGCCTCATCGACGGCGAGAAGCTGGACGACGAGCCAGGATCCCTGCGTGATCCGGTTCTTCATCTCTCCGGTGGCGAGGTCGTGCAGGTAGAGGTGGCCCCAGCCCTCGCGCTCGGAGAACCAGATGAACTCGCTCCCGTTGTCGAGCACGCGCCAGTTGTAGGGCGTGCGGAGCTGGTTCAGCTCCACCCAGGTGTCGCCGCTCTCGACGATGACTTCGCGGGTCGCGCCCGACGTCGCGTCGACTTCGACGAGCGTCTGGTTCCTGAAGTCGCGCGAATGGTGCGAGAAGTAGACGCGGGCGCCGTCCGGGGTCCACTGGGCGGCGTGCCAGGTCGTGTCCGCGCCGCCGAAGTAGCCGACGACGGGGTCGTAGTCGGCCCGCACCTGGGCTCCCGTCTCGGCGTCGAAGATGTGCAGTTGCCAGGTGGGGACGATGGAATCGCCGGGGAGGGCGTAGCGGTAGCTGTGGAGGATCGGGCGCCCGGTGGCGGCCTCGAGCAGGTGAAGGTCCTCGACGTCGCGCTCGTCGTAGCGGTGGGTCACGATCCGGCGGCCGTCGGGGGACCACTCGGCGACCGGGGGCGGCTTGAACTCGCGGCGGCGGTTCGAGATCTCCTGGCAGCAGCCCTCCGGGGCGACGCCGTAGCCCCAGTGCGGCGCGCCGTCCGTCGAGAGTTGCCGTTCCTCGTCGGAGTTCGTGTCGCGGACCCACAGGTTCTCGTCGCGCGAGAAGACGGCGAGCGCGCCGTCGGGGGAATCGATCTCGTGCGTCGCCCGCGCGACGGAGTCCGGACCGGTGCAGCGGTAGGCCCCGATGTCGCAGTCCCAGCGCTCGTGGGTGTCCGTCCAGAAGCGGATGCCGCCGGACGCATTGAACTCGAACTCGTCGAAGGGAAGATCCGTCGCCTCGTGGCTCTCGTCGGAAGCCTCCGAGAGGGCGGCGGCGAGCCGGTCGTGGTCGAAGACGGGCCGGCGGGTGCGGGCCGCGGCGTCGATCATGATGAACTGGTGGCCGCCGAACACCTGGTTGCGGTACCAGAACCGGTTCGCGTCGACCCAGCGCGGGTTCACCGTGACCCCGGACGTGAGCTTCTCGGCGTGCCAGGGCAGGAACTGCTCGGCGCGCGCGTACTCGCTCGCGCTCACGGATTCCGGCTGGTAGGGCCGGGACTGGGCGGCGGCTCCCGGTGGCAGCGCGGCGAACGCGAGGACGGCGAGCGCGAAGGGGGCGAGCGCGGGGGCGGGGAGCGCGGGGGCGGGGAGCGCGACAAGTGACGGGCGACGAATCGAGCGGCGTTTCACGGGATCCTCCTGGGTTTCTGGCCTGGCAGCCCGCGGCAAGAGCCCCGCTGTGGACTGCCCGGAAAGAATAGACCGAAGCGTTCGGCGGCCGGTAGGGTCGCGAGGGTCGCCGCCGCCGTTGCGGACTGGAACGAGGCGGCGCTAGCGTGCCCGCCGACCCCATCCGAGGAGTGTTCCGTGGATACGACCTCGTCCTCCGTCCGCCCGAAGCGGCTCTTCCTGGCCAGTTGCGTGTCGCTCATCGCGACCTCCGTCACGTTCGCGGTGGTCGGCGCGGTGATGCTCACGCTGAAGGGCGAGTTCACGCTCACGAACTCCGATATCGGCTGGATCGCGGGCGCCGGGATCTGGGGCTTCGCCGTGTCGCAGGTCCTCTTCGCGCCCTTCTGCGACGTTCTCGGCATGCGGTTCCTTCTGCGGCTCGCCTTCGCGTGTCACCTGGTGGGGGCGGCCGTGCTCATCACGGCGGGCGGCTTCTGGCAGGCGTTCGCCGGGGCGCTGACGCTGGCGCTCGGGAACGGGCTCGTCGAGGCCGCCTGCAACCCGCTGGTGGCGGCGCTCTATCCCGAGCGAAAAACGGTCAAGCTGAACCAGTTCCACGTCTGGTTCCCGGGCGGGATCGTGATCGGCTCCGTGCTCGCCTTCGGCCTCGACTGGGCGGGGCTCACCGCGTGGCAGTTGAAGATCGGCCTCATCCTCATCCCCACCCTCATCTACGGTCACCTGATGTGGCGGGAGGAGTTCCCGCCGACCGAGGGCGTGCGCGCCGGCGTCGGCATGACGGAGATGTTCAAGGCCACGTTCATGACGCCGCTGATGATCCTGATGCTGGCCTGCATGGCGGTCACGGCCTCGACGGAACTGGGGCCGAACCGCTGGGTGCCCGCCGTGCTGGAGGCGGGCGGGATTCCGGGGATCCTCGTGCTGGCCTGGATCAACGGCCTGATGGCGATTCTCCGGTACAGGGCCGGGTTCGCGGTCGAACGGCTCTCGCCGACCGGAGTGCTGTCGGCGAGTGCGGCGATCTCCGTCGTGGGGCTGCTGTGGCTCAGCTACGCGGAGACGACCGTGATGGCGTTCGCCTCGGCCACCGTGTTCGCGGTCGGCGTGTGCTACTTCTGGCCGACGATGCTCGGCTTCGTGTCGGAGCGGGTGCCGCGTTCCGGCGCGCTCGGACTGGGGATGATGGGGGCGACGGGGATGGCGGTCGTCGGGCTGTGGACGACGCCGTGGATGGGAAGGATCGCCGACGAGGTGGGGCACGAGCGGCTTCCGGCGGTCGAGACGCAGGCGCTGTTCGCCGATGCGGCGGCCGCCTTCGCCGGGGCCGACGAGAGCACCGCCCCGGATCTGGCGGCGGCGGGCGAGGCGGTGGGCGAGGCGCTCGCCGGCGCGGGACCGGATGGCGCGCTGCCGGAGTCGGTCACGGCGAACGCGCTGCGGGCCATCATCAACTCCGGGGGGGATGAGGCGCTGGCGGGGCGAGCCAACGCCATCCTCGGGCCGGCGGACAACTACGGGGGGCGGGTCTCGTTCCGGTACATCCTTCCGTTCACGGGAGCGCTCATCCTCATCTTCGGCTTCCTCTATGCGCGCGACCGGCGGACCGGCGGATACCGGGCCGTGCGGATCGGGACGGAGTCGGGCGACGGATGAGGCGGCGCCTCAGCTACGGGATGGTGGGGGGCGGCCCCGGCGCCTTCATCGGAGACGTACACCGGATGGCCGCGGAACTGGACGGTCTCGCCCGGATCGCGGCCGGCGCCTTTTCGTCGGACCCGGAGCGGTCGGCGGCGAAGGGGGCCGAGATCGGACTGGACCCGGGCCGCGTGTACGGCGGCTACGCCGAGATGGCGGAGGCCGAGGCGGCGCGTGCCGAAGGCGACCGGCTGGACTTCGTGATCGTGGTCACGCCGAACCATCTCCATTTCGACGTGGCGCGGACCTTCCTCGAGGCGGGCTTCCACGTGGTGTGCGACAAGCCGTTGACGACGGACCTCGGGGACGCAGAGGCGCTGTGCCGGCTCGTGGCGGCCGGAGATCGCGTCTTCGCCCTCACGCACAACTACGGCGGCTATCCGATGATCAAGGACGCACGCCACCTCGTGCGCGGCGGGACGCTGGGGGAGATACGACGCGTGCAACTTGAGTACTTCCAGGGGTGGCTGGCGACGCCGCTGGAGGAGACCGGGCACCCGCAGGCGGTGTGGCGCACGGACCCGGCGCGGGCGGGGGTGGCCGGGGCGCTGGGGGACATCGGGACGCACGCGCACCACCTGGCCCGCTACGTGACCGGGCTGGAGGTCGAGGCGCTGTGCGGCGAGCTGACGACGTTCGTGCCCGGGCGGCGCCTGGAGGACGACGCGAGCCTGCTCATGCGCTGGAGTGGCAGGGTGCGCGGGACGCTCACGGTGTCGCAGGTGGCGGCGGGCGAGGAGAACGGACTCGCGATCCGCGTGTTCGGGAGCGAGGGCTCCATCGCCTGGCGGCACGACGACGCGGAGACGCTGTGGCACCGGACGCCGGACGGGCGGGCGCGCGCGCGGCGCCGCGGGCACGGCTGGATCTCGCCCGAGGCCGCGCGGGCGTCGCGGGTCCCGCCGGGGCATCCCGAGGGGTTCATCGAGGGGTTCGGGAACCTGTACCGGAACGTGATCTCGACCATCGGCGCGCTCGACGAAGGGCGGACGCCGGACGGGGCGGAGCTCGACTTTCCCACGGTGTGGGACGGGGCGCGCGGGGTTCATTTCCTCGAGCGGGCGGTGGAGAGCGGGCGGCGCGGCGGGTGGGTGGACGCGCGCTACGAACCGCCGGGAGAGCCGTCTGCCGAGCGCGAGGAGCCTGGGGAGTCGACGCGATGAGTGCACGACCGATCACGCTGTTCACCGGCCAGTGGGCGGACATGCCGCTGGAGACCCTCGCGGCGAAGGCGGCGGCGTGGGGCTACGACGGGCTCGAGCTGGCCTGCTGGGGGGACCACTTCGACGTCGTGCGGGCGACGGAGGAGGACGGCTACGCGGCCGGGCAGCGCGACCTGCTGGCGGCCCACGGCCTGGGGGTGCACGCGATCTCCAACCACCTCGTCGGCCAGGCCGTGTGCGATCCGATCGACGCCCGCCACCAGCTCATTCTGCCGGAGCGCGTGTGGGGCGACGGCGACCCCGAGGCCGTGCGGCGGCGGGCCGCAGCGGAAATGAGCCGGTCGGCGGCCGCGGCGGCTGCGCTCGGCGTCCCGGTCGTGAACGGCTTCACCGGCAGCTCGATCTGGGCCGCCGCCTACGCCTTCCCCCCGCACCCGCCCGGCTTCGTGGACGCCGGCTTCGCCGACTTCGCCGACCGCTGGAACCCGATCCTCGACGCCTTCGACGCGGCCGGCGTGAAGTTCGCGCTCGAGGTGCACCCCACCGAGATCGCCTTCGACGCCGCCAGCGCGGCGCGGGCCGTGGACGCCGTGGCGGGGCGCGCCGCGTTCGGCTTCAACTACGACCCCAGCCACCTCGCCTACCAGGGCGTGGACTACGTCGGCTTCATCCTCGAATTCGGCGACCGCATTCACCACGCCCACATGAAGGACGTGTGGTGGTCCGACACCCCGCGCCGCTCCGGCGTCTTCGGCGGCCACCTCGACTTCGGGCACGCGGACCGCGGCTGGGACTTCCGCTCGATCGGGCGCGGGCGCGTGGACTTCGAGGAGGTCCTGCGCGCCCTCGACCGGGTCGGCTACAACGGCCCCCTCTCGATCGAGTGGGAGGACAGCGGCATGGACCGAGAGCACGGGGCCCGGGAAGCGTGCGAGCGGCTCCGCGCCCTCACCTTCCCGCCTTCCGCCACCGCCTTCGACGCCGCCTTCGACACCGCCTTCGACACCGACTCCTCGTAGCGGCCTGGCGCCAGATCCCGGCGTCGGCGCGGGGAAAGGGTCAGCGAACCTCGACGGGGATTCTGCGGACCACGATGCTCGGGATGTCGAGCTCGTCGCGTTCGACGAAGGCGACGAGGCCGTCCGGTCCGAAGGCGTCCGGCACTTCCGTGGCTCCAGCGGCGAACGTACCGACATACGCGCCATCCGCGCGCATCACGTCGATGGGGCCGTCCTCGTCCCACGGCTCCTCGCCGCGCCGTTGAATCCACAGCGCGCCGTCCCACGTCGTCCGCAGCGCCGAAAGCACGGGAATCTCGTCCATGAACCCGCGGTTCCGGATCTGTTCGCGGATCGCCGCCCGCATGTCGCTTCCGTCCCCCTCGGGGAGCCTCGCCAGCGAGCGGTCGCGCATGGCGGAACGGACCCCTCGCGTGACGGGCTTCGGGGCGAAGGGGCGCGTCAGGGTCCGGATCTCGCGCCCCGCGGGGTCCGTCACCCGGATCCTGTAGGAGCTGGAGTCCGAGTACACGATTCCGCCGTCCGGCAGCAGATCCCACAGCAACTCGGGTTCGAACCATCGCTCGCCGCCCATGATGGTGCCTATGATCGACGTGGGGTCCGAGAGGTCGAGGGGCGACTCCTGCCCGTCGTCGTCGGTGGCGGGCCGCCATCCTTGGAGGAGCCTCTCGGCGACGACATCTTCGCCATCGAGCCGGAGGCGTTCGAGCCCCCGGTCGTCTACCCGGCCCTCCTCCGCCCCTTCCGCCCCGAACATTCTGCCGACGGCGCTCGTGAACGCGCTTTGCCCCGACGATATGCCCTGTGCGATGAGAGCCGGCCCCGCAGGATCGGGCCGCAGACGGGAACGCTCGTTCATTAGACCGCTGAACCCGCCGGCCCCGCCCCCCATGCGGACGAGCCGCTCGAACTCGCCGTCGGGAGTGAACAGCTGGTAGGCGTTGTGGCCGACATCCGCGACGGCCAGGCGACCGTCCCGCCAGACGACGAGCCCGCGGGGCTCGTCGAACTCGCCGGGCCCCTCCCCCGCCCCTCCGACGGTCCGGATCAGGCTCCCGCCCGGATCGATCACGACCACGGGCCCCGCGGAACCGCCGAGGACGGAGGACATGGCGGTTCCCTCCTGGACGTACAGCCGACCCGCCGCGTCGAACGCCACCACCGGCGCGCCGGCGAACTCCGCCCATTCGGGCGCGTCGAAGCCCCCGACCCGATACACCTCGGGGAAGTCGGCCGATAGCGGCCGGTCCTGCCCCGCGACCGCGCCGACGAGCGAAAAAAGAGCGACCGCGGCCGCCCATGCCGAAGATCCGCCACGCGAGGTGCGCATAGCCCTCCTGCCAGGTGAAGTTTCGGTCCTCATCGAAGTTGTGGAGGGCTCGCCATCGCCGCCACGCTCCAGAGTCTCTTCGTGTGGCGGGACACGACGTGAGTATGATATACTCATGATATGAGCACACGACTGCAGGTAGTGATGCCGGAGGCGGAGCTGGATGAGATCCGCGATGCGGCGCGGCGCAACCGGGTCACGGTGTCCGCGTGGGTGCGGCGGGCGCTGCGGGAGGCGCGGGCGCGTGAGCTGAGGGGCGGCTCCGTCTTCGCCGTGCGCGAGGCGGAGCCGCGATACGGCGCCGCTGAGTCCGCCGGCCTGCGGTTCGTCGATCTGGAAGTGAGGTTGCCGGAGCGCGATCTGGAGGCGGTGCGCAAGCGGTACGGACGAGCCAATTGGTCGGCGGCCGTGAAGGAAGCGGTGTTCCGCCAATCCTTCGTCCCGATGACGAAGGAGGAGGCGCTCGCCATGCGCGGCGCGGGATGGGCGGGAGATCTGGACGAAATGCGAGACGGCAACACGGTCGAGCCCCTGTGATCGTCGACACGTCCGCGTGGATCGAGTACCTGCGCCAGACCGAGAGCCCCTTCGACCTCTACCTGGACGACGCCGTACGGGCCGGGAATGCGATCGCCACGCCCGCTCCCGCGGTCATGGAACTCCTTTCAGGCTGTCGCAACGAAACCGAGGAGTCGGATCTGTTGAAGCTGCTCGGCCGCTTCGAGATCCTGGTCCCCGACTCGCTGGGCCAGTTTCAGAGTGCAGCGCGGATCTACCGCACGTGTCAGCGGGCGGGACGTACGATTCGGTCCCTGGTCGACTGCCTCGTCGCCGCCGCGGCCCTGGATGCGCGTCGCCCGCTGCTGGCCCGGAATCGCGACTTCGACACCATCGCCCGCCACACGGAACTCGAACTCGTCGTTCCGACAGCGCTGGAATCACACGCCTGAGCAAGGCCCCTCCGACATTCGAGGCGGCCCTCGAACGGTGCCACGACGGTCGTTGACTGGTCGCCGACGTTCCCGCGGGAACGTCGCGGGCGTTTGAGACCCGGGTTGAGGCCGCGTTGAGAGGCGACCCGAACATTTACCGAAGATCGGGGTACTAAACCGTAGTTGTGAGCGGTGGCGCTCCGGCTGCCCCTGAACCCTGAGATTCGGATGAGAAGCCATGCCTGTCACACCCGACGCCCGCGATGCCTCGAACGCTGATGCCTCGAACGCTGCGGTCTCGCACCCCGCGGTCTTGAACGGTGACCCCGTCGGCGACGAGATCGCCGAACTCTGCGCCCACCTCGACGCCGCCCAGTATCGGCTCCTGACCCTGCTGCGCCGCTTCGACGAGGAGGAACGCTGGAGCGGCTGGCGCTCCTGCGCCCACTGGCTCAACTGGCGCGCCGGGATCTCCCTCTGCGCGGCTCGCGAGCGGCTGCGGGCGGCCCGCCGCCTCGCCGAGCTGCCGTTGACCTCGGCCGAGATGGAGAAGGGGCGGCTCTCCTGGTCCAAGGTCCGGGCGTTGACGCGGGTGGCCACGGCCGAGAGCGAGGCGCGGCTGGTCGAGTTCGCCCTCCACCACACGGCGAGCCAGGTGGAGCGTCTCGTGCGGGCGTGGAGGAGCGCGGATGCGGCCTCCGCAGAGCTGGACGGGGCGTCGGAGATGGCGGCCCGTCGCTACCTGACGGTTCGGATGACGGGCGACGGCATGTACGAGGTCCGCGGGCTGCTCCTGCCCGAGGTGGGCGCCCTGCTCGTGCAGACGCTGGATGCGGCCGCCGACGAACTCCACCGACAGGAGTGCGCCATGGAGCGCGAGGCCGAAGCCGCCATGGAGCGCGAGACCGACGCCGCCGTCGGGGAAGCCACGGGGGAGGCCATGGGGGAGCCGGACCCGCCCACGCCCGAGCCCCGGCCGCAGGCGCCCCGGCCGCTTGCGCTCCGGCCGAGTCCGGGGGAGCGGCGCCACGACGCGCTCGGGGCGTGGCTCGAGGAGCGCGCGGAGGCGAAGGTCCAACTGGTGCTCCACACCGTGGCCGGCGGCCCCGAGATCCTGGCCACGGAGGAGGGCTCACACGTTCCCGCGGGAACGTCCCGGCGACTGGCCAGCGACGCGGAAGTCGTGGAGGTGAAGCGCGGGCCGGACGGCTCGGTGCTGGACGTGGGCCGCCGCCAGCGGACGGTGGGGTGGCGGCTGCGCAAGGCGCTCGACGTCAGGGACGGGGGCTGCCGCTTCCCGGGCTGCGGCTCCCGCTACACGCAGGCACACCACGCCATCCCCTGGTCCGAGGGGGGCGAGACGAAGCTCGACAACCTGATCCTCCTGTGCCGGTTCCATCACCGGGCCGTGCACGAGGGCGGCTGGCGGGTGGAGATGGGGGAGGCGGGCGCGGCGCGCTTCCGCGATCCGAACGGGCGCGTGGTGCCCGCCGTGCCTCCGGTGCATGAGGACGTCAAGGCGCCCCGAACCGCCGATGCGGGGCTCCGGAACTGGCACCGGCAGGAGGGGATCGACCCCTGGACGGCGACCAGCCTCTGGATGGGCGACCCTCTGGACCTCGACTGGGCCCTCTGGGTCCTCTGGGCGCAGTACGACGCCAGGCCGCTGGCCGCGTGAGGGTCGCCAACGTCCCTGGCGCCTACAGCTACGGCGGGGTGGGGCCCCAGAGTGCATTCACGCCCATCTGGTAGGGGACGACGAGGCCGTCGCCCCTGCGCTCGGGGTCGGGTATGGCGAGGAGCGGTGTTCGATCGGGGTAGCTCTCGATGAGGTGCGTATTCGCCTCGGGGCCGAGATCCCGGGCCCATAGCACGCCCGAGCCGCCGAGCCCGGGCAGGTCGCCATGCCACAGGTAGTCGGTGAGACCGAGCCGGCCGAGTCGGTCGGAGGCCTGCTCCCGCAGGCAACGATCCTCGACCTCTTCGGGTCGCTGCGCCCCGACGAGTGCGCCTTCGAGACGGCAGGGGTCATACTGCGTCAGAAGGGCGCGGACGCTGTCGAGGCGCATGGGCCGCGCGGCGAGGCGCGCCCCGATCCGGTCCTGCCAGGATTCGTGCACGAAGACGAGCGACGGGCTGGGCTCCGTGACCTCGGGAACCGGCACGAGGCGGCCTGTCAAGCGCACGACGCGCCCCCGCCCCCCCGCTGCGAGACCATAGCCGATGGCGATGAGGACGAGTACGGCCACCGCGTCCGAGAGCCAGCGGCGACGGGGAGCGCGCACGAGTCCGATCGTCGCCAGCACGAGGAGCGCGCACCAGGCGGGGACGGCCTCGCCGAGCATGCGGGGGCCGGCGACGAGGTCATGATGCCAGTACAGCGCGCTCGCGATGACGGGTAGCAGCGCCCAGGCGGCGAGGATGCGCTCGCCGCGCCCGAGGCGGCGGGCGAGGAGAAGGTAAAGTCCGATGAGCGCGGCAACCGGCAGCACTGTGCCGAAGAGTTCGCGTCCGAGCGAAATGAGTTCGGTGGAGGTGTAGCCGAGCGCCTGTGTGAAGCCGTACATGCGGCCCCAGGGGTCGACGTGGAAGCCGAGGCCGTGGCTGGGGCCGGCGGCGGCGGTGTAGCCGAGGGTGAGCGGGCTGCCGAAGAAGCGGGCGTTGAACCAGCCGAAGCCGACCGCGAACGGGAGGCCCCCCAGCGCCCACCAGGCGAAGCGGCGCAGAAGCCACGGCCGGTGCAGGCCCGGTTCCCGGCGCGGCGCGGTGAGCCACACGCCGGCCGTCACGGCGGCGCCGATGAGCAGGCCGGAGATAGGGCGGGTCGTGACCATGACGCCCATCGCGCCGCCCGCCGCCAGCGCCCACACGGCCCGGCCCGTCTCGGCCCGGAGCGACAGCCAGAGGGCGAGCGCGGCGAAGGCGGCCACGGTGGCGTGGTTCATATAGGCCCCGGCGAGGGCCAGCAGCATGGGGCTCGTGACGGCGAGCAGGGCGCCGAGCCGCGCGGCCGCGATCCGGTCGGGCAGCAGGCGCTCGAAGGAGAGGACGGAGAAGACGCCGAGCATGCCCATGGTCGCCGCCACCGCGATCCACGGACCTCCCAGCTTGAAGCCGGCCGCGAGCCAGAGGGCGTGGGCCGGGGGATACTGGGACACCCACCCGGCCGCCGTTGGCACCATGAACTGAATCGTCCAGAACTCGGGCAGCGCGAGGGGAGGCCCGGAGAGTTTCCCGGCGGCAAAGTATCGGGCCTGCACGAGTTGCACGCTCGCGTCGTTGAAGAACGTGCGTCCCTCGAAGACGACCAGCGCGACCGCGGTCGCGAGCCCGGCGCCGAGAAGCCCCATGAACGCGGCCACCGACCACGCCGGCGGCCGTTCGATCGCCCGGCCCATCCGGGTGAGAATGCCGGACAGCCTCCCTCCCCCGAACATTCCCGCGAGGACGGCGACCCCCACCACGAGCAGCGTCCAGACGCCGGTCGCCACCCCCCACGTGTACGTCCAGTGCTCGAACCCCGACCGGCGCATGAGGTCGTCCATCGCGCCGCGGGGCGCGGCCGGATCGAGGACCACGAAGACGGGGACGACGACGAGCACGACCAGCGCGAGGCCGACCACCCGCCGGGCCGCATCGAGGAGTACGTTCATGGCGGAGAAGCTACACCCGATCTACTTTTCCCGCCCCGTCGCACACCTCCAAACCGGATCCGATATCACTCTCATGCCACTCTCATGTCACTCGTATCGCTGACCGATGTCGTGAAGACGTTCGGCGAGACCGTCGCGGTCGATTCCGCGACGTTCTCGATCGACCGCGGCGAAGTCGTGGGCTTCCTCGGGCCGAACGGCGCGGGCAAGACGACGACCATGCGGCTCCTCACGCAGTATCTCGAACCCGATGGGGGCACGATCTCGATCGATGGCCTGTCCATCGAGGACCACCCGGTCGAACTGCGGCGCCGCATCGGCTACCTGCCCGAGACGAACCCCCTGTACCGGGACATGCTCGCCGGCGAGTACATCACCTTCATGGGCCGGCTGCGCGGGATGGGCACCGAGGAGATCCGCGCGCGGACGGACGATGTCGTCGCGCAGACCGGCATCGAAGCCGTCTACTACCGCCCGATCAACCAGCTCTCGAAGGGGTATCGGCAGCGCGTCGGCCTCGCGCAGGCCATCCTCTCGCAGCCGGAGATTCTCATCCTCGACGAGCCGACCGAAGGGCTCGACCCCAACCAGCGCGTGGAGATCCGCAGCCTCATCCGCGACGTGGGGACCGACCGCACCGTCCTCCTCAGCACGCACGTGATGCAGGAGGTGCGGAAGACGTGTTCGCGCGTCGTCATCATCAACGAGGGGCGCATTGTCGCGGATGGCTCCGTCGATGCGCTCGTCGCCGGACATGGCGGCGCCCGCGTGATGGTCGAACTCGACGCGCCCGCGGACGTCGCCGCGGAGGCCCTGGGCGACCTCCCCGCCGTGGCGCGGGCCGACACCCTCGAGGCGGACGCGGGCGGGCGCGCCCGGTTCGCGGTCGAGGGCGCTTCCGGCCAGGACCCGCGCCCGGACATCTCGCGGCTCGCCGCGGCGCGGGACTGGCCGCTGTGGGAACTGCACCTCGCCCAGGCGAGCCTGGAGGATCTCTTCCACCGGCTCACCGCCGAGACGCCTGACGCGACGGGCGACGAGGCACCGGAAGCCGGCGAGGAGGTGGACGGATGATCGGCCGCATCCTCACCGTCGCGAAGCGGGAGTTCGCGGGCTACTTCGACCACGCCACCGCCTACATCCTCCTCGTCATCTTCCTCGGGATCAACTTCTATTTCTACTTCCAGGAGGCCTACCTCCTGGGCGAGGCGTCGCTGCGGCCGATGCTGTCCCTGCTTCCGTGGCTCCTGCTCTTCTTCATTCCGGCCGTCTGCATGCGGTCGTTCGCGGAGGAGCGGAACGCGGGGACGCTCGAACTCGTGCTCGCACAGCCGATCCAGGTCGTGGAGTTCCTGCTCGGCAAGTTCCTCGGCGTCCTCTTCTTCCTGCTGATCGCCATGGCGGGGACGCTGGGCATTCCTCTCGGCCTCACGCTCGGCGCCGACCTCCAGTGGGGCGTCGTCTTCTCCCAGTACCTGGGATCGATGTTCCTCGTATCGGCTCTCATCGCGGTCGGTCTGTGGGCGTCCTCGCTCACGAGGAACCAGGTGACCGCGTTCATCATCGGGGTCACGGTCAGCTTCGCCCTCTACCTCATCGGACTCCCCACGGTCACCCTCTCCCTCCCCGGCCCGCTCGCGGCGGTGGCGGCGCGTCTCGGCGTGCTCGGGCACTTCTCGAACGTGGCGCGAGGCGTGATCGACCTGCGGGACGTCCTGTACTTCGCGGCGCTCGGGACGGCGTTCCTCTCGCTCACGTATTTCTCCGTCATGCGCGAACGCCTGAGCCGCCAACGGCCGGCGTACGGGCGGCTGCGGGTGGGGGTGCTCGGCCTGGTCGGGATCGCGATCTTCGCCGCGCTGGCGGGCGCACAGTTGCGCGGCCGGCTCGACCTCACGCCCGGCAAGGTCTACACGCTGTCCCCGCCGACGGCCGACCTGCTGCGCGGCGTGGACGACCTCGTCACGCTCAAGCTCTTCCAGTCCGCCGAACTGCCGGCGCAACTGGCGGCGGTAGGCCGGGACGTGGACGACCTGCTCCGGGATCTCGACGCGACCGGCGGCGCCAACGTGAACCTCGTGCGCCTCGATCCCGACGAGGACCCGGACGCCCGGGAGGAGGCGGGGCTGCTCGGCATCCGCGCCGTGCCCTTCCAGGTCATGGCCGATGACGAGGTGTCGTACCAGGAGCGCTACTTCGCGCTCGCGGTCCAGTACGCCGGCGAGAGCCAGATCATCCCGCTGATCCGGCAGACGGCGGACCTCGAGTACCGTCTCGCCACGATGATCCGCGCCCTCACGCGGCCGGAACGCCCCATGATCGGGATCCTGACCGGGCACGGCGAACTGAGCCTGGGCGCGGGGCTGCGGCTCGCCCGCGGCCGCCTCGCCCTGGAGTACGACCTGATGGAGTTCCGCGTCGACTCGACGACCGTGGCGGTGCCGGACTCGATCGACGTCCTCGTGATCGCCGGCGGCCAGATGCCGCTCGAGCCCGCGGCGGGCGAGATCCTGAGCCGCTTCGTCGACGACGGCGGGAGCCTCTTCGTGCTGAAGTCCGGCGTGACGGCGGACATGCAGGCGCGCTACGCCGGCCCCACCTTCGATCCGGCGCTCGATTCGCTGCTGCAGGCGCGGGGACTCGGCATCGTCCCGTCGATGGCCTTCGACTTCCTGCTCAACGAACGGGTGCAGGTGCCGTCCCAGGGCGGCGCCTTCATCGTGGACTATCCGCCCTGGATGCTCGCCCAGCCCGCCTCCGGGCACGTGATCGTGGACGGCGTGGCGAACGTGCCGATCCGGTTCGGAAGCCCGCTCCTCGTCGAGGTCGAGGACAGCACCGTGGTCACCCCGCTGCTCACGACTTCGGAAGGAGGCGGACGACTGGCGACCCCGCTCTCGATCGACGCGATGCAGGAGTGGGAGACCATCATCGCGCCGGATGGACAGATCTCCGAGGAAGACGTGGCGATGGAGACGCTCGCGGTCGCCTACACGCAGCCGGGCGGCGGCCGCATCGTCCTCGCGGGCTCTTCGTCGCTGATCCACGATGAGACGCTCTCGCAATCGATGTCCGGGCTGGCCGGGATGATCTTCTTCCAGAACGCGATCGACTGGCTCGCCCAGGACGAGGCGCTGATCTCGATCCGATCCAAGGACCGCGCCCCGCCGCTGCTGCTCTTCCCCAACGAGTGGCTCCCGGACCTGACGCGGTACGGAAATCTGGTCGGCGTCCCGCTGCTCTTCGTCCTCATCGGCGTGCTGCGGCTCGCGCGGCGGCGGCAGGTGCAGCAGCGCTCCTTCACGGAGGGAGGGGCGCTCACATGAACGCGAAGCAGTTGAAGGTCATCGCGATCGTGCTCGGCGTGGCCGTCCTTCTCACCCTGCCCCGGCTGTTCAGGGGCGGCGGCGAGGAGGGGACGCTGGACGTCGGGGACGGGTTCTCCTTCACGGTGACGGACACGATTGCGAGCGTGGACATCGGGCTCGCGGACAACGCCGGCACGGTGCGGCTCGAGCGGACGGACGCGGGGTGGACGGTCGACGGATACGTGGCGGACGAACCGAAGATCCGCGACCTCCTGGAGGTGATCGGACAGCTCTTCTCGTCCGAACTCGTCGCCCGCAACCCCTCGAATCACGCCGGCCTGGGCGTCGCGGAGGGCGGCCGGCGCGTCGAAGTGCGGACGGCCGGGGGCGAGGTGCAGCGGTTCCATCTCGGCGACCGCGACACGCGCTCCGGGGGCTACTTCGTGCGCCTTCCCGGCGACGACGTCGTCTACCGGCTCGACGGTCCGGTCGGGGGCTACCTGAACCGCGACCGCGACGGCTGGCGCCCACGCCTGATCGCCTCCGTGGACACCGCCGCCGTACGCGAAATCCTCATGCGGCGCGGGGAACGGGAGGCCGTGCTGCGCCGGAGCGACGACGGGTGGTTCGCGGGGGACGCGGCGGGGGACGCTCCGGCGGACTCGGCGCTCGTGCAGCGGCTCCTCGCCATCCTGCCCTCCGTCTCCGCTTCCGGCTTCCCCACGGCGGAGGAAGAGGCGGTCGCCGACTTCACGCTCCCGGACGGATGGTTCGAAGTGTTCTCGGAGGGGTCCGCCGATGTCACGGGCCGGCAACTCGAACTCTCGATCCTCCTGTTGGAGGACGAGGAACGAGGAGACTGGGTCGCCCGCCTCGCGGACGGCACCGAAGTCTTCCGGCTCTCCAGCCTCACGGTGAACCGACTGCTACCGGAGGCGCTCGTCCCCGTCCCCTAGCGGCTGGCCGGGCAGCGGCTAGCCGGGCTCGGTCATCGCGCGGAAATCGAGGATGCGGTCGAGTTCCGCCGGGGCGACGAGCCCCTGCTCCAGCACGAGTTCCTTCAGCGTGCGGTCTTCCGCAAGGCTCAGCTTGGCCAGTTCGGCCGCCTTGTCGTACCCGATGACGGGCGCGAGCGCGGTGGCGAGCGCCGCGGTGGATTCCGCGTTCCGCAGGCAGCGCTCCTCGTTCGCCGTGATCCCCCGGACGCAGCGTTCGGCAAACTCGACGCTCGCCGTGGAGAGGATCCGCACACTCTCGAGGAGATTGTGGGCCATCACGGGGATCATGACGTTGAGTTCGAGGTTCCCCGACTGCCCGCCCACGACGATCGCGGCGTCGTTGCCGATGACCTGCGCACAGACCTGAAGCACCGATTCCGCCATCACGGGGTTGACCTTGCCCGGCATGATGGACGAGCCCGGCTGCACCGCGGGGAGGTTGATCTCGCCGAGCCCCGTGCGCGGACCGGATGAGAGCCAGCGCAGATCGTTCGCGATCTTGGTCAGGCTCACGGCGACGGTTCGCAGCGCCCCGCTCGCCTCGACCACCGCGTCGCGCGCCGACTGCGCCTCGAAGTGGTTCGACGCCTCCACGAACTCGACCCCGAGGATCTCGCTCAGCGCGGCCGACATCCGCGCGCCGAAGTCGGCGGGCGTGTTGATGCCGGTGCCCACCGCCGTCCCGCCGATGGCGAGTTCCGCGAGCGCGGGACGGACGGCCTCGACGCGCCGGATCCCGTGCCCCACCTGGCTGGCGTAGCCCCCGAACTCCTGTCCCAGGCGGACGGGCGTCGCGTCCTGCAGGTGCGTGCGCCCGGCCTTCGCGATGTGATCGAACTCCTCCGCCTTCTCCGCGAGCGCCGCGCGCAGCCGCTCCAGCGCGGGCAGAAGCTCGTGCTCGATCGCGACCAGTCCCGAGACGTGGGTGGCGGTGGGGATCACGTCGTTCGAGGACTGTCCCAGGTTGACGTGGTCGTTGGGGTGGACAGGGCTCCGCGAACCCACGACCCCGCCCAGCAACTGGATGGCGCGGTTCGCGATGACCTCGTTCGCGTTCATGTTCGTCGACGTGCCCGACCCGGTCTGGAAGATGTCCAGCACGAAGTGCGAATCCAGCTCCCCGGTCATGGCCTCGCCGGCCGCCCGCTCGATCGCCTCGCCGAGTCCGGGGTCGAGGAGTCCCAGTTCCCGGTTCACGCGGGAAGCCGCCAGCTTGATCGCGCCGAGCGCCTCGATGAAGCGGCGCCCGAAGCGGAGGTCGGAGATGGGGAAGTTCTGGCGGGCCCGCTCCGTCTGCGCTCCGTAGAGCCGGTCGGCGGGAATCGCCATCTCCCCCATGGAGTCCTTCTCTATGCGATGGTCCATGCTAGAACTCGATGAGGTCGCCGACGCGGATGCCGTTGGCCTCGAACCATCCCTGGTTCATCTCCAGCGCGTACATGGCGGGCGCGGTCGAGTCGTGGGTTTCCGTGGTCTGCGGCTCCATCTGCTGGATGTCGACGATGCGCCCTTCGCGGTCGATGTACGCGATGTCGAGGGGGATGAGCGTGTTCTTCATCCAGAAGCCCAGGGTGCGCTGCTCGGGGTAGACGAACAGCATCCCCTGATTCTCCTCGAGCGACTCCCGGTACATCAGGCCGCGCTGGCGCTCGTCGGCGTCGTCGGCGACCTCGACCCGGATCTCGATCCCGCCCACGCGGAGCGGAACCAGTTCCACGGCCTGGGAGACGGCGGCCGTTCCCGCCTCGGCGGCCTGCCCGCCATTCGCCGCGACGTCGGCGGCGTTGTCGCGAACGCCCGCGTCCGCCGAACCGCACGCTCCCAGGCCGGCCACAAGGACGGCCGCAAGGGCCGCCAGCAACACGAATCCGGGTTCTTTCCATCGTTTTCTCAGCATGTCAGATCATCGTCATCCGGGTCGACTCCGTTGCGGCTTCCCCTCCCGGAAAGAAAACTAGCAGGCGAGGTTGGGGTATGGAACGTGGGGTATGGAACGAGGTGGCGGGGTCGACGGGACGGGACCATGGGAAGGGGGAGCGGCATGATTCTTCCGGATGTCAGAGCTTCCTTCGGACGGGACGACGCGGCCCGGCTCGTCTACCTGCTCGCCCGCGAGGGCGAAGATCGGACCCGCCTCGAGACGCTGGTCTCGGAGCGGGGGATCGACGCGCTGCTCGATCACCCTAAGGCGCCCGGCGCGCTCGCCGCCGAACCGGGGCTCTCGGCGCTCCCGCTGGCGCTCTTCTCCTACGTGGCGCTGCGTCACAGCCTGCTCGAGGGCGGCGTCGAGTCCCGCCTCATGGCCGACTACGTGACTTCGATCTTCCTCCACTTCGCGAGGGAAGCGCGGGCCCACCGGATCGCCGAATACGACGAACGCGAGTACCGCTATCTCGTCGACCTGGTGGCGGAGATCGCCGAATCGGATGGCCGCCGCAGCTTTCTGCTCAGCGCGCATCTCGGCAACTTCTCGCTCTGGCTGTCGGGCCTCTTCCCGGACTGGATCTGCACGCGGGAGCGACGGAGAGCGGGACCCGACCTCGGCTACTACGAAGCCATGGGCCAGACCGGCTTCTCGCTGGCCGCCGACGCCCCCTTCGCGCGCCGCCAGCAACTCGACGGCTGCTATCGCGACGCCGCGAAGGCCTTCACGGCCCTCCGCGTCGCGCTCAATCGCTTCTCGGACCGATACCTCACGCCCCGGCCGGCCTCCCCGGTCGATCGGCTGTTGAGGCAGGTCGTGGACGACTTCGAGGCGCGCTGGTTGCAGGCGTGACGAGCGCGCTTATCTTCTCAGCGCGTTGAGAACACGACCACCAGCACCATGACTACGGACACCCTCACCCCCCGACCGCCTCTCGGCTGCGCCGCCGTGATGCTCGGCCTCTTCCGGGCCGCGCTGCAGGAGCATCATCTGCCCGTCACCCATCAGCGGGAAGCGATCTCGCGCGTCCTGTTCGAGTCCGGGCAGCGACTCTCGGCGGACGAGGTCGTGGAGCGTCTGCGGGACGACGGCGAGCGTGCGGGGAAAGCGACGGTCTACCGGACCCTGAGCCTCCTGGTTCGCGTCGGCCTCGCGACGGAGCACGACTTCGACGAGGGGTTCAAGCGATACGAGGCGCAGGTGGGCCCGGCGCAGCAGGACCACCTGATCTGCACGGCGTGCGGAGACGTGGTCCAGTTTCAGCGCGATGAACTCAACCGCCTCCAGACGGAGGTCGCCAGGCAGTCGGGTTTCCAGGTACTGAGACGTCAACTCAAGCTGTACGGGCTCTGTGCCCGCTGCGACGCCGAATCCGGCCAGGCGATTCGCCAGGTCAGCTAGTTCGGCACAGAACACCAGGAGGTTCCGCTGAGTTCCGCCCATACGAGACTTCTGAACCTGCTCGCCGAGCGCTCGTTCCGGCTCGGGGATTTCGTGCTCGCCTCCGGCGCCCGGAGCGACTATTACATCGACTGCCGGACCTCGACCATGCATGCGCACGGACAGGTGCTGATGGGCGAGGTCGGCCTCGCGGCCATTCGGGACGCCGGACTGCGGCCGGATGCGGTCGGCGGCCTCACGATGGGCGCGGACCCGCTGGCCTACGCCATCGCCGCCGCCAGTTGGCGCGCCGGGGATCCGATCCACGCGTTCTCGGTCCGCAAGCGCGCCAAGCGGCACGGCAAGGGCCAGTTGATCGAGGGCTGCTTCGAGCCCGGCGCGCGGGTCGTCGTCGTGGAGGACGTGATCACGACCGGCGGGTCCGCCTTCCAGGCCGTCGAGGCGGTGAATCGGGCCCGCGGCGAGGTGCTCGGGGTACTCGGCCTCGTGGACCGCGAGGAGGGGGGGAAAGCCACGCTGGAGGGGGCGGGTCTGCGGACCATGGTCCTCTATACGGCGAGCGACCTGAGGGCGGCCGTGGCCGCGGGGGCGACCTGAGGGCGGCCGTGGCCGCCAAGACCGCCAAGGAGAGAGAGAACGTGTCCGACAAGGATCTTTTGACATTCACGGACGCCGCCAGCGAGCGGATCCGATCGTTCATCAGCGAGGACCCCGCGGAAGGCCTCGCGGTACGGGTCAGCGTTCAGAACGCGAGCCCCATCGCGCCGGAGTACGAGATGGCGCTCATCGAGCCGTTCGAGCGGGAAGCCGAGGACCAGTCGTTCGACACCCCCGGCTTCGAGGTCGTCGTCGATTCCAAGAGCGTGGACATCCTTTCCGGAACCCGCATCGACTGGGTGGAGTCGCTCCAGGGCTCGGGCTTTCATTTCAACAACCCCAACATCCAGCCGCTCGGCTCCGCGCCGCTGGACGGGCCCCTCGTCGACCGCGTGCGCCGCGTGATCGACGAGCAGATCAACCCGGGAGTGGCGTCGCATGGCGGTACCGTGCGCCTGGTCGACATCCGCGACAACGTCGTCTACGTGACGATGGGGGGCGGCTGCCAGGGCTGCGGCATGGCCTCGGTGACGCTCACGCAGGGGATCAAGCAGATGATCCGGGACGCGGCACCGGAGATCGTCGACGTGCAGGACGTGACCGATCACGCCGCCGGCAGCAATCCCTACTACGCCTAGCTGCCCGCCGACGTCCGGCGCCGTCGTGGGCTACTTCTTCTTCCGCGGCTTGAGGAAGACGTGCAGCACCGTCGCGACGATCGACATGACGAGCGCGCCGCCGATGGCCGTGACGAGACCGGCGAGTTCGAACCCCGGGATCAGTGACGCGGCCAGGTAGAACATCAGGCCGTTGAGGACGAAGTAGAACAGTCCCAGCGTCAGGACCGTGATCGGAAAGGTCACGAGACGCAGGACCGGCCGGACGGTCGCGTTGATGAGACCGATCGCGAGCGCCCCTCCGATGAGCGCTTCCGGGCTGTCGACCCGGACCCCGGCGAGGAGCCATGCGGTCGCGTACAGCGCCGCCGCGTTGACCAGCCAGCTCCGGATCAGCCCCATGAATCGCCGTCCGCGGCGGCCGCGGCGTTCGCGATCCCCGCCGTCAGAAGCCGGGCGTCAGGTTGAACTGCCAGATCCAGCCCTTTCCGGGGCGATCGAAGGGGCGGACGAAATTGATTTCCGCGATCATGAGGCCGAAGACGTTGACTCTCGTCAGGAAGCCGGCGCTCGACACCCAGGTCCGGTCCGCGAACGAGCAGTTTCCCTCCGGGCAGTTCAGGGGCGTGTCGCCCGACCACGCCTTGCCCATGTCGTAGAAGAGGCCGACTTCGACCGGCGGTACGCCCGGGGCCCGGACCACGCCGATCCCGCCCAGGAGGGGAAGCCGCAGTTCCACGTTCCCCACCGCCACGCGGTTTCCGATCAGGTTCCCGATGAGAGGACAGTTGAGGAACCCGACCTGGCCGCCCGCGACCGTGCACTCGGCGACATCGATGGACCGGTTGTCGTACCCGCGAACGAGGGATGGCACCCCGAGATAGAGTCGGCCCAGGCGCGGGTCGTCCGCCCCGCCCCCCCAGCGGCCGAAGTGCAGGGCCCGTCCGGCCACCGTGAACGGCCCGGCGCGGACGTATCGGCGGACGTCACCCGTCACCGTGAGGAAGTTCAGCGTTCCGATGGCCGGCTCCACCTCCAGACGATACCGCTGCCCGGCGATCGGACTCGTGCCGCCGAAGATCGAACTGTCGTATACGAGGGCGGCGCTTGCGCTCGCCGAGTACAGCGACGCAAAGGCGCAGGGATCACTGTTGAACGTGAGCGCCAGCACGTCCCCCTGGCAGTCCGGGAGATCCGTGACCTCGTTGACCAACGGCTGACCCGTGAAGGCGTCAAAGGCGATTTCCTCGATCTCGCCGGCGAAGTCGATCTGGCGTGCCGAGGCGGAGAACTCGACGCGCGAGTTCCGGTTGAAGGGATAGGCGACGATCCCCGTCAACTCCCGGTTGATCTCGAACCAGCGGAAGTCCTGAATGACGTTCACGGGCCTGCCCCCGAGCAGAATCGGCTGGAGCCCGAGCTGGCGCGTGACGAACGGCACCTGCCCCCCGATGAAGGCCCAGTTCCAGCGACTGGACCGGTTCTCGTAGCCTGCGAGGGCCGCCGTGCCCTGAAGCAGATCCCCAAAGCTGGTGTTGACCTGGAGGATGGTCTGGAGGGTGCGGTTGCCGAGCAGGTCCGAGAAGAACATCGCCGCGCCGCCCGCGAAGAAGACGCCGAAGTCGCTCGCCCCGAAGGCGATCGTGGGCTGCGAGATGAAATCGAGGGACAGCGGGGACCGGAACTCGGCGTCCTCGAAGGTGATCGGGTCGGCCAGGCCGAGCCGGGCGTTGCCGAGCAGCTCCGCGTGCGCGGTCGACAGCCGCTCGCGGGGCGGGATGATCGAGGCGTCGACGCCCACGAGCATCTCGGGCGCCGGCACTCCGGCCAGGACGTCCGGGTCGTCGATCACGTAGATCTCGTAGCTGAACGGCCCGCCCTTGTTCACGCTGAACGCGACGTCGCCCGTGCCGCGGGCCACGGAGACGGCCGGGCTGATGGCCGTGAGTCCGCTCACGCCGGTCCACAGGTCGGTGACGAGGTACCGCTCCCGCGTCTCGAGGTCGAGCCGGTAGAGATTGGCGATCCCGTCGTGGTCCGACACGAAGTACAGGCTTTCGCCGTCCGGGGACCACTGCGGATTGTAGTTGCGGAACTGGTCGTCGAAGCCCGGCAGCGGCTCGATCTCCCCGCTCTCCAGGTCCAGCAGCGCGACCTGGTACGTCCCCGGGACGAGCAACTCCAGGTCGGTCGTGAAGCGATCCGTCGCGAACGCCACCGACCGGCCGTCGGGCGACCAGGCGGGCTGGAGGTCGGCGAACGGGTCCTCCGTGAGCCGCCTGAGCTGCCCCGTCTCGACGTTGATCACGTACAGATCCGTGAACCCGGCGGAGTGGCCGCTGAACGCGATGTGCGACCCGTCCGGCGACCAGCTCGGCGTGAAGATCGCGCCCAGCTGAAACCCCTCGACCGGGATCTCATCGACGATGCTCCCGCTCTCGGCCTCCATGATCGTGAGCAGCGGATTGCCCGTCTTGATGCCGGCGACCGCGAAGTGCCGGCCGTTCGGGTGCCAGTCCCCCGCCGAGTGGATGAACTGGAGGCTCTCGAAGTGCGGGTCGACCGCGTTGTTCGTGAGGCGGCGCTTCACCTCTCCGGTGCGCGCGTCGGCCCCGAACATCTCGATGGAGAAGAGGTCGCTCTGCGAGACGTAGACCATGTCCAGGCCGTTGGGACTCAGCGCCGGGCCCAGGTGAAGCTTGCCCTCATCGGGCGGCTCGTAGACGACGCGGCGCCCGTAGTCGTCGGGCGAGCGTGTCTCCTGGCGCGCGTCCGCGAAATAGGTCTCGAGTTCGCTCTTCCAGCGGTCCGAGAGCTCTCCGATCGGCACCTCGAGGACGGCTTCGATCGCCCCCAGCGCGTTCCCCGTGCGCGCGGCGAGGTTCAGAATCCGGCCGATCCGGTCGTCCCCGAACGCGCCGCCGATGTAGGACCAGAACGCGTGGCCGTAGCGGTACGGGAAGTACCGCCTGTCGGCGAGTTCCGGAATCGTCGGGAACCCGTCTTCCAGGTCGAGGGCATCCCGCATCCACATCGTCGTGAACGGGTCGATCGGTCCGATCGAGAGGTATTCGGCCATGCCTTCGATGAACCACAGCGGGAGCCGGATCGCGCCGGGCACGTCCAGCCCGGGGCCTCCCGTCCCCTGCCCCGTCATGTCGAACTGGAAGGCGTGCACGAGTTCGTGGCCGAGCAGGTGATCGGTCTCGTGGAGCGACACCATCATCGGCATGACGAGCCGCCGCTTGAGGATCTCCGTGAAGCCCTGCGTGCCTTCGTCGATGAACTGGCCGGAGGTGTTCGTCTGCTCGAAGTCCGGATGGTCGGCGTAGAGGATGATCGGCTGGCGCTGGCGGAACTCGTGATTGAGCACCCGGGAGAGGCGGGCGTACCAGCGCTCCGCCAGGCGGCCCACCATCTGCGCCCCGGCCGCGCTCTCCTCGTAGTAGTAGATGTCGAAGTGCTGCGTCTTGAGCACTTCGAAGTCGAAGGATTCGTAGACGACCTTGTTCCGGCCGAAATACCGGCCGGCCTGCCCTTCCAGCGCGTCAGCGGCGGGACCCGAGAAGACCGCGAGAGCGGCGAGCGCGACGAGCGCGTGAGTTCTGCGAAGCATACATCCTCCACCAGGAGACCGCTGCCTCCGGCCTTCCCGGGTTCCTGGACCCCGGGGGACCGTGCCGCCTCGCGGACGGCGAGCAGTCAGGGGGTGCCGAAAGTTACCCGAGGCACCCGACCTTCGCTATTCCGGATTGTGACGACACTAGCACGACTGAAGCGCGATCGAGGTCACGGGCTGACCGGGCGGCCGGCCTCCCCCCGCCCCGGCCTGCCGGCCGTCAGCAGCGGCGCATGAACCCTCCCAGCGTGTCGCGCGCGCGCGCGGCGGCCGGCTCATCCGCGAAGGGGCCGGCCACGACGCGATACATGTTCTCGTACGGTTCGATCGAGGCTTCGAACCCCGCCCGCACGACCTCCCGCCGCGTCGCCTCGGCGTTTCCGCGCTCCCGGAAGGAGGCGACCTGGACGACAACGCAGCCACCGCGCGCGGAGACCGGGGTCGCCGCCGAGAGGACGGTGATGCGCACGCGCGCCGTACCGGGACCGATCATTTCGAGCTCCCTCGCCGCCCCTCGGGACACGTCCACGATGCGGCCGGGCACGAAGGGGCCGCGGTCTGTCACGTCGAGGTCGATGGAGCGCCCGTTGTCGAGGTTGTCCACCCGGATCCGGGTCCCGAACGGGATCGTGCGGTGGGCGGCGGAGATGGCATCCATGTCGTAGGTGTTGCCGGCCGCCGTGGTCCGACCGTGAAACGGCTCCCCGTACCACGAGGCGAGACCGGTCTGCGTCCAGCCGACGGCGTAGGGCGGCGGGTCGGCGTAGGGCGGCGGGTCGGCGTAGGGCGGCGGGTCGGCGGACGGCGTCGTTGCGAGGGGCACAGACCACACGCAGGCCTGGCCCGAGAGCGAGGCGGCGAGCGCCACGCCGAGGGCCGCCCCGCGCCGGCTCAGAGCGGCCCTCGCTCCCAGGGTCCCCAGATGGCGAACGTCTGGCCGAGATTCCCGGGGCCCATCGAGATCGTGTCGCCCTGGAGGTTGATGAACAGCGTCCGGCCGTCGGGACTGAAGCAGGCGCCGGCGAACTCGCGCTCGTTCAGGACATTCCGGGCGAAGGGGAAGATCTCCCCCGCGGGCGAAAGCCCCCGGAGGTGCGTCTCGCCCGAGTTGTCCTCGCAGATGAGGATCCCGCCGCGGGGACTCACCGTGATGTTGTCCGGACCGGAGAGCACATCCTCCGAGGGAGACTCGAAGACGAGCGCGAGCGCCTCTTCGTCCGGCACGTACCGCCAGACCTGTCCCAGTTGGGCGTCGCCCCCGTTCGTCGCGTGGAAGTAGATGCTCCGATCCGCGTGCCAGCAGCCTTCGAGCCGGGAGAACCGGGCCCCGCCCGCCTCGAATCCCTCCATCCACACCGCGGTCGAGTTGCGCTCGGCCTCGGGCGGGTCGGGTTTCTCGATCGGCACCCATTCGACCCCGCGCCACTCGCCCGGCCGCTGGCCGGTGCGGAGGTCCACCTGCGGCGCCCCCCGCACGGCGAGCATCTCCAGCGCGCCCCCGTCCCGGAGAACGCCGGGCGTATGCGGCCGAAAGCGATAGAAGCCGGAGCGGCGGTTGTAGTCTTCCGTCTCGTAGACGAACCCCGTCGCGGGGTCCACCGCGATGGCCTCGTGCGTGAACCGTCCCATGTCCCGGATCGGCTCGGCCCGGACCGGTTCGTCCGCGTCGGCGGGGACCTCGAACACGTACCCGTGCGGCACGGTCCAGCCGCGCCCCGGTCCAAACGTCGTTTCCTCGCACGTCAGCCAACTGCGCCACGGCGTCGTCCCCCCCGCGCAGTTGATCATCGTCCCCCCCGCGCTCACGAAGTCGCGCACGAGGACCGCACGCCCGTCCGCCTCGATCCGGACCTCCAGCGTCGTCGTGCCGCCGCCCGCGAGCGGGTCGTACGCCAATTCGGGGGACACGAGCGGGACCGCGACGCCGGGCGGGTCCTGGTCTTCATGGTTTCGCACCAGTCGGACGACGTCGTCGCTCACCGGAAAGAGCCCCATGCCATCGTGCGCGCGGGGCGTGGGCCGGCCATCGGACATCGGGCGGCCCTCCACGCTGAGGAGGACGTAGGAAAACCCTTCGGGGAGGGCGAGTTCGGGCCCCGCGGGGCGCAGGGGTCCATATCCGGCGGATCCGCGAGCCGTCCCGGGCGTGGACGCGGCTGCCGGCCTGGCACGCGCCGCGAGACCCGCGAGCGAAGGCGCGAGCGCCGCGGTCCCGGCCCACCGTCCGGCGCGGCGCACGAAGTCTCGTCTGTCGATATTGTTCAGCGGTTCCTCCGTGCGCCCGGGGCGGCACCCACGGCATGTTGCGGGGTAGGGGCGAACTAAACACGAATCGGACCGGGAGTATCCTAAAAGGTCGGTGGGTCGCTCGCACCGCCATCGAAGAGGAGAGAGATCGACATGCGGCACCTGTTCCTGCGCCTTCCGGGGCCTGTCCTGTTTCTGGTCATCGCGAACACGGCGGCGGCCCAGTCGTTCGCCGATTTCTGTCCCGGCCGCGACGAAGCGACGCAGGCGGCCGTCGTGGGCTACCTGACGGATCCCGAGGCGCAAACCGTCGTTCCCGGCGCGACCGTCGCCGCCAGTTGGGTGCAGGACGATGCCAGGCAGCGCATCGAAGTCCAGACCAACCTGGAAGGCCTCTACATCCTGTGCGGTCTGCCGAAGGACATGGAGGTCTCGCTGCGGGCCCTCCTCGGGGACCGGCGCGGCGAGGCTGTCCCCTACGCGACGGCGGCGCCGCTCGCCCAGCAGGACCTGTTCATCTCGCTCACAGGCGAGCCCGACGTGAGGGAAGAGGTCGGATCGCTCGCGGGAGGGGGGAGCGGGGGCTCCGGGCGGGCGTTCAGCTCCGAGATCATCCGCGGCGACGATCTCCTCGACCTGCCCGAGATGAGCGTGTACGACCTGCTGCGGAGGCACCAGCTTCTGAGGTTCGAGCGCGTGAGCGGCGTGGGAGAGGTGATCCTGCTCATGGCGGCGACGTCGAGTGCCCGCGCCGGCTCGATGCAGTCCGTCCAGTTGAGGATCAACGAGCGGCGGGAACCCGACGCGATCGGGGCGATCCGCGACCTGTCGATCGATGAGATCAGCCGGATCGAGATCCTGACGCGGACCGAGGCGTCCGCGCGCTACGGCGGAGACGGCTTCGTCGGCGCGATCGCCATTACGACGCGAGACCGCTAGCAGCTCGCTGGCAGCTCATCGCGGCACCCTCGTGCGGCTCAGGGCACGAGCCGCACGAGATCCGTCCACGTCGTCCGCTCGATCTCGTCCACCGCCGCCGCGCGCTCCTCGATGCCGGCGGCGAGCCGGGCCAGCAGGTCCAGTTGTCCCTGCGTGGGTGGACCGTCTCCCATCGATGCGAATCCCATCAGCCGCGCCAGCTTGCTGTCGATCGCGGTGGGATTCGCGATGAGGTCCTGGCCGGCGCGCGCCCGGTACTGCACGAGGCGTTCCTCGACGGGGTAGAGTTCGCCGTTCAATTCCGAGAGCGCGGCCCGCAGGCGGTCGCCGCCCCCGCCGCGCTCCACGGCCTGCTCGGCCCGGGTCCGCAGGTCGCGGATCCTCGCCACAAGTTCCATCGTCTCGGTCAGCCGGTCCCTCGCTTCGAGCAGGAACTCGAACTGTGCACGCAGTTCGTCGTCCGTCACTTCCACCCTCGGGTCGCGCACGACCGTGAACGGCTGCGCGAGGGTGCGGTCGCCGAGATCGAGTTCGACGGTGTAGTCCCCGGGCGGCACGCGAGGGCCCTGGGCGCTTCCCTGGAAGACGGCCCCGTCGAGCACGTCGGCCGGCTCGACGCGCAGATCCCACGCGAAGGTGTGCGCGCCGGCATCGGCCGAGAGCGTCGCCCCGCCCCCGCCGCCGCCGAAGAAGTCCATCCCCGCCGGCGCCGCCGCCGCTTCGCTCGAGAACTCGCGGATCAGCGCTTCTCCTTCACGGATCCGCAGCGTGATCCCGCCCGGCACGGCCTCCGGCAGGAGGTACGGGATGACGACGCCGGCCGGCGGGTTCGCGCCGGCCGGATCGCCCGCGCCCGGCCGGCCCATGGCCGAGAACAGGGCGGCGGGCGAGGCGCCCGGGTTGAAGCGGGTCGTGGTCGGCGGACGGAAAAGCCTCGGCTCGCCCGCCGCTTCCCCGGCCGCGAGCTGATGGAGCAGATCCACGTTGTCCAGGACCCAGAACGAGCGCCCGTGCGTGGCCGCTGCGAGGTCCCCGCCCCGGAGCACGAGGTCGTGGATCGGGACGACCGGCAGGTTGAGGCTCAGCGGCTGCCAGGAATCCCCGGCGTCGAACGAAACGTGGACCGTGCGTTCGGTGCCGGCGTACAGGAGTCCGGCCCGGCCCGGATCCTCCCGGATGACGCGCGTGAAGTCGTTGTCCGGAATCCCCTCCACGATCCGCGTCCACGTCTCTCCGTAGTCCGTGGTCCGGTACAGGTACGGGGCATGGTCGGAGAGCTTGTACCGCGTGGCGGCGACGTAGGCCGTCGCGGGGTCGTGCAGCGAAGGCTCGAGGATGGAGATCAGCGCGAACTCGGGCAGATCCGGGATCGTCACGTCCTCCCAATTCGCGCCGCCATCGCGCGACACGTGGATGTATCCGTCATCCGAGCCCGCCCACAGGAGGCCCGGCTCGAGCGGCGATTCGGCGAACGCGAAGATCGTCGCGTACCACTCGGGACCGTACGCCTCCCGCGTGATCGGCCCCCAGTATTCCCCCGTTTCCTCGTTCTCGTACGCGGGCGTGGGCTCCAGCGTCCGCGGGTCGGCGCGCGTGAGGTCGGGGCTGATGACCTCCCAGCTGTGGCCCTCGTCCGTCGTCCGGTGGACGTGCTGCGAGGTCACGTAGAGGATGTCCGGATCGTGGGGCGACGTCATCACCGGGTACGTCCACCAGAACCGGTAGTTGATGTCCGCCGAACCCCAGCCGTAGTGCGTCTCGGGGTTCGGGGAGATGTCCCGCACCTGCCGGTTGCGGTGGTCGTACCGGTACACCCAGTGGTGGTCCCCCGCGTAGACGATGTTCGGGTCCTCCGTGTTCACCGCGATGTAGCCGTCCTCGCCTCCGCCCACGGTGTACCAGTCCTCGATGCTGATGCGGCCGAAATCCGAGCGGACCGGGACGGAGATCGACGTATTGTCCTGCTGGGAGGCGTAGAGCCGGTACGGCGTCTGGTGGTCGGCCGTCACATGGTACATCTGCGCCGTCGCCTGGTTGAGGAGACTCGACCACGAGAGGCCGCCGTCGAAGCTCACCGCGGCGCCGCCGTCGCTGCCGTTGACCATCCGCCGGGGATTCGCAGGATCGATCCACAGGTCGTGGTGGTCCGGGTGCGGCGTGAACACGCGCTCGAAGGTCTCGCCCCCGTCCGTCGACTTCCAGAGGAAGACGTTGAGCACGAAGACGGTGTTCTCGTCGCCGGGATCCGCGACGATGTGGTGGTAGTACCACGGGCGCTGCAGGAGGTTGGCGTCTTCGTTGACGCGCGTCCACGTCTCCCCCGCGTCATCGGAGCGGAAGATCCCCTTCGCTCCGCGCGCCGCGTCGATGATCGCCCACAGGCGGCTGGAGTTCCGCGGCGAGACGGCGATCCCGATCCGTCCCTTGAGGCCGGACGGGAGGCCGGGGTTGCCGGTCAGCTCGGTCCAGGTGTCGCCGCCGTCCGTGCTCTTGAAGAGGCCGGTGCCCGGGCCCGCGCTGCGGAAGCCCCACGGGAAGCGCCTCAGTTCCAGGAGCGACGCGTACAGGATGTCGGGGTTCGCGGGGTCGAGGACGAGGTCGATCGCGCCCGAGTTCTCGTCGCGGTACAGGACCTTCTCCCAGGTCGCGCCGCCGTTGTGCGTGCGGTAGACGCCGCGCGCCTCGCTCGCGCCCCACGCGTCGCCGAGCGCGGCCACCCAAACGATGTCCGGGTTCTCCGGATGGACGCGCACGCGGGCGACCTGGAGCGTCTCCTCGAGCCCGAGGCGCCGCCAGCTCGCGCCCCCGTCGTCGGAGCGGTAGACGCCGTCGCCGTGCGTGGCGTTGCCGCGGATGCACGTCTCGCCCATGCCGACGTAGACGATGTCGGGATGGGAGCGGCTGACCTCGACGGCCCCGACGGAGCCCGTGCCGAAATAGCCGTCCGAGACGTTCCGCCAGTTCGTCCCGCCGTCCTCGGTCTTCCAGACGCCGCCGCCGGCGACGCCCTGAAAGAAGACGAGGTCGTTCGTGGGGTGGCCGGCCACGCCGAGCACCCGGCCGCCGCGGGTGGGCCCGATCGAGCGCCACTCGAGGAGATCGAGCCATGCGTCGTCGACGGGCTGGGCGTGCGCGCCCGCCGGCGCGGAAGTGCCGAGCAGCGCCAGCGCAAGCAGGGTCCGTGCGATCGGGGTCCGTGCGATCGGGGTCCGTGCGGTCGGGGTCGTCGGTCGGGGTCGGGCGATGCGGGATTCTGCCACGGGTTGCCGTATCCTTCGGGAGTCGTCCGGTGCGGCCGAGCATCGAATCTTGCGCTCCGCCCGCGCGCCGTACAGCGCGGGGGCGTGGGTGGCGCCGCCGCCCGGGTCGGAGGCCGCGTGTTGGCGCCCGGCGCAGGCGCGTGTGAACATGCGGGATGACCAACACGCTGCTCCTCGCCGGCGCGGCGATCTGCTCCGCCGTCGCGCCTCGGGCCGCCGAGGCGCAGACCGGCCCGCCGGATCGGGCGCCCCCGGACACCCTCGAAGTTGTCTCGCGGGCGGAGCTTCTCGAGACCGGACAGGCGGAACTCGCTTCGGCCCTCGGCGAACTCCTGCCTTCCGCCTACTTCCCGCGCCGGCAGGTCGCGGATCTGACGTCGGGCGTTCGGCCCTTTCAACTGCGGGGGCTGTCGGCGGACCACACGCTCGTCCTCGTGAACGGGAAGCGCCGCCACGCCACGGCGGTCGTGCACACGCTGGGCGCCGGCGCCTTTACGGGCGCGAGCGGCGTGGACATGAACGCCTTCCCGCTTCAGGCGATCGACCGGGTGGAGGTCGCGCGCGGCGGGGGCACGACGCGGCACGGTGCCGACGCGATCGCCGGGGTCATCGACCTGCGGCTCCGGAACACGGTCTCGGCGCCCGAGTTCATCGCCTCCGTCGGCCACCACTTCCCGGACGAATGGGATGACGACGGGCTTCGCTACGACTTCTCGGGGACCTGGGGAACGGGCATCGGCCGGCGCGGCGTCCTGAACCTCACCGGCGCGTTCAGCCAGCGGGAACCGACGAACCGCGCGGGGGCCGACGGCCGCGACCAGATCCTCCCCGGGGACGCGGACTTCGTTGACGGGGGTCTCGTCATCCGCAAGCACAACGAGGTGGCGCAGCCGAACCACCTGTGGGGAGACGGCGAGTCCTCGAACGTCATGGTGTTCGCCAACTTCGAACTCCCCCTCGCGGCGGGGGGCGACGACCCCGGCGGCGCCGAACTCTACGCCTTCGGAGGCTACAGCCGGCGCCGGGACCGGCACGCGGGCTTTTTCGTCCGCTCGATGGACGACCGCAACTGGCCCGCGATCCATCCGCTCGGCTTTCTGCCGCGCTTCGACGCCGCCACCCGCGACGTGTCTCTCGTCACCGGCTTCCGGCGTCGCCCCGAGGCCGGCCCAGGGGCCAACTCCGAGGCAGACGCGGGGGCCGGCTGGAGTTGGGATCTGAGCACCCAGTACGGCTCGAACCGGATCGACACCGACCTGTTCGACACGCTCAACCCGTCGCTCGGGCCTTGCCTCGAAGCGGCGTGCGCGCCCGGCGCGGACGGGATCCCGGGGACCGCGGACGACCCGGGGATTCCGAACCGGACCCGGTTCTCCACGGGCGCGCTCGAGAACCACCAGTTGCTCGCGAACGCGGACGTCGGGCGCCGGGTCGAGACGGGACTCGGCGCGGGGCCGGTACGCGTCGCGCTCGGGGGGACGTTCCGCCTCGACGGCTACCGGATCCTGGCGGGGGAACCCGCGTCGAGGGTCGACGGCTTCCACCCGACCCAGAGCGGCGGCGTGGCGGCGGCGGGCTCCCAGCGCTTCACCGGCTTCCGGCCGGAGGAGGCCGGGACCTGGTACCGGTCGAGCTTCAGCCTCCACGGTGGCGTCGACGCGCCTCTCCTGCGGCCGCTCCTGCTCTCCGCGACGGGACGCTACGAACGCTTCAGCGATATCGGCAGCGATATCGGCAGCGGTGTCGGCGGCGCGCTGACCGGGAAGCTCGGGCTGCGCCTGGCCCTCTCCGGGGCCGCCGTCTTCCGGGCGAGCGCGTCCACCGGGTTCCGCCCGCCCGCGCTGAGCCAGTCCCGCTACGGACACGTCACGGCGGGGCGCCGCGCGGACCCGGACGAGCCGGGCGCGATCGCCCCGTTCGAGGCGGGCACGTACTCGGTGGACGCACCGGAAGCCCGGGCGGTCGGCGCGTCTCCTCTCCGGGGGGAGAAGTCGCGCTCCGTCAGCGCGGGGTTCGCGCTCGCTCCGGCCGACGGCCTGCACTTCACGGTCGACGGCTACGCGACGGAGGTCGACGACGCCATCCTCCTCTCCAACCCCTTGGCGGAGGGCGCCAGCGGCCTGGTCGATCACCTGCTGGCGGACTTCGCGGCGGAATCGGTCCGTTTCTTCTCCAACGCGATCGACCTGCGGTCGTACGGCATCGAAGCGGGGCTCACATGGGGGCGGCGGCTCGGGGACGCCTCACGCCTCGAACTCGGGGCCTCCGCGGGCTGGGGCCAGGTGCGCGCGCACTGCCCCGACGGCGACATCGCGGCCTGCGCGAAGGAGAACGAGGCGCTGCGGGACGAATCGTTCAGGATCTACAACGGGTTCGACGTCTACTTCCTCGAGGAGGGGCGCCCGGACTGGCGCGGCAGGTTCACGACGAGCTTCACGAGCGGCGCGTTCGAGGCCGGCCTCGGGGCGAACGTCTACGGGGCGCAGGAGGAACTGCGGGCGCTCGGCTCCGGAGAGCACCCGCACAGGATCCGGCTCCTCGATCCGAAGGTCACCTTCGATGCGGGAGTCCACGTCGACGTGGCGCGAGGGTGGCGGCTCACGGTCGGCGCCGAGAACCTCTTCGATTCATTCCCGGCGCGGGTGGACGCGTTCGGCGGAATCTTCCCCTACCGCTCGTTCTCGGCGATGGGCTTCAACGGCCGCTACCTGTACGCGCGCCTGCAGGTCTCCTAGTCAAGCTTGTTGGATATGTCTGCCAACGGTAGCATTGGCGGCCCAAAGCGCACCTACTCCACGAGGCGAGTACGATGAATCCCGGCAGCCTCCATGTTGAGCGCGAAGGCGGTCACATTCGGATCGCTGGCGACCTCGTCCTCGGTTCGTTCCGGGTTGTCCTCGCGGCAATGCACCAAGCTACGCAAGTCAAGGGATTTACGGCTGTTAAGCTGGATTTCTCTGACGCCAAGCTCGCGTTCCCCGGCCCGATGCTCGCGGTGCTGGCGACATGCGCACGGCTGCGGGACGAACTGGATGTAGACTTCACTTTGATTCGTCCCGCCGAGGGTAAGCTGAGACGCCTGTTTACCAACGCCAACTGGGCGCACCTGGCCACTCCCGGGAAGTTCGAGAGATCGACGTGGCAACCCACCGACGTTCTTCCGGCGCGGCGGTTTATGTCCCCGGATGAGCAGGAGGAGATCGTATCTCAAATCAATGACGCGGTGCTTTCTTCCTCGGCCGAACTGACGAAGCGGGACTTGGCTGCTTTCGGATGGACGGTGTTCGAGGTTGTGGACAACGTGCTTCGGCATGCGGATTGTTCCCAAGGCGGACTTGTTCAGCTGAGTCAGTATCCGGCAAGGCAGCAACTGGAGTTCGTCGTCGCCGATGGGGGACGGGGAATCCCACGTGCGATGAGAACGACGATGCCCAGGATATCCGACGCTAAAGCTCTTGAACTTTCGATCGAGCGCGGAGTCACCAGCACCGCTGAGGGAATGGGGCATGGTCTGTTCGGCACCCACCAGGCCTCCAGCGTGGGAGCGGGCCACTTCGAAATCCACTCCGGTTACGCCAGTATCGGTTCAGATACCGGCGCCCGCGACGAGAGTATCCCCGTCACCGGTACGCTCGTGGTCGTCCGACTGGACTACTCGGAGCCCGAGGCATTGTGGCGCGCTCTCGAGCATCCGGAGCGGCTTGATTCGGCCGACTACGTCGAGCTTCGCTACGAAGACGCGACCGACGACGTTCTCAACTTTGTCGTCAGGAAAGAAGCTGACTCGGTGGGGTCAAGGTTCTCCGGGAGATCGACCCGCACGAAGATTGAGAAGCTCATGGCCATGTACCCGAACTACCCGATCAACGTGGATTTCGATGGTGTATCCATCGTTTCCAGCAGCTTTGCCGACGAGTTCCTCGGCAAGCTCTTCGTGCGGATCGGCGCGCTGCGATTCACGAACGCGATCCGGCTGAGAGGGGTCTGTCCGACGGTTCGTTCCGTGGTCGATCAAGCGATTCTTCAAAGAGTCAAGCACGACGCGGAGAACGGCTGACCGCGCAGTCGAACCTTCCTCCTCAGCCGCCGGGCCAGGGCGGGCCCTGTTCGGCCGGCACGCGGCCCATGCCCATGAACACGAACTTCTGGATCCGCTTCCCCGCGTACGTTTCGGTCGTGTAGACGTTGCCCCGCGAGTCCGTCGCGATGCTGTGCACGCCGATGAACTGCCCCGGCTGCCGGCCGCCGTCGCCGAAGCTGGTCAGCACCTCGAGCGAGGCCCGGTCCATGACGTAGACGCGGTGGTTCGATCCGTCGGCGACGTACATGTACCGCTGCTCGGGATCGCGCGAGAAGGCGAGGTCCCAGGTCGAGCCGGCGCCCAGCGTCAGGGGCGCGATCATCGCCTCATCCACGAACGTCCCGTCGCGCTGGAAGACCTGGATGCGGTCGCTCGCGCGGTCGCAGACGTAGATGAGACCGTCGAGGGAGGGCTGCGCGCAGTGCACCGGAGTCCGGAACTGCTGCGAGGGGGGCGCGTCCGGGTCGTAGAGGGGCGGCGGGGTGTCGTCGGGCGCGTTGCCGTAGGCGCCCCAGTAGCGCTTGAAGGCGCCGGTCGAAGCGTCGAGCACGGCCACGCGCCGGCCGCCGTAGCCGTCCGCGACGTAGGCTTCGTTCGCCTCCGCGTCGAAGCCGACCTCCGCCACCCGGTTGAAGCGCGTCTCGCTGTGGCTGTCGGGCTCCATCCCCACCTGCGGCTGCCCGTAGGAAGCGAGGAACTCGCCGTCGCGAGAGAACTTGAGGATGTGCGAGTCGCTCGCCCCGTTGCCGCCGATCCACACGTTGTCCATGTGGTCGATCGTGATCCCGTGGTTCGACTCGGGCCACACGTAGTCGTCGGAAGGGCCTCCCCACGAGTTCACGAGGTTGCCCTCCGGGTCGAACTCGAGCACTTCGGGCGCGGGGTTGCAGCACTCCGAGGTCGGCGGATCGGCTGCGGCGCCCAGTTCGGTGCCGGGGTCGATGGAGGCGCGACGATGGATGATGAAGACATGGTCGCGGGAGTCGACGCCGACGCCGATCGTGGAGCCGAGCAGCCAGTGTTCCGGCAGCGGCTTGGGCCAGAACGGATCCACCTCGAACATCGGCGCCTCGACGCCCTGCCCCGCGTCGGCCGAGCCCGCGTCGTCCATCGCCGCCTGCCCGCACGCGAGCGCGATGACCACGCCGGAAATCACGCCACCGATGGCGACTCGTCGCTTGCCGTTCATGGCCGTACCTCCTCGCCGGTCCTTCCGTCTACTGGTCGCCTCTACTGGTCACCACGCGGCCAGGGCGGTCCCTGGTGCTCGGCCGGCACCGGGCCCATGCCCATGTACACGAACTTCTGGACGCGCTTCCCCTCGTAGGTTTCCGTCGTGTAGATGTTGCCGTCCGAGTCCGTCGCGATGCTGTGGACGGCGAAGAACTGGCCGGGCTGACGGCCGCCGTCGCCGAAGCTGGTCAGGATCTCGAGCGAGGCGCGGTCCATGATGTAGACGCGCATGTTCTTGCCGTCGGCGACGTACATGTACTTCTGGTCCGCGTCGCGCGAGAAGGCGATGTCCCACGTCGACCCGTCGCCCAGCGTGCGCGGCGCGATCCGCACCTCGTCCACGTAGGTGCCGTCCGTCTGGAAGACCTGGATGCGGTCGTTGGGCCGGTCGCACACGTACACGAGACCGTCGAGCGACGGTTCGGCGCAGTGCACCGGCGTGCGGAACTGCTGGATGAGCGGCGCGTCCGGGTCGTAGGGCGGCGTGCGCGCGTCGTCGGGTGCGTTGCCGTAGGCGCCCCAGTAGCGCTTGAAGGCGCCGGTCGAGGCGTCCAGCACCGCGACGCGGCGGCCGCCGTAGCCGTCCGCGAGGTAGGCCTCGTTGGCCCCCGCGTCGAAGGCGAGCTTGGCGACCCGGTTGAAGCGCGTCTCGCTGTGGCTGTCGGGCTCCGGTCCCGCCTCCGGCTCGCCGTACGAGGCGAGGAACTCGCCGTCGCGCGAGAACTTGAGGATGTGCGTGTCGTTCGGCCCGTTCCCGCCGATCCACAGGTTGTCCATGTGGTCGACGGTGATCCCGTGGTTCGAGCCGGGCCACACGTAGTCCTCGGAGGGGCCGCCCCAGGCGTTGACGAGGTTTCCTTCCGGATCGAACTCGAGCACGGGCGGCGCGGCGCGGCAGCATTCGCCGATCGGCGGGTCGGCGTCGGCCCCGCCCTCGGTGCGCTCGGTGAGGTTGCCCCGGTGCACGATGAAGACGTGGTCGCGCGAGTCGACGCCCACGCCGATCGCCGAGCCGAGCACCCAGTGGTCCGGCAGCGGTTTCGGCCAGAACGGGTCCACCTCGAACATCGGCGCCTCCACACCCTGTCCCTCGCTCGCCTGGGCCCCATCGTCCATGGCCGCCTGGCCGCACGCCAGCGCGAGGGCGATGCCCGCGACCACGCCGAAGATGAGGGTTCGCCGCTTTCCGTTCATGGCTGTCTCTCCTTGCGGATCCTGAATGGAGCCTGAGTCGCTCCCGCGTCGCCCGATCCCGACGTTTGCCGATCGATTCACGCTACCGATGCCGTCCGCGTTCGTCCAGAGATCGGCCGGGGTCGACGGCGCGCGCCGGCCGCGCCATCGTGACGGGATGAAACACGGGATGAAACGAAGTGACACACGCCGTCCAAGCCGGCGCACGGCGACGCTGATGGGGTGTGTGCTCGCGCTCTACGGTCTGACGACTCTGGCCGGGGCGGCGCGGGCGGCGCCGGATCGCCCGGCCGAGCGGGCGGCGCCGGATCGGGCGGTCGGGGCGGTCCCCGCCGTGCCGCACGAGATTCCGGCGGACGTCACGGTGCAGGCCTTCGTCACGCCGGAGGGGTCCCGCCTCCGATTCCTCGTGCGGGCGCCGCTCGAGGCGATGCGGGACATCGAGTTCCCCCAGTACGGACTCGGTTACCTGGATCTCGAGGCGGCGGACCCGTTCCTCCGCGACGCGGCGCAACTCTGGCTCGCCGACTACGTGGCGTTCTACGAGGAGGACCGGCGCCTGGAAGCGCCGCGCATCGTGGCGACCCGCGTCTCGCTCCCCTCGGACCGGTCCTTCGCCAGCTACGAGTCGGCGCTGGCCCACTTCGACGACCCGCCGCTCGACCCCGGGCTCCAACTTCCGTGGCGGCAGGCGCTGCTCGACGTACTGCTGGAGTACGATATCGAGTCGGACGAGTCGCGCTTCTCGATCGACCCCGGCTTCGCGCACCTCGGCCTGCGCACCGTCACCGTGCTGCGCCTGCGGCCGCCGGACCGGCCGGAGCGCGCCTTCCAGTACGTCGGCGACCCCGGACTCGTGCGGCTCGACCCCCGCTGGCACCAGGCGGCGCTGCGCTTCGTGTCGCTCGGCTTCACGCACATCCTCGACGGGATCGACCACCTCCTCTTCCTCCTCTGTCTCGTCATCCCGCTGCGGACGCTGTGGGGCCTGGTTCCCGTCATCACCTCCTTCACGATCGCGCACTCGATCACCCTCATCGCCTCCGCCTTCGGGATCGCGCCGCGCGCGCTCTGGTTCCCGCCGCTGATCGAGACCCTCATCGCGCTCTCGATCGTCTACATGGCGCTCGAGAACATCGTCGGGGCGAAACCCCGGAAACGCTGGCTGCTCGCGTTCGGGTTCGGGCTCGTGCACGGGTTCGGCTTCTCGTTCGCGCTCAGCGAGTCGCTGCAGTTCGCGGGCGGACACCTGCTCGCCTCCCTGCTCGCGTTCAACGTGGGCGTGGAACTGGGGCAACTCGTCGTCGTCGCGGTCGCCGTGCCGGTGGTCGAGGTGCTGTTCCGGAGGGTGGTGGCGGAGCGCATGGGGACGATCATCGGGTCGGCGCTGCTGGCGCACACCGGCTGGCACTGGATGACGGACCGGGGCTCGGACCTGCTGGCCTACCGCTTCGCGTGGCCCGCCTTCGACGGAGCGCTGGCCGCGGCGCTCATGCGCTGGGGGGCGCTGGCGCTGATCGTCGTGGGCGCGGCGTGGGCGATCAGTGGACCCTTCGGACGGCTGGCGGCGAAAGCGAAAGGGGGCGGCCGGACCGCGCTGGCGGAGTAGCCCCTTCCAGAGCGCCCCGCTGCAGCCCGCTGCACCCCGGTGCGCCCCGGTGCGCCGCCTGTCCGTCTTACCCGCCATTCCCGTCTTGCGCGCCTTGCCCGTCTTGCCCGTCACGTCCCATCGTTTTTGGTGCGACACGATTGCGACAACGATGCGGATGGCGCGGACCGGAAGGACGGGAGGACGGATGCGACGGATACAAGGCACCAGGCGAATCGGACTCGGCGCGGTACTCGTGCTTACGGCGTTCGCTTCGGGCGCCGGCGTGGGCCCCGGCGCGCTCGCGGCGCAGTTGACGGCGCCGAACCCGTACAGGGCCATGGACGGCTGGGGAGAGCTTCCCGACGGACGCTCGTGGGGCGCGACCAGCGCCGTCTACCCGGCCCCGGACGGGGAGCACATCTGGGTGGGCGAGCGCTGCGGCGCGAACCTGTGCGTCGAGAGCGACGTCGACCCGATCCTGCTCTTCGACACCGAGGGGAACGTCGTGCGCAGCTTCGGCTCGGGACTCATCGCGTGGCCGCACGGGATGTTCGTCGAGGAGGACGGCAGCGTGTGGGTGGCCGACGCCGTGGGATACGCGCCGGTGCCGGAGGGCTGGGGGCACGTGGTCTACAAGTTCAGCCCCGAGGGCGAGGTCCTGATGGTGCTGGGCGAGAAGGGCGTGGCGGGGGACGGCCCGCACCACTTCAACAAGCCGTCGGACATCCTCATCGCGCCCGACGGCAGCATCTTCGTGGCGGACGGGCACGACGCGGGCGGCAACAACCGCATCGTGAAGTTCGCGGCCGATGGCACCTTCCTCATGGAGTGGGGGCGCGCGGGCACGGCGAACGGCGAGTTCCGCGACCCGCACGCGCTCGCCATGGACTCGCAGGGCCGCCTCTTCGTCGGCGACCGCGGCAACAGCCGCGTCCAGGTCTTCGACCAGGAGGGGAACCATCTCGAGACGTGGCACCAGTTCGGCCGTCCGAGCGGCCTGTTCATCGACGAGGAGGATGTCCTCTACTCGACGGACTCCGAGTCGAACTCGCGCCGCAACAAGGGGTGGCTCCGCGGCATCTACATCGGCGACGCGGCCACCGGCTGGGTGACGACGTTCATCCCGGATCCGGAGCCCAACCAGGATGCGTCCGGCACGAGCGGCGCGGAGGGGATCGCGGTCGACGCGCACGGCAACCTCTACGGGGCGGAGGTCGGACCCCGACAGATGAGAAAATACATCCGGCGTTAGCGGAATCGGGCAGCAACCAGCACGGGAGTCGAAGATGAGACGCACGATCGGTTTCATGGCCCTCTTGTTCGCGTTCGGCGCGAGCGGGGCGACGGCGCAGGACGAGAGCATCAGCTTCTTCATCACCAGTTCGAATCCGGGGGACGGCGCGGATCTCGGCGGTCTCGAGGGCGCGGACGCGTACTGCGAGACGCTGGCCGAGGCGGCGGGACTGCCCGACCGCATGTGGCGGGCCTACCTGAGCACGACGGGCTCGGGCGGCGTGCACGCGCGCGACCGGATCGGCGATGGGCCGTGGTTCAACCACGCGGGCACGATGATCGCCCGGGATGTCGAGCACCTGCACAGCAACGGCCCGAACCTGACCAAAGCCACGATCCTCACGGAGAACGGTAATGAGGTGAACGGGCGGGGCGACCAGCCGAACCAGCACGACATCCTCACCGGGACGCTGATGAACGGCATGGCCTCGGGCGCGGACGGCGACACGACGTGCAGCAACTGGACGTCGAGCGGCGAGGGCAGCGCGCTCGTCGGGCACCACGACCGCACGGGTGGTGGACAGAACCCGACCTCGTGGAACGAGGCGCACGGGTCGCGGGGCTGCAGCCTCGATGACCTGCGCGGGACGGGCGGCGACGGGCGCTTCTACTGCTTCGCCATGGACGGACCGGGCGGCGCGGGTGCGTTCGCGCTGCGCCCGCGGGCGAACTGAGCCCGCCTGGCGAACACGTTCTTTGATGTCCTGATCGTCGGCGGCGGGCCGGCGGGCTGCGCCGCCGCGGCGTCGCTGGCGCGGCGCGGGCACGATGTCGCGCTGATCACGCGGCCCGCCCCGCCGGCGAAATGGCTCGCCGAATCCATCCCCGGCTCGGCGCGCAAGCTCCTCGAACGCGTGGGGGCGCTGGACGCCCTGGACGCGGCGGGCCTCGTGCCGAACGAGGGCAACACCGTGTGGTGGGCCGGCGAGCCGCGGCGCGACGAGCGGTTCGGGGCGCCCGAGCGCGGCTTCCATGCGGATCGGGCGGCGCTGGAGACCGCCTTCCACGGGGTGGCGCGCGAGGCGGGCGCGCGCCTGGTGGCGGACGGGCCGGTGGTCGAGGCGGCCGCCGAGCCCGATGGCTGGCGCGTGGCCACCTCGGCCGCGCGCTACCGGGGGCGCTGGGTGCTCGACGCCTCCGGCCGGGCCGGGGTGCTCGCCCGGCGCGGGCTCCGCACGCGCGAACGCGGCATCGCCACGCTCGCGCTCGTCGGCCGCTGGACCCCGGACCGCGGCCACGCTCCGCCGGACCCCGGCTGTACGCTGATCGAGAGCTACCGGGACGGGTGGGCCTGGTCGGTGCCGACCTCCCCGCGTACCCGCTGCGTCACGGCGATGGTCGACCCGCGCCGCACGCACCTGGCGCGCGAACGGGGCCTCGACGGCATGTGGCGCGCCGAACTGGCCAAGGCGGCGCGGCTCGGCCGGCGCCTCGAGGGCGGCCGGCTGCAGGGACCCGTGCGGGCATGTCCCGCGTCGCTCTACGGCGCGACCCTGCACGGCCGGCCGGGCCTGCTCCTCGTCGGCGACGCCGGCTCCTTCATCGACCCCCTCTCCTCGTACGGCGTCAAGAAGGCGCTCGCCTCCGCGTGGCTCGCCGCGATCGTGACGCACACGGGGCTCGAGGACGACGCCATGGCCGGCCCCGCCTGCGAGTTGTACGACGACCGCGAACGCGAGGTGTACCGCACCTACCGCGCGCTGTCCGTCCCCTTCCTGGAGCAGGCCGCCGCCGCGAACGACCATCCCTTCTGGGACGCCCGGCTCGACGCCGCGCGCACGGCGGGGGGCGGCATCCGGGAACCCGCAGAGGAGTCTGGAGCGTCCGGCGCGTCCGGCGCGTCCGGGATGCTGGAACCGGGCGAGCGCTCGCTCGCGGAGGACCGGGCCGAGGCGTTCCTCGGAAGCGCGGAGGTGCGGGCGGCGTACGAGACCATCCGCGCGCGCGCCGCCGTGCGCCTCCGCCCGGCCGCCGGGCTCGAGATCGTCTCGGGGCCCGCCGTGGCCGGGGACCGGATCGCCCTCGAACCCCACCTCGTCTCGGAGCGGCTGCCGGCCGGCGCGCGCTACGTGCGCAACGTCGATCTCCGGCTACTCGTCGAGGTGGCGCCGACACTCGACCAGGTCCCCGACATCTACGAGGCCTACAACCGGCGCGCCGACCCGGCGCCGCTCCCCGACTTCCTCGCCGCCCTCGCCCTCACCGTCGGAGCCGGCTTCCTCGACCTCACGAACGACGGCTGAGCCCAGGCTTCAGCCCTCCGCAGCAGCCTCCACCAAGCGCCACAGCGGGCTCGCCTTCATCCGTTAGCAGGGCCACGCGCGTCGGACGTCACGACGGGCATGCGCAGCCGCTTGCCCTCGCCGTCGGCTTCATCGGGATCCAGGAAGGCGTGGCACGCTTCCAGCTCCCGTTGCGTCTCCGGGAGCGAGGTCCAGCCGACGGCCAGGGTCCAGCGCTGGGCGTAGTCGAGCATGCCGATCAGAGGCTCGGGCCGGCGGTCCGTTCGGGACAGCGCGCGGAGCGCGGCGAGGTAGTTGTTTCGGAAGACGGTCGGGATGACGATTCGCTCCTCGCCGGCCGTCACGAGTTCCGCGTTCATCATGACACGCGCGACGCGTCCGTTTCCGTCCGCGAAGGGGTGCACCTCGGCCACGAGGAACATCATGTACACCGCCCGCTCGAAGGGCGACTCGAGGCTGTGATACAGAGAGAAACCCTGCTCCAGCGTGCCTGATACCAGATCGGGGAGGACGAAGTGGGTGCCGCCGGCCTTGTTTGCAGCGTCCTTGAACTCGCCGGGGCGCATTTCCGGACGCCCCCCCATGATCTGGCGGTGGCGGTACCGCAAGAGACTCGTAAGCTCCGCTGGATCTCGCGGGGTGCGAGCCATCTCCTGTGGGTTGGAGACGAGGCGCCAAGTGCCAATCACGTCGCGAGCGTCCGCGGGCCGATGCTGTGGGATCTCGCCCTCAAAGACGATTCGCACGGCCTCCTCGACCAGAAACTCGGTGCCCTCGACAAAGTTCGAGAAGTATGCCTCGAAGAACGCCAGCGTGTCGCGGCCCTGCGCATCCCGGTCGGGTGCGGATCGTACGCGCGGGGGGCGGTCGCGGAGCGCGCGATGCAGCTTATGAAACAAATCCATGCGGTCGGGGTCGTAGGCGTTTCCCCGGCTGCGGGCCCGCGCAAGCGGTGAATCGAGTTCGCTTAGGCGGGTGCCGAGAAGGGTGCCGATGAGAGTGTCGAGGCGGGCCGCCTCCCTCTCCAGACCGAGTTCGGCGACCATGGCGCGGGCATCGTCGCGCAGTTGTTTGACGGCCGATTCGCCGGAGCCACGAATGAGGCGATCAAGCGCTTCTTCGATCTGAGCCTGGGAGAGCGTGCGCGGCACACGGCCGCCCCGAGTTCGGGAGGGGCGCAGGTTCTGCAGATACGCCCGGGTCCTCGAACTGAGGTATAATCCTTCGACGAAGGGCATATCGGACGTGATCGGCCCGGAGCCGCGTCTCGGACGGAGCACGATGCCGGGTAACTCGATCATCCTGCCACGCGCGCTGACGAGGCATACGGAGCCGTCGGGCGCCGGGCCGACTTCGATGGCCGTGCGGTCGGCGACCAGCGCGCCGGGAAAGTACCCGGCGACGATCGTCCACAGGTTGCGTCTCACGATCCGCTCGGGCGCGTCGTCCAGGTTCTTCGTGTAGAGGCGCGACGCGAGCTTGCGCAGCGTCCCGGCCTTCACGGCCCGCGACACGTCGCCGCTGATCGCCGTATGCGACACGAAGGCTTCGGGCAGTTCGTCCAGCGTGCGGTTCATCGAATTTTCTTGGGATAACGCCAGGAGAATCACGCAAAACGCAAATTATCTTAACATAAGAAGCCCGAAATGCGAAAAAAGTGAACTTAGCCACGGAGTGGACGGCGAGCATGCGGCCCCGTGCGAGGTGGCGCCGACGCTCGACCAGGTCCGGGTATCGCAAGCAGCTTGGGGTGTCACGCGAGGGGCCTGTGTTACTGATTCAGTAACAATTACGCCCGTATTGACACTACGGCTTACAGAGGCCTAACTTCCTTCCTGATTCTACGGAACACTCATCCGGGTCAACGTCATGGCCAGATCCATCCCGCCTTCGCTTGCCGCGCTCGTCGAGCACCTCGA
>JAPPGH010000001.1 GCA_026914155.1 Candidatus Palauibacter rhopaloidicola | reverse complement strand
GCGAGGCAGGTCTCTACAACGAAAAACGGCTTCCGCTTGACATGGATACTGCCCGACATAAGCCGCGTCCGACAAGCCCTTGGGCGCGGCTTCCGGGACCCCGCGACCGGCCGCCGTCGCAGCGGTGCCGGGATACCTCCACGAGCGCTCCGGGGGACCCGTTCAGACGGACCTCGCGAAGCGCGGCTGGCGGTCGGACGGAGACCGGCGATGCCGGGCCGTCCATGCACTCCGGAATCCGGAGCGGCGAACGATCTCGCCAGCGCCCATGTAGCTGGGCACGGGCACCGGTTCTGCCCTGGGGTGAATCAACCTGACTACTTGCGACTCCTCCGGTGTTTCGTCTCGTTCGCTCCAGCCGCCCCTCACGCTTCGGTGACCCGAAGGGCGGCATCCTACGAGTTTCGTCCGCCATGGGTTTCAAACCAGTCCTCGGAGCCGAAGGTAGCGGAGGCCGATCCCGGCCCACGTCGAGGCTTCCGGAGGCCGAACCGTCCGCACGGTTCGGAACGGGAGCTTCACCGCGAATGCTGTGGGAAGACAGTGCGGAGGTGTCCATCGGGGATGGGCAGACCCGCGTGTTGAACTGGTGTTTCGGCGTCTCCATGCTTGGACGCTGAAGGACAGCCCGCGGGGAAGTCAACCAGTCGGAAACGCCCCATTGTCTCAGGACGTGTCAGGTTGTTTCAGAACGTGTCAGAGCCATCGGACGCCGCCGCCAGCGGCTGCTCGAAACGCCCTCGTGGCCTTGCTCCTACTTATCAGTCTATGATAACATGAGTGGATGACTACACCGAACCGGGATCCGGGGCTGGACACGCTGCTCGGGCTTCACGGCGAGACGCTGTTCGTGGACGACGCCGGGCACTGGGTCAAGTTCGTCGCGGTGCGGACGGAGCCGACGCCGGAGCGTCCGCACGGCCTCAGCTATTCGCTGACGCTGCACGCGCCTGACGGTTCGCGGCTGGTCGGATTCGACAACGCGCACCCGGTGCGGGAGCGGCGCGGTCCGGGCGGGCGGCGGCGAACGGAGCACGACCACCGGCACCGGCTCCGCGCGGTCCGGCCCTACGAGTACGAGGACGCGGCGACGCTGCTGGAGGATTTCTGGAAGGAAGTGGACCGGGTACTCCGGAAGAGAGGATCGATTCGATGAGGACACTGACGATCGGCATCGCCGACTACGACCGCATGAAGGCGCGCACCCTGGCGATTGCCCGGGGCGAGCACACGCCCGCCCGGGGCGAGCCGAAGGTGTGGTTCACCTCGCTCGACAGCTTCGCGAAGTTGCTGTCGGAGCATAACCGGCGCCTCTTGGAGCTGATCGCCCGGGAGAGTCCGCGCTCGCTCACGGAGCTTGCGGAGATGGCCGGGCGGAGCAAGTCGAACCTGTCGAGGACGCTGAAGACGATGTCGCAATACGGACTGGTGGAACTGCGGCGGGGCGAGCGCGGCACGCTGGTGCCGAGCGTGCCGTACGACCACGTGCGGCTCGATGTCTCCCTGACCGGCGCTGCGGGCGAAGCGGTTGGCGCGGGCCGTTGAAGCTCGAACGCATCGTTCCCGGCAGCCGCCTGTCCGGAATCGCGGGCGGCGGCGCGGTCGAGGTCGTCGCGACGCGGTCCTACGGGCCGGACGCGGTGGAGGTGACGTGGAAGGGTCCGGACGGCCTCGGGGAACGGATCCTGTACCGGGAGGACGAGCCCCGGATCGGGGAGGTCTCGCCGGGGCGCCGATGGGCGTTCGACGGCGACGGCGACGCGTTCCGGCTGGCCTCGGAGGCGCTCCGGATCCGGCTCGCGCACCTGTTTGATCCCTACGCGGCGGTGAACGCATCGCACATCGAGCCGCTCCCGCACCAGTTGACGGCGGTGTACGGCGCGATGCTCGAACGCCAGCCGCTCCGGTTCCTGCTGGCAGACGATCCGGGCGCGGGCAAGACGGTGATGGCCGGGCTTCTGATCAAGGAGCTACTGATCCGGGGGAGCCTTGAGCGATGCCTGATCATCGCGCCCGGGAACTTGGTCGAGCAGTGGCAGGACGAGCTTCACGAGAAGTTCGATCTGGGGTTCGATATCCTGACCCGCACGCAGATCGAGGCGTCGCGCACGGGCAGCCCGTTCGCGGAGCATTCGCGCCTGATCGCGCGGCTCGACATGCTGGCGCGGAACGAGGAACTGAAGGCGAAGCTCGAAGCCGCGCCCGTGTGGGACCTGATCGTCGTGGACGAGGCGCACCGCATGTCGGCGAGCTTCTTCGGCCGGGAGGTGAAATACACGAAGCGCTTCCAGTTGGGAGCGCTCGCGGGGCGGTTGACCCGGCACTTGCTGCTGATGACGGCGACGCCGCACAACGGCAAGGAGGAGGATTTTCAACTCTTCATGGGCCTTCTGGACGCGGACCGCTTCGAGGGCCGCTTTCGGGAGGGAGTCCACAAGGTCGATCCGTCGGACATGATGCGGCGGCTGGTCAAGGAGGAACTCCACCGCTTCGACGGCACGCCGCTCTTTCCGGAGCGCCGGGCCTACACCGTCTCCTACGGGCTGTCACCGCGCGAGGCGGAACTCTACGAGGCCGTCACGCACTACGTGCGCGAGGAGATGAACCGGGTGGACCGGCTCGCCGAGGACGGCACGCGGCGGCGCAACAACGTCGGGTTCGCGCTTCAGATCCTTCAGCGCCGTCTCGCGTCCTCGCCTGCGGCGATCCACGAGTCGCTGAAACGGCGCATGGCCCGGTTGGGCGACCGGCTTGAGGAGGAGAAGCTGGTGCGGGCGGGCCGCATTCCCGAGGCGCGCATCTCGGCGGACCCGGTCCCGGCGTTCGACGAGGAGGATTTCGAGGAGGCCCCGGGCGACGAGGCCGAGGCGCACGAGGACCGGCTCGTGGACGGCGCGACCGCGGCTCAGACGGTCGCGGAGCTTGAGGCCGAGATCGCCGAACTCCGGCGGCTCGAACGGATGGCGGGCGCGCTCCGGCGCTCCGGCGAAGACACCAAGTGGCGCGAACTCGACCGCATCCTCGACGATCCGCTCGTGCACGATCCCGAGCGGGACGTGCAACGCAAGATCGTGATCTTCACGGAGGCGCGCGACACGCTCGAATACCTCGCCAGCCGCATCCGCGCACGGACGGGCGAGTCGGAGTGCGTGGCGGTGATCCACGGCGGCGTTCCGCGCGACCGGCGGCGCGGGGTGATCGCCGCGTTCAACGACGATCCTACGATCCGGTTCCTGCTTGCGAACGACGCGGCGGGCGAGGGCGTGAACCTGCAACGGGGCGCGCATCTCATGGTGAACTACGACCTGCCGTGGAACCCGAACCGGCTCGAACAGCGCTTCGGCCGCATCCACCGGATCGGACAGACCGAGGTCTGCCACCTTTGGAATCTGGTGGCGACCGAGACGCGGGAGGGCGCGGTGTACGAGCGCCTCCTTGAGAAGCTGGAGACCGCCCGCGGGACCCTGGGCGGCAAGGTCTACGACGTGCTCGGCGAACTCTTCGAGGCACGTCCGCTCAAGGATCTTTTCATGGAGGCCATCCGATACGGCGAGCGGGACGACGTGCGCGAGCGTCTGTTCCGCGCCGTTGAGGGCGCGGTGGACACCGAACACATCAACCGGCTGGTCAAGCGCGGCAAGCTAACGCGCGAGGGACTCGATCCCGCGACGATCCGGCGCGTGCGCGAGGAGATGGACCGGGCTGCGGCGCGGCGGCTTCAGCCGCACCACATCCGCTCGTTCTTCGAGGCCGCGTTCCGCGACGCGGGCGGGGTCATGCGCGCCCGGGAGCGGGGCCGGTTCGAGCTTACGCGGGTTCCGGCGAGCCTGCGGGACCGCGACCGGCTGATCGGGCGCGGGGATCCGGTTCTGCCCCGATACCGGCGGATCTGCTTCGCAAAGGAGGGGATCGCGGGCCGCCCGCAGGCGGCGCTCGTCGCGCCGGGCCACCCGCTCCTCGACGCTTTGGTCGATCTGACGCTCGACCGATACAGGGATCTGCTCCTGCGGGGGACGCTTCTGGTCGACGAGTCCGACCGCCACGCCGGGCCGCGCGTGCTGGTCACACTCAGGCACCGGATCCGCGACGGACAGGCGACGCGGCACGGCACGCCGCGCACGGTCTCCGAACGGCTCCAGTTCGTCTGGCTCGACCCGGACGGCGGTGCGACCGACGGTGGCGCGGCCCCGTATCTCGACTGCCGGGGCGCCGACGGGGACGAGCGCGTGAAGCTCGCGGAACTCATGAACGCGCCCTGGCTCGGGGAACCGCTTGAGGAACGGGCGCGGGCGCACGCGATCGCGGATCTCGTGCCCCGGCATCTGCGCGAGGTGCGCGACGCGCGGCTCGCGCAACTCGGCAGGATCGAGGCCGCAGTGAAGGAGCGCATGCGGCGCGAGATCATGCATCTCCAGCACCGGGCACTGGAACTCGAAACGCTCGAACGGGCGGGGCGGAAGCCGAGGCTCAATTCCGAGAACGTGCGGCGGCAGGCGGACGCGCTCCGCGACAGGCTCGAACTCAGGCTGGCAGACATCGCCCGCGAACGCGACATCGCGCCGCTCCCGCCCGAGGTGTGCGGCGCGGCGCTCGTCGTTCCGGGCCGGATGCTCCGGCCGGCGAGCCGCCGGGAAGCGGCCGATGCGCTGGCTCGCGCCGAGGTCGAGGAGAAGGCGATGCGGGCGGTCATGGCACGGGAGCGAAGTCTGGGGAATGAGCCCAAAGACATTTCGAAGGAGAATCGCGGATACGACATCGAAAGCCGCGATCCGGCCAACGGTCGCCTCCGGTTCATAGAGGTGAAGGGCCGCCGCGCGGATGCCCGCGCCGTCACGATCACCCGAAACGAAATGGTGACGGCACTGAACGCGGCCGAATCCTTTGTTCTTGCCTTGGTGCTCGTGGATGGCGGATCGGCGGCCGCGCCGATCTATTTGAGGGATCCGGGCCGGATCTTCGGATCCGAGCCGAACTTCCACGAGGTGTCACGCCAGATCTCCGCCAAGGCCATCGAGGCGGCGGCGCGACAGGAGACGCATTGAACCCGGCCCGCCGCGAGACCGGATCGCCATGACCGTCCATCGAAAAAAGCTGATCGAAGTGTCGTTGCCGCTGAAGGCGATCAACGCGGCATCGGCGCGGGAGAAGTCGATCCGCCACGGGCATCCCTCGACTCTGCACCTTTGGTGGGCGAGGCGGCCGCTCGCGGCCTGCCGCGCGGTGCTGTTCGCGCAACTTGTCGACGATCCGTCCGGCTGGCCGGAGGAGTTTCCCACGGAGGAAGCCCAGGCTCGCGAGCGGAAGCGGCTTCACGGGATCATCGAGGAGATGGCACCGTGGAAGGCGACCCACGACGAGCGGATCATCGGTAAGGCGCGCTACGAGATCGCACGCTCGCTCGCGCGAGGATTCGGCCAGAGCCCGCCGGACGAGAACGATGCGGACGCGGTGCTCACATACCTCCACAAGTACGCCCCGTCGGTCTGCGATCCTTTCTGCGGTGGCGGTTCCATCCCGCTTGAAGCACAGCGCTTGGGACTGCGGGCGCACGGCTCGGACCTGAACCCCGTGGCCGTAGTGGTCGCCAAGGCGACATGCGAAATCCCGCCCAAGTTCTCCGGGCGGCAACCCGTGCATCCCGATGTGGACCGTACGGGGGGGTGGAGGGGGGCTTCGGGGCTGGCCGAGGACATCCGCCGCTACGGCCAGTGGATGCGTGACGAGGCCGAGACACGGATTGGCCATCTCTATCCGAAGATCCGCGTCACCGAGGCGATGACGGACGGTCGGGACGATCTCCGACCCTATTCCGGCAAGGATCTGACCGTGATCGCGTGGCTCTGGGCGCGAACCGTGGCCTCGCCCGACCCGATGATGCGGGGGGCGCACGTACCCTTGGTACGTTCGTTCGTTCTGTCTTCCAAGAAAGGCCGCCGGGCGTGGGTAGAACCGGTTCATGAAGGCGCGGGACGTTATCGGTTCACCGTGCGCGTCGGATCAGGGACACCGCCAAGCGGCACGGTTGCACGACGTGGCGGGCGGTGTCTCCTGACAGGAGCGCCGATGCCGTTTACTCACATTCGTGCCGAGGGTAAAGCAGGCCGCATGCGCGCACGTCTGATGGCTGTGGTCGCGGAGGGCCGTCGTCAGCGCTTATACCTGGACCCGACGGAGGAGATGGAAGCGGTTGCCCGGTCAGCCGAGCCGGAAGGGAAACTCTCCGAGAGCATCTCCCATTGGCCGGGTCGGACCAACGTTGTCGAATACGGATTGACCACTTGGGGAGACCTCTTCACCGACCGGCAACTGGTGGCGCTGACGACGTTCTCGGACTTGGTCGGAGAGGCTCGGGAGAAGGTGTTGGCCGATGCGCTCGCCGCCGGGATGGACTCCCGTGCGCCGAGGCTCGCCGACGGCGGCACCGGCGCCCAAGCCTACGCGGACGCCGTGGCGACTTATCTGGGGTTAGCCTTGGATCGCTCCATCGACCGCGGTTCAACGATTTGTTCTTGGGATTCGAGTCCGAAAATGGAGGCGCTCCGAAACACCTTCGCCAGACAAGCCATCCCGATGGTATGGGACTACGCGGAAGGGAATCCCTTTTCCGGATCGTCCGGCAATTGGGCGAAGAACATCGACTGGGTACAAAAGGCGATCCCCTCCGGTGCACATGCTCGGGCTGCCGTAATCCAACAGGATGCGGCCGGAGAAACGCCCCTCTTATACCGGGCGGTCGTGGCAACCGATCCGCCGTACTACGACAACATCGGCTACGCCGACCTATCGGACTTCTTCTACGTCTGGCAGCGTCGGACGCTCCGCGATGTCTGGCCCGGTCTGTATCGCAGGGTTCTGGTGCCCAAGGACGAGGAACTCGTCGCTACGCCTTACCGCCACGGCGGCAAGGAAGCCGCAGAGCAGTTTTTCATGGAGGGCATGGGTCAGGCGCTCCGTAATATGCACCACTCGGGTGCGGATGGGTTCCCGGTGACTCTCTACTACGCCTTCAAACAAGCCGAAGTCGCCGAAGAGGGGCTGACCTCGGCGGGGTGGGCCACGTTCCTACAAGGACTGTTCGACGCGGGCTACGTCATCGATGGCACGTGGCCCGTCAGGACGGAGCTACCCAATCGACCTATCAGTCTCGGTGCCAACGCCCTCGCTTCATCCGTGGTGCTGGTCTGCCGGAAGAGGCCGGACGATGCATCGGCCATCACGCGCCGGGAATTCGTGGCAAGCCTACGCGACATGAGGTTTCGGATTCACATGTCGTTGTGATCGTTCAGCTTACGGGATTCGGCGGTTGTGTTCCCGCTGAATGATTCCCGCCGATTTGGATTTGGTCAGGCGCGGACCCTCGGGCGGCTGTCCAGAGCCTTCCTGAGTTGTACCGAGTCGGCCTGCTGGTAGCAACGCAAAACCGTCTGGGCCTCCTTCCAGCCGCCCAACTCGCACAGCACCTTGAGCGGCAGGTCCATCAGGTCGCTGGCAAACTTGCGCCTCAGCGAGTGCCAGCCCCGCCGCGCCTTCGGCTCCAGTCCCGCAAGCCGCTCGGCCTTGCGCCACCAAACGCCGGTCCGTCCCCTGCCGATGCTCGCCGAGGGATCCTTCGAGGCGGGCAGGATCAGCTTCTCCCCGCCGCCGGGGTTCGCCTCCCGCGCCTCCTCCAACACCGCTACCGCTTCGTCGGTCATCGGCGTGACGTGCTCGTAGCCCGTCTTCTCGTGCTCCGCCCGCCACCGCACCTCGCGGCCCTCGAAGTCGATGTCAGACCAGCGAAGGTTGCGGATGGCCCCGATCCGGTGACCGGTCTCGTGGGCGAGCACGAACGCGACGTGGAACCGCCAATCCACCCGGCGGGACACCCCGAGCATCGCCCGGTACTCCTCCTCGGAGAGAACGACCCTGGCGGGGTTCTTCTCCTTGGGCGTCCTCAGACCCCTCAGCGGGTTCGAGTCGAGAAGGAGCCTCCCCTCCTCGTCTCTGGACTTGGTCGCCCAGTTGAGCACCGCGAGCAGGAACTTCAGGTCCAACTCGATGGTCCGGTTGGACACCGGCTTCCCGCTCGGTCCGATCCTTCCCGCCCGGCGCTCCCGGATGAAGCGGTCCCAGTCCCTTTGAGACAGGGTCTCGGGTCGCCGGTCCCGACCGAGTAGGTCGAGGAACATCCCCGTTGCGATCCTGTCCCGGTGCTGGACCCGCCTCGTCTTGGTGGGCGTCACCTCTTCACCGTAGATGTCAAAGAGCATCTCCAGGGTAAGCGGCTCGGGCTCGGCTTCCGCCTTGCCGTTCAGGTCCGGGCCGACGAACCCGACCGCGAACTCGTCCGCCTGCCGTTTCGCCCTCGCCCAATCGCGGTGCCCCAGCGACCGGGTGAGCCTTCGCCCGTTCTCGCGCCACTCCACTTGGAACAGGCCGGTCTTCGGGTCTGGAAACACCCTGACCCTGTTCCGGCCCCACTCGCCGGCGCCGTAGC
>JAPPGH010000003.1 GCA_026914155.1 Candidatus Palauibacter rhopaloidicola | reverse complement strand
GGGTGACGGACTTGACCGGATACTCCGGGACGTACGGCGCAGGGCCAGGGAGCAGATGGAGATGACGCGGCAACTGCTGGAAAGGATACGGCGGCCCGGGCCGGATCGGGATTCAGGACCGAGCCGCTGACGGTTCGTGGTAGCGGAACCTGCCTAGTTGCTCGCGTTGTAGTCGCGATCAATGCACTACGCCCGACCGAGACTCTTTCTCAGTCGCTAATACCTCAACTCTGCACTGCCACGAGTAGTCGGTCCCGCTGATCTTCAGGCACCCGGTCCTCATCCCGGGATTCCATGAAGCAACAACCCGAGGTAGAGCTCGACGACCTCACCGGCATCGAGGCGCTTAATCGCTTCACGCACCTCGTCGTCACTCCAGCCATCCATGAAGCGTACGGCCGATAGGGCCGCGTAGTCACGGTTGAGTTCCATGCTGATCCACCGACGACCGAGTTCCTCCGCGACGTGGCCCGTGGTGTTGGACCCAGAGAAGATATCCAAGACTAGGTCTTCCGGGTCGGTGAGGAATTGAATGAAGAACCGTGGCAGCGCGCTGGGGAACCTCGCAGGGTGTCTGTCTCGCCCCATCATCTTGCACCGCCGCAGGTAGCCCGAGTTGCTTTCCGTGTTCGGAATCTGCAGGAGGTTCGAGGGAATGGCACCGCCGTTGTCCTTGCCGAACGTCTTGGCGATGTCGTGTCCGGAGGGTCGCGATTGGGGTCGGTAAAATTTCTCGGGGTTTTTGAGCAGCGCCTTCATACGCTCGGAATACGGCACTAGGACGCGAGTGACATCCGCCTTTGGCTCAGCCGTTCGGGAAAACCACCAAACCGTGTTGACCGAGTCCTTGGCTCGGATCTTCCGCTTGTTGACCCATTCAATGGGCGAGGGCAGCTTCGACGGATTGAACCAGAAAAACTCTTCCGCCAACTCGTAGCCGAGGCGATCACAGAAGTCCAGCAACACGCGGTAGTTGTAGAGCGAACGCACGGGTTTGCCGCGCTTGTAGGCTCCGCCGAGGTCGAGAACGAAGCTGCCACTGTCCTTCAGCACGCGGAACGCAGCCTCTCCGAACTTCCCCAGCCATTCGACGTACTTGTCCTGCTCCTCGTTACCGTAGGCCTTCTGCCGCAACAGCGCGAAGGGAGGGCTGGTCATGACCAGGTCCACCGATTGTTCCGGCAGATGTCCAAGCAGCTCCGCGCTATCCCCCCACAGCTGGAGACCGCGAGGCGTACGATACACCTGCTTGTCGCTCGGCAGGTCCAGCTTCATCGTCCATCATTCCTATCGGGGAGGTTCGCATCCGGCTGCAGTTCCCACCGCCGCGCTATCCAGCTCTCGACGAACGACCAAAGCAGCGTAATCGCGTAGTGGAGTTCCGGTGCCGTTTCTTGAAGATCCGCCACCGCACCCGCCAGCGGTTCTCTAGGCAGGTGACCGACCAACCAAACGGCCCATACGGAGGGGTTACCACTGGCAAGCTGTGCCGTGAGCTCTCGGAGGGTCTCGTCTGACACCGCGCCGTGCTGGCGCAGCGCCTCGGCACACCCCGCCGCGATCGCCGGCTCCATTTCTTGCAACCCTGCAAGAAGTACCGGTACAGCGTCTGAGTCCAGGGTGACGATGCCCTCAAGGGCCTCCTCACGGAGGTCTTGGTCCACATCCGCAAACGCCCTCACTAGGCGTGAGCACGCTTCCAAACCGCCGATGCGGCTCAACGACCAAGCCGCCGCGCTACGCGCGAAGTACGGGCGCTGATGATCGTCGAGGATGGCGCTCAGCATCCTCACGCACTCATCGGTGCCAGCTTCCCCCAACGAAATGACCGCCTCCAGTCGGATCTGCTGGTCGGGACTCGCCAAGTACGGTGCGAAGAGGTGCTCTGCACTCTCGCCACGGACAGCGACAAGATACGCTGCTGCCTCCAACCGGATGTACATGTCCTCTTCACGATCGCGCTCGAGACTCGCAACGGTCGCCCAAACGGAATCCTTCCGTCGGAGCCTCGCGAGCTTCACCCCGGTGAACCGTTGAGTCCGCTCACGGGACGCCAGAAGCTGCGAAAGGTGGCCCTCGGGCCAAACACCGGGGCAGCGAAGGTCGTCATCGGTCTCCGGCCTGACTCTCGACGCGAGGATCTGATTGAGCGCGATTTCCTCGCCCACGGCCACGGTGATTCGGAGCTCTTCGGGAACCGTCCGAGTGTAACGATGTCCGTCGCTAGCTCGAACAGTCGTGATCCTCTGACCCGTGACCGATTCTACAAAGCCGTCTCGGCTGGAGAACCACGCCTTCCATGTGACGCTGGTCTCCGATCCTTCGGTAACGCCCTTGGTCGTCTCACCGTCCCGCGACACGGCCCTGAACCGAGCGACGCGCACGTAGTTTACCGTGCCTTCAGCATGCCACCGGATCCAGTTGCGTTCGTGCCAGTAGGAGACCGATTCCTGAAGCCGACCGGCGCTCCACTGTTCATCTTCGCCTGCCTTGCAGACCGGGAAGGCGATTACGTCGGCGTTCACCATACCGAAGTCCCACGCGCGCTCATGGTCCGAGGAGCTATGGGACATCGACAAGTCGGGCCTCGCCTTCGCACGGCTCTCGATGCGAAGTCCGCACAGTTCACAAACGAGGTCTGGAATGCGGACGCGCTTGCGCTTGACATCCTTCCAGAGCTTCGTGTCCATCGCGCCGCGTTCGAGCTCGACGACTTGGTGGCCCAGCCGTTCCAGATCGTGCGCCACGTGTCTGCTGCCCACCGCGCCGAGGGCAATCTTCCGAAAGAAGCTGGAATCCGGCTTGAGCGCGAGAGGTGGCATGGTGGCAATCTAACCCAACCGATTGCGGCCAGCGAACGGATGTGTCCTCCGTAGGGTGGCATTCCCAAGGGTCGCCCCTATCGTCCCACGAGCAACGGACGAGGTTCGCGCCGAGGCTCGGTGCCCCGACATCCGCGCTGCCCCGGCTTCGGAGGTTGGCGGAGGGGATCAGTGGATCGCTCGAACGGCGGCGAGGGGGGGCAGGGTGAGTGACGACGCAACTGCGCGAGCAGGCGTGATGGGCCTGGATGGCCAAGTTGGCGCAATCGGAGATAGCAAACAGAGACCGGACGGGCGCGCGCCGATCTCACTCGCCCGTAGGGCTGGGTGCCAGGCTGGTCAGTCAAGAGGCCACGCGCCGCTCGGCTTCCGTAGGTTTGCTCGCAACCCCTCTGCGGGCAACCGTTCGGTCGGACCGTGGGTTCGACCTTTATTCGCGGCTTGACACGCTTGGGTGTCTACGGACTTCCGATACCGTCGCGTAAGCTCTCGCTCATGTCTGTATACGTGAAGTGATACATGCGCTCGATCAGAATTACTAACACGTTGATATTACATGACCTATCATTTATTCTACTAGTTCGGGCGGAATCGGCCCCCGGAGACGGTTCTCGTAGAGATACAGCCGCTGGAGGCGGTGGCTGTTTCCGAGTTCCGCGGGGATCGGCCCCTCGAGATTGTTGTGGTTAAGGGAAAGCCACTCCAGTAGGGGCAGGCTGCCGAGTTCCGGCGGGATCGGCCCCGTGAGGTCGTTGGCGGAAAGGTACAGCCACCTCAGACGGGAGAGGTCTCCGAGCTCCGGCGGGATGGGCCCCGTGAGGGCGTTCCCGTGGAGGCTCAACCCGAAGGGCTGCTGAAGTTTGCCGAGTTCCGGCGGGATCCTGCCCGCAAGACCGTTATATGCCAGCGACAGCTGACTCACGTGGCCGCTACGGTCGGCATCGACGCCGTACCAGGCATCCAACGGTGCGTCCGTCAGCCAGCCGTCGTGGTTGCGCCAGTTCTGGCCACCGGTTGCTTCGTAGAGAACTTCGAGGATGTCCCGGTCCGAGAGACCGTCGCACGCCGCCCCGGTTCCCTCGTGCGTCGGAATGCCGGTCAGCCAGCTCAGGAAGGTGTCGTCGTCGGGGACGCAAAGCAGCGTGCCCGCATAGTGGAACTCGACCAGCGGGAGCGCGGCGAAGTCCAGCGGCAGTCGGCCCGAAAGCTCATTGTCGCCGATCCGCAGGTGGGTCATCTCGCCCAGGTCGCGCAGAGAAACGGGAAGTCTGCCCGTGAGACCGTTGTCGGTGAGATCGAGTCCCGTCACTCGGCCTAGGGAATCGGCCGTGACCCCGTGCCAGTCTGCCAACACCTGGGTCGCGAGCCAGCCGTCGGAGTCCCGCCATCCGGAGCCGGCCGCGCTCTCATGGAGGTCCTCGAGCGCTTCGCGGTCGGCGTGGTTGCAGAAAGGCCCTTCGCCTTCCTCGATGCCCTGAAGCCACGCCGCGAATGGGGCGGTGCCCGGGGCGCAGAGACCGTCGTTCCGCCGGAAGTCGAGCCGCACCAGATCGGCGAGTTGCAGCAAGCCGTGCGGAATGGGGCCTTCGAGGTCGTTGCGGTCAAGGCGCAGTTGCTCCAGGCGGGACAGGTTTCCGAGTCCGGGTGGGACCGGACCCTCAAGGTCGTTTCCGTAGAGGTACAGCTGCTCCATGCCGGACAGGTTCCCGAGTTCGGTCGGGATCGGGCCTTCAAGATCGTTGTGGTAGAGGTACAGCTCTCCCAGTTCCGACAGGCGGCCCAGCACCGCCGGGATCGGGCCCGTCAGGTTGTTGCTGGAAAGCGACAGCCGCCTCAGACGGGACAGGTTTCCAAGTTCCGGGGGAATCGAGCCGGCCAGTGCGTTTCCGTGCAGGTCCAATCCCCCAAGGTGGATGAGGTCTCCGAGTTCCGGCGGGATCGGTCCCGTGAGTTCGTTCAGCCGGAGGCTCAGCTCGGTAAGGCTCATGAGTCGAGTCAGTTGCGGGGGGATCGAGCCGGTCAGGCCGTGCGGCGTGCGCCTCGCGCCAGCGGAATCGACCGTGCCTTCAAGAACAATCCGTACAACCCGCCCTTCTCCATCCGTGTCGACGCCATACCAGTCGTCGAGCGGGGCATCCGTGAGCCAGTTCTCGCTGTCGACCCAGTTCGGTCCGTTTGTCGCGCGGTAGAACGCCTCCAGCGTCGCCCGGTCCGAGTTCGCGACCGTGAGCTGCGCGGTTCCGCGCGCGTCTCCCGCCGTAGCCGTGATCGTGGCCGTGCCCGCGTCGACACCACGCACGAGACCCGATGGATCGACCGTCGCCACCGAACGGTCCCCTGACGACCAGCCGAACCCCGCCCCGAGGACCGCGCGGCCGTCTTCGTCGAACGCCTCCGCCGCAAGCCGCAGCGTGTCGCCCGGCGCGATCGTCGCCGCCGCCGGCGACACCACGACCAGGTGCGCCGACTGCGTCACGGTCACGACCGCCTCGCCCGCCGCCCTGCCCGCCGCGGCGGCCACCACGGTCGCGCCGGCGCCCACGGCCCTGACCCGTCCCAGCGAGTCCACCGCCGCCACAGCGGCGTCGGCGCTCGACCACGACACCGCCACACCCGGCAGCGCGCGCCCGTCATGGTCGCGAACATCCGCAGACAACTGAGCCGACTGGCCGAGAGCGGTGAACCGCACCGTGTCCGGCTGCACCGTCACCGCGCCGACCGCCGGGATGACCACGAGTTCCGCGCTCCCCGACACGTCCGACGACGTGGCCGTCACAACCGCCGTTCCCACGGCGACCGCCGTGGCCAGCCCCGACCCGTCCACGTCGACCACCGACGCGTCGCTCGAAGACCATGCGAACGTCGCCTCCGCCACGGCGTGTCCGTTCGCGTCCGTCGCCGCGGCGACCAGGCGCAGTGTGTCTCCCACCTCCAGCGTGTCGGCGGGCGACATCACAGCTACCGCGCTGACTGCTTGGGCCACCGTCAGCGAGGTGCTTCCCGACGCGTCGCCCGCGGTTGCGGTGATCGTCGCCGTACCGTTCGCCACCGCCGTCGCCAGCCCCGTCGAGTTCACGGTTGCCACCGCCGCGGCGTCGCTCGCCCAGGTCACGGCGGCTCCCGTCATCGTCCGCCCATCCTGGTCGCGGACTTCGGCCGTCAGCTGGACCGTCTCGCCCAGCGCCGTCAACTCGGACGTGGCCGGGCTCACGGACACGGTCGTCGGCCGGGGGACGGGAGGAGGAACGGGCGGAGGTGGCGGGGCCGGAGCCGTGGCGGAGTCGCCGCAGGACAGAACCGCGAGGAGCGAGAGGCCCATCGTGATGCTGCCGCGATTCACGAGAGTCTTTGAAGCCGCCACGCCGAATCCCTTCCTAGACCTTCAACCGGTGGCGCGCGGGTCGCGGAAGAACCGGGGGTAGAGGAGGGCGTTGGCGAGCGCCACGACGGTGAAGACGATGAGCGCGTCGACCATGCTCCAGTAGTAGAAGGGCCGGATCCCCGCTACGTAGTGGTTCATGTAGACGGCGGCCAGCGCGCAGAAGAAGGCGGCCATCAGCAGGTAGCTCTTCAGGCTGCGGACCCAGATCGAGCCCCGTAGCACCGGGTTCAGGAGGTGGAAGACGACCGCCGCCACGAACCACATCACGTAGTTGTACCCCAGCGAGATCATGAAGTCGGTGGACGAGAAGTCTTGGTCGAACGCCTCGGGGAAGAGCGGCAGGGGCCGGTGCATGGGTTCCATGATCGTGAACCCCTCGATGAACCCGCCCACCGTGTAGCGCACCACGTTCAGCAGAACGACGAGCGCCGCCAGCTTCAGGATCGTCTTCACGTGGTTCCTCTCACGGCTCGCGCTCCGACCCGTCGGGCCGACAGGCTGTGGGTTTCCCCGTATCCCATCGTGCGAGACTATCCATCCCGCAGTATCGGAACAACGGAACCGGGAACAGAAACAGAGAGGGATGGCCGATGTTCGCCAGAAACGCCGTAGTACCGCCCGGACCGGCCCGGCTCATCGTCGGCGCCTTCGCCGCGGTTGCCTGGTGCGGTACGCTCGCCTGCGGTGCGGAACCCGCAGGAGAAGCACCGGAAGCACCGGGCGACACGTCTCCCTACCACATCCTTGTGACCAACGACGATGGGATCGACTCGCCCGGCATTCAGGCGCTCGCGACGGCGCTGGGGGAGGTCGGCGAGGTGACGGTCGTGGCGCCCTGCCGCCAGCAGAGCGGGACGAGCATGAGCATCAGCCTTGACGAGGAGTTCCGCGTCCGGGCCACGCCGGCGGGGAACTGCGCCGACGTCACGCCGGCCAGCGCCGTCCGCCTCGCAGTGCGCGTGCTCGCGCCGGAATCCGGCTTCGATCTCGTGGTGAGCGGGATCAACATCGGCGCGAACGTCGGTGAGATCTCGCACATGTCCGGGACGGTGGGGGCCGCGATGATGGGGGCGTACCTGGGGATACCGGCGGTGGCGGCGTCGCAGGACTCGGGCCCGGGCGAGTTCGAGCACGCCGCCGGCATCGTCGCCCGCTTCGTCGCGGAACTGCGGCGGCGGGGGCCGGAGATCGGCATCGTCTATTCGCTCAACTTCCCGGCCGCGACGGCGGCCGAGACGCGCGGCATCGCGGCCCGGCCCATGGGGGGCAGCTACTTCCACATCGACCACGAGGAGGTGACCGGGGATCCGGGCGCGGAGGTCGCTGACGCCGACGGAGAACGGCGGTTCAGTGTGGTGTTCGTGCCTCCCGATGCCATCCCGGCCGGGAGCGACACCGAGGCGTACAACGAGGGCCTCGTCACGATCACGCCGCTCCGCTTCGACTGGACGGATCACTCGACCGTCGAGGCTCTGGGAGGTTGGGATCTGGAGGCGCTCCTCGACCGTCGCTAGGCCGCGCCCGGCCTACCAGCCGAGGACGTAGCCGAACACGAGCGGGGCGACGATGGTCGCGTCGGATTCGATGACGAACTTCGGCGTGTCCACGTCCAGCTTGCCCCAGGTGATCTTCTCGTTGGGGACGGCGCCGGAGTAGGACCCGTAACTGGCGGTGGAGTCGCTGATCTGGCAGAAGTACGCCCAGTAGGGGCACCACCTGCGCAGGTCTTGGCGGATCATGGGGACGACGCAGATGGGGAAGTCGCCCGCGATCCCGCCACCGATCTGGACCAGGCCGACGGGCTTCGCGCCGGAGTCGCCACTCGCGTCCACCCCCGCCCCCGCCGCATCCGCGTCGGCGTCGATTTCGGGCGCCTCCGCGAGCGTTCGGCCGGTACTTGTATGCGCGTACCACTCCGCGAGCGCCGCCATGTACTCCGTGCCTCCGAGGACGGGTCCGGGCCGGCCCAGTCCGCCGCCGAGTTGTTCCGCGACGAGGACGTTGCCCAGCGTCGAGTCTTCCCAGCCCGGCACGAACAGGGGGAGATCGGCTTCCGACGCGGCCACGAGCCAGGAATCCGCCGGATCGATCCGGTAGCGGTCGGCGAGGGTCCGGTCGCGGATCAGTCGGTAGAGGTACTCGTGCGGGAGCCGGCGCTCGCCCGCGGCGTCGGCCGCCCGCCACAGCTCGCGCAGCGGCGCCTCGACGGCGCGGAACGCCTCGGCCTCGGGGATGCAGGTATCGGTCACGCGGTTCAGCCCGCGACGCTCGAGGTCCTTCTCCTGTTCGGCCGTGAGCGCGCGCCAGTCGGGGATGCGGACGTAGCGGTCGTGCGCCACGAGGTTGAACAGGTCCTCCTCCAGGTTCGCCCCGGTGGCGCAGATCGCGTGCACCTTCCCGGCCCGGATCATCTCCGCCAGGGAAAGGCCGAGTTCGGCCGTGCTCATGGCGCCGGCCAGCGTCACCAGCATCTGTCCGCCCTCGTCGACCAGTTCGCACCAGGCGCGGGCGGCCGCCCGCAGCGCCGCCGCGTTGAAGTGGCGGTAGTGACGTTCGATGAAGTCGGTGAGCGTCACGCGCTGCGCCCGGGGCCCGGGGTTCGGGTCGACGTCGGCCGCGTGCGGGTCGCCGTGGGGCCGCTCAGACGAGCAGCGTGGGCTGGAACGCGGGCGGCTGCCGGACATTCGTCGCCTGCTCGAAGGCGTAGGCGATCCGGATCAGCGTCGCCTCGCTCCAGGCGCGGCCGCAGAGCGACATTCCGACCGGGAGCCCCCCGATGAAGCCCATGGGGACCGTCATGTTCGGGTAGGCCGCCATCGCCGGCGGCGTGGAGCAGCCCCCGCCGCCCCCGCCGGAGGCATCGAGCGGATCCTGCACGGCGGGGATGCCCGCCGTGATTCCGACGAGCGCGTCGAGCCGATGTTCGTCCATGGCGCGGTCGATCCCCTCGTCGCGGGAGAGGCGGTGGCTCGCGGCCAGCGCGTCGAGATACCGCTGGTCGGTGAGCGGCCCGCGTTCCTGCGAGCGCACATGCAGCTCCTGCCCGTAGAGGGCGAGTTCGAGATCGTGGTTCGCCTCGTTGTACTCGATGAGTTCGGCCAGCGACTTGATCGGCGCGTCCGGACCCAGCGAGGCGAGATAGGCGTTGAGATCCGCCTTGAACTCGTGGTACAGCACCTCCATCTCGTACTCGTTGCCGAACCGGAGTTCCTCCGGGAGCGTGACGGGGTCGACGACGGTCGCGCCTTCCGCCCGCATGGCGTCGAGCGCCTCCTCGAACAGGGCATCGACGCGGCTGTCGAAGCCGGCGTACTCGCGCAGGACGCCGACGCGGGCGCCGTCGAGGCCGGCCGGGTCGAGCGCGGCGGTGTAGTCGGTCAGGAAGTTGCCCGCGCTCGCGGCGGTCAGCGGGTCGCGAGGGTCGACGCCGACCATGGTGCCGAGCATGATCGCGGCGTCGCGCACGGTGCGGGCCATGGGGCCGGTGCTGTCCTGGCTGTGGGCGATGGGGATGACCCCGCCCCGGCTGTGGAGGCCGATCGTGGGCTTGATCCCGACGAGGCAGTTGCGCGACGACGGGCCGACGATCGAGCCGTCCGTCTCGGAGCCGATCGTCGCGACCGCAAGGTTGGCCGCGGCCGCCGACCCGGACCCGGAACTCGACCCGCCCGGCGTGCGGTCGAGCGCGTACGGGTTCTTGCAGAAGCCGCCCCGGCCGCCGTCCCACCCGCGGCCGCTCCAGCCCGACGCCCCGAACTCGAACGACTTCCAGCCCGCCCACTCGCTCATGTTGGCCTTGCCGAGCAGGAGCGCCCCGGCCGAGCGCAGCCCCGCCGCCACGAACGAATCCCGCGGCGCGATGGACCCGAGGAGCGCCGTCGATCCGGCCGTCGTCGTCATCCCGTCCGCCGTATCGACGTTGTCCTTCAGCAGGAGCGGGATCCCGTGCAGCGGTCCCCTCGGCCCCGAGGCCTGGAACTCGCGGTCGAGTTCGTCGGCGATCTCAAGCGCGTCGGGGTTCGTCTCCAGCACCGCGAACAGCCGCGGCCCCTGCCGGTTCAGCGCCTCGATCCGCTCCAGGTACATCTCCGTGATGGAACGGCAAGTGTATTCCCCCGCCCGCATCCCCGCGTGGACCTCGTCGATCGTGATCTCCTCGAGCGCGAAGTCCCGCATGTCGGCCGCCGAGGTCTCGTCCCCCGATCCTCCGAGTCCGGAGCCGGGGGCGTCGTCCCGGGGCGCGCAGCCGCCGAGGGAGAGCAGGGCGCCGGCCGCCGCGCCAGCCTGCAGGAAAGTGCGCCGATCCATCTCGGACATGGTTCGTTCCTTCCGGTCTCGAGGGTCCGCCGCGCCGCGGAAACGTCCGGCCCGGCTCCGCGATGGACGCATCATGGACGCCCCTTCGCCCAACGGTCAATGAGCCGACGTGCGCCCACCCCTCGATGCTCGCCCGCGGGCGCTACAGAAGCCCCAGGAGTTCTCTTCTGGCTACGGCTTCCAGGATAACCCTGCGCGGAATGCCGCCAGGTTCGCGGGGCCGGGTGCCGGAGGTTCATCCGGCCTGGTGCTGTACGAGGCAGAGCCGTGATAGCGGAGCGACGCCGAAAGGTTCAGTGCGAGCGATTCCCGCAGGTCGGTGGACAGTCCGGCACCGATCGCCAGGAACAGCTCGGTGGAAGACGTGTCGAAATCGGAATCCGACTGCCCAAGGACATTGGTCGTTGTGCTGGTGCCGAACAGCGATAACCCGGCGATGGCGAACGCGTCGAATCGGGTCGGCCCGCGGGTGCTGCCAAGCTGGGGACCGATGCCGAAGGATCGGATGGCGAGCGATTCGGTCACTGACCCCAGCACGAAGTCGTCCGTCTCATGGGCATACTCCAACCAGGATCCGTCGATGCGAAGTGGCGGCCAAGTCGCCGGTTCGATGCCGAACAGCTCGTCGAACTCGATCAGGAGGTGTCCTCCCACGCCCCAGCCTGTACCGGCGCGATCGGCGAACTCGCCGAGCGGCACCCCGATGTTGATGCCCAGGCCCACAGCGACCAGGGGGGTGTCGGCTTCCGTCGAGTCGTGTGCGATATCGTCGCCGATGGCCTGGGCTCCGGCGCTTACCGGCAGCAATTGCACCGCCGCCCATGCTCCCGCGACCAGAACGCGCGACTTCCTCAGGATCCCCATGGGTGGCGAAGGTATGCGGGTTCAAACACCTGGCAAGGTGGGGCGGGCGGGTTCCATTGACGCGCGGACATGCGTTGCTCCACCCTCCAGAGAGCGTAGCCGGCACTTGGGCCACTCTCGCAGAGGAGACGAACATGAGGCGAGTTGTCCGACGCACTGGTGTCCCGCGGCTTGGCGTTCTTCTCCTCGTCGCTTGCGGGCCGGGCGCGGCCGAGGTGCGCGGACAGTCCGCGCCCGACTTCTCGTCCGTCGGTGAAGAGATCCGGCGCGCGCTCGTGGCCTGGGACCAGCCCTCCATGGCCGTCGCCGTCGCACGGGGCGGGGAGGTCGTGTGGGCGGAGGGGTTCGGGTGGGCGGACCGCGAGCGGCGGATCCCGGCCACGGAACACACGATGTACTCGCTGGCCTCGATCTCGAAGCCGATCACGGCGACGGGGCTCATGATCCTCGTGGAACGGGGCCTCGTCGACCTCGACGCGCCGGCGAACGACTACCTCGGCCCGGCGAAGATCGACGGGCGGGCCTGGGACGCGGCGGGCGCCACGGTGCGGCGGGTGGCGAGCCACACGGCGGGACTCCCCCTCCACTACCAGTTCTTCTACGAGGACGAACCGTACCGGCGGCCACACATGGACGAGACGATCCGGCGCTACGCCAACCTCGTGACGGCGCCGGACGAACGCTGGAACTACTCGAACCTCGGCTACGGGATCCTCGACTACATCATCGAGCGGATCTCGGGGCAGGCGTACATGGATTTCATGCGCGACGAGGTGTTCCGGCCGCTGGGTCTCACCCGGACGTCGGTCGACGTCGGCCCGGGGCTCGAGGACTTTACGGCGACGCGGTACGCCACGGACCAGAGTCCGATCGCGTTCTACGACTTCGACCACCCCGGCGGCTCCGCCGTGTTCAGCAGCGCGCACGACCTTGTCCGCTTCGGGATGTTCCACCTCGGCCGCGACCTCCCCGAACAGCGGAGGATCATCTCGGACGCCTCCATCGAGGCCATGCGGCAGCCGATCCGGGAGAACGCGCCCACCGACGCGTACGGGCTCGGCTGGGTGATGCGCGACCTCCCCGGCGGCCTGCGGCTCCAGCGCCACGGCGGCGGGATGGGCGGCGTCCGCACGGAGCTCGCGATCGCCCCGGAGGAGAACGCGGCGGTCGTCGTCCTCTCGAACTCGGCGACGCCGCTCACGGGCTACATCTCGAACCTCCTCTGGCACACGCTGTTCCCGGACGCCGTGCCGAAGCCGACGCGCCCGGAGGTCCCCGACCCGCACCGGCTGGAGCGCGAGGGGATCCTCGAGGAGTCCGGGGACGGCGCCGCCCCGCTGATCGACTTCGCGCCCATGCCGGAGGTCGCCGGAGACTGGGTCGGCGAGGTGGACACGCACCTCGGGCCGCACCGGCTGGCGCTCGCGATCGACGAAGGCGGGCGCGTCCACGTCCAACTCGGCGACGACCTGTGGACGCTGCTCAACAACGCCCGCTTCGACGGCGAGTACCTGCGGGGCGGCTTCAGAGGCGACATCGGCACCGAGGACGCGAACCGCACCGACTACGTGCTGTCCGTCGAACTCCGGCTCCGGGGCGACGTCCTGAACGGCTCTGTGATGGCCATCACGCTGCCGAACGTGCGCCTGGGGAACGCCCTCACGCACTGGGCGGAACTTCGCCGCCGTCGCTAAGGCCCAAGCGGGTTGGGCCGCCCGCGAAACGACCCGGGAAAGATGGAGAATGACATGACGCGACCGGACCGGCTGGACCGTCGATTCAGGAGCCCGCCCTGGGCGGTGGTGCTTTTTGCGGTCGCGCCGTTCGCAGCGGGGTGCGGGGCGCCGGACGACGCGACGGACGCGCCGCCACCGACCCCGGCCCAGACCGCTGCCGCCCAAACCGAAGCGGAAGCCGCGGCGGCGGCGCACGACGAGTATCTCGCGGCGAACTACGAGAAGTCGGAGTACATGGTCGCGATGCGGGACGGGATCGAACTGTACACGCTCGTCTACGAGCCGCTCGACCGCTCGCGCGAATATCCCATCCTCCTCTTTCGAACCCCCTATTCCATCGGTCCCTACGAGCCCGGCCAGTATCGGAACCCGCTCGGGCCGTCACGGGAGTTCGACCGCTCCGCGTACATCTTCGCCTTCCAGGACGTGCGCGGGCAGTTCAGGTCGGAGGGAGAGTTCGAGGTCATCCGCGCCCCCGCGCCGGAACCCCGCGGCCCGACCGATACCGACGAGATCACGGACAACTGGGACACGATCGAGTGGCTGCTCGCGAACGTCGACAACCACAACGGGCGCGTCGGACAGTGGGGGATCTCCTATCCCGGCTGGCAGACCGTGATGGGCATGGTGGACGCGCACCCGGCACTCGTGGCGTCGTCGCCCCAGGCCTCGCCGTCGGACATGTTCATCGGCGACGACTGGCACCATAACGGGGCCTTCCGGATCATGTACGCCTTCTCGTGGCTGTCGGGGAACGCCCGCCGGCGCGACGGCCCCACGGACACGCGCGGGGCCCGCTTCGACTACGGCACGACCTCCGGCTACGACTTCTTCCTCAACGCCGGATCCGCCGCCACGGTGGACGAACTCTACTTCCACGGCGACGTGCCGGCGTGGCGCGACTTCATCGACCACCCCAACTACGACGAGTTCTGGCAGCGGCAGAACGCCCTCCGCTACCTGGACGATGTCCGGCCCGCGACGCTGAACGTGGCGGGCTGGTTCGACACCGAGGACTTCTACGGTCCCATGTCCATCTACCGGACCGTCGAGGCGGAGAATCCGGGGCTCGAGAACACGCTCGTCGTCGGCCCCTGGCTGCACGGCGGCTGGGCGCGCATGGACGGCGACTTCCTCGGCTGCATCGCCTTCGACACGAAAACGTCGCACCACTTCCAGCGCGAGTTCCAGTTCCCCTTCTTCGAGCACCACCTGAAGGACGCGGGCGTCTGGGACGCGACGGAGGCGAACGTCTTTCTGACGGGGACGAACGAGTGGCGCGCCTACGACGCCTGGCCGCCGGCCGACGTCACCCCGGTGAGTCTGTACCTGGGGCCGGACGGGACGCTGGCCTTCGAGCCGCCGACGCGGACCGCCGACTCGGCCGCGGACTCGCCAGCCGATACCTACGTGAGCGACCCGGCGAGTCCGGTGCCGTTCTCCGCCGAGGAACGCACGACCCTGGGTCACCTGTGGAAGGTGGAGGACCAGCGCTTCGCCTCGGAGCGCCCCGATGTCCTCGTCTATCAGTCCGAACCGCTGGAGGAGGACCTCACGATCGCGGGCCCGATCGGGGCCGAGATCTTCGTCTCCACGACGGGGACGGACTCGGACTGGATCGTGAAGCTGATCGACGTCTACCCCGACGGCGCGCCGCCGAGCGGCAACTGCGACGTCCCCATGGGCGGCTACCAGATGCACCTCGCGGGCGAGATCATGCGCGGCCGATTCCGGAACGACCTCGAGAACCCCGAACCGATGGTGCCGGGAGAGATTACGCGGATCGAGATCGACCTCCGGGACCGCTTCCACACCTTCAAGGCCGGGCACCGGCTCATGGTCCACGTCCAGAGTTCGTGGTTCCCCGCCTACGACCGGAACCCGCAGACCTTCGTGGACACGTACACAGCGGCGCCGGGGGACTACCAGGCCGCGACCCAGACCGTCTACCGCTCGGCGGAGCACCCCTCGCGTGTGATCCTCGGCGTCCTGCCGGAATCCCCGTGACCGGAAGACCCCAATCCCCCTAACCGGAAGACCCCCAGGAGGAAGGGATGGCACGAATGACCCTGCGAACCGCGACGACACTGGCGCTTGCGCTCTCGGTCGGGATCGCTTGCGCACCGGAAGACGGGGCCGATCCTGAAGTTGGCGGCTCTGAAGAGGCCGGCGCCTTCCCGGCGGAACCGCCGGACGGGCCGATGCCGGAGATCGGGCCGGCGCCCGCGGATTACACGCCGACGGCGGCGGGCTCTCCCTCCACCGACATCTGGCTGGGGACGCTCGTCCGCGAAGGCGGCGCGCTGTCGATCCCCGACCTGGGACGGGCGACGGACCGCGACGCGTACGACAACCAGCCCAGCTTCCTGCTCGACGGTTCGGCGATCCTCCACACCGCGGCGCTGGACCGCAGGCAGACCGAGATCATGCGGCTCGCCGCGGCGTCCGGGGCCGAGCCCGGCGCCTCCGAGCGGTTGACGCACACGGAGGAGGCGAGCGAGTTCTCGGCGCTCCAGATCCCGGGGCAGGACGCCTTCTCCGCGATCCACGAGATCCGCGGGAAACAGTACCTGTGGCGCTACGACCTCTCCGGCGAATCGATCGGGCCGATCTTCGCCACCGCCGAGCCGGTGGGTTACCACGCGTGGGCCAACGAACACGTCGTCGGGATGTTCATCCTCGGCAGTCCGCCCACGCTTCAGGTGGGGGACGCGCTGACGGGCGAGATCCGGATCGTGGCCGAGCGTCCCGGCCGGTCCATCCACCGGATTCCGGGGACGGAGGAGATCTCCTTCGTGCGGAAGGTCTCGGACGAGGAGTGGTGGATCGAGCGCCTCGACCCGGCCGCCGGAACCAGCGAGCGGATCGTGCGCACGATCCCCGGTCGCGAGGACTACGCGTGGACGCCCGAGGGCGAGATCCTGATGGGAGATGGCGGTCGGCTGTTCGCCTGGTCGGAGGGCTCGGACTGGACGGAGATCGCCGACTTTTCGGACCTCGGCGTCGAGGGCACCACCCGCCTCGCCGTGAGCCCCGACGGCTCCCGAATCGCGATCGTCGCCAACCGCCCGGCAGGCTGACGACCGTCACGACCCGACGCCGGGTCGCCGGCGCGACTATCCGGGATCGTCGTGCACGGCCACCTCGCGTGACAGGGTGCGCAGATAGTCGGCGATGGCCTCCTCGCTCATCGACTGGCGAGCCCGGCATTCGCTCGTCCACTTGAACCCCCGGTACGAGGACAAGCCGAGCGCACTACCCAGCACCAGCGCCGCCCCTACGGCGTACGGACGGCCATCCCGGGCATCCTCGTCCTCGTAATCCGTCAGGGCGAAATCGAGAGCGCTGACCCCGAACAGAGCAGCCATGGTCCCATCCACGAAGGGCACGAAGGCCGACGTTGTGCAGGTTCCGGTTGGTAACGGCCCGTCGCCCAGCGGTGGCTTGCTCAGCCTGCCCGGCTACGACTACTGAGACGACCCAGACACGGCAACGGTCACACGACTCCGGCGGTCCGTTGTGGAACCCTCGCCGGCCGCGACTCCGCGAACGCTCCGAGAACGGCCCCGCAGACTTTTTCACGTACCGCGAGACGTTCACGGCCTCGGTTCCGGGGAATCGCCGACTCCGAGCGCTATACCTCAAAGAAAATCATCACTTTCTATCGGTTCTTGCTCTGTTGCCATAGATATCGCCTCTGTCTTTGTTCTGCATTTCAATAGCAGATTCTACTACTGCAACGATTCACGACAGTCCAGGAAAGGGAAGAGGACATGAAGAGGGTCTGCCGTTCCGTTTCCGGGATCACGTTATCGGCGATCATTGCGTTGGCGATGGGCTCTGCGGTCCCGGTACGAGCCCAGCATGTCGGTGATCGGGTTCGCATTTTCCTCGCGGATTCCACAGCCGTTGGGCAGGTTACAGCCGTCAGCGAAGAAGGGTTCGAGATCGTGCGGGACAGCACGCTGTTCTCCTTCGAATTCCAATCGATCGAACAGTTGGACCGGAGCACGGGCACCAAGCGCCTCGGCCTGGAGGGGATCCTGGTTGGTGCATCGATTCCACTATCCCTTGGCGGCGGGATTCTCGCGACCTGCGCGGAAGCGGCGGACTCGGAGACGGGCGCCGTTGCTATCGCCATTTTTTGCTTACCGGTGGCCGCGATCATCATTGTGGTCGGAACACCGATCGGAGCCGTTGTCGGCGGCATTGTGGGCAGCTTCATCCATCGTGAGGAGTGGGAACCGATTCCACTTGACGACCGTCCGGGACGCTTGAGTCTTATCCTGCCGAGGTTCAATCCCGACGGACATATCGGGCTGGAGTTGGGGGTCCGTATACGGATCCCGTAGCCTCGCGAACACCAATCGACGTTCGAGGAGGAGGACCAAAGCCATTCGGATGTTGCGTGCGCTGCCGGCGACGCCTGCCGCCGATCCGCCGAAGTCCTAGCGCCACCGCCCGGGGACGAGGCTTCCGCCGCCGCGCCGTCTGGGGCGTGGCCTCGCTTCTCCTGGTATGGGCCGCCGCCTGCGGCGACGGTGGCGGCGGCCCGGCGGAGCCCGACCAGCCCCCCGTGACTCCACCCCCGCCGCCTCCGACCACGCCTAACCGAGCACCGGAGGCGGTCGGCTCGATCCCGGCCCGGGGACTGACGGCTGGAGAGAGCGCGTCCTTTGACGTGTCGTCCTACTTCAGGGATCCCGATGGCGACGCGCTGACCTACACGGCGGAGAGTTCCGACGGTTCGGTGGCGACGGCCTCTACGTCGGGCGCTACGGTTACGCTTACGGCAGTGTCCGCTGGAACCGCGACGGTGACCGTGACGGCGCGCGATCCGGCGGGCCTGACCGCCGTCCAGAACGTCGGCGTCGCGGTGGAGCGGGGGAACCGGGCTCCGGAAGCGGTTCGCTCGATCCCGCCGGTGGGGTTGACGGCCGGAAGGGACGTGACGTTCGACATATCGTCGTCCTTTGCCGATCCGGACGGCGACGCGCTCTCCTACGCGGCGGAAAGTTCGGACGTCTCCGTGGCGACGGCGACGGTGTCGGGCTCGACGCTGACGATCGCGGGTATCGCCGCGGGCAGCGCGACGGTGACGGCGACGGCGCGTGACCCGGCGGGTCTGACCGCCTCGCAGAACGTCGATGTCACGATCTCCGAAGGGTCGAACCGGGCCCCGGAAGGGACACTGCCGTTTGCGGACGTGACGCTCCCCGCCGGCGTCACGATCACCTTTAACGTGTTGTCATACTTCTACGATCCGGACGGGGACCGGCTCACCTACTCCGGCCGGTCGTCGAACCCGGACGTGAGCACCGTCGCCGTCTCGGGCAGCGTCCTCTCGGTCACGGGCGTGTCCGAGGGTCGCGCCACGGTGGATCTGACGGCGCGAGATCCCGGGGACCTCCCCGCGACGCTTTCGTTCGGCGTCAACGTCGCGAACGGTCCTCCCGCCGCCGTCGGCGAGATCCCGGAAGACACCCTCGACGTGGGGGAGACGGGCACGGTGGAACTCTCCGCGTACTTCTCCGATCCGGATGGGGACGCGCTGACCTATGCGGCGACCGCCTTCTACGACCGTGTGGCCCGAGTCTCCGTGACCGGGAGCGCGATGACGGTGGAAGCGGTGGCGGAGGGGAGCACTTCCATCACGGTCACCGCGAGCGATCCGGGCGGGGGAGAGGCGACGCAGCGGACTCGCCTGACGGTTCGCCTGCCCAACCAGCCGCCCGAACCCCGGGGCACGATTCCCGATCTGACCGTCGCCGCGGCCGGGACAAGGAGCGTGTATCTGGGGGCCTATTTCGATGATCGGGATCCGCTGACGTACACGGCGACAACCTCGGACGCGGACGTCGCGATGGTCACGGTCGACGGCAGCCGCGCGACGGTGGCCGGGGTCGCCCGCGGCGCGGCAGAGGTCGTGGTGACGGCGCGGGATCCGCAAGACCTCGAAGCCAGCCAGCGCTTCACCGTAACCGTGCCGAACAACGCTCCCTCCGAGACGGCCGCCGTTCCGGGCGATACGCTCGATGTCGGCGACAGAGCTACGGTGGACCTTTCGCAGTACTTCGCGGACCCGGACGGCGACGCGCTCGTCTACACGGCCGAGCCGTTCTTCGCGAGCGTCGCCGCAGCCACGGTGTCGGGCAGCGTCCTCACGATCGAGGGGCTGAGCGAGGGGACGACGTCCGTGACGATCACGGCGCGCGATCCGGAAGGCCTCGGGGCGTCGCAGCGGCCGCGCATCAGGGTGCGCCAGCCCAACCGTCCCCCCGAGATCGCCGATGCCATCCCCGACATCACCGTCGACGCGGGACGCACGTCTCGCGTGTCCATGTTCTTCCATTTCGGCGACCCGGATCGGGATCGGCTGACCTACGGCGCCGTAACGTCGGATGAGGCGGTCGCCACCGTGACGGTCTCGGGCAGCAGCCTGAGCGTTGCAGGTGTCGCGAGGGGGACGGCGGAGATCACCGTGACGGCCCGGGATCCCGGGGGACTGGAGGCCCGGCAGTCCTTCACGGCCACGGTTCCCAACAGCGCCCCGGTGGCGGTCGCCGACATCCCGCAGGACACGGTGAACGTCGGAGAGACGGCGGCCGTGGAACTTTCCCCCTACTTCTCGGACCCGGATGGCGACGCGCTGTCCTATGCCGCCGAACCGTTCTGGGAGGACCGGGCCCGCGTCACCGTGTCGGGCAGCGTCATGACGCTGGAGGGACTCCAGGGCGGAAGCAGCTCCATCACCGTGACAGCGCGCGATCCCGACGGTCTGGAGGTGAGCCAGCGGACGTATCTGACCGTCATCCAGCCGAACCGGCCACCGGAGGCCACGGGCACGATCGACGACGAGACGGTGCAACTGGGCGACACCGAGACCGTCTTCCTCGGGTTCTACTTCGACGACCCGGACCGGGATGACCTGACCTACCTGGCGGAAACGTCGAATCCGGCGGTGGCCACGGTCTCGATTTCGGACCGGAGGGTCGTGATTACCGGGGTCGCCCGCGGCACGGCGCGCATCACCGTCGTGGCCCGCGACCCCGGCGGGCTGGAGGCGCGGCAGTCGTTCGGCGTGACCGTACCCAACAGCGGTCCCGAGGACACCGGCACGATTCCGGACCGCACGCTCAACGTCGGCGAAACGTTCTCCGTCGACCTGCATCCCTATTTCACGGACGCGGACGGGGACCCGCTGAGCTACACCGCGGAGGTGTTCTTCGACCACGTGGCCTCGGCCACCGTATCGGGCACCGTCATGACGGTCGAGGGGTTGGAGGACGGGAGCACGTCCATCACCGTCACCGCGAGCGATCCGGAGGGAGAGGAAGCCCGGCAGCGCACCCGCGTCGAGGTCATCCAGCCGAACCGGCCGCCGGAGTCGACCGCCGTGATCCCCGACCAGACGCTCGATCCGGGCGAGACCTACTGGTTCCTGGCGTTCAGCTACTTCAGCGACCCGGATGGCGATCGACTGACCTTCTCCGCCACGACGTCGAACGCGAGCGTGGCGACCGTCAGCGTTTCCGGCAGCCGCGTGACGATCGAGGCGGTCGCGGAGGGCTCGGCGACGGTCACGGTGACGGCACGCGACCCGGACGGTCTCACCGCCGAGCAGGACGTCGGCGTGACGGTCCATTCGCCGCAGGGCAACCGGGCCCCGACGGCCGTGGGGACGATCGACGCTCAGACCGTCGACGGCGGGAGTTCGGTGACGGTGGATGTGTCGCCCCACTTCAGCGATCCCGATGGCGACGCGCTGACGTATGCGGCCACCAGTTCCAACGCATCCGTGGCCACCGCCACGACGTCGGGCAGCAGCGTGACCGCCCGGGGTGTCGCGGGCGGGACGGCCACGATCACCGTCACCGCGCGGGATCCCGGCGGCCTGTCCGCCAGACAGCGCATCCGCGTGACCGTGCCCAACCGGGCGCCGACGGGTCGTGCGATTCCGGCGCAGGTCGTCGCGGCGGACGGGACCGCGACCCTGGATCTGTCCTCCTACTTCACGGATCCGGATGGCGACCGGCTGAGGTACCGCGGTTCGTCGAGCGATACCGGCGTGGCGACCGCGAGCGTGGTGGGCCGTTCGCTGACGATTCGGCCGGTGGGCTCGGGCACGGCCACCATCACCGTCACCGCCCGCGATCAGGGTGGCCTCTCCGCCTCGCAGGATGTCGCGGTCACGGTGCAGGCCCGCGCCAACCGGCCCCCCTCCGGGAGCTCGATCCCGGCGCAAACACTGACCGTCGGGGGGACGGCGACGCTCGACCTCACGGCCCATTTCACGGATCCGGACGGGGATGCCCTGACGTTCGCCGGATCATCGAACAGCCCCGCTGTCGCGACGGCCGGGGTGATCGGCAACACGTTGACGATCCGGGCCGTGGCCTCCGGCAGCGCGACCGTGACGGCGACCACAACGGATCCCGGCGGTCTGACCGCCTCGGAGACCATCGCGGTCACCGTCGCACGGCCCGACAACCAGCCCCCGGCGGCGACGGGCACCATCCCCGCGCAGACGCTGAACGCGAACGAGTCCGCCGCCATCCAGCTGTCCTCTTACTTCGACGATCCGGACGCGGACGCGCTCACGTACGCGGCCGCCGTGTCGCGGACCGGAGTGGCCACGGCGTCCGTCTCCGGCAGCCGCGTGACCGTGACGGGCGTGGCGCGCGGAACCGTCACCGTCACCATCACCGCCCGCGACCTCGGTGGGCTCGAAGCCACGCAGGCGTTCGACGTGACAGTGCGCAACAGCGCGCCCGAGGCGACGGGAACGATCCCGGCCGTGACCGTCGTCGCCAATGCATCGACCACGATCGACGCCTCGTCGCGGTTCCGGGACCGGGACGGGGATCCGTTGTCCTACACGGCGGAAACATCGGCCACCGCGGTGGCGAGCGTCGCCGTATCGGGCAGCACCGTGACGATTACGGGCGTCGCGGCCGGGACGGCGGTCGTGACGATCACGGCCCGGGACCCCGGCGGCCTCGAGGCACGGCAGCAGGCCGATGTGACGGTAAGGGCGACCAACCGGGCACCGGAGGGGGTCGGCTCGATCCCGGCGCAGACCATCGAAACCGGCAACTCGGCCTCCGTCGACGTCACGTCCTACTTCCGCGATGCCGACGACGATGTGCTGACGTTCGCAGCCGCCTCCTCGGACGCGGCGATCGCGACGGCCTCCGTCTCCGGCAGCGTCGTCGCGATCACGGCCGTGAGCCCCGGCACGGCAACCGTGACCGTCACCGCGAGCGACCCGCACGGCGCGGCCGTGGACCAGGACATCCGCGTCGAGGTGGAGCAGGGCAACCGGCCCCCTCAGCCGAGCGGCACGATCCCGGCGCAGACCGTCGCGGCGGGCGAAGCCGTCACGCTCGACGTGTCCTCGTATTTCAGCGACCCGGACGGCGATGCGCTGACCTACGCCCCCACGAGTTCGAACACCGGCGTGGCCACCGCCTCCCGGCTGGGCAGTGAGGTGACGATCTCCGGGCAGGCCCGCGGAACGACGACCGTGCGCGTCACCGCGAGCGACGCCGATGGGGCCTCGGCCCGGCAGGACATCGCCGTGACCGTGACGGCTCGGCAGGACAACCGGCCTCCGGAGGCTCTGGACGACATCCCGGTGCATTTCCTTGAGGCCGGCGCGTCGGTCGAGATTGCCATGTCCTCGTACTTCGGCGATCCCGACGGCGACGCGCTGACCTATGACCCCGCGACCTCCTCGGCCGGCGTCGTCACGGCCTCGGCTTCGGGCGGTACGCTGACGGTCACCGCCGGGACGCGGGGAACGGCGACGCTGACGGTGACCGCGAGCGACCCGGACGGCCTCGAGGCCGCGTCGTCCTTCACGGTGGCTGTCATGAGCGCGGATATCGGCTCGTACGACATCGAGCTGATCTCCATCACGCCGATGGTCGAGACCCATGCCGCCGCCTTCCGGAACGCGGCGGAGAAATGGATGCGGGTGCTCGCGGATACCGAGCTACCGGACATGCCGGTCCCGGCCGGCACGCCGACCGGCTGCTGGGAGCTTACCTCGGACCGCCGCGTCGAGAGCGTGGACGATCTGCTTCTCGTCGTATCCGTGAAGGAAATCGACGGTCCCGGGGGGACGTTGGGTTCCGCCGGATTCTGCGAATCGCGCGACCAGTCTTTGCTCCCCTGGATGGGGGCCATGCGGTTCGACGAAGCGGACCTGCGTCGAGTCGAGGAGGAAGGCGACCTGGACGAGCTCATACTCCATGAAATCGGGCACACGCTCGGGGTCGGTACCGCCTGGAGGCAACACCAACTGCTGGAGAACCCCACTCTCACCTGGTTCCTGTTCACCTGGGTGCATAGTGCGGGCCAGGACGCCCACTTCACCGGCCCGCTGGCCACCGCGGCCTTCAACGAAGCGGGCGGCGACGCGTACACGGACGGCGGGAAGGTCCCGGTCGAGAACTGCCTGGGACGGGGATCCAGCGACAGCCACTGGAGGGAGTCCTACTGGAGCGAGGATCTGCCGGGAAGCCGCTGCCGGGGCGGCGAGGCCCTGCTCGGCGGAGAACTCATGTCGCCGCTGAACATCCTCGGTGTACGCGAACCCCTGAGCAGGATCACCATCCAGTCGCTGGCCGATCTGGGCTACGCGGTGGACGTTGGCGAGGCGGAGTCGTATACCCTGCCCGATCCCGATGCGGCGCGCAGATACGATCCGCGACGAGTGCTCGAATACGGCGACGACATCCTCCGCGGACCGATCACGGTGCGCGACCGCAATGGGCGTATCGTACGACGGATTCCCAACTAGCTCCGCTAATCGAAGAGCAGGCGGTCGAGTCCCTGCGTGAGGCCCACGCGTTCCGGCGCCAGCCGCGCGGCGAGCAGGGTGCCGGCCACGTAGGGTTCGGCGCTCGTCCCCGCGTCGTGCCGGATCGAGAGCCGTTCTCCGGGGAGGCCGAAGATGGATTCCACGGAGATGACGTAGCTCGGAAGCCGTAGCGAGTGGACCTGCGCGCCCCCGATCGTGGTCCCGCGCGCCTCCCGCGATCCCAGGGTGTCCTCGACCGGCCGCCCGAATTCGTTCGTCGCGACCGTCCCCAGGAATTCCGCGAGTTCCTGTGCGGTGCCGCTGGGGGCGTCGGGCTTCCCGGCCGACGCCATGTCGACGATCTCCCAGTGCGGCACGTGGCGCGCCGCGATCCCGGAGAAGTGCTTCAGCAGAGCGGCCGTGATCGAGAAGTTGCCCGCGGCGATCACGCCCACGCCCGCCGCGCGCGCGGCCTCGTCGATCTCCCCGTACTCCCGGCCGGTGAGCCCCGAGGTCCCGACCACCGCGGCGACCCCTGCTTCGATCGCGCGCATGATGTTCGCGTAGACGGCGCTCGGGTGCGTGTAGTCGATGTAGACATCGGCCGGCTCGCGGAGCGCTTCCGCCACGCCGGCCGTGATCTCCACGGCCCCGACCGTCTGTCCCGCCGACCGCCGCGCCACGGCCCCGGTCAGTTCGAACTCGTCCGATTCGAGGATGGCGGCCACGACGCTCTCGCCCGTCCACCCCGTCGCCCCTCCCACGCAGACCCGAATGCTCATCTTCGCTCCATCCAGTGGCGGCTCTCCCGACGTTCCCGCGGGAACGCGCGGCGCCGATTGCGGCTCACGACCGGGGGAACACCTCCGCCCCGGTGAGGCCCAGGTGATGGTCCGTCGCCCAGGCAATCCCGATCTCGTGTCGCTCCATCAGGGCAAGGCTGGACGCGTCCACGTAGGTCAGGCGGGCCCCCCTGAGCCGGTCGAGGATCCGGCAGGTGTCACGGTGGAGCCGGGATGTTCCCTCGAGCACTGCGAGCCCGTCGAGGTTGTCCAGGAGGCGGCGGCAGGCACGGGCCTGTTCCTCGCCGTGGCGATGCAGGAACCAGGAATAGGCCTCCGACCAGACGAGCACCGAAGTGTGCCAGCGCGGCACGGGCCCGCCGAACAGCGCACGCGCCTGCGCGTGGTACTGGTCCCGCCGGTTGAGGGCCGCGATGAGGATGCCGGTGTCGAGAAACACCTTTCGTCCCTTCAAGGCTTACGGCGTCGCCCGCCCGTAGACCACCTCATCGACCGTGGCGCTGTCGCCCGGTTCCCCGTCGACCGTCCCGAGATAGGCCATCCACGGCTGCTCGTCGGGCAGCCTCGAGAGCGTTTCGGCCAGACTTCTCCGGCACAGTTCCGCGATCGAAATCCCCTCCCGCCGTGCGGTTTCCCTCACGCGCTCGTAGAGTTCGCGGTCTACCGAAATCTGCGTCCGAATCATCATGCGGCATCCACTCCCCAGTCTCCTGTTATCTCCATCTCCGATCATGATAACATAGGCTCGCGCCCGCGGCCATCCGGACCTTCGTATGTTGGGCGCAGCATGAGCCCTCAGACCGACGATCGAGAAGAGGATTGAGACCATGAGCATGGACCGCCGAGACTTCGTTCGAACTTCCGCCGCCGGCCTGGCCGCGGCCGCCACGCCCGCCGCTCTGGCCGCCGAGCGTCGCCCTTCCCGGGACTCCGACGGCTTCGGGGCTCCCGCCGTCCACGGTTCGCGGGCCGCCCGGCCCATCGTCGTCTCCGACCTCAGCGGGATCCGCTTCAACAACGGCGGACCCGAAAGCTCGGTGGAGCGAGCCTTGCGGGGCATCGTCGAGGGCGAGGACGTGCTCGACGCCCTCATGGCGGGCGTGAACATCCCGGAGAACGACCCGACGGAGATGGGGATCGGCTACGGCGGGCTGCCCAACGCGGACGGCGTCGTCCAGCTCGATGCCTGCTGCATGCACGGACCCCGGCGCTGGGCCGGCGGCGTCGCGGCGCTCGAGGGCGTGCGCACTCCGTCACTCGTCGCGAAGGCCGTGGCCGAACTCACCGACCACCACCTCCTCGTCGGGGCTGGCGCCCAGGCGTTCGCGCGCCAACTCGGGTTCGAGATCGAGGACGACCTCAACACGGAGGCGTCGCGCGCCCTGTGGCTCGAATGGCGTCGGCGGATCGACCCCGGCCACTGGCTCGACCCCCGCAAGCGGCTCGAAGCCGGGCTCTCGATGGTCGACGACGGCCTGATCCCGGCCCATTCCTTCTGGGGAACGACGAACTGCAACGCGGTGAACGCGGACGGGGACATCTGCGGTGTCACGACGACGAGCGGCCTTTCGTGGAAGATCCCGGGCCGCACCGGCGACTCCCCGATCCTCGGCGCCGGCCTGTACGTGGACAACGACGTGGGCGCCGTCGGCTCGACAGGCCGGGGCGAGGCGAACCTGTACAACCTCTCGTCCTTCCTCGCCGTCGAGTTCATGCGCCAGGGGATGAGCCCGCTCGATGCCGGCATGGCCACGCTGGAGCGGATCCGGTCGAACACGGTGGAGTCGAGGCTCCTCAACGCGCGCGGCCTGCCGAGCTTCGACGTCCGCTTCTTCCTGCTCAACAAGCAGGGGGAGACGGCGGGCGTCGCCCTGTACGGCTCGGCGGAGACGCACTACGCCGTCTGCACCGAGAACGGCGCCGAGGAGCGCCCGTTAGAGGGTCTGCTGGAGGGCTCGCCCCGCGACGCGTAACGGCGCCCCGGGGGTGGTTCGCGCCGCCCTCGCGACTCAGCGGTTGTAGGCGGGCGTCGGTCCGCGCAGCCGCGCCCACACGCCGTCGCAGGCGGCGAGCACCTCGGCGTCGAGCGGGGGCGCGTCGAAGGCGTCGAGGTTTTCTTCGAGGTGCTCCATGCGCGAGGCGCCGACGATGATGCAGTCCGCGCCCTCCTGCGCCCGCAGCCAGCCCAGCGCGAGTCGCACCGGCGTCAGCTCCGCCTCCCGGGCGATCATCTCGACCTCGGCCACGGCGCGGAAGTACTCGTCGTGCCAGAAGCGGTCCAGGTACATGCGGTTGCCGTCGAAGCGCGTCCCCGGCAGCGGCGCTTCCGGCCGCTGCTTCCCCGTGAGGAGCCCGCCCGCGAGCGGATTGTAGACGACGTTCGAGATCCCGTAGCGGCCCGTGAAAGCGAGGTATTCCTGCTCGATCCCGCGCGCCGCGAGGTTGTACATGGGTTGCGCGATCCACGGCTTCGCCCACCCCTCGCGCTCGCAGATGGAGAACATCTCGCACATCTGCCACGCACTGTAGTTGGACGTCGCCGGATAGCGGATGAGCCCTTCGACGCGAAGCTCCTCCAGCGTGGCGAGGCTCTCCTCGATGGGCGTCTCATAGTCCGGAAGGTGCAGGTAATAGATGTCGAGATAGTCCGTACCGAGCCGCCGCAGCGAGTCGTCGATCCCGCGGCGGATCGCAGCGCGCGCGAGGCCGCCGTATTCGACGGGGTCGCCCATCGGATTGCACACCTTGCTCGCGAGGATGACCTCCCCGCGCCGGTCCCCGAGGACCTCTCCCAGGATCTCCTCCGACCGTCCCTGGTTGTAGACGTTCGCGGTGTCGAAGAAGTCGACGCCCCGTTCGAAGCACAGGTCCACCATCGCCGCGGCCGCATCGACATCGGTCTGCGACCCGAACGTCATCGTGCCCATGCAGGCACGCGACACTTCGAGGTCGGTATGCGCGAGTTTTCGTCTCTCCACGTTCTTTCGTATCCTTCCACAGGGACCACAAGGAGCCGGTGTCCGGGAACGCCCGCTCACCCGGGGCGCACCGGGCGGCGCCGGCAACGTAGCAAAACCTCAGCGGGGGATGGAACCGATGACGACCGGCCCGGTCCGGACGCGGACGCTGGAGGAACTCGCGGCTGACGCGGCGGCCCGCTACGCGGCCGCGAATCCCCTGAGCCAGGCGAGCTTCGAGCGCTCGACGAACTACCTGCCGGGGGCGGACACGCGAACGGTCAACCACTATGACCCGTTCCCCGTCACCATCGTCCGCGGCGAGGGCTCGCGGCTGCACGATCTCGATGGGCACGTCTATGTCGACTTCCTCAACGACTACACGGCCGGGCTCTACGGCCACTCGAACCCCGCCATCCGCGCCGCGATCGTCGAGGCGGCGGGGAGGGGCCTGACGCTCGGCGGGCCGAGCCCGAACCAGCAGGAATTCGCTGAACTCATCTGCCGCCGCTTCCGCTCCGTCGAGCGCGTGCGCTTCACGAACTCGGGGACCGAGGCGAACCTCATGGCCGTCAGCCTGGCGCGCGCCGTGACGTATCGTGAGGGCGTGCTCGTGTTCGACGGCGCCTATCATGGCGGGCCCCTGAACTTCACCGGCCCGGACCGGCGCCTCAACGTGCCCTTCCCGTGGACGGTCGCGGACTACAACGATGCCGAATCCGCGCGATCGCTCATCGCGGAACGGGCGACCGAACTTGCGTGCGTGCTCGTCGAGCCCATGCTCGCGGGCGGCGGGTGCATCCCCGGGACCCGCGTGTTCCTGAACGCGCTGCGCGATGCGACGCGCCGGGCGGGCGTCCTGCTCATCTTCGACGAGGTCCAGACCTCGCGGCTCGCTCCGGGCGGCCTGCAGGAGGCGCTCGACATCCACGCCGACCTCACGACCTTCGGGAAGTACCTCGGGGGCGGCGCCTCCTTCGGCGCCTTCGGTGGACGCGCGGACCTGATGGATCGCTTCGATCCGCGCCGCGAGAATCACCTGAGCCACCCCGGCACGCACAACAACAACTCGCTGACCATGGCGGCGGGCCTCACGGGGCTGCGCGACGTCTTCACCTCCGACGCGGTGCGCCGGCTGACGGTGCGGGGAGACGCCCTGCGCGCCGCCCTCAACGGGGTCGCGGCGGCGAGGGACGCCCCCGTGCAGGTGACGGGCCGCGGTTCGATCATGACGGTCCACTTCCAGCGGAGGCCGATCCGCCGCCGCGCCGACGTCGCCCACACGCCGATGGCGGCCCGCGACCTCTTCCAACTCGAGATGCTGCTGGCCGGGTTCTACGTGGCCCGCCGGGGGTTCGTCACGGTCTCGCTCGCGCACGACGACGACGACTGCGACGCCCTGGTCGCGGCATTCGACGCCTTCCTCGGAAGACACGCCGCCGCGATCGACGCGGCCCTTGAATGAACCCGGATAACGACTGCGGACAGGTATGGGTTACGACTTGAATTCGAGACGCCGACGGGCGATAGCGGCGTGGCTGGTCGTTCCATTGGCGGTCGGCGCCGGCTCCGTCGAGGCGCAGCAGGGGGAAGACTGCGGGGACGGGGCTCTGCTGCGTGTGTTCGTCACCGACGAGTCGGGAACCGTGCGCGCGTCAGGAGCAACGGTGGTCCTTCGTTGGACGGCCGGCGAGCGCACGCCGGTGCGCGGTGCCGCCGGGGCGGATGGGCGCTTCCAACTGTGCGTTCCCGACGACGCGCGGGGGGCGACCCTCTGGGCCGAGTTCGGCGACGGCTCGAGCGAACAGGCGGTCGTCGGGTTCGAGCCTGGAGCGACGACGGACGTCGAGTTGCGGATCCTCACCGGCTCGGCGGGGACGGGACGGATCATCGGCCAGGTGAATGATGGCGTAACGGAGGATCCGCTGAGCGCGGCGGCCGTGTCCGTCTCCGAAGGGATGGCGGCGGCCGAGACGAACGGCCGGGGTCGGTTCGTCCTGAGCGGCCTGGCCGTCGGGGCCCACGAACTGCAGGTGCGGCGCTCGGGCTACGCGCCGCTGCGCCACCGGGTCACGGTGCGCCGGGGTCTCACGACGGAGGTGGAGATCGGCCTCGTCACGACTTCAGCGGAAATGGACCCGCTCGTGGCGACGGCCACGCGGCCGCGCCAACTGGAGATCACGGGCTTCTACGAACGCAAGCTGCGGGGCGAAATGCTCGGCGTCGGCAGGTTCCTCACCGCGGAGGACATCGAGCGCTGGCAGCCGAGCACCGTCGGCCACTTTATCGAGGACCATATTCCGGAAATCCAAAGGCGGGGCGTGACGTTGGTGAACACGACGGGGCTCATGGGCTGGAAGGGTTGTCCGGTGGCCATATACGTCGACGGCATCCCACAGCGCAGCTACGGCATAGGGGGAGCGGTGCTGCCGACCCAGATCGCCGGACTTGAGGTCTACACGGGACTGGCGGGCGTGCCGGCCGATTTCCGGGACGAACGCAACCGATGCGGCGCTGTCGTCGCCTGGACCAGGTAGTGTTTCTTCACGGGAGTCGGGACATGACCATCCGAACCGTTCGATGGGCGGCAACCGTGGCGCCCATGGTTCTCGCGCAGTTGGCCGCGGCGGCCGGTTCCGCCGCGGGGCAGGAGGCGGCGGAGTGCGGGGAGCGGGCGTCGCTTCACGTGCTCGTCACGGAGGAGTCGGGGGCGCTCAACCTGCCCGGGGCCACGGTCGTCCTCCGCTGGACCAGCGAGCAGGTGCTCAGGCCTCTGCGCGAACCCGCCGGGGCCGATGGGCGCTTCTCGCTCTGCGTCCCCGCCGTCGCGTCGGGGGCGACGGTATGGGCGGAGTTCGGGGATGATTCGAGCGAGGAGGCGACGATCGCCTTCGAACCCGGCACGCCGGTCGAAGTCCACCTGCGCGTCCTGTTCGGAGACACGGAGCCGGGGAGGATCGTGGGCCGCGTGCTCGATGCGTCCACGGAAGAGCCCGTGATCACGGCCACCCTGTCGGTGGTCGGCCGGCCAGCCGAGGTCCAGACCGACCGCCAGGGCCGGTTCGCCCTCACCGGCGTGCCCGGCGGGGAGCACCTGCTCGAGGTCGAAAGGATCGGCTACGCTTCGCTCCGCTACCAGGTGACGGTGGTCCGCGGACTGAGCACGGAACTCGAGATCGGCCTCGTGCCCGCACCGGTGGCGATGGAACCGCTCGTGGTGACCGCCACCCGGCCCCGGCGGCTGGAAGTCAACGGGTTCTACGACCGCAAGTACTTCGGCGAACTGATCGGCGGGGGCACGTACTTCACGGTGGAGGACATCGACCGCCGGCGTCCGCTGCGCGTCTCGCACATGCTCGCCGACGCGCCCGGCATCCGCCTGCGCTGCCCCGGCTCCGGGTTCCGCGACTGCTGGGTCGAGAGCCGGAGGGCGTCGGGAGGATTCACGCCCGGGGGCTGTGAACTCAGCGCCTATCTCGATGGTTCTCCGATTCCGGTCCGGGAACTGGACACCCTCGTGTTGCCGGCGGAGGTCGGCGGCATCGAAGTGTACCAGGGCGCCGGCGAGTTGCCGCCCGAGTTCGGCGGATACGACGCGCGCTGCGGGGCTGTGGTGATCTGGACGAAGTAGCAGGACCGCGGTCCTCCGCGTCGTCGGCGGTCCGCTACCTCACCGGCACGTGCTTCTCGAGCATGCGGCGCCGCACGACGCCGCCGTAGACGTTGCCCTCCGAATCCACGCCCACGGCTTCCGCCCCGCTGTGCTCGATCGTCGTGGACTCGATGTCCTCGATGAAGTAGGACACCGACCCGTCGCGCGCGCTCCCGACCCGGATCCCCTTCTTCCAGCCGGGATTGTTCGGCCCCCAGCTCTCGGAATCCGCGACGTAGATCGTGTCGTCCTCGTCGATGAAGATCCCGCTCGGGCGGCTGAACTGCTTCCATTCCTCCAGGAACGTCCCGTCCTCGAGGAAGATCTGAATGCGGTTGTTGGCCCGGTCGCCGATGAAGATCCGCCCCTGCGAATCCCGGGCGATGGCGTGCGGCGTGCTGAACTGGCCGGGCCCTGAGCCCGGTCCTCCCCATGCATCGAGGAAATCCCCCTCCGGACTGAAGCGCACGACGCGGTCGTTGCCTTCGCCGTGACCCTCGATGACGAGGAAGTCGCCGCCGGGAAGGACCAGGACATCCGTCGGCTGGTTGAAGACGTCGGGACCGAGACCGGCGACGCCGGCCTGGCCGAGCGTGAGCAGGAGTTCCCCATCGGAGCTGAACTTGAACACCTGGTGCCCGAGTTCCCCGTTTCCGCGGGCGTCCGTCGCCCAGACGTTCCCCTCGTGGTCGATGTGGAACCCGTGCGGATAGTTGAAGAGGCCCGCCCCCCAGGAGTCGAGCGCCCGGCCGGACATGTCGTACTTGACGATCGGGTCTTCGGGCCGGTCCGCGCAGCTGTTCTCGAAGCAGCGGTGCATGACGTAGAGGTGGCCGTCGGGTCCCTGCTCGACGCCCGTGACCTGCCCCCACTGCACCGCGCCCGGGGGCAGTTCCGCCCAGGGTTCCAGCCGCTCGTAGGGGTTGGGAAGGTCGTTGACGGGCTCAAGCTCCGGCGCCGCGCCGTCCGCGTTCGCGGAGCCGCCTTCGTCGCTGGAGCCGCCGCACGCCGCGGCGAGGCCGCTGACCGCGACGAGGCAGAGAAGGGTGCCGAGTTGTGTCGTTCGCAGTGTCATGTGTCGTCTCCCTCATCGGTTTCGGGCCCATCGGCCGCAGCGGGTCCTTCCGCCGGAGCGGGCCCATCGACCGGAGCGGGCCGGCCGCCGGTCCGGATCACCCCCTCCTGGGCGACCGAGGCCACGAGCGCCCCTTCCCGGGTGAAGAAACTCCCCCGTGTAAACGCCCGCGCGCCGCTCGCGACCGTGCTCTCCGTCACGTACAGGAGCCATTCGTCGACCCGGAACGGACGGTGGAACCAGATCGCGTGGTCCAGCGAGGCGCCCATCAGGTCGCGGTCGAAGAAGGTGCGCCCGTGCGGCACCAGCGCGGCGCGCAGCAGCCCGTAGTCCGAGGCGTAGGCGAGCACGGCCTGGTGGTCGAGCGGGTCGTCGCCGAGCTCTCCCACCGTGCGGATCCAGGCGCGCCGGACGGGCCGGTCGGGTTTCGGCCGGAACGGGTCGAGCGGGTCGACGGGGCGGCGGTCGAGCGGCCGGTCCTGCGTCAGCAGGGAGCGGAGCGGCTCGGGGACGCGGCCGGCCTGCCGCCGTATGATGTCGATCTCGGATTCGAGCGCCTCCGGCGGCAGCACATCCGGCATCGTCTCCTGGTGCTCGATGCCGTCCTCCGTCTTGTGGAAGGAGGCGGACATGTTGAAGATCGCGCGGCCGTGCTGGATCGCCGTCACGCGCCGCGTGGTGAAGCTCCGTCCGTCGCGCAGGCGGTCCACGAAGTAGACGACCGGAATCTCCAGATCTCCGGCCAGGATGAAGTACCCGTGCAGCGAGTGCGCGGAGCGGTCCTCGGTGTCGACGGTCCGGCGCGCCGCCACGAGCGACTGGGCGAGCACCTGTCCGCCGAAGATCCGGCCCGAGCCGATGTCCCGGTTCTGCCCGCGATAGATGTTCCGCTCGACCGGTTCGAGGTCGAACAGATCGACCAGGTCCCGCGCGGCGTAGGTCAAGGGAAGCGCTCCGGCGGCACGCGGCGCAGGGTGGCCTGCTCGAACGCGTACGCGAGTTCGATGAGCCGCGGCTCGCTGCAGGCCGCACCCGTGAACCCGATCCCGAACGGCGCGGCGCGGGCGTCGAAACCCTCGGGAAAGGCCGGCGTCGGCGCGTTGGGCACGAAGCCGAAGGGCACGACGATGTGCGGGTACTGCGCCCGTGCCGCGAGCGCGGCCCCCCGGCTCCCCGGCGTGAAGATCGCGTCGAGGTCGTACTCGTCGAGCACCGCGTCGATCCCGCGCGCCTGGCTCAAAAGCGAGTCCTTCGCCATGTCCGCCGCGTTCCGGGCCCGGTCCGCCTCCACGTCCATCTCGTCGGAGATGTCGTAGCGCGACTGCTCGTACTTCATCGACCCGGCCGCCCGGTGCGCGAGGTTCCACTCCCGAAGCCCCGTCAGCGTCGCGACCGGCGCCGAGGGCCCGAGCGACGCGAGCCAGGCGTCGAAATCCCGCTTCATCCCGTACTTGAAGTTGACGGAACACCCCTCGTCCGAACCCTTCGCCTGGTGCCCGCCGATGCAGAGCGGCCACGTGTTGAAGTTCGCATCGGGGTCCGGATCGACGAAGCTGGGGATCTCGGCCGGGTCCACGACCACTGCGCCCGCCGCCTCGAGGACCGCGATGGCCTCGGCCATGAGCGCCGCCGCTTCGCTGCGGAGGCCGCCGACCGTTTCGCCTCCGACCTCCACCGGCTCGTAGTAGAAGGCCCGGGGGATCCCGATCCGGGCGCCCGCCAGCCCATCGGCGTTCAGGAACGGCGTGTAGTCCCGGCCCGGGGGCGCCTCGCACCGCGCGGTGGCCGCATCGTTCGGGTCGGGCGCCGCCCCCTCCATCGCCCCCAGCATGATCGCCGCGTCGGTCACGGTGCGGGCCATCGGTCCCGCCATGTCGTGGTCCAGCGTCACCGGGGCCACGCCCCAGCGGCTGACGCGCGCGATCGTCGGCCGGATGCCGACGAGCATGTTCGCGTTCGACGGGCTGATGATCGATCCGCCCGTGTCCGTCCCCACGTTCGCGGACCAGAAGCTCGCGGCCGTCCCGATCCCCGAGCTGGAGCCGCCCGTGGTGAGCGCCGGACGCCCGTCGTTGCGGCCTTCCCGCGGGTCGCGGCGCGGGTCGTAGGGGTTGAGGCCGTAACCCGTGAGGGCGTTGTAGTTGCCCGGCATCTGGTTCGGCGGCCCCGCCATGAAGTTCGCGAACTCCGTGAGCCCCGCCTTGGCGATGATGATCGCGCCCGCCTCGCGCAGGTTCGTCGTCAGCGTCGCCTCATACGGCGGGAAATACCCCTCGAAGGCGAGCGATCCGCCCGTCGTCGGGATGTGCGTCGTGTGGATGTTGTCCTTGAGCGCGACCGGGATGCCGTGCAGCGGCCCGCGCACGTTGCCCGCCGCCCGCTCCGCGTCGAGCGCTTCCGCCTCCGCGAGCGCGTTCGGGTTGACCGAGACCGCCGCGTTCAGTTGCCACTCGTAGCGCGCGATCCGCGCCAGGTGCTCCATCACGATCTGCCGCGACGTGACCCGCCCGCTCTCCATCGCCGCCCGCATCTCCGGAATCGTCGCCTCCACCACGTCGAACGGTTCCGCCTCGGACGCCGGACGGCCGCACGCCAGCGCAAGGACGGCCAGCAGGACGCTCGCCGGCAGGACGCGCCCCGGCCGGAATCCGGCCCCCAGGGCGCGGGTGTGGGCGTTTGGCACTGACTTCATGGGATCCTCCGATTCCGGGGACTCTCACGCGGACCTCGAATCTCGCCCCGTCGTCGCCGTATAGTAAGGGATCGTCCGCCGTCCGCCGCAGCCTCGACATGGGAGACCGCCGTGGCAAGCCAAGCCCCGCCTCGCACGCCGTCCTCGCGCCGCGCCCGCCGACTCGCCGCGTGCGCGCTGTTCGCCCTCGCCGTTTCCGCCCTCGTCGCCCTCACAGCCGTCGGCGCCGCGCCGCTCCAGGCTCAGGATCTCGACGCTCCGCGCCCGATCGACCGGCTCGACACGGTGTGGATCGAGGAGATGACGTGGATGGAGGTGCGCGACGCGCTCGCCGAGGGGATGACGACGGCGATCATCGGCACCGGGGGCATCGAACAGAACGGCCCCTACCTGGCCAGCGGCAAGCACAACTTCGTGCTGCGGGCCACGGCGGAGGCGATCGCGCGCGAACTTGGGAACGCGCTCGTCGCCCCTGTCATCAAGCTCGTCCCCGAGGGGAGCATCGATCCGCCGTCCGGGCACATGCGCTACCATGCCACGATCAGCGTCCGGCAGGAGACGTTCGAGGCCATGCTCACGGACGTCCTGGGCAGCCTCGCCGCGCACGGGTTCGAGAATCTCATCCTCATCGGGGACAGCGGAGGCAACGTGAGCGGGATGGAGAATGTGGCCGCCGCCCTCAACGCGGCCTGGGCGGACCGGCCGGCCCGCGTCCATTTCATCCCGGAATACTATACGGAAGACATCTACAGTTGCGACTATCTGAAGGAGGAACTGGGGATATTCCAGCAGCCGGACGAGTGCGTGGCGACGCGCAACGAGTACCACGACGACTATCACTATTCATCCATAATGGCCACGGTCGATCCGAACACGATCCGCGCGGATCAGCGGCGGGACGCCGGCCTCCTCTCGATCAACGGCGTCGACCTCTCACCTCTGGAACTGACGGCGGAGAACGGACGGCGTCTCGTCGATTACCGCGCCGGGATCACCGCCGGCGCCATCCGCCGCTCCATCGCCGGCAACGACTAACGCTCCCCGAGGGGTGAACTCCCCCGCGCGCGGTCCCAGTAGTCGGTGGGGCGGTCGTCGCTCATGAGCGCGTCCTCGTCCACCCAGTAGTGGTCCCCGAACGGCTTCGGATCGGGCCACACCTCGTCGAGCGTGTCCGCGTCGTACACGATCCCGTCCTTGACCACGAGCCGGATGTCCGCCGTGTTCCGGATGTCGTCGAGCGGGTTCGAGTTGAGGACGATGAAGTCCGCCAGCTTGCCCTCGGCGAGCGACCCCGTCTCGTGTTCGAGACCCAGGAAGTGGGCCCCGTGGATCGTCCCGATCTCGATCCCGGTCATTTCGTCGGTCCCCGCCGCGGCCATCCAGACCTCGTAGTGGGAGCCGAGGCCGTGCAACTGGCCGTGCGAGCCGATCGCTCCCCAGCCGCCCTCCTCGATGATGTCGCCGAGGCCGCGCGCGATGAGGGGGAAGCTGTAGTCCGTCTCCGGGCGCATCATCCGGCGCCGGGTGGAGGGGATGAGCATCCGCCACGGGAGCCAGCGGCGCAGCTTCTCGTCCTTCCACACGTCGTCGGTCTGGTAGAAGTACTCCTCGTTCCAGGCGCCCGGACCGCCGACGATGAAGGTGGGGGAGTACACGGCGTCGGACTGGCCGAAGAACTTCGCGACGTCGCCGTACAGCGGCACATAGCTGAGCGGGTGCTCCCAGCCGGTGTGGCCGTCCATGATCATGCCCATGTTGTACTCGATGTCGCCGCCCTCGGCCGTGACGCGCAGGCCGCGCACCCGAGCCGCGTCCGTGACCCACTGCCGCTGGTCGCGGCGCGGCTGCAGGTACTCCTTGATCATCACGGCGCCCCACGACGCGAGGCGCGCGACGTTCTGGTCCGCCAACTCGTAGCTCGAAATCTCGTTCTGGCGCGCCCCGTCGCCGGAGTAGACGGGGTCCCCTGTGCTGTAGGTGCGCGGGCCGATCATGGCGCCCGCCTCGATGAGTTCGGCCGCGGGAAAGACGTTCGACGACCACTGCGAGTTGTCGAGCGTCGTCGTGACCCCGTACGCCATGTAGATCGCGGACTCCCAGTTGCGCTGCGGGATCACGCCGACGTGGTCGCGGTGATGGTGCGCGTGCATGTCGATGAGGCCGGGCATGATCGTCGTGCCGGAGGCGTCGATCACGCGATCCGCCCCGGCGGTGTCGCAGTCGCCGATGCAGGCGAGGCGACCGTCCCGCACGAGGATGTCGCCGTTCGCGATGACCCGGTCGTCCTCGGCCGTGATGATGCGGGCGCCGGTGAAGGCGACGCTCCCCCCGGCGATGTGGCGCGGCAGCTCGAGGCCGATCGGCGTCTCGACCGTCTCGCCGCTGTTCGGGTCGTGCGTGTAGTAGCGCGGGCCGCTCACGAACTCGAGCGTGTTCGCGTCGCGCCAGCGCGGATGGATGCCGCCCTCGAAGCTGACCTGCGTCACCGGGAGCTGACCGTTGCGCTTGGCGATGCGGACGATGTTCGACCCGGTCCCGCCGTACGGGAAAGGCATCCGGTACACGTTGTCGCCCTCCTGGAAGGCGAGCCACGCCCCGTCCGGCGACACCGCCGCCTCGTCCGCGTCCGGCAGCGTGAAGTGGACCCGGCGGTCGCTCCCGTCGAGGCGGATGGAGGCGATCTCCGTCCCCGCGGGCTCGCCGTCGTCGGGCCCCAGCGCCTCCGGGTAGAACAGCCGTCCCTCCGGTCCGAACGACGCCTGCGCGACGGGCCGCCGCGGCATGAGCGGACGCCCGCCCGTGTAGGGACGCGCCACCTTCGTGATCAGCGTGGCGTCGCCGCCCGCGGCCGGCACGCGCACCAAATCGAAGAACTGGTTGCTCGCCACCGTGCGGCCGTGGGTCGTCGCTCCCGATCCCCGCGTGACGACGATGTCCCGCCCGTCCGGACTCCACACCGTGTTGAGGTATTCCCCCGCCCGCGTCGTGAGCCGTTCGGGCTCGCCTCCGTCCGCCGACACCCGCCACACATGCCCCTGGTCGGCGTCCGCCCAGCTCGTGAAGGCGATCGAGCGCCCGTCCGGCGACCACGCGGGCGCCATCTCGAACGGCTCGAACGAGTCCGGCGTGAGCCGCCGCGGCGTCCCGTCCGGCAGATCCATGATCCACACCCGCCCCACGGCCTGGAAGGCGAGCCGGCTCCCGTCCGGCGATGAGGCGGTCCAGCGCGGGAACTTCACTTTGAACGTCTCGCCGAGCGCCATCTGCGGGCGCCCCGCCATCTCCGAGATCGTGCGCCGCACGCGGGCCGTGAAGGGGATCGTCGTCACGGCGCCGTCGAGATCGACGCGGCGGATCTTTCCGCCCGCCGAGACCACGATGGACCGCGAGTCCGAGGCCCAGGTGTACCCCGGCAGGTCGCGGGACACCTTCATCCCCTCCGCCATGTCCACCTCGATCGGGTCCATGAGGACGCGCTCCGCCCCCGTTTCCAGGTCGCGCAGCCAGAGCGCGGTGCGGGGGCCGAAGCGGTGCCCCCCGTGCGAGATCGTCCCATCCGGGATGCGACGCGCGAAGGCGAGCCAGCGCCCATCGGGAGACGGCTCCGGCGCGATCGCCCCGCCGCTCGAGGTCTGCCCCTGCTGCACCGTGACCCCCGACGTGATCTCGTCCACCCGCCCCGTCTCGAGGTCGAGGCGCCGGATTTGCTTGTGCCCCTGTGTCATGTCCAGCCGGCCGGACCCCAGCCCGGGTGGCGCGGCCCGGAAGTGGAAGTAGAGCGACCCTCCGTCGGGCGAGAACGAAGGCCACTGCGCGCCCGAGTAGTCCGAGCCCACGAGTTGCACGCCCTCGCCCCCGTCCCTGGAGTACATCCACAGCCCCGGCGCCGGGCCGCCCCCGCCGCGCCGCGTCGAGGCGCGCCGCACGACGATGAAGCGCCCGTCCGGACTCCACGCCGGCTCCCACGCGCGCAGCCCCTGGTCCTCGAACACGGGACGCGGGTTCGAGCCGTCCGCGTCCATCAGCCACAGGTTGCTCTGCCCCCCGCGGTCGGAGATGAAGGCGATCGTCGAACCGTCCGGCGACAGGGACGGGTGATAGTTGACGGCCACGCCCGTGTTCTGCGTGAGGACCTCCGCTTGGCCCCCCTCCACGGGAAGCCGGTAGATGTGCCCGAGCAGGTCGAACACGAGCCACCGGCCGCCCGGATCCAGGTCGATCGACATCCACGTTCCCTCGTCCGTCGTGAAATCGACCTCCCGCGTCTCGCCGAGCGGCGCGGTCACATCCCACGCCTGCGAGGCGCCGCCTTCCTGCGGGAGCGCCGCGCTGCCGGGGGCGGCGAGCGCGAGCGCGAACAGCGCGAAGACGCCGGCAGGAGCCGAACGGGCACCGTGCGTCGAACGGGCGCCGAGAACCGTATCGGGGTGGGAATCACACATGGCGGGACCTCCGGTCGGGGAGTGAATCATGATGTCGTGCGCCGCTCGAGGCGGGTCGCGTCGAGGATCCGGCTGGCCAGTTCCTCGATCGAGCAGCGGGTCGCGTCGACGAAGGGGATGTCGAGGCGCTCGAACAGCGACTGCGCCTGACGGATCTCGAAACTCACCTGGCGGGGCGAGGCGTAGCGCCGGCCGATGCCGCGCGCGCTCCTCAACTCCCCGAGGCGCTGGGGCTCGATCGTGAGCCCGTAGATCTTGTCGCGGTGGTCGAGGAGAGGGAGTGGAATCCGCCGCTCCTCCAGATCGCTCCCCGTGAGAGGGTAGTTCGCGGCGAACACGCCGTACTGGAGGGCGAGGTACAGGCAGGTCGGGGTCTTGCCCGATCTCGACACACCGATCAGCACAAGGTCGGCAAGGTCGTATCCCTGCGGGTTCGAGCCATCGTCGTGAGACAGCGCGAAGTTCATCGCCTCGATGCGGCGGTCGTACTCCCGGTAGTTCTGGATGCCGTGGGACACGCCCATGGCGTGCTGCGACTTGTGGCCGAACTCCTTCTCGAGCGGGTCGAGGAAGGAGTCGAAGAAATCCAGGAAGAGGGCGTCGGTCTCCTCCACGATCTCGCGCACGGTGTCGCGCACGTCCTCCTTGACGAGGGTGCTGAAGACGATGGGCGGCGCCCCCTGCACGCGCGCCGTGGTGTTGATGTTCCTGGCGGCCCGTTTCGCCTTGTCGACGGTGGAGACGAATGGTACGGTGATTTTCGTGAAGTCGAGGGCGTCGAACTGCGCGATCAGGCTGTGGCCGAGGGTCTCGGCCGTGACGCCCGAGTGGTCGGAGACGAAGAAAACCGTTCGCTGGGTCATCGTACGCTGATTTTCCGGCTTCAATCCATCTGACACAACCGTACGGGCCGCGAGGCTCGGGAGTCGCCGTGTCCGGCTATATCGCGCCATTCGAGTCCATCGGACTCGCCGATCTCGAATCCGTCGGAGGGAAGAACGCTTCACTCGGCGAGATGATCTCCCATCTCTCGAAAGCGGGAGTGGACGTGCCCGGCGGCTTCGCGATCACTGCCCGGGCGTATCGCGAATTCCTCTCGGGCGAACTCGGAGAACGCATCCACGCTGCACTCGATGCGCTGGACGTCGAGGACCTCGGGGCGCTCGCCCGCGCTGGCCGCGAGATCCGGGGCTGGATCGCCGATACGCCGCTCCCGCCGGAACTTGCCGCCCGAATCGGGACCGCCTATCGCGAACTCGGCGCAGACGGAAACGGGTCCGACGACGACATTTCCGTCGCGGTGCGCTCCTCGGCCACGGCCGAGGACCTCCCCGAGGCCTCCTTCGCCGGTCAGCAGGACACTCTGCTCAACGTCCGCGGCGTCGACGCGGTGCTGCGGGCCGTCCACCACGTCTACGGCTCGCTGTTCAGCGACCGGGCCATCGCCTATCGCGTCCACCAGGGGTTCGCGCACCGCGATGTGGCGCTCTCCGTCGGCGTCCAGCGCATGGCCCGCGCGGACAGGGGCTCGAGCGGCGTGATGTTCACGCTCGATACCGAGTCCGGTTTCCGGGACGTTGTGTTCATCACGAGCGCGTACGGTCTCGGCGAAACGGTCGTGCAGGGGGGCGTGAACCCCGACGAGTTCTACGTCTACAAGCCCGCCCTGCGCGCCGGTCGCCATGCGATCCTCCGCCGGAACCTCGGAGGCAAGGCGATCAAGCTCGTCTACGCCGGATCGGGAGCGGCGGCCGGGGACGAGGCCGCGTCCGTTCGGACGGTCGACGTGCCGGAGGAGGACCGGCTCCGCTTCTCGCTGACGGACGACGAGGTGCACGAACTCGCCCGCCAGGCACTCCTCATCGAGGACCACTACGGCCGCCCCATGGACATCGAGTGGGCCAGGGACGGCATCGACGGCGCGTTGCGCATCCTGCAGGCGCGTCCGGAGACCGTGCAGAGCCGCGCGGGCGGCGTGATCTCCCGCTTCACGCTCAAGGAACGGGGCCGCGTACTCACCGAGGGGCGCAGCATCGGCGGCCGGATCGGCGGCGGCCCGGCGCGCGTCATCGAGTCGGCCTCCGAGATCGCGCGCTTCCGGCGCGGCGACGTGCTCGTGACGGACATGACGGACCCGGACTGGGAACCGATGATGAAGCAGTCCGCCGCCATCGTCACGAACCGCGGCGGCCGCACCTGCCACGCGGCGATCATCGCGCGCGAACTCGGCATCCCCGCGGTCGTCGGCTGCGGCGACGCGACGGCGCAACTCGCGGAGGCCGGCGACGTGACGGTGTCCTGCGCCGAGGGCGACGCGGGCTACGTCTACGAGGGGCTGCTCGACTTCGAGGAGGGCGAGATCCGGCTCGGCGCCATGCCCGAGATCCCGCTCAAGATCATGCTCAACGTGGGGAACCCCGACCGCGCGTTCGATTTCGCCTCCATCCCCAACTCCGGGGTCGGCCTCGCCCGGCTCGAGTTCATCATCAACCGCATGATCGGCGTCCATCCGCAGGCGCTGCTCGATTTTGACGACCTGCCGGACGACCTCCGGGACGAAATCCGGTTCCAGCACGCCGGCTACGCGGATCCGGTCGAGTTCTACGTCGAGAAGCTGACCGAGGGGATCGCCACCATCGCCGCGGCCTTCGCGCCGGAGCCCGTCATCGTGCGCCTGTCCGACTTCAAGTCGAACGAATACGCGGATCTCATCGGCGGCCGCCGCTACGAGCCGCGCGAGGAGAACCCGATGCTCGGCTTCCGCGGCGCGTCCCGCTACGTGTCGGAGAGCTTTCGTCCCGCCTTCGAACTCGAATGCCGAGCGCTGCGGAGGGTTCGCCGGAGGATCGGGCTCGACAACGTGTGGGTGATGGTCCCCTTCGTCCGGACGGTGGCCGAGGCGCGGGCCGTCGTCGACCTCCTGGCGGAGAACGGCCTCGCCCGCGGGGAGGACGGCCTGCAGCTCATCATGATGTGCGAGCTTCCCTCGAACGCCCTGCTCGCGGACGAGTTTCTCGAACACTTCGACGGGATGTCGATCGGCTCGAACGACATGACGCAGCTCACCCTGGGCCTCGACCGCGACTCCGGGCTCATCGCCGACATCTTCGACGAGCGCGACGCCGCGGTGAAGGCGACGCTGTCGATGGCGATCCGCGCCTGCACGAAGGCGGGCAAGTACATCGGGATCTGCGGGCAGGGACCGTCCGACCACCCCGATCTCGCGCGCTGGCTCGTGGAGGAGGGGATCGAGAGCATGTCCCTCAACCCGGACACCGCCGTCGAGACGTGGATGTTCCTCGCGGGGGAGGAAGTCTGAAGCCGGCGAACGGAGACGCGGCGGGCACGGCGGCCCCGGGGTCCGGCGGAACGGGGCTCGCGCGCCAACTCGGACTGTGGGGTCTGGCGGCGACGGGCATCTGCTCGATGCTGGGGGCGGGGATCAACGTGGTCCCCGTCATGATCCAGCGGAACGTGCCCGGGATCGCGGAGAACGTGCTCCCGGCGTTCGCCTTCGGCGCCCTTCCGGCCGTCCTCGCGGGGCTCGCCTACGCGATCCTCGCCTCCGCCATGCCGCGGGCCGGCGGCAGCTACGTCTTCGCGAGCCGGGCGCTCGGCCCGTACTGGGGCTTCGTGGCGAGCTTCTCGCAGTGGTTCGGCCTCTCCATCGTCATCGGGGTCGTCTCCTATCTCATCGTCCCCTTCCTGCGGGACATCGCAGGCGCCACGGGGATGGAGGGGCTGGCCGGGGCGCTCGACACGGGTTCGGTGCGGGTGGCGCTGGCGCTCGCGATGCTGTGGACGTTCGCGTGGGTGAACCTGCGCGGGCTCAGGGCCTACGAACGCACCGTGGTGCCGCTCATGGTCGTCATGTTCGCGCTCGGCGCGATCGTCATCGTGGCCGGATTCTCGTTCGACCAGGGCGACTTCGCGGCGGCGCTGCTCGCGCGGGAAGGCGTGGAGGTGCCGGCCGCCGCGCCCCCGCCGCTCGGCCCGGCCGGCTTTCTCGCCGCTGCCGGCCTCCTCTTCGCCAGCTTCGTGGGTTTCGACGCGATCGCGCAGGCGGGCGGCGAGGCGCGGAATCCGAACCGCGCGCTCCCCCTCGCGATCGGCCTCGCGGTCTTCATCGTCGGCGCCTACTACCTGCTCTTCACGGCCGCCGTCTATCACACGGTCCCGTGGGAGTTCGTGTGGGCGCGGGCGCAGGAACAGGACCTCACCGCCCCCGGACTCCTCGGCTACGTGCTCCCGCCGTGGTGGACGGTCCTCATCGTGGCGGGCGCCGCGATCGCCCTGATCAACGACCTGCCGGCGATGATCCTCTCCGTCTCGCGCCTCGTCTTCGCGTGGGCCGAGGACGGGATCTTTCCGTCGGGCCTCGCCCGCGTGCACCCGACGCACCGCACGCCGCACGCGGCGATCGTCCTCTCGACCGCGCTGGCCTCGGTCGCGATCGTCGGCAGCGAATTCGCGGGGGATTTCTTCCTCGGCGTCGACATCATGGTCACGTCGATGCTCGTCAACTTCCTCCTCATGTGCCTCTCCGTGCTCATCCTCCCGCGGCGGAACCCGGAGATCGCCGCGAACTTCCGCGTGCTCCGCGGCCCGGCGGCGCGAACGTGCGTGTGCGTGGCGGGGATCGTGCTGCTGGGGACGTTTCTCGTGACGCACCTGTGGAAGGATCTCAGGGCGGACGTCGCGGCGTGGTATTTCCACTCCACGCCGCTCTGGATCGGGGTCATGGCGCTGGGATCGCTCATCTACATCCGCAAGATGGGAACGCTGCGGGCCTCCGGGACGGACGTCGACCGCCTCTTCCGCGAGTTGCCTCCTGAGTAGGCCGGAGCGCCGGGAGCTGGCTCCCGGTCTGGAGATCTCGCGGGTGTTGACCGGGTTGTGGCAGGTCGCCGACCTGGAACGCGAGGGCCCGATCGATGTGGAGGCCGCCGCGACCGCGATGGATGCCTACGCGGCGGCGGGCTTCACGACGTTCGACATGGCGGACCACTACGGTTCGGCCGAGGAGATCGCCGGCGCGTGCGCGTCCCGGGCCCCGCATCGCGACGGAGACATGCAGCTCCTCACCAAGTGGACGCCCGCGCCGGGTCCGCACACCCCGGCGACGGTGCGCGAAGCCGTGGAGCGGTCGCTGCGGCGCCTGCGGGCGGACGCGATCGACCTCCTCCAGTTCCACGCCTGGCACTACGCGGATCCGAGCTGGCTCGACTGCCTGTTCGCACTCCAGGAACTGAAGGACGAAGGCCTGATCCGGCACCTCGGCCTCACGAACTTCGACGCCGTCCACCTCGACATGGTGTGCCACACCGGCATCGACGTGGTCTCGAACCAGGTCTCGTACTCTCTTCTCGACGGGCGCGCCGCCGGCGCCATGACGGAGGTCTGTCTCCGGCACGGGGTCCAGCTCCTCGCCTACGGCACGCTGGCGGGCGGCCTCCTGACCGGGCGCTGGTTCGACGTGGAGGACCCGGGGCCGGACGGCGTGAAGACGTGGTCCGAGATGAAGTACCGCCGCTTTGTCGAGGCGGCGGGCGGCTGGGGCCGCCTTCAGGTGCTGCTCGCGGCGGTCCGGGCGGTGGCGATGAAGCACGGCGTCTCGATGGCGAACGTCGCGGCGCGCGCCATCCTCGACCGGCCCGCGGTGGCGGGGGTGATCATCGGCGCGCGGCTGGGGCGCCGCGAGCACATCGCCGACAACCTGCGCCTCTCGTCGCTGAAGCTCGACGCGGCGGACCGGAAAACGCTGGCGGTGGCGAGCGGGTCGCTGGACCCCGTTCCGGGAGACTGCGGAGATGAGTACCGGCGGCCGCCCTACCTGACGGCGGCCGGCGACCTCAGTCACCACCTGGACGAGTTTCCGCCGCCGTATCCCGTCCGGACCGGGACCGGCGGCCGGAGGCGCGTGGACTCCGGCACAGTGTGGGAGGACCTCGCCGGTTACAGCCGGGCGGTGCGGACGGGCGAACGCGTCGCGGTCTCCGGGACGACGGCCACCCACGGAGATCGCCTGGTCGGCGGGGACGATGCCGCCTCGCAGACGCACTTCGTCATCGACAAGATCGAGGGGGCGATCGAAGCGCTGGGCGGACGCCTCGAGGATGTGGTCCGGACCCGGATCTTCGTGCCGGAACTGGCGGACTGGGAGCCCGTGGCCCGCGCGCACGGCCAGCGGTTCGGCGGCATCCGGCCCGCCAACACGCTGGTCCAGGCGGGTCTCATCGGATCAGGATACCGGGTCGAGATCGAAGCCGAGGCCCGCGTGGGGAGGGAGCCGTGAAGAAGAGGCGACGACACATGCGCGGGATCGTCCGCGTGGCCCTGCTGTGGGCCCTCGCCGGAGCGTTCGTCGGGGCGGTCATCGAGATCCTCGCCGACACGCTGCCGGGGGGGCTTCCCATGGCGTCCCTCATCGACATTTGGCCGCCGGTGCTCGCCATCCTCGGCTTTGCCGGCGGCACGCTCTTCGCCGCGGTGTTCGGGGTCTCGGAGGTCTCGATGCTGAAGACGCTGCGCTCCGTCGTCCGCTTCAGGAAGCTCGAGTTGAACCCCGTCGCGCGCCGGCTCGGCCGCTGCGCGAGCGTCGAGGACCTGCGGGAGGTCGCCCGGCGCCGGCTCCCGCGCGGCGTGTTCGGCTACATCGACGGCGCGGCGGAGGATGAGCGCACCCAGGCGCGGAACTGCAACGCCTTCCACCAACTCGAGTTCCGGCCCCGCGTCCTGCGGGATGTGACGAACGTGGACCCCGGTGTGACGGTCCTCGGCCGGCGCCACCCGCTGCCGCTCATCCTCGCCCCCACCGGGTTCAGCCGCATCGCGGATTCACAGGGCGAACTCGCCGTGGCCCGGGCCGCGGCGCGCGCGGGGATCACGTACAGCCTTTCGACGCTCGGCACCCGCTCGATCGAGGAGGTGGCCGCCGTCAGTTCCGGTCCCCGGTGGTTCCAGGTCTACGTGTGGAAGGACCGCGGCCTGGTGGCGGAACTCGTCGAGCGGGCCCGCGAGTCCGGCTACGAGGCGCTCCTGCTCACGGTCGACGTCGCGGTGCTCGGGCGGCGCGAGCGCGATGTCCGGCTTGGCTTCACGCTCCCCCCGCAGCTCGGCCTCGACACGTTCATCGATGGGATCCGTAAACCCGGCTGGACGTGGGACTTCCTCACCTCCGAACCGATCATCTTCTCGAGCGCCGTGAGCCGGGACGCGGCGGGCGGGACGGGGGGCGTCGACGCCATGGGTCTCGCGCAGTACGTGAACCGGCAGTTCGATCCGAAGCTGGCCTGGGATGACGTGGACTGGCTGCGCTCGATCTGGGATGGTCCGATCGTCGTCAAGGGTATCCAGACGGTGGAAGACGCCGTCCTGGCGGCGGAGGCCGGCGTCGAGGGGATCGTGATCTCGAACCACGGCGGACGACAACTCGACGATGCGCCCCCGACGCTGGAGTTGCTGCAGCCAGTCGCGGATTCGGTCGGGGACCGGCTCGATGTCCTCATCGACGGCGGGGTCCGCCGCGGCAGCGACATCGCGAAGGCCGTCGCGCTCGGGGCGAAGGCCTGTCTGGCGGGCCGCGCCTACTTCTACGCACTGGGAGCCGGCGGCGAGCGGGGCGTGGACCTCGTCCTCAAGTGGTTCGACGACGGATTCCGGCGCACGATGGCGCTTCTGGGCGCCCGAACCGTGGACGAGATTACCCCCGAATCGGTGCGCTGGCGAGACTTCTGAACGGGCTCCCGCCGCTTGCCACACAGCGGGTTCCGTGCTTAGCGTGTTATGCGGATACATCTTTTAATGCGCCGAGTGCGAACCGGTTCAAAAAAGCGGTTTCAATGCCCGGACAGGAAGCGTACAGAATGATGGCGATCCGCACGGTCGGCGCGGCCCTGGCGCTGGTTCTCGCGTTCCCCGCGAGCCTCTCCGCGCAGGAAGGCCGGGTCGCGTCTGCCGCGGCCGTGGAGGGAGCCGCCGGCCAGCCCGGCGTCGGTTCGGTCGCCGAGTTCGTCCACGCGCCCGCCCCGTCCCCGTCTCCGGCGACCGTCGCCCCCGTCATGGCGGGGCCGAACGACATCGTCCAGGGCGTCTGCACCAACTGTCACAACAGCCGCCGGTTCGCGGGCAACCTCGACCTCGAACCGTTCGATGTGGACGCCGCGGACGAAGAGGCCGAGACCGCCGAAAAGATGATCCGCAAGCTGCGCGCCGGCATGATGCCGCCGCCCGGCGTGCGCCGTCCGCCGGAGGAGGAACTCCTCGAACTCGTCGAAACGCTCGAGGACATCGTCGACGACGCCGCGGCCCGGAACCCGAACCCCGGCGGCCGCACCTTCCAGCGGCTCAACCGCCCCGAGTACGAGCGGGCGATCCGGGACCTGCTGGGGCTCGAGGTCGACGCCGGGAAGTGGCTCCCCAACGACCAGATGAGCGCCAACTTCGACAATATCGCCGACGTGCAGGCGCTCTCGCCGACGCTCCTCGACGCCTACCTGAACGGGGCGGCCGAGATCAGCCGCATGGCGGTAGGCGACCGCAACGCGCCGCCGGTCAACACGACGTACAAGAACTCGCAGTACGTCTCCCAGCACCCGTGGGACCACGTGGAGGGGGCCCCGTTCGGGACGCGCGGCGGGATGGTCGTGGAGCACACGTTCCCGGCCGACGGCGAGTACACCTTTGCGCTCGTCTTCACCTCCGGCGCGAACTCCCGCATGGAGGACATCGACATTTCGGTCGGCGGCGAGCGGGTCGCGCTCCTCCACTACACGCGGCGCGGCGGCGGGGCGGATGACCGCGGTTTCACGCCTGTCGAGACGGAACCCGTCTTCGTACGCGCCGGCCAGCACCGCGTCTCCGCCGCCTTCATCCGGCGGCAGGAGGGGCCGTACGAGGACCTGATCCGGCCGCACGTGTGGTCCAACGCCGGCGGCGGTTCGGGCGGCGGCGGGGTCACGACGCTGCCGCACCTGCAGGACCTCATCATCGGCGGTCCGCGCAACCCGACCGGCGTGTCGGAGTCGCCGGTCCGCCAGCGCATCTTCACCTGCCGTCCCACTTCGTCCGCCGAGGAACGGCCCTGCGCCCGCGGCATCCTGACCGATCTCGCGCGCAGCGCCTACCGCCGCCCGCTCGAACCGAGCGAGGTCGACGGCCTGATGACGTTCTACGACATGGGCGTCGAGCAGGGCGGGTTCGAAGTCGGCGTGCGCATGGCCCTCGAGGCGGTCCTCGCGAGCCCCTTCTTCGTCCTCCGGCTCGAACGCGAGCCCGAAGGCGTCAGGAGCGGAGAGGCCTACGCGCTGGAGGACATCGACCTCGCCTCGCGGCTCTCGTTCTTCCTCTGGGGCCTGCCGCCCGACGAGGAACTGCGCGCCGCGGCGGTCGAGGGACGGCTGTCCGATGCCGGCGAACTGGAGCGGCAGGCGCGCCGCATGCTCGCCGATCCCCGCTCCGAGGCGCTGAGTTCGCGCTTCGTGTCCCAGTGGCTGCGGCTGCAGGACCTGTACAAGGTCCGCCCGGACCCGAACTTCTTCCCGAACTTCGACGAGAACCTCGCGGACGCCATGAAGCGGGAGACCGAACTCCTCTTCCAGAGCCTCATCCGCGAGGACCGGAGCCTGCTCGATTTCTTCCGGGCGGACTACACGTTCGTGAACGAGCGGCTGGCCCAGCACTACGGGTTCGAGAGCGTGGCCGGGCGCGACTTCCAGCGCGTGAGCTATTCCGGAGACGAGCGCGTCGGGGTCCTGGGCCACGGCAGCGTCCTCGTCCTTACCTCGCTCGCGAACCGCACATCGCCGGTGCTGCGGGGCAAGTGGGTGATGGAGGTCCTGCTCGGGACGCCGCCCCCGCCGCCCCCGCCGGGGGTGCCGGATCTGGATGAGACGGAAGAATCGATGGACGGCCGCCTGCTCACGACGCGCGAGCGAATGGAGATGCACCGGGCGAGTCCGGCGTGCCGGTCCTGCCACCGGTTCATGGATCCCATCGGCCTTGCGCTGGACAACTTTGACGTGACCGGGAAGTGGCGCCTGCGGGAGAACGGGCTGCCGCTGGACACGCGCGGCGACTTCTACGACGGAACGCCGGTCCAGACGCCGCCCGAACTCATTGACGCGCTCCTCAAGCGCCCGCTGCCACTGCTCCGGAACTTCACGGAGAACCTGGCCGCGTACGCGCTCGGCCGCCGCGTCGAGTACTACGACCAGCCGTGGATCCGGTCGATCGTGGAGGACGCGGAAGAGGACGACTACAAGCTTTCGTCGCTGGTCATGGGCGTCGTGAACGGCGATGCCTTCAGGATGAAGCGGGCCATGCCCGCGACCGCGGTAGAAGAAGAGGTTTCCGAGGAGGTTTCCGAAGACCGCCGCTAGACGGCCCGTGCGGCCGCGCGGCGGTCCGACGTTCCGAGAGGGAGAACATGGAATTCATCACTGGACAGCACCTGCCTCGCAGGACCTTCATTCGGGGTGTCGGGGCTACGCTCGCCCTGCCGTTCCTCGACGCAATGGTTCCGGCGGGCCGTCTGTGGGGATCGACGAGCGCGAAGAGCCTGACGGAGGGGAGGGGGACCCGGCTCATCGCGATCGAGGAGGTGCACGGCCTCGCGGGGTGCAACCGCGAGCACGGCGCGACGAAGTTCCTCTTCGCGCCGGAAAAGGCGGGACGCGAGTTCGAGATCATCGATGAGAGCGCGCTCGTCTCGCTGCGGCCGTACCGCGAGCACCTGACCATCGTCAGCAACACGGACGTGCGGAACGCCGAGGCGTTCACGCCGCCCGAGATCGGCGGGGACCACTTCCGCTCGAGCGCCGTGTTCCTGACCCAGGCCCATCCGAAGCAGACGCAGGGGTCGGACATCTTTTGCGGCACCTCGATGGACCAGATCTACGCGCAGCGCTTCGGGCAGGAAACGCCGATGCCGTCGATGCAGTTCTGTATCGAGAACCTCGATCAGGCGGGCGGCTGCACGTACAACTACTCGTGCGCGTACACCGACTCGCTGAGTTGGGCGTCGCCGACCGAACCGCTGCCCATGATCCGCGATCCGCGGGTCGCCTTCGACCTTCTGTTCGGCGCCGGCGGCACCGAGGCGGAAAGGGCGGCGCGGCGGGCCACGCGGCGCAGCATCCTCGACTGGATTTCGGGCGAGATCTCCACCGTGCAGCGTACCCTCGGCGCGGAGGACGCGCGCCGCATGGACCAGTACCTGACGAACGTGCGCGAACTGGAGCGCCGGATTCAGATGGTCGAGGGGCGGAACTCGAGCGGCGATGAGCGCGCCCTGCCCGAGGCGCCGGCCGGCGTTCCGGACTCGTTCACCGAGCACATGCAGATGCTGTTCGATATCCAGGTGCTCGCCCTCGAGACCGACATGACGCGCGTGATCTCGTTCAAGACGGGGCGCGACGCGCAGAACCGGGTCTTCCCCGACAGCGAGTCGGATCGGCCCTTCCACCCGGCCTCCCACCACGGGAACCGGGAGGAGGCGGTGCTGGAGTTCAACAGGATCAACCAGTTCCGCGTGGGACAGCTCCCGTACCTCATCGACAAGCTCAAGAACACGATGCACGGCGAGGAGAGCCTTCTCGACCAGAGCGTGGTCCTGTGGGGTTCGCCGATGGCCGATGCGAACCTGCACAACCACCGGCGGGCGCCGCTCTTCCTGCTCGGCCACGGGAACGGGATGCTGGAAGGCAACCTGCACATCAAGGCGCCGGACGGGACGCCGATGGCGAACGCCATGCTGTCCGTCCTGCACGGGCTCGGCGTCGACGACATGCACGAGTTCGGCGACAGTACCGGCCCGATGGCGCTCAACCAGGCCGACCCCGCCATGACGGACGCGGGGACCTGATCGTGCGGGCGGGCAGGCTCCGGCGCGCGTTCGCGGTCCTCGGCGCGGCTGTCCTCGTTTCGGCGGGGACGCCCCATTCGCCTCCCGATTCGCCCGTCGCCGACGCCGCCATGCGCGGCGAAGTCGAGACGGTGCGCGAACTCCTGCGGGAGGGGCTCGACGTCAACGCGGCGCAGGGAGACGGGATGACCGCCCTGCACTGGGCCGCCGACAGGGGCCACGCGGAACTCGCGGACATGCTCATCTACGCCGGGGCCGATGTCGCGGCCGTCACGCGGATCGGGCAGTACACGCCGCTCCACCTCGCCGCGCGACGGGGCTCGGCGGCGATCCTCGGCGACCTGATCGCCGCGGGATCGGATGTGATGGCGCTGACCGCGAACAGCGGCGCCACGCCGCTTCACCTCGCCGCGGCGGCGGGAGACCCCGATGCGGTCGCCGTTCTGCTCGACGCGGGCGCGGATCCCGATGCGGTCGAGGCGGAGTGGGGCCAGACGCCCCTCACCTTTGCCGCCGCGGGCAACCGGGCCGATGCGATCCGCGCGCTGCTGGAGGGCGGGGCGGATCCCGACGTCACGTCGCTCGTCATCGACATCATCGAGCAGGAGAAGCTTGACCGACTGGCGCGCCAGCGTGAGACGGAGGTGCTCGCGGCCTTCACCGGGGAGGGGGACGAGGCGCGCACGCCGACGCCCGGCGAACTCCAGGCCGCCGTGCGCGCGGGACGGGAGATCTACGCGGAGGGCCTTCCCGAAGAAGAGGAGGAGGAAGAAGAGAACGAAAGCGACTTCAGTCGCCTTTTCCTGCCTCCGGTCGAGAAGATCGGCGGCCTGACGCCGCTCCTGCACGCGGTTCGCCAGGGGTACGTGGAGTCGACCGTCGCCCTCCTCGACGGCGGTGCGGACATCGACCTCGTGAGCGCTGCGGACGGCACGAGTCCGCTCGTGATGGCCGCGATCAACGGCCAGTTCGATCTCGTGCTCATGCTCCTCGAGCGGGGTGCGGACCCGAACATCGCGGCCGAACTCAACGGAGTCTCCCCGCTGTGGGCCGTGATCAACGCCCGCTGGCAGCCGCGCACGCGCTTCCCGCAACCGCAGGAGCGTCCGCTCCAGAGCGCGAACTACCTGGAAGTGGCGCGCGCGCTGCTCGATGCGGGGGCGGATCCCAACCATCGAATCACCCGCCATCCGTGGTACATGGTCTACACGGGCTGCGGCAACCGGAACTGCGGTCTCGTCGACACCAACGGCGCCACCGCCTTCTGGCGCGCCGCCTACGCGACGGACGTCGACGCGATGAAGCTCCTCGTCGAGCACGGGGCCGACCCGAACATCCCGACCAAGGCGCCCCCCCGGCGCCAGCGTCTCTCCCCGGACGAGTTCCTGCGACAGCAGGCGCTGAACGCGCTGCGCGACTCCTCCTACGTCGAACTCCCGCCGGAGGAGCGCCTCAAGCTGCTGCAGGACATTCGGGACCAGTTGCCGGAGGAGGAGCAGGCGGAGTTTCCCGACAAGGACCTCGACAATCTCAAGGCGGACGTGAGGGCCAGGCTGATCGAGGCCGCCGAGGCGGCGGACCAGGCTCGGGCGAACGCGCCGGACGCCTCGGGGCTGCCGCCCGTGCCCCCGGGCGGGCCGGGCGTGATGCCGATCCACGCGGCCTCCGGCGTCGGCTACGGCGAGGGGTTCGCGGGCAACGCGCACCGTCACACGCCCGAAGGCTGGATCCCTGCCGTGAAGTACCTCGTCGAGGAACTCGGCGCGGACGTGAACGCCCGCGACCACAATGGCTACACGGCGCTGCACAACGCGGCCTCGCGCGGCGACGACGAGATGATTCTCTATCTCGTGGAGGTGGGGGGCGACGTCACCGTGGTCAGCCGCCGCGGCCAGACGACGGCCGACATGGCGAACGGTCCCGTGCAGCGCGTCTCGCCCTTCCCGGAGACCGTCGCGCTCCTTGAGAGCCTGGGCTCGCACAACAACAACAACTGCCTTACCTGCTGACCGACCGAAAACCACCCCAAACCATACAAAAACGGATACGGAGAACCATGGCCAAGTACATGTTCCGCACGAGCTACACGCAGTCCGGCCTCAAGGGCCTGATCGCCGAGGGCGGCACCGGACGCCGCGAAGCGCTGCGCCAGACGGTCGAAAGCGCGGGCGGTACGCTCGAAGGCTTCTACTACGCCTTCGGCGACGACGATCTCCTCCTGATCGCCGATCTCCCCGATTCCACCGCCGCCACGACGCTCTCGCTCAACATCGCTGCCGCGGGGGCCCTGACCGTCTCCGTGACGGTGCTCATCGACCCCGAGACCGTGGACGAAGCCGTCGCCCGAGGCGTCTCCTACCGCCCGCCGGGAGCCTGACGCTCCACTTCGAAGACGGGGCCTGATCGCGGGGCGGGCCCCGAACACCGGCCGCCGGGCCGCGTTGCGCCGGGCCGTTGGCGCGGAGCAAGTTGGGGGCCCCTGTCCACCGGTCCCCGAGCCTGCGAGCTGCGATGCGTATCGGCCCCGCTCCCGTTCTCGTTCTCTCCGTCGGCGTCATACTCGGCTGCGAACCCGGCGATGGCGCGCCCGGCGTAGCCGGTGAGCCGGGGCTGCTCGAGTCCGCCTCGGCCCGACCCGTGGCGCCCGTTCTCGCCGAGGAGCCGCCGCCCCCGTTCGGCGGATATCCCGGCGTGCGGCACGGCGGCAACTACATGCACAACTACTACCTGCCGCCGGCGCCGGGGACGACGCCGTGGTTCCCCGCCTGGTCGCCGGACGGCGAGTCGATCGCGGTGGGGATGGCCGGCTCCGTGTGGGAAGTGGATGTGGAAACGGGCGACGCGACCGAACTCACGCGCGGGGGCACGTACCACTCATCCCCCTCCTACTCGCCCGACGGACGCTGGATCGCGTACACGGCCGACTACGGCGGCGAGCGGATCCAGCTCGAGATCCTCGACACGGAGACGGGCGAGACGCGCGCGCTCACGGACGACCGCTTCGTATACGCCGACCCCGTGTTCTCTCCCGATGGCACGCGCCTCGCCTACGTGTCGAGCGCGCCCAACGGGCACTTCAACGTCTACATCCGGGACGTGGCGGACGGCGACTGGGCGGGGCCCGAGGTCGCGGTCACGAGCGACAACTCCTACGGCAACAACCGGCTCTACTTCGGGCCCATGGACATGTATATCTCGCCCGCGTGGATGCCGGACGGCGAGGAACTCCTCCTCGTCTCGAACCGCGACGTACCGCTCGGCTCGGGCAACGTGATCCGGGTCCCGGCGCGCGCGGACGGGATCCTGGAGGCGCAGACGGTGCTGCGGGAGCAGACGCTGTACCGCACACGGCCGGACGTGTCGCTGCACGGCCGGCGCTTCGTCTACTCGTCGACGGCGGGGGCGGCGGACCAGTTCAACAACCTGTACGTGCAGCCGACGACGGGCGGCGAGCCGTACAAGCTCACCTTCTTCGAGCACGACGCCTTCCACCCGCGCTGGTCGCCCGATGGGGAGACGATCGCCTACATCACCAACGAGGGCGGTCTCCCCCAACTCGAACTCATCGAGACCTACGGCGGCGGCCGGCGGCGGATCGAGATCGGAGAGCGCACCTACGCGGGGCCGACGGGCATGCTCGCGGTCACGGTGCGGACGGACGCGAGCGGGAGGGACCCCGTTGCGGCCCGCGTCACCCTCCTGGGGCCGGACGGAAAGTACCACGCCCCGCCCGACGAGTACGCCCGCATCGGCCAGCGCGGGCGCTATCCGGCCTTCCACACGGACGGGACGTTCACCGTTGCGCTCCCGCCGGGCGAAGCGGACCTCACCATCGTGAAGGGCTTCGAGATCGAGCCGCAGCGCATGAAGGTGGCGATCGAGGCCGATGCCACGGTGGAGCTTGAGGTCACGCTGCACCGGTTCGCGGACCTCTCGGCGGACGGCTGGCACAACGGCTCTACGCACGTCCACATGAACTACGCGGGCAACCTCCACAACTCGCTCGAGAACCTGATGTTCATGTCCGCGGCGGAGGACCAGGACATCGTGAACGAGCAGGTGGCGAACAAGGACAACCGGATCCTGGACCACCAGTTCTTCGTGCCCGGGGGCGGCGAGCACCCGGTGTCGGCGGAGATGGAGGACATGGTCGTCATCGTGGGGCAGGAGTACCGGCCGCCGTTCTACGGACACGTGTTCATGTTCGGGATGCGCGACCACCTCATCTCGCCCTTCACGACGGGATACGAGGGGACGGCGATCGAGAGCCTGTATCCGTCGAACACGGACATGATGCGGAAGGCGAAGGACCAGGGGGCGACGACGGGCTACGTCCACCCCTACTTCGGCGACGTGGACCCGCTCACGTTCGGGCTGATGGGCGGGAAGGGGTTCATGGTCGACGCCGTGCTGGGGACGAGTGACGCGCTCGAATGGTCCACGGCCGAGCGGGCCGGCTTCTTTCCGCTCTACGCGCTGTGGAGCAACGACGTGCGGGTGTGCGCGACCGGCGGGGAGGACTCGATCAGCAACCTGCACGCCACGCCGCTCGTGGGCGCCATGCGGACATACGTACGCCCGCCGGACGGGCGCCTGACGGCCGATGGGTGGTTCGAGGGCCTCCGCGGCGCCGCGGCGTTCGTGACCAATGGGCCGCTCGTCGAACTCACGGTAAACGGGGAGATCCCGGGTTCCGTCCTAGATCTGGGCGCGGACGCGACGAGCGTGGAGGTGGTGGCCAGCGTGCGGTCGATCGTGCCGCTGACGCGCGCCTGGCTCGTGCGTGACGGCGAGGATGCCCTCGAACTCGAACTCTCGGAGGACCGCATGTCGGCCTCGTTCTCGGGCGACGTCGGGATCGACGGAAGTGGCTGGGTTCACCTGCGGGCGGAGGGAGAGCCAGAGGAACGGTTCCCGCTCGACGCGGCCTATCCACAGGGGTTCACGAACCCCGTCTGGTTCACGGTCGGCGGCGAGGCGATCCGCGACGCGGCGGGCGCGCAGTACGGCCTCGACTGGATCGACGAACTCGAACGCCAGGCGCGTGAGTGGCCCGGCTGGCGGTCGCAGTCGGAGCAGGACCACGTCTACGCCCAGTTCGAGGAAGCCCGGGACGTGTACCGCCGGCTGCTCTCGGAGGCCGGCGGCGAGTGAGCGGTAGATGGCGGCCGACAGGCGCGCCGCGGGACGTTCAGTGAGCGAGAGGAGCCCTTACCGCACCGAGCTCACGCCGCTCGAATTCCTGCGGCGGAGTGCGTTCGTGTACCCCGACAAGGCGGCGGTCGTGCACGGCGGCCGCAGCTACTCCTACCGCGAGTTCGAGCTTCGGGTGCGGTGGCTGGCGACGGGGCTGCTCCGGGCCGGGCTCGAGCCGGGGGACCGGGTGGCCTTCCTGTCGCCGAATACGCCGCCTCTGCTCGAAGCGCACTACGGCGTGCCGGCCGCCGGCGGGGTGCTGGTCGCGATCAACACGCGGCTCGGGGCGGGCGAGATCGCCTACATCCTGGAGCACAGCGGTGCGCGGTACCTGTTCGTCGACCGGGCTCTCGAGAGCCTCGTTGACGGGGACGCGCTGCGCGGCGACGGGGTCACGGTGGTGCGGATCGACGATACCGGGGCGCCCAACGATCCCTACGAGGCGTTCCTCGCCGGCAGCGAAGCGGCGCCCCCGCTCGCGGCCGGCCCCGCGGACGAGGAAGCCCCGATCTCGATGAACTACACGTCGGGGACGACGGGCCGTCCCAAGGGCGTCGTGTACACGCACCGCGGCGCGTACCTGAACGCGATCGGGGAACTCATCGAGATGGAGATGACGCCGGGCGCGGTCTATCTCTGGACCCTCCCCATGTTCCACTGCAACGGGTGGTGCTTCACGTGGGCGGTGACCGCCGTCGGCGGCACGCACGTGTGCCTGAGGGAGGTCGACCCCGGCCGCATCTGGGCGCTGATCGAGTCGGAGGGCGTCACGCACTACTGCGGGGCGCCGACCGTGCAGATCATGCTCGTGAACGATCCGGCGGCCCGGCCGCTGGAGCACACGGTGAGGACGATGATCGCGGGGGCCCCGCCCTCGCCGACCCTGCTGGAACAGTTGAAGGCGCTGAACTTCCACCCGATCCACGCGTACGGTCTCACCGAGACGTACGGCCCCACCGCCACCTGCGCCTGGCACGCGGACTGGGACGGACGCCCGCCCGCCGAGCAGGCCCGGCTGCTCGCCCGCCAGGGCCAGGGATTCGTCACCTCCGACCTCATGCGCGTCGTTGACGAGGAGGGCAGGGACGTCCCGCGCGACGGCGCGACGATGGGAGAGGTCGTGATGCGCGGGAACATCGTCATGAAGGACTACTACGCGCAGCCCGAGGCCACCGACGAGGCCTTCCGCGGCGGCTGGTTCCACTCGGGCGACCTCGCAGTGTGGCATCCCGACGGCTACGTGGAACTCCGCGACCGGGCCAAGGACATCATCATCTCGGGCGGCGAGAACATCTCCACCATCGAGGTCGAACAGACCGTCGCCCGCCACCCCGCCGTGCTGGAGTGCGCCGTCATCGCCATCCCCCACGACGAATGGGGCGAACGCCCCAAGGCCTTCGTCACGCTGAAGCCGGAAGCCGACGCCACGGAGGCGGAGATCATCGACTTCTGCCGCGACCGCATCGCCCACTTCAAGTGCCCCGACGCGATCGAGTTCGGCTCCCTCCCGAAGACCTCCACCGGCAAGGTCCAGAAATACGTCCTCCGCGACCACGAATGGACCGGCCGCGACAAGCGCATCAACTGACCGCCGCCTGAAAGCCCTTCCGGAACCTGAAGACGTTCCCGCGGACTGCTTGGGTTTTGTTCGTAAACCTCTTTCAATACACGATTTACCTTCGTATAGGCGGCATTGCTCCCACCAATATTTCCGCCGGGAAGAACCGGATTCCATTGGCCTTCGGTGGCGGCAGCGGGACGTAACCGACGGGCGCATCGCCACGGGCTTGAGATGCCCCGGTGTGCCAGACATTCACTTGGAGTGCATTACCCGAACGGTACGGTAGACGCGAACCGTGTTGCCCGGGGGCTCGTGCCGAGGCCACGAAACCCGGTCCAGCCCCATCACCGTGATCTCGCCTGTTCCGGCATGACCGAATCGGACATAAACCTGCCGAAGATCCTTCCCCAGCCCTCGATCCGGACAATTCGAGCCGTGCCGCCAGTTCATGTACGGTGTGATCGTCGCGTGAAGCCGCGTCGTCTCGATTTTCGTTCGGCCAGGCTCCACGTTGCAACCAAAGAAGGTCCGAATCGATACCGGGAACGGCTGGTCCACAAGAACCGTGTCCGGTGCGGAGACAACCGTTTCCATGTCACCGTAGATCGCACCGACGATCTCACCGCCCTGCGGTTCGGATGGGAACGGGCCACCGCAGCCGACCACTAGGCCGGCTGCCGCGAGCGTCAAGGCACATCGTCGAATCATGGCTGATCCTCCCCCGGCTACGCCATCTCTCGTCCGGCTTCGCCCCCGTTCACCCGGAAGGGTGGCCGCGAGACTCCAGACAATCTTCACACCACGAAAACGTCTCGCAGGCGGGGATTATGCCCCAGGGATCCGAGACCGCCGCTCCCCCCCCCCCGGGAATGAGGATTTACTGCGTGGTTGGAATCGTGATCGGATTAAGCCCCGCGAGTTCTTGGCGCATGGCCTCGATACGAGCCGGGAACCAAGACCCGGTTTCTCCGTAATCGTCATCATCGAGTGGGGTGGCTACTCGATCACGGACAAGTGGGAGGTCAGCACGGACGGTGGCGACGCGTGGTCGGCGGCGGGAACCGACGACCGATACACGCGGTCCATCGACGACGACGAAGAGTGCACCTTGCTCCTGCGGCTCACGGCCACCAACGACTTCGACGAGAAGCTGAGCAGGACCTGGGAGATTTCCGTGGGCACCGGATGCGGGCGGGCCGCCATGCCCAGGCGCTAGTGTACGGAGGCAGCGATGAGAAAAGGACTTGGGTGGCGGATACCGCTGACGGTAGCCTTGGGGATCGCTGCCGGCGTAAATTGCGGAGGGGATACAGTGTTCGCCGGAGGATGTTCTAGTTACCCCATGCAGATCGTATTGCCTGGCGTGCCCGGTTTAGACGCATTGACATTGCGTGTCGCTCTTGAGGTCGGAGCTGCGCAGGATCTCCTGTTGGTCATCGCAGATGTTCAACAGGAGGGCTGTGGGGTGCCACCGGGTAATCGTTTCGTCTGGACCACGTTGGACCCGACGGTAGCGAGCGTCTACGCAACGGGAGACAGCACCGCGAGAGTCCGGGCCGTGTCTGCGGGCGAGACGGTGGTCCATGTACGGGCTGAGCCGGACACGACGTACCGGGCTGGGCGCGGGGTGACGGTGCGGTAGGCTGGCGACGCCGCATCCTCGTCGGATCGACAAACCGCGATCCACGCTCAACAAGGTCGTGACCGGAGCGGGAGCAGCGGGTGCCGCTCTGCGGCCGGGTGCTGGAGATTCTGAAGGCGGCGCGGAAGCTGGGCGATGGGAAGAATCCGGTCGTGTTCATGAACGAGCGCGGGCGGGCGCTGGATGGGAAGCGACTGAACCGGCTCTTGAGGAAGCACGGGATCGCGGCGGTGCCGCACGGGTTCCGGTCGTCGTTCCGGGACTGGGCGGCGGAGAAGACGGATCATCCACGGGAGGTGGTCGAGGCGGCGCTGGCGCACGTGGTCAAGAGCAAGGTCGAGGCCGCGTACCGCCGCACGGACCTGTTCGAGCGCCGGCGTCGGCTCATGGCCGACTGGGAAGCGTATCTCGCGGGCCGGGTCGCCGACAAAAGGACTTGACGCCCAACGAACCCGGCCAGTTCCCTCGCCGCAGCCCCCGCCGCGATCTCGTTGTTCTTCCTGAATGCAAGCCGCTTGAACACCTTGTGGAGCCGGTGCCGCGCTTTCCAAACTACGGGGAATGGCGGCCGGCGGCTGGCCCTGCTGCCGACGCCTCAGCTATACGTTCCAAGGCGCTGAACGGGAGCGCCACTCAGGAGGTCGAGTATGCGGCGAACGACGACCCGCGTGGGGACATGTTAGTGCTTGCCGCGGCCCTTGTTGCCACGCATCCGTCGCTCCTCGCCCAGGAGCCTGAGTGCTGGGAGGGCGGGCTCGACCGTCAGGCGGTGACCCGTTTCTTGGCTGCGGGCTGCGACATGCGCGAACGGAATCCCGACGGGAAGACCCCTCTGCATAGGGTTGTGGAGGCGAACGATCCAGAAGCGGCGGACGTGCTCGTCGCGGCCGGCGCGGCGCTGGATGTACAGGACGAGCGCGGCGCGACCCCGCTCCACGGTGCGTTCAAGAACGGTTGCGATTCGGTGCTTCTTGAGCTGCTGCTGGAACAATCGGCGAGCGTCGCCGCAGTCGATGATCGGGGTGGCACGCCGTTGCACCACGCCGCTCGTAGATGGGATTGCTCGGTCGATGTCCTCGCGCTGCTATTGGAAGCCGGGGCGGACATGGGCGCGCGCGACGAAACGGGCCGGACACCCTTGCATGTCGCAGGCGACTGGGGGGTGGAGACTGCGGCGCGAGTGCTGCTGGACGCGGGCGCGGACGTGAATGTCCGCGACTACCACGGACGGACCCCCCTTCACGAAGCGGCCTTCAACGATCTCGGCACCGTGAGACTGCTTCTGGAGGCGGGCGCGGATCCTTCGGTGCAGGATTATCAGGGGCATGCGCCGCTTCATTTCGGCACGTACGGGGTCGGCGACGTTGTACGTTACGAGTCGGTCCCCGAAGGCATCGTCGAGTCCATCATCGGGACTCTTCTGGAGGCGGACGCGGACCTAGGCGCGCGGGACCGAAACGGGAACACGCCGCTACACCATGCGGCCATGCGGGGCTCTCCCAACGCGATTTCGGCTCTGTTGGCTGCGGGCGCCGACTTGGAGGCCCGCAACGAATGGGACTCCACGCCGCTGCATGAAGCCGCCGGGAGCGGTTGGGGCGCACGGACAACGGATGCCGTCCCACTCCTCCTCACGGCCGGCGCCGACCCCGAAGCGCGGGACGACCAAGGCTACACTCCCCTCCACCGGGCCGCTCGGAGCGGTGACGGGAGAGCTGTCGAGGTGCTGCTGGAAGCGGGCGTCGACCCGGATGCTCGCAGCGTCGGCGGCTCCACGCCGCTTCACCACGCGGTGACGGGGCCCGGCGGTCCCTTGGTCCTGAGTCTTTTGCTCGCAGCCGGTGCCGATGTGAACGCACGTGGCGGAAACGGGGCGACGCCGCTCCATCACTGGGCGACTCGATCCGGCGATGGCGGGGGGGCGGAGCTAGAGCTATTGCTCGGCGCCGGAGCCGACCTCAACGCGGTCGACGACTGGCAGCAGCGGCCCATCCACTTCGCGTGGCGCTACGGTGATCCTGCGCCGCAGTTGGAGATGCTGGTGGAGGCGGGTGCGGATCCGACGGCGAGAGACAGCGACGGAAACGCGATTTGCGACTTGGCGAGACAAGCCGATCGGGGATACGAGCGTTGGGTTCGATTGGGGATCTGCCGATGAGCGTGCATCGAGCCGCTCTCGTCCGGCGCACTTGCACCCCCGTTGCCGCGCGGCTCGTGGCCGTAGCGGGCGGGCTGGCGGCCCTCGCTTGCGGCTCGTCCGCCAAGGCGCAGACACCAAGTTGCTGGGAGGGGCCCCTCGATGTCGTGGCGGTGGCGCGTTTCCTTGCCGAGGGTTGCGACGTGGACGCGCCGGACCGGGACGGGCGGACGCCCCTCCACAAGGTCGTCCGCGAGACCTGTGGTCTCGAATCCCTGGAACTCCTGCTCCGGGCGGAACCCCCGCCGGAAGTGAACACGAAGGATGAGTTTGGGCAGACGGGTCTTCACGAGGCCGCGTCTTGCGGGAGTCCGGAAGTTGCCTCGCTTCTCCTCGCGCACGGAGCCGATCTGACCGCGCGGAACGACGAAGGAGACACTCCGCTTCACGCGGCGGCGCAATGGGGATCGACCGGAACGGTTCGGGCGCTGCTGGGAGCGGGCAGCGATGTGAATGCGCTGGATTTTCACAGGCGGACTGCACTACACGAAGGCGTTTATCGCGGCATCGAGATGATCGAGGTCCTGCTGGCCGCGGGTGCGGACGTGAACGCCCGAAGTCGCGAGGGGAACGTCCCTGTTCATCTGTCACCGAACGCCGAACCAGGCAACGTCTACCTGCCGCCTGAAATGAACGACTCGGACTTCGCATCCGTGGTGGAACGGCTCGTCGCGGCCGGAGCGGACCCCGACGCGCGAAACAACGACGGGGAGACCCCGCTTCACACCGTGGTTCGCTTGGGCTACACGCGAGCGGTCCAAAGACTTCTTGCGTTCGGGGCCGATCTCGAAGCGCGCGACGATTGGGGGCACACGCCGCTTCATGCGGCAAGCTACGCCGTCAGCGATCCTGACGGTCTGGGCATGGTGCCGCTTCTGCTCCAGTCCGGAGCGGACGTGAACGCTCGTGACGAGAGAGGCAGGACGCCCCTCCACGCGGCGGCGAGCACAGACAATCCCGACCTCCTGCGTGCGCTGCTTGATGCGGGGGCGGACCCGGTTGCTCAAGATGAACACGGAAACACGGCTCTCCACGAGGTCCGCATAGCGGGCCATGTGCCGCTGCTCGTCGAAGCCGGTGTCGACGTGAACGCGCGGGGCGAACTCGGCCGTACCGCGCTTCACTTCGTTGCTCTCTTTTGGTCGGACGAGGCTCCTGCGATACTGGACGCCCTCATCGAGGCGGGTGCCGACGTCAACGCCACGGTTGACCGGGATGAGACCGCGCTTCATCTCGCAGCCCGGGATCCAGCGAGGCGTGACTTGATCCGCTTCCTGATCGCCCGGGGCGCCGACATCACGGCGCGCTACGGCAACGGGCTCAGCGTCTTGCACGCGTGGGCAGAGGGGAATCGGGATTCGACGACGCTGGAAGCATTGCTCGCTGCCGGTGCCGACATCGAGGCCCGATCAGAATCGGGGGCGACTCCTCTTCACCACTTGATGTCGCAGTCGACACGCTCGGATGGGGAACCTCTCCTCGCCCTGCTGACGGCGGGCGTGGACGTAAACGCCCGAGACGCCAGAGGACAGACCGCTCTACACCTCGCGATGCGATGGGAGGATCAACGCATCGCCGCAACCCTGGTCGATGCCGGAGCGGATGTGAATGCTGTCGATGAAAGCGGCGAGACGCCCCTGCACCACGCCGTGGGCTACATGGCACCCAAGGACGTGTTCGAACTCCTTCTTGAAGCGGGCGCGGACCTGAGCGCCAGAAACGACCGCAACGACTCACCCTGCGAGGCCGGCTACAATCGTCAGGCTCAGGCGTACATCGCGGAGTTGGGCATCTGCCCGCGGTGACCTTCCGCAGGTTCACCTGCCGCAGAATATCGGTCGCCGGTCGGCTTGGCGTGATCCCTGAGGCTTGTCACGGTCACACCAGTGCTCGGCACATTTTTCCCAATGCGGAAAAAGCGATTCTGGCGGTGCGACTAGAGGACTGCCCGGTAGTCCCCCTCGCCCTTGCCGTCCATGGGGCGAGCGCCCAAGGGGCCGAAGAGCGTGCGTGCCACGGCCCGGTCGAAGCTCGTTTCGGACGGTGCCCCGGAAGGTATCTTCGGCGGTTCCGCCGGGCTGGCTCACGACCGTTACTGGCCGGGAGCCGATGGAGTGGACGCCCCCTCCCGACGGCATCGCGATGTGCCAAGATG
>JAPPGH010000055.1 GCA_026914155.1 Candidatus Palauibacter rhopaloidicola | reverse complement strand
GGTCCACGAGCCCAACGGCAAGGCGGAAGCCGAGCCCGAGCCGCTCACGCTGGGCTCGCTTTTTGAAATCTACGGAGAGGAGGTCACCCCGACGAAGGGGAAGCGGACCCGCGAGCGCGACAGGGTCGCAACCGCGATGTTCCTCGACTTCTTCGGACGGGACCGCGACCCCGCAACCTTCTCGCAGCGCGATTGGGACCGCTTCATCCAAGCGCGCCGCGCGGGCAGGGCCGGACGTTCGGGCAGGCCCGTGGGCAACCGGACGATCGAGTGGGACCTGACGTTCCTGATGGCGGTCCTCAACTGGGCCGAGAGGTCCAAGGACGAGCGGGGCCGCCCGCTGCTCGACAGGAACCCGCTGAAGGGCTTGAGGAAGCCCAGGGAGAAGAACCCCGCCCGGGTCGTTCTCACGGAGGACGAATACCAAGCGCTGCTCGCGGTGTCGGGGCAGATCGGTTGGCGGTTCCACGTCGCCCTCGTGCTCGCGCACGAAACCGGACACCGGATCGGTGCCATCCGCCAGCTTCGGTGGACCGACATCGACTTCGAGGGCCGGGAGGTGCGGTGGCGGGCGGAACACGAGAAGACGGGCCACGAGCACGTCACGCCGCTCACCGACGAAGCCCTCGCCGCCTTGGAGGCGGCGCGCCGGATGGGCGACGGGACCGGGGATGCCCCGGTGCTGCCCTCGTCGAGGGACGAGACGCGGTGCGTACACCGCGTTTCCGCCTTTCAGTGGTGGAGGAAGGCCCAGACGCTCGCGGGACTGGAGCCGAAGCCCCGGCGCGGCTGGCACTCGCTGAGACGGAAGTTCGCGAGCGACCTGATGGACCTGCCGCTCAAGGTGCTTTGTGAGCTTGGCGGCTGGCGGGATGCCCAGACGGTGCTCAGGTGCTACCAGAGGCCGGATGCCGGACAACTCAGGACGGCACTGGAAGGCCGCAGGAGGGTTCGCGGCTGATCCCGCACTCGGCGGGAATCATTCGGCGGGAATTCGGCCTTCAAATCCGCTAAGTTCATCGACCGCAAGTAGTTGCAAATCCGACTATTCTTGCGGCGTCGGCTGGCTTAGGATCGGTAACGGTCCTGAGCCAGCCTCTCACCGAACCGGCCCGGCTTCCGAATCGCGACGCTCCCCCAAAGAGCCGGATTCGGGCGACGCGGACTTAGCGGAAGACAGCGGTCTCGCTTCAGTCAATCGACGTGCTCCCCGCCGCGATACGGGCACGGACGACGTACTGCACGTCGAACTCGTCCGTCACGATCAGCCATGCCGAGTCTCCCCGCACACCGGCGCGACTTGGTCCCAAAGGCTGAGGCCCGCCCGCAAGCTCGCCGTTCCAAGATGGCTGCCCTCCCCCGAGTAGACATCGAACAGGACTCCCCCGTCCGCCGACGGGGTGCGCACCCACAGGTTGCCCTCGACGGATTGGAAGATAGCCTCGACGGCGGGTTTGACATTGGGGATCCGGGACCAGTCCCACTGGCTGCTCACGCCCCTGTCCGTAAGCATTTGCCGCAGCTCGGCGATCACCGAATCGCGCTCGACCTCCGGCACGGGGACGGCGGGTCGGCGGGTTTCGACCACGAGAGTCATATCCCTGCCCGGCTCCCGCCGCGATAGGCGGTATGCGGGATCGCCGCCCCATGTGGACCACAAGGAGCCCCGCGAATCGATGAAGCTGACCTCGGAAGCGAAGAACGGTATCCCGTACACCATGTAGCCACCGTCCAGCTCTTGGTAGAACGCACCGGGCTGACTCTCGGGATCGAACTCTTCGTCCTCGGGTTCGTCGCTGGGCAGCGGAATCGAGTCCACCAGCGTCATCGTCAAGTCGTAGACACGAATCACCTGCCGGTTCCCACCCGACCACGGTCGGTAGATGCGGCTCCCCTGGACCATCGCGCCGTCCCACAGCCAGCCGTAGTTCCCGTCGGCGAACGGAAAAGACTCGATGAACCCGTCCTCGGGATCGAAGACCGACATACGCCCGTTCCGCGCGTCCGGGACCCAGATGCGTCCGTTGGGGCCAAGCATGAGACCATTCGCGTCCGCGAACTCGCCGGGTCCCTGCCCCTTGCCGCCATGGCTGGCGACGTGAGCGCCATCGGGGCCGAACACTCGCAGTTCCTGAATCTGGGAGTCCAGGACGGCGAAGCCCCCGCCTTCCAGCGCCACGAGGCCCTTCAGATAGGCGAAGGCGTCCGGTCCGGTGCCTTCGAGGGTGCCGACGCGGAGTTCCTCGACCAGCGTCCAAGTGGGAGATGCGTTCGCAGCCGGGATGTTCGTGACGTGAATCGTGCCGGAAGCCAACGTGTCCCGTAGCGTGGTCCAGTCGCTGCGGGACTCGGAGTCCCCGCACCCGGCCAACGCCATCCACGCCCCGGCGATCAGTATCGCTTGCGTTCGTTCGTACATCTTTCAACTCCGTCTCGCCATCAGCACGACAGGCGGGCCACCTCGCGCCGCCCGCCGCGTCCAAGATCGCACTGCTGACGGGTGCTCGCCAGGCCAACGGCGACGCAACGTCGTCCTCGACAGGCTCCTTGCCTACATTGAATGGGACGAATCTGAAGGTGCTGAGCGCCCGCTGCGATGCGTTTGGCTGCCTCTGTTTCTCCCTTGGCATGAAGGACGAGCCGGAATGAGGAATCTGGACAACACGACAACGGCGCGGGCGCGACACCTCGCGGCGCTCCTCCCTCTCTCCCTCTTGGTGGCCTGCGGCGGTACCGGGGACGAATCGGCCACCGGGGCCACCGGAACTTTGGACGGCCCGGACGTGATCGTGAACGCCGTGACCGAGGAGGTCTTCACCGTAGGCTCCGTCCTGGGCGACACTTGGGACACCTTCGGCAGCGTGCGCTCGGTGCACTTCGATGCGCAGTCCAACCTTCACATCCTCGATAGCCAACTCGATCACATCCTCGTGGTCGGGCCGGACGGTTCGCTGGTCCGTACCGTCGGTGGCCAAGGAGAGGGGCCCGGGGAGTTCAACAACGTCGTGTCGGTCATCGTTGGGCGCGACGGCTCCTACACCGTGTTGGGATTCACGACGATCGATCTCCTCCACCCCGACGGCGAGTTCGTGCGGCGCGTCACCATGGATCCGATGACGACGGGATTGATCTTCTCCTCGATGGCGCTTCCCGACGGCCGCCTGGTCACATCCGCGCTCCAGCGCTTCGGAGCTCAGGACGAACACTACGAGGCAGGCCGCCCCATCCATGTCTTCCCGCTGGACGGTGCCGAGCCGGAAATCCTATACACGGCTTGGGAGCTGCCCCCGGAGGGCGAAGACGAAAGCACGTTCGAGTCGTCAGGGTCGGGTGCAGTGCGCATGTACCGGGCGGCGGGTCGTGCCTTCGAGCCCCGCCTCCAATACGACCTTCTGACAGATGGCCGCCTGGCGCTGATCGACTCGATCGGATACCGCGTCAAGCTCGTTGGACTCGACGGAACCGTCACCGGAACCATCGAGCGGCCGATTGCGCCACTTCGGGTCGACGATGCGATCATGGAGGCGGAACGCGAGCGCTACCGCGAGCGCGAGGCATCGGAGGTCGTGAGCTCGGGGGGAGTCAACGTACAGGTCGAGCGGGAGGGCGCGGAGGGACGCACCTTCGCTGCGGAGCTGCCGGTATTGTATGCCTTGGACGTGGACTGGGACGACCGAATCTGGCTGGAACGCTGGGGTCCGACGGGCGACGACGACGGTCCGACCGATGTCGTGACCCCCGACGGCGACTACATCGGCACGCTGCCGCCGGACGGGCTCCGGACGCCCGAAGCCTTCGGCCCCGAAGGGCTCATGGCCTACATCGAACGAGACGAGATGGACGTGCAGACCGTGCGCGTGGTCAGGCTGATTGCGTTGGAGCCGCAAGGATGAACGATCCGTGGGGTCCGCCAACGTCCGGCAAAGTCGCACGGAATCCCGTTTGTAAATAGGGATGTAAAAAGGGGATGAGAGATAGTTCAACAACCATAACTCGTTGCAGTATATGGACATTACGAAATATCCACAGAATAGCTCTGCTATGCTCCCTCGTCGCGCCTTGTCAGGCGAGCGCCTCACCGCTCTCGGCGCCGACGCAGGGTTTTGTCACGGGCTGCTAGACGTGGCGTCTAGCGCTAGACGTGGCGTCTAGCGCCGGGTCGATTCTCGACACCGCACATGCGGTTCGGTACCATGTCTCCGCGGGTTGTCCGGTCCTGCTTCCGGAGCGACGCCCTGGTGGGGCGGAGGGGCCTGGGGGGTAGCAAGTACCGAAGTCGTGGTGCCGAGGGGGGATTTTACCGTCCGATGACCAATCGATCGTCAGGAACCCACTCTCTCGCGCGCCTTCACTGGGTCGGTCCGGTGCTCGCGGCCCTCGTGCTGCACGGCTGCGCGTTCACACAGCGCACCCTCGATACCGGCCCGGTCCCGGAGACCGCCAACGTCGAGCCGGGGACGCTCGAGGCCGGAGGGACGGACTGGCCCGAAGCGACCGCGGCACCGGGAGACGCTGCGGCGCCGGCGTCGGCTCAGGCGCCCGACGACGAGTTGATGCCAGAGGACCCGGTCGTGCCGGATCCCGTAGACGAAACGGGCGCCGGGCCGACCGCGGCGGAGATCGACCGGGCCGTCCGCGAGATGCTCGGCGACGACCCGCTGGGGCTGGTTCACGAAGGAGAGGATCCGCGCGTCTTCAAGCTCGAGATGAACGAGCGCGTCCGATCGTGGGTCCACTACTTCCAGACCGTCATCGGCGAGCGCTTCGCGACCTATCTCGGCCGCAAGACCCGCTACGAGCCCATGATTCGCCGGAAGCTGCGCGAGGTGGGGCTGCCGCAGGATCTCATTTACCTCTCGCTCATCGAGAGCGGGATGAACCCGAACGCCTACAGCCGCGCGAGCGCGGTGGGCCTGTGGCAGTTCATCGCGGGTACGGGGCGCCAGTACGGCCTCGAAATATCCTACTGGATCGACGAACGGAGAGACCCGGAGAAGGCGACGGACGCCGCGCTCCGGCACCTCAAGGACCTGTACGAGGAGTTCGGTTCCTGGTACCTCGCGGCGGCCGCCTACAACGGAGGGCCGAACCGGGTTCGCCGCGGGCTTCGGACCGTGCCGGGCGCGACCTTCTGGGATCTCGCCGACCGCCGTCTGCTGCTGCGCGAGACACGGGACTACGTGCCGAAGATCATCGCGGCGGCCCTGATCGGACACGATCCCGCGCGCTACGGGTTCCCGGATCCTGAAGGAGAGACGATCCCGGAGTACGCGAAGGTGCGCGTGCCCGACGCGACGAGCTTCGATGTCCTGGCCGAGGCCGCCGGGACCGACGAGGAGACGATCAACCTCCTCAACCCCGAGTTTCCGCGCGACGTGACTCCGCCCAACCGGGAGGTCGAAGTTCGGGTCCCGGTCGAGGGGGCCGCCCGCTTCGCGGCGCGGTATGCCGCCGTGCCGGCGGATGAGCGGGTGACCTGGACGTTCCACACGGTCCAGCGCGGTCACACGCTGGGGTGGATCGGACAGCAGTACGGCGTGTCGGTGGCGGCGCTGCGAGCGGCGAACGGCAACCTGAACCCGCGTCGCCTGCAGATCGGCCAGGAACTCGTGATTCCCCGGTCCGCGCGGTCCTCCGGCGCATCGATTGCCCAGAGTTCGAATGCCCGTCCGATCACCGCGCGCACGAATGCCGAGGGGACGACCGTCGTCACGGTGCAGCGCGGGCAGACGCTGGGCGTGATCGCGCAGCGATACGGGGTGTCGGTGGCGGCGCTGCGGGCCGCGAACGGCAACGTGAGTCCGCGCCGGCTGCAGATCGGCCAGGAGTTGCTGGTTCCGAGAGCCGGCCGGCCGGCCGGAGCGCGGTCCGCCGGCTCCGCGAGCGACGGCGGCGGCCCTGTGACGATCGTGGTCCGGCCGGGCGACTCGCTATGGCTGATCGCCCGCCGACATTCGGTATCGACGCGCGAGCTTATCGAGTGGAATCGCCTCTCCTCGACCCGGATCCACCCCGGCGACCGGCTTCAGATCCGGCGCTGAGCCGTCGCGCGGCGGGCCGGAGAGCGGATAGAGGACCGCACCGCCCGGCTCCCCGGACTCGGCAGCCCCCTTCGGCAGTCCGTTACGCGTGTCGACGATGATCCGCGCCTTCTCGAGCACGAGACCGTAGTCCACCTGCGGGTGATCCGTGATGACGACCGTCGCGTGGCTCGCTGCGAGCAGCTCCGCGGTCAGCGGCTGCGATTCGAGATCTCCCCCCTCAAGCCCCTCAGGCGCCAGCCGCGGTACGAACGGATCATGGTATGAGACCTCGGCGCCCTGTCGGCGCAGCAGTTCGATGACGTCGAGCGCCGGACTCTCGCGGACGTCGCCGACGCCCGGCTTGTAGGCGACGCCCAGCAGCAGGACGCGGCTGCCGTTCAGCGGCAGTCGATGTCGGTTGAGCGCCTGCGCGACGCGGTCCACGACGTAGCGCGGCATCTCCGCGTTGACCTCGGCGGCGAGTTCGATGAAGCGGGTCCGGTACTGGAGCGTCCGCATCTTCCAGGCGAGGTATTGCGGGTCGATCGGGAGGCAGTGGCCGCCCAGACCGGGCCCGGGCGTGAAACGCATGAAGCCGAAGGGCTTCGTGGCAGCCGCCTCGACGGCCTCGCCGATGTCGATCCCCAGACGGTCCGCGATCACCGCCATCTCGTTCACGAGACCGATGTTCACCGCGCGGAAGGTGTTCTCCAGCAGCTTCGTGAGTTCCGCGACCTCGGGCGACGAAACGCTCACGACCTCGTCGATGACCCGTTCGTAGAGAGCGGCGGCGAGTTCGCGGCACGAGGCGGTCAGTCCGCCCACGACCTTCGCCGTGTTCGTGAACGTGTAGGTGGGATTGCCCGGATCGACGCGCTCGGGGCTGAAGGCGAGGAAGAACTCCTCTCCCGCCGTGAGTCCGCGCTGTTCGAGTTCGGGCTGCAGGAGCTCGCGGGTCGTGCCCGGCCAGGTGGTCGACTCGAGGATGATGAGCTGGCCGGGCCGGAGACCGTCCCGGATGTGCCCCAGCGCGTCGAGTATGTGGGAGACGTCGGGGTCTCCGGTCTTCCCGAGCGGCGTGGGGACGCAGATGATGACGGCGTCCATCTCCCGGAGCCGGCCGAAGTCCGTCGTCGCATCGAGGAGGCCGCTCTCCACGGCGGCGGCGACCGCCTGTGCCGGGACATCGCCGATGTGGGAGTCGCCCCGCCTCACCCGCCGCACGACGCGTTCGTCGATGTCGAACCCCAGCGTCCGGAAGCCGGCGGCGGAGAACGCCGTGACGACGGGAAGGCCGACGTAGCCGAGCCCCAGCACGCCCAACCGGGCCGCGCCCGACTCGATCTTCTTCCGGAGCGCCTCGCTGTGGTTCACCGCGTCCCCCGTATCCGCGTCACTCCGCGTCCGCCGTCCAGGCGCCCGATCGACCGCCGCGCTTCTCGAGGAGTCGAATCGGCCCCAGCGCCATGCCCCGGTCGATGGCCTTGCACATGTCGTACAGGGCGAGCAGACCGGCCGCGACGCCGGCCATCGCCTCCATCTCGACGCCCGTGCGCCACTCCGCCGAGGCCCGCACGCTGAGCCGGTAGGCGGGCGGCGTCTCCTCGGCTTCGAGGTCGACGTCGACCGCGTCGAGCGGGATCGGATGGCAGAGCGGCACGAGCGTGGACGCCGCCTTGGCCCCCTGGATCGCCGCGAGACGGGCCACGGCGAGCGCCTCTCCCTTCTCGATCTCGCCCCCGCGGATGGCGTCGAGCGTCGCGCGGCGCATCCGGATCCGGCCCTCGGCCACGGCCACGCGCCGCGTGAGCGGTTTCTCGCCCACGTCGACCATTCGCACCCGCCCTTCCGGGTCCAGATGTGTGAGTCCGTCCACGAAGCTGCCTCCCGTCACAGACTTCTCAGTACCCCCGCAAACTGCGGTGTTCCCGCCGTTCGGCCAGTGGAGCGGCCGGCGAAGGCCGCGCTCATCTCCTCGAGCAGGAGGGCCGTCGTCGCCTGCGGATTCAGGTTGCGGCCCACCCCTTCCACCGCCGCATCCACGGCCGCGAGGGCTTCGAGGACCGCTGCTTCCGCGGGGGCTCCGGCCGCTCCGCGGGCGCCCCCGCTTCCCGCTCGGCCGGATGTCTTCGCGCGATCCGGATCGAGCGCTGCGTCGGCGGCCCCCGCGGCGACGCAGAGCATGTCCCGCAGGCGGATGCGCAGCGCCTCGAGCGCCGGCTCCAACTCCCCTCGGGCGCCACGGGCGGAGAAACGGGAGGCGGCGCGATAGCGCGCCTGCGGCGTGCCGTCGAGGGCGGCGGCCAGCAGACCGTCCGCGGCGGCCTCGGATTCGCCGCCTTCGGCGTCGACGAGCATGCGGGCCCGGTAAACGGCGCCACCGGCCTGCCTTGCCACGCCCCGCGCCCGGTCGTCGTCGCGAACGCCGAGGTGTTCCGCCACATAGGCCGCCACGCGTTCGGTCGGCAGCGGCGCGATGCGGAGCGGCACCGTGCGGGAGCGGATCGTCGGCAGAAGGGCGTCCGGACGGCTGCTCGTGAGCACGATGTACGCGAAGGGCGGCGGTTCTTCCAGGAGCTTGAGAAAGGCGTTCGCCGCCTCGGGGCTGGCGCTCTGCGGCACCATCCGTTCCGCGTCCTCGATCACGAACACCGACCTGCGCGCCATCGACGGACGCCTGGACGCCTGTTCCCGGATGTTCTCCACGGCGGCCACATAGAGCCCCGTGACCGCGTCGGGGTCCAGACGCGCGTGGAGGTTCTCCCGCAGGAGGGCGAGACGCTCGTGCCGCTGCACCTCGATCGCCTCTCGCAGCTTGGCCCGCGAGGCGGCGCGCTTGGGGCGCGGCATCGGGAAGTGAAGGTGGATGTCCGGGTGCTCGAGCCGCGCCGCCATGCGGCAGTTCCGACACTCTTCGCACGGTCCATCCCCGGTCTCGGCGGCCTCGCACTGGAGCGCGCGCGCGAGCCACAGGGCCAGCGAACGCTTGCCGACGCCCTCCGGGCCGTGGACGAGGAGCGACTGCGGCAGTCTCCGGCCCGCGACGGCGCCGGCCAGGCGCTGCAGGAGGTCCTCCTGCCCCCAGGGACGCTGGCGCTCGCCGTTCACGGGCGGCCCCGCAGCCACCGGACCGGATCCACCGCGCGGGGCCCCACCGCCCCCGGTTCGTAGATCTGGAACTCGATGTGCGGCTGGGTGGCGTCCCCGCCCACGTGTCCGATCGGCTGTCCCTCGCCGACCGCCTGTCCCTCGCGGACCGTGACGTCGCGGAGCTTCTGATAGGACGAGTAGAAACCGCCTCCGTGATCGAGGATCACCGTCTGTCCCGAGGCGCGCGCCGCCACGGAGGCGACGGTGCCGCGGTCCACCGCGTTCACGGGCGTGCCGCGCGGGGCCGCGATCCCGATCCCTTCGCGCGGGATCGTCGTGCGCCCTTCCCGCTCGGGCCCGAAGCGCCACAGGATCTCTCCCTCGACCGGCCAGGCGAGGCGTCCGAGATCCCCGGTCGTCAGCGACGAGACCGACGCGGCGCCGGCCTCGCGTTCCGCCGAGCGGCGTCGTTCTTCCAGGCCACCGATGAGCGCGCGCAGCTCGGCCTCCTCCGTCGCCAGTCGGGCCAGCGTCGACTGCGCCTCGTCGCGGCGGTCCTCGAAGCGGCGCAACCGCTCCTGCCGCTGTCCCTCCAGCCTCTCCAGCTCGTCGTATTCCCGGAGATTCTCCGCCCGTACGCCTGCGATGCGGTCGCTCTCCCGGCTCAACCCGCCGCGCTGCTCCGTGAGGCTGACCTCGAGTTCCCTCACGTCCTCCAGGAGCATGCGGTCGAAGACCGCGACATCGCGGAGGTACCGGTAGCGACTGAGCAGGTCCGAGAACGACCCCGAGGAGAGGAGCACCTCGACGGTGCGGAGGGGGCCGCGCTTGTAGATGTCGCGGAGCCGCGCCCGCAGCACGACCCGGCGCGCCGTGAGTTCGTCGCGCGTGAGCAGCATCTCGCGCGTCATGACCGTGAGCCGGTCGGAGAGTGCGAGCAGTTGAACGTCGAACTCGGCCAGGAGGCTCGCCGAGGCGTCGATCTGGCGTTCGATGTTCACGAGTTCGGCCGAGTCGCCGCTGACCTGGCCGGCGATCCCCGCGAGTTCGCGGCGCAGCCGCTGCCGTTCTTCGCGAATGAGTTCCAGCCGCGCCTGGCTCTCGTCGAGGCGGCGCCGCACGTCGGGCGACTCCTGCGCGATCGCGGGAGCCGGCGCGGTCCACGCGGGGATCGTCGCGACGGCGACGCTCACGGCCGCAGCGACCCGCGCCGTCCACGCGCGGCTACGAGGGGCCATACACCCGTCCCACTTCACGGTGCACGGAGAATGCGGCGGCGAGCAGGCCGAGAACGGCGGCGGCGGCGACGCCGGCCGCGGTCCAGAGGTGCGGGAGCCACGCGAGAGACTCGACGGCCGCGAAACGCGCGGGGAAGACGACGTACGCGAGCCGCGTGAGGCCGAGCGCGAGCAGCCCGCCCGCGAGTCCCGTCGCCGCGCCTTCGAGGAGGAAGGGTCGCTGGATGTAGCCTTCCCGCGCGCCCACGATCTGCATGATCTCGATCTCTTCGCCGCGTGCGAGGACCGCCATGCGCACCGTCGTGACGATGAGAAGCGCGGCGACCAGCGCGAACCCGCCGCCCAGGGCGAGCGCAATCGCCGCCGCCGCGCTCCGCAGGGCAAAGAGCCGCTCCACCCACTCCTCCCCGAAGCGCGCCTCCTCAATGAACGGATACGCCGCGAGCGTGCCCGCGGTCTCCGACACGGTCTCCGGCGTGCGGAACCCCTCCCGCAGCCTGAGGTGAAACGAGGCGGGAAGCGGGTTCACCTGAAGTTCTCCGTAGACGTTCGAGAACTCGCTGAGATCGCGCCGCGCCCGCTCCAGCGCCTCGTCCTTCGAGACGTAGCGCACCGACTCCACCGCCGGCAGCGCCTCCAACTCCCGCCGGGCGGCTCGCACCTGATCCGGGCCGACGTCGTCGAGCAGGTAGCCGACGACCTCCACGCGCCGCTCCACATCGCCGATCGCTCCGCCGACATTGTGCGCAACGAGCCCAAAGAGACCGAGGATCACGAGGCTGAGCCCGACCGCTCCGACGGAGAGGGCGCACAGCAGGGGGGTGCGCCGGAAGCCGGCGAGCGCCTCGCGCACGGCTCTCACGCGGTGGAATCCCCGACGAGTCGCCCGCCCTCCAGCTCCAATCGGCGAATCTCGCCATGCAGGCGCACGAAATCCGCGTCGTGCGTGGCCATGAGCACGGCCGTGCCGAGGCGGTTCAGCATGCTGAACAGCTCGAACACTCCCCCGGCGGCGTCGGGATCGAGGTTGCCCGTGGGTTCGTCCGCGAGGAGGATCCGTGGTTCCGTGGCGAGGGCGCGCGCCACGGCGACGCGCTGCCGCTCCCCGCCCGACAGTTCCGACGGTCTCGAACTGGCGCGGGCGGCGAGACCGACCTGGCTCAGCAGCCGCTGCACGCGCCCCGCGATCTCGCGCCGCGGTGTCCCGATGACCTCGAGCGCGAAGGCCACGTTCTCCGCGGCGGTCAGCCGTTCCAGCAGCTTGAAGTCCTGAAACACGAACCCGACGCGGCGCCGCAGGGCGGGGATGTCCCGGCGGCGGATCCGCCTCGAGTTGTAGCGCGAGACCTGGACCTCGCCTTCGGTCGGCCGCGTCTGGAAGTGGATCAGTTCGAGCACCGTCGACTTGCCGGCCCCCGACGGCCCCGTGAGGAACGCGAACTCCCCCTTCCGGAGGCGGAACGAAACCCCCCGCAGCGCGTCTCCGGAGCGCGGGTAGGCCTTCGAGACATCCCTCAGCGCGATCACGTCGCGACGGCCCGCGCCGCGCAGAACCGGGCGCAGAGCTCGATCGCGGCCCGCATCGCTCCCGGATCCGCGACCCCGCGGCCCGCGATGTCCATCGCCGTGCCGTGATCCGGCGAGGTGCGCGGGAAGGGAAGCCCGGCCGTCACGTTCACGCCTTCGTTCATCGCGATCGTCTTCAGCACCGCGAGGCCCACGTCGTGGTAGGGCGTCACGACGAGGTCCGCCTCTCCAGAGAGCGCCTTCAGGAAGACGGTGTCCCCGGGGAAGACGCCGAGGATGTCGAGCGCGGGGTCGGAAGCGAGCCGGGCGAGCGCCGGCGCGAACACCTCGATCTCCTCGTCGCCGAACAGTCCCCCCTCGCCCGCGTGCGGATTGAGCCCCGCGAAGGCGAGGCGGGGCCGTTCGATCCCCCACCACGCGCGCATGGCTTCGATCGCGATCGCGGATCTGCGCACGAAGAGGTCCGCGTCGAGCACGGAAGGTACGTCGCGCAGGGGAAGATGCGCGGTGAGGAGCGCCAGGCGCAGGGATCCGCCGAGGGGCGTGCGCTCGGCGGACATCATCATCGTGACCTCGTGGGCTCCGGCCAGCTCCTGGAGGAACTCCGTGTGCCCCGGGTGCGCGTACCCCGCGGCCCGCAGGGCGGCCTTGCTGATCGGAGCCGTGACGATCCCGTCGATCTCTCCCGTCCGCGCCATCGCGACGGCCCGTTCGATGGCCCGCGCCGACAGCAGGCCCGCGAGCCTCTCGCCGCCCGCGGGGTCCCAGTCTCCCACCGTCTCCCGGGGCACCCCCTCCAGCCGGTCCTCCACCTCGCCGAGCGACCGCGGCCCCACGAGGACCGCATCGATCCCGTCCGCGCCCGAGAACGAGGAGAGCGCCGCCGCGGTCACCTCCGGCCCGATCCCGCGCGGATCCCCCAGCGTGATCCCGAGGCGCGGCATGTGGGTCATCCTCCTCAGAATCTCACATCGATGTAGGTGTTGGCACGCACCTCCTGGAGGATGACGTCGATCTGCTTGCGGGTCCGGAGGCTCTGCCGGATCTGGTCCCGCACATCGTTGAGTTCGATCGGGCCCTCGGGACGGAACGACAGGACGTGGACGAGCCCGAACTCGGTCGGGCCGCCGCGTTCTATCGGCAGCGGCCCGTACACCGTGCCGGGCGTCGGGGCGGTGAGTCCGGATTCGGCGCCCCCGCCCGTGAACTGGCTGACCAGGCTCGCGAGCGACACGTCGTCGAAGCGGATCGCCTCGTCGGCCACCCGTCCGCGGAACACGGCCACGAGCCGTTCCGGGTCGGCGCCCGCGCGCAGGCTGTCCGCGACCTGGATCGCGAGCGTCCGGGCCTCCTCGACGTCATCCTCCGAGATCTCGGGGCGCAGGAGGATGTGGCGCAGAAAGCGCTCCGCCCCCCGCTGGCGCTCGATCTTGATGAAGTGGAACCCGAACTGCGTCTGCACCGGACCCACCGTCTGGCCGGGGCGTGCCCCCCAGGCGGCGTCGCCGAACGGTTTCACGAGCAGGTCGCGGTTCATCCAGCCCAGCTCGCCGCCCTGCTCCCTGGTGCCGTCGTCGTCGGAATGGCGGCGGGCGAGGACCGAGAACTCCTCGTCGTTCGCGAAATCGTTCTGAACGCGAATCGTGCGCGCCACGAGGCTGTCACGGGCCGCGCCGCTCGGATTCGGCGTGACCACGAGCCGGTTGAAGGAGACGAGCGCGGGGCGCGGTGGCTGGTTCTGCGCGAACTCCTCGAAGGCGGCTTCGACCTCTTCCTCGCTCACGATGACCGGCGGCAGGTCGTCGCGCTGCTCGAGTTCGAACCGGTAGGCCTGGCGCATTCCCTCGGCCTGAGCCTGGGAGCGGAGCATCTGGCGGAACTGGAGCATGTTCATGCCCGTCTCTTCCACCGCCAGCATCATCTCTTCGTCGGAGGAGAACCGCGATCGCCTCTCCGCGAAAATCTCGTCCGCCATCTGCGTCACGCGGTCCTCGGGCACCGTGACCCCCGCGTTCCTCGCCTGCTGCAGGTAAATGAGGTCGTCAATCATCGCCTCGAGTACGTCGTCGGCGAAGGTCTTCCAGCGCTCCGAACCCTCGGGCGGGATCCGCGCGCCGGCGCCCTGCAGCTGGTAGAGGGTGACCTGGATATCGGACAGGAGGATCGCGGTGTCGCCCACCACGGCCACGACCCGGTCGAGCGACGCCACGCCGGAGGGAAACTCCGTCGCCTCCACGGTGTCGGGCGCCGCCGGTTCGTTCTCCTGCAGTCCGGCGAGCGGCGCGCCGAGGGCGAGCGCCGCGGCGAGCAGGCAGGCCCCGGCCCGAAAAGCCTTCATTCCACCATTGATATCGATCACGCTAGACTCCTCCGGCGGCCGCCGGAATTCTGGTCTCCTTCGCGTCCGTGCGCCCCGGCGCCGCCAGGATCCCCAGGGCCTCCACCAACATCGGCAGGAGGGGCTCGGTTCCCGCCCGTCGCAGGACCAACGATAACGGTTCCAGCCGCCGCACTTCAACGTGCAACTGGCGGTCCGCGAGCGCGTTCGTGAGCAGCCTGAGCTGCGGCGAGGCCGTCGCTTCGAACGAGATTCGGGCGTCGTCGTCGGAGGCCCGGATCCAGTCCGCGCCGATCGCCGCCCCGAGAATCCGGAGTTCCGCCGCCGCGAGCAGACGCGCCGCCGGGGGCGGAAGGCGGCCGAAGCGATCCTCGAGTTCCGCGCGGAACGCCTTCACCTCTTCCCATTTCGTGAGACGCGAGAGACGGCGATAGAGATGCATCTTCACCGGAGACCCGGCGACGTAGTCATCAGGGAGGAACGATTCCCCGTCCACGGAGACCCGGGCGCGCGGCGCGGAGTCCGACGATTCTCCCCTCAATCGCCGAAGGGTGCTTTCGACGAGCCGCTGCCACGTCTCGATCCCCACGGCGGTGGCGAACCCGCTCTGCTCTCCGCCCAGCAGGTTCCCCGCCCCCCGCAACTCCAGGTCCTTGAGCGCCACCTCGTACCCCGAGCCCAGTTCCGTGTGGTGCTCGAGCACGCGCAACCGCTCCGCCGCATCCGGGGCCACATCGGAGGGGACGACGAGATAGCAGTAGGCGCGGCGGTGGGAGCGGCCGACCCGCCCCCGCAGTTGGTAGAGCTGGGCGAGGCCGAAGTTGTGGGCCCGGTGGACGATCATCGTGTTCGCGGACGGGACGTCGAGTCCGTTCTCGATGATGGACGTGCAGATGAGGAGGTCGATCTCGCCGCGGACGAAGCGGTGCATGACGTCCTCGAGTTCGCGCTCCGGCATCTGGCCGTGCGCGATGGCGGCCCGCGCCTCGGGCATCAGCCTCTTCACGCGGCTCGCGGCGGCGTGAATCGTCTCGACGCGGTCGTGGACGAAGAACACCTGGCCGCCGCGGTCGAACTCGCGCCGCAGGGCCTCCTCCAGGATCCCGTCATCCCAGGACAGCACGTGCGTGATGATCGGCATGCGGTTCCGCGGCGGCGTGCGGATGGTGGAGAGGTCGCGCAGCCCGCCGAGCGCCAGGTGAAGCGTCCGGGGGATCGGGGTCGCCGTGAGCGTGAGGACATCCACGGTCTCGCGGACCTCCTTCAACCGCTCCTTCTGACGAACGCCGAACCGCTGCTCCTCGTCCACGATGAGGAGGCCCAGGTCGCGGAACCCGACGTCGCGCGAGAGGATCCGGTGCGTGCCGATGACGATGTCGATGGTCCCGGCTTCGAGCCCCGCGATGACGTCGCGCTGCTCACGCGGGGTGCGGAAGCGCGACAGCCCTTCCACGTGCACCGGGAAGCCCGCGAGGCGCTCGCGAAACGTGGCGAGATGCTGGTCCGCGAGGATCGTTGTCGGGGCGAGCACGGCGACCTGCGCGCCGTCCTGCACGGCCTTGAACGCCGCGCGGATCGCGACCTCCGTCTTCCCGAAGCCTACGTCCCCGCACACGAGGCGGTCCATCGGGACCGGCGCCTCGAGATCGCGCCGCACGGCCTCCCAGGCGCTGAGTTGATCCGGCGTCTCATCGTAGAGGAAGGCGGATTCCATCTCCCTCTGCCAGGCGGTCTCGGCCGGGAAGGCGCGTCCGGGCGACATCTTGCGCCGCGCGTAGAGTTGGAGGAGTTCGACCGCCGTGGCCTCGATCGCCGCGACGGTTCGGTTCCGCAGCTGTTTCCACTTCCGCCGGCCCAGCTTGTGGACCGCGGGCGGCCGGGCGTCGGGACCCGCGGCGCTCCACCGCTCGATGAGGTCCAGCCGATAGTGCGGGAGTCTCAGGATTTCACCGTCGGCGTAGCGGATCTCCATCGTCTCGATCGTCTCGCCGCGCACCTCCACGCGCTCCAGGCCCATGTAACGGCCGATCCCGTGCTCCATGTGAACCACGTAGTCGCCGGGTTCGATGGCCGCGATGGATTCGATGGTGGCGGCGCCACGCAGCCGGACGCGGTGGCGGCGATACCGGCGCCGGAACACCTCGTGATCCGTGAGGACGAGCAGGGTGCCGGGGACGCCGACCCTGAACCCGCCGCTGAGCGATCCGATGGCGAGCGCGACTTCGCGGGCGAGCGCCGCGCCCCCGCGTTCGGTGAGGATCTCCTCCAGCCGCTCGACCTGGCCGTCGTTGTCGCAGAAGACGATGAGTCGTTCGCCACGGGCCCGCGCCGTGCCGATCTCGGCCACGAGCCGCTTCATGTCGCGGTCTATGGAGGGCGGAGGCTCGACCGGAAGCCGAATCGCGGCCACGGGGGCCTGCTCCGGCGCCCGCTCCGGCGCCGCGAATTCGAGGCGGCGGAACGCGGCGAGCCGCTGCTCCGCCTCTGAAGGCGGGAGGACGAGGGACTCGGCCGGCTCCGCGCCGGCGCCGACGCGCTTCCTCGCGTCCCGGACCTCGGCCCACAGGCGTTGGCGGGCCCGGACGCCCCCTTCCGGGTCGAGGATCAGCGCGAGCGCCGTCGGCGGAAGCGTCTCGAGGAGGGCGCGCCGCTCCACGTCGCCCGCCGTTTCGGAGCCCTGCAGCGCGATCGGAAGGACATCCACGCTCTCCAGCGGTTCGGTCGAACGCTGGGTGAGCGCATCGAAGCGGCGCACCGACTCCACCTCGTCTCCCCAGAGTTCGATCCGAAGCGGCGCCGGATGTCCGAACGGGAACAGATCCACGATCCCGCCGCGGATCGCGTAGTCCCCGACTTCACGGACGGTGTGGGTGCGGCCGAATCCCATCTCCTCCAGGCGGCGGCCGAGTACGGCCAGGGGGTGTGCGGCCCCGCGCCGGATCGTGAGGGCGAGGCTCGTTCCGGGGCCGACGGGAATCGGCGCGCGTTCGGCGAGCGCCCGGGCCGTCGTCGTGAGGATGCGGCAGCGCCCGCCGAGCAGCGCCCCCATCGCGTCCACGCGCTGGGCCTCGATCTCGATGTGCGGGTCCGCATCCTCGTACGGGAGGGCCTCCCGCTGCGGATAACAGCGGGCGCCCCCGGCCCCGAGCGTGCGGAGGTCCTCGTGGAGCGCCTCGGCCCGCTCGGGCGTGTCGGCGACGAGGACGATGGGTGCGCCGACGGCCAGATCGTCGAGCGCGAGCGCAACGGCGGCGGATCCCGCACTCGGAAGCGGGTGGACGGACGCACGGGCGCCACGCCGCGAGAGCGCCTCCGGGATTCCGGCGGCTCGCACGGTCTGGAGGAACGACGTTCGAATCAGTTCGACGCGCCCGATGTCACTTCGCTCCCTTCGCCGTCCGCGCTCGGGCGGCGCGACCGGCCCGGCGTCGCCAGGTACAGCTCGATCCCCATCAGCGCGAGCGCGAGCGCGATCAACCAGGGGGCCATGTCCCGGCCCCGCCGCGCGCGAAAGATACCGTCCTGCCAGGCGCTCGCGTCGGGGCCCGCCGTGAATACCGGCCGGCCGGCGAACAGTTCCTCCAGTTCGCGCCGCGCCATCGGCGTCGGATCGGCCTCCTCCGCCGGCACGTTCGCCGCGAAGTGCGCTTCCGCGTCCGCCCCGTCGCTCCCCGTGCCCCGGACCGCATACACTCCCGCCCTGAGCGGCGTGAACCGCGCTCCGCCCTCCACGGCGCGCACCGTCCCGTCGGGGGACTCGACCTCGCTCGCCCACTCCGGGAGGGTCAGCGGCCGTCCCGCGCCAAAGTCGGCGAAGGGCCAGGTGGCCAGGTGCGACCAGTGCACGAGGAGCGCTTCGAGGAAGGGGACCATCGCGGGATGCGCGGGGAGGTCGCTGGCCGTCGCGGTGAGCGGCGACGCGAGGACCAGTGCCATCCGGTCGTCCGAATCCGTGCGGATGAGCCACGGTTCTCCGTCTTCCGTGCGCAGCAGCGCCGTGTCGGCAGCCGAACCGCCACCGGTCGCGCGCAGCAGGTAGCGCTGCCGGACCCGCACCCCCGAGAGCGAGAACGCGGCCTCCGGCTCCCCGAGTCCGAGGTCGCCCGATCCCGCATCGACGCGTGCCTGCCAGGCAATCCCGACGGAAGCCAGCCCCTGATTGAACGCCGCCAGATCGACCGGATCCGCGGGCGGAACGAAGATGACGGTCCCCGCGCCCTCCCACGGCGCGCCGACGCTCGCATCTCCGTCCACGACCGCGACGGTCGCGTTTCCTCCCGCTCCCAGCCGACCTCCGTCGCGGAGCGTTTCGATCCCAAGCCCGACGAAGCCGTTCGCGTCGCCATGGAAGCGAACCGTGGGAGGCGGTACGACCCGGATCGCGAAGTAGCGCAGGTCGTCGGCCCGCGCGCCGGCCGGTTCCACCTCCAGCCGCCCCTCGTGCAGCCCCGGCCCGAGTTCGGGGAGGCCGAGGATGGCGCTCGCTCCCCACGGGGCCCGGGCCGCGCCGGCAAGCCGCCCGTCGAGTTCAAGCCGGATGTCGGCCTCCGCCGCGGCGTTGTCCGGTGGATCCGGCGACGCGGGCGGCCCGGAGCGCGCGCTCCGCACGATGACGCCGTGGCCGGCTCCCGACGGGGCGGTCGTGCCACCGGTGAGTTCGACATCGACGAGGGCGCCGTTGGGCTCGGCCGGCGGCCGCGGCGCGTAGGCTACGAGGGGGACGGCGTCGCTCGCGGCCGCCGGGACGGTCCGCAGAGCGGACGCCTGGAGGTCCGACAGCAACTGGATTTCGCGCCGCCGCTCGCCGTCGGCGGGGAGCGCCGCGGCCGCCCGAGCCACGGCGGCGGCCAGATCGGCCGCGCCGTCCGTCGGTCGGAGCTGCCCGAGTGCCGGCGCGGCCCGCCCCGCGGACACGCCGGCCGCGAGCGGCTCCCCCACGGTGGGGAAGAGCCACACGCGGTCCTCCGGGCGGGCCGCGGCGAGCGCCGACCGGGCCAGCTCCACGAGCGACTCGAACAGGATGCGGTTCTCGTCCAGCCGCCCGACGCTTGCCGAGTTGTCCACGATCAGCGCGAGGTCGGTCGGCTCGTGGTCGCGGGCGCCGCCGCGTCCGATGAGCGGACCCGCCGCGGCGAGCGCGAGTGCGATCAGGAGGCCGATCCGCACGGCGAGCAGCAGCAGGTCCGAGGCCGCGAGCGATCTCGAGCGCGCGTCCTCCGCGCGGCTGAGGTAGCGGAGCGCCGGGAAGGACACGCGCCGGTCGGTCTGGCGCCGCCGCAGGTGGAGGATGAGCGGCACGATCACGCTCAGCCCGAGCGCCAGCGCCGACAGGTAGAGGAAGCTCAAGTCACCCGCCGGCCCGCCTGCGCATGAACTGTCTCAGCGCGAGCCCGATGGGAGTGTCCGTCGTGAGGAGCGCGTAGTCGGCACCCCAGCGCAGCGCCTCCTTGCGCCAGCCATCGACCGCCGCCTCGACCGCCTCCCGGTACTGCCGGCGGAGCGCCGCGGAGTTGGCGCCCAGTTCCTCGCCCGTCTCGGGGTCGAAGAAGATCGCCTCCCCCTCGGCGGGAAGTTCCCGTTCGCCGGGGTCCATGATGTGGAACAGGATCACCTCGTGGCCCCGGTGCCGGAGATAGCGCAGCGACATCCGCGTCGTATCCGGGTCCACCAGCAGGTCCGAGATGAGTACGACGAGACCCCGCCGCTGAAGCCGGCCGGCGATCTCCTTGAGCGCGGAACCCGCATCGGTCCGGCCGTCGGCGGAGAGGCGCGTGAGTTCGCCCAGCAGCCGGCGCCAGTGGCGGCGCGTCGTGCGCGGCGCGATGTGGGCCCGTAGCGCCTCATCGAAGGCGATGAGTCCCGTCGCGTCTCCCTGCTGCACCAGGAGCAGGGAAAGCGAGGCCGCGAGCAGCCGCGCGTAGGCGAGCTTTGTCGGAAAGCGCTCCTCGTCCGACACCCAGCCCATCGACCGGCTCACGTCGACGAGAAGGTAGGCCCGCAGGTTCGTCTCCTCCTCGTATTGCTTGATGTAGAGGCGGTCCGTCTTCGCGTAGGCTTTCCAGTCCAGATACCGGATGTCGTCGCCGCGGTTGTAGGGGCGATCCTCGGCGAACTCGGCGGAGAAGCCGCGCTTCGGCGAGTCGTGGAGGCCGATGAGAAACCCTTCCACGATGTGGCGCGCCACGAGTTCCAGGTGCGAAAGGCCCACGATCTCGCGCGGACTCGCGAGGTCGAGGCGCTGCCGGGAAGCTTCGAGAGCGGAGGTGAGAGTTGCGGTGCCTTCGGTCATCGGAAAAGACTAGCTCCACCCGGCGGAGCCCCGCCACACGTCGCGGACTCGCCTTCGGTCGAACGTCCCTCCGGGAAGGAAGCGAATGAAAAAGATATGGGTCCCGCTGCTGGCGCTCGCGACCTCCCCCGCGGGAATCTCCGCGCAGACCGAAGCCGCGGCCGGGGCGGCGACCATCACCGCGGGCGACCTGCGGCTCCGCATCGGCGCCCTGGCACACGACTCGATGCGGGGCCGAGCGACGCCGAGTCCGGAACTGGACAAGGCGGCGCGGCACATCGCCGGTCGCTTCGAGGAGTTCGGGCTCCAGCCGGCGGACGGCGACAGCTACCTGCAGGAGTATCCGCTGACCGCTTCCCGGGCCGGCGCCCCCGGCCGGCAGCTGATCGAGATCGACGGTCCGGGCGGCGGGACGATCGACGGGTCCGACATCCTCCCCGTTCCGGGTGGCCGCGGTCAGGCCTCGGGTCCGCTCATGATCGTGACACCCGGCGGCGCGGACCCGCCCGACGGTGCCGTCGCGGTCATGCGGGTCGCGCCCGAGGACACGCGGCGCGGCCTCGAATCCGTCCGCGGCGTCCTCGATGGCGGGGCGGTCGCCGTCCTGCTCGCGGTCGATGCGCCGGACGACTACTTCGACGGCATCCGGCGCTTCTACGAGCGGGAGCGGCTCTCCGTCGGCATGCCCGAGGAACTCGGCGCCCCGGTTGCGCTCGTCCGCACGCAGGCGCTCCCCGAAGCGCTGCGGGCGGCCCTCGCTTCCGGCGCGAGCACGACCGCCTGGGAGGCGAGGGTGCGCACCCACTCCGAATTCCGCGAGGAGAGGGCCTACAACACGATCGGCTGGATCGAGGGTTCTGACCCCGACCTCCGGGGCGAGTTCATCGTCTTCACGGCCCACATGGATCACGTGGGCGTGGGGCGGCCCGTTGACGGGGATTCCATCTACAACGGCGCCGACGACGACGCCTCGGGAACCGCGGCGATCATCGAACTCGCGCAGGCGTTCGCATCGCTGGAAACGCCGCCTCGCCGCTCCCTCGTATTCATGACCGTGAGCGGGGAGGAGCGCGGGCTTCTCGGCTCCGGGTGGTACGCGGAGAACCCGCTGTTCCCCCTCGGGGCGACGGTCGCCAACCTGAACATCGACATGATCGGACGGAACTGGCGCGACACCGTCGTGGCGATCGGCGCCGACGAATCGACGCTCGGTGGGACCCTGCGGCAGACGCTGCGGGCGCACCCGGAACTCGGGCTCGAGATGATCGACGACCCCTGGCCGGAGGAGAATTTCTACTTCCGCTCGGACCACTACAGTTTTGCGAGGAAGGGCGTACCCGTTCTCTTCTTCTTCACGGGGACGCACGAAGACTATCACGGCCCCAACGACGAACCGGACCGGATTCTCTACGACAAGACGGCGCGCATCACGCGCCTCATCTATCACCTCGGGCAGCGCATCGCCGACGCCGACGAACGGCCCGAGTGGGATCCGGCCGCATACCGGCGGGTTGTAGAGGGCGTCGGCGGCCGGGGGTCGTCGAGTTCCCCGGAGACGCCAGGGCGTCAGCAGGAGAGTGAGTGACATGTCGGAGCAGGATCAACAGCCGTACGTGATCGTGGAACGCCGGGCGTCCGGGGTCGTCGCTTTCTTCTGCGGCGCCCTCGTGGGTGCGGGCGTCGCGCTGCTCCTGGCGCCGAAATCCGGACGCGAAACGCAGGCCGACCTGCGTGAGGGGGCTCGCCGGCTGAAGGAGGGGACGGAGGAGCGGTTCACCGACCTCCGGGAAACGCTCGGGGACCGCTACGACCGCACGCGCGACGAGGTGGGAACGCGCGTGGGGGCCCTCCGCAGGAACGTCGCCGACCGCCAGAAGAAAGCCGGGGAGGCGCTCAAGGCGGGAAAGGACGCGGCCCGGCAGGCCCGCTCCGACCTCGAGGCGCGCGTCGCCGAGTCCAAGGACGCCTACCGCGCGGCACTGGCGGAGGGCGCGCCCGCGGAGGACGGAGACGCGGAGGATCGAGACGAGGCGGCCGAAGCGCCGGAGGCCGATGAGACCGCCGGAGACGCGGACGGCGGGGCGTCCCGGGAGTGAGCCGTGGGCGACCGCGATGGAATCCGGGTCGTCGCCCGCAACCGGAAGGCTCGCCACGACTACGAGGTGCTCGAGCAGTTCGAGGCGGGGCTCGTGCTGCGGGGCGCGGAGGTGAAGTCGCTCCGGGACGGGAAGGCGAGCTTCGCGGACTCGTTCGGGCGCATCGACGGCGGGGAGGCGTGGCTCCATAATCTCCACATTCCTCCGTACGACAAGGCGACGATCGATGCCCCCGACCCGGTGCGTCGGCGAAAGCTCCTGCTCAGGAGACGGGAGATCGATCGTCTGCGCTCGAAGACGCGGGAGAGCGGCCTGACGCTGGTGCCGCTGGACATCCACTTTCGGCGCGGCTTCGCCAAGGTCACGCTGGGGTTGGCGCGGGGGAAGAAGCACCGGGACCGGCGGGAAGACCTGAAGAGGAAGACGATGCAGCGGGAGGTCGAGCGGGCGACGAGAGAGGCGGCGCGTGGCGGTTGACCGGGGAGTCGGCGGCCGGCGCGACCGGGTCGGCGCGGGCGGGCGGACCGCGGTTGCCGCCGTCGTCATCGTGCAGACCGTGCTGTTCGGGATCCCGGCGGGAATCGACGCGCAGGCGCCCCCCGAGACGGTACAGGCGCAGGTCTCGGGCCGTACCGTGAGTCTCGCCGTCGCGCGGCACCGGGCATACCCCGCCGTGGACGCGGCGGAACTCGCGCTCGCGCTGGAGAGCGTCCTCGACGGCGTCACGCGGAACGGTGTCTTCCTCCGCGCCCGCCTCCGCGGCGAAGAGGTCGCGTTCGAGGCCGAATCTCCCTTCTTCCGGCACGGGGGGCGCGCGGTGCAGCTCGCGAATCCGCCGTACGAGGAAGGCGGCGCCTTCTGGCTCCCGGCCGAGTTCGTCGCGCGGTGGGTGTCGGAGGGACCGCCGCCGGTCGCCGCCGGGTCCGCTGGGTCCGGTGCGCCCGCCTCGTCGCCGGCGTCTCCGTCCTCCCCGCCGGCCGCCGACCCGCTGCCGGCCCGCGTCGACCCGACAGCCCCGTGGCGCGTGATCATCGACCCGGGGCACGGAGGCCGGGACCCGGGAACGCTGGGCAGCGCGAGCTACGAGAAGGACATCGTGCTCGCGATCGCGAGGCGGCTGTACGAGGAACTTGAAGGGCGCGAGATGTTCGAGCCTCACATGACCCGGAACACGGACGTCTACGTGGACCTCGACGAGCGGTCCCAGTTCGCGGTGGACCGGGCCGGGGATCTCTTCGTCTCGATCCACGCCAACGCCGCGGGGGATGAACGGGCGCGCGGATTCGAGACCATCTTCCTCGGGCAGGCCCGCTCGGAGGAGGCGCGCGAGGTCGCGCTGCGCGAGAACCGGGGCCCGGAGGTGGAAGACGCGGCGGGTTCGCCGTCCGACGTTCAGTTCATCCTCGCGGGATTGGACCGCACAGAGAATCTTGCGGAGTCGCGGCTCTTCGCCGGGTTCGTGCAGAACTCGATCCGAAGGGTTCGCAGCGGCGGCTCCCCCGACCGCGGCGTCATACAGGGTCCGTGGTGGGTCCTCCTCGGGGCGCTCGTGCGCATGCCGTCGGTGATCGTCGAAGTCGGTTTTCTCTCGAACGGAGAAGAGGAGCGCTACCTGAACGGGGCGGAGGGACAGGAAGCGATCGCGCGGGCGATCGCGGACGCGATCGTGGCGTACCGCGCGGACGTGCTGCGCCGGTATGCCCCCGCGCCGGAGCCGGGGTGCTGAGCGCCGGCGGCGGAGTGGCCGTGGAGCGCGCGGTGCCCGTGAGCCGGCGGGCGGCGCTGCTCTCCACGCGCCTCGTGGCCCGCGATACCTGGTGGCAGGAGTTCGACTGCCCGGACATCGCGGCCGCCGCGCTCCCCGGGCAGTTCGTCATGCTCGGCGTCGGGCTCGACGCGCCGGGGGCCTGGCTCCTCCCGCGTCCGTTCAGCGTGGGCTGGACGGGCCCCGGCGGCGAGGTCGGCATCCTCCTGCGCGCCTACGGACAGGGCACGCGGGCACTCGCGAAGCTGGAAGTCGGGCAGACCGCCCTCCTCCTCGGTCCGCTGGGCCGCCCCTTCGATACGGAGGGCGCGGACGTCGAGTGCGTCGCGGGCGGCGTCGGGCTCGCCCCGTTCATCTTCCTCGCGGCTCGCGAAGCGGCCGCGGGACGGCGGGTGCGGCTCATCTATGGAGAGCGGGATGCGGGCGCCGTCTTCGACCCCGCGCTCATCGCCCGCCTCACGGATCACGACCCGGAGTTGTTCACGGAAGACGGGAGCGCCGGCCGGAAGGGCCTCGTGACCGCCGGCCTCGACCCGGCGTCGGGCGCGCTACTGCTCGGCTGCGGCCCGACGCCGCTCCTGCGGGCGCTCGAGGCCTTCGCGCGGGAACACGGCCGCCGGCTCCAGGTCTCGGTGGAGGAGCACATGGGCTGCGGGATCGGCACCTGCCAGGGGTGCGTCGTGCGCGGGGCGGACGGCCGCTGGGTGAAGTCGTGCATCGAGGGCTCCGTCTTCCCGGCCGAGGAACTCGACTGGGGGGCGATCTGACCCCCGCGGCGGCGTCCCCGGGCCTCGTCCAGCGCGTGTTCGGGGCGGAGTTTCCGAGTCCCGTGCTCCTGGCCTCGGGCACGTGCGGCTACGGGCAGGAATACGCGGATCTCATCCCCCTCGACGAGATCGGAGGCCTGGTCACGAAGGCGGTGAGCCTCGAACCCCGCCCCGGGAACCCGCCGCACCGCGTCGCGGAGACGCCCGGCGGGATGATCAACGCGATCGGGCTCGAGAACCCCGGGCTGCACGGTTTCATCGCGGAGAAACTCCCCTGGCTGCGCGAACACCTCCGCCGCGCGCACGTGTTCGTGAATGTCGTCGGGCACTCGGCGGAGGACTTCGCCGCCGTCGTGCGCGGACTCGACGGGGAGGACGGCTTCCTCGGGTACGAGATCAACGTCTCCTGCCCGAACGTGAAGGGCGGCACGATGTTCGGCACCGACGAGCGGGCGCTGGCCGACCTCGTGGCGCGCCTCCGCGGCTGCACCGAGCGGCCGCTCGTGGTCAAGCTCACGCCCAACGTCCCCGACGTGGGCGACTTCGCCCGCATCTGCGAGGAGGCGGGGGCCGACGGCCTGAGCGCGATCAACACCTTCCCGGGGATGGTCGTCGATATCGGGCGGCGCGAACCGCTGATCGGCAACCGGTCCGGCGGCGTGAGCGGGCCCGCGATCCTCCCCATGGGCGTCTACGCGACGTGGCGCGCGCGGCAGACGTGCGAGCTTCCGATCATGGGCATCGGGGGCATCCGCAACGCCGATGACGCGTTGCAGTACATCCTCGCCGGCGCCTGTCTCGTGCAGATCGGGACGGCTTCGTTCGTCGATCCCGGCGCGGCGGTGGATGTCCACGAAGGGATCTCGAAATACCTGACGGCGAACGGCATCGCGCGCCTCGAGGATCTCGTGGGCGCGCTCCAGGCCCGGCCCGGCGCGGGTCCCGCGATTCCGGCCGGCTGATGATTCCCGGCAAGGCTCTGGTCGACCTCGCGTCGGCGCTCTTCATCGAGTGGCACGGCGAACCGCCGCGGGACATCCGGCCGGTCGCCGCGGACGGCTCCACCCGCAGCTACTGGCGCCTCACCGCGGGGGACGGGGCTTCCGCCATCGGCGCCCACGGGCCCGACCCGATGGAGAACCGGGCCTTCCTCTCCTACTCCCGCACGCTGCGCGAACTCGGACTGCCCGTGCCGGAGGTGTACGGAGCGGACGAGAAGTCCGGCGTGTGGCTGCTCGAGGATCTCGGCGACACGACCCTCTTCGATGCGATCAAGGAGGCGCGGGACCCGGGATCGGACGCCTTCCCCGACGCCGTCCTCCCCCTCTACCGGCAGGTGCTCGAGATCCTGCCGCGCTTCCAGGTCGAGGGAGGGAGGCGGATCGACTTCCGCCGGGCCTATCCCCGGGCGGCGTTCGACCGGCAGTCCATTCTCTGGGACCTCAACTACTTCAAGTACCACTTCCTGAAGCTCGCGCACATCCCGTTCAACGAGGCGGACCTGGAGCGCGACTTCTCGCGGCTCGCGCGCCACCTGCTCGCCGGCGACCGGTCCTCGTTCCTGTACCGCGACCTCCAGTCCCGCAACGTGATGGTGCGGCAGGGGGCGGAGGGTCCGGAGCCCTGGTTCATCGACTACCAGGGCGGACGGCGCGGGGCGCTGCAGTACGACGTGGCGTCGCTCCTCTACGACTCGAAGGCGAATCTCGCGCGCGGGCACCGGGAGGCGCTGCTCGATCACTACATCGGCGTCATCGAGTCGCACGGGGTCGCGCGGCGCGACGAGTTCCTCGAACTCTGGCCCGGATATGTCCTCGTGCGGCTGCTGCAGGCGCTCGGGGCCTACGGTTACCGGGGGTTCTTCGAGCGCAAGCCGCGCTTCCTGCAGAGCGTGCCCTACGCGGCGGAGAACCTGCGGGGGTTGCTCGAGGCGGGTCTGCCGGTGGACGTCCCCGAACTCGAGGGGGCGCTGGGCGCGATCGTCGAGCGCTGGAGCCGCAGGGCGGAGCCGTCCGCGGTCGAGGGCGGGCTGGAGGTGACGGTCTCGAGCTTCCGGTATCCCGGCGGCTATCCTGCGGACACGTCGGGTCACGGCGGAGGATACGTGTTCGACTGCCGCGGGCTCCCGAATCCGGGCCGGGAGGAGGCGTACCGTGACCTCACGGGTCTCGATGAGGAGACGATCGCCTTCATCGCGGCCCGGCCGGAGGCGCAGGAGTTCTGGGAACGGGTGCGGGGGATCGTGGACGCGCACATCGCGAACTACCTGGAGCGCGGGTTCCACAGCCTGAGCGTGAGTTTCGGGTGTACGGGGGGACAGCACCGCTCCGTGTACATGGCGGAGCGGCTGCGCCAGCACCTGAGCGTGCGTTTCCCCGACGTGCGCGTGGAGGTCACGCACCGGGAATCGGCCGACTGGCCGCGCCGTCCCGCGCGCGTCTGAGCCGTGGCCACGGGCTGCTTGAGCCGGAGGGCGGGGGCGGACGCTTGGAGGCGATGATCTTCGCCGCCGGCCGGGGACGCCGCCTGCGGCCGCTGACCGACGCGACGCCCAAGGCGCTCGTCGACTTCGGCGGCATCCCGTTGCTGGAGCGCGTCGCCGGGAAGCTCGTCGCGGCGGGCGCACACCGCCTGATCGTGAACGCGCACTACCTTGCCGGGCAGGTGGCGGCGTGGGCCGAGGCGTCGTCGCTGGGCGTCCCGGTGTTCGTGTCGCGGGAAGACGAAGAGTCGCCGGCTCCCCTCGACACGAGCGGCGGGCTCTTCCACGCGCGGTCGCTGTTCGAGGCGCGGGAACCCTTCCTGCTCCACAACTGCGACGTCGTGACCGAGGTCGACCTCGCGGCGCTGTACCGCGCGCACCTGGAGGGCGAGGCGCGGGATGGGCGGCTGGCCACGCTCGCGATCGCGGAGCGGGAGACGTCGCGCCCTCTCCTCGTGGACGGCCGCGGCGTGTACGGGCGCGCGAATCGGGACGAAGGGTGGGAAGTCGTGGCGCGCGAGCCGTCGAGCGCGGGCGAGGCCCGGGAGTACGGCTTCTGCGGCATCCACGCGCTCTCGCCGCGCGTGTTCGAGCGCTACGCGGAAGGAGGCGTCTTTTCGATCATGGATTCGTACATGGACTGGATCGGAGATGGGGAGCACGTCGGGGTGTTCGACGCGACGGGCGCGGCGTGGTACGACATCGGGACGCCCGAGCGGCTGGACGCCGCGCGACGGGCGTTCGGGGCGGTCGGCGCATGAAGGCGATCCGCATCGGGGAGCCCGGCGGCCCGGAGGTGCTCGAACTCGTCGAGCGGGACGCCCCCGTCGCCGGGGCCGGCGAGGTGCTCGTGCGCGTGCGCTGCGCGGGGATCAACCGGGCCGATCTCCTGCAGCGGATGGGCCGCTATCCGGCCCCCGCGGACGCCCCGCCCGACATCCCGGGACTCGAGTTCGCCGGCGAGATCGAGGCGGTCGGGACGGGCGTCTCCGGCTGGTCCGCCGGCGACCGCGCGATGGGCATTCTGGGCGGCGGCGGCTACGCCGAGCGCGTGGCGGTGCCGGCCGGGCAGCTCCTGCCCGTCCCGCCGAAGCTGAGCTGGACCGAAGCCGGGGCGATCCCGGAGGTCTTCCTCACCGCGGCGGACGCCCTCATCGAGCGCGGCCGTCTGCGCCCCGGCGAGACCGTGCTCGTGCACACGGCCGGCGGCGGCGTGGGAACCGCCGCCCTGCAACTGGCCCGCGCTAGCGGGGCGGGTTCGATCTTCGCCACGGCGTCGGCGGCCAAGCTCGACCGCATCCGCGAAGCCGGACTGCCGCACGACCTCGCCGTCGACCGCCGGGCCGGCTCCTTCGCCGACGCCGTCACGCGACACACCGACCGGGCCGGCGCCGACGTCATCCTCGACACCGTCGGCGCCCCGTACTGGGAGGCGAACATGGCCAGCCTCGCCACTCTCGGCCGCCTCGTCATCGTCGGCGTCATGGGCGGCATGAAGGTCGAGGCCAACCTGCGCACCCTCATGGGGAAGCGCGCGACCGTCGTGGGCACCGTCCTCCGCGCGCGCTCGAAGGCGGAAAAGGCATACCTCACGGATATGTTCGCGACCCGCTTCCTCCCCGGCTTCACGGCCCCGGAGACCGACCCCTCCCACCTGCGCCCCGTCATCGACCGCGTCTTCCCCCTCGCCGAAGCCGCCGAAGCCCACCGCTACGTCGAGTCCAACCAGTCCTTCGGCAAGGTCCTCCTCGCACTCGGCGGCTGACGGCGCGTCAGCCGCCGCTTATGGCGGGGAGGACGACGACGTTGGCGCCGTCCGGCACGGGGGTGTCCAGGCCGCTCAGGAAGCGGATGTTCTCGCCGTCCACGAAGATGTTCACATGAGGCCGCAGGCGGCCCCGCTCCGTGATCAAGCGGTCTTGGACGCCGGGGTGGGCGGCGCCGAGGCCGGCCAGGATGTCCCGGACCGGAGCGGGCGCGCCGGGGATGTCGACCACGGACCGTCCGCCCGTGAACTCCGTCAGCGCGGCGGGGAGCGTCACGCGCACGAGGCCGGCGGCCGGCGTCCCGGCGGTCGGCATTCCTCCGGGCATCAGGCTCGCCCGGGGGCGCACGCCTTCACGCAGACCACCGGCGGGAGACCCTCGCACACGAGCCCCCACGTCGTCCCGTCGTCGCGGGAGGCGTACACCTTGCCGCTACGGGTGCCGAAGAACACCTGCCCGGGGGCGAGCGTGTCCAGCGCGTCGCGCAGCACGGTCTCGTACGCGTTCCGCTGCGGAAGTCCCTCGGTGAGCGCCTCCCAGCTCGCGCCGCCGTTCCGGGTCCGGTAGACGCGCAGCTTCGCCTCGGGCGTACAGCGGAAGCCGTCCGATTCGAGCGGGACGATGTAGACCGTGTCGGCGTCGCCCGGATGCATCGCCATCGCAAAGCCGAAGTCGGACGGGACGCCGTTGGCGATGTCCGTCCACGAGTCGCCCCAGTCGTCGCTCCGGTACAGGCCCCAGTGGTTCTGCAGGAAGAGCCGGCCCGGGTTCGACGGATGGTTCACGATCTTGTGCACGCACTGGCCGAACTCCGGGTGCTTGTCGGGAAGGAACTCCGCGCGCACCCCCTCGTTGCGCGCCGCCCAGCTCGCGCCGCCGTCGTCGCTGCGGTACGTCCCCGCCGCCGAGATGGCGATCGCCGCCAGCCCGCCCGGCTCGCCGTCCGTGACGATCGTGTGCAGGCAGAGCCCGCCGGCTCCCCCCACCCACCGCTCGCGGTGCGGGTGGTTCAGCAGCCCCTCCACCGCCTCCCACTTCTCCCCCGCATCGTGCGAGATGAACAGGCAGGCGGGCTCCACGCCCAGCCGGATCACATCGGGTTCGCGGGCCGATCCCGGCTGGATCTGCCAGATGCGTTTCAGGGAGAGTCCGGAGTCCTCCGGGAACCTGACCGAACGCTCGGCCTTCCCCGACCAGCTCGCACCGAAGTCGTCGGAGAAGCGCAGCGTCGTCCCCCAGAAGGGGCTGTGCGGCGCCGCCCACAGGCGCGACCGGCCGGCCCGGTCGTCGTAAGCCATCGCGTAGACTTCTTCCCCCGGGAAGTGGGGCCCGTCCAGGTTCCAGCCCCCGTCGCCCTCTCCGCCTCCTTCGCCGTTTCCGCCGCCGCCCTCTCCGCCGCCACCGCGCGGCCGCGCCAGGAAGGCGCCCTTCGTCGTGCCCAGCAGGAGCGTGTCGCCCCCGTTCGTCCCGTTTTCGCTCGCCGCCATCCGTCCCCTCGTTCTTCGCAAGTCGCTACGCAACCGTATTGCGTCGCATCACAACCGAAATCCGTCGCTTCGCAACCGAAGTCGCCGGCGGCCAATGTACAATGCGCGCACCGCCGGGGTGCGTTGGCCCGCTGCCGGCGTACGATGGTCCGCTGCCGGGGTGCGTTGGCCGGTCGACGGCGGGGCCGTATCATCCCGGCCATGCAGGTCTGGATCGGCACGAGCGGCTACAGCTATCCCGCGTGGAAAGGCAGCTTCTATCCGGAGGATCTCCCCAACAGGGAGATGTTGTCCTTCTACGGCCGCCGGCTTCGGGCCGTCGAGATCAACAACACCTTCTACCGAATGCCGCGCGAGAGCGTGCTCGAGAACTGGGCCGAAGCGGTGCCCGACGGATTCCGCTTCGCGCTCAAGGCTTCGCGCCGCATCACGCACTTCAAGCGGTTGCAGAACACGGAAGAGGAGACGGAGTATCTCGTGCAGACGGCGTCGGTGATGGCGGATCGCGCGGGCGTCATCCTGTACCAGCTTCCGCCCAACTTCAAGCGGGACGATGAACGGCTCGCGCGCTTCGTGGACCAGCTTCCGAACCCCGGCACCTCGGCCTTCGAGTTCCGGCACGCCTCGTGGTTCGACGAGGCGGTGTTCGACATCCTCCGGGCCCGGAACTCCGCCCTCTGCCTCGCCGAGACGGACGACGGCGACGATGCGCCGCTCGTCGAGACGGCGGACTGGAGCTACCTCCGGCTGCGCCGCAGCGCGTATTCCAGGGAGGAGTTGGAAGCCTGGACCGAGCGGCTGCGCGTTTCGGGTTGGGGTCGGGTCTACGCCTTCTTCAAGCACGAGGACGCCGGCGTCGGTCCCGCGCTCGCCGGGCAGTTCACGGAGATGATGACGGAGATGATGACGGAGATGACGGAGGAGACGCACGCATGACCCGCGTCGTCGGCCAACTGCTCCTCATCAACGTCGTCGCCTACGTGTTCACCCGCACGAACCCCGTCCTGACGTCGGAGCTGTGGCTCGTCCCCGCCCAGGTTCTGACCCGACCCTGGACGCTCATCACCTACCAGTTCCTGCACGGCGGCGTGTCTCACATCTTCTTCAACATGCTCGCGCTCTTCTTCTTCGGGCCGAAGCTCGAGGCGCTGCTCGGATCGAAGAGTTTCCTCAGGCTGTATCTTCTCGCCGGGCTCATCGGGGCCCTCGTCCACATCCTGTGGACCGTCCTCACGATGTCGCAGGGGGGCCTCTACATTCCGATGGTCGGGGCTTCGGCGGCGGTGTATGGCGTCCTCTTCGGCTACGCGCGCTACTGGCCGCGCGACCGGGTGATGATCTGGTTCGTCATCCCCGTGCAGGTCCGCTTCCTCGTCATCGGCTTCACCGTGCTCTCCCTGTGGCTGGGACTGGGGGGCGTCGGCGGGGGCGTGGCGCACTTCGCTCACCTGGGCGGGTTCCTCGGCGGCTGGCTCTACCTGAGGTGGCGGACCACGCGCTCCGCCGCGGCGCAATTCCGCAAGAAGGCCGAGAGTCCCGGCGCCCGCATGGGGGAGCGGGAGTTGAACATGAAGTGGGGCCGCATCGAACCGAGCACCCTTCATCCCGTGAACCGGGCCGAGTACGAGCGCATCGCCGGCAAGCTCAAGGCCGCGGGCTGGTCCGCCCTCACCGACCGCGAACGCACCTTCGTGGAGAGATTCGGCGGAGGCTTCGGCTAGCGCCTTGGACGGGCGCATCCTGTTCCTGCCCGGCGATGGCATTGGCCCGGAGGTTCTGCTCGAGGCGCGGCGCGTGCTGGAGGCCGTCGGCGACGTCTACGGCCACCGCTTCGACGTCATCGAGGCCCCCATCGGCGACGGCGCGATCGAGCGGTTCGGGGATCCGCTGCCGGAGGAAACGCGCGCCTTGGCCGTCGAGGTCGACGCCGTGCTCGTGGGAGCGGTCGGCCTCGCCGTGCGCTCCGTGGATGGAACGGAGGTCGACGCCTCCAGGGGATTGCTCGATCTGCGGCGGTTGTTGGGAAACCACGCGAATATCCGACCCGTGGCCGTGCCCGACGCGCTCGTGGGCCGGTCCCCTCTCCGTCCCGAGCGCGTCCGCGGCGTCGACCTCGTCGTCGTCCGCGAACTGCTCGGCGGCATCTATTACGGACGTCCCCGCGGCATCGAGGACGGCGTCGCCTTCGACACCGAGATCTATGCGGAGGAGGAGATTCGGCGGATCTCCGTGTCGGCGTTCGAACTCGCGCGCACGCGGCGGGGGAAGGTGACGTCGATAGACAAGGCGAACGTCCTGGAGTCGTCCATCTTCTGGCGCCGGATCGCCGAAGCAGTGTCCCGCGACTATCCGGATATCGAGTTTTCCAGCATGCTCGTGGACAATTGCGCGATGCAGTTGATCCGGAATCCGCGCCAGTTCGACGTCCTGCTGACGAGCAACATGTTCGGCGACATCCTGAGCGACGAGGCGGCGGTGCTTGTCGGGAGTCTGGGCATGCTGCCGTCGGCGAGCGTGGGCGGCGACGTCGGCCTCTATGAGCCGGTCCACGGCGCGGCGCCGGACATCGCGGGGCGGGGGATCGCCAACCCCATCGGCGCCGTCCTCTCCGTCGCCATGATGCTCGACCTCACGTTCGCGCTGCCGGAAGAAGCGGGCGCCGTGCGGGCCGCCGTCAACCGCGTGCTCGAGGACGGGCACGGCACGGCCGACCTCCACGCCGACGGGGGCCCGGCGCCGGTGTCGACGGCGCGGATGGGAGAGTTGATCATCGAGGCCCTGGCCGAGGCGGGCGCGGCGGACGGGTAGCCCCTATCTTTGCGGCGGTCGCCGGGGGCATCCCGATTCGTCGGGATTGAGAGCGTACCCCATGAACCTGATCCGGCTCATACCGGCGTAGGGAGCGCGGCCCGAGCGGGGCAGCGTCCCCGCCCGGCGTCGACCGTCCCCCGTCCGGCGACGACGCGGGTGTGCCGGGGAGACGACGCCGCGCATGATCGAGCCGGACCCTGCCCTTCTGCCAACCCCCGCCCTCGGGCCCAGCCCCGCCCTCGCCCCGCCGGTTCCGTACGAAGGAGCCTTCCCCAACTCCACCCGAGTCTTCGTGGATGGCCCCGGCGGCCTGCGCATCCCCATGCGGGAGATCGGGCTCTCCGGCGGCGAGGCGCCGCTGCGGGTCTACGACACCAGCGGGCCGGGCGGGTGCGACGTGCGCGAAGGCCTGCCGCTCCTGCGCGAAGCGTGGATCCGGGCGCGCGACGTGCGTTCCTCCGGGCGCTCCGCCACCGTCGTCCGCGGGCCTCGTGACGACGCCATGGACCTGCCCTCGACCCTCGTCCGCGAGACGCGGCGGGGGAACGGCCCCGTCACCCAGATGCACTACGCGCGCCGCGGCGAGATCACGCCGGAGATGGCGTTCATCGCCGTGCGGGAGGGCATGGACCCGTCCTTCGTGCGCGACGAGGTGGCGCGCGGCCGCGCGATCATCCCTGCCAACATCAACCACCCCGAGCTGGAGCCCATGATCATCGGGCGCGGCTTCAGGGTGAAGATCAACGCCAACATCGGGAACTCGGCCGTCACGTCGTCCATCGAGGAGGAGGTGGAGAAGCTCCGCTGGGCCACGCTGTGGGGCGCCGACACGGTCATGGACCTCTCCACAGGGAGGAACATCCACGCCACGCGGGAGTGGATCCTGCGCAACTCCCCCGTTCCCATCGGCACCGTGCCCATCTACCAGGCGCTGGAGAAGGTGGGCGGCGTCCCCGAGGAACTCACGTGGGAGGTCTACCGGGACACGATCATCGAGCAGTGCGAGCAGGGCGTGGACTACTTCACCGTGCACGCGGGGCTGCTCCTCCGGTACGTGCCGCTCACGGCGGAGCGCGTGACGGGGATCGTGAGCCGCGGCGGGTCGATCATCGCCAAGTGGTGCATGGCCCACCACCGGGAAAACTTCCTCTACGCGCACTTCCGCGAACTGTGCGAGATCGTGCGGGAGTACGACGTGTCGCTGTCGCTGGGAGACGGGCTGCGGCCGGGGTCGATCGCCGACGCGAACGACGAGGCGCAGTTCGCCGAGTTGCGCACGCAGGGCGAACTGACCCGGCTGGCGTGGGAATACGACGTGCAGGTCATGAACGAGGGCCCGGGGCACGTCCCCATGCACCTGATCCGCGAGAACATGGAGCGGCAGCTCGAGTGGTGCGACGAGGCGCCCTTCTACACGCTGGGGCCGCTGACGACGGACATCGCGCCGGGCCACGACCACATCACGAGCGCGATCGGCGCGGCGACGATCGGCTGGCACGGCACGGCGATGCTGTGCTACGTGACGCCCAAGGAGCACCTCGGACTTCCGAACCGCGACGACGTGAAGGCCGGCGTCATCGCGTACCGGATCGCAGCGCACGCGGCGGACCTCGCGCGCGGACACCCGGGCGCGCAGACGTGGGACGACGCGATCTCCAAGGCGCGCTTCGAGTTCCGGTGGGAGGACCAGTTCAACCTCGCGCTCGACCCGGTGACCGCGCGCGCCTTCCACGACGAGACGCTCCCGGCGGAGGGCGCGAAGATCGCGCACTTCTGCTCGATGTGCGGCCCGAAGTTCTGCGCGATGAAGATCAGCGAGGACGTGCGCCGCTACGCCCGCCAGCGGGGGCTCGACGACGCCTGACTCGCTCGGCGTGGAACCCGGAGTGGCCCACTTGCATATATTCTAACGGTGTGGAGGTGCCGGGCCGGCGGGAGGCCACCGTGGCTTCACATGAGCCGGAACCCGGCCAGGGAGGAAGGGAGGAAGGGATGTTCGACCGACGGAATGTAACTGCGGTGGTCCTCGCTGGCGTGCTCGCGGCGGGTTGCAGCGAGGGACCGACCACCCCCCCCGCCGAGGCGGATCGGCTCTCTCAAGCCGAGTCCGTGGCGCTGTTCGAAGCGATGCGGGCGATTCAGGGCGACACCGCTGCCACCATCATTGGGGGCTCCGGGAACAGCATGGTGATCGCGTGTCCCCTGGGAGGCCAGATCACCATCGCGAGCCAGGTCGCGGACGAGTCGGTGGCCGACACGGTGAGGCTGAGGTCCGATGTCACGGCCTCACCCAGCGGTTGCCAGGTTTCGAGCGGCGGGATGCGGTTCACCGTGGACGGCCGCCCGGGCGTTCGCGAACAGACCATCACCACCATCGTCGGGTTTCTCGAGGCGTTCACCGTCGAGGGTTCGGTGACCGGAGCGCTGCACTGGCAGTCCGACGGTCGGTCCGGGTCCTGCAACGTCGAATTGGCGCTGAGCGCGGAGTTGGACTCCTCCGGCACCGAACCGTCGGTGGCCGGCGCCCTGGCCGGCAGGCTATGTGGCCACGAGACCCGCTTCCCCGTGGAGAGCACCCCCGACCCGTCCGGCTGATCGACTCCGGCCGACCGACCCGGGGTCCGGTTGATCGACCGCGGCTGAGCGAGGCTAGACGACCTCGGCCCCGGCGCTGGCCGGGCGGACATCCGGGCGGGGCTCGGTGAAGGGTTCGGGCGGAGAGGCGTCGGATCCGGGATCGGACGGCAGGTCCGGCGCCTCGCCCCGCCACGCTTCGAGTGCGGCCTTCTGGAGGCCGACGATGTCGCGCTCCATCCACTCGAAGCGACCCGCCATGATGTCCTGGGCGATGCGGTAGTCCGCCACGTCGTGGTTCGAGCGGATATGGCGGAAGAGTTCGCCGATGCGACGGCGTGACCCGGCCGCGAACGAATCGGCGAGACGGACGGCCTCCCGGGCTTCGTCGCGCGCCTCGTCCCCCGCCCGGCGGCGCAGCATGTCGGCCCTCGTGACGGCGGCCGCGATCGCGAACAGCTCCGCGCCGATGTCGATGCAGCGGAATAGCAGGCCCTGGCGCCGCTCGAGCTTCGGCCCGTGCCGCAGCATGAGGTGGAAGATCGTGCGTGCCAGCTTGCGGCTGTTGCGCTCGACGTAGCGCAGGTGCTTCGCCAGCCGCCCGTGGCTCGCGAAACGCGGCGGCAGGCTCCAGCCGATCCACGTCGTCGGATACCATGTGGCGTAGAACCAGGCGGCCTTCGGCAGGGCCCTGAGCTTCGCGCCGGGGCCGAGCCGCGGGTCGACGAGGTCGCCCGCGATCTGCAGGTGCCGGTCGACGGCCTCGCGGGCCATGAACAGGCGCAGGATCTCGCTCGATCCCTCGAAGATCCGGTTGATGCGGAAGTCGCGCAGCCAGCGCTCGACGGCGACGGGTTCCTCGCCGCGCGCCGTGAGCGAGTCCGCCGTCTCGTAGCCGCGTCCGCCCCGCACCTGCAGCGCGTCATCGATCAGTTGCCAGCCCGTTTCCGTGTTCCAGAGCTTCGCCATCGCGGCCTCGAGCCGGATGTCGTAGCCGCCCCGGTCCGCCATCGACTGCGTGAGGTCGGCGATCGCGGACATGGCGTACGTCCGCGTCGCGATCGACGTCAGGTAGTGCGCGATCGTCTCGTGCTTGCCGACCGGCACGCCCCACTGGATGCGCTCCGCGCACCAGCGCCGGCAGGCCTCGAGCGCGGCCTGCGCGCCGCCCACCGACGAGGCCGGGATCGTCAGGCGTCCCGTATTCAGCGTGATGAGCGCGAGCTTGAGTCCGCTCCCCTCCTTCCAGAGGAGGTTCTCGGCCGGCACGCGGACGTCGGTGAAGCGGATGATCCCGTTCTCGAGCGCCTTGAGTCCCATGAAATGACAGCGCCGCACGACTTCGACGCCCGGCCAGTCGCGCTCGACGATGAAGGCGGAGATGCGGCCCGTGTCCGGGTGGCGCGCCATGACGACGTAGAGTTCGGCCAGGGTACCGTTCGTGCACCACAGCTTCTCGCCGTTCAGGATGAAGGCGGACCCGTCCTCCGTGCGCTCGGCGGAGGTCGTGAGCCGGGCGGGGTCCGAACCCACGTCGTTCTCGGTGAGCGCGAAGGCGCTGACGGCCCCCTTCGCGAGTCGGGGGAAGTACGCCGCCTTCTGCGCCTCCGTGCCGAACATCTTGAGTGGCTGTCCTACGCCGATCGACTGATGGGCGGAGAGGAGGGCGACGACGTTGCCGTCCACCGAACCCACCACGCGCATCGCGTTCGCGTACTCGGTCTGGTTGAACCCGAGCCCGCCGTACTTCTCCGGCACCTTGATGCCGAAGGCGCCGCGCTCCGCGAGCGCATTGACCACTTCGGGCGGGATCTTGCCGTCCCGGTCGATGCCGTCCGAGTCCACCTCGTCGCGCAGGAAGATCCGCAGGTCCTCCGTCCAAGCGCGGGCGCGCTCGGAGATGAAGTCGTCGGGGTCCGGATAGGGGTGGATCGCGTCGAGCCGAAGCTTCCCGAGGAAGAGGTTCCGGACGAAGGTTCGCCCCGTCCAGTCCGTCTCGCGGGCGGCCTCGGCGACCTTCCGCGCCTCGGCCTCGCTGACGTGGGATCCCGTGTTCGCGGCGGGTTGTTCAGACATATGAATCTTCCGTCTCGTGTGCCTCAGTTGGGAACGCCGCCGGGAACGCCGGCTCCGACGGCGACTCGCCCGCAAACCTACCCCGCGCCACGCGTTCGCGACAAACCGGCGGCACCGCGTTCCCGCCGCCCGGAGAGGCGGAAAGGCGCGGCCGGCCGGGTCGCGTCACGCCGACTTCCCGTGATACCCTTGAGCCCTCGAAACGGACCCCGCCGGATTCGAAAGGCCGCCGCGAGTGAACTCGACCCCTCAACCCCCGCCCGTCGCCCGCCGGGAGATCGTCTCCTGGGCGATGTACGACTTCGCCCACTCGGCCTTCGGGACGATCATCGTGACGTTCATCTTCTCCGCCTGGTTCGCGCGCTCGATCGCCCCCGACGAGGTGCTCGGGGGCGTCTGGTGGACGCGCGCGGTCACCGTCTCCGCGGTCACGACCGCGCTCATCATGCCCGTGGTAGGGGCGATGGGGGACTACGGCGGCCTCAAGAAGCGCTTTCTGCTCATCGCCACGCTGGTCTGCGTCGTCCTCACCGCGGCCCTCTTCGGCATGGGGCCGGGCGATGCGTGGATCGCCGCGCTCGTGTTCATCGGGGCCAGCGTCGCCTACGAGTCGATGCAGTCGCTCGCCAACGCGTTCCTGCCCGAGATCTCCACGCGAGAGAACATGGGACGGATATCCGGGCTGGGCTGGGGGCTGGGGTACTTCGGCGGGCTTCTCTGCCTCGTGCTGGCGCTGGGGCTGGTCAGCGGCTGGCTGCCGGAGGACGGAGGGCTGAACGTGCGGTCCACGAGCCTCCTCGCCGCCGGCTGGCTCCTCGTGTTCTCGATTCCGGTCTTTCTCTTCCTTCGGGAGCGGCAGCCCCGCCGCCACGCGCCGCTCGGCACCTACGTGCGCATGGGCTTCGGGCGCATCGCGAACACGGCCCGGGACCTGCGGCGCTATAGGCAGGCCGTCCGCCTCCTCGTGGCGCGTCTCGTCTACAACGACGGGCTCGCGACCGCCTTCGCGATGGCGGCGATCTTCGCGGGGGCCGAGTTCGGGATGGAGACGGCCGACCTCATCATCCTCGGCATCGTCGTGAACCTGACGGCCGGCGCGAGCGCGATCGGCTTCGGTTTCGTCCAGGACCGCATCGGCGGGAAGCGCACGATCGCCATCACGCTCGTGCTGCTGATGGTGTCGATCGCCATGGCGTGGTCCGCGCGGGATCTTCCGATGTTCTGGGCCGCGGCCATACTCCTGGGGCTGATGGTCGGGCCGAACCAGGCGGGGAGCCGCGCCCTCCTCGGGTCGTTCGTGCCCGAGAGCAAGCAGGGCGAACTGTTCGGCTTCTACGCCTTCTCGGGCCGGCTTTCCGCCGCGGCCGGGCCGCTCTCCTACGGGCTCATCCTGGGCGCCACGGGCAGTCACCGCTGGGCCATCGCCTCCATCCTCGTCTTCCTCGCCGCGGGGTTCCTGCTCCTGCTGCGCGTGGACGAGGAGGAGGGCGTGAAGTTGGCGGCGGCGGAAGAGGGAGCGCCTGCGGGCTAGCGCTCGGCTAGCGTTGCAGGCGGGCGGCGGCGGCGAGGGCCCGGCGCAGGAGGTCCTGCTCGATCGTGGCGATCGGGGATGCGGCCGCGGCGAGCGAATCGATGCGGGCGCGCAGCGAGGCGATGGTGACGGTCTCGAAGGCCCGGGGTACGGGTCCGCCGTCGAGGCTCTCCGCCGCCGCGTCGAGCAGGAACCGTACGAGGCGGTCGTCGGGGTCGAAGGGCCGGCCCTGGCCGAGCGATTCGGGCCACAGCAGCGCCGCTTCCAGGTGACGGCGGGCGAGCGGGCGGTTCCCGGCCTCCAGTTCGTCCAGCGCGGCCCCGATGTGCAGGAATTCGTACAGGCGGTGGGCCTCGCCGGAATTCTCCGAGGGTAGTACGCGGGTGCCGGCAAGGATCCCGTTGGCCTCGCGGTACTCGCCCGCCTGGATGAGCCCCCGCGCGTGAACGAGGGCGAGGTTGAAGTCGTCCGGGAAGAGTTCCCGTCCCCGGCCGGACGCCTCGCGCGCCTCGGCCCAGCGTCCCGTCTCCTGCAGGTGCCGGACGAGAGAGATGTGGAGGAGGCGGTTGCCGGGATCCATCTCGACCGCGCGGCGGAAGTCGGGCCCGGGGTCGCCGCCCAGGGCCTCCGTCAGGTGCGCCCGCGCCGCGTAGGCGGGGCCGTAGTCAGGCTCGTGGCCCAGGGCCGACAGCACTTCGGCCGCCTCGGCGTCGCGGTCGAGCGCCCACAGGTTCAGGCCGAGCAGGTAGCGCCAACCCCAGTGCGGGTCTTCGGCGGCCGCCCAGCGCAGGACCGGCAGCGTCTCGGGGCGGTAGGGGAAGGCGAAGGCGGGATCGGCTCCCGCCCGCAGCATCTCCGCGTCACTCGTCAGGAAGGCGAGCCAGGCGGCGGCGACGGGGCCGCCGTCCACCTCGTCCGCCAACTCCAGCAGGCGCGCGGCTTCGCCGGGCAGCCCGCGGTTCGCGTAGCCCACGGCGAGTTCGAGCAGCGTCTGCCCCGGAACCTCGCTCCGCATCGACGCGGTGAGGCGCGCCGCATCGGCTCCCTGGGCCGGCGCCGCGAGATAGCGCTCGGCCAGCACGAAGTGGTTCAGCGGGTCGAGCTCCAGCAACTCCGCCTGCACGCGCGCCGCGCCCGTCTCGTCTCCTTCCAGGCGCGCCGCGATCGCGAGCACCTCGCGGGCCGGAATACCCACGCGGTCGTGGTCGAGCGCCAGCGCGGCGTGGCGGCGCGTTTCGGCCATGTCCCCCGCCTCCAGCGCCAACTCCGCCAGCCGGGTGCGCGCCGCGGCCCGGAACGCCACCGACCGGGCGGCCCAGCCGAACGAGTCGAGCGCATCGGCGCGGCGCCCGAGGGCGAGATACAGGTTGCCGGCGAGGAAGTTGGCCTCCGGGTCGTAGGTGTCGAGCTGGAGCGCGCGCCGGGCGTGGGCGAGGCCCTCCTCGTGGCGGGCCGACCTCAGGGCCAGCGTGCCGAGACCCAGCAATGCATCCCGGTTCCACGGCTCGGCCGCGAGCGCCCGGTCGTACAGCGTCCGCGCGTCGGCATGGCGGCGGGCCCGCGCCAGCTCCCTTGCCTCGAACACCAGGCGATCCGTCTCCGGGAGCGCTTCCCACGCCTCGGCGTTCGTCCCGAACGGCCGGGACACCGAGGGCTCTCCGCCGAATCCGCACACCCCGGCGAGACCGGTCGCGCCCGGCCTCGAGCAGGCTTCCAGGCGGAGCCCCGGCACGGCAACGCGCCACGGGCGCCCGGGATCGACGTCGAACTCAAGGGCCACCGGCTCAAGGGGTTCGAGCGCCACCGCCCGCGCGTCGACCGGTTCGCCGCCCGACCATGCCGCCACGGTGTCGACCCCGGTCCCGAACGCCTGGACCACGACCCGCAGGCGGTCGCTCTCCCGTTCGACGTGCATGGCGCCGTGAGGCGAAGCGTCCGAGAGCCCGCCCGTCCCCTCCAGCGGGAACCACCACTCGGTCCAGCGGCTGGCCGAGAGGGGGTCGAAGCCGGCCTTCGAGACCGGGTTGCGGTGCGCTCCCGGCTGGTACTGCGCATGGAGCCGTCCGGCTTGGAACTCGACGTACTGTCCGTCCGTGTCGGTGAGGAGGTCCTCCCAGATGCCCCCCGCCCGCGAGAGCGCCCACAGCCACATCTTGCGCCCCGGCATCTCCTCGTGCGGGGCCCAGTGCCCCCAGCCGTAGTCCTCGTCGTGGTAGTAGCCGCCGAAGAAGTCGTTCAGCGCCCCGACGACGTGGTAGGACTTGTGTCCCCCGAACGCGTTGTTGCGGTAGAGGGGCAGGAAGCGTCCTTCCTCATCCTCGGGCCAGGGGCGCTCCCGCCCCGAGTGCTCCAGGTAGGCGTCGCCGGGCACGAACAGTTCCAGGTCGTCCTGCGCGAAGGCCGCGGCCGTCATCCAGTTGTAGTAGGGCTGCTCCAGCGCGGTCGGGTTGTACCACAGGACGCGCGTCTCGAAGGCCGCCCGGTCCGGCGGAAGCCGGATCTCAACCCGCCACGGTGTCCGCGACGGGAGGTCGGTGGCGCCGACGATCGTGCTCACGCTGCCGTCCGCGTTCTCCCGCACGACGTAGTCGACGGGCGTGGCGGTGGCCGGCGTGTGCCCGATGACGCCGAAGTTGAACTCGATGCCGCCGGAGGTCCACGGGCCGCGGAGCGCGATGTCCCGGAACTTCATCACTTCATTGCGATAGATGAACTCGTGCCCGGTCGCCTTCACCACGGCCCCCCACACCTTGCCGCCCACCTCCGGAAGGACGAAGACCTCGATGAGGTCGTTCTCCATCGTCACGACCTTCCACTCCCGGGGCTCCGATGTCGCCGCGTACCCCTCGAACGTGTGGTAGGGGTACAGCCGCCGGTCCGTGGCCAGCACCGGCACGGGATTCGGATCCGAAAACGGATACGTATCCAGAACCCGCACCTCCTCCGAGATCCGAGCGCGCGGCCCCGGAGCGTCGCATGAGACGGCACCCAGAGCGGCACAAATGACACAGGCCCGGATCGCGGTTGTCCCACCGCCAATGTGCTTCATCGTTCCCCTATCGCCGGTGTTCAACGAACTCGTGAATCGTCAGGCCGACTTCGCGGGCGATTCTGCGGAGCAGTACGGGTGACACGTCCCGGCCGCCATGGACGGGTACGGTGGTTGCACGGCCATCAGGATGGCGGAACCGCTTGTGGGACCCCCGGTGTCGCACTTCCTTGAACCCGAGTGCGCCGAGGATCGAAATCACCTCGCGCGGCTTGAGGACAGGGACCGGCGGCACCCGAATCTAGGCCAGGACGACGGTCTGCGTACCTACGTACTCGCCAACGAGCGCGGGCGTCCCTTCCTCGAGAAGCATGGCGATCACTTCCTTGAGATTCCGGTTGAGTTCCTCAAGGGTCTCGCCTTGGCTGTGCGCACCCTGGAAACCGGGCACGTAGCCCACGTAAAGGCCCGTGTCGGGGCAGCGCTCCACGACGGCAGTGTAGGTTTGCATCGGCATAATCCTGTCCTCGGTACAGCCCCGCCATTCTAGCTGTCGCCGGCCGAGACGGCCAACGGCCTTACGGCGTTACGGTGGCGCCGTTGGAGGCGTCGGCGACGAAGAGGGCTCGGCGATCGACGCCTCCGCGGGGGGCGTAGAAACGGTCGATGAGGGCTTCGATCACGCCCTTCGCCTCGTTGGCGCGGCAGAGCGCGACCGCGCAGCCGCCGAATCCCGCGCCCGTGAGCCGCGCCCCGGCCGCGCCCGCGTCGCGGGCCACGCCCACGATCTCGTCCAGAGCCTGCGTGCTCACGCCGAAGTCATCGCGCAGGCTGGCGTGCGACTCGTTCATCAGCCGGCCGAAGGCGGCCATGTTGTCGCCGCGCAGGGCGCGCTCGGCCTCGATCACCCGGCGGCCCTCGCTGGCCACATGACGAAAGCGCCTCGACAACGTGAGCGGTAGCGACTTCCGCGCCCCGGCCAGGATGGATGCGAACTCGTCCTCGTCGGCTTCCACCACCTCCAGCCAGGACGTGCGGCCCACGCGCTCGAGGGCCTCCGCGCACTGGGCGCGCCGCTCGTTGTACAGCTCGCGGACGGCGCCCGCCTTCTCCGCGCGCGTCAACGACGAGGCGACGACCCACCGCCATCCCTCCGGCACCGGTACCGGCGTAACGCGCAGCGGTCCGAAGTCGATCCGCAGCGCGTGCCCTTCTCTTCCGCAGAGAGACGCGGCTTGGTCCATGCCGCCGCCCTGCAGGCCGACATACCGCTCGGCGCGGGCGAGGAGCGCCGCCAGTTCCAGCGCCTCCACCTGCGCCTCGTTGGCGTGCAACAGGGCCAGCGCGGAGGCGACCACGAGGGCGGAGGAGGACGACAGCCCCTCCGCCACCGGAACGGTGCCCGTGACCGTTCCCCGGATGCCTCGCCGCAGTTCCACGCCGTGGTCGAGCAACCCCCTGGCGGCGGCCCTCACGTAGTTCGACCAGTGTCCCCGGGGGGCGGATTCGGTTGCGCGGTCCAGCCGAAAGGCGAACGAACCGTGGACGGAATCGCCTTCGAGTTCGACCGTCGAGTGCGCCACCGCCTCGAAGTCCACATTGACGTGTCGGTCGAGAGCCATCGGCAGCACCGGCAGGCCGTTGTAGTCGATATGCTCGCCGATCAGGTTGATGCGCCCCGGAGCGGTCGCGACCCCGCTCGGCGGCGCCGGCGGTGGACCGAAGAGTGACGGCTGCGCCGATCCGACCGGCTTCGCGTGAACGTGTGGCGTCCAGAGATCGACGGGATACGCGCCGGCCTCGGTCAGTTGCCGGAGCGAGACGGCGACGCGCTCGCGGTCTCCGGGGAAGGTGACGCCCATCCACCCCTGGCCGGCGGGCACCAGGCCGCAGCGCGTCCGTTCGGCGGCCGCAAGATCGCCGACGGTCTCCGACAGGTAGAACTCGTCCTCGGTCCCGGGGGACGCGGCGACGAAGTCCCGGAAGCGCTCCTCCAGCAGGGGCAGGATGTCGGGGAAGAACCCCCACAGGCCCATACACGCCTGACTGTCCCCGTCGACTCGGATCGCCGCGCCGGAGGGCGTGCGCCCGACGACGCGGGGCCGGGCGGCCGGGGCTTCGGCGCCTTCGCCCGTCCGCGGTGCGTCGCCGTCAAGGCGCAGATCCAGGCCTTCGGTCATGCGGAGCAGCGTGCCGTCGGGCCGCTCTTCGCACAGACCGCGCGACACGCCGCCGAAGGCCGACAGGGTGTTGGCCAGGGGGGAGGTCACCGCGAAGGCGCGGACGCCCGAGGGAGGATCCGCGAGGGCGTGCCCCAGGCGCTCGTGCGCGACTCGCCCGTAGAAGTCGTCCGCGTTGCAGACCGCGAACGGGCCCTGGCGGGGCAGGGCCGTCGCCGCGGCCAGCACGGCGAATCCCGTGCCCCACGGCCGAACCCGCCCGGGTGGGGCGAGCGGGACGAGGTCGGGGTGGACGAGACGCTGGCAGGCGAGGGAGAGAGAGACCCCCGCGGCCCGCATTGGACGCAGTCGCGCCTCGAACTCATCGCGCTGACTCTCCCGCACGACGAGAACGAAACGCCCGAAGCCCGCGCGCACGGCGTCGTACACGGCGTATTCGAGCAGCGACGCGCCGCCCGGCCCCACCGGTTCGAGTTGCTTGGCGCGACCGAACCGGGTGGATCGCCCGGCGGCGAGGATCACCAGCGTCGGCCTCTCCGGCCGGTCGGCCGACGCCATGTGCTTCATCGCGACATCTCCACCGTCCGCGCCTCGCCCGCGACGCGGAGCCCTTCAACGCGCGCCTGGACGGCGCCGTCGACGGCGGCCTCCCCGCACGCGACGATCGCGGGCAGCCGGGCGCCGATGCGCAGTCCGCGCCACGGAGAGGCGTCAACGAACTCCTCGATCGCGCCCAGCGCGAACAGCGGTCCCCAGCTCTGGAAGCGGTGCCCTCGCCCGCGACCGCTCCGCGCGTCGAAGTTCTCGCGGCAGAACCCCGTGCGCCGGAGGTCGGCCAGGAACATGAGCGCCCCCTTCCATGCCAGCTCGCTTGCGAGCTCGTCGAACCCGTACCGTCGCAGTCCCTGCAGCACGAGGTAATTCATGGGTGGCCAGATGGAGCCGCGCCAGTACTGCTGGTCGTCGAACGCGGGGTCGTCGCGCGAGATCGTGGGCAGCCCCCACTCTCCCCCGAAGCGCGCGGGGTCGCGAAGCACACCGACCATGCGCCGCGCCCGCCGCGCTGACGGCACGCCGGCGATCAGGGGAAGGAAGTTCGACGCCGCCACGCGAGGAGAGTGACCGGCAGGCAGCTCGTCCAGGTAGAGCCCGGCGGTCTCGGACCACAGCACCCGGTTCATCGTCTCGATGAGTCGGCGGCGCTCCGCCTCCAGCCGATCCGCCTCCCCCCCGTGGCCGAGGATGCGGGCGATCCGCGCCAGGCACTCGAGGTCCAGGGCGCGGTAGCTGCACAGGTCGACGGCGGACATCGCGAGGACTTCCCGCTCCGGGTCCCATTCCGCCTCCTCCCACAGCGGCAGGTCGTCCTGGCCCGATTCCCACGCCGCGCGTTGGTGGCCATCCGCGCCCACTTCCCACTTCGGGAGTCGCTCGCGCTCCGGCACCAGTGCTGCGTCCGAGCCCCACGCCAGCAGTCCAGGCGTGAGGCCCTCCCGGCGCGGGCGTCCACCCTTGTCGGCCAGCCACCAGTCGTTCCAGGCGCGGAGCCCCGGCCAAGCCGCCGCTAGCGCGTCCACGTCGGGGCACAGGAGGTGCAGCTTCAGCGCCGCGTACGACCCGATCGGGGGCTGCGAGCGGTCGGGCGTGCCGCCGCGCCGGGTCCGCCAGTTGGGCACGTTCCCGTTCGGGTAGCGCGACTCGAGCCCCGCAAGGAGTACCTCCCACGCGAGTCGTCCGGACGCGGTGGCGAGCGCGAGGGCGTTGAAGAAGGAATCCCATCCGAACACAGTCCAGTCGTCGGGCCCCGCCGCGCCCTGTTTCACGCCCGCGCCCTCCGCCGTGCCGTCACCCTTCGCCGAGGCGTCGTCTGATTTCGGAAAGATCCAGCGGCGGCCGGCCGGCGCGTAGAGTCGACCCGTTTCCGGCTGAAGGAGAATAGTCCACATCAGGTGGTCCGTAACGGCCTCGACCAGTCCTTCAGCGGCCCCTGACGAACGTGGTCGGCGGCGGTCCCAGGCGCGGCGCGCGTCGTCGATCCAGGGGTCCAACTCCTGGAGAACGCGTTTGGCCCGGGCGAGGACAGCTCCGGATCGAGACGGCGTACCGCTCGACTCCCAGACGACCAACGTGGCCGCACGGTCTCCCGCGCGCGGCGCGAACGCGGCGGCGATCTCCACGCCTCCCGGCGCGGCCCGCCAGCCATCGGACGCTTCCTCCCAGGTCGTCTTCCATCCCCACGGATTGTCCCCGACCAGCTCCACCCGGCCCGGCGCCCGCGCCACCGCCCGCAGCGCCACGGCGTCTTCGCGGCGCGCCCATTCCAGGATGAGCGTGCCCTCCCCGGGGCGGGAGTCGGGCGAAGGCTCGGCGGCGAGATCGAACTCCATGCGGGCGTAGGATCCGTCCGGCGCGTGGGGCCCGACGCGGGAGACCATCCAGTACCAGTCCTCCAACTCCCGCCGCTCACCGCTCGGGGTGGTGAAGACGAGTCGGAGGCCGATCCCTTCTCCGGGCCCGGCCGCGAACACGAGCCCGGCCCAGCGCCGCGCCTCAAGCGCCCCGATGCGCATCGAAGTCCGGCTGTACCGCGATGACTTCGTCCTTGACGAACGGACGCTTGATTGAACTCTGTCCCGACTCGCTCTACATGGAGTCAACCGGAAAGTCCCCTCGGCAGCCGCCGTCCTACTACAAGTCGAGTTGCCGCAGCAGCTGTTTGACGCTCATGTCGTGATGCCGGGCGACGCTCTTCAAGATGCTCGACAGCGTCTTGACCCCAATCGGATTGTGATTCGGGATTACCTCGTGATGTTCACCGCCAACCTGGGTGGTGATGCGAATGTGAGAACCGCGCTGACGGACGACTTCGTACCCAAGGTGTCGCAGCGCTGCCTGCAGAGCCGCGCCGCTTACGTTGCGCGGCAGTCTCACGCAACAAGGATCTCGTCGCGCACGAAGTGAAGGCGGATGATCCCGGGCTTCGCCATTGTCTCATCGAAATAGCAGTCAACGGCCTCTTTGACGTTTCGCCGGATTTCCTGCACCGAGTCGCCCTGGGTGTGGATACCGAAACCCAGCGCGCTGGCGGAGTAGCCACCGTCGACTTCGTCCTCGGTAACTTCGAAGATGATTTCGGTTGCGGACATCATGCGCTCCCGTGCCGTGCGGCTTCCGTCGATCCCTGAATCTACCTCCTTCGAAACATACCATGCGAAGGGAGCCTACGCCCTGCCGGCGCGCATCACGCTAGCGGATGCCTTCGAGTTGGATGCCGCGCACGAAGTACCGCTGGGTGAAGAGGAAGAGGAGGGCGATGGGCAGCACGGCGGCGACGCCGGCCGCCATCTGGTAGGGCCAGTGGATCTCGTAGGTCGAATGGAAGGCGGCGATCCCCACCTCGACGACGCGCATCTCCATGGAGCGGGTCACGAGGAGCGGCCACAGCAGGTTCTTCCACGCGTCGACGAACGCGAACAGCGCGAGCGTGGCCACGGCGGGCTTCGCGAGCGGCAGGGCGACGCTCCAGAAGATGCGCACGCGCCCGGCCCCGTCCACGCGCGCGGCGTCCTCCAGCTCGCGCGGCACCGTCCGGAAGTACTGCCGCATGAGGAAGATGCCCCACACAGAGACGAGTTCCGTGGAGATGAGTCCCTGGTAGGTGTCGATCCAGCCGAGCGCCTCGATCATGAGGAAGCGGGGGATGAGGATGACGACCGCGGGCACCATCATCGTCGACAGAAAGAGCATGAACAGCCCGTCCCGTCCCGGGAAGTCGAGGCGGGCGAAGGCGTACCCGGCGGCGGCGGAGGTCGCGACCTGGCCCGCCGCCACCGCGGTCGCGAACACGAGCGAGTTCAGGAAGTAGCGCCCGAACGGCTGGATCGTCAGTGCCTCCGGATAGTTGGACCATCGCGGCGACCGCGGCAGGAGACCCCCGCCGGCGAACACTTCCAGTTGCCCCATGAGGCTCGTGAGCGCCATCCACGCGAAGGGCGCGGCCATGACGAGGCACGCCGCGGCGAGCAGGAGCCCCCGCGCCGTCCGGGGCGCGACCGCGCGGTCAGCCATGGGCGCGCCGCGTATCGAGGAAGCGGAAGTGCAGCCACGTGGCGGCGAACACGACCGCGAACAGCATCCAGCTCATCGCCGCCGCGTTGCCGAACTGCAGGAACTCCCACGCCTCGCGGTAGATGTGATAGACGGCGACATCGGTAGCGCCCAGCGGGCCGCCCTCGGTCATCACGTAGACGAGTCCGAACACCTGGAAGGACCCGATGACGGACGTGACGAGCACGAAGAACAGGGTGTGGCGCAGGCCGGGAAGGGTGACGTGGCGGAAGCGCTGCCACGGCCCCGCGCCGTCGACCCGGGCCGCTTCGTACCAGTCGCGCGGGATCGCGGCGAGGCCCGCCTGGAAGACGACCATCTGGTAGCCCACGACCATCCAGACCCCGATCGCCATCAGGCTGACGAGCGCGGTGTCGGGCGAGGTGAGCCACGGGACGGACTCGAGCCCGACGCGCTCCAGACCCCGGTTCAGCAGCCCGTACCGGTCGCTCAGCAGCCACTTCCACACCACCGCGATCGCCGCCACGCTCGTGATGCCGGGGAGGAAGAGGGCGAGCCGGGCCCAGCGCATGGCGCGGCGCGACCCACGGGTGAGGAGGGCGAGGGCGAGGGCGATGGCCATCGCGGCGGGCACGTGCAGCGTGAACAGCGCCGTGTTCCCGATCGCCGACCACCACTCGCCGTCCGCGAGCAGCGCCGCGTAGTTGTCGAATCCGAGGAAGAGCGGCGCGGGGTCGATGAGGCGCCATTCGTGCAGCGAGATCCACAGCGAGAAGACGAGCGGCCCGAGGGTGAACGCGAGGATGAGGGCCGCCGCCGGCGCGAGGAGGCCCCAGGCCGCGAGGGTACGACGCATGGCGCGGGGACGGGCCGCGAGTTGCACCAGGTGGAGCGCCAGCACGACCAGCAGGGTCGCGAGCCCGCCCGCGGCGGCCAGCGCGAGGGCGGGCGAGGCGGTGCGCTCGTATCCGAGCAGGGCGAGATGGATGTCCGCGGCGCGGGCCGCGTGCCACGTAGCGCCGCTCGCCTCCACCGTGTATGGCGCCCCCGCGGGCGCCCCCGCGGGCTGCGACCCTCGGTCCGGCGAGGCGGCGATGGTCGCCGCCACCTCGAACGGCATGGTCCACTGCCCGTCCGCGGACTCCAGCGATCCGTCGTGGGCCCAGGGCAGCCCGGCGACCCGGGCGGCGCGCGCCGGCTCCGCGCCGCTCGCCAGGGCCAACTCGACGGCTTGGGCCCCTCGGGCCACCGTGGCGGCGCTCAGCGACCGGAGTTCGCGGTCCGCCCACCGCCCGGCGGTGGCCGCCGTCAGGGCGACGCAGCCGATCGAGAGGAGCGCGATGACCCTTGGGTAGCGCGAACGGGCCGGCCCGCGGCGCCGCCCCGCGGCCCAGCCCGCGATGAGCGCGGCGCCCGCCAGCGCGATGGCGAGGGCGCCGCCGGGGAGCGCGCCCAGCCGTCCGCCCGCGCGGCGCGGCGCGACCGCGATCCAGGCGGCGGGCTCGAGCGCACCGGCCTCGTAGGCGTATGCCCCCGCCCCGTCGCTTCCGTCGCCCGCGCCGAGGATCGTGGCCCGCTCGCCGAGCAGTCCGGCGACGGCCGGGACGCCGCCCCCCGCCTCCCACAGCGCGGCCGCCATGCGCGCCTCGGCCTCCGCCGATGCCACCCGCACGCTCTGAACCCGGCCCGCGGCGATGGCCACAACCAGCGCCAGCCCGGCGGCCAGGACGACGGCGGCGAGGGGGGCGAGAGCCGGCTGCCGCGCACGGCTCACCGCCCGAACTCCGCGTCGATGCGGCGGGCCACGTCCGAGGCGCTCGAGGCGAGGGGCTCGCCCCGGATCAGGCGGCGGTCCATGATCTCCACCGCCAGCGCCTCGATGCGGGAGAAGTCGCGCACCCGGGCGCCCCACGTCATCCGGGCGCCTTCCACCAACTCGATGAACGCACGCTCGACTCCGGTGCCGTCCGCCGCCGCGATCTCCGCCGCCACGTCGATCCGCGAGGGAATGGCGAGTCCGGACCGTGCCCGAATACGCTGCGCTTCGGGCGAGGCGAGGAAGCCGGCCAGGTCGATGGCCCGGCGCAGGTGCGGCGCGTTCGGAGGCACGGCCCACCCGGACGCGTACAGCACGCTCGTCGCCGCCGTCCGCGAGGGATGGTGCGGGATGGGGACGATGGCCAGTTCCAGGTCCCCCGTCTCCACGAGATCCCGGAACACGGGGAGCGTCCAGTGGCCCGACAGCAGGAACGCCTGTCCGCCCGATGCGAAGCGCGCCTCTCGCGCGGGGTCTCCCTGCTGGACGAACTGCGCGCCCGGCGTGAGGCCGCCCTCCGCCAGGGCCGTGAGGAAGCGGTACGCCTCCAGCGCTTCCGGCCCGTCCAGATAGCCCGCCGCCCCGCCGCCGCCAGGCGCCAGGATGTCGCCGCCCGCCGACCACACGAACGGAACCCACTGGTACAGGTTACGCGGGAAGTCGAACCCGAACACATCCGTCCGGCCGTCGCCGTCGGTATCCGCCACGACCGTCTCCGCGGCCCGCCGGAAGTCCGTCCACGTCCAGCCGGCCGCGGGCAGAAGGTCCTCGACTCCTGCGGCGGCGAGCACGCCGCGGTTCGCGTACAGGACCATCGGCGTGAAGTCCTTCGGCAGCGCGAACATGGACGCGCCTCGGCGAAACGCGTCCGCCACCTGGCCGAACACGCTGTCCGGCCGAAAGCCGAGCGCCTCCTCGTACGGCGCGAGGTCCAGCGCCAGCCCACGCTCCACGAAGGTCGGGATGTCCGGCGAATCCATGAGATAGACGTCCGGCGGACGCCCCGCCGCGATCGAGGTCAGCAGGCGCTCCTCGTATCCGTTGGGGGCCGATTCGAGCGCGACGCGGACGCCGGGGTGCAGCGCTTCGTAGCGGTCGGCCACCTGCCGCTCGATCTCGAGTTCATGCCCACCGGCCCAGAGCGCCACGCGCAGCACGGTGTCCGACTCGCCGGGCGCGCAGCCGGCCGCCGCGAGGCCCAGGGCGGCGAGGACGAGGGCCGCGAGGACGAGGTGGCGCGTCATGGCGAAGCCAGCCGGCCCAGCGGTCGCGGCGCGGCCTCCTCGCGGCGGCCGTCCGGACCGAACAGGTGGCTGCGCTCCCACGCGACCGACACGCGCAACCGGTCGCCGGGCGCGACCCGGAGGGCGGGGCCCGCGCGCACCACCCACGCCGCGTCGCCGGGGCCGTCCAGGTGCACGCGCTGCTCGCTGCCCAGCGCTTCGACGCGGAGCGCGGTGGCCCGGAAGTCGCCCGCTTCGGTCGCGTCGCCGGCCTCGCTCGAATCGTGCGCCCCGCCAGGGACGACGGCGAGATCCTCCGGCCGCACCGCGAGCGTAGCCCGGTCGAGGTCCGGCGGCGCCTGCAGGGCGAACGGACCGCCCGCCAGGCGGCCCGCCTCGTCTCGGGACAGGAAGATGCGGTTGATGGGCGGCGACCCGACGAAGCCCGCCACGAACAGGTTCGTCGGCCGGCGGTAGACCTCATCCGGCGTGCCCACCTGCTGGAGCCGGCCGCGATCCATGACCGCGACCCGCTCGCCCAGCGACAGCGCTTCCACCTGGTCGTGCGTCACGAAGATCATCGTCGTGCCGAGCCGCCGGTGCAGGGCGGCGATCTCGTCGCGCGTCCGCAGTCGGAGTTCCGCGTCCAGGTTCGAGAGCGGCTCGTCGAACAGGAACACGCCCGGATCCCGGACCATGGCCCGCCCCAGCGCGACCCGCTGGCGCTGTCCGCCGGACAGTTGGCCGGGCTTCCGCGACAGCAGTTCGGCGAGCCCGAGCGCGGCGGCGGCGTCCGCGACACGCCGCTCGATCTCGTCGCGCGGCGTGCCCCGCACCCGCAGGCCGAAGCCCAGGTTCCCGGCCACGGTCATGTGCGGGTAGAGCGCGTAGCTCTGGAACACCATGGACACGTCGCGGGCGCCCGGCTCGACGTCGTCCACGCGCCGTCCCCCGATCCGTACCTCCCCGGCGGTGGGTTCGATGAGCCCGGCGATGAGGCGCAGCAGCGTGCTCTTCCCGCACCCCGAGGGGCCCACCAGCACCACCAGCTCTCCCGGCCGGACCTCCAGGTCCAGCGCCCGGACGGCCGCGACGTCGCCGTAGCGCTTTTCCACGCCGCGCAGCTCCACGCCCTGCGGCGCGCGGGTCACGAGACCCATGGCACCCGCAGAGGCTCGCCGCGCGGCCCGTCGAACCGATCGCCGTCCACCTCCAGGCTCACCCGTTCGGGCGCCACCTCGACGGACACCGTGCGCCCCCGCGCGATGACCGGTCCCAGCGACACCCGCGCGGGACCGTTCGGCAGCGGCCGCACCTCGACGCCCCTCGTGTCTACATGAAGCCCGCCGAATCCGCGCGCCAGCAGGTCGAGTACCCACGAGTGCTGGTAGTCGTCGATCCCCCGGAAGTGGCACGCGCGACCCGTGTGCGGGTTGTAGTGCTCGAAGCAGTTCGGGCGCGAAGCGTCGCCATCGGTGAACATCATGCGCGCGAAGCGGTGCAGCATGTCGCCCGCCAGCGCGCCGGCCCGGGCGTTCGCCCGCGAGTTCCTGCCGCGCCAGCAGCGCAGCAGCCCTTCGATCACATGGCTCGTCGTCATCGGCCAGACGCGTCCGTTCCACGGGCAGTTGCGGCGCTTCCCGCGCCAGATGCCCTCGGCCGAAAACCGCGGGTCGTCCACGCTGGACGAAGGCAGGGGGAAGCGCGTCCCGAACGTCGCAGGATTCTCGAGGTGATCGAGCAGGGCATCGAGCCGCGCGCCCTCGACCCCTCCGGTGAGCAGCGGATAGAACCCCACCGCCGCCTTCACGCCGGTCCGCTCGCCTGTGCGTCCGTCCACGTCCGTGAACAGCCCGGCCTCCGCCGACCACATCCGCTCGTCGATCGCCCTCCGGCAGCGGGCTCCGAGCCCGCGCCACTCGGCCTCGTCGCCGGATCGCTCCAGACGGCGCGCCACGGCGGCGAGGGCGCGAAACAACTGGTGCGCGTAGACCGTGACGTCGATCCCCTTGAGCCGGAGCCGGGGACGCCACCCCGCCACGTCGGCCTCCTCGTCCACGGCCATGTAGCGCGACATGTACTCCTGTCCCGTCTCGAAGTGGTTCGTGACGGTGAACATCCCCGACGCCTCCGGATCGCGCTCCGCCGCCAGCCAGCGGGCATAGCGTGACAGCCCCTCGTAGCAGCGGGCCAGCGCCGCCGCATCCGGGTGCATGTCGTCGACCGCGAGCAGCGCGTCGCCCCAGTTCGCGTGGTAGAAGTCCGTGCCCTCAAGGCGCTCGGGATAGAGGCGCCCGTGGAAGGAGCCATCCGGCTTCTGGTTGTCGACGAAGTTCAGGAGCGAGCCCCATGCCTCGCGCCCGCCCGTCCGCCACCGCATCTCCATCATGTGGCACTGCGCGCTGTAGGCGATCGGCACGTGGAAGTACTCCGGTCCCTCGGCGATGGCGGGGTGCCGCACCGGGCCCCACGCGCCCTCGATGCGGTTCAGGCCGAGACCGTAGATGCGGTAGTCGAAGGTGCGGTCGAGATACGGATCGCCGCTCTCGAAATGCGGGAAACCGCCGAAGAAGGATTCCCAGGCAGGGGCCGTTCGGGCCTCGTCCGGCCCGCGCGTCGGGGATGCCGGGGTCGGGGGAATCGAAGACGTTGGGGGCGGGCCGCAAGCTTCGGGGCGCCGGGGGCGAAGGGTGAGCCGGAACGTCGGCGCTCCGCCGCCGTCGATCCCTTCCAGCGGAAGCGCGACGGCGATCCAGATCCAGCCCCCGCGTTGGGCGTCCAGGCCGGCACGCGGGTCGGGAGGTGGACCGGGCGGGGGGTCGGCGCCCGGGGGCGCGGTGCCCACGGGGTCGCCGCCACCTTCCGCGAAGGGCGCATGCCGCCATTCGGGCGCGGCGAGGCCCTCGGACGGCACGATGCGCCGCCACTCGGGCGATCCCGAGCCGGAGAGTTCCATGTGCAGCACCAGTTCCTGCCCGCGCCGGTCCGAAACGGTCCGCGTCCAGCTCACGCCGTCCGCCGTGGGCGTCACCCCGTCCGTCGCGTCCGCCGGCTGCGCGGTGAAGCCGACCAGATGCCCCTCGAAGCTGCGGGGGATGTCCCAGGTGGATTCCAGGATTCCGCCCGGCAGCACCTGGCGGCTTTCCTCGACGAGGACGCCTCGGTCGTCCAGCCACCCGACGGTCAGCCGCCCGGGCCGCCACCTGCCGGGGCCCGGCTCGCCACCGCCGGGGCCGGGGGCCGCCCGACGCAGCGGGATCTCCCGCCCGTCGGAGCCCAGGAGGGCCACCGAGAACCCGGGGCCGACCTCGTGTTGCAGCAGGTGAACGGGATCCCAGAACCCCGGCCGGTGCAGCCACCTCGGGAACGGCGGCGCCCACGCCACGCCGTCCAGTCCCCCCAGGAACCACTTGTCATCGCGAACCAGTGCCGCGATGCGAGCCTTCGGTGAAACGGCGGAGCGGGACGGGCGGCGGTTCATGGGAACACCATCGAGCCGCCCCGGTCGCCGGTCAACGGGCACGGTCTGACACTTCCTCACGGCAAGGCGCGTAGGCGCGCACAGGCACCGCACCACCCTGCGTTCAGCGTCTGGAGGAAAAGATGTTCCGGAATCGTCACTCTCTCGGCCGCCCTGCGCGGCGGATCGCCCTCGCGGGCGCCCTCTTCTGCGGCCTCACGTCGGCGGGCTGCATCTTCCTCGGCGACAACGAGTCGCGGGACGAAGCGGAGGAAGTGCGGGAAGACCTGCGCGATGCCGCGGACGACATCGCGGCCAGCATCACCGACGCGGTGGAAGAGATCGGCGAGCACATGTCCGACTTCGCCGAGGAACTGAGCGGCGAAGCGCTGGTCGACAACCCGATCCACTTCCGCGAGTTCTACGATCTTCTGCCCGAGCGGGCGGGCGGGCTGAGGCGGGTCTCGCGCTAGGGGACGACAGGTGGAGCTTTCGGGTTTCACGTCTCCAAGGCCGAAGCCGAGTACGAGGGGCGTGGCGGGGCCGAGGTGGAAGTCGCCATCGCCGACATCGGCGCGCTTCCGGTGATCGGCTCGCAGGGCTTCGTGGAGTGGCTCGACCTCTCGGTCGACCAGGAGAGCGACCGGGGTTGGGAACGCACGATCGATTACGAGGGCTATCCGGCCATGGAAGGGTTCCGCCGCACGCGCGGCGACCGCGGCCACGCGGAGTTCATCTGGTTCATCGAGGATCGTTTCGTCGTGGCGCTGGAGGGACGGAACCTGACGATCGACCAGCTCCACGCGCTTCGGGACGCGATCGACACCGGCGCGCTGGCCGACCTGCGCGACCGCGAGGGCGGGTAGGGCGCGGCGTAGCTAGCGCTCCCAGTCCGCGGGGTCGGGGATTCCGCGGCTGACGAGCGCCTCCAGGGCGGGATCCAGGGCCAGCGCCTCCGCCACCGCCCCGGCGAGCCCGGCGGGCGCTGGATCCTGCAGGATCGCGCGCACCTGCCGGGTCGCGGGGTCGCGGACGATCGCGGTGGGGAGGCGGCTCTCGCCGTCGAGCGTGAAGGATCCCTCGGGCCCCGAGAGCGTGAGACTCGCCAGCGCGCCCGGCCACCCGGACCGGACGGGCACGGCGAAGGCGAAGCCCAGGCCTCCGTTCCCATGGGCGATGCGCCACATGTCGAAGCGCAATTCGAACAGCTCTTCACCGGACGCGTTCCGGCCCCGGATCCGATAGTTGCCGCCGCGCTCCGGCAGGGACGGCGGAGCGTCGAGGACGAACGCGGGCTCCAGGTAGGGAACGCCTTCTTCGCTCACGCCCCCCCAGAGCAGCAGCGTGCGGCCATCGCCGCCGCCGGCCGTGCGCGAGGCCGATGGGGTCGGCTCGGTGCGCAGGCGGAACCGCATGGCGTTATAGAAGTGATAGTCCCCGATCCAGTGCGGATCGCAGTATCCCATGATGTCGGGCCTGTCCGGCGGCACGAGGTGCCCGCCGTCGCGAAAATCGTATCCCCACGCGCCGATGTAGCCGTTCTGTTCGGGATACCACGGGTCGGGGCCGGTCGCGCTGCAGGGGGCGTGGCTGAGGCTCATGTTGTGCCCGAATTCGTGCCCCACGATGTCGGCCCGATCATGACTGGAGAAGCTGGCGAACCCGCCGACGAAGGCCACGCCTCCGCCGTCGCTGTTCGTCATCGTGCCCATGTAGTGCCCGATGGACCCCTCCGCGGCGCGTATCGCCGCCGTCTGGCCCAGGAGCGCGCTCTGGTTGTTCGTGGATGTCATCACGGCCTCGTGCGCCCGAACCGTCATGGCTCCGACCGGGAGCAGCGTACGCGTGTCCCAGAAGAGTTCGTGCTCCGGCGTCAGATTGTTCACGTGGCTCACGATTGACGCGTCCGGGTCCGAGGTCAGCACGAACGGGATCACCGTGACTTTGAACGTGGGCATCTGCCGGACATCGACGGTTCGACGGCCGCTGTCGGGGATCCGCCGCGTGAGACCCAGCGCGGGGTCCAGCGTGCCTTCGGGATCCGTCTCGACGACGATTTCGAGCCCCGGCTGCACGACCCGTCCCGGGATCACGGCGTTCGCCGATGCGGCGAGATCGCCTTCCTGGATCACGGTCGGCACCGGGTTCGACTGCGCGGGAATGTCGACAACGTGGGTTTCGACGCCATCCACGTAGAACCGGGCCCGGACGGCCGGAAAATCGACGGACGCACCTTCCGGAGCCGTCAGAAACACGCGCAGGAGCGCGGAATCGCCGGCGACGAGCGGCACGGGGAACCGGGATGACTGCACGGCCTGCGTGAGCATGACCGACGCGTCCTGCCCGCACGCGGCGAGCCGGTATCGGTAAAGGCGCTCGAGCCAGTCCCGGAAGGCGGGTTCGGCGGGGGCGCAGAGCGCCGAGCCGCCCAGGTGGAGCTGGACCAGCCTCCGCATCGACGCCCACTCGACGGGCACGGCGCCGGACAGTCCGGCGTTGCCCGACAGGTTGAGGACGCGGAGTGCGCCCAGACGCCCGAATGTCGCGGGCACCGGCCCCTCGAGGTCGTTGCGCATGAGCAGCAGGGTCTCGAGCCGACCGAGGTTCCCGAGTTCGGCCGGGATCGGTCCCGTGAGATCGTTGCCGCTCAGGTCCAGCCGGCGCAGGTCGCGAAGGTCGCCCAGCGCGGCCGGGATCGGCCCCTCGAATCCGTTGCCGCCCAGATCCAGTTCGTCGAGGTAGCCGAAGTCGCCGATGAACGGCGGGATCTCGCCGTCGAAGCGATTGTCGCCGAGATCCAGCTCCACGAGGATCGGCAGGCGGCCCAGCTCCGGCGGGACGGCCCCCGCCAGCTCGTTCCTCGACAGTACGAGCGACTGGAGCCGGTCGAGATCGCCGAGTTCCGGGGGCAACGGTCCCCGGAGCCCGTTGAAGTCGAGGCGGAGGTCCGTCACCCGTCCGTCGTCGTCCACGCCGACGCCGTACCACGTATCCAGCGGCCGTCCGCTCAGCCAGTTGTCGTCGTGCGTCCAGCCCTCGCCGCCCGTCCCTTCGTAGAGCGCCCGGAGCACGACGTGGTCCGCCGTCACGGGCTCGGGTACGAGGACGGTGAAGTCCAAGCGGGCCTGCAGCGCCCGGGGATCGCGCGCCCGGATCGTGACCCGCGCCTCGCCCGGCGCGACCCCGACGACGGTGACCGCGGCCCCCGACAGGGAAGCGGAAGCGACCCCGGCGTTGGAGGTCTCGACCGAGAACGTGAGGGCGTCCCCGTCCGGATCCGTGAAGTAGGCCGACGCGTCCAGCGTGAGCGTGTCGCCGGCCGCCAGTTCCTGCGGCGGGATCGTGCTCGTCGGCGTCGGCCGCCGGTTGGGAGACGCCGTGGGCGGCGCCGTGGAGTCGCCGCCGCCGCACCCCGCGGCCGAGAGGATGACGACCGCCAGCAGCCCCGCCGATACGGCCGGCGGGGTCCCCCTCTGCCGGCTCAACGGACGCCCACGCCGGTCAGCTCGTGGCGCGGGGCCGGGTGCGTACGATGACGCCGGGGACGCCGGCTTCGCGCAGGCGGTTGTTGAACTCCGCGACGTCCGTGTCGATGATCTGCTGGAGCGTGGTCAGCCACCCGCCGAGTTCGGCCTCGAGTTCGTCGGCGCGGACGGCCGCCACCGCGTTGGGGCGGTCGTAGGTCGACGCGATGTAGCCGTACAGGTTCGCGATCTCGTTGTCGAGCATGGGCGGGAAGTTGAGCATGTCCTGCCCCGAGCGGTTCCGCGTCTGGAAGAGTTCCTCCTCGACGTCCGTGAGCTTCTCGCCCGCCGCGTCCGCCATCTCCGTGAAGTCATCGCCGTAGCCGGCCTCCTCCACGGACGTCGCGATGTCGCTCATCTGCGACCGGACCGACCGCACCTCGCGCACGGCGTCGTGCGACTGCTGGAGAAGACCGCGCACCCGGACCATCAGGTCGTGCTGCTGCTGCAGGTCGGCGACCGTGATCTGGTCGGCCACGCGCGGATCCACATGGACCGCCAGCGGCTGCGTCTGCGTCGCGTCCCCCGCCGTCAGCCGCACCTCATAGCGTCCGGGCACCGCGGGCACCCGGCCCGTGAAGCCCCAGATCCGGGCGCCCTGGACGAGGTCGGGCCCTTCTCCCTGAAGGTTCCACACCATCCGGTTCAGACCGGCGCTCGTCTGCAGGCGGTCCGGCGACCAGGTCGAGGCGCGGCCGATCGCCGCCTTCGCCTCATCGTCCCACGAACCGGGGTTCGAGGAGTAGACCCGCACGACCTCGCCGCCCGAATCCGCGATCTCGAGGTTGATCGTCTCCTCCATCCCCTCGCCGAGCGCGAAGTGAATCGACGCCCCGTTGGGGAAGACGCCCTGCGCGCGCACCGCATCGCGCGGCGTGTAGAGGTGGACGTCCGCCGCCAGCGTGGCCGCGGACATCGTGCGGAGCGGCGACACGTCGTCGAGGATCCAGAACGAGCGGCCCTGCGTCCCGAGGACGAGATCGCCCTCGTGCACGAGCATGTCCGTGATCGGCGTGATCGGCAGGTTCTGCTGGAAGCGCTGCCAGTTGTCGCCGCCGTCGAAGCTCACGTAGAGCCCGAACTCGGTGCCGGCGTAGAGGAGGCCCTCCCGCACGGGGTCCTCGCGCACGACGCGCACGAAGTGGCCGGGTTCGATCCCGTTCCCCGAGAGCCGGGTCCAGCTCGCCCCGTAGTCGTCCGTGCGCCACATGTAGGGCGTGTTGTCCTGCATCCGGTAGCGGTAGACGGCGACGTGCGCCCGCCCCGGGCCGTGCGCCGAGAGGTCGATCATGTTGACGGTCGAGAACTCGGGCAGGTCGCCCGGCGTCACGTTTTCCCAGCTCGCCCCGTCGTCCCGCGAGACGTGGATGAGGCCGTCGTCCGAGCCCACCCAAAGGACGCCCGCCTCGTGCGGCGATTCCTCGAAGGCGAAGATCGTCCCGTACATCTCCACCCCGGTGTTGTCCCACGTGATGCGCCCGCCCGCGTGCTCCATCTTCGTCGTGTCGTTGCGCGTGAGGTCCGGGCTGATCGTCTCCCACGAGTATCCCGCGTCCGATGTCCGGTTCACGTACTGCGAGGTGTGATAGATGACGTCGGGGTCGTGCGGGGAGATCCGGATCGGCGCGTTCCACTGGAAGCGGTGCTTCATCGTCTTCGGGGCCTGTCCCAGCTGGAGCTGGGGATAGAGGAGCATCTGCCGCACGTCGCCCCTGCCCCGGTCCACCCGGTTGATGCTGCCGCCGTAGCAGCCCGCGTACGTCACGTCGGGGTTCCGCGGGTCGATCGCGATGTGGCCGCTCTCACAGCCGCCGACCGCGGCCCAGTGCTGCGCCGGCTGCACCGCCGGCATGCCGCGGCTCGGCACCATGATCGTGGAGTTGTCCTGCTGCGAGCCGTACACGCGGTAGGGGAACTGGTTGTCGACGAACACCCGGTACATCTCGGCCGTGACCTGGTTGTAGTACGTGGACCAGCTCTCCGCGCCGGTCGTCGTCACCTGCCCGCCGCCGTCATTCGCCACGACCTGGAAGTCGGGGTTCTCGTAGTTGATCCAGAGGTCGTGCACGTCTCCGTGCGGCACGCCGTACCCCTGCCACGTCACGCCGCCGTCGATGGACTTGTTGTAGCCGACGTTGAGGGCGTACACCGTGTTCTCGTCCACCGGGTCGGCGTAGATGTGCGTGTAGTACCAGGCGCGCTGCTGGAGCCCGCGGTCGTCGTTCACGCGCCGCCAGTTGTCGCCGCCGTCCTCGGAACGGTAGACGCCGCCCCGATCGTTGGGCGCCTCCATGAGCACCCACACCCGGTCGGGGTTGGCGCGCGAGACGGTGACGGCCGCCTTGCCGACGAGGCCGGTGGGGAGTCCGCCCTCGAGCCGGGTCCACGTGTCCCCGCCATCGGTCGACCGGAACACGCCGGACTCCTCCGAACCGGAGATCGCGGTCCACGGCTTGCGCTCGCCCCGCCACGCCGTAGCGAAGACGATGCGCGGATTCACCGGGTTGATCGCGAGATCCACCGCGCCGGTGGAGTCGGAGATCGCGAGCACGTGGTCCCACGTGTCCCCGCCGTCCGTCGTGCGGAAGACGCCGCGCTCGGGGTTGGGCCCGAACGGGTCGCCGAGCGCGGCCACGAAGGCGACGTCGGCATCGCGCGGGTGGACCTCGATGCGGCCGATCTGCCCCGCGTTCGGGAGGCCGATGTGGGTCCATGAGTCGCCCCCGTTCGTGCTGCGGTAGACGCCGACCCCCTTCGACACGTTTCCGCGGATGGGGGCCGAGCCGGTGCCCACGTAGATGACGTTGGCGTCGCTGTCCGCCACGTCGATCGCCCCGATCGAGCCCGTCTCGATGTAGCCGTCGGAGATGTTGCGCCAATTGAGGCCGGCGTCGTCCGTGCGCCACACGCCGCCGCCCGTCGCGCCCATGAAATAGGTGAGCGGCTGCTCCGTGATCCCGGCCACGGCGGTGCTCCGGCCCCCACGGGGCGGCCCGATGGACCGGAAGCTGAGGCCCGCGACATCGGCGGAGTCGAACACCACCGCCTCCTGCGCGGCGAGCGCCGAGGGGGCGACGGCGAAATCCGCCGCGGCCAGGACGGCTGCGGCGAGGGTGAGCGTGGTTGGCGTGACGATGGCCAGCTTGCGCATGGGGCTCTCGCTCCTGTTACGGCGGCACGTTGATTCGCTGCGGTTGTGGCGGACCTCCCGGACGCCATGCCCGGTCGGACCGCGGCCCGCCAACGTAGATGGACAAAGCCCGCCGCGACAATCACCGTGATTGTCGCCCGGCGCTCAGGCCGTAGTGGCTGCTTCGGTGAAGAAGTTGCGGAGGGTGCGGGCGACGAGCGCATCCTCGCCTTCGCGGAGGAGGCGCGTGCGGACGGTCATCAGGTAGGCGAGGCGGGGCTCACCGGCCATGAGTCCGGCTTTCGCTTCGTCGGTCGTGAGGGGGATGACGCCGGGGTCCCAGGTGAGTTCCACGTCCTCGTAGCCCGCGGTGTTCGTCACGACCTCGGCGGTGAGGCCGGGGACGTCGGCGAGATCCGCGGCGATGCGACGGGCCATGTCGGACCAGCCCGCGACCCACGACTCGACATCGCGCGCCACGTAGCGGTCCAGGGCGACCACGAGACCGACGATCTCCTCCTTCCCCACCTTCATGCCCCGGCCGATGCCATCGTTCGGCGAGGCGTTCAGACGGGCCGCCTCGACGAGGTCCGCCCGCCCGGCCAGGATGCCGGACGACTGCGGGCCGCCGATCCCCTTTCCGCCGCTGATCACGATCAGGTCCGCCCCCGCCTCGACGAACTCCACGAGACCCACCCCGGTCGGGAGGTCCGATGCCATGTCGACCAGCACGGGGACACCGGCCGCGCGCCCGATCTCGATCTGCTCGCGCACGGTCATGACCTCGGGCCCGGGGGCGGGTGCCCAGTCCACGGGCGCCGGAGGTGCGAACATCGTCTGCCGCTCCGCCGTCGCGAGCGCGGCGATCATCGCCGTCCGCCGCGTCAGCTTCGCTCGAAAGTCCTCCCGCGTCTGCGCCTCGACGATCGTCATCCCCGCGTCCCGGTACGCCCGGTCGTAGCCGAACCGGTGCGGGGTCTGGATCAGGCACTCCCGGCGCGGCCACGTGGGGAGGGGAAGCGCGTGAACCCGCTCCGGATCCGTGCCCGTCAGGCAGCCGGCCGCCCCGAGCACCATGGCCGAGAAGCCGCCGGCTGTGACGAGCGCCGCCTCGGTCCCGAGCCGCTCCGCGATCCGCGCCCCCGCCGCCTCGAGCAACTCGTTCATCTCGACGAAGAACTCGTTCGCCTCCGCCATCGCCGCGATGACCTCGGCGTCCATCCGTCCCCCGCCCAGCCGCGAGACGTGCTCGTGCGCCGGGAGGTGGGGTCTCACGCCGAGGAGGCGCGTATAGATGTTGTCGCGGTAGCGGGCCTCGAGCGCGTCGGGATCCGTCGGCCAGCCCTCCGCGTCCGCCCCCTGCGCGCCGCCGCCCGTCCCCGGCGCGCACCCCGAGAGCCCGATCGTGAGGCCCGCCGCCCCCGCGCCCGTCCGGATCACGAACCCTCGCCGATCGACGGTCACGATCCCCGGCCGCCCTCGCCGGTGTCGTCGCGGTTCGCGGTCCGGTGCCGCACGTAGCTCTCGAGTACGCGGTTCATTCGCAGCTGATAGCCCTTCCCTTCGTCGAGTTCCCGGAGCGTATGGATTGTAATTACCACAACGAAGCCCGTCCGGCGACGACGCGATCTCACCGGCGGCCCGCTCCAGTTGCCGATGCCGACGGGTCGTCGGCGTTCCCGCGGGAACGTCCCGGGCGTTTGAGACTGGGCTGAGACCGGGCTGGGATCGGGTTGAGATCCCGTTGAGAGGCGACCCGAACATTTACCGAAGAACGGGGTATGAAACCGGAGTCACAAACGGTGCCGGCTCCCCCGCTCGCGTCCCGCCCGCGCGCGGGCCCCTTGAACCTGAGATTCGGATGAGAACGCCATGCCTGTCACGCCCGACGCCCGCGATGCCTCGAACGCTGATGTCTCGCACCCCGCAGCCTTGAACGGCGACCCCGTCGGCGACGAGATCGCCGAACTCTGCGCCCACCTCGACGCCGCCCAGT
>JAPPGH010000006.1 GCA_026914155.1 Candidatus Palauibacter rhopaloidicola | reverse complement strand
ACGAGCCCGTGCTGAGTTCGAGCAACGACGCCCGCCGCCTGCTCGAGGAGACGGAAGCGATCCGCGCGCTGGAGGGCGGGGGCGGCCACTACCTGGGCACGATGGCGGGCCTCGTGACGGGGCCCTCCGGGGTGGCGTTTCTCCCCGGCCGGGCGGGCTTCTCGATCCCCCGCCCGGGCACCATCGCGCACGAACTCGGCCACAACCTGGGTCTCCGCCACGCCCCGTGCGGGGGCGCGGGCGACCCGGACCCGTCGTTCCCCCACCCGGACGGATCGGCAGGGGCCTGGGGTTACGACTTCGCGCGCGGCGAACTGGTGCGTCCCTCGACCCCGGACCTGATGTCGTACTGCGGTCCCCCCGACGGGATCAGCGACTACCACTTCGCCAACGCGCTCCGCTACCGGCTGTTCGAGGCGCGCAAGGCGGAGGGTCCGGCCGCCGCCCCGGCGAGGTCGCTCCTGCTGTGGGGCGGCGCGGACGCCGCTGGCGCGCCGTTCCTGAACCCGGTCTTCGTGGTCGAGGCGCTGCCGGCGCTCCCGGACTCCGCGGGCGCGTACACGCTGGTAGGCCGGAACGCGGGCGGGACCGAGCTCTTCTCGTTCAGCTTCGCGATGCCGCGCGCGGCCGACGGCGACGGCGGCTCCGGCTTCGCGTTCGTCCTGCCGGCGGAGCCCGGCTGGGCGAGCGACCTCGGGAGCATCACCCTCGCCGGTCCCGGCGGGTCGTTCGCTCTGAACGATGACAGCGACCTCTCGACGGCCATCCTGCGCGACCCGCGCACCGGCCGGGTGCGGGGCATCCTGCGCGAGACGCCGCCTCCGGCCCGGGCCGCCATGGACGCGGAACGCTCGGCGGCGGGGCTGGAGTTCGAGGCCCTTTTCAGCCGCGGACTACCGGACGCGGCGGCGTGGCGGCGATGACGACGCCACGGGACCCCAAGGGACGCCAACCAATCGAGATGGATTTCACACACAGACGCGCACACGTCTTTTCCACCGCGCGGAAGGAGGCGGCAAGATGATTCGGAACAGACTGGGCCTGCCGGCCCGCTTCCTCATGGTTGCCACCGCGGTGGCCTGCTGGATTCCGTGCGTTCCCGCGGCGGCCGCGGGCATGCCGTTGGTTCAGACACCTCCTCCGGCACCGACGAATCTGAACGCGGACCTCGAGGGGGCTTCGGTCCGTCTCACCTGGACAGCTTCGACGCCGTTGCCCACCGAGAGCCCGGTCACCGGCTACAGGATCCGGATGTACTATCGCCCCGACCTCCAGGACTGGACCGACCTCGTGCCCAACACTCGCAACACGGACCTCACCTACCTGCACACAGCTCCCCCTCGGGGCACCACGGTGCATTATCAGGTCGCCGCGATCAACGCTGCAGGAACGGTGGGAGGCCCTTCGAATAACGCCATGGTCGTCACCCCAACGGGGACCGGGACAACGGGTGCTGAACCCGGCAATCTCAGGGCGATCGCCGGACCTACCACCATCACCCTCTCCTGGAACCGACCGACAGTGACCGGCGGGAACACGATCACCGGTTACCAGGTGGAGGAGTCGGCGAATGGCAGTCCCCCGTGGACGCTGCTGACGCCCACGCCCACGAACGTGACCGTGTACCAGCGTGTGGGTCTCCCGGCAGGCGTCACCCGCTACTACCGGGTCAGGGCGGTGTACGTCAACCTCGTCTCCTACGGGCCCTGGGCGTACGCGCAAGCCACCACGGCGACAACCCGGACACCGGGTGCACCCCGGAACCTGAGTGCGACGGCCGCTGGTCCGACGGTCATCGACCTCGACTGGGACGCGCCGGCCTCGAACGGCGGGAGCGCAATTACAAGCTACCAGATCCACGTGTTGGCGAGTGACGGCAGTTGGAGCCTGCTCGGGACAACGCTCGCCAGCATGACGGAGTACAGCGATGCGACTGCCGCGGTGGGCGTTACACGCCGCTACCGGGTCAGAGCGGTGAACGCCAGCGGTCCGGGAGAGCCGGCATTCGTGAACGCCACGGCGGAAGCCGGGACGCCGGGACCGCCCCGCGACCTGACGGCCAGCGCCGACGGCGCGTCGGTGATCGAGTTGGACTGGCGGGCGCCGAGCGATGCGGGAAGCGCGGCGGTCACGGGCTACTGGATCGAGTGGTCGGCCAACGGCGTCCGCTGGAATGTCCTCGAACGCAACCATCGAGCTACCGGCTACAGGAACGAGGATCTCTCGCCCGGCACCACTCGGCATTACAGAGTCGCAGCGATCAACCGGCATGGGCAGGGGGAGTGGTCGAACGAGGCGCAGGCCACGACCAGCCGCCCGCCGGGAAGGCCGACGGGCCTCACGGCCCGGGCCCAGGGAACGTCGAGCATCGAACTGGAATGGACCGCTCCCACGGACGGGGGCCCAGTCACGGGCTACTGGATCGAGTGGTCGAACACCGGAACCGGCGGGTGGACGCGGCGCGTGAGGAACTCCAGAGCCACCTCATACACCGACACCGGCCTGAGCGCCGGCACCACCCGTCATTACCGCGTTGCAGCGATCAACACGGCGGGCGAGGGCCCGTGGTCGACGGTCGTCCAGGCGACCACCGAAGTCAGCGTTCCGGGCGCGCCCAGGAGCTTCAGCGTGAACCCGAACAGCCTCAGGGGAAGCACCGAGCTCCTCCTCACCTGGAGGCCCCCGTCCAACACTGGCGGGAGCCCCATCACCGGCTACCGCATCGAGTGGAGTTCCACCGGTGCCTGGCCCGGAACATTCCTCCTGCCCGGCCCCACCGGCACGGCCACCACCTACGTGGACACCGGTCTCGCCCCCAACACGACCCGGTACTATCGGGTGCGCGCGGTCAACGCCCAGGGGCAGGGGAACCCCTCGACCGCGGTCAGAGGCACCACCAACGCCGCACGGCCCGGCCAGCCCCGGAACCTGCGCGCGCGGGCGGCGGGACCCACCAGCATCACGCTCGCGTGGGAGGCGCCGACCAGCGACGGCGGGGAGCGGATCACCGGCTACACCATTCGGAGGCGCGGCCCCGACGGAAACTGGATCACGATCCCTCGCAATACGGGTCCACAGGAGACCACATTCACGGACACGGGCCTCCAGCCGGCCACCGCCTACCGGTACCAGGTGGCGGCGGTCAACCGCCTGGGAGCCGGCCAGTGGTCGTTTGAGGCGAGCACGAGCACGTACGCCCAGGCTCCGGGGGCACCGACCGGGCTGACGGCCCGGGCAGTGGGCACCTCGCGCATCGATCTGTCGTGGAGTGCGCCCCGCAACACCGGTGGCGCCCTCATCCTCGGCTACCGGATCGAGGCCTCCGACGACGGGGGCAGGAACTGGAACATCATCGTCCGCCGCAACACCAACTCGAGGGGGACGACGTTCTCCGACGTGAACCTCCAGCCCGCGACCACGCGGCACTACCGGGTTGCCGCCATCAACACGGCGGGGACCGGACCGTTCTCGAACACAGCGCGCGCGACGACCGACGCGACCGTACCAGGCGCGCCCCGGAGTCTCGACGCGGAGGCCGACGGCACCTCGCGGATCGAGCTCTCCTGGCGAGCGCCCACGAGCGACGGGGGCTCGCGCATCACCGGTTACCGCATCGAGGTGTCCGAAGACGGGGGCGCCCGCTGGGGTGACCTGGTGGCCAACTCGCACAACACGCGCACGACCTACGTGCATACGGGGCTGGAGCCGGCCACCAGGCGCCACTACCGCGTCTCGGCGATCAACCGGGAGGGCGTGAGCCGGGCGTCCCGCGTGGCGAGCGCCATTACCGACGCGACCGTGCCCGACGCGCCCACCGGGCTGACAGCCACCGCGGTCACGTCTACCCAGATCGACCTGTTCTGGCTCGCGCCCGCCTACGACGGCGGCGCGTCCGTCACCGGCTACCGCATCGAGGTCTCGGAGAACGGCACCGCGTGGACGGATCTGAGGACCAACACCCAATCCAGGACCACCGCGTTCTCGCACACCGGCCTGCTGCCGGGGAGCACGCGCCACTACCGCGTCTCGGCGATCAACCGGGTGGGTGTCGGCGCGCCGTCGGATACCGCTTCGGCGGCCACCGACGACCCCGTCGGGCGCGCGGGGCGGCTCAACACGCGCGTGCTTCCGCACGTGGCGGCCGCGATGACGTCTAGCACCGTCTCGGCGATCGCGCGTCGCGTCGACGCGGTGGCCAACGGGATGGGGATGGAGCGCCGCGTGGAGACGAACGGGCTCTCGTCGATGGCCGCGAGCCTGTGGTCGCCGGACGCTGGAGGCTTCGGTCTCGCCCAAGGCGACCAGGCGGGCTTGGCCGCCCTCTTCGGCGGCACCTCGTTCACGATGCCCCTGGGGGGGTCCGACGCGCAGCAGCAGTCCGCGACGGGCACGCAGTTGGCGAGCTGGGGCTCGGGCGAGTACCACTACCTCGGCGAACCGGGCCAGAGCACCCTCGACTGGAAGGGCAACATGGTGAGCGCGCACGCCGGCATCGACGCGCGCGTGGGGCCGGACATCCTGGCGGGCGTCGCGGGCTCGTACTCCTCCGGGAGCTTCGACTTCACCGACAAGACCGGGGCCAGCCCGGTGAAGGGCACCTACGGCGCCACCATGGCCAGCGTGCATCCCTACATGGCGTGGTTCTCCGGCGGAGGCGGCGCCTCGGTGTGGGGCTCGGCCGGGTTCGGCCGCGGCGACATCGACGTCGACGACGAGCGCGAGGGGTTCCGCACCACCCCCGCGAGCCTGTTGACGGGGGCGGGGGGCGCGAGCTATCAGCTGCTCACGCGCGGCGCGGGCGGCGTGCGCCTCAAGGCCGAGGGCTGGTACGGCGAGGTCACGGTCGACGGCAGCGGGCAGATCGAGGAAGTGACGATCGAGATGCAGCGCGGCAAGCTCGTCCTGGAGTTGACGCAGGGCTTCAGTACCGACACCGGGAGCGAGATGGCGTTCGTGCTCGAGGGCGGGATGCGCTACGACAACGGCGACGGGATCAACGGCACCAGCGCGGAAGTCGGCGGCGCGCTCCGCTATACCAACGCCGGGCTCGGGCTGACCGCCGAGGGCCGCGGCCGATTCGTGATCTCGGCGCGCGCCGGCTACGAGGAATGGGGCATCGGCGGCACGCTCATGTTCGATCCGGCGACCCGCGGCCAGGGGCTGCAGGTCCGGGTGGCGCCGTCCTACGGCAACCACCTGAGCGGTGTGAACCAGTTGTGGGAGCGCGGGGTGACCGACGCGGTGGGTGGCCACGACCTCGGAATGGCTCCCAACGTGGACGGCGAGATCGCATATGGCATCGCCGGCTTCCAGGGAACGCCCTACAGCGGCTTCTACGTGAGCCAGGGTGGCACGCGGGCCTTCAGCAGCGGCGTGCGCTACGAGCTTGGATCAGGGGTCGGGTTGCGCCTCGAAGGAACGCGACGCGAGAGCGGGCTCGGGGGAGCCCAGCACACCGTCGGCGTCCGCGGAAGGATCAAGCTCCGCTGAAGGGAGGGAGTAGCTTCGTGGTGACCGAGCGCCCGGCCGCGCCCGGCGCGCGCGCAGCCCGGAGGAACGGGGAGGCGCGCTACGTCGGCTGGCAGTGCCGCCTGTACCCGAACCGGTCGCAGGCGCGCCTGCTCGCCCGGTGCCGCGAGGGGCTCCGCGAGCTGTCCAACGAGCTGCTCGGCGCCTCGAACCTGCGGTATTCCCGGACCGGGCGGCACATGACCGGCAAGCAGTTCCGCGCCGCCGCCCAGGACTGGTGCGGCCGGAGGGCGAACCGGGACCCGTTCCCTTCCACGGCCATCTACCAGACCGCGGCCGACATGCACGCCGCGTTCCGCAATTGGCACAGGAAGCCGCGCCCCGGCCAGGGGCTGCCGAGGTTCAAGCCCGAGGGACGCGCGCCCGGGATCTACGTGGCCAGCGCGGCCACCCGCTTCGACGGCGACCGCGTCCGGCTCCCGAAATTCGGGTGGATGCGCTGGCGCGGCGGGAGCCTGCCCGCCCGGCGGCTCGAGGGCCCCGCGAGCCGCGCGACGCTCGGCATGGTGTACGGCCGCGTCTGGCGCGACGCGGGCGAGCGCTGGATGCTGTCGTGCGTGTTCGAGTGCGGCCCGCTCGACACGGCCGCGCCCACGGTCGGCGTCGCCGTGGTGCGCCAGGACGGCGCGCGCGTCGCCGTGGAGCTCGACGGCCGGCTCGTCGAAACGCCGGGGCCGGACGAGCGCTCCGACGCCGACAGGCGGCTGAGACGGCTCCAGCGCCGCCTCGGCCGCTGCGCCGAAGGCTCGAAGCGGCGGGCCCGCGTCCTCGAGCGCTTCCGCAACGTCGCCCGCGACATGAGGAACCGCGAGCGCGACCGCCACCACAAGCTCACCACCATGGTCGTCCTCGCCGCCGGCACGATCGTCGTCGAGGGCGTGCGCGGCGAGCTGCTGCGCCAGCTCGAATACAAGGCCCGCTGGCACGGGCGGCAACTGCAGGTACGGCGAGGCCCGCCGGAACCGGAGGCGCCGGGGCGCCCCGAACGCGCGCGGAGACCGGCGACTCCAGTCCGGTCCGCGAAGCGCGAATCGTCGAACGAAGGCCGGGGAGTTTGAGTTCGCCGAAGGCCGGAACCGACTCAATACGCGTGGAACCGGGTCCACGGACGCCCGGCCCGCGCAAACAGCACCACGAAAGTACTTGAGGATCAACTGCCCAACCTGCCCTGCGCGACAAGACCCGGCGGGTCCGCCGCAGCTTTGCACGATTTCGAACGATGCCTTCCCCGTCGAAGGATCGACGAAGTCCTTTCCGCGCTTCGGGGACCACGCGGCGACGAGTCCCTGATCTGACGGGGAACGGCCGGCGGCGCGGGAGTCTCGGCTTCCGGCGTGTCCTACAGCCGTCTGGAGACCCAGAGGACGCAGTCGACGACGCGTACCTCGGTGGCAGGCCGTTCGTGGCTGTCGTACTCGGGATTGAGTGACTTGAGGACCACGCGGGGCGGGTCGGAGTGCGGGACATGCTCGATCCGCTTCGCGACGAGCGCGATGCCGTCCCAGATCACGAAGATCCCCGGCGGCGCGGGCACCGTCCGGCTTACGTCGATCAGGATGTGGTCGCCGCTTGAGAGCAGCGGCTCCATCGGGTCCCCGTCCACCTCGATCATCCACAGGTCACCGGGATCGGCCCGCAGCCGGTGGCGGATGAACGAATCGGCGAACAGCCAAGCCTCCCCGGTCTCCCGGAGCTCGCCGTTCCAGGCCTCCGCGTCCGGCTCCATTCTGACATCGGCCTCCGGCACGGCGCTGTAACCGATGGGCGCGGAGTAGGCGTCGGAGGGAGGCGGACGCCTGGCGCGCGTCGAGAGCCGGAAGCTCCGCCCGTGCTTGAGAAGCTCGGGCCGGCATCCCAGATGCTCCGCCAGTATCTCGCGGTCGTCCTCAGCGAGGACCTTCGGCGTGCCCCGGTAGACGAACTGCTGCAGGCAGGCGTCGTTCCGGCCCATCGCGACCGAGGCGATGCGCAGGTTCGAGCCCTTCGCCGTGAGCAGCCGGAGCAGCCGGCGGCGCACCGGATCCCGTAGTATCGCGTCGCTCCTCTTCGTTTGTCCCATGGGGTTGGAATAACCCCGCTTACGACCGGATCCGCAAGTCGGCCGGGGTCCACCGGGCCGGTAGCCCTAGGCCGCGGCGCGGGGTGCGGGATCGCGCCAGCCCCCGCCCTCGCACCGGCCTCCCTTCATCCGGCCACGCGAAGGCGGGGATGACCGAAACCGGCCTCGCGGTCTCGCTCCAGACCCCTGGGCGGACACCTCCCGCGACCACCCAAGGGGGGTGTTTTGCCGGGCCACTGGCGGAGCCGTCCGAATCGGCTGACACCGCATGACACAACATGATACACCATAAACACTTAGCCGGTTTGGGAGGAGTTGACGTGCTTGAAAACACTTCTTCAACGTTACGGGCATCGATGCGGCTGGTTAACAGCAGTCACGGACACGCTGGAGGAGCCATTCAACACGCGGGTGAAGGCGTTTCTCGAAAGCACGGGCCTGAGGCCCGCGGCGTTGGGCATGAGGGCACTGGGCGCGCCCCCGATCCCGGTGCGCCGGATGAAGGCCGCACGCGCGCCTTGGCTCAGGCCGGCGGGCCGGGTTCTGGCGTTCATGGCCGCGTTCGATGGCGATCCGGGCGGCACCCGGACTCCGCCCCGCCGCCCAAGGCAGCGGAAGCCATTGACGCGGGCGGGGAGAACGACCAGGAGCAGAGCCATGACCGAGAAGCACGATCAGACACGGAGGCCGCCGACCCGCTTCCTGCGGATATCGGAGGTGCAGGCCCGGACCAGCCTCTCGCGGAGCACGATCCGAAGGTGGGCCAAGTGCCGGCGTTTCCCTTCGCCGATTCTGCTGGGCGAGGGCGTGGTGGTTTGGATCGAGTCGGAGGTCGAGGAGTGGTCCCGAAATCGAATCGCGGACACCCGGGGCGGCGGACAGGCCGCCGTCCCCTGAACCCCCAAGAGGAGGAGAACCAGAAATGAAGAAGCTGCTGAGAGCGACGCTGGCGGCTGCGTGGGCCGTGCTGCTCATGGTGACGCCCGGTGCGCTGATGGCGCAGGGCACGAGTCCGTGGGTGGACGCGGTGAACGAGCTACAGACGCAGTTC